>NZ_JBIVNB010000009.1:0-332447 GCF_044753345.1 Kitasatospora sp. NPDC088391
CCTCGTCCAGCAGCAGGTCGATCCGCTCCCGCGCGGTCAGCTTCCCCTTCGCGTGCTGCGCCTCGGTGGCCTTCTCGCTCGGACCGCGACGGACCCGCTCGCGCAGTTCACGCAGCTCGGCCGTCCGCTCGGTCATCGTGGCGGGCGGGGCCGGGGGCGGGGTCGGGGCGGGCTCCGCCGGCGGCTGCGGGGCCGCGGCGGGCAGCGGGTCGAGCACCGCCGGCGGGTCGAACAGGACTGTCATTTCCGGCCTTTCTCGGTCGCGGGCCGGCGCGGCCCGCAGGATGGGCGGGGACGGGCGGGGGTCACTCCCAGCCGTTGCCGTTGGAGGCGGAGGGGGAGGCGGTGGCGGGCGCCGGGACGACCGCGCCGGAGGCGCTCTGGCCGGTGCTCTCCCAGCCGTTGCCCGGCTGGACGGTGGAGGTCGGGCTCGGCGAGGTGGTGGGGGTGGTGGCGGTGCCGTCCGCGTAGGCCTGACCGGCACCCAGCAGGCCGCCGACCAGGGTGGCACCGGCGACGGCGAGGGCGACGGAAGCGGCGGCCTTGGCGAACGGGGTGCGGCGCTGGGCGGTCATTTCAGGAACCTCCGGGGTGCTTTCAAGTGGCTTGTGCGGCGGCGGAGTTGCTTCTTCCGCTCGTCCGGTCGGCGCGTTCTCCGACACCACAGAATCTGCCAGTCCCGGCGGGCCCGGACCACGCCGTTCGGCACCACCAAGTTGCAACCGCGGGTGCAGCATGATGACACCTCGCGGAACGCTCGACCCCGGATCGGGCCGCGCCCGGGAATCCGACCCCGCGCCGCGCCGCGCGGTCGGCCCCATGGGCAGCGGACGGACGGTGTGGCATCATCGGTGCACTGTCCCAAAGCTCTGACACGTAGTGGGTGATCTGCGATGAGTGCGGCCACTGATTCGACGGCGCGGGCCGACTGGCGGCTCGGCCGGCTGGTCCGGCGGCTCGACCAGCTGCTGGCGGCCGACAAGAGCGAGGCGCTGCGCCAGTTCGACCTGACGGTGCCGCAGCACTCCGCGCTGGCCGCGCTGGCCGCCTCCGGCGGCATGTCGGGCGCCCAGCTGGCCCGGGCCTCCGGGGTGACCCCGCAGACCATGGCGGTGATCCTGGGCAACCTGGAGTCCAAGAACCTGATCGGGCGCAGCCCCTCGGCGATCCACCCGAAGGTCCTGGTGACCACGCTGACCCGGGAGGGCAAGGCGCTGATGAAGAAGGCCGACGCCCGGGTGCAGGCCGTGGAGGACCGCCTGGCGGAGTCCTACGACGCCGGGGAGCGCGAGCAGCTGCACACCCTGCTGGAGCGCGCGATCGGCCGCCTGGAGCCCTGATCCTGCAGGTACGCAAAGGGGCCCGGCCCCGCCGCTGGTGTGCGGCGGGGCCGGGCCTCTCCCCGTTGTTCCGGCCCGGGAGGGGGGTTCGGGCGGTACGGGGCGGTACGGGGCGGGTGGGGCGGTCAGTGGTCGGCGAGCCGCCATTCGCGGAGCGCCGGCTGGGCCAGGGCGTCGCGGACGGCCTGCCGGGCGGCGGCCGGGTCGGGGGCGTGCAGCCGGAGTTCGGCGCGGCCGCCGTCCACCGTGAAGTCGCCGACCCACGCGCTGGGCAGTTGCGCCAGCAGCCTGGCGATGCCGAAGCCGGCCGAGGTGGCGGCCTCGGCGTCGTCGGTCACCACGGTGATCGTGCAGGGGGGCCCGGAGGGCATCTTCTCTGATCCTTTCTCACTGGTACGGCCGGCCCCGGCACGGCGGCCGGGACCGGGGCGTCCCCGTCCTCAGCCGAGGACCGGGACCGGGGCCGCGACCGGAGCGGCGGGCCGCACCGCGGCCTGCTCCTCCGCGGCGTCCAGGGCGGCCCGGCACCCGGGGCCGTCGGCGGCGCTCGCCGCGAGCAGCGCGACACCCGTCAACTCCCCTGCGGGCACCAGGCTTTCGACCTCGCCGCAGGGAACGGTGCGGACCACCACGGTACCGTTCGGACGCTCCACCACCCGGGCGAGCCCGGGGACGGCGGCGGCCGGGTCGGCGGGCAGCACCAGTCGGATGCCGGCGGCCCGCCGGTACTCGACCCGCTCGCGGACCGGGCGGCCGAGGGCGAGCCGCAGTCCGGCGGCGGCCAGGTCGACGCCGGTGGCCATGCAGCCCATCAGCGGGATCAGGTCGCCGGCCAGCCAGCAGCCGGCCCGCAGCACCACCGGGCCGTCGGCGGCGAGCTGCACGTCGAGGTGGGTGACGCCGTGCCGGATGCCGAGCGCGGCGTGCGCGCGGCGGGCGAACTCGGCGAGCCCGGGGGCGGGTTCGTCCGCGGTGGCGTCCACCAGGTACTGCCGGCTGACCTCCGGGCCGCGGCCGCGCTCCCGGCCGGCCGTGTACCAGGTCCGGACCCGACCCTCCTCGACGGTGCAGCAGAGGGTGAACTCCGGCCCGTCCAGGGCGGGTTCGACCAGCACGCCGCCGCCCCGGCCGGACAGCGGGGCGAAGCCGCCGCCGGCCGCGGCGAGGAAGGCCCGCTCGACGTCCGCGAACGCCTCGGCCCGGACCGACTCGGTGCCGGGCTGCGGGTGACGGGCCGTCAGTACTACGGGGAGGCCGAGTTCGGCGGCGGCCCGCTCGGCCTCGGCGACGCCGGTGACCAGCCGGGCCCGGCGGACGCCGACCCCGGCGTCGTTGAGCAGGGCGCGGGTGGCCCAGCGGTCCTGGACGGTGCGGACCACGGCGGCGCCGGGGCCGGGCAGGCCCAGCTCCTCGGCGAGTTCGGCGGCGGGCTCGGCCAGCCGCTCGTCGCACACCACCACGCCGGCCACCCGGTGGCGGCGGGCCAGGTCGCGGGCGGCGGCCAGCAGCGAGACCCGGTCGGGGGCGGCGGTGGCGAAGTCCTCCATGTACGGGGACTGCCAGGACGGCAGCTGGGTGTCGAGGCCGATCAGCAGCGCCTCCTCCGCCATCGCGAGCAGGGCGTACTCGCGGAACTGGCGGCGACCGGTGCCCAGCACCAGGACGGTGGGCACACCGGCCGGGCCCGCTGCTGCGTCGGCGGCGACCGGGGCCGTCCCGGTGCGCGCGGTTCGTACGGCCATGGGGGTTCCCTTTCGAGGTGTCGGGCGGGGGGTGTTCCGGCGGACTGCCGGGGTGACTCGTCCAATGTGCGCCGCCGGGCGGGCGGGTGGCGCCGGATCGGGTGCCACCAAGCTGTCGGCGGACGGCAACTTGCTGCCACGGCGTCCGGCCAGCGAAATCAGCCCTTAGCTTCGCATCAGAATTCTGATATACATCAGAACACGCTGTCGCCTTCGACCGACTGGAGTCCGCACCCATGAGCACCACCGTCCCCGCGCCCGGTGGGCGGCGCCCGCGGAAGGGCCTCGCCCTCACCGCGGTCTGCCTCGCCGGCGGAATCCTGCCCGCCTCACTGACCGGTTCGTCCGTCGCACTGCCCGGGATCGGCCACCAGCTGGACGCGGGCCTGGTCCCGCTGCAGTGGGTGGTCAACTCCTACAACCTGACCTTCGGCAGCTTCATGCTGGCCGCCGGCTCGCTCGCCGACCGGGTCGGCCGCCGCCGGATGTTCACCGCCGGCACCGTGCTGTTCGCGCTGGCCTCGCTGCTCAGCGCGCTGGTCGGGAACGTCTACCTGCTGGACGCGCTGCGGGCGCTGGCCGGCCTCGGCGCGGCCGCCGTGCTCACCTCCGGCAGCGCCCTGCTGGCCGGCCTGTTCGAGGGGCCGGCGCTGGGCAGGGCGTTCGGCGTCCTCGGCTCCTCGTTCGGCGCCGGGCTCGCCCTCGGCCCGTCCACCGCGGGCCTGCTGGTCAGCGCCTTCGGCTGGCGGGCGGTGTTCCTCTCGCACCTGGCGGTGGCCGTGCTCGCGCTGCTGCTGGTCCCGGTGGTGCCCGCCGACCGCCCCGAACGCTCCGGCGGCCGGGCCGACTGGATCGGCACCCTGACCTTCACCGGCGCGCTGTTCCTGTTCACCCTGGCCATGGTCGAGGGCCCGCAGCTCGGCTGGTTCGGCGGCGGGCAGGTGCCCGGCCTGGTGGCCGGCAGCCTGGCCCTGCTGGTCGCCTTCGTGGTCGCCGAACGCCGCCTGAAGCACCCGATGTTCGACCTGTCGCTGTTCCGCAACCCGCGCTTCGTCGCGGTCTGCCTGATGCCGGTGGTGCTGGCCTTCGGGTTCGTCAGCCTGCTGGTGCTGCTGCCGAGCTGGCTGGTCGCCGCCGACGGCCTGTCCACCGCCGCGGCCGGCGCCACCATGATGGCGCTGACCGCCCCCGTGCTGCTGCTGCCCGCGCTGGCCGGCAAGCTGGCCGCCCGGGTCCCGGCCGGCCTGCTGCTCGGCGCGTCCTTGGTGCTGATGGCCGCGGGCACCGCCTGGCTGACCGTGGTCGAGCCCGGCGTCTCCACCCTCGCCCTGGTCGGCCCGCTGCTGCTGACCGGCGCCGGCATGGGCGTCGCGGCCGGCCTGCTGGACGCCGCCGCGATCGGCTCGGTCGAGCCCGAGCGGGCCGGCATGGCGGCCGGCATGTTCAACACCATGCGGCTGGCGGGCGAGACCGTCGCCATCGTGGTGATGGGCGCGGTCCTGGTCAGCCTGACCGCGGGCCGGCTCTCCGACGCCCCGGCGGCCGGCGGCGCGCTGGCCGGCAAGCTGGTCGGCGGCGACCTGTCCGGCGCGCTCGCCCTCGCCCCCGGCGCCGACCCGGCCGCGCTCACCGCCCAGCTCGCCGACGGCTACACCGGCGCGCTCCGCCTGACGCTGTGGCTGCTCACCGCGATCTGCCTGCTCAGCACCGTCCCGGTGGTGCTGCTGGTGCGCGACCGCAAGAGCGCCGCCGCCACCGCCACCACCCCCGCTCCCGCCGACGCCCTCGCCACCGACGCCGCCACCACCGACGACGCCGCCGCCGTGGAGTCGGTCTCCCTGCCGGAGGCCGGGTTCGAGGCGGCCCCGCAGCCGGTGGGTGCCAAGTGACCCCCCACCCGAAGGAGCCCCGCGTGTCCAGCCCCTACCCCGTCCTGGTCGTCGGCGCGGGCCCGGTCGGCCTGACCGCCGCCACCGAACTGCTGCGCCGCGGCGTGTCGGTGCGCTGCGTCGACCGGGCCGCCGCCCCGTCCCCGCTCTCCAAGGCGCTGCTGGTCTGGCCGCGCACCCTGGAGATCCTGCGCCGCCTCGGCGGCGGGAACCACGTCGCCGAACGCGCCATGCCGCTGCGCGCCTTCCGCTACTACTCCTCCGGCGCGCCGGTCGGCTCGCTGGAGTTCCGCCCCGTCGACCAGCCGGTGATCATGCCGCAGCCGGACGTCGAGGCGGCCCTGCTGGACGCCTTCGGGCAGGCCGGCGGCGGCGTCGAGTGGTCGACCCGGCTGCTCGCGCTGGAGCAGCACCGGGACCGGGTCACCGCGACCCTGGCCGGCCCGGACGGCGAGCCGTACACCGCCGACTTCGCCTACCTGGTGGGCGCGGACGGGGCGAGCAGCACGGTGCGCGAGCTGCTCGGCATCTCCTTCGAGGGACTGACCTACCCGAACACCTTCGTGGTCGCGGACGCCGAGATGGAGGGCGACCTGGCGCACGACGACAGCCACTACTTCTGCTCCCCGCGCGGCGTGCTGGTCACCTGCGGCCTGCCGAACGGCCGGTTCCGGGTGTTCACCTCCGCTCCCCCGGACCTGCCCCGGGACGGGGTGACGCTGGAGCAGGTCCAGCAACTGGTGGACGAGCGCGGCCCGGGCGGGCTGACGCTGCGCAACCCGACCTGGGTGAGCGCCTTCTCGGTGCACGCCCGGCACGCCGAACGGACCCGCGAGGGCCGGGTGTTCCTGGTCGGCGACGCCGCGCACATCCACAGCCCGGCCGGCGGCCAGGGCCTGAACACCGGCGTCGGCGACGCCTACAACCTGTCCTGGAAGCTGGCGCTGGCGCACCGCGGCCTGGCCGGCGAGCAGGTGCTGGACAGCGTGCAGGCGGAGCGCGGGCAGGTCGCCGAGGCGATCGTCAAGCAGGCCGACCTGCAGACCCGGGCCTGGATGCTGCCCCGGCCCGCGCAGCGGGCGGTCCGGGACGCGCTGCTGCGGGCCGCCTCGGCGGTCCGGCTCGGCGACCTCTGGTACGTGCCGTGGCTGGCCGGGTTCCGCACCGTCTACCGCGACCCGGCGGGCGGGCGGCCGCGCCGCGCGGGCGGGTTCACCACCGGCGCGCTGGTCGGCGACCGCGAGGTGTGGGACGTCCGGGCCTCGCGCCGGAGCGGGCTGCGGCAGGCGCTCGGCGACCTGCGGCACACCCTGCTGGTGGTGGCCGACGGCGGGGCGCTGCCCGCGGCGGCGCTGCGCGCGGCGGAGGCCGCGGCCGGGCGGTACGGCGAACTGCTGGAGGTGCGGGTGCTGGACACCGCGGCGGCCGAGCTGCGCGACGGCCGCCCGGGCCGGCTGCGGCCCGCGCAGGCCCGGCGGCGCGGCCGGACGCCCGCGCTGGTGCTGGTCCGGCCGGACCAGCACGTGGCGCTGGCGGTGCCGGCCGACCGGCCGGAGCCGCTGCTGGAGCACCTGGCCGCGCTGGGTGCGGGGGTGCGGGCCGGGGAGCCGGCCGCCGCGCGCTGAGCCCGTGTGCCGAGGGGCCCGCCGGACGTCGTCCGGCGGGCCCCTCGGCGTTGTTCGTCGACGTGTCGACGTGTCGTCAGTACCGGTTGCCGACGGGGGCGGGCACCGCGTCGAGCTGGCGCAGGTCGGCGTCGGTGAGGCGGAGGGTTCCGGCGGCGGCGTTGTCGCGCAGGTGGCGGGAGTTCCGGGTGCCGGGGATGGCGATCACGTGCGGGCCCTGGGCGAGGGTCCAGGCGACGGCGGTCTGCGCGAGGGTGGCGCCGTGCCGGGCGGCGACGGGTTCGACGGCGCGGACGATCCGCAGGTTGGCCTCGACGGCCTCGGCGGTGAACCGGCCGTTGTGGGCGCGGAAGTCCTCGTCGGTGAAGTCGGCGGCGGTGATCGAGCCGGTCAGGAAGCCGCGGCCGAGCGGGGCGAAGGCGACGAAGGCCGCGCCGTTGGCCGCGCACCAGTCGAGGACGCCGTCCGGGCCGAGCGGTTCCCTGGTCCAGAGCGAGAGTTCGGACTGGACGGCGGCGACGGGGTGCTGCCGGTGCGCGGCGGCGGCCTCGGCGGCGGTGACCTCGGAGAGGCCGAGGGCGCGGACCTTGCCCTCGGCGACCAGGTCGGCGAGCGCGCCCCAGCTCTCCGCCAGCGGCACCGCCGGGTCGGTCCGGTGCAGGTAGTACAGGTCGATCCGGTCGGTGCCGAGCCGGCGCAGGCTGGCCTCGACGGCGCGGCGCAGGTGGGCGGGCGAGCCGTCCCGGTGCAGCGCGCGGGCGGCCAGGTCGTCGACCACCAGCCCGGCCTTGGTGGCCAGGAAGGCGTCGTCGCGGCGGCCGGCCAGCGCCTTGCCGAGCAGTTCCTCGTTGTGGCCGTCGCCGTAGATGTCGGAGGTGTCGAAGTGCCGGACGCCGAGGTCGAGGGCCTCGCGGAGCACCTCGGCGGACCGCGCGTCGTCGCGGCCCGCCTCGTCGTAGATCCAGCTCATGCCCTGGCAGCCGAGGCCGATCGGGCCGGTCGCGGCGAGGGTGCGGGGGGTGGTCATGCGGGGTCCTTCCGTCGGTGGCTGACGTCTCGTCAAGCGTGCTTGGTGGTGGCGGTGGTGGGGAACGCGGACGCGCCGCGGCGCCGCCCCTCGCGCGGAGGGGCGGCGCCGCGGTCGGCGCGGGATCAGGCGGCGGTCACCACCAGGACGGCGTTGTGGCCGCCGAACCCGAACGAGTTGCTGATCGCGACGTCGACCTTGGCCTCCCGGGCCGCGCCGTGCACCACGTCGATCTCGACGCCGTCGTCGAGCCGCCGCAGGTTGGCGGTGGGCGGGAGCCGGCCGCGCTCCACGGCGAGGACGGTGTAGGCCGCCTCGATCGCGCCGGCCGCGCCCAGGGTGTGGCCGGTGACGCCCTTGGTGGAGGTGACGGCCGGCGTGTCGCCGAACAGCCGGTGCACCACGCGGGCCTCGGTGGAGTCGTTGAGCGGGGTGGAGGTGCCGTGCGCGTTGATGTGCTGCACGTCCGAGTGCCCGATCCGGGCGTCGGTGAGCGCGGCCTGCACGGCGAGTTCCACCCCGGCGCCGGACGGGTCGGGGGCGGTGGCGTGGTGGGCGTCCGCGGAGGCCCCGTAGCCGCTGATCCGGGCCCGGACCCGGGCGTTGCGGGCCCGGGCGTCGGCCATCCGCTCCAGCACCAGCACCCCGGCGCCCTCGGCGGCGACGAAGCCGTCCCGGTCGGCGTCGAACGGGCGGGAGGCCGCCGTCGGGTCGTCCTCGCGGGCCGACAGCGCGCCCATCTGGTGCAGTCCGGCCAGCACGGCCGGGGAGAGCGCGGACTCGCTGGCGCCGGCGATCACCACGTCGCAGGTGCCGGCCCGGAGCAGTTCCCGGCCGATGCCGATCGCGGTCGCGCCGGAGGCGCAGGCGGTGGCGGTGACCAGGTTGGGGCCCTTGGCCTTCAGGTCGATCGCCACGTAGCCGGAGACCATGTTCATCATCGACATCGGGATCAGCAGCGGGGAGACCCGCTTGGGTCCGTGGTCGCGCAGCCGCTGGTGCTGCTGCTCGAAGGTGCCGGTGCCGCCGAGCGAGTTGCCCAGCACCACGGCCACTCTGGCGCCGTCCCAGTGCTGCGGGTCCAGGCCGGCGTCCTCGACGGCCTGGCGGGCGGCGACCATGGCGAGTTGCACGAAGCGGTCCAGTCGCCAGGAGTGCTCCCGGCCGAGCAGTTCCGCCGCGTCGAAGCCGGGCACCAGGCAGGCGAACCTGACGGCGGCGTCGGCGAGCGCGGGGTCGAGGGCGGCGGTGGAGCGGCCGGAGGTGATCCGCTCCCAGTTCGCCTCGATGCCCATTCCGGCCGGCGTGACCAGGCCGAGCCCGGTCACGGCGACGTCGAATCGGGGGTCGTGGAGGGTCATCAGACCGTCACGCCCTTGGCCTCCACCAGTTCCACGGTGTCGAACAGGGTGTGGTTGATGGAGAGTTCGTCGTGGGCGACGAAGATGTCGAACTCCTCGCTGAAGGTCAGCGCGAGCTCCAGCAGCGCCAGCGAGTCGAAGCGCAGGTCGCTGAGGACGACGCCCTCGCTCAGCTCCTCCGGCCGCACGCCGAACTTGCCGGTGAGGATGGTGGTGACGCGGTCCTGGATGGCGTTCATGGTGGTTCCCCTCGGATGGTGGTGCCGGTGTGTGGTGGTGGTGCGTCAGCGCCATTGCTGCAGAACTGTGGTGACGGTCGGTCAGACCAGGTCGAGCGCGGGCCATTCGACGGCCGCGGAGCCCCAGGTCAGACCGCCGCCGAAGGCGGTCATCAGGACGCGCTGGCCGGGGCGCAGGAAGCCCTCGGCGGCGGCGTCGGCGAGCGCCAGCGGGATGGACGCGCCGGCCGTGTTGGCGACCTTGTCGAGGTTCACCACGGCCTTCTCGCGCGGGAGTTTGAGCTGGTCGGCGACGGCGTGCAGGATGCGCAGGTTGGCCTGGTGGCCGACCAGCCGGTCGACGTCCTCGACGCCCCAGCCGACCCGTTGCAGGACGGTCCGGGAGGAGGCGGCCATCCGCAGCACGGCCTGCATGAAGACCGGGTGGCCGTCCATGCTGAAGTAGGTGTCCTCGACGGCCGGGGGCAGGCCGCTGGAGCGCTGCCGGGAGCCGCCCGCCCTCACCGTGATCAGGTCGACGCCGGAGCCGTCGCTGCCGAGGTCGACGGCCTTCAGCGCGCCGGGCTCGTCGGGGTCGCCGGCCCGCAGCACCACGGCCCCGGCGCCGTCGCCGAAGATCACGCTGGTGGTGCGGTCGGTGGGGCTGAGGAGGGTGCTGAACGCCTCGGCGGCGATCACCAGGACGCGGTCGGCCTGGCCGCTGGCGATCAGGCCGGCGCCGGTGGCGAGGCCGTACAGGAAGCCGGTGCAGACGGCGGAGACGTCGAACGCGGCGATGTGGTCGAGGCCGAGCCGGGTGGCGACCTCGGGGGCGGTGCCGGGGCAGGGCCGGTCGGGGGTGGTGGTGGCCAGGACCAGTGCGCCGGGCGGCGGGCCGCCGGCCGATTTCAGTGCCCGGGCGCCGGCTTCGACGGCCAGGTCGGAGGTGGCGGTGCCGGGTTCGACGAAGTGCCGGGTGGCGATGCCGGTGCGGGTGCGGATCCACTCGTCGTCGGTGTCGAACTGCCGGGACAGGTCCTCGTTGGTGACGACCCGCGGCGGCACCCAGGAGCCGATGCCGGCGATCACGGCGGCGCGGCCGGTCATCTCGCGTCCTCGGTCCGGCGGGCCGGGACGCGGGGCCCCGGTGGGACGGTGGTGCTGGGCATGGCGGTCCTCTCTGCGGTCGGTGGGGCTGGGCGAAGCGCGCCGGTGCGCGCGGTGGTTCAGTGCTCGGGGGCGCGGACCACGACGGCCGACCAGGTGAAGCCGGCGCCGCCGCTGACGGCCACCGCCACCTCGCCGGGGGCGAGCAGCCGGCGGTCCGTCAGGTCGGCCAGGTTGGCCGGGGTGTCGCCGGCGCCGAGGTGGCCGGTGTCGGGTCCGAGGTCGTGCACCTCGGCCCCGGCCAGGAAGGCCACCGCGGGGCGGTAGCCGGCCTCCAGCGCCTGCCGGCCGAGCCGGGGCAGCAGCACGTGCCGGACGCTCGGGTCGTCGGGGGCCAGTCCGGCCCGGTCGAGGGCGGTGCGCACCGCCCGGTCGACGCACTCCCGGGTGGCGTCGAACAGGCGGTCCGGGCCGTGCGCGGCCAGGAAGGCCTTCTTCGGCCGCCGGACGTCGACGGTCGGGCCGTGCCAGCGCGGCGCGGGGCTGAACGGGTCCTCGCCGCGGTGCACCGACTCCAGTTCGGGGGCGGCGGCGCCGGCCACGGCCAGCAGGTGCAGCACGTCGTCGTCCCGTTGGCCGGGGTGCAGCAGCAGGGCGGTCGCGGCGTCGCCGTAGGCGACCCCGTAGTCGCCGCGCCAGCGGTCGAAGCCGGGGCCGCAGAAGCTGTCCGCGGTGGTGACCAGGACGTGGCCGAGGCCGGGCTCGGCGGTGAGCCAGGCCACGGCGGTCTGCAGGGCGGCGGGGCCGCCGTTGCACATCTGCTGGATGCCGAGCGGGTAGGCCCGGTCGGCGCCCAGCCGGTGGGCCAGGTAGTGCGGCGGGGACCAGAAGTCGTGCCCCTGGTGGTAGATCCAGGCGTGCAGGACGAGTCCGAGGGCGGCCGGGTCGAGCCCGGCCCGGGCCAGTGCCGTCCGGGCGGCCTCGACCGCGGCGTCCGGCGGCGGGATCTCGGCGACCGGCAGCCGCCGGGTGCCGAGCTTGGCGAGGTCGTCCGGGCCGAGCAGGCCCTCGGCGAGGGCCTCCTCGGCGGTGGACCGCCCTTCCGGGTACCAGGCGGCCACCGCACTGATGCCGATGCCCGGTTGCGGGTTCATGGTGTGCTCCCCCGTCCGTCGGCGGGCTCAGCCGGCCGGGCGGACGTCGCCCAGGCCGATGGCGATCAGGGCGGCGTCGCCGTCGGGCTGCCGGACGGCGATCCGGACGGTGTCCGGGTCGTCGGCGTCCCGGCGGGCGTGCAGGGTGGTCGGCGCGTCCAGCTCGATGTAGCGGGTGAAGTCGCCGTGCAGCGAGGTGACGACCTGTCGGGTGACCGAGCCGCGGCGGTCGTTGGCGACCAGCAGGGCGAGCTGCCGGGCGGCCTCGACGGCGACCATGCCGGGCACGTGGTCCAGCGGGTGGTCGAACATGCTGGGGTGCCCGGCGAGCACCCGCAGGTCGGCGACGGTCTCCTCGCCGTCGGCGCGCACGCCGGCCAGCACCACGTTCTCCGGGCGGACCCGGCCGACCAGGTGCGGGGCGACGGCCGCGCCGCGGTGCAGCGGGGCGGCGGCGTCGGACAGCGGCGGGCGGCTGCCGCCGCGGCCGTGCGCGCGGACCGGGCCGTACAGCGCGCCGGGCAGGTAGCTGGCGGAGAGCCGGACGCTGCCGACCGGGGCGTCCCCGATCCACAGGTCCATGTCGTAGTCCAGGCCGCGCAGCACGCCGTCCCGGCTCTGCGGGTTGCCGGCGGTGACCTGGATGGCCAGTTCGGCGGGCCCGCCGGCCAGCCGCGGGGCGCGGCCGAGCTGGCGCCAGCTCCAGGACCGGAGGATGAACTTGCCGTCCGCCGGGACGCCGTGGAAGACGTGCGCGGCGTAGGTCTCGGCCTGCCGGCAGCACTCCAGCAGCAGCAGCGGATCGATCACCTGGCCCTCGACCAGGTGGTCGGTGAAGTACGGGTGCGAGGGCGGGAGTTGGGCCCCGGCCCAGAAGCGGTGCTTGTCGACCCGGACGGCGGAGGTGAGGAAGACCTCGCTGAGCGCCCGCCGGTGCAGCAGGGTGCGGTCGACGGTGCGGACGTAGTCCAGGTCGGTGGCGGCCGGGAGGCGGTGCCGCGGGCCGCTGGTGACGGTCATGGACGAACTCCTCTTCTTTTCAGCCTTCGAATCTCTATCAGAACTCTGTCTTGAGTCAGTACCATACATACGTACGGGAGGCCCCGCAAGGTCCTTCCGCCCCACCCCCTCAACCCGGAGGTCCCCATGTCCCGCTCCGTCCTGGTCACCGGCGGAAACCGCGGCCTCGGCCTGGCCGTCGCCCGCGCCCTGGCCGCCGACGGCGACCGGGTCGCCGTCACCCACCGCACCGGCCCCGCCCCCGAAGGGCTGTTCGGCGTCCACTGCGACGTCACCGACCCGGAGTCGGTCGAACGCGCCTTCAAGGAGGTCGAGGCCGAGCAGGGCCCGGTCCAGGTCCTGGTCGCCAACGCGGGCATCACCCGCGACGGGATGTCCCTGACCATGAGCGACGCCGCCTTCGACGAGGTGCTGCAGACCAACCTGCACGCCGCGTTCCGGGTCGCCCGGCGGGCCGCCATGCCGATGCTGCGGGCCCGCTCCGGCCGCCTGGTCTTCGTCTCCTCCGTCAACGCGCTGCGCGGCAGCGCCGGGCAGGCCAACTACGCCGCCTCCAAGGCCGGCCTGATCGGCCTGGCCCGCTCGCTCGCCCGCGAGCTCGGCCCGCGCGGCGTCACCGCCAACGTGGTCGCCCCCGGCTACGCGCACACCGACATGACCGCCGCCATCGACGAGCAGATCCTGGCCGGCATCACCGCCCAGATCCCGCTCGGCCGGCTCGCCGCCGCCGAGGAGGTCGCCGCCGCCGTCCGCTTCCTCGCCTCCGACGCCGCCGCCTACGTCACCGGCGCGGTCCTCCCCGTCGACGGCGGCCTCGGCATGGGCCACTGACCCGCCCGACCCACCGCCCCTCCCCCGGAAGGAAGTTCACCCGATGATCCTCACCATCGACCCGGTCCACGCCCCGTCCCGCCGGGCCGTGACCGCCGCCGCGTTCTTCGACGTGGACGAGACGCTGATCGGCGCCAAGAGCATGTTCCGCTTCCTGGAGCACTACTGGCGCGCCGTCGGCCGCCCCGACCGGGACTACCTCGACACCTGGGACCGGTTCGCCCGCCTCCCCGCCGAGGGCGTCACCCGCGAACAGTCCAACCGCCTCTTCTACCGGCTGTTCGCGGGCGACGAGGTCGCCGAGGTGACCCGGCACGGCGCCGAGTGGTTCGCCGCCGCACTCGCCCGCGGCGACCTCTGGAACCCCTCCGGCCTCACCGCCTTCCGCCGCCACCGGGCCGCCGGCCACCTCACCGTCCTGGTCTCCGGCTCCTTCCCCCCCTGCCTCGACCCGCTCGCCGCCGCCCTCGGCGCCGACCTCGTCCTCTGCTCCCGCCCCGAACAGGCCGACGGCCGCTACACCGGCGAACTCGCCACCCCCATGATCGGCGAAACCAAGGCCACCGCCGCCCGCACCCTGATGGCCACCCATCACCTCGACCCCGCCGACTGCCACGCCTACGGCGACCACCCCTCCGACCTCCCCCTCCTCCACCAGGTCGGCCACCCCGTCGTCATAGGCGACGACCCCACCCTCACCCACCTCGCCACCCGCGCAGGCTGGACCCGCCTCCCCTGACCGAGCCACCCCCGGGCCCGCCGGGAGCGAAGCTCCAGGGGCCCGGGGAACGGCGGAGCCGAGGGGCGGGTGACCGACGGGCCGCTGCGCGCCACCCCGTTTCCGGCCGAAGGCCGCCGGCCGGGAACGCCGACGGGCCCGCCGCCCCCGGGAGTTCGAGGGTGGCGGGCCCGGTCGTGGGCGGTGGCTCAGACGATGGCGGTGGCGAACCTCTCGGCGAGCGCCGCGACCTGCTCCGGGGTGCCGACGGCGGTGCTCGGGAGGGCCGGCGCGATCCGTCGGGCCAGGCCGCCGAGGATCGCGCCGGGGCCCAGTTCGACCAGTTCGGTCGCTCCGCAGTCCGGCCCGGCCAGGGTCCGTACGCCGTGGTCCCAGAGCACCGGTTCGACCAGCTGGCGGATCATCAGCCGGGGCCACTCCACCGGATCGCCGCCGTGCACCTGCCCGTCCACGTTCGCCACCACGGGGATGCGCGCGCTGCGCAGCGCGATCCCTTCCAGTGCGGCGGCCAGCCGCTGCTGCGCGGGCAGCATCAGCGGGGAGTGGAAGGCACCCCCGACCGGTATCCGGGTGACCCGGAAGCCGGCCGGTCCGGCCCGCTCGGCGAGCAGTTCGACACCCTCCACGGTGCCCGAGACCACCGTCTGGGCCGGGCCGTTGACGTTCGCGGGCCAGACCTGGGCACCCTCCGCCCGGAGGCCGTGGGTGAGCCGGACGGCACTCTCGATGTCGCCGCCGATCAGCACCGCCATGGTGCCCGGCACGGCCCGGGCGGCGTCGGCCATCGCCGCGCCGCGCGCCGCGACCACCACCGCCGCGTCCTCGATCTTGAGCACGCCGGCCGCGACCAGCGCCCCGTACTCGCCCAGGCTGTGGCCCGCGCAGGCCACCACCGGCAGCCCGGGGACGGCCGCGCGGACGGCCTGCAGGATCACCATCTCCAGGGTGAAGGTGGCGAGTTGGGCGTTGTCGGTGCGGCGCAGCGTCTCGGCGTCGGCGTCGACCAGCAGGGCGCCGACGTCGCGGCCGACGCGCTGCGAGACCGCGTCCACCACCCGCCAGTGCGGGCTGTCCAGCCAGGGCAGGCCCATGCCGGGGCGCTGCGCGCCCTGGCCGGGGAACATCAGGGCGATCCGGTCGGCCCGCTGGTCCATCGGGTGCTCCTTCCACGGGTTCATGTCCGAGGGTTCGTCAGTTCGCTTCCGCCAGCGCCTCGTCGAGGGCGGCGGCGAGGGCGCGGCGGTGCGCCGGGTGGTGCACCATCGTGTAGTGGTCGCCGGGCACCAGGACGGTGCGCGGCGGGTGCTCGAAGCGCTGCGGCCAGCGTTCGGCGGTCTCGGCGCGCACGCCGAGGCGGGTGAACACCTCCGGCGGCTCGGGCGAGGCGGCCCGGATCAGTGTCGCGGGGACGCGCAGCCGGCTGCCGCCCGCCCGGTACTTGGCCAGGGCCCGGCAGTTCGCCCAGAACACCTCCAGGAAGACCCGGTACTCGGCGACCGTCTCGGCGTTCCAGCCGGGCTGCCGCAGCAGTTCCACCGCCTCGTCGAAGCCGGTCGGCGCCGGCCCGTCCGGCAGCTGTCCCAGGCCGAGCACGGAGCGGCCGAACTCGGGGACGGCGGACAGGAATTCGGCCAGTTCGGGCTTGGGGTAGGCCTCCGGCGGGAGCGCGTCCATCAGCAGCAGGTGCTCGACCTGCTCGCCCTCCTGCTGGAGGATGCGGGCGACCTCGTAGGCGACGGTGCCGCCGAAGGAGTAGCCGCCGAGCAGGTAGGGGCCGCGCGGGCGGACCCGGCGGATCTCCTGGAGGTGGGCCCGGGCCAGGGCGGGGACGCCGGTCAGCTCGTCGACCCGGGCGGCCGGGAAGGACAGCGCCCAGACCGTTCCGGGGTAGTGGCTGTGCGCCAGCAGGTTCTGGTAGCAGAACACGCTGCCGCCCGCGGGGTGGATCAGGAACAGGTCGCGTCCGCCGGTGCCGGGCCGCAGCCGCCGCAGGGTCCGTTCGCGCAGCAGCCCGGGCCGGGGCACGGGGGGCGCGGCGGGCGGCGGGGCGGCCCGCTCCTCGGGGGCGGGTTCGATCCAGTGCCGGCGGCGGCGCAGCGGCCGGGCCGGGACGGCGGTGCGCCGGGCGTGGCGCAGGTCGCCGAAGCTCTCGGCGCGGACCTGGCCGCCCGTCAGCCAGCCCCCGGCGGGCGGGCCGGGCTCGGCCGAGCGGCCGGTGGCCAGGTAGTCGCGCAGCGCGGTCCGCACCCCGGCGGTGTCGGCGGCCCGCAGCAGGACCCGGTGCGGCAGTTCGGGGCGGGCCTCGGCGAGCGTCCGGACCAGGTCGTCGACCCGCAGGCCGGGCTGCCGGTCGAGGTGCCGCAGCAGGTCCCGCGCGGACTCGCGCAGCCCGGCCCGGTCGACCGCCGACAGCGGCACCAGGTACGACCCGGCCGGCGCGCCGGCGCGCTCCCGCACCGGCGGCGGCGCCAGCAGGCAGTACACGTCGGCGCTCCCGGCCCCCAGCGTGGCCACGCACGCCGCGTCGACCCCGCGCCCCGCCGATCCGGCGCCCCGGGGCGGCGGCACCCGCTCCGCCTCCGTCCCGGCCGCCACCGTCCGGCCCGTCGGGTCCGCCGGGTCCGCCGCCGCCCCGCTGTCCCGGGCGAACTCCGCGTCGAGCGCGGCGTCGACCGCCCCGTCCGCGAACTCGCCACCGGGCGCGGTCTGTTCGTGGCTGCGCAGCAGGAGCGCGGAGGCGATCAGCCCGGTGACGCCGGCCGCGGTGCCGAGGTGGCCGAGGCGGGCGGCGGTGCCCTCGCCGAGGCGCCAGCGGGCCGGGCCGGGGACTTCGACGAGAGCGGTGAGCCGGGCGACGTCGACGGGTCCGCCGTCGGCGCTGTGCACGTCGAGGTGGCCGAGGCCGCCCGCGGGGAGTCCGGCCCGGGCGAGCAGCCGGGTGAGCCCGGCGGGGCCGGGGCCGACGGGGTGCTCGACGATCGCGGTGCCGCGGATGACCGCGTGGATGCGGTCGCCGGCGGCCACTGCCTCGGCGTGGCGGCGCAGCACGACCAGGGCGCAGGCGTTGCCGCGGGGCACGAAGGCCCGGCCGGTGGCGGGGTCGACCGCCCAGTGTCCGGCGGTCTGCGGGACCCGGACGGCCGCGCCGCCGGCCACCGCGATGTCGCACTCGCCGGCCCGCAGGGCCTCGCAGGCGAGGTGGACGGCGAGCAGCGAGCCGTCCTCGCCGACCGAGGTGCCGGGTCCGCTGAGGCCGAGCCGGGTGACGGCGCGGGTGGCGACGAAGTCGGCGTCGTTGCCGAGCAGCAGGGCGGGGTTGAGGCCCTGCGCGCCGGTGACGGGGTTCCGCAGCAGGTTGTTGACCAGGTAGGTGCTGGGCCCGGCGCTGCCGAACACGCCGATCCGGCCGTCCTGTTCGGCGACGCCGAGGCCGGCCTCCTCCAGCGCGGTCCACACCCCTTCGAGGAAGAGGCGCTGCTGCGGGTCGGTGAGGTCGGCCTCGCGGTCGGTCATGCCGAAGAAGTCGGCGTCGAAGAGTTCGACGCCCTCCAGCGGTGCGCCGCTGGGCACGTAGCGGGGGTCGGGGAGGACCTCCGCGGGCACCCGGGCGGCGGCGAGTTCGGCGGGGGTGAACTCCCGGACGGCCGTGCCGCCGCCGGCCAGCAGCCCGGCCAGGGCGGCGACGTCCGGTGCGGTGGGGAAACGGCCGGTCATGCCGACCACGGCGATGGCGCGGGTGTCGACCGGTGCGGCCATGGCAGTCTCCTTCGGCGGCGCACGGGAGTGTGCGGCGAACGGGACCACCGTATCAGAACTCTGATACGAATCAGATAGCTACTACATCGGTGACCCCTACCACGCCGAGCAGCTGCAGGGCCTGCTCCGAGCTGCTGCCGGCCTCCGCGGTGTAGGTGACCAGGGTCTTGCCGCCGCCGTCGGAGAGCGCGAACGCCTCGTAGTCCAGCTCCAGTTCGCCCACCGAGCGGTGGTACAGCCGCTTGCGCCCGAAGCCCTTCTCCTTGACGTCGTGCTTCGACCACAGCCGCCGGAAGTCCTCGCTCTTGACCGAGAGTTCGCCGACCAGCCCGGCCAGCCCGGCGTCGTCCGGGTAGCGGCCGCAGGCCAGCCGCAGGTGCGCGATGGACTCCCGGGCGACCTCCTCCCAGTCACGGTAGAACTCGCGGGCGGCCGGGTCCATGAAGGCCAGCCAGACCATGTTGCGGCGGGCGGCGGGCAGCGCCCCGAAGTCGGCGATCAGCGCGGCGGCCAGCGGGTTCCAGGCGATCACGTCCATCCGGCGGCCCAGCACGAACGCGGGCGTGGTCGCCGAGAACGCGTCCAGCAGCCGCTGCACCCCGGCGCGCACCCGCTCGCCGCCGCGCTGCGGGGCCCGCGCCGGGCGGGACTCGGAGAGCGCCAGCGCCTCCAGGTGGCGCTGCTCGTCCTCCGCCAGGTTCAGCGCCCGCCCGATCGCGGTGAGGATCTCGGGCGAGGGGTTGCGTCCGCGCCCCTGCTCGATCCGGGTGTAGTAGTCCACGCTCACGCCGGCCAGCTGGGCCACGTCCTCGCGGCGCAGCCCGGGGGCCCGGCCGCGCGACTGGCGGCGCAGGCCGACGGACTCGGGCTGCACCCGGGCACGGCGGGTGCGCAGGAAATCGGAGAGTTCTTCGCGTCGGTCCATGCGCTCCATCATGACCACGCCCGGGCGGCGGTGGCACCCCGCAACCTGGCCCTGCCGGAACCAGGTTGGCGGTTCCCACGGCCGATCAGGGCCCTGGCTGCCCCCGCGGGACCGGAGCAGGATCTGTGGTGTCGCCAGAACGGGGCGGCGGACGGAGCACCGGCCGCCACCACTCCCCGCCACCCGCCGCGCACCGACCGGAGGAACCCGCCATGACCACCCAGACCGCCACCGCCACCGTCACCGCCACCACCACCGACGCCCCGGCGGCCAGCCGCTACGAGCGCGGCATCGCCCTGCTGGAGACGGCCTACGGCGTGGACGCGACCGCCCAGACCATCAGCTACCTGGACACCCTGAGCCCCGACTACTCCCGCTACCTGGTGGAGGCCGGCTTCGCCGACGTCTACGGCCGCGAGGCGATCGACCAGCGCCGCCGCGAGGTGATCAACATCATCGCAATGTCCGCGCTCGGCGGCCTGGAGGGCCAGCTGCAGCGGCACATCGAGGCGGCGCTGGGCCTGGGCACCACCCCGACCGAGATCGTCGAGACGCTGTTCCACCTGAGCCTGATCATCGGCCACCCGCGGGCCAACGCCGCGCTGGCCGTCGCCAAGACCGTCTTCGACACCCTCGAGGTCAACCCCGTTCCCACCGAGGCCGCCTGACCCGCCGTGGCGCGGAGTCGGCCCGGACAGCGGGACCGGCGGTCGTGGGGGCCGCCGGCCGGGCGGCGGTCGTGGGGGCCGCCGAACCGGATCGGAACCGCAGGTCGGACAGGATTCGACTGTCGATCAGTGGTCTGATTTCAAACAGGGCTTGCATCAGAGTGCTGATATGGGGCAGCATTCTCTTGGCCGGACGGCACGGGGCACCGCCCCGGAGCACCGGCCAGCCCTTCCTGTCCGGGCCGACTCCCACCCAGCGGACCGACCCGCACCGCCGCGACCGGCCGGACGAGTCCCGCACCGAGGAATCCAAAGGAGTTGCCGCACCATGTCCACACGCACTCTCCCGCCCGAGGGCGGCCGAACCCGCACCGGAGCGGTGCTGGCGGCGGTCTGCCTGGCCGGCGTCCTGCTCCCGGTATCGCTGACCGGCGCCTCCGTCGCCCTGCCCAGCATCGGCACCGACCTCGGCAGCGGCCTGGCCGCGGTGCAGTGGGTGGTCAACGGCTACGACCTGACCTTCGCCAGCATCATGCTCGCCGCCGGCTCGCTGGCCGACCTGTTCGGCCGCAAGCGGATGTTCGGCGGCGGCCTGGCCGTCTTCGTGCTCTGCTCGCTGCTCGGCGCGTTCGCCCCGAACATCCTGGTCCTGGACGCGCTCCGGGCCCTGGCCGGGGTCGGCGCGGCCGGCGTGCTCACCGCCGGATCGGCGATCCTCGCCCAGACCTTCGACGGCGCCGCCCGGGCCAGGGCGTTCGCCATGCTCGGCACCGCGTTCGGCGTCGGCATCGCGTTCGGCCCGGTGCTCTCCGGCCTGGAGGTCAGCTCCATCGGCTGGCGCGGCATGTTCCTCAGCCACGCCCTGGTCGGCGGCTTCGTGCTGGCCTTCCTGCTCCGCCACGTCAAGGAGTCCCGCTCGCCCGAGGGCGGCCGGGTCGACTGGGCCGGCACCTTCACCTTCACCGGCAGCCTGTTCCTGTTCATCCTCGCGCTGATCCAGGGCCCGCAGTGGGGCTGGGGCAACCCGCTGGTGATCGCCGCCCTGGTCGGCTGCGTCGCCGGACTCGCCGCCTTCGCGGTCGTCGAGAAGCGCCAGGAACGCCCGATGTTCGACGTCACGCTGTTCACCAAGCCGCGCTTCGTCGCCATCTCGCTGGTCCCGGTGGTGCTCGCCTTCGGCTTCACCGCGGTGCTGATGTTCCTGCCCTCGTACTTCATGTCGGTGGACGCCTCCAGCGCCAGCGACGCCGGCCTGATCCTGATGTTCCTCACCGTCCCGACCCTGGTCCTGCCGATGGTCGGCGGCTCGCTCACCCAGAAGCTCTCCAACCGCCTGGTGCTCAGCGCCTCGCTGCTGGTCACCGCGGTCGGCGCGGCCTGGCTGACCGTCATCGGCCCCGGCTCCTCGGTGCTCGCCCTGGCCGGTCCGCTGATCACCATCGGCGTCGGCTTCGGCATCCCGCTGGGCATCCTGGACGGCGCGGCGATCTCCACCGTCGAGCCCGGCCGGGCCGGCATGGCCGCGGGCATGTTCAACACGATGCGCCTGGCCGGCGAGGTCGTCGCCATCGCCGCGATGGGCTCGCTGCTGGTCTCGCTCACCCGGAGCCGGCTGGCGGACGGCATCGCCCCGTTCACCGGCAGCTACGCCGGCGACTCCGGCTCGCTCGCCAACGACCTGGTCCAGGGCAACCTGGGCGCCGCCACCGGCAACGTGCCGGCCGGCAGCCGGGACGCCTTCACCGCCTTCGCGGCGGACGGCTACACCACCGCGCTGCACAGCTCGCTCTGGCTGCTCGCCGCGATCTGCGCCGTCGGCGCGGTCGGCATCGCCCTGCTGCTCAAGGACCGCCCCGCCGCGGTCGAGAGCCTGCCGGTCCTGGACGGGACCCCCGAGAACGCCGAGAACGCCGCGGCCGCCGAGGCCCAGGCCCAGCCGATCGCCGCCTGACCCGCCCCTGATCCACTCCCCGCCCCACCCCGGGTGCGCCCCCGCACCCGCCCTCCCGCCCGGCAGGGCCCGGCCTTCCCCCGGGACCGGGCCCTGCCGGGCCCCACACGCCACTCCCCCGGCCTCCCCGCCGGGGGAGCCCGCGTTCCGGACACCCCACCGCCGGAACCGTGCCCCGCACCGCCGCTTCCACCCGCCCGGCGCCCCACCGCCGGACCCGCGCCGCCCCGGCCCCCCCACGGCCGGACCCGCCCGGAACCACACCCCCGCCGGGCATCCGCACCCGCTCCGCCACCGGTCCCCACGGCCGGACGATCGACCGCCGGCGTCCCACCGCCGGCCCTCCCCGTACGATCCGCAGAGAGAAGCCCGCCACCATGTCCGAGTCCTCGAACTCCCGCACCCGGAAGGGCCACAGAGCCCGCCGCACCGGCAGCGCCGTCGCCCTGGCCGCCGCCACCGCCCTGCTGCTCGGCAGCACCGCGGTCCCCGCCCTGGCCGCCGACCACGACTGGATCGAACAGACCGTCACGCTGAGCGCCTCCCCCGCCCCCGGCCCGGCCGAGACCGGTTTCGTCCACGTCCTGAAGGTCGGCCCGGCCGACGCCCACCGCGTGCTGGTGCTGATCCCCGGCCGCGGCGAGGCCGCCGGCGGCCTGCGCCTGGTCGCCGAGTCGCTGGCCCGGGCCACCCCGGGCCTCCAGGTCTGGGCGGTCGACCGCCGCGAGCAGGCGCTCGCCGACCTGAGCGGCTTCCGCGGCAGCGCGGCCCGGGCCACCGCCTACTACGAGGGCGACGAGTACCGCGCCCAGTCCGCCGCCCAGGACGGCTACCTCGCCGACTGGGGCCTGGCCACCGAGCTGAACGACGTCCGCCGGGTCGTCCTGGAGGCCGCCGACCACGGCCGCCGCTCGGTCGTCCTCGGCGGGCACTCGCTCGGCGCGACCGCCGTCCTCGACTACGCCGCCTGGGACTTCGACGGCACCCCCGGCTACCGCGACCTCGCCGGCCTGGTGGTCGTCGACGGCGGCGTCCGCGACGCCCTCAGCGGCGCCGGCATCGACTTCGGCCTGACCGCCGACCAGGCCGCCGCCTGGCGCGCCCAGATCGCCGCCGGCCAGGTCTTCGACAACGCCACCAGCGTCTACACCGGCTTCGGCGACCGTCCGGAGGCCGCCGCCGTCTGGTACGAACTCGCCGCCGACTGGGCGCTGAAGGACCCGCACGGCCCCTCCGTCGTCCAGGACCAGGTGCCCGCCGCGCACCGCCCGCCGCAGCGCGTCACCAACGCCGGCCTGCTCGGCTGGATGCTCGACCAGCACGCCCCGCTGCCCGGCTACTCGGTGCACTCCGGCCACCTCGGCGCGAACGGCGACTGGGTCGACAGCGGCCCCACCCCGATCGCCCGGGTCGCCGAGGGCATGGCCGGCAGCCGGCCCGCCGCCTGGGAGTGGTACTCCCCCAACCGGCTCGCCCTCGACTACTTCGCCTCCTCGGCCTTCGCCGACAACGAGGTGGCCCGCGCCCAGGGCCTGCGGCTGTTCCACACCGGGGACATCGACATCCCGCTGTACGCCTTCCAGTCCGACCTCACCCACGGCACCGTCGGCAGCTCGGCCCGCGCCGTCGCGGCCGGCACCCGCATCCCCTCCGTGGACGTCGCCACCGACGAGTCGATGACCCACCTGGACATCCTGTTCGCGGACCCCGCCCACAACACCTTCGTCCGCACCGCCGCCGCCTTCCTCTCCCGCCTCCCCCGCTGACGCCCCGTCGGCCCCCGTTCCACGCAGGCCCCGCCCGACTCCCCGGGCGGGGCCTGCGTGCCGTCCGCCCGGCGCTAGGGCAGGTCGAGGGTGGCCAGCGCCCCGCCGTCCGGGGCGTTGGCGAAGGTCAGCCGGGCGCCGAGCACGGCGGCCTGGCCCGCGGCGATGGTGAGGCCCAGGCCGTGGCCCCGGCCGCGTTCGACGGCACCGGTGCGGAAGCGCCGCGGCCCGTCGGCGAGCAGGTCCGCCGGGAAGCCCGGGCCGTGGTCGCGCACGGTGACCCGGCCGCCCTCGACGACGACCTCGACGGGGGACGCGCCGTGCCGGTGGGCGTTGGCGACCAGGTTGGTGAGGATGCGCTCCACCCGGCGCGGATCGGTGCGGACCACGGCGGGGTCCACCGTCCGGAGCCGGGTGCCGCCGTCGGCCTGCCCGACGACGTGGGCGACCAGCTCCGCCAGGGGCACCTCGTCGAGCCCGGCCCGTTCGACGCCGGCGTCCAGCCGGGAGACCTCCAGCAGGTCCTCGACCAGGCCGCGCAGGGTGCGGACCTGGGTGCGGACCAGGTCGGCCGCCTCGTCGTCCTCGGGCAGCAGCCCGGCGGCCGTGACCAGGCCCATCAGCGGGGTGCGCAGCTCGTGCGCGACGTCGGCGGTGAAGCGCTTCTCGGCGGCCAGCCGCCCCTGCAGGGTCGCCGCCATCTCGTCCATCGCGGCGGACATCTCGGCGATCTCGTCGCGGGCCCGGCTGCGGCGGCCGATCCGGGCGTCCAGGTCGCCGTCGGCGATCCGGCGGGCGGTCCGGGAGCCGTGGCGCAGCCGCCGGTTCATCCGCTCGGTGGCGAACACGGTGACGGGCACCACGGCGGCGAGCGCGGCGAGCGCGGCCGTGACCATGCTGCGGTCCAGCAGCTGGAGGCTGCGCACCTCGGCGCTCATGTCGGTGCGGACGGTCAGCACCCGGCCGTCGCCGACCGGGACGGCCGCCCACATCCAGTACCAGTTGGGCGCCTTGACGTCGTACCAGAGCGCGTACTCCCCGGGGGTGTGCAGCCCGGCGACGGCCCGGGCCAGCGGTTCGGGCAGCTCGGCGGGGGACGCGAGGTCGGCCGGGTCGGGACGCTCCCCGGTGCGGGCGAACTCCCTTTCGACCGAGGCAAGTTGGGAAATCGCCCGGTCGCGCCCGGTCCGCTCGCCGCGTTCGGCGACGGCCCGGTGGACGAGCAGGCCGATCACGGCGGCGACCGCGCAGCAGGCGAGCACCACCAGGGCGGCGATCTTCCAGCGCAGCGAGCGCGGGTCGAGCGGGCGGACGGCCACCGGTCAGCCCCGGACCAGCTTGTAGCCGAAGCCCCGGACGGTCTCGATCCGGTCGGCGCCGATCTTCTTGCGCAGCCGCACCACGCACAGGTCGACGACCCGGGTGTCGCCCTCCCAGCCGTAGTCCCAGACCTCCCGCAGCAGGACGGAGCGGCTCAGGACGGCGCCCGGGTGCTCGGCGAAGAACAGCAGCAGCCGCAGTTCGGTGGGCGTCAGGGGGACGGTCCGGCCCGCGAGGCGGACGTCCAGGCCGCGCGGGTCGACCGTCAGGTCGCCGAAGACCAGCAGGTCGGGCCCGGCCGGGGCGGCCTGCTCCGGGGCCTCCGCCGGTCCGTCCGGCCCGCGGTGGAAGGTGGCGCGGCGCAGCAGCGAGCGGATCCGGGCGACCAGGACGGAGATGTCCACGGGCTTCACCACGTAGTCGTCGGCGCCGGCCTCCAGCCCGGCCACCACGTCGAGGGCGTCGCCGCGGGCCGACATCATCAGGATCGGGGTCAGCGCCTCCTCGCGGACCCGCCGGCACAGGCCGATGCCGTCGAGGCCGGGCAGCATCACGTCCAGGATCAGCACGTCGTGCGCCCCGGCCCGGAACGCCTCCAGGCCGTCGAGCCCGTCGCCGGTGACGTCGACCCGGTACCCGTAGCGCTCCAGGGCCAGTTGGACCGAGCGGCGGATGACCGCGTCGTCCTCGACGAGCAGCACGCCGACCGGGTCGGGCGCACGGGTTCCGGACAAGAGTTCTCCCGTGTCTCCGCCCGGGGTCCCGGGCTCGTTCGAGCTCACCGCCGGTCGATCGTAACCGGACGGGGCACCGGCCCGGGACGCCCCGGGGGCGTCGGCGGGCGTCACAGCCGCAGGGACGCCGCGACCGGCAGGTGGTCGCTGCCGGTGTCGGGCAGGGTCCACGCCGCGCGCGGCGCGACGCCCTTCACCAGGATCTGGTCGATCCGGACCACGGGGAACGCCGCGGGCCAGGTGAAGCCGAAGCCGTTCCCGGCCTCCCGCTGCGCCGACCGCAGCGGCCCGGTGAGGGCGTGCAGCGCGGAGTCGTCGACCGAGCCGTTGAAGTCCCCCAGCACGACGACCCGCGGCAGCGGCTCGGCCCGGACCGCCCCGGCCAGCCGGTCGGCCGCCTCGTCGCGGCGGGCCGTGGTGAACCCGGCGGCCGGGTGCACCCGGACCGAGGCGAGGTGCGCCACGTAGAGGGCCACCGGCCCCCGCGGGGTCCGGACGGTGGCGCGCAGGGCCCGGGTCCAGGGCATGATGTCCACCGGCTCCACCTCCTCCAGCGGGTACCTGCTCCACAGGCCGACGCCGCCCCGCACCTCCGAGTAGGGGTAGCGGGCGGCCAGTTCGCGCCGGTAGGTCTCCTGCGCCCGGCTCGCCAGCTCCTCCACCGCCAGGACGTCGGCGCCCGAGGCGGCCAGTGCCCGGGCGGTCCGGCCCGGGTCGGGGTTCTCCTCGTTCACGTTGTGGCTGACCACCGTGAAGTCCCCGCCGCCCGCGCGCCCGTCGACCAGGGCGGGCGCGAAGAGCACCGTCCAGACCAGGGCGGGGGCCAGCACGGCGACCACCGCCGGGACGGACCGCCGGAGCACCCCGAGGAGCAGCAGCAGGACGACGCCGACGCCCGACCAGGGCAGCACCGTCTGCCAGAGGCTGCCGAGCCGGCCGACCCCGTTCGGCACCAGGGAGTTGCCGGCCATCAGGGCGGCCAGCAGCACGGCGGCCGCCACCAGCACCCGCCCGCGCGCCCGGGTCCGGGGTCGGGGCGCGGTGGTCCCGGCGGTTCCGGTGGTTCCTGTGGTCCCGATGGTTCCGGTGCCGCTCATGCCCACTCCCGCTGTTCGCTGTCGAGGGTGGCCAGGACGCCCGGCAGTTTCTGCCGCAGCGCGTCGACGAGCTGCCCGCTGTTCTCCAGCGCGGCCCGCAGGCCCTCGGCGGGGGTGGTGTTGGCACGCTGGCCGAGCACCACGCCGTAGACCAGCCGGCGTCCCGAGCCGCCCCGGCCGTCCGGGACCTCCAGGGCCCACATCAGGTTGCCGCCCGCCGGGGTGCTCGACCCGGTCTTCAGGCCGACCACCCCGGGCCGGTCGAGCAGCGAGTTGGTGTTCCGCAGCGGCTCGGCCCGGCCCGGGAGCGTGGTGCTGCGCAGCGCCACGGTGGCCCGCAGCACCGGGTTCTTCATCGCCTCGCGGGCCAGCTTCAGCTGGTCGAAGGCGGTGGAGACGGTGCTGGCCTCGACGCCGCTGGCCCCGGTGTAGGTGGTGCCGGTCATCCCCAGCCGGGCCGCCTCCGCGTTCATCCGGGCCGCGAACGCCTCCTGGCTGCCGGCGTCCCAGCGGGCCAGCAGCCTGGCCACGTTGTTGGCGGACGGCAGCAGCATCACCTCCAGCAGCTTGCGCTGGGAGAGCTTCTGCCCGGCGGTGACCGGGGCCGTGGACTCGCTCGGCGAGGCCGCCTCGGCGGCGGCCTGCTCGTCCACCGTGATCAGCGGCCCGTCCTCACCCTCCTTCAGCGGGTGGTCACGGAGCACCACGTGCGCCGTCATCACCTTGGCGACGCTCGCGATCGGCACCGGCTGCTGCGGCCCCCGCAGGCCCAGCACGCCCCCCTTGGCCACCGCCACGGCCGTCTGGCCCTCGGCCGGCCACGGCAGGTCGAGACCGGCGGCCGCGTCGGACAGCCGGAGCGTCGGCGTCGCCCCGGCCCGGACCCCCGCGCCCGCGCCCGGCCCGTCCCCCGGCAGGGCCGCCAGCGCGCCCCCGGCCCCCAGCACCAGCAGTCCGGCCAGCGCCCCCAGCGCCCCGCGCCGGGACAGCCCGGCCCGGCCTTCTTCGGATTTCGTGCGGACGAACACGGCGACTGCCTCCCGGAGCAGAGGAACGAGGTCCCCGGCGCCCACGGCCGCCGGGTGTTCCCACAGCCTCCGCAACCGGCGCTTCCGTCCGGTCGGGACGGGGCTTCCACCACCAGTCGGCCGTGTATCGGCCGTGTACCGGCCCGGCCGGTCAGGGGCGGCAGGCACCGTGCTGCCAGGCCCGGGCGGCGATGCCGACGCGGCTGCGGACGCCCAGTTTGCGCTGGACGCTCGCGACGTGGTTCTCCACCGTGCCGGTGGCGAGGAAGAGGTGCGCCGCGATCTCGGCGTCGGTGCCGCCGCCGGCCGGCAGCGTGACGGTCTCCCGCTCGCGGTCGGCCAGCGGCTCCGGTGTCGGGGCGGTGCCGGTCGCGTCGGCCGACCGGACGGCCGGTACCCGAAGGCATCTGTCCCGGCGTCAGCCGCCGGGCCGGGCTCGGGGCATGACAGTGAACCGGTCGGCCCGACCGACCGCCGGCCCCGCGTCCGGTCCGCCCGGAACGGGCCTGACGGTCCGGTGGAAAACAGAAATCCCACCCGGTTTCCCGGGTGGGATTTCGTTGGTGGGCCGTTCACGAGCCGCCTTGACCTGCAACGACGTGGCTGCGGCAGACAGTGCTTCCCACCGCACAGAAGATCGCTTCCCAAAACACGGTTCCCAAGACCTCTCTCCGCGTCTTAGCTGCTCCACAGCCTCCCGCGCCCGGTCGCTCTCACCGGCGCTACCCGGTCCGACAAGTTGGGCTTCGAGCAGGTGAAAACCCGCCGCCGAGCCAGGTCCGGCGCACCCGCCCGTCCATCAGTCGATGTACAGCATGTCGCTGGTCAACCAGCCGAAGGCTTTCAGATCTGCGGCGAGCCACCCGTACGACCAGTTCGTCGCCTGGCGGACAAGATTGGTCGAAAGGACCTGCTCGGTGCTGCGAAGGGGCAGACGGTCCGGATCCTCCCTGCTGTCGGATGCCCAGGGCAGTCGGCGATCGTAGGGCTCCTCCGCCAAGACGATCTGCACGTCAGGAGTCGCCCGCTTGCCGGACGGATCCTGGATCAGGTGGTACTCGACCGTCGCGCACCAAGCCTCGGTGTCCTCGGGGTGGGGCATGATGACCGTCCCCTGGATGCGGATCGGCAACGCCCGGTAGAGTTCGAAGGAGTCGGCGTAGCCCGGGAAGTTGGCTTCGACGAGTTCGCGATACCCGATCAGTGCGTCGCGGAGCGCGTCAGTGGTGATCTCCTTGGTCAGTTCAGGCGAGTAGCACTGCCACATGAAGTTACGGGCCGCGTGGCGGCGATCGGGGGCCGGCCGGGGGTTCCGAACCGACTCCGCCTGCTCGCGTTCGAGGTGTTCGAGGTGGTCGTAGAGCCAACAGACATCACCGGAATCGAATTCCCCTCCCGGGCCGTTCCAGCGGGACCAAGCGGTCCGGGCCACGTATCGCGCCAGGTCGTTGACCACGGGTCGTAGACTGCCGAGCGGTATCCCCTCGGTGGGGCTTTTCCGGTCGGTCATCGCCATGACCATCTGGCCGAGGTACCACGCGCGCTCCGCTGCGAGTGGGGAGCTGTGCGCCACCGGCAGGATCCGCCGCTGCACGAGTTCCGTAAGGGGGCGGCGCAGGCGGTCCCTGGCCCAGTGCCAGCGGCCCAGCCGTCCTCCCGGGAGGAGGAATCCGCTTCTGGTGCGGAATTTCGGGCGGCCCGTGGTCCAGAAATCCGGATCGTCCAAGGCCACGATGTCGTCCTGGAGGGCGTCTTCGTACGGCTGGCCGAGGTTCATCCAGTCACCCGAGACAGCCACGGCCCACGGCGCGATCCGTCCGCCGTGGTGCAGTTCGAGCTGGGGCCCCAGGTCTCCCAGACCGGCGAGCCAACTCTCGACCGCTGCGCGCAAGTGGCCGGCCACCCACTTCGACCGCTCCGGCCCGTCCGTTGTCGGCCCCTCGGCGAAGAAGGACTCCTCCGTTTCCTCCTCCATGAGCTGCCCCAGCACCCATGACGCTGCGGCGGGGTTGGCCTGGGCAAGTGCGGCCATGTGCCTGTCCGCCGCTTCCGGGGTCGAGGTCTCCATCGCGAAGGAGATGGCGTACCGCCAACGTGGGAAACGCCCTGCCCCCGCCACGGCGTCGAACCGCACGTCGCCGTTCTTCAGCGCCTGAGCGCCGAAGTGCTGTTCGAACAGCGGCAGCGCGAAGCGCAGGAATCCGTTCTCTCGGACGACCAGTCCGGTGTCCTCGAGTTTCCACAACAGCTGGTGTGCTGCGAAGGAGGCTGCCCGTACCGGTTTCCGGGAGTCGAGGATGCGCACCGCGAGCCTGGCCAGACCGTCCCATGTCTCGGCGGACGTGTCCGGGCGTTCGCGTTCGAGGATGCTGTCCGCCAGGCCGGCCAGGAGTTCACTGGTGGAAACCTGCGCGTCGCCGCCTGCCCGGAGCCTGCTGGCCAGAGCGTGGACCTGGAGAGGGCTGGTGAGGAGTTGCCTCGTCTCGGACCCGCCGAATCCGATGTGTCCGTCGTCGATGACCACCCTCAGCAGGTCCAGTCCCCGTTGAACCGGCCACGGCTCGACTGCGAGGCGTTCCTCCTCCGACACCGTGCCCGCTCCCGGACGCGTGGTCGCCAACACGCTGACCTGTGGCCAATTCAGCACCAGTCGCCGGGCTTCGTCCAGGAGCCGATCGGCTTCCTGGAAGCCCAGGGTGTCCAGGTCGTCGAGCACGATCCGGCACGGCCCCACCGGATCGCCCCCCAATGCCTCCTGCACTTTCACGAACAGCGACGACCCGATCTCCCGGGCCTGCCACCAGAGCGGAATCGCCACCTTGTCGTCCGTCCAAGCCTGGGTCAGCCCTTGGTCCCACCAACGTTCCGCCGTCTCGCTCTTGCCCGCCCCCATGGGGGCCACCAACACCCGCAACGTGCCGTCGGGGACCTCCACCACCGGGTCGGTCCGACCCGCCTTCCACCCCAGGACGGCGTTCTTGCGTTCAGCGGGTGTACTGCGCAGTCGCACCAGGCTCCGGCCGCGCGACTCCCGGCCCGCGATCTCCAATGCCTCGGCCCGGGAACGCGAGTTTCCCGAGGAAGGCACCATCTTCTGCAAGCGCTCGATGAGTTCGCCGAGTGACAGGAACGCCGGACTCCCTTCCGGCTCAGCCCCGTTCGTTGCCGAGAGGGCCGACACTGCCCGCTCGGACTCCTCGCTCTGACGCTGTTTCCATTCGAGCAGTTGCTCCCGCGGATAGCGGTCCGGCGTGATGTCGATCTCGGAAGCGTGCCGCTCGCACATCAGGATCAGGTTCTCGTAGCTGCGGTTGGCCTCCTCGCTCATGGCCCCGTCCCATCGCGGGCCGCCCTCGCTCCGCGCATTGATGTGGGCCACGCGGCTGTTGAGCAGGAACTTCCCCGTGTCCGGAGTGCGTCGGTACAACGGCTCACCGCACGAAGGGACTCCGCAGGTGAGTGCGGTGCCGTAGAGGGTCTTCTCGGTACTCGGGGTCGGAGGTCGGTGGTGGATCCGCTCGGGGTCCGGCGGTTCGGCTTCCAGACGCATCCACTCAGTGTGGCCCACCAGTCCGACAGCAGCGCATCGTCCTCGACGACCGCGGCGGTCGCGAGAGCCGAGTCGAAAGCGGTTCGGTGGAGCTCAGCTTCAGGAGGTGTCGCCCGGCTTGGTACTCCAGTCGTACCGGGGCAGGCGGTCGCCGAGGTCGGTGAAGAACCTTTCCTGGGTCCAGAGTTCGTGGTTGCCGATGACGAACAGTCTCCGCTTGGCCCGGCTGACCGCCACGTTCAGGAGGTTGGGCCGCTTGGCCGCCCACGTCCGGGCGCCGGGCGCCCGGGGATCGGTGCCCAGGACGAGGATGACGACGTTCGCCTCCTTGCCCTGGGTGGTGTGGACGGTGCCGACCCGGTCGGTCCTCATGAACCGCCGGCTCGTCCGGCGGGCCCCGGCGACGACGGCCCGGAACGGGCTGATGACGTACGCCTCCTGGTCCAGGTCGATCCCGCGGTCCCGGAGCTTCTCGAGCATCCTGTGCAGCGCGAGTCCCTCGTCCGGGACCCAGTGTCCCTCGGAGTGCGCGGAGCCGACGTGCACCCAGGAGCTGAGCGGCGGGTAGGCGTACGGGTCGGGGTAATGGGTGCCGTTGACCATCAGGCCGTCGTACGCGATGGCGTTGCTGACTGTGAACATCGGGTTCTCGCAGCGGCGGTGCACCCGCAGTGGGGCGCCGACCCACACCTCCGTCGATCCGTCGGGGAGTTCGGCGGGCAGCGTGGTGCCGTAGCGGGTGACCCGGTCGGCCACCTGCTGGACGGAGGTCCAGCCCGGGATCCACTCCTCGCCGACGCCGTACTGCTGGCGTAGTGCCTGTTGCGCGGTGAACGGGACGGTGACGACGGGCTCCAGTTGCAGCGGGTCGCCGACCACGACGGCCCGGCGGGCGCGCCACAGGCCGCCGACCGCCATCTGCGGGCTGGCCTGGCCGGCTTCGTCGATGAACAGCCAGCCGAGGGAGTCCTGTCCGAGGCCGGTGAACACCCGGTCGAGGGAGGCGAAGGTGGTGGACAGCACCGGCACCACCAGGAACAGGTTCTGCCAGGCTGCAAGGCGGGCCCGTTCGGGGACGGACGCGGGGGCCGATCCCGTCACGACGTCCATCGCGGCGTGCAGGTTGCCCCGCATCGTCCGGGCCGTGCACCGCACGAGCGCCTTGTGCAGGTCGAGCGCGGCCAGGAAGACCTCGGTACGGGCTTCGGAGATCTCCTCGTCGGCCCATGGCGAGGACAGCTCGCGGGCCTCCTCGCTCGTGCCCGCCGGGTCGGGCACGTGCGCACCCCAGCGTGCGCGGCCCCGGTCGACCGCCTCCCGCAGCCCGGCCTCGTGCACCCGAGCCGTTTCCAGGGCTCGCGCCGACTGCCCGTACGCTCTCTCCGCCCGGGCCGCTTCGGTCGTGGCCCGCTGCTGTCGTGCGCGCGCGGCGTCGGCCTGTTCCAGGGCCCGCTGTTCGCGTTCGCCGTGCTGCCGGTCGAGGGCCTGCCAGTCGCGCACCGCGCGCCCCAGGGTGAGCACGGTGTCCACCAGTCCCGGGCGCCGCGCGTGGTGGGCCTGCCGGAGCCCGGCCACCTCGCCGAGATGCTCCTGGGCGCCGCGCGCTTCGCTGTCAGCGGCGCGCTGTTCCTGCCGCCACTGGTCGAGGAGCCCGGCCGCGGCCGCGGTCTGTTGCTCCGCCTGTTCGACCCGGTCGAAGGCGGCCGGTGCGCCGTCGAACGCGGCGGCGCAGGCAGCGCGCTCCGCGACGAGGCGGTCCACCTCGGCCAGTGCCCGGACGAAGCGCTCCTTCGCGTTCCTCCAGACCCCCGTCTGCGACTCGTTCCGGTAGGAGGAGAGGAGGTGGGACAGCCCGTGGCCGGTCTCCTGCCAGCCCTTGCCCTTCACCGGTGGCAGGTCCGGCCCTTGGGGCAGGGTCTGGTCGTCGGGCAGGTACTTGCCGTGCCACAGGCGGTTGACGAAGGCGATCCGGTTGGTCTTGTTGCCCAGGTGGGCGGCCACCGTGCCCCAGGCCGGTGTGCCCTTGAGCAGCCGGGTGCCCTGCTCGGCGAAGTAGTCCACCTCGTCGCGCCACTTCGGTGCCAGCGCGGCGCGCGCGGGGATCTCCTTGGAGATGTTCTCCACCGCACCGTTGTTGGCCGAGGCCACCACCATCTCGAAACCCGTCAGTTCGGGCCGCAACAGGTACACCGTGCGGGTGTGCTCGCCGCTCTTCCACCTCAGCGGGGTCTTCAGGAAGGCGTCGGACGGCATGCGCAGGTCGGCGAGGGCCCGCGCTCGCTCGACGATCCGGTCGGCGATCGCGTCGCGCAGCATGGTGGTCTTGCCGGTCCCGGGCGGGCCGTTCACCGAGAACACACCGCCGTCGCGGGCCAGTTCGGTGTGGATCGTGTTGACCGCGAACTGCTGGCTGAGGGCCAGCGGGTGCTGGGCGGCGGCCGGCCAGCGGCCCGCCGGGGAGCGTCCGGGTTCTACCCTCTCCAGGACGAACTGCGGGCGCTCGCGGAGATCGATCCGCAAAGCACGGTTGCGCTCGCCCAGCGGGGTCAGGTACTCGGCCAGGGCCCGCCCCGGGTCGACGGCTTCGAGGGAGGCCGCGACCCGCGCGAGATCCGCGGCGATGAAACTGTTGAGGAAGTCCTGCTGGTCGGCGTCCTGGGCGCGGTCCCTGCGGACCTGCACGCTGCGCACCCTCAGCCCGGCGGGTTCGAGGCCGCGGTCGACGCCCCAGGCCCGGGAGAGGTCGGCGACGAACGCCAGCAGGTCGGCCGCGTCGACGACCTTGCGGTCGTTGCCCTCCGGTTCCTCCTCCGGGCCGGCGTCGGGCTCCAGCGGTTCCCCGTCCTCGGGCGGGTGTCCCAGCGCGGCGGCGCGGGCCCGCCAGGATGCCTCGTCCGTCCCGAAGCCGACCAGCCAGCCGAAGTGGTGCACGTTCCGGGTCAGAGCACGGCCCACCGCCCAGCCGCAGGTCGAGATGACCGGCGAGTCCGGCACCACTGTCCCCCGGTCGTCCACCGTGAGAGCGAACAGCGCACCCTGGCTGTCCAGCCTGCCGTCGTGGCTCTCCTCGTCCCGGCCGAACACGTTCATCAAGCTGTCGCGGACCTTCGCCAGCGGGAAGAGCCCGCCGTAGACCACGTGCTGCCAGACGAACCCCGCCGGCAGCGGAACCTGCCGGAGCCGGTGCCCCTCTTCCCACGGAAGCCGCCCCTCGGCGCCGAGACCGTAAATTCGCTCCCGGTCGTTCGCCGCGGGCACGGTCTGGGCGCTGAACAGCTCCACCGCACGCCAGAACTCCACCACCGCCGCCGACTGCTCGCCCCCGGCTGCCATTCCGCCTCCCGAATCGTCGCTACCACCGTAGGCGAACCGCGCCGATGCGGAGAGGGAACCTCCTGACCGGTGCAGGGCACAGCGCCCATCAGGGCACGCTCCCCTCGCGGGGAGCGTCAGGGGCCGCCGCAGTGCCGCTCCGGAACGTCGCGCGCCGCGTCGGCCCCTCCGGCGGAGGAGCGGTCAGGACTGCGGGGCCTCCCGGTGGCCCATCCGGCCGGGGTACCCGGTGCCGGTGGCGACGAGGACGGCGGGGCCGGAGAGGTGCAGGTCGCCGTCCGGGGCGACGTCGACCACCAGGCTGCCTCCGGCCACGTCGACGGTGTACCTGCCCGCGGGCAGCCCGGGCTCCCGGTGGAGCATCGCGGCAACGGCCGCGACGGCTCCGGTGCCGCAGGAACGGGTCTCGCCGGCGCCGCGTTCATGGACGCGCAGGGCCAGGTGGGCCGGGCCCCGGGTGGTGATGAAGTCGACGGTGACGCCTTCGGGGTAGGCCCCGGCCGGTTCGATGGTGGGCGGGGTGCGCAGGTCTCCGGGGTCGGTGAGGTCGTCGACGTGGACGACGGTGTGGGGGTTGCCGACGTCGACGTGGTGGGCGGGCCAGGTGCGGCCGTTGGCGGTGACCTCGATGCCGTCGGGTCCGGGGAACGCGGGACGTCCCATGGCCACGGTGGGATGGCCGTCGGGGTTGCGGTAGTCCATGAACCATTCGGCCTCGTCGGCCATGTCCGCGGAGCGCCCTGGTGCACGGCACCGACCTGCTCTTCGCCGAGCAGCACCGCGACCAACTGCGCGTCCTGCGCGAGAGAGCCCGCCTCGCCGACGCGATCGTGGTCCCCACCGCCGCCATGGCCGACCACCTGACCCGCCTCGCGCCCCGGACCGACACCGGCAAGATCCACCACATCCCGTGGGGCGTCCCCGACCACCTGCTCACCACCCCGCTCGCTCCGGCCCCCACCTGCGGCTGCTGTACGCCGGGCGGCTCACCCCGGAAAAGGGCGGCAGCGTCCTCGCCGAAGCTCTGGCCACGGCGGAGAACGTCGAACTGAGCATCGCCGCCCCGCGCGCGGAGTTCGACGCGCTCCGACCCGCACTCTGCCAAGTCCGCTACCTCGGCTGGCTCCACCGCCCCCCAACTGTGGAAGGCGTTCGCCGAGCACGACGCGCTCGTCATGCCCTCCACCACCCTGGAGGCGATGGGCCTGGTCGCCCTGGAGGCCCAGGCGTGCGGCCTGCCCGTCCTCTACCAGCCCGTCCCCGGCCTGCGCGAGGCCCTCGGCGGCTCCGCCCTGGCCACCGACTTCACCGACGCCGCGACGCTCGCCCGCGACCTGGAGCGGTTGCGGACCTCGCCCACACTGCTGCCCGCCCTGCGGGAGGCCGGGCGGACGAACGCGGCCCGCCACCCGCTCAGCGCAACCGCCGCCGCACTGGCCGACCTCGGCGCACAACTCCGCTGAACCCGGCTCCGCGCCGAAGCCCACTCCGCCCCGGTCGGCTCACTAGGCTGACCGGGGCGGACGTCCACCGTGATTCGGGGAGACCATGACACCCAGCACCGACCGCATCCACCGGCTCCTGGCCGAAGGCGTCCGCGACCGCGCCTACCCCGGGGCGGTGTGGGCCGTCGGCGACGCGGCCGGCACCCTGGCCAGCGGTGCCGTGGGCGTCCTAGACCCGGCGCGCCCCGGCGAGGCCATGCGACCGGACACCCTGTTCGACGTCGCCAGCCTCACCAAGATCCTCGCCGTCTGGTCCACCGTCGGCGCACTGTGGCAGGACGGCCTGCTGCCGCTGGACGAGCCACTCGGTAACTTCTGGCCCGAGGTGACCGATCACCCGCTCGACCGGGCCACCGCGCGCCACCTGCTCACCCACACCGCCGGGCTGCCGCTGCGGGCCCAGCTGAAGAACCTCTACGGCACCGACCCCGCCGAGATCCGGGCGGGCGTCCTGCACGAGGCTCTGCACCGGCCGCCGGGCGAGGCCGTCGAGTACACCGACCGGGCTGCCCTCGTCCTCGGCTACCTCGCCGAACACCTCTCCGGCCAGCCCCTCGACCGCCTCGCCGCGGCCCGGATCTGGCAGCCCCTCGGCATGCACACCACCCGCTTCGGCCCGCTGCCCACCGACCGGGCTGCCCTCGCCGCCCCCACCGAACTCGACCAGGACACCGGCACCCACCTCAAGGGCACCGCCCACGACTTCTCCGCCCGCCTCCTGAACGGCGTGTGCGGCATCGCCGGCGCCTTCTCCACCGGCGCCGACCTCGCCCGCTTCCTCCAGTACCTGCTCGACCCCACCACCGCCCCGGAAAAGCCCGGCTTCGGCCCCACCTGGACCAAGGAATCCATGACAGTCCGAACCGGCACCCTGCAACCCGCCCGCGGCCTGTTCTGGCACCCCTCCCCCGGCACCGACCCGGCCGAGGACGTCTGGGTGCACTACGGCTTCACCGGCACCGGCCTGTGGGTCTCCCCCCGACTGGGCACCTGGGCCGTCCTGCTGACCAACAAGCTCTACTTCACCCGCGACCGCGAACCGCTCACCACCATCCGCAACCGCTTCCGCGAACTCGCCTTCTCCAGCAACGCAGAACTCGTGTGAGCAGAACGGCTGTCCGGCCCGGTACCAGCACGCGACAATCAGTTACTGACTTCGGCTTGTCAGGGTGAGGTTGAGGTTGGGGTGTCGAGGGTCAGGCCGGTGCCGGCTATGAAGCCGTCGAGGGTGTCGGGTCGGTACTGGAGGCGTTTGAGCCGGTTGCGGACGAGTGCTTCGAGTCGGTCGAGGGCCATGACGGCGAGGTTGGCCAGGCTGTGCTTGACGTGGGCCCAGACCCACTCGACGGGGTTGAGGTCGGGCGCGTAGGCCGGCAGGAGGAACACCGTCAGCCACGCGCGCTGGGCGACCAACTCGCGCATGGCGCGGGAGACATGGGTGTTCAGGCGGTCCCAGACCAGCACGATCGGCGCCTTGACGAGCTGGTGGACGCCGTCGACCAGAGCGATGAAGTCCCGTTCGCTCATGCTGCGGCGCCCGCCCTTGCCCGCGGGATGGGTGACCAGCCGGTGGCACAGCCGGGTGCGGGAGCCGGGCCGCATCGCGACCAGCCCCGCCACCGACAGGCGTCCCGCCCGGCGGCCGCTGACCGTCACGACCGGGGTGATGCCGCGCCGGCCCCAGGTGCGTCCCCTGGGCGGTCGGCGGGTGAAGCCTGCCTCGTCCTCGAAGCAGACGTAGCCCCCGCAGGCCGCCCGCGCTCTTTTACCTCCGCCCAGGTCACCTCCTTCCACGCGGCGACAGCCTGCTCGTCCCGCTCGGCCACCCGGCGGGCGGGGACCTGCGGGCTGAAGCCGAGCCGGTGCATCAGCCGTGTGGCGCCCGAGACGCTGTACGTGACGTGGAACTTCCGCCCGATCAGCGTGACCACCCGCGAAGCGGTCCACACCTGGTCCTCCACCCAGCCCTGCGCCGTCGGCCCCTGCTCCAGATACGCGGACAGTTTCTCCAGGCAGCGCGGAGACAGGCGGCACCGTGACCCGCCGGGGCCGCGGGAGTTCAGCGCCTCGACGCCGCCTTCGCGCCACAACTGGTGCCACTGATAAGCCGACTTCACGCTCACCCGCAGACGCCGAGCCACCTCTGCCGGCTTGACCCTCTGCTCGAACAGCTCGGCGGCCTGCATCCGAACAGACTCCCGGCGCAGCCGTCCCGTGACGGTCAGCCCGCCACCATCCGCGTATCTCACACACCACCAGATACCGTCAGCACACCACGCCCATCAGGGACTTCCACACAGTTCACCCTGACGCGCCGAAGTCAGTATCTCGTCAATCCTCCAAGCCGGACCATGCTCACCCAGTGCCCTCCGGTCGTTAAGCTGTCAGGGCGGCAGCGGGATGATCGCGGAGGAACGGTTTGCTGGGCGAGTGGATCACAGTGCCGGTCGGCGCGGACTCCGCGCGGTGGACCACCCGCAGCGGCTGCCGCCAAGTGCTGCTGGTGGTGCACAACGTCACCTCGGCGACCCGGCTGCTCGACGTCGTCCACCTGTTCCGCGACGACCTGCGCGTCCAACTGACGGCCACCTGCCCGGGCACCTCGGCCTTCCGCTCCGGCCTCCCGGAGCTCCTCGCCTCGCTCGGCGTCCCGGTCCTGCCGTGGGACCAGGCCCTCGCCCTCGCGCCCGACCTGGCGATATCCGCCAGCTTCGGCGGCCAACTCCAGGACATTAAAGGCAAGTTGACTGTCCTCTCGCACGGTGTCGGCTACAATAAGAAGCTAGCAACGCCGGGAGCCGGGAGCCGGGAGCCGGGAGCCGGGAGCCGGGAGCCGGGAGCCGGGAGCCGGGAGCCGGGAGCCGGGAGCCGGGAGCCGGGAGCCGGGAGGGTGCCCACGTTCGGGATGTCGCCGGAATGGCTGCTCGACGAGCGGGGAGAACCGATCGCCGATGCACTGGTGCTCTCCCACCCCGATCAGCTCGACCGGCTCGCTGCGGCGTGCCCGGAGGCCGCGCACACGGCAGTGCTGGGCGGTGACCCGTGCTTCGACCGGATCCTCGCTGCTCTCCCCCGCCGTGACGCGTTCCGGCGGGCGCTCGGGGTGCGGTCCGGCCAGCGACTGCTGGTCCTGAACTCGACCTGGAACCCGACCTCGCTGTTCGGGGACGGCGGCCCGGACGACGTGCTGCCACTGCTGCTGGCCCGGCTGCCGGAACTCCCGCTGGACGAGTACCGGGTGGCGGTGGTGCTGCACCCGAACGTGTGGCACGGGCACGGCCCGGGGCAGGTCCGGTTGTGGCTGGACGGGGCGCACCGGGCGGGGGTGACACTGGTGGATCCGGTGGCGGACTGGCGGCAGGCGCTGGTCGCGGCGGATGCCGTGGTGGGCGACTTCGGGTCGGTGAGCTACTACGCGGCGGCGCTGGGCACCCCGGTGCTGCTGGCCGCGACCGGGGCATCCGTGATCGACGACGGGTCGCAGGTCGCGGCGTTCGTCCGGGCGGCGCCGAAGCTGGACCCGTACGCCGCACTCGGCCCGCAACTGGAGGAACTGATCGCCAAGGGCGAAGTGCCCTCCGGTCCGGCCGGGTTGACGACTTCTGCTCCGGGCGGATCGGCGGCCCTGCTGCGCTCACTGTTCTACCGGACCCTCGACCTGCCCGAACCGAACGGACCGGCGCTGCTGGACCCGCTGCCGCTGCCCGCGCACCAGCCGCCCGAGGTGACGACCCCGGTCCGGGTACTGACCGGCGCGGGGGCGGACGGCGCGGTCGAGGTGCGGCGTTTCGCGGCGGCCCGCTACGAACCGGCGGGGCCGGGCGAGGCCCACCTCGTCGTGCACGAGGACACCCTCGACCCGGGCTCGTTGGCCCTCGCCGACGTGATCGTCCGGCACGGGAGCGCCGACGACCCTCGGCTCGGCCCGCCGCCGCTGTGGGCCGGGCAGACGCTGTCCCGGTACCGGTCGTGCACGCTGGCGGTGCAGGTGACCGGCCCCGCCACCTGTACCGTGCGCCACCGCTCGGGCGCGGTAGTGGAGTTGACCGGCACCCCCGACGGGATCGACCCGGCTGCGGCGGCCTCCGCCCTGCTCGCCGCGGACCTGCGACCCGGCGTGCTGACGGTGCGCTCCGGCGGCACCGATCACCGGGTGACGGTCACTCCGGCTCGTTGACGGACAGTTCACGCAGCACCCGGAGCGGCACCTGCTGGAAGGTCGCGCCGCCCCGCTCCAGCAGGGCGGCGGCCTCGTCCAGCAGCGGCAGCGCGTCCGGCCCGCGCCGCTGGTCGATCAGGGTCTGCGCCAGGTCGGTCAGCGCCCGGGCGAGGTTGTAGTCCTCGCCGGTGCCCCGGAAGAACGCCACCGCCTCCTCGATCGAGGTCGCGGCCGACTCGAACCGGCCCAGCCCGCGCAGTGCCCGGCCCCGGTGCCGGTGCAGCAGGGCGCGGGCCCGGGGCAGGTCGGCCTGCCCGGGGTCGCCCGCGCCGATGCCGTCGAGCAGACCGGCCGCCCGCTCGAAGCAGTCCAGCGCCTCGTCCCAACGCCACTGACGGAGCCTCAGCAGGCCGAGCGTCTCCACCGCGGTGGCCCGCCCGCGCAGGTGGCCGCCCGCCTCCTCCGCCGCGGCGGCTCGGAGCAGTTGCCGCTCGGCCTCGTCGTTCTCCTGCAGTTCGATGAGCGCGAGGGCGAGTTGGACGTGCATCCGGGCGGCCGTCCGCGGTTCGGTGCCGGGTGTCCCGGCGGCCCGGGCGCCGGCCCGGAGCGCGGGCAGCAGTTCGTCGTGCCGCCCGGCCTTCAGCTGGACGGCCCACAGGGCCTCGACCAGCTGGCAGACCGTCCCGGGGGCGGCCGACTCCTCGGCGGCGGCCACCGCCTCGACCAGGTTGGGCAGTTCGGCGCCGAGCACGGCCAGCGCCGCGGCCTCGTCCGGGTGGCCGTCGGGGCCGATCTCGGCGTACAGCGGCCCGAGGTGCCAGCGCTGCGGGAGCGCCGCGTGATCGGCACCTACGGCCAGCCGCAGGTAGTGGTCGACGGTGCGGTGCAGTGCGGCGGCGCAGGCCGCGAGTCCGTCCTCCCGCACCGCGAACTCCTCGGCCTGTCGGCGGACGGCGGGGCGCTGGCGGTGGCGGCCGTCGAGGGCGGTCTCCAGCAGTCCGGCGGCGGCGAGTTCGTCGAGCGCCTCGGCGGCCTCCGCCGCGGTCAGTCCGGCGGCGGCCGCGGCGGCCCGGGCGTCCAGCGCGGGCCATGGGCGGAGCGCGCAACTGCGGTGCACCAGAGCGGCATTCGGAGTGAGCCGGGCGTAGCGGTCGGCGGCCGCGGCCTCCACCGGGTCGGTGAAGGCCCGGCCGGCGAGGGCCGACGGCGCGGCCTCGCCGAGCACGGGGGCGGCGGCGCGCAGTGCGTACGGCGAGCCGGCGCAGCGTTCCAGGACGCCGGGCAGGGCAGCCTTGGCGGCGCCGACGGCGTGCTTTCCGGCCAGGTCGGTGAGCAGGCGCCGGGCGTCCTTGTCGGCGAGCGGGCCGACCGCGACGTTCAGCGCGTCCAGGCCCGCCAGCGGGCGGCGGGCGGTGACAACAGTGAGCACGCCGGGGGCGGCGGTGAGCAGCGGCCGGACCTGGGCGGCGGAGCGGGCGTGGTCGAGGACGACCAGCAGCCGCCGACCGGCGAGCAGTTCGGCGAAGCGTTCGGCGCGCCCCTCGACGGTGGGCGGGACCTGGTCGGCGGGAACACCGAGCTTGCGCAGGAAGCGGCGCAGCACGGTCGCCGGGTCGACGGCGCCCTGCGGCCCGGCGGCGCGCAGGTCGGCGTACAGCTGGCCGCTGGGGAAGCGGTGCGCCTCGCGGGCGCCCCAGTGGATCGCCACCGCACTGGTGCCGATGCCGTCGGGGCCGTGCAGCAGCGCCTGCCGGGGACGGCCGTCGGCCTTGCGCCCGGCTTCCCGGTCGAGCTCGGCGAGCGGGCCCTTGCGGTCGGTGAAGTAACGGGTGGAGGCGGGCAACAGGCGCGGCACCGCGACGGCCGGGGCCGGGCCCGCGTCCGCCAGGCCGTTCACCCAGGCGGCCAGCGCCCTGGCCCGGGCAGGGTCGCTGCGGGCGCCCTCGACCAGCAGCCGGGCCAGTTCCTCGCGCTCCTCGGCCCCGTCGGGGGCGGGCACCTGACGGCCGGTCACCCGCTGGGCGAGGTTGCCGATCGACTCCCAGGCCCACTTCCCGGCCTCGCCCGCCATCGCCGAACCGACCGCGCCCAGCACCCCCGTGACCGCCGTGACCGACAGCGGATCGATCATGCCCCGCACCCCCCAGAACCGCGCCCGGCCGGCCCCGCCGCCCGCACGCACCACCTGACGGTCCCCACCGTAGCCTGCACGCCACCCTCCGTCAGCACGCCTTTCCGGCAGCGCAGGCCCACCGGGCCGTCCCGGCCCGGCCGGTCAGGGGCGGCAGACGCCGTGCTGCCAGACCCAGGCGGCGATGCCGACGCGGTTGCGGACGCCCAGTTTGCGCTGGACGCTCGCGACGTGGTTCTCCACCGTGCCGGTGGCGAGGAAGAGGTGCGCCGAGATCTCGGCGTCGGTGCCGCCGCCGCGCGGACCGCCTCGATCAACAGGGTGGGCCCCGAGCGCTTGAGCAGGAAGCCGCAGGTGCCGTTGCGGAGCGCGGCGTGCACGTACTCATCCAGGTCGAAGGTGGTCACCACGACCACCCGGAGCGGGTCGGCCGCGCCGGGGCCCGCCAGCAGGCGGGTGAGTTCGAGCCCGTCGACGCGCGGCATCCGGATGTCGGCGAGGACCACGTCCGGCCGCAGCCGCCGGGCCAGTTCGACCGCGGCGCCGCCGTCCGCGGCCTCGCCGACGACCTGGATGTCGGGCTAGGCGTCGAGGACCATCCGGAAGGCGCTGCGGATGCTCTCCTGGCCGTCGGCGAGCAGGACCCGGATCGGACCGGTGCTCGTCCGGGCGTCGCTCATCGGGGCTCGGCCTTTCCGGCGCGGGAGGGTGGCTGGGCCACCGGTGAGCGGCAGTTCGGCCGCCAGCCGCCACCCGGGCGGGGCCCGGCGGTCAGCGCTCCGCCGAGGGCGGCCACCCGCTCGGCCAGGCCGGGCAGCCCCAGCCCGCCGGCGCGTTCGCCGCGCTGCTGCGGCCTTCCGGCCGGGGCGCCGTTGCCGACCTCGACGGTGAGGGCGGCCGCCGATCGGTCCAGCGTCACGGTCACGTCGGTGCCGGGCGCGTGGCGGCGCACATTGGTCAGCGCCTCCACCACGACCCGGTACGCCGTGCTGGACACTTCGCGGCTCACCCGGTCGAACAGGCCCGGGGCGAGGGCGAGTTAGGTCCGGCCTGTGCTCAACTCGCGGAAACGGCGAACCAGTTCGGGCAGCTCGTCCAGGCCGCTGGGCGCGTGCCGGGGATCGGCGTCCGGCCTGTCCGGCCTGTCCGGCCTGTCCGGCCTGTCCGGCCCGTGGAGCATGTGCACGGTGCGGTCCATCGCGGCCAGCGCCCGCAGACCGGCCTCCTCGATCCGCCGCAGCGCGTCGAGCGCGACGCCCGGATCGGCCTCCCCGAGGAACCGGCCGGTCTGCGCCTGCGCGACCATCTCGCTCACGTCGTGGGCAACGAAGTCGTGCAGGTCCCGGGCCAGGTTCAGCCGCCGCGCCGGTCGCCAGCAGCGACCAGAACACGCAGGCGCCGACGACGCCGCGGACCGAGTCGGTGGTCCAGGCCCGCAGCACCCACAGGGTCACCGCGAGGTGGAGCAGCGTGCCCGCGACGATCGCCTGCGGCGGCGTGGCGTGGCGCGCGGTCGGCACCAGCAGGCCAGCAGCGCCAGCGCCTCCAGGGTGCCCGCCGTGCCCGGCCCGAGGCTGGCCGTGCCCCCAGGGTGGACGACCGTCACGAGGAGCGACACCGCGGCGGCCCCGCCGACCCGGGCGACCAGCGGACGCGACCGGCCCGCGTGGACGAGCAGCGCGGCCGCGCCGGACAGGACGGCCGTCAGCATGGTGATCGACACGGCTTCGACGGTACGCGGGCGGACACCGGCCGCACATGTGTCTTTCGGCACGGCCGGCGGCCGTCCGGCCGGACTCCCGGTGCCCGAAGGCATCTGTCCCGGCGTCAGCCGCCGGGCCAGGCTTCGGGGCATGACAGTGAACCAGTCGGCCCGACCGACCGCCGGCCCCGCGCAGCCGAAGTACGTTCCCGGCACCCCCCGTTGGGCCGTGCTCGCGGCGCACGCGGTTCCGCTGGTGGTGCTGCCCTCCGGCGTCTGGCGGCTGCTGATGACCGCCGGACTGGCCGGGGTCGGCCACTCCGAGCACCCGGGCCGCCACGCCCACCTCTCCGAGTACCTCTACGCCCTCCTCCTGTCCGCGGTGTCCGAGGGGTTCGCGCTGCTGACGACGGGTCTGGTCAAACCCTGGGGCGAGGTCCTCCCGCGCCGGCTGCCCCTGCTGGGCGGACGCCGCGTCCCGGTCGGGGCCGCGGTGGTCCCGGCGACCGTCGGCGCGGCCCTGCTGGTGCTGCTGGGCGCCTACTTCTTCCTGAACCCGGTCCTGTTCCACGTCCACTTCACCCCACTGGTCGGCCCCGCGGGAACTCACGCTTCGCACCTGGAGGTCGGCGGCTGGTCGCAGATGCTCTTCCTGGCCTGCTACCTGCCGCTGCTGGCCTGGCCCGCCCTGGTCGGCGCCGTCACCCATGCCTACTACCGCCGCCGCACCGGCCCGGCCCGCCCGGAACAGGCCTGACGGTCCGGTGGAAAACAGAAATCCCACCCGGTTTCCCGGGTGGGATTTCGTTGGTGAGCCGTTCACGGATCGCTCTGACCTGGGGCGTTGACCACCATTGCCGCACCACTTCCCACCAACAGGAAGATCGCTTCCCATTTTGGCATGCCCCCGGGGCCGGCTTGGCTGGAGGCGTATCACCCCCTTCGGCATCGCCCGTGACCTCGGACCTGCCCGGTCACGCCAGCGGCGTGGTATCGGCATCGGGCTGTCTCTCGATCGCCCCGTATTGCTCGGCGATCCGGAAGGCCGCGGCTCGGCCGGAGGGCTTCCTGTCCGGTACTGGCCCTAAAACCTCGCAACGGGGTCCCGGCCGCAAACTGCCGTCCCCTCCTGCGGCGTCCGTCCTGCAGACAAACGGTGCCCCGGGTGCCAGAACCGCCGGCTGTGATACCTCCTCCCGGCGCACCTGTCCCCCGGATGGGCCTACCCGAAGCGGACGGCGCCGACCGCTTCGCGTGCCCTGCCGACCCGCTCTTGGAGCAGTGCGGCCGCGGCCACGGCCTCACGCACCAGACCGGACGCCTCCTCCGCCCCGCGCCCGGGGGCGAGCCGCACCAGGGCGTCCGTCTGTGCCAGGAGCCCAGCCAGCCCGGCCGCGAGCTCCTCCAACTGCTCCAGGGTGTTCGCCGCGTCCGAGGCCCTGCTCCACACGATTTCTCCCCTCCCCAGGTCGTCGGCCGCTTCTGCCACCCGCTTCACGGTGTCCTTCAGCATGTTCACCGGGTCGTACGCCACTGGTTCTCCCCTGTCTCCGAGGAATCGTTGGGCGGAGTATCGCCCGGACAGTGGCTCCCCGGCGGTGGAACCGGCCAGGTCGGCCGGAAACGGACTGCCCCGCACCCACGGCGACAGCGTGTCGGAGACATCCGTACCGGGGATGGGCAGGACTGGGGAGAGCATCCGTGCACGGGCCCCGGCAGCGAGCTGCCGGGGCCCTCGGTCGTACGGATCAGCGGACGTGGAGGGTCAGCGCGGGCCACTTGGCCTGGTCGAGGCGGTTGAAGAGATCCTTGATGTTCTCGGGCGAGAGCTTGATGCAGCCGGCGGACTTGTAGTCGGTGTCGCCGTCCCAGCGCCAGGGGTCGTCGTGGTGCGGGGTGTCGGGGGCCTGGGTGCCGTCGCTTCGCATCTCGCTGTGGATGTAGAGGGCGCCGCGGGTGACGGCTTGATGCCCGGCCTTCGGCCGGCAGGTCTTGTCCTGCAGCCGAATGGCGTGGCCCTTGATCTTGGAGCTGTCATGGTGGGTCTCGTGGCCCTCGACCCTGTAGGTGCCGTCGGGCAGCCAGCCCCGGTTACTGGCGCACTCGTCGGTGACGCCGACACCCGAACCGGCCCGGTAGCTCTTGACCCCCTTGCCGTCGTGGACGAGGGAGAGCCTGGAGTCCTGGGGGTTCTCCCAGTTCTTGTCGAACTCCAGGAAGTACCCGGTCGAGGACCGGTTGTTGTAGTCAGCAGCGACGAGGGCGGCGCGGGTCTCGGGACCGACCACGCCGTCGGCGGTCAGGCGGTGGGCGCGCTGGAAAGCGGTGACGGCGACCTCGGTCTCGGGGCCGAAGATGCCGTCGACCGTCAGGTGGTGGCCGTTGCGGTTCAGGTCGCGCTGGAGATCCTTGACGGCCTGGCCCTTCGAACCGCTGCGCAGCACCATGGTGTTGGAAGCCGCGATGGACCGGTCGCTGCCGGTGCCGGCCCGGTCGAACAGGGAGGAGGGACCAGCGGCGTTGGCGGTCGCGGTGGCGGCGAGCAGCAGCAGGCCGGCCGCGGTGGTGACGGCCTTCCTGCGGCGGCTGCGGACACTGGACCCGATGGTGTCGGTTCCGGTGGTGTCAGTGGTGGTCTTCTCGGAGCGGCGCAGGATCGAGGCGAGGCTGCGGGTGCTGTCCTTGGTCATGATCATTCCTTCTTCTTGGCATGGCGTTCCGGCGGAAGGCAGGGAGAGAATCAGCAGCGGGGGCGGTTGAACCAGGCGACGGCGTCGGGGCGGGTGGCGAGGTAAGCGATCAGGGCGCCGCTGGCAAGGGCGCCCAGCGCCCGTACGACGGCTCCGGCGCCGGTCCCCGCTCCGGCGACAGCGAGGGTGAGCACGCCGATCAGGCACTGCCACATGCCGAAGGCGACGGTGGCGGAGCGCAACGTGCTGCGGCCGGTCGAGGCCCGGGCGGCAAGGACGACGGCGGCGACGGCGTGCAGGGCGGCCCACACCAGGGCGAGCTGCGCGAACTGCACCCCAGCCTGCGCGGCCTGGCCTTGGCCGTGGACGGCGCCCGCGTACCAGGCATCCTCGTACTGGGCGAAGGAGTCGCGCAGCGCCTGGGCCTGGAGGAGCGCCCCCATGGCGAGGAGGAGGTTCATGGCGGTCGAAACGATCAGCGCGCCCCGTGTCCGGAACACCGACCGAGGCAGCGCCCCGGCCGGGGCGCCGAGGGGCAGGGGTTGGCCGAGCGGGACAGATGGGGCGAACACGGGCCTGGGCGGCACGGGTGCGGACGGGGCGTGGGCGAGGCCGATGCGGGGGTGGTTCTGCGTTCCGTTCTGCACTGTCATTCCTTCGGGTACGCGTCTGCACTCGGGCATGGCACAGCAGGCCCGGCAGGCGTTGGACAGGAGGCGCCGGGCTGTCTTCACCGGCTGACCACCAATGTTGCATGACGGAGCATCAGGTCTCTACGCTGTGGCCCCCGTTGGCCAATGCGGAAGAATTCGAGCCTATGCATGGGCCATGACCTACGACTATGCGCAGATCGAGGCGAAAAGTGGTACACCGCAATGCCGCACAGCCGAGATGCCGACAAGTCCGAGCCGCCCACCACCGCACGCGTGGAGTTGGGGAAACTGCTGAACCGGTGGCGCTACGACGCCCCGGGTAAGCCCTCCCAGGCATCGGTGGCAAGCAGAGTTGCTCTGACCCAGCCGATGGTGTCCAAGTACGAGGCCGGCGTCCATGTCCCGTCACGGGAGGTCGTTCGCCTCCTCGTCGAACACTACGGACGCCCTGCCACTGACCTCGAACACGCGCTCGGCATCTGCGCGAGGGCCGAGCAGGAGAACCGCGGCGGCGAGAAGGCCGAGCAGCCCGCCCCCGAGCCGCCCACCGGCACCTCCCACCCGACTGCCCGCCGACAGCGGCTTCTGTGGCTCGGGGGCGTCCTTGTACTCGTCGCTGTCGGCGGCGGCGCCTACGCGGTGTGGGGCCGCTCCGACCCGGCGGGGCACAAGAACCAGGCGGCCCCGCCTGCCAACTCGTCCGCAGCGTCGTCCGCGAAGGAGACAGCCTCCTGTTCCGGCATCACCTGCCTGCACACGGATCCCTCGAACACGGTCTGCCAGTACGACGCCGTCACCACCGCCGACGGGCGGGATTTCGGCGTGTTCGTCGAACTGCGCTACAGCCCGTCCTGCCGGGCGGGCTGGGCTCGAATGGACGGCGGATCGCCCGGGGACAGGATCCAGGTGTTCGGGACGGAGGGCAGCCCGCCCGAGCTGGAGGAGTACCGCCAGCAGTCCGGGCACACCACCCACACCAAGATGGTGCAGGCGCCCGTACCCGCCGGCGACCGGGCCTTGTGCAGTCGTCCAATCCAGAGGCACCGTCTGCTCGACGCCCCTCCCGGGCACCTCCTCTCCCCAGCCCAGGACAACCGTCCAGGGTCGCTGAAACAGCATGCGCTCCGCAGCAACCGGACAAGCGCACTCGCGGTAAACGGCCAGCCGGTACGCCTCGGCCGTCGTACTCCATCGCCCTCCGGCCACGGCCGACACACCGTGGCCGCCGACCGGCGATGCACCCGTTCAAACCGGACTGCAACTGTCCCGTGCCCGCCGCCTCAGCGGCCGGTCGAACAGGACCGGCGCCCGGCAGCGCCGGGACGCCTTCGAGGTCCTGCGTCGCGACGAGGTCCGGAACCCACCCTGTTCCGACAGGGCCAGAACCTGTCGGTGCAGGCAGCCGCGGAACAGGTCGACGGCCTCGGCGGCGGCGAGCAGCGCCTCGTCGCGGCGTCCGGCCCAGGCCGCCACCAGGCCCAGGTTGTGCAGGGACACCGCCAACGCCAGGCACGTCTCCAGGTCGCCGGCGGCGGCGAACACGGTCGCGTCCGGCACACGGTGGCCGGTCTGCTGTTCGCCCCAGGTGGCGAGTTCGAGCAGTTTCAGCGAGTCGATGCCGAGTTGCGGGTGCGGGTCGGCCGCGGCGAGCGGCGCGAAGGCGAGTGAACCGCGCTGTGCCGGTGTGTCAGTCGGCGCCGAACCATCTTTCCTGGTCTGCTACGTCGGACAGGTACGGGTGGGATGCGCCGCCCATGCCTTCGGTCCATGGGTGGGCCAGGGCCTCTTGGGCAGCCCACACCCATCCTCGTGGGTAGTCGGCGGGCCGATTGACGATTTGATGAAAGAGGTTGCTGGCCGTTTGGCCGACCGGCAGGTCGTGGAGCGGGACTTGGGCGAGAGAGTGAGTGGGGTGGGCCCGGAGCGCCTCCAGGGCCGACGCCGAAGAGGCGTGGAGTATCCGATTGGTCAGCACGGTGGCAGCCGGCCACGCAGCCGTGCCATATCGGCCCGTCGCTCCCAGTTCCTCATCTGTCAGCTTTTCCAGAGCGGTTGCTGCCGCGTTGCTGCTGTGGCAGGACAGGAGCAGCGCCGTGGGCGCGCTCATGTTCTCGTCCAGGCGCAGGTGCTTGAACGGAAGTGCCCTGCCCACGGCTTCGCTGAGGCTCAGGCGGCTGGCGCTGGTCAGCAGGGCGTGGAGCGTGTCGTCGGGTAGGGCGCTGACCGCCGTATTGAGGTGGTCGAGCAGTGAGGCGATCACAGAAGGGGCGGCGGCGGTGGTCAGGGCGAGTGCCCAGGTGGCGCGTGACAGTGGGTCAGTGTGCTCCTCGTACTGCCGGTTCCACCAGGCGGCCTCAAGGCGATAGCGGCGGATCTCCTGCAGCAGCCTGCCGTAGTCGGCGGCAGGTCCCAACGGTTGGGAGCCGCTGGTCATGGCTCCGCCGGTGACGAAGGTGTCAGCGGGGGAGGCCGCGCCGATGACAGTTGTCACGGCAGCGGCCCAGCACGGCCCGAATATGGCACTGATGGCCTGCGCGGTGTTGCTCCACACGGCGGTCGTCCGGCGTTCGCCCAGACCCGCCTTGACGGCCTGTTGCAGGGTGCCGAGGCGCGGGTCCCGGCGGACCAGTCGCTTCCACGCTGCCTGACGTTGGGAGCCCGAGATCCGGGTGTCCGCGTGGATGCCCGGCAGGCGGAACATGAATTTGTCCGTGGCGAGTACCTTGTTCAGGAATTCCTGCGGGGCCAGGACCCGGAGGAGATCTGCCGGGTAGCCCTTGCCGAGGGGAGAGGCATCGAAGCAGTGGCCGTCCAGCACTGCACGCACCATCCGCTCTTCCATGGCAGATCCGTGCGGAGGTGTCAGGCCGGCTCGGACGGCATCTGCTGCGGACGCGGCATCGGTCAGGGCCATCGGCGCAACATCCTCGGGCCGGACATGCTCCCCGGCGCCGACTCCGGCACCCAGCGCCAGCCAGATCCGCTCGTCCGGGGTGTTCGCAGCCGTATGCAGGCGGGCGTTCCACCATGCACCGAACTCTCCCGGTTCCCGGAGGAGTCTGGCGGACACCCGGACGCGGTCGTGGGCTGTCGCCGAGGACGGGGAGTGCTCCACCGCGGCGAGCAGCGCCGCAGCCAGCTCGCGCCCGCCATGGTGGAGAGGAAGGTCGGGCAGGTCATGGTGGTAGCGAATCTGGTAGGCGAGCAGGCACACGCTGAGGTCGTCGAGGAACAACTCGGCAGCCCGCTGCTGCGCTCTCGGCCGCTTGCTGAACACGCCGTCCGCGAGCAGCATCCACGCCGCTGTCAGCATCTCCAAAGGCTGCTGGCGGCTCTCCTGCTCCTCCTCCAGCGCCTCCACCAGGCCGGCGAGTTCGTTGGCCCGTGCGAATCCCGCGTAGAAGCGGGCGACGTTCATCCAGTACGGGCGCCGTACGAGGTGCTGCAGGACGCGCGAGGTGTCGAAGTCGCCCCGCTCCGCGCCCGCGTACTCGTACAGGTAACGGGCGGCGAAGTACTCCCGCAGAGGCTGGACGTCGAACTCGAAGGTCCCCTGGATTTTGCTGGTCAGTGCCCACACCCGGTCGGTGACCGCAGTGAACAGGGCAGCCACCAGGTGCGTGTTCTTGTCAGCCTCGAACAGGTAGGTCAGAATCGACCGCTCCAGATCCTTCAGGCCGATCCGGCCGCTCCCACTGCTCCCTTCCGCCTCGGCCTGCAGCAGCCATCCGAGATAGGCGGTGACCTCCTCCAGATCCCGGCGGTGCTCCTCCACCTGCGGGCTCTTCTCCGCCTCCCGGTCAAGGAAAGTCTCCATGTAGGAGGTGTAGAGCTCCGTGCGCCCTGTGGGTACCGAGTTGCCGCGCTTGTGCATGAGGTACAGCAGGATCGTCAGCTGCATCGGATTGTTCGCGAGCTGGGCGATGTGCGGCTCGGCGGAGCGCTGGTCGAAAACCCGCTGGAGTTCGCGTCGGTCCCGGCCGGTGACCGAGCGGGCTGCCGCCCACTTGCGCAGGTATGCGGTGCGAAGTGCGGGCTTGAGGTGGGACAGGGCGATGGTCTCGTACATCCGGTGTGACGGCTCGGCGAGCGTGGCAGCGTTCGGACGAGTGGTCACGATGACCTGCGGAGCGAGAAGGCTGTGTTGCAGACGGGCGGTGAACTCGTCGATGTGCTTGACCACCAGGGCCCGCATGTCGGGGCGTGCCACCTCGTCCAAGCCGTCGAGGACGATGAGCACGGGTAGGCGTTGGGTGATGCCGTCTACGGTGGCGACGTCTGCGGGCAGGCCGCCGCTGCGGGAGCGCAGCACATAGGCGAGGAAGTCCTCCAAGGATGCCTTGCGACGCGGGGTTTTGCGGGTGCTGCTCAGGTGTTCCTCGAGCGGGTCGCCGCCGTCCATCCAAGCGGCGTAGTCCCGCAGGTCCACCCGCAGCGGTACGCGCGGTGCTTGCGCGGCAGGAAGGCCGGCCGCGTCCCTCACCCGCTCCTTCAAGAACGCGGCACGGTGGATCTGGCACAAGTACTGGCCCAGTGTCGATTTGCCCTGCCCGGGTTCGCCCTTGACCAGGGTGAACGGCTGCTTGGCCGACAGCAGGTACCGGGCCGCGCCGCCGAGGTTCTCCTGCCCCAGCTCCGCCATCTGCAGACCACGTGTCGACAGCGCCTGCGAGGTGCGCACCGCCTCGACGTCGATGAAAAGATCCGTCAAATCGTGGGAGGTCAGCTCGGCCTGCTTGAACTTGACCTTCGCGTCCTCCTCCCACTGGGTTGCGATCACCTTCACCACGAGATTGCGCAACTCGTGGTCGCGAGCAGCAGCACTGGCACCGTCGATGAGGTAACGCACAAGATCGTGGCCCACCAGCATGTCGGAGTAGGCCCACTTCAGCGCATCCGGTGCTGCGTCCACACGCGCGTCGATGTCCGCCCGCCACCAGACCTTCATCGGGATTCCGAACTCCCGCGAATACTTGGCGAGTTCAATCTCCATGCGGTCCATCGACCCGCTCTTGGGCACAGCGGTGCCAGCCAGCGAAGTCAGCAGGAAGTACTCCTTGGCGCCTTGGGCCACCAGGCGCTGGATGTTGTCCGCCTCGTCCTTGACGGTCTGGGTCAGCCATGCCACCGGATCCTTGGACGGCTTGCTGGTCCACTTCACCTGGAAAATCACCGCCTGCCTGCCTTCCACGGGCAGGACAGCGTCGCGGCCGCCGTCCCGGTGGCCGACCGGGAAGCACTGGATGTCGGGGAAGGATTGCGCCAGCAGGGCGTTGCACAGTTGCTGGAACGGCTTCTCCATGAGCCGCTCGTAGTGGTAACGCCCTGTCAGCTCCGACACCGCTCTCCTCGAACATCAATCGGACACTCTTCAAACCGACGACGGTATCGGACCGGACCCACATCCGGTGACCGCCGCTCTGGCGCGCCGTATCCCCTGCGACCGCCGCGCCCGGCTCTCAGCCGTTCTGTGGTTCAGCGGCCTTGGGGAAGAACGGTTGCGCAATCTCGTACAGGTCCCGACCGTCGGCGACACGCCAGTAGAGCGTTGCCTGGACCGTGCGCTTGGGCTTGCGCATGCGGCCGGTGGCCTGTTGAGCGATCGTATCGAGCAGTGGGCCCGGCTTGTATCGGTTGCCGTCCGCTGCCCACAGAAGCGGCCCTGCGGGGTCACCCGTCCACGTGGCGTGGCTGCGCCTGGAGTCTGCCTTCAGCCACGGGTCGAACTGCTCCTTGTCGCCGTGGAAGGCCGAGTAGCCGGCCATGTACAAGGTGATCTTCGTGCCCTCGGCTATCAACTGGTGCTCGCAGATGGTCTCGACCGCAGGGGGCGACACCGGGCGGGTGCCGGCCGTAGTGGACCGCTCGGCGCGAGCACCAGCAATGATGATCTCCTCGGTCCCCGGCGCGGGATAGAGCGTGGAGATCGTCAGCACGTCCGGGACATCCGCTGGCGGGGCTGCCGCCTCGGCTGTCCACAGCCGGACCTGGACCAGCTTGACGTCGACGCCCATCTCGTTGAGCCAGACCGCAGACGCTGTCACCGGTGCCGCGAAGTTCGCCGCGGTCAGGATGAGGCGGGGACGCTTGAGGACGAGCGGGTCCAGTTCCCCTCCGCAATGCGCCCGCAGCAGGTCCAACGCACTGCCCGCATCCGCTTTCTTCCCCCGCTTGCCGAGGAACACCGCGTGCTGGCGGGCCAAATCCTCCTCGGTGAAGCGGGACGCCAGCGCGGCGTAGGTCACGGCCTGCAGGTGGGTGTCGCCGGGTGCGTCCTCACGCTTGATCTCGATCACCACCAGCCTGCCTTCCCGGTCCAGCGCCAGCAGGTCCAGCCGCTTGCCCACGGACCGGCCCGAGCCGGTGCGCCAGCCGTCGAACTCCTCGGTGACGATCAGCAGCCCGTCCTCGACGAGCGAGGGGTCTTCGATGATCCACTGCTGCAGGTCGGTGCGTTCCTTGTAGCCGAGGTCTTTCATCCTGGCGGCACCCACCGGGACCGCTTTGCCGTCCTTCAGCAGAAGCACGCTCTCGTCGCCCATACTCCAGCCCCTTTCTGTCCGCTCCGACCTGGTGTCGGCGCGGAGCGTCAATGATCGTATGCGGACGGAAGTCGATTGCGACAGGGGTCCTGTCGGCCGAACGGTCTGCAGGGCGGGGCGAGGGAGAATCCGTCCACCCCCGCTTCCGCGAGGCACCCGCCCGCGCCGACTGTGGAGATGGGCGCGCCGATGGCTCCCCCGGCATGGAGCGGCCGACCCGGGGGCAAGGAGACTGCCACCGGCCTGTCCGCTTTCCCCACACCAACGCAGACTGGTTCGCAGGTGATAAACATTCGGATGCGGAGCAGCGCCACCGCCCTCCCGGCCGTGGCTGCATCGCGTATCCGTGCACGAGGAAGGAGGCTCCTCGTGGCAACCATGACACTTCCCGCCAGTTGCACGAAGACCGAGTGGGAACGGATCGTCCGCAAGGGCCGCAAGCTGATCAAGCAGAAGAGCAGCATCCAGTTCGCGCTGGGCGACCTCGTCATCGACGCTCTGGCCGGGCACCCTCGGGGCCACGGCGAAGTGGCCGAGGTCATCGTCCTGCTGGCGCGCCAGATCGGCGCCAATCCAGGCACCCTGCGGACCTATTACGAGACCGCGGTCCAGTGGCCGGTCGGCAAGCGGCGGGAGGACGTGTGCTTCTCCGTCCACAGCACGCTGGCCTACGTCCGCAGCAGGTTTGTCCTGATCCGCAAGGACCCGTTCGACCCGGTCTCCGGGGAACGGCGGTGAACGGAGAACGAGGCGCAGAAGGCAGCGAACCGTGCGTTCGACACTCCCACCAACCGCGAGGAGCGGCTGGACCGCACGCGGCGCCTGCTGCGCAGCGACGAGGACGCCGCCGAGGTCGTCAAGAAGATGATCACCCGGCCCGAGGTCCGCAGCCGCGTGGTCGCCGACCAGCGTGCGCGGCACCTGCTGCGGCAGGCCAAGGCCGAGCACTGGCAGCAGGTCGACCACGAACTCGACCAGCAAGTCGAACTCGCGCCCGTCGAGGATGCCGAGGCCGTCGAGGAGAGCGTGCAGGGGACGGTGACCGCGGTCGACTACCGGGAGTCCCGGATGGAGATCCTGCGCCTGATCGGGGCGTTCGCGTCGTTCTTCGTCTCGCTGCAGCGGATCATCCCGGAGGTCCACGCCCAGGACTGCACCGAGGAGACCAAGAGCGCGGTGCTCGACGACGTCCACAAGGCCAGGATGCTGCTGGACTGGTGCGATAGCGCCGTCACCACCGGGAGCACCGACATGGACGCGGCGTTGGCGGACCTGCTGGAGGAAGAAGGCGAGTAGCCATGGTCACTCGGCGCCGCCAAGCGGCGCACGACAGCGGGGAGGGCATCTGGCGCAGGGTCGCCCGCGCGGGCGAGGACGGCCTGTCCCGCGAGGAGGCGATCGGGCACAACGCCCCGGCCCAGTTCGAGCGGGGCAAGGCCTGGATCCGCGACCACCAATGCAGGAACAAGAAGACCGGGTTCGTCCTGGTCCATGGCCGCTACACGGCCACCAATGACGCCGACAAGTGCAAGCTCTACGCGCCTGCGCGCCCTGAACCAGTAGGCCGTGCGGATCTTCGAGTGCTCGCTGGCGGTGCTGCCGCCCGAGGCACAGAACGACCTTTCGGTCATGCTCCTGATCAAGGCCGGCAACGACGTCTTCGACGCGATGCAGATCATGGATCGTGCCGCCCCCAGAGCGCCGCCGAGGATGCCGAGCAGACGAAGAAACCGGCAGCAGCGCCCCGGGGCCGAAAGGCGCCGTCGGCCGGACGTCGCAACTGCACAGCGGCCGGGCGGCCGAACCGCGCCTCCCTCGTACAGTGCCGGGCGCTGCCGACGGGCCCGGTGCGCCGGAGGAGCGGAGAAGCAACTGCGACGCCGGCCGCTGGGGTCGCCGGACAGCTCGCCGAGTTGCCACAGCCCCGGCCGACTTCGTCGGCCCCGGGATTGTCTGCCGGGCCGGAGGCGCAGCGTGTTGCTCTGCAGCTCGAGAGTCATGGGCAGCGCGTACCAGTCAGCTTCGGACTGGGCTTCGACGCAACGGTTATCTGGGATTGGGGCAGCGGCCCTGCAGATGAAAAGGCTGCTGCACGCGGCGTGGAGGCGTCACAGGGGCGGCGCCTGCGCTTGGCTTCGTATCCTGGAGGCCCTGGCCGCAGCGGTCGGTGATCGAGATCACGCAATTCTGTGGCGACCAGGGGAGGAACGGGTCTCTCTCAGGTCACTTCCCGACGCTTCCGTGTCCAAGGCCAACCGGGGAGACCTAGAGTGGCCTCGTGTCCTCGTACTTGATCTACACGGATGACTCTGGCGATGAGGAGTCCAGCTTCTTCACGGCCCTGCTGATCCCGATGGAGAAATGGTCTGTGACTCTTCGTCAGTGGCTGAAGTTCCGGAAGTGGATGTACACGCAGCACCAGGTCCCGGCCGACTACGAGTGGCACACCTATGAGTGGCTGAAGGGTGCTGGCCGACCCGACTCGGACAAACCAGACAATTTGATCAATACGAGCGTGCACTTGCGGCGCGAGGTCTGCGAGAAGGCACTGAAGGCGATCAGGGCTATCGGCGCCCAGCAGGGCGTTGGCTTGCTTACCTGTGAGACGAGCGGCCCGGTCAAGGCTGACGCTTATGCTGCGACCGTCTTTGCCCTGGACTCTGTCCTGGAGAAGCGGGATGCCCACGGAGTGATCATCGTTGATGGCGGTGATCATGGGGTGCCAGATCCCAACGTGCGGGCCGCTCACCGCGACCTGAAGCTTCACTCACGGCGAGTCGTCGAGGATGGGTGGCTTCAGCCCGCGCACGCCAGCCAGCTGGTGCAGATGGCTGACCTGGTAGCCCATGTTGCCTATCAGAGCACTCGCAGGAAGCCGAACCGGGAGTTCATGTGGGACTGGTACCGCGACTACCTCCATGAGATGGAGTTGGAGTGTCGCTGCCCGTAGATGATCGGGGCGGCGTCGAGTCAAACAAAACAGGCCCCGGCGTTAGCCGCGGGCCTGTTGTCGATCAGCCTAACCACTGTTCCTGTGAACACAGGGAGCGGTCCGGCTCAGTCAGAGTAACAGAGCAACATGCGTACAGCAAGGTCTCCTGCTATCAAGTTCAACAGAAAAACAGCAGGTCAGGATAGGTGCTGTCCCTTCTCCGTGAGCCAGATGGTTGCTTCTTGAGGCTGATTTGGAGGCTTCCTCTCCTTGGCGATCAAGGTCCGTGGAGACTGGGACAGATCGTCATGCACTGTCATCAGCAAGGACTGATGACAAACCGCCTGTCTGCGTCGGGAGGCGGATGTTCCCGGTTGAGGGAGCTTGTCGTCGTAGCCGTTCGTTCTCGTCGTGCTGAGCGGCTCAGTGGTTCTGGGACGGCAGAAATAATCCTCGATGCCGCTGGGACAGCCGACGCGTGTCCAACGGAGGCTTCCTCGGTCTCGTCGAGTGGGAGCAGTCGGCCCGCCTGCGCCAAGTCCGGCCGTCCAGCCGACGTCAGCCCGGAGCACGCCCCATGCCCGCAGGACGGTCGGCCGAGAAGGAAGGGCAGCCCATCCACCAGTTGCCAACGGCGTCCAGGGCCGTGCTGGACCAGAACTCGACGACCGCATTGGTGAGCTCCTCGGGCGACGACATGCCATTGCTGTCGGTGTCGAGGCGGAGAAACTCCTCGGTGGCCTCCTCGGCGAACTGCGGGAAGTGACCGCGTTGGAACGCCAGGAACTCGGCCGGGCCGATCAGGCCGTCCCCGTTGATGTCGGCGATCGCCAGGTCGGTGTCGGCGAGCCCGCCGAGAACCGCCGGGGGGCCTCGGGGCTATCGGGCAGGGCGCGGGTCGAGGCGACGAACCGGTCGTTGGGGATCCGCCGGCTGCCGGGCGGCAGGAACGGCAGGTGCACTTTCCGTCAGATACAGCGCGACCCTGCTGGTCACCGGCCACGCCGACCCCCGACTCGCCGGCACCTACCCCCAGCTGTGCATGGGCATGTCCCACGCCACCAGCCGGGACATCGGCAACCAGGCCGTCGCACTGCTCAAGACCGTCAAGCAGCTCTTCCCCCGCACCGGGTTCATCGCCGGCGACCTCGCCTACGCCCACGCCGACCCCGACAGCTTCCACCGCCCCGTCAGGGCACTCGGGTACGAACCTGTCCTGGACTACCGCCTCGACATGCTGCAGTCCAAGAAGAAGGAGACCTGGCGCGGAGCCCTCGCCCTCGGCGGCGACCTGCTGTGCCCCCATACCCCGCAGCGGGTCAAGAACGCCTACCGGCTGATGGCCTCCGCCAAGTCCGCCAAGGCCCGCAGGGACCTCCTGCCGAGGACCGAGGAAGCCGACCCCTACGTCCTGTCGCTCAAACAGCGCGCCGCCGCCAGGGGCAACGAACGCCACCAGTGCCCCGCCGCAGGCGCCAGCCCCAAGGTCCAGTGCCCCTGGGCCACCGAACGCGACGCCCACCGCAGGACCCGTACCGGCACTCCCCCCAGGCCGGCCACCCGGCCCTCCGCGGTCGTCGACCTCGACAACCGCCACTCCCGCCGGGCCCATACAGCCGCCAAACCGATCGTCCCGGTCGGCGACCTGCCGATGCGCCGCCGACCCGAGATCTGCCAGCAGAGCACCATCGGCGCACCCGCCGACCTCATGCCCAAGCTCCACCAGGAGCTCTCCTGGGGACGCGCCGTCTGGCAGAGCGCCTACAGCGCCCTGCGCAGCCACATCGAAGGCCTCAACGGCCGGGCCAAGAACGTCAGCACGTTCCTGCACGCCCGCGAACTCCGCCAGAGCCGCGGCCGCGCCGCCCAAGCCCTGCTCAGCGCGGTCCAACTGATGGTCGAAAACCTCCGAACCATCGAGTCCTACCTGCGCAGGCACCACCTGTGGGCGGACCGGGACTACACCCTGACCGACATCTACGGCCCCGCCGACCCGCTCATCCCCACAGAGGACACCCCCGCAGCCGACAACGGCCTCGCGGAGAACAACACCCCGAGCAGCGGAAGCCCGCCGACAAGAACCTGATCGACAGTCCGTCAGAACAACCCGACAGCACACGAAGCCAGGCCGTGGGACCAGCAGCACACCGGTCCCGCGGCCACTTCGGCATGCCCGCACAGACACCGCCAGCCCCGCTCTCCGGCCCCAAGGGTCCGCCCGAGACCTCCCACGAGCCCCGAACGCATGTACACAGGCCCACAAAACAGAAGATCCCGTCCAGATTTGACATCTGGACGGGATCTCGTAAACCTTCCACGACCTAAGTCGTGAACGGCCCGTTGGTGGGCTGTTCACGAGTACGGCTGACCAGGAGCGCGCGAGGGTCATTGAAGATCGCTTCCCATTCGCGTGGTGATCGTTTCCCGATTCGGCCGTCAGCGCCGTCTGTCATGCTGCCGAGCAACGGACGACGGCAACGGGAAGCAAGGGTTGAGCGCGATGGGTTTCGAGGGCCAGGTCTGGCGACTGGTATGCCAGGATGAGCTGGTGGGCGAGATCGTGGTCGAGGAAACCGACTTTCCCTGGCTTCGCGGACGCTTCATTGCAGGCTCGGCCTTCGCCACATTCAAGCCACTGTTCGCCCGGACGCGGGCGCTGGCCGACGCCGAGGACTGGGAAGGCTTCGACAACGTCTATGAGGAGATCGGGAAGACCCTGTCGCTGGTCTCGCCGTCGGGCCCGGCCGCCGAGTTTCTGCTCCATATCCAGGACGGTCGTTCCTGGTTCCGGTGGAGCGACGAGCCGTTCGACGAGGGGGATGACGAGGACGGTGATCACGTCGTGAACGATTCGAGGATACCTCTGAACAACGGCGTCGACCCCGGACTTCCGATCATGACCTGGGAGCGGTTCTGGCAGCTCGTCGAGGTTCTCGGCGGTGAGGCCGCCATCGAGACCTGTCAGGGCTTCGAGGAAGCCTGTACGCGCCTGACCGAGACTCTCGCGCGCGAACCGGTGGGCCAGATCATCGGCTTCGGCGAGCGCCTCGCGGAGGCTCTGTACCGCCTGGACCAGGAGCAGTTCGGAACTCTGCCGATCTTCGGAAGGGTGCTGGCCGACGGCTCTCCCTTCCCTCAGTCGGACGACCATTTCCTGTACACGCGCGCCGCGGTGGTTGCTGCAGGCCGCGACGTATACGAGGGCGTGTTCTACGATCCCGAGCGGTTCGCACCGTTCACGGCACGGCAGTGCGAGCTCTTGCTCTACGTCCACGAGGAGGCGTTCGAGCAGGTGACCGGCACAGAGTGGGACCGCCTCACCCGGTACGACTACGAGTCCTGCTCGAACAAGGACGGCTGGCCCGAGGCTGCCGCGAGAGATCGCTTCCCGCGCAGGCTGTAGACCCTGGGTTGATCAGTGCCGGTACAGCGTCGCCAGGCGAGGAAGGCGACTGCTCAGCTCGTCACGGTCTCCGAAGTCGAAGTTCCAATCCGGGTCAAGCGTCGGATAGTTGATGACAAGGCCATCGACGGGGAGCTCCTCACCGGTGACTGCCTGGTGAGCGTCCCAGGCAATGACCAGAGCTTCTTCACACTCGATGTCGATTCCGCCTGCCGCAAAGGCGCGTACAGCGGGAAGGTCGGCGAGCGCGTCGGGGTCGGCGATGACGCGCTCGAACGTCTCGCGGCCCTGAGTGATCAGCCAGCCCCGGAAGTAGTCGAAACCGTCGTCGGAGCATCCTCCGTTGATCATGTAGGCGGCGCCCCAGAGAGGGGCCCGGTAGGAGTCGGCCATCAGACCCCACAGGATCCGCTCGGCAACGACGATCTCCTCAGCCGGGAGAAGTGCAAGCAGTGCGGTCGCCTGCTCGGCGACCGCACTGCCGTTGTCCGGGGCGGGCACCCGCATGCGGGCCTCGCCGATCAGCTGCCAAAACTGCTGGATGTCCATGGCCGCTGAGCATGCCGCCTGGCTGTGACATGGCGGGCCCTCCGTGTCGGATCCTCCGGTAGAGCTGACCCCAACCGCGCATACTGCGGGTGATCGTTTCCAGAGGCTGGGTCGCGTCGTCCTGTCGGTGCGCTATGTCATCGTGCGGCCATGAGTTACGACCTTGCGGTCTGGGAGGGTAAGCAGCCGGCGGACGATGCGGCAGCCGGTGAGCGCTTCAGTGACCTCTATCAGCGGTACATCGACACCGATACGGACCACCCACCGACCTCGACCATCTCGAAGTACGTCGCGCTCCTCCTGGAGCGGTGGCCTGACCTGACCGAGGACGAGGACGACATCTCCCCGTGGTCCACCGGACCGCTGATCGGCGAGGCCAGTGGTCCGTTGATCTACTTCCCACTCCGGTGGAGCATGGCCGAGGAGGCTTCGACGTTCGCGGCGGGCGTGGCGGCATCACTGGGGCTCGTCTGCTTCGACCCCCAAGTACGGCGACTCAGGCCCTGAGCCGCGTCCGGAAGCAGGCGGCGAGGGCCGTCGGTCAGTGGCAGTTCCAAGAGAGAGTTGTACGGCATGGCAGCCATCTCCCCGGCGTCGCACCTGGTCACAGCGGCGGCTTGTGAGATTCTCCGCCCGCTTGGGCTCCGGCAGCGTGGACGGTCCCGGACTTGGATCGACGATCACGGCTGGTGGCTTGGCGTGGTCGAGTTCCAGCCGTCGAGTTGGAGTCAGGGCTCGTATCTCAACGTCGGTGTGATGTGGCTGTGGCAGGACGTCGGCCACCTGGAGTTCAACCTCGGCGGTCGGGAAGTCGGCCACGAGTCGTTCAGGGACGAGGCCCAGTTCGCGCCACTCGCGATGGACCTCGCGAGGACCGCGGCAGATCGGATCACCGCGTACCGCGACCGGTTCACCGCTCTGAAGAGCACCGCCGAGTACCTTGCTGCCCAGCCCGCCCGGCGAGGGAACCCGTGGGACAACTTCCACGCCGGGGCCACTGCAGCTCTCGTCGGCGACGCACCCACCGCTCGGGACCGATTCGGCCGGGCCCTGCAGCAACTGTCCAGTACGGACATCCCCTGGATGGTCCAAGCCCATGAAACTGCACTCCAACTCCGCGATCAGGCCGACGACACCGAGGCCCTACGGGGCTGGGTGGTCGAGAGGGTCACCTCGTGTCGGCAGAAGCTGAACCTGGAGTTCCGCTCGATCGGCATCGGGGACGAACCGCAACTGCCGTGAAGTGCCAGCGCCGTCTGCCGGACCGTTGTCCTGGTCAGGCACCTGCTCGCGACCCACGTGGCTTCAGCCGCTGCCCAATGCGAGAGGGGTCCTTCCAGCTCTCTTCCAGCAACGGGCGCCCGCTTGTCGGCCGGCGGTTTCGTCTGCACGGTCACCACCGCGGCTGCACCGTCTGGAGGACTTCATGAGCTGGGACCTACTTCTGCTTCCCGTTCCCGCCGACATCACCTCGCTCGACGAGCTCCCGGATGACTTCACTGCCCAACCGCTGGGCTCTCGCGAGCAGGTCACAACTGCCCTGGCGGCCCGGATCCCTGGCATCGATCTCACTGATCCGACTTGGGGCCACCTCTCCGGCCCGACCTGGTCCGTCGAGCTGAACATCGGCTCCGACGACCCCATCGAATCGCTCATGCTCCATATCCGCGGTGGCGGCGACGTTCTGCAACTCGTGTTCCGGATCACTGACGCCGTCAGCTGCCGGGCCCTCGACGTCTCCGAGGGCGTCTTCCTCTCCACCGATGCTGCCGCAGGCTGGCATTCCTTCCAGCGCTTCCGGGAGCGCGTGACCGGAGAACACTGATCAACTCAGTCGCAGCGGCACCATTGACTGCCAGCTGACCGTCGTCCACAGCCAGTCGGATGTCTTTTCCCTGGCAATCTTTGTCTTGTCAGGGGTCAGCCTGCGGAGGCGCATCAATGCCAACTGCCTGATGTGGTTGGCCGTTTGCCTGTCTGGCGTGGCTGGCATTCCCTACGATGGCTGCGATCGCACTGGCATGCCTGGGAGTTCGGGAGGGCGCATGGAGTCTGTGGCGGCGGACGGTGCTGCGGCGGCTCCGGGGCTTCGGATCGCTGTGGACTTCTACAGCGCCAAGGCAGAGCAGCTGCGATCACAGCAGGCGGACCTTGAGGCCAAACTCGCGGCTGTGGCAGCCGAGTTGTCCAAAGCCTGCGACACCCGGGATCAGTTGACTGAGGTGCTTGTCGAGCTCACCAGGGACGTGACTGGGACGCCGGCCGCGCCGGAGGCGGATCAGGTTCTGGGCGAGCATGATGCCGCAGTCAGCTCCGCCCAGGCGGTCCCGGCACCGCCAACGCCTGAAGACGGCCGTGCCCCTGGCCGGGCGAAGTCGGGGGAAGTGATGCAGGCGATCCTGCAGATCCTCGTGACCTCCGGGCGGCCGATGCGGGTGCGGGACATCACCGGCGCGCTGGGGCGGCCGACGAACGGTCCTGAGGGCCGCGCTCCGATGGAGACCACCCGGTCGATGTGCAAGCGGCTGGTGAAGAACGGCAAGGCGGTCGAGGGCCCGGCCGGGGTGTTCGCCATCGCTCAGACCGAGTCGCACGCGAGAGGGGCCGCCTGACAACGCGCCCTCATCGAGATGTTCCCTCCTCCCCTGGCAGGGAGGAGGGAACCGGTTCCGTCGACGCTGCAGGCGCTTCGGAACCTTCACGTGGCCCCATATCAACTGGTTCACGCACCCCCGAGGTTAGAGCAAGCACGCTGGCCTCGGGGGGCGCGTGGCCTATTTCGTCGTTCCCGGAGCGCTGTCGCCGGGGACGGGAAGGCTGTTCACCATGCGCGATGCGCGCTCCCGCACGATGCGGATACAGCGGCACGTTGAGGAAGTGCTCCAGGCGGGCGACGGTGGCGACGTCCGGCCAGGACCGCCCGGCGAGCAGGTCCGCGATCGCCTGGCGGTTCACGCCGGCTCCGGCGGCGACCTGACGCAAGCTCAGTTCCTGCCCGGTGAGCGCTTCGGCGAGACGGCCGGAGATGTTCCGCACCACCTCCGCCCCGACATCCCCAGCGACCAGACGGGGCCAGGCTTCCGGATCTTCGGTCAGATCCCGCGGGGGGCGCACGCGGGCGCTTCCGCCGACCATGCTCGCACCATCCTGTCCGTTGAAGTGGATCAATCCCCTGTCGGCTGCTTGACCAGCCGGTATTCGTGGATCGTGGTCCTTGATCCAGAAACGTCCGCGAAGATCGCCCGCTACCGGCCCCGCCAGGCACCGCCCGCCTGGGACACCGTGGCGCCGCTCGTGCGCTCGATCGTCGCCGCCACGGTCACCGCGGTGCCCTACGACGCCGAGCGGCTCCTGCACGTCACGGCCTCGCTGGCGCTGTGGGCCGAGGCGAATGGCCTGCCCCGCGATCCGGACACCTGGCTGCGAGGAGAGGTAATCGACGCCTACGTCCTGTCCCGCGCGGGCAGCGTCGAGCCGACCTCGGTGCAGACCTACCGCACCTGGCTTCGACGGGTCCGTGATGCGCTCGCCTGGACCGACCGGGGCGAGCCCGTCCCGCCGAAGCTCCACGCACCCGCGAATCCGCATGACCCGTACGAGCCGGACGAGTTGGCGGGACTTCGGCACTGGGCATCGCACCTGCGGGGGCAGCAGCGAAGCGATGCGCTGGCCTTGATGGCGCTCGGGGCGGGGCTCGGGCTGATGCCCAGGGAGATCGCTGCCGCTCGTGGCCGGCACTTGCGCAGGGTCGGCCCAGGGCATCCGCTGGTCCACACCGGTGTGGAGCGCTCCCCTCTTGTCGCACGCAAGGGCTGGGAGGACGTCCTGGCCGAGCTCGTCGGCTCGGCCGGCGGCGGCTACCTGTTCCGACCCGGCCGGAGCACTCCTTACGCCAAGAACCTCATCGCCGGCTGGTCCCTCACCCACCAGCCGCCCTCCGGTCTCCCGGCGTTGTCGGCGGGGCGGCTTCGGGCGACGTGGATCGTCGAGTTGATGACCGATCGCATCGACCATGCCCTGATCGCCAGGGCGGCCGGACTTGCCTCCGCCTCTTCCTTGGCCCGCTACCAGCACCTCGTGCCTCCGCTCGACGACACGACCGCGATGCGGCTCCTGCGGGGCCGCCCGGCATGACCGTCCCGCACGCCTGGCGAAACCCGGAGAAGATCAGGCGCTGCTGGCCCCGGCCGGTCACCGACGCACCCACCCTGATCCCCGACTCCAAAGTTGGCCAGCTCGACTTCCTGCTCCACCGCTCCGGAGTCCTCGACCTCATCGAGGGCGAGCTGGCAGGCCGCCCGGGACCGGGCGGCCTTCCCGTGCGCACCGTACTGGTGGGCCTGTTGCTGTCGCTGCACTACAACCAGAGCGCGAGTTTGGCGGACACCTGTCGAATCCTCCTTGACCAACTTCGACCGCCAGCTCGAAGCTGGCTCGCCATCCCCGAAGTCGCCCAGGACGACGTGTGGGCTCGGCACGCGTTCAGCCGCCGCGTCTACCGCTCGTTCGACCGCCTGACCACGGCTCTGGACCCCTCCCGCGCCGACCGCAGGCGAAGGCTTCCGCTCGCCGAGGCCGCCGCTCACGCCGCCGCCTGGGAGGACAACGACGCCGAGCGCCTGCGGCGCCGGACCCTGCTGCAGGAGGTCAGCGACCGCTTGGTGCTGGTCACCGTCCGACTCGCCCAGCGTCGCGGGCTCTTCAAGGGCTGGCGCGGCGACATCGGCGCCGACACCACAGCCGTCCCCGCCTGGCACCACGAGCCCAGCGACCGACGCGACCTCGCCTCCGTCGAGCTGACCGCCGGCTGGCACTTCAGCGGCGGCAGTGAAGAAGGAACCTTCGGTCACAGCGCGACCCTTTTGGTTGCCGCCAGCCGACGCCATCCCACCGGCCACCCCCGCGCCGGGAAGCGGGTCAGCCAGCACCCCCAACTCGCCCTCGGCGCCGTCCTGGACTCTCCTGGCAAGCGCATCGGCCCCAATACCGTCCATGCGCTCACCGTCCTGGTCCCGCTCGGCCTGCCCGTCGGACTGTTGGCCGCCGACCGCGCCTACACCGACCAGAAGTCCGAGCACTTCCAGCAACCCGCCCGTCAGCTCGGCTACCAACTCGTCCTCGACTACAGAAAGAATCAGCGCGGCGTCCAGGGCACCCACCTCGGCGCCCTCCTCATCGACGGCACCCTCACCTGCCCCGGCATCCCGGACACGCTCGCCAACGCGACCACCGGCCTGGACGACAAGACCGTCCGCGACCTCGACCAGCAGCTGGAAGATCGCCTCGCCAAGCGCGGGCCCTACTTCGTCAAACTCAGGCAGGGCCCTGCCCCCAACGGGACCATCCGCTTCCAGTGCCCGGCCGCCGGCCCCTCCCCCTCGGTGACCTGCGCTCGCTTCAACCGCCTGCACCGCCCCCAGGCCGGCGCCCCCGCCGTCGTCGACCTCACCAACATGCGCTCCACCGCGGCCCACCCATCCGCGAAACCGAGCATCCAGATCAGCCCCGCCGAGCGCCTGCGGCCACCGGACAGGGCCGAACTGCCGAGGATCTGCCGCAAGCCGACGATCACCGTCCGCCCCGGCGACCTCGGCATGATCGACAAGTTCCGCCAGGACCGCCCCTACCTCAGCCCCGCCTGGCACGACGCCTACAAGCCCATCCGCGCGCACAACGAGGGCCTCAACGGCCGTGCAAAGGGTCACCGCATCGACATCGCCGACCCCAAGGCCCGGCTCGCCCACGGCCGCGTCGCCCAGACAATCCTGCTCGCCCTGATGATCCTCATGATCAACCTGCAGATCATCAACGACTGGATCGGCACCAGCACCCCAGATTCGGCCGAGGCCGACCACGGCCAGGACTACGACGGGCTTACCCCGATGCCGCTCACCGCCAACGGCCTTCCCCCACCGCCCGACTGACGAACAGTCCGCCCGCGCCCCGAAGCGCCCGACCCCCAGCCACCGTTGGCCCGCAGCCCGACGGTGGCCCCGGCATGCCCACCGCACCCCGAACCACCCCCGAACCACCGCAGCAGACCCCCGGACCACGCCCACGAAGGCCCACCGAGATCGCACAGCACTCGAACAAGCCCACACAACGCAAAGATCCCGTCCGATCACAAGGATCGGACGGGATCTCGTGACCACTCACGAGCCAGACTCGTGAACAGTCATTGGTGGAGCTGAGGGGATTCGAACCCCTGACCCCCTCGATGCGAACGAGGTGCGCTACCGGACTGCGCCACAGCCCCAACAAGAAGAAACTCTATCACCCCTGCCGGGGCACCCGTGACCATGGTCGACGCGGGCGCCCCGCCGGGTCATTCGTTGGCGGCCCGGGGCCGGTTCGACCAGTCCGCGGCGGCGGCCTGCGGGCCGGACTCGCCGTACTGGTCGAAGAGCGGGGTGGCCGGACGGCCGGAGTCCCAGGTGCGGGGGGCCGACAGGTCGAGGCCCCGGGTGGTGCGGGGGGCGACCGGGGCGGTCACGTAGGTGGGCAGCGGCACGGGGACGGGCTCCCAGGAGTCCGGCCCGGCGGCGGCCCGCTCGCGGACGCCGTCGACCCACTCCTCGTGCTCGGTGGCCTCGGCGAGTTCGCTGGCCCGGGTCGCGCTCGGGTCCGCGGGCTCGGCCTCGGCCGCGGGCGCCCCGTCCGTCCGGACCCGCTCGCGCTCGCGCAGCCGCTCGGCGGCCTGCGCGGCCCGGCCGCGGTCGAACTTGACCTCGTAGCGCTGCCGTTCGAGCCGACGCAGGTGGCCGATGTAGAGGGTGAGCAGCACGCCGGGGACGGCGGGCACCCAGAGGAAGGCGAATCCCGCCACCGCGGCGGCGACGGCGCCGAGCGCGAAGGCGAGGAAGAGCAGGGTGACCATGCGCCGCCGCCGGGCGAGCAGCCGGGCCCGGCGCTCGGCGGAGCGCCGCCCGTCCGGGTCGCGCTCGTCCCGGGCCGCGCGGTCGCGGTCCTCCCGGGCCGCGCGGACCGGCCGGTCCGCGGCGAGGTCCGCCGCCGGCCCGGGCGGGGCCGCGGACACGGGCACGGACTGGGCCACGGGTGCGGGCCCGGACACCGGCAGGGGCCCGGGCGCGGGCCCGGAGCCGGGCTCGGCGAGGTCCCCGTCCGGCGCGCCGTCGGGGTGCTGCTGGTCGGCGGTCTGGTCGCCGAGGGCTCGGGCCGCGCGCCGCTCCATGGCCGATCGACCGGCCAGCAGGCGGATCGCGGTACTGAAGCGTTCCGTCGGACGCGACTCGTTGAGCTCGTCCTGCCTGCGGAGCCACATCGGCACCAGATAGGCAGCCCAGGCCCCTACGATGACCGCGTAGATAAGGCCGCTACTGCTCACGTTTCACACGGTAAGGGCGCGGGCTGAGGCGCTGCAGCAATTTGGCACGGCGTGTCGTGCGATCAAGCTGATTCTCAGACTATTTTGCCGGTATTTGTGGTGGCTCGCCCCACCCCGGAGCACCGGTCGATGCCATATCGATACCTGCATTCGAACAGGTATTCAATTATCCTCCGGCGGCCGGTTTCTGAGTCGCCGAAGGCGTTCCAGCAATCCGTCGGCGGCCTCGTCCACGGTGAGCGCGTACACCAGGTGGTCGCGCCAGTCGCCGTCGATGTGCAGATAGCGGGGGCGCATTCCCTCCGCGCGGAAGCCGAGTTTCTCCACCACCCGGCGGCTGGGCCGGTTCTCGGGGCGGATGCACACCTCGATCCGGTGCAGGCCGAGGTCGCGGAAGCAGTGGTCGACGGCGAGCGCGACGGCGGTGGGCATGATGCCGCGGCCGGCGACCCCCTCGTCCACCCAGTAGCCGACGTTCGCCGAGCACATCGAGCCCCAGGTGATCCCGCCCACCGTCAACTGGCCGACCAGGCGGCCCCGGTGGACCACCACGAAGGGCAGCATCCGGCCGGCCGCGGCCTCGCCGCGCAGGTAGCGGACCATCTGCCGGTAGGTCGGCCGGGGCAGCGGGGCGCGGCCGGGCGGCGCGGGCGGCACGGTGGCCTCCCAGCGGCGCAGCCACTCCCGGTTGCGGCGGCTGACCTCCTGCCACTCGGCCTCGTCGCGGCGCCGGATCGGCCGCAGCAGGACGTCCCCCTCGGCCAGTTCGACCGGCCAGCCCGCGTTCAGCGCCCGCTCCCGGAGGAACCGGCAGTACCGGCAGTACCGGGAGCACCGGCAGTACCGGAGGAACCGGGAGCACCCGCGGCGTCCGCGGGCCCGTCGGTCCGCGGGTGGTCGCCGCCCGCCAGCTGGTCGACGGCGTGCGGCAGCAGCTCGGCGAGCACCGCCAGCCCGTCCCGGACCCCGCCGGTGGAGCCGGGCAGGTTGACCACCAGGGTGTTCCCGGCCAGCCCGGCCAGGCCGCGGGAGAGCGCCGCGGTGGGCACCTTCTCCCGGCCGCGGGCGCGGATCGCCTCGGGGATGCCGGGCAGCTGACGGTCGATCACCCGGGCGGTCATCTCGGGGGTGAGGTCCTGCGGGGAGATGCCGGTGCCGCCGGTGGTCAGCACCACGTCGTACCGGGCGGCGACGGCCGCGCGCAGCGCCGCCTCGACCGGTTCGCCGTCGGGGACGACCACCGGCCCGTCGGTCTCGAAGCCCATCCCGCGCAGCCCGGCGACCAGCAGCGGGCCGCCCCGGTCCTCGTACACCCCGGCGGCGGCCCGGTTGGAGACGGTGACGGCGAGCGCCCTCACTTGGCCTCCTCCTCGCGGTGCCAGTCGCCGCTCTTGCCGCCGGTCTTGCTGAGCACCCGGACGTCCTCGATGGCGGCGGCCTTGTCGACCGCCTTGACCATGTCGATGACGGTGAGCGCGGCGGTGGCGACGGCGGTGAGCGCCTCCATCTCGACGCCGGTGCGGTCGGCGGTGCGGACGGTGGCGGTGATCTCGACGGCGGTGTCGGTGACGGCCAGGTCGACGGTGGTGCCGGTGAGCGCGATCGGGTGGCAGAGCGGGATCAGGTCGGGCGTCCGCTTGGCGCCCATGATCCCGGCGATCCGGGCCACCGCGAGCGCGTCGCCCTTGGGGACGCCCTCGCCGCGCAGCAGTTCGACCACCCGGGGGGCGATCCGGACCCGGCCGGCCGCCACCGCGACCCGGGTGGTGGCGGCCTTCTCGGAGACGTCGACCATCCGGGCCGCGCCGGTGGCATCGACGTGGGTGAGGCGGTCGCCGGGTGGTGTGTCGGTCACGTGGGGCTCCAGTGCGCGCTGCGAATCTCGCGCTACCGTACAGCCCCGCCGCGGTCAGTCCGTGAGAAGGACCACATCGACGGTGCTGCCGGCGGGCAGCGCGGTGTCGTCCTCGGGCACCGTGATCAGGCAGTCGGCCAGCGCCAGCGCCCCGACCAGGTGCGATCCCTGGCCGCCAACCGGTGCCACGGTGCCGGCCGCCGGGTCGTACCGGCCGCGCAGGAACTGCCGCCGTCCGGCCGGGGAGCGCAGCGCGGCGGTGGTGGCGGCCCGCACCACGGGGCGGTGCGCGTCGGGGGCGCCGAGCATGGTGCGGATCACCGGGCGGACGAACAGCTCGAAGGAGATGTACGCGCTGACCGGGTTGCCGGGCAGCGCGAGCAGCGGCACCCCGGGGCCCGCGCCGATCCGGCCGAAGCCCTGCGGCTTGCCCGGCTGCATCCGCAACCTGCGGAAGTCGACGCCGCCGTAGTCCGCGAAGACCTCCTTGACCACGTCGTACGCGCCGACCGAGACGCCGCCGCTGGTGACGATCAGGTCGGCCCGGCCGAGCTGGTCCTCCAGCACGGCGCGCAGCGTGTCGGCGTCGTCGGGGACGCCGCCGACCCGGAAGGCGACCGCGCCGGCCGCGATCGCGGCGGCGGCCAGGGTGTAGGAGTTGGAGTCGTGGATCTGCCCGGGCCCGGCCGCCTCGCCGGGCGGGACGAGTTCGCTGCCGGTGGAGAGCACCACGACCCGGGGCCGCGGGCGGACCGCGACGGTGCCGCGGCCGATCGCGGCGAGCAGCCCGAGCTGGGTGGGTCCGAGCACGGTGCCGGCCCGCAGCACGGTGTCCCCGGCGGTGACGTCGCTGCCGCGCCGCCGGATGTGCGCGCCCTCGGCGACCGGGCGCAGCACCCGGACCTCCTCGCCCTCGGCGGCGGGGCCCATGCTGTCGGCGGCCCGGCCGGTGCCGGTGCCGCCGTCGGTCCACTCGACCGGGGCGACGGCCTCGGCGCCGGGCGGGACGGGCGCGCCGGTCATGATCCGGACGGCCTGGCCGGGGCCGACCGCGGGGAGTTCGCCGGCCCCGGCGGCGATGTCGCCGACGACGGCGAGCACCGACGGGTACGGTCCGGTGGCCCGGACGGTGTCGGCGGTGCGCAGGGCGTAGCCGTCCATCGAGCTGTTGTCGAAGGGCGGCAGGTCGCCGTCGGCGAGCACGTCCTCGGCGAGCCGGCACCCCTGGGCGTCCAGCAGGTGCAGCTCGATGGGCGGCAGCGGGACGACGTCGGCGAGCACGTCGGCGAGGTGCTCGTCGACGGTCCACAGGCGCGGCGGGGCCGGGGTGCCGGCCTCCTCCGCGCAGCAGGGGTCGGGCTTCCCGGTCATCGCCTCACGCTCGCCTTCGTGCTCGCCGTCCACGTGTCCCGCGGCCCGGCAGCCGGCCGGGCCGGTTCTCAGCCCTGCAGCTCGGCGGCCACGAACTGCCGCAGCCAGGTGCGGAATTCGGGGCCGAGGTCGTCGCGCTCGCAGGCCAGCCGGACGATCGCGCGCAGGTAGTCGGCGCGGTCGCCGGTGTCGTAGCGGCGGCCCTTGAACAGCACGCCGTGCACCGGGCCGCCGTTGTCCTCGTCGCGGGTGGCGAGTTCGCGCAGCGCGTCGGTCAGCTGGATCTCGCCGCCGCGGCCGGGTGGGGTCTCGCGCAGCACGTCGAAGACGGCCGGGTCGAGCACGTAGCGGCCGATGACGGCGTAGTTGGACGGCGCGTCGGCGGTGTCGGGCTTCTCGACCAGGTCGGTCACCCGGAAGACGTCCTCGCCGAAGCCGTTGGGCTTGACGGCGGCGCAGCCGTAGAGGTGGATCTGCGCGGGGTCGACCTCCATCAGGGCGACGACGGAGCCGCCGAGCTCCTGCTGGACCTCGATCATCCGGGCCAGCAGCGGGTCGCGCGGGTCGATCAGGTCGTCGCCGAGCAGGACGGCGAACGGCTGTCCGGCGACGTGCTGTTCGGCGACCGAGACGGCGTGGCCGAGGCCCTTGGGGTCGCCCTGCCGGACGTAGTGCATGCTGGCGAGCTGCACGGACTCCTGCACGCGGCGCAGCCGGTCGTGGTCGCCCTTGCGGGCGAGCAGCTCCTCCAGCTCGTAGGCCCGGTCGAAGTGGTCCTCCAGGGCGCGCTTGTTGCGGCCGGTGACCATCAGTATGTCGGACAGGCCCGCGGCGGAGGCCTCCTCGACGACGTACTGGATGGCGGGCTTGTCGACGACCGGCAGCATCTCCTTGGGAGTGGCCTTGGTCGCGGGGAGGAACCGGGTGCCGAGTCCGGCGGCCGGGACAACTGCCTTGGTGACCGGCGTACGGGCGTGCGTGTTCGTCATGCGTCGACCTTACTGAGGCGGGCATTCCACCCTGCTGGGAGCAAGGTGAATCGATTGTTAAGGCCTGTCACCTGCGGCACGGTGTCCGGTGGTGGTCGCGTGCGGGGTGAGGGGAGCCTCGCCGGGGCCGGAAGACACCTTACCGGGCGTCGTCGAGGCGTTCGGCCCTGCGGGCCCGCCGGGCACCGGATCGGCCGAGCGCCAGCAGTCGCCGCCCGCGACCCTGGCCGCGGCGAGCGCGCGGTCGGCGGAGCGCAGCAGGACCGCGGCGTGCGCACCGTCCCTGGGCAGCACGGCCAGGCCGATCGCGGCGGTCAGTCCGCTGCGGGCGTCGGGGGCGGCGGCCTCGCCGGGGTGACGGTCCGTCAACCGGTGCCGCCGGACCGACCAGCAGAGCCGCTCGGCGACCTGGGCGGCCCCCTCCGCGCCGGTGTCGGGCAGCAGCACCAGGAACTCTTCGCCCCCGTACCGTCCCAGGGTGTCGCAGCTGCGGATCTCCACCGCGAGGCGCTGGGCGAGGTCGCGGAGCATGGTGTTGGCGCGGGCCCGGCCGTGCTCGGCGACCAGGGCGTCGAAGCCGGCCAGTTCGACCATCAGCACGGCCAGCGGACGGGGGTCGACGGCGGTCGCCTCGGCGCGGCGGGCCCGCTCGATCTCCCGGTCCAAGGTGAGCTGCAGGTGACGGTAGTTCCACACTCCGGTGAGCGGATCGCAGGAGGCGGTGCGGCGCAGCTCGTCCCGTTCCCCGGCCAGTTCCGTGATCTTCGCCAGGAGTTCGGCCTCCCTGGTGCCCCGCCCGGCCCGCTCCCGGCGGCAGCGCAGCACGGCGGCACCGGCCGCCACCGGGGCGGCGGCACCGAGCGCGGCCAGGGCCTGGAGCAGGAGCGGGGTGGACATGCGGCTCCCTCGACGTGTCAGGCTCGTGTCACCGCATCGGGCGGACGACGGAGCTGAAGGGATGTGGACGGTGACTGCGGATCAGTTGTCCAACGACAAGGCGGCGCTCAGGACACGGCTGCTCGCCGAACGGCGGGCGCTGGGCGCGCCGGAGCGGGCCGCGGCGGCCGCCGCCCTGGCCGGCCACGCGGCCGGGCTGGTCCCGCCGGGCGGCACGGTCGCCGCGTACGTCTCGGTCGGCGCCGAGCCCGGCACCCGTCCGCTGCTGGCGGCGCTGGCCGCCGCCGGGGCGACGGTGCTGCTGCCGGTGCTGCTGCCGGACAACGACCTCGACTGGGCCCGCTACACCGGCGAGGACGGCCTCGCCCCGGCCGCCCGGGGCCTGCTCGAACCGGTCGGGCCCCGGCTCGGCCCCGACGCGGTGACCGGCGCCGACGTCGTCCTGCTGCCCGGTCTCGCGGTCGACGCCCGGGGCACCCGGCTGGGCCGCGGCGGCGGCTCCTACGACCGGGTGCTGGCCCGGCTCCGGGCGGCCGGCGCGACGCCGCTGCTGGCCACCCTGCTGTACGCCCACGAGCTGCGGCCCGCCGTCCCCGCCGAGCCGCACGACCTGCCGGTGCACGCGGCGGTCACCCCGGCGGGGGTCACCCGGTTCTGAGGCCGCCGGGGAACGCACAGAACCACGGGAACGCCGGGACCGCCGGGACCGCCGAGCACGCAGCGGGGCCGGGAGCGACGGATCGCTCCCGGCCCCGGCCCCGCGGCGCGGACGGTCAGACGGCGTACCAGTCGTTGGTGTCCGGGGTGCCGTAGACGTTGATGTGCTCGCCCTCGGCGTCGTCGAAGGTGTCGGTGCCGACCGTGAAGCTGCTGCCGTTGGGGCGGATGCCCTTGATGGTGACGTGCTCCTTGCTGCGCCCGCTCAGGGAGAGGGAGGCGCAGCCGCCGTTGGCGGCGGCGACCCGGGTGGCGAGGCCGCCGCGGTCGGTGAAGACGAGGTACGCGGGGTAGTTGCCCTTCGCGCAGATGCTGATGTTCGGGGCGGGCTGGAGGTTGGAGCTGTCGGAGGCGGCGGCCGGGGCGGCCATGGCCACGCCGGAGACCAGACCGGCGGCCAGCAGCAGGCCGGTGGCCCGGACGGAGCGCGAAGTGATGGACATGGGTCCTCCGAGGTCGTAGTGCGACGGGGGGCTCTCGTGCCCCTCGATCCGCTCAACGGCCTTGCACGCCGGGCCGGTTCAACGGGAAACCGGGCCTGCCGAACAGGTGTCGGGACGAAGAACGGGGCCCCAAGCGGAAGTTGAGGCCCCGTCAGGAAGTGCGCCGGGTCAGCCGGTGAGTCGCAGGGTGTTCCGGCCGGCCTTGGCGACGGCGTCCTTGCCGTAGGCCCAGGGCAGCAGTTCGCCCTTGGCCCAGAGTTCGGTCTGGTCGTTGTAGTTGGCGTGGAAGGCGTGCCCGGACGCGCCGCCGACGTTGATCCAGCGGGAGGCGTCGAAGTTGCTCAGGTCGACGACCATCCGCATCGAGGGGATCCAGTCCACCTCGTAGCCGGCCGCGGCGTTCCAGCCGGTGGCGTCGACCGCGGCGCTGCCGCCGGAGAGCTTGTAGGGGCCGCGGTCGAGGAGCCGGCGGACGACGCCGGAGGCGAGCGAGGAGTCGTCGCTGCCGAGCGTGGGCTCCTTCAGGGTGAGCTGGTGCAGGCGGCCCCAGCTCCAGGTGGAGATGTCCTTGCTGAGGCGCGAGGTGAGGTCCTGGCGGGCGTCCTTGAGCGCCTCGGCGAGCAGGTTGTCGAGGCCGTGCTGCTGCTGGTGGTTGGAGTCGATGTAGTCCCACCACGGCGACCTGGGGTTGGCGAGCTGCTGGCGGACCACCTCCGTCCAGCGGTCGCCGCCGTCCGGCTGGGCCTGCGAGGGCTTGCGGGTGCCGCACTCGGTGACGGCCTGCGCGGCGCCGCCGAGGGCGTCGTCGGGCAGGGTGTTGTCGCGCTTCTGCCGGACCAGCAGGCAGTCGCCCTCGACCCGGAGGTCGGCGGGGAACTTCTGCCCGAAGGCGAGGGTGAGCAGCGCCCGCCAGACGCCGTTGTAGTACGCGGCGGCGGCCGAGTCGGCGTCCTGGTGGTAGTTCCAGTCCTTCAGCAGGTCCTGGGCCTCGCGCACGTAGGGGTCGTCGATCTTGACCTTGAGCAGCAGCGGGACGAGTTCCTTGGCCAGCACGCTGGTGTTGTCGAGCTGCATGGCCTGCATGTCGTCCGGCGAGATCTTGCCGCCGTTCTTCAGCTTCTCCTGGATCTGGTCGGTGATCTCCTTGGCCCGGGTGCCGTACTCCCAGTCGGTGGTGAGCATCGGCTTGTAGGTCTGGTCGACGACGGCCTGGTTGGCCGTCACGATGTAGCCCTCGGGCGGGTTGTAGGCGTAGGGCAGCGACTTGAACGGCAGGAAGCTCGCGTTCCAGGCGTAGCCGGAGTCCCAGCCGGGGGCGGGGTAGCGGCCGTCGCCCTTGCCGCGGACCGGGATCAGGCCGGGGGCCTGGTAGCCGATGTTGCCCTTGGTGTCGGCGTAGATCAGGTTCTGCGCGGGGACGGCGAAGTCCTGGGCGGCGGCCCGGAACCCGGCGAAGTCGGCGGCCCGGTCGAGCTTGAAGACGGCGTCCATGGTCTTCCCGGGCACCAGCGCGGTCCAGCGCAGCGCGACGCCGTAGCCGGCCGCCCGGTCGGGGGCGGTGAGGCCGGCGGGGGCGTTGCGGCCGACCCGCTGCTCCTCGGAGGACTGGTCGGAGATCAGCGGCATGCCGTCCTGGGTGGTGCGGACGGTGATGGTGCGGTCCTCGCCGCCGGCCACCTTGATGGTCTCCTTGCGGACGGCGAACGGGACGTCCTTGCCGTCGAGCAGGTAGGTGTCGGGGCCGGTGACCTTCTCCAGGTAGAGGTCGGTGACGTCGGCGCCGAGGTTGGTGAAGCCCCAGGCGACGTCCTTGTTGTGGCCGATGACCACGCCCGGCATCCCGGCGAAGGTGTAGCCGGCCACGTCGTAGCCGCAGCTCGGCGAGGTGCTGCGGCAGTGCAGGCCCATCTGGTACCAGATGGACGGCATGCCGGGGCCGAGGTGCGGGTCGTTGGCCAGCAGCGGGCTGCCGGTGGTGGTGTTGGCGCCGGACACCACCCAGGAGTTGGAGCCGATGCCCTGGCCCTGCGGGCCGAGCAGCTGCGGCAGCGCGCCGACCTTGCCGGACAGGTCGCCGAGCAGCGCCTGCGCGGCGGCCCGGGCCTGCGCCCCGCCCGCGGGGGCGGCCCCGGGCACGGCGGGCACGGTGGTGCCGGCCCCGGGGGTGTAGGTGCCGTCGGCGGCCAGCTTGCCGGTCTTCACGATGGTGCCGTTGCGGTCGTACGGGTACGCCGGGTAGAGCTGCTCGATCTGCTCGGTCCCGAAGTCCTGGGTGAGCAGCGAGCGGTCGATCTCCTCCTGGAGGTTGCCGGACAGGCTCCAGGCCATCGCCTTGAGCCAGGCGACCGAGTCGACCGGGTCCCACTTCTCCGGCGTGTAGTCGGAGTTGACGGCGCCGAGCAGCGCGTACTCCAGCGAGGCGCCGGCCCCGCCGGGGTGCTCGGCGAGCCAGGCGTTGACGCCCTCGGTGTAGGCGGTCAGGTTGCGCTTGGTGTCCTCGGACAGGACGGTGTCCCACTCCTTCCGGGCGACCTGGCGCCAGCCCATGGTGCGCAGGAAGGAGTCGTTCTCGACGGCGGAGGAGCCGAACATCTCGGCGAGCCGGCCGGAGGTGACGTGCCGGCGGACGTCCATCTCCCAGAACCGGTCCTGGGCCTGCACGTAGCCCTGGGCGCGGAACAGGTCGGCGTCGGTGTCGGCGTACAGCTGCGGGATGCCCTTGTCGTCGCGGACCACGTCCACCGGGGCGGACATGCCGGGCACCTTGACGGTGCCGCCGACCTGCGGGAAGGAGGAGCGGACGGTGTCCACCGCCCACCAGCCGCCGCCCGCCAGACCCGCCACCAGCAGAACGGCCAGCAGGATCACGATCAGACGTGCGCGCCGGAACTTCTTCGAGCGGGGCATCCCAGTCCTTGTTTGAGGGTGCGGCCGTGACAGGTCACCACATTAGGGCGGCGGCCCGGACGGCCGTGCACGGGGGACACCGGCGGTGGGTCGACGGTGTCGTTGGGACCTTACTCGGCCCGGGGCGGGAAGCGGTCCTGGCGTAAAGATCAAGTAAAATGTTAGACTGAGTAACGATCCGTCAGCCGCCCTTCCCTGCCAGAGGTGCCCCTGCGTGACCGTTGACCGCCTGAACACCCTGCTCCTCGAATCGGCCGTGATCCTGCTGTTCGCCGTGGTGGCGGTGCGGATCTCCACCCGGTCCGGACTGCCCTCGCTGCTGATCTACCTCGGGATCGGCGTCGCGCTCGGCCAGAACGGCATCGGCGTGAACTTCGACAACGCCGAGCTCACCCAGGTCCTGGGCTACGCGGCCCTGGTGGTCATCCTCGCCGAGGGCGGTCTGAAGACCAGCTGGCGGTCGATCAGACCGGTGGTCCCGGCCGCGGCCGTGCTGGCCACCGTCGGCGTCGCGGTCTCGGTGTTCGTCACGGCCGCCGGCGCGCACTGGCTGGTCGGCCTGGAGTGGCGCACCGCGCTGCTGCTCGGCGCGATCGTCTCCTCCACCGACGCCGCCGCGGTCTTCTCGGTGCTCCGGCTGGTCCCGCTGCCCAAGCGCCTCACCGGCCTGCTGGAGGCCGAGTCCGGCTTCAACGACGCGCCCGTGGTGATCCTGGTGGTGGCCTTCGCCACCACCGGCGAACTCGACCCCTGGTACGTGCTGGTCGGCACCATCGTGGTCGAGCTGGCGGTCGGCGCGGCGGTCGGGTACGCGGTCGGCCGGCTCGGCGCCTACGCGGTGCGCCGGATCGCGCTGCCCTCCTCCGGCCTGTACCCGATCGCGGTGCTGGCGCTGATCGTGCTGGCCTACGCGGGCGGCGCGCTGCTGCACGCCTCCGGCTTCCTGGCCGCCTACCTCGCCTCGGTGATCCTCGGGAACTCCAAGCTGCCGCACGGCCCCGCGGTGCGCGGCTTCGCCGACGGCCTGGCCTGGATCGGCCAGATCGGCATGTTCGTGGTGCTCGGCCTGCTGGTCACCCCCGCCACCATGGGCTCCGCGCTGGTGCCGGGCCTGGTCGCGGGCGCGGTGCTGGTGTTCGTCGCCCGGCCGCTGTCGGTGCTGGTCACCATGACGCCGTTCCGGGTGCCCTGGCGGGAGCAGGCCCTGCTGTCCTGGGCCGGCCTGCGCGGCGCGGTGCCGATCGTGCTCGCCACCATCCCGCTCGTCTCCGGCGCGGCCGACGCCCGGCAGCTGTTCAACGTGGTGTTCATCCTGGTCGTGGTCTTCACCCTGCTCCAGGGCCCGACCCTGCCGATGGTCGCCGGGTGGCTGCGGATCGGCGAGGGCGACCTCGGCCAGGACCTCGGCATCGAGTCCGCCCCGCTGGAGAAGCTGCACGGCCACCTGCTGTCCGTGCAGCTCTCCCCCGGCTCCCGGATGTCCGGCGTCGAGGTCTCCGAACTGCGCCTGCCCAAGGGCGCGGCGGTCACCCTGGTGGTGCGCGAGGGCTCCAGCTTCGTCCCGGACCGGATGACGGTGCTGCGCGAGGGCGACGAACTGCTGGTGGTCACCACCGACGAGGTCTCCGAGGCCGCCGAGCACCGACTGCGGGCCGTCGACCGGGGCGGCAAGCTCGCCGGATGGCTGCACAACGCCGAGGGTCCGCCTTCCGATTCCAGGAGGAAGCCGCGCTGAGCCGCTAAGCTGAAGGCAGTAACCCCTAGATCTTTCCGTATCTGCCTGATGCAGAGTCGGCGCGACCGCTCGGCGGCCGGCCCCGCGGCACACCGTCCGCGGCCCGGCAACAACCCCGGTCGACGCGCGAGAGGACGACTCTCGGCGCCGGACCGGTCCACCGCGACCTCCCGCGCTACCAGGCGGCAGAGAGGACCGACCGTGGCGGCCCGCCGACCGGTCGACGACCCCAGCACCACCAGCGGCACCGGCTACGGGGCGCTGCTGCGCACCCCCGGTTCCTGGACCTTCCTGCTCCCCGCCCTGGCGGCCCGCCTGCCGTACGCCATGCTCAGCCTGGGCATCGTGCTGCTGGTGCACGACACCACCGGCTCCTACGGCCTGGCCGGCGCGGTCGCCGCGGTCGCCGCCGTCGCCCAGGCGCTGGTCGGCCCGCAGACCGGCCGGCTCGCCGACCGGTACGGCCAGGCCGCCGTGCTGGTCCCCAGCGTGGTGGTGCACGCCCTCGCGGTGGCCGCGCTGGTCCTGCTGGCCCGCGGCGGCGCCCCCGACTGGACGCTGTTCCTGGCCGCCGCCCCGGCCGGCGCCGCCGTGCCGCAGGTCGGCGCGATGGTCCGGGCCCGCTGGGTGCACCGGCTGGACGCCCGCCCGGGCCTGCTGAACACCGCCTTCGCCTTCGAGTCGGTCACCGACGAGTTCACCTTCGTGGTCGGCCCGATGCTGGCCACCGGCGTCGCCACCCTGGCCGACCCGTCCGTCGGCCTCGCCGCCGAGGCCGCCCTCACCCTGCTCGGCGGCCTGGCCTTCGCCGCCCGCCGGGACACCGCCCCGGTGCCCACCGGCCCGGCCGCCCCCGGCCACCGGCGCGCCTCCGCGCTCGCCTCCCCCGGCGTCCGGCTGCTGGCCGGCGCCTTCCTGGGCCTGGGCACCGTCTTCGGCACCCTGCAGGTCTCCATCACCGCCTTCGCCGAGGACGCCGGCTCCGCCGGGCTCAGCGGCCTGGTCTACGGCCTGTTCGCCACCGGCTCGATGGCGGCCGGCGTGCTCTACGGCCTGGTCCCGTGGCGCTCCGGCGCCCGGCAGCGGATGGTCGCCTGCTACGCGCTGCTGGTGCTCGGCTGCTCGACCCTGTGGGCGATGCCGAACCTGGCCGCGCTGACCGCGGCCTGCCTGTTCTGCGGCCTGGCCATCGCGCCCACCCTGATCACCGGCTACACCCTGGTGGAATCGCTGGTCGCGGACGGCGCCAAGACCGAGGCGTTCACCTGGCTGACCGGCGCGATCGGCCTCGGCCTGGCCCTCGGCTCGACCGCCGCCGGGCAGCTGATCGACCGCTCCGGGCCCTCGCTCGGCTTCACCGTCGCACTGGCCGGCTCCGGCCTCGGCCTGGTGGCGCTCGTCACGATGCGCCGTCTGCTGGCCGTTCCGGCCCCCGCCGCACGTACCGTGGCCCGGGGAGGAGTCGTTCGCGAACAGCTGGCCGGCGCCGCCCGGCGCGGCTGAGCCGCTGGACTCCACCAGCGGAATGCCGCATCATGGACCGTCGTTAGCACTCATGGCGTGAGAGTGCCAGGGGGAGTGACAGGAGGAAGCGGAAAGTGCCCACGTACCAGTACCAGTGCACCGAGTGCGGCAACGGCCTCGAGGCGGTGCAGAAGTTCAGCGACGACGCGCTGACCACGTGCCCCGACTGCCAGGGGAAGCTCCGCAAGGTCTTCTCGGCGGTGGGTGTGGTGTTCAAGGGCTCCGGCTTCTACCGCACCGACAGCCGCTCCAGCTCCAGCAGCTCGGTGGGCTCCTCCTCGACCCCGTCGACCTCTTCGTCCTCGACGGCGTCCTCTTCTTCTTCGACGTCCTCGACGTCGTCCTCGTCGTCCTCGTCGTCGACGAGCAGCTCCGCCTCCGGCGCGAGCTGAGCCCGCTCCGCCGAGCCCCGGTCCGCACCGCGGACCGGGGCTCCGGCACGCCCGGGGCCGGGCGGTCACGGGCGGTGCTCCGAACGGCGCAGCGCCGCCACCCGGACGGGTGAGGGCGGTCGTCCACAGGGCGGGGTTGTCCACAGGGTGCGGAAGCGGCGGGCGGGGCGGGGCCGACGGGGCGCAGGATGGCCGGCGCCTCCCCCGTCCGCCCCGGAAGGACCCGCCGCCGTGACCGCCGCCGTGTTCCCCCCGCTGCCCGCCGCGCTCGTCCCGCCGCGCCGCGAAGTGCCCGATTTCCCGCCGATCCGCGGCACCGCGCGGGGCCGCCACCGCTGGCGGCACGCCCTGCGGCGGTGTCCGGGACTGTTCGCGGCGGGTGCCCTCGCGCTGGCGGCGGCCCTGGCGTCCGGCCCGGCGCACCCGGGGGGCGCCGACCGGCCGCCGGCCGCCGGATGCCCCCGATCGTCAACCGGGAGCCCGTGAATTCACCCGTGACCTTCTCCGCGGCCCGCCGTTCGACGCGGCATGAAAGGCTTCAAGGAATTCCTGCTCCGCGGCAACGTGGTGGACCTGGCCGTCGCCGTCGTCATCGGCGCTGCCTTCACCAGCGTCGTCAACGCGTTCGTCAAGGGCGTGATCAATCCGCTGGTCGGCCTGTTCGGCACCAAGGACCTGGCCGCCTACAGCTCCTGCCTCAAGGGCCCCTGCGAGGTGGACGCCGCCGGGAACGTCACGTCCGGCATCTTCATCCTCTGGGGCTCGGTGCTCAGCGCCGCGCTCAGCTTCCTGATCACCGCCGCCGTCGTCTACTTCCTGCTGATCCTGCCGATGAACCACTTCATGCGGAAGCGCAAGAGCGTGGAGGAGGAGGCGCTGGAGGCCGAGGCGAAGGAGGTCGAACTGCTCACCGAGATCCGCGACGCGCTGGTGCGCCGCTGACGGCCGCGGCTACTTCTCGCCGTGGTGCGGCGGGCGCTGGCTGCGGTACCAGTCCAGTCCGCGCTCGCCGCCGCCGCCGCGGTCCTCGCCCCAGCCGCGGTCGGTGTCGTCGGAGCTCTGCTGGTCGAACGGGTCCCGGAAGACCAGGCGGGGCGCGGGCCGGTCGGCGGGTTCGGTGGGCCCGGCGGGTTCGGTGGGTTCGCTCATCCCCCCACTGTAGGACCGGCGGGCGCCCCGCCCCGGGGCGCCCGGCCCGCCGGTCACGCGGCCTCGAAGCCCGCGTGGTCGGCGATCTTCTTCAGCTCCGCCAGGGCGTGCTTCTCGATCTGGCGGATCCGCTCGCGGGTCAGGCCGTGCTGCTTGCCGACCTCGGTCAGGGTCCGCTCGCGGCCGTCCTCCATGCCGTAGCGGCTGCGGATGATCGAGGCAGTGCGGTCGTCCAGCCGGCCGATCAGGCCGTCCAGCTCCTCGCGGCGCATCATCACCATCACCGCGTCCTCCGGGGAGACCGCGCCGGTGTCCTCCACCAGGTCGCCGAACTGGGTCTCGCCCTCGTCGTCGACCGCCATGTTGAGGCTGACCGGGTCGCGGGACCAGTCCAGCACGTCCTTCACCCGCTGCTCGGTGCTGTCCAGCTCGGCGGCGATCTCGGCCGGCTCGGGCTCGCGGCCCAGCTCCTTGGCCTTCTCGCGCTGCACCCGGCGGATCCGGCCCAGCTCCTCGACCAGGTGCACGGGCAGCCGGATGGTGCGGGACTGGTCGGCGATCGAGCGGGTGATCGCCTGCCGGATCCACCACGTCGCGTAGGTGGAGAACTTGAAGCCCTTGGAGTAGTCGAACTTCTCCACCGCGCGGACCAGGCCGGCGTTGCCCTCCTGGATCAGGTCGAGCAGCGGCAGGCCGCTGCGCGGGTAGCGGCGGGCGACCGCGACCACCAGGCGCAGGTTGGAACGGATGAAGACGTCCTTGGCACGCTCGGCGTCCCGCGCCAGGAACCGCAGCTCCTCGACCGTCGCACCGGCGGGCAGCTCGCCCTCGTCGAGCAGGTGCTGGGCGAAGACCCCGGACTCGATCCGCAGGGACAGCTCGACCTCCTCGGCGGCGTCGAGCAGGGGCGTCCTGGCGATCTCGTCGAGGTACATGCCGACCAGGTCGCGGTCGGCTTCGAGGTTGGTCGGGCGGGCGGTGCGAGTCCGATCGGCCCTGTCGCGAACGACGGCACGGGTGGCCATGCTTGCTCCCTCACTGACGCTGCCGGGGGCGCTCCGTTCCGCCGCTCGGCACGGGTGTGCGGGCCGGTAGCGGCCCACACGTAACGATCCAACGCACAGAAATCGGACAACATTCCCAAGTGACTCAGTTTTTCCCCGGGCATGCAGTATCCTGCCGAATTTCACTTCCGTGATGGACGGAGCGTGATCCGGTCGACACGGGGTGCGCACACCGCGCCTCCACCACCGCCACCGGATCGGCGCGCGGCCTTCGCGGCGCGTCCGCACAACCGATGCCGAATCGCTATCGCTCCACGGCCCGTTCGCCTCCCGCCGCTGGGAAGGTGTCTGTCATGCACCAGCCCAGTGACTCCGGGGCGGCGGCCGCACCGGGCGGGCGCCGGGAAACGCACCGCCACCCGTTCCAACGCCGCAGGGTGCTCCGTTGTGCCGGGGCGGCGCTGGCGGGCGCGGCGCTGTGCGCGGTGCTGCTGGTGCTGGTGCGGACCGGCTGGACCCCGCTGGCCCGGCTGGACTCGGGCTGGACGGCCGGGCTGCACCGGTACGCGGTGCGGCACCCGGTGTGGACGGCGGCCGTGCAGACCCTGGCCGACCTGGGCGCGCCCTGGGTGCTGCGGACCCTGCTCGGGGCGGTCGCGCTGTGGCAGTGGGTGCTGGGCGCCCGGGTGCTGGCGGCCTGGACGGCGGCGCAGGCCCTGGTGGCCTGGCTGGCCGCGGGGGCGGGCCGGGAGCTGATCGACCGGGCCGGGCCGCGGTTCGCCGACCCGGTGGCGCTCGGCCCCGGCGGCACCTTCCCGTCCGGGCCCGCGCTCGCCTCGGCGGTGGCCTGCGGGGCGCTGCTGGCCCTGGTGTGGCCGCGGGCCGACCGGGCGGTGCGGGCGGTCGCGGGCACGGCGGCGGCGGTGACGGTGCTGGGCGTGGGCTGGAGCGGGATCGCGCTGGGCACGCACTGGCCGAGCGACGTGCTGGCGGCCTGGCTGGCGGCGGTCGCGGTGCCGACCGGGGTGACGCTGGCGGTGGAGCTCTGGCTGCCCGGTCGGCTGGGCCGGGACGCCCTACTGCTGCGCCGGCGGACCCGCCCCCGGGTGCAGCGGGTGCTCGCGCCGCCGCTGCCGGGGTCCGCGCCGGAGCGCGATCCGGGGCGCTCCTGACGATTCGTGATCAACGTCACACGCCGGGGCGGTTCCTCCGGCGGAGGGAACGGGCAGGCCCGGCAAATCGCCGGTTTCCCGGCGCCCCCGCCCCGCCCCGCCGCCCCGGCCGTCACCCCCCGGAGGGCCCCGGGCGGCACCCGACTCCCCATCAGGTGCCGAGTTGCGGCAGACTTCTGCGGCTGGATGCAGCCTGCAACCGGCAGGTGGAGCCCCGGCCAGGCCCGGTCTCCGCGCACACATCCCACAGGGCGCCGGACGGGCACCGAGCTACGGGGGGTCCGACGACCTTGCACACCACGGACGGCGCCAACGACCCCTACGGCCGGCCGGGCGGTCCCGCGCTGCCGCCGCACGACCCGGCGCGCACCCCGCCGTACGACCCGCCGACCGTGCAGCTCGGCCGGGTCGCCGGACCGGCCCCCGTACCGGCCGCCCCGGCCGTCCCGCCGCAGGCCCCGCCGCCGCCCGCCGTCCCGCCGCAGCGGGTCGAGCCGGACGCCGGGGCCGAGCAGCCCGCCGAGCCCGCCGCGAAGGCCGCCGCGTCCACCGCGCGGAACGGGATGATCATGGCGCTGGGCTCGCTGGCCTCGCGCGCCCTGGGCTTCGTGCGCAGCGCGGTGCTGGTGGCGGCGCTGACCACCGGCCCGGTCGGCGAGGCGTTCAACGTGGCGAACTCGCTGCCGAACATCGTCTACATGATGCTCATCGGCGGCGCGCTGGCCTCGGTGTTCGTGCCGGAGCTGGTGCACGCGATGCAGACCCACCGGGACGGCGGCCAGGCGTACATCGACCGGCTGCTCACCCTGTGCACGGTGATCCTGGTGGTGCTGACGGTCGGCGCCTGGCTGTTCGCCCCGCAGATCGTCGACATGTACTCGGAGTTCGAGGGCGCACAGCGCGACCTGGCGATCGCCTTCGCCCGGTACTGCCTGCCGCAGATCTTCTTCTACGGCGTGTTCACGCTGCTCGGCCAGGTGCTCAACGCCCGGGACCGGTTCGGCGCGATGATGTGGACGCCGGTGCTGAACAACGTGGTCGCGATCGGCGTGTTCGGCGCCTTCCTGTGGGTCGGGCACGACGCCACGAAGGTCGGCGGCATCACCGCCGGTGACACCGCGCTGCTGGGCATCGGCTCGACCCTGGGCATCGTGGTGCAGGCCGCGGCGCTGCTGCCCTCGCTGCGCAGCTCCGGTTTCCGCTACCGGCCGCGCTTCGACTGGAAGGGCGCGGGCCTGACCCGGCCGCTGCGCTCGGCGGGCTGGGCGCTGCTGCTGGTGGTGGCGACCCAGCTGTCCTTCGCGGTGGTGACCTCGCTGAGCACCGGCGCGGGCGCGGCCGCCGCGAAGGAGGGCATCGCGGGCGGCCACGGCTTCTCGGCCTACACGAACGCGTACCAGCTGTTCATGGTCCCGCAGGGCGTGATCACCATCTCGATGGTGACGGCACTGCTGCCGGGCCTGTCCCGGGCGGCCGCGGCGGGCGACTACCGGAAGATCGGCGAGGACCTGTCGGGGATGCTGCGCTCCTCGGCGGCGATGATCGTCACCGCCTCGGTGCTGTTCGTCGCGCTGGCCCCGCAGGTCGCGATGGCGGCGTACGGCTACGGCTCGGGCAGCACGGTGCGGGCCGACGCCATGGTGGTGGCCACCCTGCTGACGGCCTTCGCGGTCGGCCTGCCGGCGTTCTGCGCGCAGTACGCGCTGGCCCGCGGCTTCTACGCGATCAACGACGCCCGGACGCCGTTCTGGATGACGCTGATCACCACCGCCTCGAACGCGGCGCTCTGCCTGGTGGCGTACCAGGTGCTGTCGCCGCGCTACATCGTGGTCGGCATGGCGGTGGCGCACAGCCTGGCCGCGCTGGTGTCGGTGGTGGCGACCGGCGGGGCGCTGGGCCGCCGGCTGCGCAAGGGGCCCACCGCCCCCGCCCCCGCCGCCGCACCGGCCGCGCCGGACGCCACCCTGGTGCTGCGCAAGGACGCGGTCGCGGCGGGCGCCAACGCCACCGTGGACTTCGGCGTGCTGCGCGGCGGCAAGGGCCGCAGCGGGCTGGCGGGCGGCCGGCTGGTGACACTGCACCTGGGCATCGCGCTGGCCTGCCTGCCGGGCGCGCTGGCCGCGCACTGGCTGGCGGGCCGCTTCGGCCCGACCCTGCTGGGCAGCGCCGCGGGCCTGGTCGTCGGCTCCCTCCTGGTGCTGGTCTCCCTGTTCGTCCTGGCCCTCCCGCTGGGTGTCGGCGGCGCGGTCTCCCCGTTCGCCCGCCGCCTGCGCATCCCGTACCCGTCCCCGACCGTGGTCGGCAAGCACCGCCGCTGAGCGGCCCGGTGCCGGGGGTCAGGCGGGGGCGTCCTCGGCGGTCTCCAGCCAGCCGAGGGCGGCGCACTGGATGCCGGCCTGGAAGCGGCTGCGGGCGTCCATCCGGACCATCAGGTCGGCCATCATCCGGCGGACGGTGCGCAGGGAGACGCCCAGGCGCTGGGCGGCGCGTTCGTCGGTGAGGCCCTCGGCGAGCAGGCGGAGCAGTTCGCGCTCCTGGCCGGTGAGGCCGCGGGGGTCGCGCCGGGGGGTCGCGCCGAGCGGGCGGGCCTGCTCCCAGACCTGGTCGAACAGGGCGCGCAGGGCGGCGACCACGCCGGGGCTCTGCAGCAGGACGGCGCCCTTGCGCGGGTCCTCGGGGTCGATCGGGACGAGCGCGGTGGCGTTGTCGACCACGATCATCCGCAGCGGCAGGGTGGGCGAGGTCCGGACGGTGCCGCCGAGGCCGTGCAGCCAGCGGGCGTACTGGACGGTGGCGGGGTCGTTGCGGACGCTGTCCTGGTAGACGGTGCGCATCCGGACGCCGCGTTCCAGGGTCTCCTGGTCGAGGACCCGGCTGGCCGCCATCACGGGGGCGGGCTGCGGGCCGCCGGGGGCGAAGGAGAGCACCTCGGCGGTGGCGTCGGAGGCGAGCTGGACCAGCCGGTCGCGGACCAGGTCGAGGCTGGTGAGCATCTCGATGCCGCGCTGCCCGCCGGGGGTGTGCAGGCTGGCGTACTCGGCGATCAGGCCGGCCATCGCGGCGCGGCTGCGTTCGGCCTCGCGCTGCCGGCGGAGCTCCTCGGCCTCCTGGTGGGCGAGCAGGGCGGCGAGTCCGCGCTCCGGGTTGACGGCCCGCCAGCGGGTGCCGCAGGTGGCGGGGCGGGTGAGGGCGAGGTCGGCGAGCCGGTCGAGGGCGGCGCCCACCTCGGGTTCGGTGCTGTCGAGGTGGGTGGCGAGGCCCGCGGTGTCGAGGTCGGGGTGCAGCAGCATGGCGCGGTAGACGGCCTCGCCGAAGGCGTCGAGCCCGATCGGGCCCCCGGTGGTCATCTGCCGGTCCCGGGCGCGGGCCGCCGGGTGCCGCTGTGCGCCGTTCTGCCCATTCTCGACCTCCAACAACGCCCCGCGCGGTGGCCCGTGTGCCTCCCGGCTCCGTTCCGACCGGGTGTCGGACCGACGCCCGCCGGGCAACCCGCAGAACTGGCTTGCGGAGATTCTGTCGCACTGGTGGGCGAGGCGTGAAGGGTGTCGGGGAACTGTCATCTTGGTGCCATGCATCGATCTGACACCTGCTCAGCCACCCGTGGGGCCATCGGATTTGCCACGCTGGACGGATGTACGCGATCCGCCTGGAGCTGAGGGCGCCGTCCGGGCCGGGCGGCCCCGTGGAGTCGGCCGGGGCCGGGCCGGTGCGGGCGGCCCTGCTGCGGCTGCCGCTGGCCGGGGCCCGGATCTGCCGCGCCCGGGTGCTGGCGGCGCCGGACGGGCTGGCCGCGGTGTGCTTCCTGGCGGCCCCCTCGCTGCTGGCGGCCGAGCGGGCGCTGCGGGCCGGGGCGGGCGAACTGGTGGGCGAGGAGGGCCCGTTGGCGGACTGGACGGTGGCGCGCTGCGAGGCGGACCCGTGGATCGCGCTCGGCCTGTGGCAGGACCGGGCCAGGAGCTGACGCCCCGCCGGGGCGGAGGGGCCGGGGCAACGGGGTGTGCGGAGCTGGCCGCTGAGTGTCACGGCACCCTGGTGCCAGCTCCGGGTGCTGACAGGAAGGTGCCGGGAGGGGCAGGCTCGTCGGTGTCGGCAGGACGGCGGATCGGCACCTCGGCAGCGGCCCCCGGCGGGGGACGCGGACCGGATCGGCCCCTGACCGCGGATCACCACCCGCCCCGGTGGCAGCCCGGGGCGCAGCCGAAGCTTGAGAGGACCGGGCACTCCCATGGCGCTGAACACCCGTTTCGTCACGATCGCGGTCATCGGCGCGCTGGCGGTCGGCGGTGTCGCCACCGCCGCCGACCTGGCCGCTCCGGCCCGGCCGGGCGCGGTCGTGACCGCCGACGGGGCTCCCGCGGACGGCCCGAGCCCGACCGCTCCCCCGCACTCCGACACCTGGGGCTGGGGCTGACCGGTCCGACACCACGCCGTCCGAGAAGCGAACCGGGGAGGTGCGCGCATGACCACCGCACTGGAACACCCGCCCGTGCGGCGGGCCCTGCTCCCGCCGCCGGCCGCGCCGGTGGCGACGGACCCGGCCAGGGTCCTGCTGGCGGACAGCCACCACCTGTTCCGCTCGGGCCTGGGCGCCCTGCTGGACCGGGAGGAGGACCTCACGGTGATCGCCGAGGCGGCCGGCCCCGAGGAGGCCGCGGCGGCGGCCCCGCGGGTGCGGCCCGCGGTGGCGGTGCTCGGGCTGGACCCGGAGCAGTCGGACGGGGCGTCGGCGGCGCGGCTGCTGCGGCGGGTCGCGCCGGGCACCGCGGTGCTGCTGCTGGTCCCGGCCCTGCCGCGGACCGCGGAGTCCCGGCGGGCGCTGGTGGAGGGCGCGGCCGGGGTGCTGCTGAAGGACGTCCAGGCGGCGGCCCTGATCGCGGCGGTGCGCGAACTCGCCCGCGGCGGGCGGGTGTACGACCCGCGGCTGGTGCTGGACGTGGTGCGGGCGGATCGGGGCGGACCGCTCAGCCGGCGCGAACTGGCGGTGCTCGGCGAGATCGCCGGGGGCGCCACGGTGCGGGAGGCCGCCGCCGCGCTGTCGCTCTCGCCCGGCACGGTGCGCAACTACGTCTCGGCGGCGATCGCCAAGACCCGGGCCCGCAACCGCTGCGACGCGATCCGGATCGCCCGCGAGTCCGGCTGGCTGTAGGGCCCCGCGACAGGACCGGGAGCACACCGGCCCGCCGACGGACCGTCAGGTTCCCGCCGGCGGGCCGTCGGCGTGCGTGCGTGTGCCGCCCGGCCCGGCCGCCCTCAGCCCGGCAGCCCCCGGCCGGGCCGGGCGGCGTCCGCGCATCCGGTCAGGGCCGCGACGTGGGCCTCCAGGTCGAAGCCGTCGAGTGCGGCGACCCGCTGCCGCAGGCGCTGCCAGCCGGTGGACCGGACGGGCCCGGGGACCTCCCGGCCGTCGGCGGTGAACACCGCGGCGGAGGTGGTCAGCGAGCGGAAGAACGGGAGGTCCAGGGTGCGGTGGGAGTCCAGTTCGGCGAGCACCGCCTCCGGCGGGCCGCCGCGCAGGGCACCGGCGAGGACGGTCTCCCGGGTCGCGCCGTCGGCCAGCGCGAGCGGGCCGGTGGAGTCCCGCAGGAGCGTGCGGCCGTCCCGGTCGCTCCGCCGGACGGAACGCACCCAGATGCCCCGGAATCCGCTCAACGGGCCTGCGGGGTCGGCGAGTTCACCACGGACCCGGTGGAGGACGGCCTGCATCTCGCGGTAGCCCTCGACCAGCTCCCCGGTGTACGGCCAGGGGTCGGCGACCGGCACCCCCGACGCCCCCGACGCCCTCGGCACCCCCGACGCCCTCGGCACCGGCGCCGGCACCGAGGGCGGGAGCAGGCACTCCAGGCCGATCAGCACGGGGTGCTCGCCGTCGGCGAGCAGGTTGTCGGCCCACGGGGCGCGGCCTTCGAGCAGCTGCACCAGGCGGATCGTCATGCCGAGGCGGCGGTGGAACCGGGCGAGGCCCGCGCGGTCGGCGCACGGCCGGGACGGGACCAGCTCCTCCCAGCCGTAGTCGCCGGCGCCGTCGGCGTGCAGCGAGGCGGCGAGGCCGTCGTCGCCCCGGTCGGAGCGCGGCAGCACGGTGCGCAGCGGCAGGTCGAGCGACAGCTCCCGGTTGAGCCGTTCGACCAGGCCGAGGAAGGCGGTGGCGTGCCGCAGGTCCTTGGGCTTGTAGACCGCGCCGCGCCCGTCGGCGAAGCGCAGCAGCGCCACCGCGCGGCCCCGGGCGTACCGGGTGCCGGCGTCGCCGTGCACCGCGTCGAGCGGGCCGGGGTCGGTGCCGTGCCAGAGCTGCTCGACCAGGCCGGCCCGGTCGGCGGCGAGGCGGGCGAACAGCTCGGTGTAGGCCTCCTGCCACTGCCCGCAGAGGGTGCCGATCAGGCGGGCGAGCGCGGGCAGCCGCTCCAGCCGGGCCAGCCAGCCCGCGGTGGAGGCGTCCGGGCCGCCCGCGGCGTCCCAACCCGGCTCCCGGGCACGGTCGTTGGCGGGCGGTGCTTCCTGGCGGAGCGTCAGGTCGGCGGCCTCGGTCAGCCGGCCGGCGAGGGTGCCGAGCACGTCGGCGCGGCCCCGCCCGGTGACCTCGACGCCGAGGACGGTGCCGGGTCCGGCGGGCAGCAGCGCGTCGGCGGCGGCCCGGAACCCGGCCGTGATCGCGCCGGGGCCGGTGGCCGGGGCGGCGGCCTGCGCCCGCAGGAACACCGCGAGCGGGTAGGCCCAGGCGGGGAGCCGCGCCGGGTCGGCGAGGCGGACCCGGCGCAGGCCCGCGCCGAGCGGGCGGCCGGTCCGGGCCAGGTGGTCGAGCAGCACCCCGGCGGCCCCGGGGTCGTCGGCGGCCCGGCGCAGCCAGCCCTCGACGGCGGCGGCGCGGCCGCGGCGGTCCTCGGCGGGGTCGGGGGCGAACAGGGCCCGCCCGTCGTCCCGGGCGGCGGCGCGCTCCTCGAAGTCCGCGGCGGCGGCGATCACGGCCCGCAGCCGCCCGTCGGCACCGGGCAGGCCGGGCAGCAGGGCGTTCTCCGGGGCGTCGGGCCCGGTGCCTCCGGCGGCGCCGAGCCAGGACTGCAGGCCGAACGACATCACATCTCCCGGGAGCGAGCGAAGCGGGTGAACAGCGTTTCGGCGCCGAGCAGTTCGCGGCAGGCCCGCCCGCCCGGCCGGTCCGGCGGCCCGCCGGTTCCGCTCCTCCGCGGCGTGTCCACTATGGCCGCGCCGGGAGGGACCGGGCAGTAGGAGATGTCAGCTTCCCGGGGGCGCAGAAGTCATCGCCCGGGATGACATTCGGCACCTGCTCCGACCTGCGACGACGTTCCGCTTCCGGGCGGTGGACGGGCCCCGCCGACGGCAGGCCCGTCCCGGCCGCCCCGGTGCGAAGTGCCTTCCCGCCGGGGACTTCCGCCCGTGGCGGGCCGTCCGGGGTCCGGCGGATGCTGGAAGGCGCGGGTCGTCCCCCGGCCGCCGCCACCGGGGCCCGCGCGGATGCCCGCGGGAGGATCTTGATGACCGAACCCCCTTCGCAGCTCAGCCTGTTGACGCTCGCCAGCACCCCGGAGTCGGTGGCCGGGGCCCGCCGCCACACCGCGCAGGTGCTGCACTGCTGGCAGGCCCGGGTCGAACTGTCCGACGCCGCCCGGCTGGTGGTCTCCGAACTGGCCACCAACGCGGTCCGGTCCCGGACCCCCGACGGCTTCACGCTCTCGCTGGCCCTGGCCGACGGCACCCTGCTGGTGCAGGTCGGCGACCGGGACCCGAACCCGCCCCGGCCCCGCGCCGCCGGGCCGGACGCCACCGGCGGACGCGGCCTGCAGCTGGTCGACGCGCTCTCCGCGGGCTGGGGCTACTACCCGACCGCGCCCGCGGGCAAGGTGGTCTGGGCCCGGCTCCCCGCCGGGGGACGCGCCCTGCCGCCGCTGCCGATCTCACCCCCGGCCGCAGCCCCGGCCGCGCCTTCGACGGCCCTCCCCGCGGCCTGACGTCCCGTCACCGGGTGGCGGGGTAGCGCACCGGGTGCCCGCCGACCCGGTGCGGCAGCAGTCCGACCAGCACCAGCACCGTCGTGGCCAGCGCAAGCAGCGGCAGGAACGGCACCGGCGCCGGGGCCTGCAGCACCACGATCACCGCCGTCGCCGCGGCCGGCGAGTGCGGCACGTGCGCCAGCATCATCGCCACCAGGGCCAGCCCGCCGGCCACCGCCGCCGCCCACGGGCCCGGCCCGGCCGCCACCAGCACCCCGAACCCGACCGCCGCCGACAGCAGCTGCCCGCCGATCAGGTTCCGCGGCTGCGAGATCGGCAGCCCGGGCGCGCCGTGCACCAGCGCGGCGCTGGCCGCCAGCGGCGGGATCAGCACCGGCTGGTGCAGCAGCACCCCCACCCCGACCAGCACCAGCAGTGCCCCCGTGGCAAACCCCCCGGCCCGGACGGCATGCCGGGCCCGGCTCCCCAGGGCGGCAAGGTTCGAGGTCAAGGGCATCTGCGGGCTCCCGGGTCGGACGGAATCGGTCCCGGCAGCCTAAACAGAACGTTGACGTTTCAAGAATCCTCTTGCCTCAGAGGCACATCCCTCCGCCCCGGCCCCGGAAACACAGCAGCCCCCGCCCGACCCGGGCGGGGGCTGCTGCCGTGCGCACTGTGCCCCAGGCAGGATTCGAACCTGCGACACCAGCTTTAGGAGAGCTGTGCTCTATCCCCTGAGCTACTGAGGCGGGGCTTGTCTGAAACCTTGCCAGAAACCCAGCGACGGGTATCCAGTCTGGCAGTACAAACACCCAGGTCAGGAGGCATATGAGCGCATCCGGGTGGCACCTGGCGGGTGCACCGAACTGAGCCCACGGCGGGATAGCCGACTGACCGATGACAGACTAGCGGATCGCTCTGCCGGAGATGTCCCCTCCTGTCGTCAGCGCCTTGCGCCGCCGGGTACTGCCTGCCCGACCTGGCCGTTCATCGGTTGCGTTGCCCACAGCCACGCTGAGGTCCCGGACGCGTGCAGCATCGCGTCCGCTCGGGTTGTCCGCACCGGGTTTGTGGCCGGCACGGACCCGGCGTCCGGGCGTGCTGTCCGAAGTGGCCGCTGCCCGTTGCCCGAACTTGCGTGTTCGAGGCGGATACGGCGGCTGGTGGCGTTCTGAGAGAAGGCGAATGCGGGGACGAAGACCTTCTGCAGGTCGCGAGGCCGTAGGAGACCATGCGGCGGCTCCACAGGCTTCGGTCGGATTCGGAGTCGGCCCGCCAGGGGTAGGCGAGTTCGTGGGCGCAGGTAGATTCGGGGATCTGCTGGAGGTGTTCGGCGTGATGGAAGCCGCGTTCGGCATCGCTGGTGTGGCGTCGTCCGGTGGCCGTGTCGCGCGCGGTGCGGTCGTCGGAGGTGGTGGTAATGGCGACGGAGACCGGATGCAGGATGCTGGTGCCGTCGTCGAGCAGGAGGCGCTCCGCGATGCGCCCTTGGTCACACCACAGGTCGTGGCGGCCGGTGCCGAACCGCGGAAGTTCGTAGGCCAGCGGGTGCACCGAGCCGTGCTGTTTGTTGATGGCGAGCAGGCCTGCGCGGGCGAGAGTGTCCCGGTGCACGCCGCGAAATGCTCCGTCGTAGCCAGTGCCCGTGCAGCCGGGTGGCCAGGCCGGTGAACGAGCGCACGGCGATGGCGGCCTCGTCCTCGTAGGCGCCTCCCGCGACGTGGGCGAGGTCAAGGATGACGCGGCTCCAGTAGCCGTCGTCGCGGCCAGAGGCGAAGAACTGCTTGGTGCCGCGGGCTGGTTTCGCCGTTCTCGAAGTAGAGGCGGGCGGCCCGGTCCACATGGCAGCGGCGCAGTTGCCCGGTGGCGGGGTCCGGGGTGGTGGGCTGTGCGGCCTTGGAGGGGGTCTTGGGCACGGTGGCGTCCCCGACGATGAGCTGGCGGCGATGAGGGCGGGCCCAGTTGCGGGTGGCGTTGGGTGGAAAGAGTCACAGGTCGAGGACCTGGACACGGCTTGGTGCCCAAGTGCCTCGGTCAACAGGTCGCTGCTGCTGGCGAGGAGACGGTGTTCGGCGTAGAGGTACTGGCTGCGGCTTGGGGTGGCAGCGGGCAGCGACGGCGTTGCGGCGTACCACGCCGTGCAGGCGGCACCACAGCAGGTCGTTATCCAGGTGGGCGACGGCGGAGCGCTTGGAGCCGGTGACGGGCATGAGGGTGGCGAGCGGGAGGTGAACGAGAGGCGGGCACCGGGGCGAGCAGCCGACCGCGCTCGCAGCGGGCAGGTGTTCGGCCATCTCATACAGAACGGGGTAGTCGAGGCAGTCCTCGATGCGTTGCAGGATGGCGCGCCGGTCGCAGTCGGCGAGCTGGAGCTTGCGGCTTCGGGGTTGCTCGGGTGGCACGGGGTTCCCGAAGACGTCATCAGGCATCGCAGTGCTCCACCGGCTGGCGACCATTGGCGGCGTCGGGACTGTCAGCGTGGCCGGGGTGCCAGGCCAGACCGATGACGGCGGCGGCCCGGTCCAGTGATCGCAGGCCCAGGCGGCGGGCGGCGTCCTCGATGTGCCGGGTGGCCTCGAAAGCCTCCACCGCGGCTCGGGCACTGATGGAGGAGGGCTTCACGTCCGCCTCGCCGCCCAGGCCGATGCGGCGCAGGAGGTCGGCGAGTGCGACGCAGGCGCGGGCCTGCAGTGCGGCATCGTCGGCGTGGCGGTCGGAGACGGCCAGGCGCGCACCGGGTGCAGTAGCCGGGCGCAGTTGGCGTGCAGCGACGAACTGGGCTCTGGTGGTGAGGACTTGCAGGGCCCAGTCGTCCAGGGGGCACCAGCGGGGGTCGGTCTTGGTGGAGCCGTGCATCCACACCCGCCGGCCGTCCGGGTCGAGGTCCTTGATACGGACGTGGCCGATCTCGCCGCTGTGGCCGCCGGCCAAGGCCAGGGCCGCGACTGCGGCGTGGCGGGTGGGCCGGTCGGTGAAGGAGGTCTGGTGGCGCAGGTCCGCCGCCTCGATCTCGGTCAGCGCCCGGACGGCGGCGTGGGTGTGGGCGGGTAGGTGGATGTCACGAGCGGGGTCCTGGTCGGTGAGGGTGAGTTCGCGCAGGGTGCGCCAGGCAGATCGGATGACGGATCTGCGCAGGATCTGGGTGGCGAGGGTGGCCTCGCCGGCGTGGCCGTAGCGGCTGCGGCCCGGGGCGGTGACGAAGTCCTCCGCGAGTTGGGCGGTGACATCCTCCAGCAGGATCGCGCCGCGAAGGTGGCTGTAGCGCTCGAGGCGGGCCAGGAGGAGGGCGAACTTGTCGAGGGTCTGCTCGGTGAGTTCGCCCTGTGCGGCCATGGCCTGCCAGGTGTCCTTGACGCGGTCCAGGGCGTGGGTGAGGGAGAGGTCGCTGCCCGCGACGATGCCCCTTCCTGCGGGCAGGTTCAGTGCAACGGCGGCCGCTCGGGGCTCAGTTCGTCTGCGTCCTGCGGTGCTGGCCGCAGGGTGCTGCGGTGAGGGGCTGGTGAGGCAGGCAGCCTCACGAGTGTTCCATACATGCGACAGCTTGGGCATGGGGGATCTCCGGGGCAACAGGAGCGAGCGAACGGGTGAGCGACGCGCGGGCGGCTACGGAGCGGCTGGATCGCTTCGGCATGACGGGACGTCAGCACCGTGCCGCCGAGCGGGGGGTGAATGCGCTGGCGCAGCGGTTGACGGGTGAATTCGGCCCCGCGGAGGTTGACGCGGACCGGCCCGGCCGCCGCCCGTACCCGGCCCTCGGGGCCGGGGCGCAGGGGGCGGACGGGGACGCGGGTCAGGTGCCGACGGGCCTGATGGCGGGCGGCAGGGAGGTGTAGAAGGCCTGGTAGGCCTTCATGAGAGCGACGAAGCGGTCGCCGGGCAGCGCGGAGATCTCCTCGACGGAGCCGGCCATCAGCGGGTCGAGGACCACCTGGGCACTCGGGGCCAGGTCGGGGCCGGGCATCGCACGGGCGGCGAATGGGTCCGTGTCTGCGAAGACGGGTCCGCCGAGGGTGCTGCAGGCGGTGTCGCTGGTGCTGGGGTTCTCGGTCCGCGCGCGCGGGACGGTGGGGCCCTTCCCGGTGGGCCCGGGGCATGTGTCGCTGCCCGGCCGGCGGGTGGACGGGCCGGGCCCGGCGTCGCTGAAGGAGGGGGTGGTGCCGACGAACAGGGCGATACGGCCGTGGTTATCGCGGTGGACGATCAGCGCGTAGCAGAGCCATTCGACCAGGTACAGGCCGCGCTCCGGGACGCCGGGAGAACCCTTGCCGAGCCCGCCGGCCAAGTCGCCCTCCTCCATCGGGCCGCCCGCGAGCAGGCGGGCGGCGTCCTGCTGGAACCAGGTGCCCTGCCAGTGCCCGTGCAGGAACAGGCGGGCACGGATGGACTCCTGGCGGCGCAGCGCGGCCAGGGTGGCACCGGCCTCGGTCACCGCCCAGGCCCCGCGGCCGGGCGCCAGGAGGCCGGCCTGGGTGAGGAAGCCCGGCGCGCCGGCGATGGTGCTCACGGACAGGTTCAGCTGGCGGGCGATGTCCTCCACCCGCACGGCCTTGCGCTCGGGGCCACCGAGTTCGGCGGTCACCCCGATCAGGTCGAGCTGCCGACGCGGACCCATCCGCTCAGTCGGCATGATCCGCGGATGCGCGGTACCGGAGAGGCTCACCGGACGCCTCCGACAGCGGGTCGGGCGGGCGGGCACTGCCACGCGCCCAGGTATGTCATATGGAAGGACAAGAACATGATGGGGCCCTCAGATGTCGTTGCTGCCACGGCTTTTCACTGAGCGACCAAAACCGGCGCAGCGCGGACGATACCCTGGACGCGGCGCGTGGGCCCTCAGCTGGCGTGCCATCGGGCGCCACCGGAGGTACCTGCTAAGTGACTCCGGTGGCACCCACCCCTGCATGTGGGTGATGGCGCGCGGGTGCGATGGATCCCCTGGATCCTCAGCTGCCTGCCCGGTTACCCCCCGGCTTGTCGAGCAGGCGGTAGCGGGCCCGCCCGGTGTTCTCGACGACGCCCGCACGGACCAGGTTTGTCAGTGCGGTTCGCACACGATTCGCACCGGTTCCCGGCCGTGCGCGCTGAACGGAGGCGACGACGTCGTCAAGACTGGTCACGCGGTCGCGCTCCAGCGCCTTCATGACGAGCCAGCCGATGGTGTTCGGCCCCGGGTTGGTGCCCCGACGCCCGGCGCGGCGACCCTCAGCGGGCCGCTGGCCTTCGGAGGCGGCGGGTTGTGGACAGCCGCCGAGGTAGCCCTCGATGGCGGCCAGCGCCGCCAGCGCCGCCTCCACCCTCTGACCGGTGCCGCGGTGGGCTTGGCGGGCCTGAGCGAGGATGCGCTCGACCTCGGCAACGCGCTCACCCGTGGCCGCGTGCCCGTCCTGCTCGACGGTGACGATCAGCCGCAACCGCTCGATGAGCAGATGGCCCGCCGTCGTGCTGGTCATCGCGCCTCTCACCCTCCCGCGTATCGCGCACACCGCACCGGCCCGCGCATCCACCACCAAGATGTCGACTCAGTGTATGCATGTCTGCACGCTTGGTGAGCAGGCTCATGATTCCACAGACAGGAGCACTCCGCACACGACGAGCCCGCTTCGACGCCCCAACGTGTCACCTGTTCGTCACAGTTGACGAAACGACAAGCCGCGAGCGTGCAGGCCACCCGCCCACCAGGCTCACGCCGACACCGCAGTAGTGGCACACCATGCAGAACCCGCCTGCGAACAGGCAGGGCGAGCCGGACACCGGCCGGCCCGCCCATGGCACGATCGCGCTATGCCTCGCAGCAGCAACGACAAGAACCCGCTGTCCTACATCCGCTCAGGCACTTGGCCCCACGTGCAGCTGGCCTCCGACGCCCCGGTGAGCGCGTATTGCGGACTCGTCCTGGCCCGCGACCTGGCCACGATGATGACCACCACCGGGCATTCCCTGCGCACCCTGGGCGAGCGCGCCGGCGTCGCCCACTCCACGATCGCCCGCATCCTGGGCGGGGAGGTCCTCCCCGACATCGGCACTCTCGCCCGCCTGGAGGACGCACTCGACCACCAGCTCTGGCCCGGCCCGAAAGCCTTGCGCGCCGAAGCCGCCCAGCACGGGCGCACCACCACCTGACAGCAGTTGCAGCCGCTCCAGGGGCGACTCTCACACCTGGAGTGTGATGGGGCCGTCGGAGACCCAGCCGTCGACGTAGCCCTCCATCAGGACGCCGAGGCCCCGCGGGTAGAGCGGCACCGCCCCCTTGCGCACCCCGGCGATCGACCACCGGCGCATTGACGTGATGCTTCTCACCGCATACCGGGGGGTGTTGAGCTTGCAGGACGAACAGGCGCAAATCCTGCCGCACGAGGACCCCGGACACCGTCGACTCCGTGTGCAGGCGGCCTGTGACCAGAGTCCTGCGCGCACCGTCGGAGGGCAGATTCTCCGTCTGCCAGCACTCCAGGACGGCCCGGAACGAACCCCCCGAGGGAACCCGCAGCAGCACCGGCCACCACCGCGCACCGCCATCGGTACGTTGCAGAAGAACCTGCCTATCGCATGACAGCAGGACGGATCGAAGCGATGGAAGTACGTCCATGAGGCCACGGTCAGCCCAGCAGCCAGTCAGATCGCAGCGCAGGCCCGCCCTACAGGTGATGAGCTGCACGAGAGTCAGATCGCTGAACCGGGAGCCATCGAAAACCCCGAAGGACTCGCCGTCGGAGACGGTCATACGACCTGCGCCGATAAAGTCACCGTTCCAGCTTCGAGCGATACGCGTTCCGAGGCTGCTGACTTCCTGTCCGCTGAGCTGCGGTGATCCGGTTTTCCACAAACCCCACTGAGGCCGGAGCCTGCCGGGAGCGTCGTCGGAAACCGGTACAGCGGTCTCTGACGACGAGGGCAGGCCACCTGGTCGACCTGCACGTCGGCGGGCACTGCGGCTTCCCTGGACGGGTTGCCGACCCTGCACCCACAGCATGCCGGTAGAACCTCCGACAGCCTGGCGGATACCGCCCGCGGCTCCGGCCCGCCCCGGACCGGCCCGGGCCGGCGGGCGGGCCGGTCCGGGGCGGGCCGGAGCCGCGAACTAGATCGCGGGGATCGTGTCGTCGCTGAAGATGCCCTGCTTGACGAAGAAGGACATCGGCTTGCGCACCGCGCGCTTCGCCGCGGCGAGGCGGCCGGGGTGGTTGACCACCTTGCCGCGCAGGCCCACGATGTCGCCGAGGCCGGCGTCGCGGTAGACCACGGGGCTGCAGAACGAGTCCAGGATCATCGCCACGTAGCCCTTGAGGTACGCCTCGATCTCGGCGAGCTGCTCGTCCGACAGCGCCGGGCGGACGCGGTCGAAGAGCATGCTGACGAGTTCGCGGCCGAACGCGATGTGCCGGGACTCGTCGCGGTGGTGCATCCGGTTGATCTCGCGGATGGTCTCGTGCAGCAGCTCGTCGTTCGCCATCGTGGTGTTGAAGTGGTCCACCAGCTCCTCGAACAGCAGGATGCGGCTGAACACGAGCAGGTTGGCGATGTCCGGGTCCTTCTCGGACTCGCCCTCCAGGCGCAGGGTCGAGTACAGCTTGCCGCCGTAGCGCAGGCAGAACTCGGCGAAGAACCACATGTGCTCGTTCTCCTCACCGATGAAGTGGTGGAAGAACTCGGAGGCCGCCTCGAAGCCGCGCGTGTGGACCCGGTCGATCACCTCGTTGAGCAGTTCCCGGATGCCGTGCACGTTCATGCTGTAGAAGTTGATGCTCTCCCACTTGCTGAGCGCCATCTTCTGCTGCTCGGTGAGCTCGTTCTCGAACTCGGTGCCGGCGATGCTCAGCAGCGACGGCGACATCCAGTAGGCGTCGTCCGGCAGGGAGTCGGGCCAGGCGAAGTGGGTGTACGGGTTGTAGTGGTCGGCGACGGACTTCTCGCTGAGCCGGTCGAGGATCTCGGTGAAGCGGTCCTGCGACTTGGTCGGAGGGGTCATGCCTGGTTCTCCTTGCGGGTTCGCGCGTCGATCCAGCGCTCGAGGCCGAAAGCGACGCAGCCGGTGAAGGCGTGGGTACCGTCCGAGAGCCTGATGTCGCAGCGCTCGCCGAAGAAGTTGCGGTGCGAGTTCACGGACGCGACGGCGAGGCCGGTCTCGTCGGTGAACTCCTGCTTCGTGGGGAACAGCTTCTGGTGCAGCAGCCGCTCGTCGTCCTTCCGGAAGAACGGGTCCGCGGCGATCTCGAAGTCCCCGGCGACGCCGAACGACTCGGCGATGGCGCGGATCGCCTTCCGGCCCTCGTCCAGGAACTCCTGGACCTCGGCCTGGGCGCCGATCATCACGACCTCGCGCATCTGGAACTCGCGCTGCCTGCGCAGCGGCGTGTACGCGACCTCCCGGCGCCGGCAGGTCTGCCGCACGGTCAGCAGCGTGCGGTTCTCGACGGTCGTGCCGATCCGGGAGAAGTAGGCGCCGTAGCAGGCCGCCGAGGTGAGCACGAGCTGGTCGTCCTCGGCGCCGTCGAGCCAGGGCGTGACGCGGTGCACGAGCTGCGGGAAGCTGTCGAAGTAGTCGATGCGGGTCAGGTCCTCGACGGTCAGCAGCTCGGCGTGCCGCTCCGCGGGCGCGCCCATGGCCGCGGCCCAGTCCAGCACCTGCGCGTCCACCGCCTCCGCGATCGCGAACTGCTCGGCGGACAGCGACGTCAGGCCCCGCCCGGCCCCGGCCCCGGCGCTCACTGCGCGGCCGCCGGCTCCGGGCCGAAGAAGACCTCGGTGAGCCCGGCGATGGTCCGCAGCTTCGTCATCGGGATCGCGTCGAGGTCCGGCGCACGGCCCGAGATGTCGATCAGGTCCTGGATGATCGACATGAACTTGAGCGAGTTGACCAGCCGGGACTCGGCCAGGTCCACGTCGGCCGGAACGGTGAGCAGGTCCTCGTGGACAGCGGACAGGAGCTTGCGAACCTGGGATTCCCCCTGGTCATTACTCATCGACACAGATCCTTGCCTAGGGCGCCTCGTGGGCGACGGGAGAACTTGGAGCGATCACCTGCGTGGCGACGCGCGTGATCACAGAAAGCGGCATGGGAAATAGGTCGCCACCTGCGTCATCCTTCGCCTACGGAGCAGACGTGCACAGCTTGACTCGGCCGCTCTATTCCGTGCTGGAACGGCCGGCGCAAGAATCACGGTGGACCCGCACGGCACCATACATGAACGACTTCCCAAGGTGAACCCCAGTACCGAGAAATCCTGTGCGTCCAGTTTGCGACCATTGGTCTTTACATAATCAGCACGCCTATGTACAGCAGGTGAAGTCCACGATCCGGCAGGTGTTCCCACAGGTTGGCGAGGTGCGGACCTGCGCCGACGATAGCGGACAACTGCCTTGCCTCTGAAGGGTTGTGAGTCGCCTTCAGGCCACGCCGGCCGCCGCCCCCGGAGCGGCGCCGATCCCCTCTTCCGGATCTTCGGCGGCCCGTCCGGCCGCCTGGCCTGCGCGTTTATCGGCGGGGGGACCCATAGGGCTCCGGGGCGGCCGACGGGAGATGACGCGAACTGGCCAAAACCTCTTGTCCGCCGGGTCCCGATGCCATAAAGTCCACGATCACGACTACCGCTACCGCCGGGGGAGTGCTGCGAAAGCCCGTCTTTCGCAAGGGGGCGTGTTGGGTTGTATTCAAAATTTCCGTCGTTGAATCGCCGCGCCGTCCCGGGCGGCAGCGTGCCCTTTTCCGTGTGAATCTGCGATGAATCCTGCAAGGAAACAGAAGAAGATAAAAAGGGGTCTCTGTGGGCGGCTGGTCAGATCCGACGACGACGGAGGGCATGGCATGAGCGCGTCGGCCGAGCGCCATGTGGTGGTCATCCACCGGTGGCGGGCGGAGTACGTCGACTACGCGGCCGTGCTGGACCACGCCGCCGACCGCGTCAGCTACGTCACGACCGAGGTCGGCCGGGACCGGGTTCCGGAATCGGCGGCCGCCGTCGAGATCGTGGCGCGCACCGACGACCTGGCCGCGGTGCGCAAGGCGGTCTCGGCACTCGCCGAGCGGTTCGGGGCGCCCCGGCGGATCGTCGCGCTGAAGGAGGACGACCTGCTGACCGCGGCGGTGCTGCGGGACGAGTGGGGCTGCGCGGGCACCCGGCCCGACCGGGCCCTGCGGTTCCTCGACAAGCTCCTGATGGCCGAGGTGGTGGCCGGCCGCGGCCTCCCGGTGCCGCCCCTCGCGGCGGTCGACAGCGCCGGAGCGGTGCGGGCCTTCGCCGCGGAGCACGGCTGGCCGGTGATCGTGAAGCCGCGGATCGGCAGCTCCAGCGACGGCGTCGCGTGCCTGCGCGGTCCGGCCGACGCCGACGGGATCGACTACACCGCCCGGCCGATGCTCGCCCAGGTCTACAACCCGCACCCGATCCACCACGTCGACGGCCTGTACCTGGACGGGCGCCTGGCCGCGTTCCGCGCCTCCCGCTACGTCAACAGCTGCCTCGACTTCCGGACCGGCGAGTACCTGGGATCGGTCGAGGAGGACGACCCGGCGACCGTGGCGGCGATCGGGGCCGCCACCGAGCGCTTCGTCGCCGCCTTCGACACCGATCCGCTGGTGTTCCACCTGGAGCTCTTCGTCGCACCGGGGCACGGCGCCGAGCCGCCCGGGTGCACCTTCCTGGAGGTCGGGGCGCGGGTCGGCGGCAGCGAGATCCCCTTCCTGTGGCGGGAGGTGCACGGCTACGACCTGATGGCCGCGGCGCTCAAGCTGCAGCTGGGCGAACCGCCGGACCCGCCGGGGCCGACGGACGGCGAGGTCGCCGGCTGGCTGCTGGTGCCCTCGCCCGCCGAGCGGCCCTGCCGCATCACGGAGGTCACGCCGATGCTGGGGCGGGTGCCCGGCCTGTACGCCGAGGCCCTGCTGAGCAGCGGCGAGGTGCTGCCGCTCGCCGACGCCTACTACGAGCACGTGGGCGGCCGGTTCCGGTTCCGCGGCAGCACGAGCCGGACGGTCGAGGAGGCCATCCGGACCACCGCCGCCGACTTCCGGGTCGGCGCCGAGCCCGTGGGGGACATCGCATGAAGCACGTCGTGCTGGTCGATCCGTACGCACCGGCCCGGGGACTGCCGCCGGCGTTCCTGGAGGCCGGGTACTCCTGCGTCCGCCTGCAGAGCACCGCCGAGATCCCGGAGGTGTACCGCGGCCCGCTCGACCTGAGCGGCTACGTCACCAACGTGGTGCACCGCGGCGACGTCGAGGAGACCGCCCGGCTGCTGGCCGCCTACCGGCCCGAGGCGGTCCTCACCGGCAGCGAGCTGGGCGTCGAACTCGCCGACGAACTCAGCGAGTTGATGGGTCTGGACAGCAACGGCGCCAAGCTGAGCGCGGCCCGGCGCGACAAGTTCCAGATGATCGAGCAGGTGGCGTCGGCCGGGCTGCGCACGCCCCGCCAGGTGCACACCGCCGACGAGGCGGAACTGCGCGCGTGGCACCGGGAGGTCGGCGGCCGGATCGTGGTCAAGCCGCTGCGCAGCGCCGCCGGGGACGGCGTCGCGTTCTGCGACACCCCCGAGGAGTCGGCGGCCGCGCTCGCCGCGATCATGGGGCGGGAGAACATCTTCTCGCTGCCGAACCTCGGCGTGGTGGCGCAGGAGTACCTGCAGGGCGCGGAGTACATCGTCAACACGGTGAGCCGGGCCGGGCGGCACCACGTCACCGACGTCTGGGGATCGGGCCGGCTCCAGGTCAACGGGATCACCGACCTGCTGGTGGAGAGCTTCCTGGTGGACCAGGACGCGCCCGGCGTCGCGGCGATGACCGCGTACGCGTTCGCCGTCCTGGACGCCCTCGGCATCCGGTTCGGGCCGTCCCACCTGGAGATCAAGCTGACCCCGGGCGGTCCCTGCCTGGTCGAGGTCGGCGCGCGCATCTCGGGCGGCGAACTGCCGTACTTCGCGGCCGAGGCGATCGGCGAGTCGCAGCTGGACTGGACCGTCGACTGTTTCGTCCGGCCGGAGCGCTTCGACGCGCGGTGCGGCACGCCGTACCGGATCGGGCGCCACTTCGCCTGGTCCGCGCTGGCCTCCCCGCTGGAGGGCACGCTCGCGGCCTACCGCGGGGTCGAGCGGATCGAGGCCCTGGAGAGCTTCCGCGCGCTGCGGACCTTCGTGCCGCCGGGCGGGACCCTCCGGCGCACCGTGAACGACATGACCTACCCGCTCACCGTCACGCTGCACCACGAGTCCGAGGGTGTCCTGCGACGGGACCTGAACACCATCAGGTACCTCGACGGAGCCGGTTTTTACGACGTCGCCCCCACCGAATAGAACGGCTGGCCCATGCGCATTGTCGACCTCACCCACGGGTTCTACGAGGGGATGCCGTCCTACCCGGCGGACTGGTTCCCGCGCTTCACGTACGACCGGGCGATGACGCCGGAGACGGACCCGTACGGCACCAACCGCACCTTCTCGACGCTGCACATCTTCCCGCACAACGGGACGCACGTGGAGTACAAGCTGCACTTCTACCCGGACACCGAGGGCATCGAGGACGTCCCGCTGGAGACCCTGATCGGGCGCGCCTGCGTGGCGGACCTGTCGGACAAGGGGGACCTGGAGCCGGTGACCGGCGAGGACCTGGACAAGGCGGTCGGCGACCGCTGGACGCCCGGGGACCGCCTGCTGATCCGCACCGACTACCTGCGCCGCAACTGGGGCGCCGAGGACTACTGGGACCGCCCGCCGTTCATGACCCCGTCGGCCGCGCAGTGGGCGATCGAGCACGGCGCCGCCCTGGTCGGCTTCGACTGCCTGACCGAGCGCCCCGGGGACGCCGAGTCCCCGGTGCACCACGCGCTGCTCGCGGCCGGCATCCCGATCCTGGAGTACGTCACCAACCTGCACGAGCTGGAGCAGCCGGTGGTGCAGCTGTTCGCCCTGCCGATCAAGGTGTCCGGGGTGGAGGCCGCTCCCGCGCGCGTGGTGGCGATCGAGTACTCCGACACGGACGTCCTCCCGACGGGCCGCTGACGTGTCGACGACCATCGAGTCGCCCGCGTTCCCGCACAGCGGGCTGTACGCCGGCGACGTCGTGCACCGGCACGAGCTGCGCGGGCCCGCCGTCGACGCGGTCGAGGCGGCGGCGGCGCTGCGCGGCGCGGACCGGATCATGCTCAGCAGCCGCGCCGGGGAGCCGGACGCCGCGGTGCTGGCGCTCGGCGAGCTGGCCGTGGTCCGCCGGACCGGGCCGGGGCCCGGACTCCCGGGGCCCGGCCCGGTCACGGCGGCGGTCGACTTCCTGGCGGGCCTCGAGTTCGCGCCCGGCGCCGGACCCGACGAGCGCAGCTGGTACGGCTGCGTCGGGTTCGACGCGGTCACCGACTTCGAGCGGCTCTCGCTGCAGCCCTCGAACATGCCGGCCTACGACCTGTTCCTGCCGGAGGTGCTGATCCGCTTCGACCGGGCCGGGACCACCGTGGTCGGCCGGGGCGCCACGGCGTCGGCGGCCCGGGATGCCGCCGAGCGCGCCGAGCGGGTGCTGCGGCGGGCGGAGCGGTTCCCGGCGGCCGGGGCCCGGATCGGCGCGGGCGCCTTCGGGCAGACCGCCGAGGAGTACCTGGACGCCGTGCGCCGGGCCAAGGAGTACATCCTGGCCGGCGACATCTTCCAGGTCGTGCTCTCCCTCCGGTACTCGGCGCCCGGCGAGGCGGACGGCCTGACGGTGTACCGGCGGCTGACCGAGTTCAACCGCTCGCCGTACCACTTCTGGTACCTGACCGGGGAGTTCGAGGTGGTCGGCGCGTCCCCGGAGCCGTGCGTCACGCTCCTCGACGGCGACGTGCTCATCCGGCCGCTGGCCGGCACCCGGCCGCGCGGCGCCGACGGCCCCGCGGACCGGGCGGCCGAGCAGGACCTGGTCTCCTCGGAGAAGGAGCTGGCCGAGCACCGGATGCTCGTCGACCTGGCGCGCAACGACCTCGGACGGGTCTGCGAGGCCGGGACCGTGCGAGTGCCGCGGCTGATGGAGGTCGAGCGCTACTCCCACGTCATGCACCTGACCTCGGACGTCCGCGGGCGGCTCCGCCCCGGCTGCCGCACCGACGACCTGATCCGGGCGAGCTTCCCGGCCGGCACCATGACCGGCGCGCCGAAGGTCCGGGCGATCGAGATCATCGACGAGCTCGAACCGGTCGGCCGCGGCCTCTACTCGGGCGCCGTCGGCTCGTTCGGCGTGGACCACGCCGACCTCTACCTGACCATCCGCGCGCTCGTCCGGCACGAGGGCGTGCTGCACCTGCAGGCCGGCGGGGGGATCGTCCACGACTCCGACCCCGCCGCCGAACGGGAGGAGTGCGTGGCGAAGCTGCGCGCCGCCGCCCGCGCCGCCGGTGTCAGCCTCGGACCGGAGGCCCGACCGTGATCGTCGTCATCGACAACTACGACTCCTTCGTCTACAACCTGGCGCAGTACGCCGGTCAGCTCGGCCACGAGTGCCGGGTCGTGCGGAACAACGAGCTGACGGTCGAGCAGGTCGCCGCCCTCGAACCGAGCCTGGTCCTCGTCTCCCCCGGCCCCGGCGGGCCCCGGGACGCGGGCATCTCGCTCGACCTGATCCGGGAGCGCGGCCTCCGGGTGCCGATCCTCGGGGTCTGCCTCGGGCACCAGTGCATCGCCGAGGCGTTCGGCGCCCGCGTGGTGCGCGCCGCCGTGCCGATGCACGGCAAGCTCAGCCCGGTCACCCACCGGGGCGTCGGCGCCTTCGCCGGGCTGCCGAGCCCGCTGGAGGTCACCCGCTACCACTCGCTCACCGTCGACCCCGAGTCGCTGCCGGACGAGCTCGAGGTGACGGCGTGGACCGCGAGCGGCGAGATCATGGGCCTGAGGCACCGTGAACTCCCCATCGAGGGCGTGCAGTTCCATCCGGAATCCCTGTTCACCGAGAAGGGTCTCGACATGGTGGCCAACGCACTTCGGGCAGCCGAGCAGGTGTCGGCATGAGCCGCACCACCGCCTCCGCCGTCGACCCGGCCCAGCACCTGCAGGAGACCCTGCGGTGGCACTTCGGCCCGGAGACCGGGTCGCCGTTCTGGCTCCGGCGCCGGGACAGCCTCGGCTTCGACCCGCTGCGCGACATCACCTCCTTCGCCGACCTGCGCCGGTTCCCCGACGTGAGCGACGAGCTGCGCACCGTCCCGGTCGACCTCCTGGTGCCGGCCGGTTCGGCCGAGCACCCGTTCGAGGTCTACGAGTCCGGCGGCACGCTCGGCGCGCCCAAGCGCGTCGTCGAGCACCTGTCCCGGACCGAGGGCGTGGACTGGGTGGAGACCGTGCTGCCCTCCTTCGGCGGCGGCGGGCACTGGCTGCACGTCGGACCGACCGGCCCGCACATCGTCGGCCGCTCGGTGCGCCGGCTGGCGCACCTGCGGCGGTCCAAGTTCTTCACCGTCGACTTCGACCCGCGCTGGGTGAAGCTGCTGATCCGCACCGACCGGCGGGCGCTGGCCGACGAGTACGTCCAGCATGTCCTCGACCAGGTCGAGCTGATCGCCGAGACCCAGGACGTCCGCGTCCTGTTCATCACGCCGCCGGTGCTGGAGGCGCTGTGCGGGCGCGAGAAGCTCTACGACCTGCTGGCCGACCGGGTCACCGGCATCATCTGGAGCGGCACCAGCATCAGCGGCACCGCCCTGCGGCTGCTGCAGACCGAGTTCTTCCCCAAGGCCGAGGTCCGCGGCATCTACGGCAACAGCCTGATGGGCATCGCCCCGCAGCGGCCGTCCGAGCCGGGCGACACCCACGCCTGCGTCTTCCGCACCTTCCAGCCCCGCTCCGTCGTCGAGGTGGTCGACCCCGACACCGGGGTGCGGGTCGGGCCGGGCGAGCGCGGCCGGGTCCTGGTGCACCTGCTGACCAAGGACCTGTTCCTGCCCAACGTCCTGGAGCGCGACACCGCGGTCCGGGTCCCCGCCGGCCCCGCCGACGCGGGCGACGACCTCGCCGACGTGCAGCCCTACCGGCCGCCGTCCGGCGGTCAGGTGATCGAGGGCGTGTACTAGATGACGACCGCGAACCTCCAGCCGCTGCTCGGCGGCGACACCGTCGCGTGCGACGAGACCGTCGACCTCGCCGGCGTCGACGGCGCGCCGGTGGCCCGGGTCGGCGTCTCGCCGACGCTGCTGCTGCGCCTCGCGCTGCGGCGCACCCGCGGCGCGGCCGTCCCGGCGGCGGTCTTCGAGCGGGCCGGCGCGCTCTTCGCCGAGGCCGGGCTCGCCGGCGAGACCCCCGAGGAGTACCGCCGCCGGGTGGTGGCCGCCACCGGCCTGCCGGACCGGTTCGTCCGGGCCGGTCTGGGCAGCGTCCGGGACGGGCTGGCCCGCCTGGCGGAGAGCAACGCGCTGCAGCTGCCGGCGCCGGCGCCCGGGGTCCGCTTCGTGCCGCGCGGCCGCACGCTCGGCGTGGTGGCGCCCTCCAACCACGTCGACCCGCACCTGACCTGGGCCCGCGCGCTGGCCCTCGGGTACGGCGTGATCGTGCGGCCGGGCACCCGCGACCCGTTCACCGCGTTCCGCCTCGCGTCGGCGCTGCTGGCCGCGGGCCTGCCGCCGACCGCCCTGGCGGTCCTGCCCGGCGGGCACGACCTCGGCGAGCGGCTGCTGGACCAGGCCGACCTGGGCATCGTCTACGGCGGCCCGACCGCCGTCGCCCGGTGGACGGACCGCCCCCGGGTGCTCACCCGCGGGCCCGGCCGCAGCGCGGTCCTGCTGGACCGGCCGCTGACGCCGGAGGTCCTGGAGGCGCTGGTCCGCTCCGTCGCCGCCGACGGCGGCGTCCGGTGCACCAACACCTCCGTGATCCGCACCGGCGGCGACCCGGCCCCGGTGGCCGACGCCCTCGCGGCGCGGCTGGACACCGTGCCCGGCCTCCCGGCCGCGCACCCCGACGCCGAACTGCCCTGCTTCACCGCGGAGCAGTCCGCCGGGCTGCGGCGGACCGTCGCGGAGCTGGAGCGGGACGGCCTGCGCCGCCACTCCGCCGGCGACGGTCCGGTCCCGCTGCCCGACGGGTCGTTCGTCGCGCGCCCGGTCGTGCTCAGCACGGACGACCCGCGGCACCCGGCCCTCGGCACCGAACTGCCCTTCCCGTTCGTCGTGGTCGCGCCGTGGTCGCCCGCCGACGGCTTCGCGTCGTTCGGCCGGACCCTGGTCCTGTCGATCCACAGCGAGGACGCCGACCTGCCGCTCGCCGCCCTGGCCGAGCCCGGCATCCGCCGGGTCGTCGTCGGCGGGGCCGCGCCCTGGACGAGCGGTCCCCAACTGCCGCACGACGGCAGCCTGACCGGCTTCCTGACGGAGCCCAAGGCGCTGCTGTGGGACAAGGAGCCCGTCGAATGAAGCACGTGGTCGTCACCGGCGCGTCCGGGGACCTCGGCACCGCGGTCGTGGCCCGCGCGGTCGCCTCGGGCGCCCGGGTCCTCGCCCAGTACCACACCCGTCCGCCCGCCCTGGAGCATCCCGCGCTCACCCCGGTCCGGCTGGACCTGACCGCGGACGACGGCGCCGCCGAGCTGTTCGCGGCGCTGCCCTGGCCGAGCGTGGACCTGCTGGTCAACTGCATCGGCGGGGCCCGGCCGACACCGTTCGCCGAGCTCGGCACCGACGCCTGGCGCGACAGCATGCGGCTCAACGTCGAGGTGCCGTTCACGGTGACCCGGGAGCTGCTGGAGCCGCTGGCCGCCGCGGCCGGCGCGGTCGTCAACCTCTCCAGCGTCGCCGCGTTCACCGGCGGCGCCTTCGGACCGCACTACGCCGCCGGGAAGGCCGCCGTGGTCGGCCTGACCCGGTCCGCCGCCCGGGAGCTCGGCGCCCGCGGCATCCGGGTCAACTGCGTCGCCCCCGGGCCGGTGGCGTCGGCGATGACCGACGCGCTGCCCGCGGAGGTGCTCGCCGGCCTGCTGGCGACCACCGCGCTGGGGCGCGTCGTCACCCCCGAGGAGGTGGCCGACACCGTGTTCGCGCTCGCCTCCGCCACCGCCGTCACCGGCCAGACCCTGGTCGTCGACGGCGGCCGCTTCCTGCACTGACCGTTTCCCGCTCTTCCGTTCTTCCGTGACCACCCATGTCCCGCGCCTCACGTCCTTAAGGAGCTTCGGTGCTGCTTTACTGCAGGGCAGTCGATGAGCAGTCGGTGCGCGAGCGGATCCACGCTCTCGTCCCGACCCCCCACGGAACAACCCTCTGCCGGCTCGGTGACCGGCTGCTGGTGCACGTGCCCGACGACCGGCCCGACCTGGTCGAGGCGCTGCACGCCTCCGGGCTGGTGCAGCGGACGGTGACGGACCACTCGGACGCGCCGCTGACCGACCGCGAGGCCGCTCCGCTCGGATCGATCGTCACCCTCGGTGGTGCGGTGACGGTCGGCGGCGTCGACTTCGGCCTGATCGCGGGACCGTGCGCGGTCGAGAGCTACGAACAGATGTCCGCCTCGGCGTCGCTGGTGAAGGCCGGCGGCGGCGTGGCGCTGCGCGGCGGCGCCTTCAAGCCGCGCAGTTCCCCCTACAGCTTCCAGGGTCTGAAGGACGAGGGCCTTCGCATCCTGAGCAAGATCGGCGCGGAGTCCGGCCTGCCGGTCGTGACCGAGGTCGTCGACGCGGCGACGGTCGAGCTGGTCGCGGAGCACGCCGACGTGCTCCAGATCGGCACCCGCAACGCCCAGAACTTCACCCTCCTCCAGGCGGTCGGCGAGATCGGCAAGCCGGTGGTGCTCAAGCGCGGCTTCGGCTGCACGGTGGGCGAGTGGCTGCAGGCCGCCGAGTACGTGCTGGCCGCCGGGAACCCCGACGTCGTGCTCTGCGAGCGGGGCATCCGCAGCTTCGAGCCGGCCACCCGCTTCACCCTGGACCTGAGCGCGGTGGCCGTGGTCAAGCACCTCAGCCACCTGCCCGTGATCGTCGACCCCAGCCACGGGACCGGGCACCGCCACCTGGTCAAGCCGCTCGCCCTGGCCGCCGCCGCGGTCGGCGCCGACGGGCTGCTCGTCGACATCCACCCCGAACCCACCGCCGCGCTGTGCGACGGCAAGCAGGCGCTCGACCGGGACAGCTGGCTCGACCTCACCGGCACGCTGAGCGGCGTCCTCGCCAGCCTGGGCCGGAACCTGACCGTGCCCGCGGCCGAGCCGGTCGGGGCCGGCGCATGACCCGGCGGCCCGACCTCGCCGTGATCGGCGGCGGAGTGATCGGCCTCGCCGTGGCCTGGCGCTGCGCCGAGCAGGGCCTCGACGTGGAGGTGCACCACGACGAGTCCCCCGGCACCGCCTCGGCGGTCGCGCCCGGCATGCTGGCGCCGGTGAGCCGGGAGGACTTCCCGGACCCGGCCCTGCTGGAGTTCGCCCACGACGCCCGGCGCCGGTGGCCCGCGTTCGCCGCGGAACTCGCGGCCGCGAGCGGGACCGACCTCGGCTACTCGACCGCGGGCCTGCTGCTGGTCGCGCACGCCCCCGGGGACCATCCCCGGGTGGCCGCCATGTACGGCTTCCGCGAGGGCTTCGACGAGCCCTGCGAGCCCCTGGACGCCGACCGGTTGCGGGCCCGGGAGCCGCTGCTGTCGGCCGCGAGCAGCGGCGGGGGCTTCGCCACCCGGGACCACCACGTCGACGCGCAGCGGGTGCGGGCGGCGCTGCGCGCGGCCGGGGAGGCGGCCGGCGTCCGGTACGTCGACCGGCGGGTGAAGTCCCTGGACGAGGTGTCGGCGGGCAAGGTGCTCGTCGCCGGCGGCTCGTGGTCGCCCGAGGTGCAGGCGTGGCCGGTCACCCCGGTGCGCGGGCAGGTCGTGCTGCTGCGCGGCCCGTCCGACGGCCCCGGGCTGCGGCACGGCATCCGCGGCGTGGTCGGGGGCGAGCCGGTCTACCTGGCCGGGCGGCACGGCGGCGAGACGGTGGTCGCCGCGACCCTGGACCACGCGGGCTTCGACGCGCGGCCCTCCGAGCGGGCCACCGAGGCGCTGCTGCGCAAGGCGGTCGCGCTGGTGCCGTCGCTGGCCGGCCACCAGGTGGTGGCGGCCCGGGTCGGCCTGCGCCCGGACACCCCCGACCACCTGCCGATCATGGGGCGCGTCCCGGGCGCCCCCGACACCTACGTCTGCACCGGCCACTACCGGCACGGCGTCCTGCTCGCGCCGGTCGCCGCGGACCTGATGACCTCCTTGATCACCACCGGCGCCGACGGGACACCGCCGGCGTTCGCACCCCACCGGTTCCGAACAGCGCACGAGGAAGAAAGGGAGTAGCGATGACCGCTCCACCAGCGCTCGCCACACCACCGACGAACCGCCGGTCCGTCTTCGGACGGATGGACCCGGCCCGCCTGCTGCCCGTCGCCTGGCCGGTCTACATCGAGCTGATGTCGGGCGTCATCGCCGGCATCATCACGGTGGTCTGGATCGCCAGGCTCGGCGCGCCCGCGCTGGCCGCGGTGACGATGGCCGGCTCGCTCGAGAACGTGCTCCTGAGCATCGCCTTGACGGTCAGCGGCGGCGCGACCATCGTGCTCTCGCGCGCCGTCGGCGCGAGCGAGTACGGCCGGATCCGGCCCCAGCTGCGGGCCTCGTTCCGGATCACCGCCCTGATCACGGTGGTGACCGTCGTCGTCCTGTTCGTGGCGCGGAGGCCGCTGGCGGAGCTGGTGCTCGGCACGGAGGACGCCGAGGGCGTCCGGCTCGCCGTCGACTACCTGACCGTCTCGGTGCCGGGCGTCGCGCTGTTCTACGGCCAGTACCTGGTGGACGCCACGTTCAAGGCGGACGGGAACACCCGCACGCCGATGCGGATGGCCCTGCTGTCGAACGCGTTCCTGATCGTCCTCGACCCCGTCCTGATCTACGGCTGGCTGGGCGCCCCGCGGCTCGGCGTCCGGGGTTCGGCGATCGCGCTGGTGCTGGCCCGGGCGGTCACCCTGGCCGTGACCTACTGGCTGTACCGCCGCTCCGGTCTGCTGCGCAAGGCCGACGAGGCCGCGGCCGCCGCGCCGGCCGCACCGGAGCCCGTCGAGGGCGAGCCGGGCCCGGCCCGGGAGATCCTGAAGGCGGGCATGCCGCTGGGCGTGGACTTCCTGGTCCGGATGACGGCGGGCGCGCTCATCGTCGGGGTGATCGCCCGGTTCGGTACCGACGAGGTCGCCGCGTACGGGACCGTCACCCGCACGCTGCTGGTCCTGACCATGGCCGCGTACGCGGTGCGGCAGGCCGGGACGATCATCGCGGCCCGGGCCAGGGGCGCCGAGGACGACGAGCTGCTCGCGGCGAGCCGCTCGTCGTCGGTGCGGCTCGGCATCGGCTGGTCCGTGCTCGGCGGGCTCGTGGTGCTGCTGCTCAGCGGGTTCGTGGTGGACGCGGTCACCGACGACGCGGCGGTCCGCAGCGCCGCCCACGGCCAGATCCCGTGGATCTCGGTGTACATCACCCTGCTGCTGTGCAACGTCACCCTGAGCGGCATCTTCATGGGCGGCGGCCAGGGCAAGGTGGCGGCGACCTCCGCCACCGTCGGCGCCGTCCTGCAGCTGTGCCTGGCGCCGCTGCTCGCGATGACGCCGCTGGGCCTGGACGGGGCCTGGATCGCCATGATCATCAACGCCGGGACGCAGACCTCGGTGCTCCTCGTGCTCTCGGCACGCCAGATTCTCAAGACCAAGGAGGCCGCGGCATGACCGCTCCGGTGGCACTCGGGATCAAGTCCGTCGCCCACGTCCTCGGCGAGCCCCAGGACGTCGCCGAAACGGCGGGCGAGTACGTCAGGGACCCGGAGCGGGTGATCCGCTGGGGGTACCGCACCTACCACCGGGCCACCCCGGGCACCAGCCCGACCAAGGTCGCGGCGCAGGCCGCCCGCAAGGCGCTGGCCGAGGCCGGCCTGACGGCCGCGGACGTCGACTACATGATCGTCGCGGACAGCGGGGTGCCGGAGTACCTCCAGTGGGACGTCTCCACCGCCGTCGCGCGCGAACTCGGGCTCGGCGACACCCCGACCCTGCTGACCACCCAGGGCTGCGCCGCCGCGGTGACCGCGTTCCAGCTGATCGCCGGCCTGATGGCGGTCCGCGACGACATCCGCAACGTGCTGCTCGTCGCGACCCACCAGGTCAGCGAGACCCACGTCAACCGGATGCGCACCAACGCCTGCCTGTTCAGCGACGGCGCCGCCGCCGCGGTGGTCCAGCGCGGGCACGACCGCCTGCAGTGGCTGGCGACCGAGCAGACCACCGACCCGCAGTACGTGGACTTCTTCCGGATCGAGTACGGCGGCAGCGCCGCGCCGGAGGCCCCGGAGGGCGGCGGCAACCTCACGGTGGACCTGATGGGCCTGGTCCACAAGCACTTCCAGCGCGAGCCCGGGAAGCTCGACCAGTTCGTCAAGGACGTCGACCACAACGTGGCCGTCGTCCTGGAGCGCGCCTGCGAGCGGGCCGGCGTGCGGAGCGAGGACATCCGGAAACTGATCTACCTGAACGACAACCAGCACTCGATGGTGGGCGTGTCCGAGGCGACCGGCATACCCCTCGAACGGACGAACGCGGCCCTCGCCGCCGAACTCGGCCACCTGGGCTGCGCCGACCAGCTGACCTGCCTGAGCCTGTACGAGGCGCGGGGCGAGCTGGCCCCCGGCGACCTCGTCGCGCTCGCCGGACTGTCCCTGGGCATGCACTGGTTCTGTACTTTGGTGCGGGTCTGAGGGAGGGGACCGAGATGACTGACGCACTCACACCGGACCGCCGGGTGGAACTGCCGCTGGACGGGGGCGGCACCGCGGTGCTCCGCCTGCCGGCCGGCGGCCCGCCGGACCGGCCCGTGCCCGCGGTCGTGCTGCTGCAGCCGTTCGGGGCCTGGAACCGGGACGCCTTCATGCCCGCCGAGGTCTCCGGGAACGGCCCCGTCGGCCTGTTCGCCGACCTGGGCGCCGCCCTGGTCGGGGCCGGCATCGCCGCGGTCTCCTTCGACACCCGCTTCGTGACCGAGGACTTCGCCGGCGGGGCGGGCACGCCCCGGCTCACCTTCACCGGCATGGTCGACGACGCCGTGCGGGCGGTCGAGCAGGCCCGGGCCCACGCCGACGTGGACGCCTCCCGGGTCGCGCTGCTCGGCGTCTCGATGGGCACCGAGGTGGCGCTGGCCGCCGCCGAGCGCCTCGCCGACGGGACCCGCCTCGCGCTGGTGGCGCCGATCGCCGAGCAGTGCGCCGTGTTCCACCGCTGGAAGGGCCTGGGCCGGCAGCTGGAGTGGCTGGTCGGGTCCGGGTTCGTCGACGCCGACGGCACCGTCGACCTCAAGGCCGCGAAGGCCGACCACCTCGGGCGGCACGGCTGGTGGGACGACTTCGACCTGGACGAGCGCCTCGGTTCCGGCATCGAGATCGAACAGCTGCGCGCCGAACTCGCCGCCGCGTACGACGCCTGGGAGCTCCGGGCGACCGGGCACGGCGACGAGTCGGCGCCCGCCTCGTTCTGGAGCGACTGGTTCGCGCAGCCCGCCCCGCTGCGCCGGCTGTCCGGGACGAGCGGCGCGATGACGATCCACGTGGGCGCCGAGGACTGGACGACGCCGCCGCGGCACGCGTGGTCGGTGCACCGCGCCGCCGTCGGGCAGGGCCTGCGGTCGGACCTGACGGTGCACCCGCGGCTCGGGCACCTGATGTCGCCGCGCACCGCCGACGGCCTGCGCACCTACGGGCCCTTCGACCCGGACTTCCAGCGCGCGCTGGTCGGGTCGGTCGGCGCCCTGCTCGACCCGGGCACCGCCGAGCAGGGAGGCTGACGCCGCGATGGCCACGTTCGTCAAACGTCCCGCCCTGGAGGCGGCCCTGGAGCACATCCGCTCCTCGCCCGCGGACAACGGCACCCTGGAGATGATCGTCCGGCGGCCCGACATCGGCGAGCGGGAGGTCCTCGACGAGGGCCTGCTCACCTTCGCGGAGGGCCTGGCGGGCGACGTGTGGCGCAGCCGCGGCAGCCGCGACAAGGTGGTCGGCGACCCCGACGTCAACCGCCAGCTCACGGTGATGAACTCGCGCTGCGCCGACCTGGTGTCGGCGCAGGACCGGGACCGCTGGCAGCTCGCCGGCGACCAGCTCTACGTCGACCTCGACCTGAGCATCGCCAACGTCCCGCCGGGCACCCGGCTGCGGATCGGGTCGACGGTCATCGAGGCGACCCGCGAACTGCACCTGGGCTGCAGCAAGTTCCAGACCCGGTTCGGCTGGGACGCGGTGCTGTTCGTCAACTCGCGGGTCGGCCGGGAGCTGCGCCTGCGCGGCATGAGCGCCCGCGTCGTCACCGAGGGCACCGTCCGGCCCGGCGACAAGGTGCAGCTGCTCGCCGACGGCGAATGCTGACGGCGGGCACCGCGCACGGACCCGCTCCCGCGACGACGCGTCCGGCCGCCCCGCGGCCGGACGCGTCGTTCGCGGCGCTGCTGCCGGACTTCGTCCGGGTCGCCGAGACGACCTCCGACCCGGACGGCGTCGAGCTGTACCCCGGCGAGGAGCGGATCGTGCGCGGCGCCCCCGCCGCCGGCGTGCGGGAGTTCACGACCGCCCGGCACTGCGCCCGGGTCGCGCTGGGGCGGCTCGGCGTGCCGCCCGCGCCGATCCTCTCCGCCGAGGGCGGCGCACCGCTGTGGCCGGCCGGCGTCGTCGGCAGCATCACCCACTGCCCCGGCTACCGCGCCGCCGCGGTCGCGCGGACCGCCGACACCCCCGCGATCGGCATCGACGCGGAGGTCGCCGGGGCCCTGCCCCGCGGCGTGCTGGCACTGGTCTCGCTCCCGCAGGAGCGGGCGGAGCTGGCCGCCCTCGCGCGCCGCCCCGCCCCCGTCCCCGTGCCGTGGGACACCCTGCTGTTCTCCGCCAAGGAAGCGGTCTACAAGGCCTGGTACCCGCTCGCCCGCGGCCCGCTCGGCTTCCACGACGCCCACCTCACCTTCGACCCCGACAACGGCACCTTCGCCGCGCGCCTGCTCGTCCCGGGGCCGACGGTCGCCGGCCGCGAACTCCGCGGCTTCACCGGCCGGTGGCTGGCGGGCGACGGCCTGGTGCTCACGGCCGCGACGGCGCCCGTGCTGTGATGCGGTCGTCGGTACCGGCCAGCCGCGTCTCCTTGAACAGCTGCTCGATGTCCGACTCCAGGGCGGAACGGATGTCGGTTCCCAGGCGCCCCCAGCCGAAGAAGTCGGATGCCGCCCTGACGAGTTCCTCCCGGCTCATGCCCGGGCACTCCGAAGCGAGTTCGTACAGGGCGAGGCGGCGTTCGGCCGACGGCACGTGCAGCACCTTGCGAGGCCCTTGCGCATCAGGCGTGCGGGCCAGCAGGGAGACTCCCTCCGCCGGGCCGTAGACCCCCGGCTCGATCTCCTCGACCGTACCGGCCCGCACGAGACCGACCAGTACGACCTTGATGTTGTCGCGAATCCGCTTGCCGGAACGGGCCACGCCCCAGGCTTCACGTGCGCGGAGCATCAACAGGTCCTCGTGGACGGGGCCTTCCGTCCCCAGCACGGCGGAGAGCAGTCGGCCCAGTTCGGGCCTGGCGTCCACGGTGTGCATCTCGTGGCGGGAGAAGGCCTGGACCCGGGCCGTCCGGTACGGTGCCGACCACGCCCGTACGCGGTCGGCGTCGACGGCCACTCGCTCCGGCTCGCCGGACGGGCCCTTCGCGTGCTGTTCCGACCGTTCCTCCACCCCGGGATCCACTGCCGGAACGGGCACCGGGGCAGGAGCCATCGCTCCGGGTGCCTCGGCAACAGCCGCCTCGACGGCGGCTCGCAGCCGGTTCTGCGCTCCGACCCGGTCGCGGTACCAGTCCGTCCCCCAGATCCGGTACAGCTTCCACCCGAGCCCGGCCAGGACCTCCTCGCGGAGGCGGTCGCGGTCACGTGCGACCTTCGAGGAGTGGTACATGGCACCGTCGCACTCGATGCCGAGGGCGTAGGAGCCGAGCGCTTCCGGATGCCTCAGGCCGAGGTCGATGCGGTACCCGGCCACGCCCACCTGCGGCTGGACCTGGTACCCCCAACCCTGGAGGACTTCCAGGACCGACTCCTCGAACGGGCTCTCCGGTGCTGCCTCGTCCTGCACGACCTGCTGGGCGAGCACCGCGGGACCGTGCTGGGCGTACTGGAGGTAGCGCTTGAGGTGCTGGACGCTCTCGTTGTCGCTGTCACCGAGTTCGTCCCCCGCGAAGGAGGCGACGAGTTCCATGCGGTAACGGGCACGGGTGACGGCGACGTTGAGACGACGCCAACCGCCCGGCCGGTTGATGGGGCCGAAGTTGAGCGACATCCTGCCGAACTGGTCCCGCCCGTAGCCGACCGACATGATCATGACGTCGCGCTCGTCGCCCTGGACCGACTCCAGGTTCTTGACGAAGAACCCGCCGAGCCGGTCCTCGGTGAAGAAGCGGTCCAGGTCCGGCCGCGTCCGGCGAGCCTGCTCGACCGCGAGCTCGATGGCGGACGCCTGCGCCTGCGAGAGGGCGACGATGCCCAGGCTCCGACCGGGGCGGGTGTCGAAGTGGTGCAGCACACGCCGGGCGACCAGTTCCGCCTCGACCATGTTGTCCGCCCTCCCGCCACGGTCGTAGACACCGTCGGCCCGGAAGAACTCGACGCCGACGTGGTTGCCGGTCTCGTGGGCTCCGGGGAAGGTGATCATCGAGTTGCCGTAGAACGACCGGTTGCTGAAGGTGATCAGATTCTCGTGACGACTGCGGTAGTGCCAGCGGAGGTCCAGTGTGCGCATCGCCCCGGCCCGGCAGGCGTGGAGCAGCGACTCGAAACTGTCGGGGGTGTCCTCGTCCCACTCGTCGGAGTCGTCCCCGACCGCGGAGTCGAAGAACGACGTCGGCGGAAGCTGCTTCTCGTCCCCCGCGACGATCAGGGTCTTGCCGCGGTAGATGCAGTTGGCCGCGTCGCCGGGCCGCACCTGGGACGCCTCGTCGAAGATGACGACGTCGAACCGGTAGTCCGCCGGAACGAACTGACTGACCGTCAGCGGACTCATCATGAAACAGGGCTTCACCAGCCGGACCACCTCACCCGTCCGCGACAGCAGATCCCGGACGGGCATGTGGCGGGTCTTCTTCTCGGCCTCCCGCGCGATCACCGCTGCGGAACCGCCGGCGAAACTGCGCGGCCGGCGACTGTTGATCGCGCCGATCACCGCGCCCCTGGCGGCGGTGACCAATCTGCGGTCCGCCTCCCGGAAGTCCTCGACCCGCGCGTCCAGATCGGCCGAGCGGCCGACTCGCAGCCGCGGGTCCGCGTCGAGCACGGCATCGGCCCAGGCCCGCAGCAACACGCCTTCGACGACTGCGGGGAAGTCCGCCGCGGCGACACCCCTCTCCACACTGCGCGGCACCAGTTCGTCGACGCCCAGGGGACGCAACTGCTCCAGGCCACCACTGAACGCGCGCCACTCCTCCGCGCCCTGTCCGTCCTCGACAAAGCGGTCGACCAAGGTGCGCGCCTGCGCGAAGGAGCCCGACAGTTGCAGTGACAGCCCAATGGCGCGGGAATCGGCGAAGAGCCCGATCAGCACGGCGACTTGTTCGGTCCATCGACGGAGCCGCCGGTCCGCGTGGTCGCACCAGCCGGCCAGGGCATCACGCACCGCACGGGCCAGCAGCGGGACCTGGTGGCCGATGACAGCGTCGTCCGCGACCTGGGCCGCCACCAGGTCGCGCCGTTCGGCCGCGGCGGAGAGCTCGACGATACGCCGGGCGGTGGCCAGGGCCTGCTGGAGCCGGTCGAAACCGGGTGCGTCCCGCGGGGTGTAGCGGCCGAACAGGGAGCTGTGCTCACCGAGCAGCGCCGCGGTCCTGGCTGCGGCCCGCTGCCACGCGAGCGCATCGTCGAGGCGGCGGGGCAGGTTCTTGTGCCAGGTTCCGTTCCTGGTCAGGGCAGTTGCCTCGGCCCGGTCGGCCTTGTACTGGGCGGAGAAGCGGGCCATCAGTCCGTGGTGCTGTTCGGTGAACCGCTGCACCACTGCGGCCAGGCCCTCGGCCCGGAGCACCTGGTCGCCGAACACGTCGGCCGCACGTTCCGCCGCCGCCCGCTCCGCACCGATGGCATCGGCCAGCTCGATCGCAGCCGCCGCTGCGCGTGCCAGCGTTTCCGCGTCCAGCCAGGCGGCAGGCGGGCGGTGGGCGGCCCCGGCGAGGTCGGCGAGTTCCAGCACGTCGAAGGCGGCCGATACGGACGCGGGTTTGGACATGCCGAAGACATCGGCCAGTTCGGCGAGCAGGGCGGAGGGGTCGTCCGGCAGCGAAGCCCCCGTGGGAACCGCGGTCGTGGGCAGTTTTGCGCGCAGGGCACGCACCAGTGCGGTGAGTTCCTGGGCGTTGCCCGGCTCGTTCCCGAGCTCGGCGAGGGGGCGCCTTCGACACACCGCTTCGACCTGCTCCAGCGCATCGTCCGCCCGGGCCAGTGCATCGAGCGGGGACGCGCCGACCAGTTGCCGCCAGAGGAAGTTCTCACCCTCGACGGCCGGACGCCAGGCACGGCCGATCGACTCGGCCGCACCGAGCGTCCGCTGCAGCGCGGAGGCGGAGAGCTCCCGACCGATTCGGGCCCCGTCGAGACGCATGCCGGGCCGGTCGCCGTCTCCCGGCTCCAGCTGGACGAGGCGGCCGAGGACGTCGTGCAGCGTGCGCCCCAGGGGTTCGCGGCGTTCATTCATCGCTGCTGCGTACGCGGACAGGGCCTCCCGGAGCTCGCGGGCCCGCTCGAGCTCGTGTGCGGCAGCCCCGTTGACCCGCACCTCGGTCCTGAGCACCCGGCCCAGCTCGGTCGCCACGGCCTTCTTCGACGTGTCACCGCTGTGCAGGGCGAGGACGAAGTCCGCGAGGCCGACGTCTCCCAGACGATTGCGCACGACATCGAGCGCGGCCGCCTTCTCACTGACGAACAGGACGGTGCGGCCGGCGTGCATCAGAGCAGCGATCAAGTTGGTGATCGTCTGGCTCTTGCCCGTTCCCGGGGGTCCGCTCACGACGAAGGAGCGGCCGTCCAGGGCGGCTGCGACGCACTGCCGTTGCGAAGCGTCCGCATCCAGCACGAGGGGAGTGCGCTCGGGTGGCTGGACATCGTCGATCCGCTCCGGACCCGGCGGGTCGAAGCCGACCAGATCACCGGGGAGCCCGGCGTCCGGGCCCAGCGCGACCGCCCGGACCAGGGGGTGGGCGAGAATCTGCTCCTCGTTCTGCTGCAGGTCGTGGTACATCGCCTCCTTGTGGGAGGCGAACAGGCTCAGCACGACCCGCTCGTTGACCGCCCAGCCCTGTCGGCCGGCAGCGATCTTCCGTGCTGCCGCGAGCACCGCGGCGAGGTCGGAGACATCGGCCTTTCCGACCGAGGTCCAGTCCACGCCCATGCGGGCCAGCTTGACGGCGAGCGCAGGATTGTGGACGGCGTCCTGGTCCTCGGCCGCGTACAGGCGTGACCGACCGCCGCGGTCCCGACGGAGCTCGACGGGAACCAGGAGGAGAGGTGCCGAGGACGGATTCTCCTGAGTGTCCGATTCGCGCCAGTCGAGGATGCCCACCCCGAGCCAGAGCACCCACAGACCGAAGTCGTTGTACATCTGGCCCGACTGGTTGCGCAGCCGGTTGACCGCGACGAGCAGACCGGCCTCGGTCGTCTTCTGCGTCACCAGACCTGCGGGCCGACCCGACTCCTTGGAGAGCACGACGCGGTCACCCTCGGAGGCCTCCGCGGGAGAGACGAAGTCCCAGCCGCGTGCCAGCCCGGCCAACAGCATGGAGGCGTCCGGGGACTGTATCTCCAGGGTGGCGGTTCGCGTGTGCCGAAAGTTGAGCAACTTGTTGCGGCCGCTCAGGTCCAGCAGTGACTCGCGCCAGTCCCCCAGCACTCGCAGTAGCCTGTCCCGCCCCGGGTCCCCCGGGCCGGTCGCGGCGGGGGTGCTGGTCATCGGCATGTTCACCCATCCAGGAATTCTGTCCGCGCCAGATATGCGGCCCCGGGCGCGCAAGTGTGTCGGCATGCATACGCACGGTGACGTGCGTGGCGATCACTGTTCCACACTCCGGTGCGCACGCCCGCTGCCGTAGGCGGATCGTTATGGGTCGCCCGCAGCCTCCCCGCTCCTGGGCACGGGCCGGACTTCGTCACGGGCCGAGGCGACGGCATCCTCCCCCGAACCCGGGGAATTCGTATCCGCCCATTCGATCCGATGGGCACCGGGCACGCGTGGTGACGGCCCCCAGGAATTCGCCCCCGGCACGATGCGCCGAGAGCCGCTCCGCAACAATCAAGAAGAACACCGGCGACCTTTCCGGGACGCAGGGTCCGGCAGTCGCACGGTTCCCCGAGGACCGGCGGCATGCTGCTCCGATGCCGCAGCTGCCCTGTGCCGGGGCCGTGGCGGGCGGGGTGGTGCCCGCGGTGGCCTACGGTGGGTGCTGCGCGCTCGTGGCGCCCCGGTTCGTCGCACTCGAAAGGCAGCCGCCTGTGACTCCCTCCCCGGAGAACCCGCCGACCCCGTTCGCCGGTCTCGGCAGGATTCTGGTGATCATCCCGACCTACAACGAGGCCGAGAACGTCGAGCGGATCGTCTCCCGCGTCCGCGCCGCCGTCCCGGAGGCCCACGTGCTGGTCGCCGACGACAACAGCCCCGACGGCACCGGCAAGCTCGCGGACGCGCTGGCCGCCGGGGACGCGCACGTCCAGGTGCTGCACCGCAAGGGCAAGGAGGGCCTCGGCGCGGCCTACCTGGCCGGGTTCCACTGGGGCATCGACAACGGCTACGACGTCCTGGTGGAGATGGACGCCGACGGCTCCCACCAGCCCGAGGAGCTGCCCCGGCTGCTGACCGCGCTGCACAGCGCCGACCTGGTGCTGGGCTCCCGCTGGGTGCCCGGCGGCGCGGTGGTGAACTGGCCGAAGTCCCGGCTGCTGCTGTCGAAGGGCGGCTCCACGTACTCCCGGCTGATGCTGGACGTCCCGATCCGCGACGTCACCGGCGGCTACCGGGCCTTCCGCAAGGAGACCCTGCTCGGGCTCGGCATGGACGAGGTCGCCTCGCAGGGCTACTGCTTCCAGGTCGACCTGGCGTGGCGGGCCGTGAAGGCCGGGTACAAGGTCGCCGAGGTGCCGATCACCTTCGTGGAGCGCGAGCACGGCGCGTCGAAGATGAGCCGCGACATCGTCGTCGAGGCGCTGTGGCGGGTCACCTCCTGGGGCCTCTCCGCCCGGGTCGCGAAGCTCACCCGGAAGAAGTAGGCGGCAGCGCCGCGCCTCCGCGGGCCGGGTGACGATGGGTGTTCCCGGCCCGGCGGAGCATGCGGAGGTTGCGGCGTGACAGAGCCACGGCGAGGAGCGGACCGGGAACCGGACGAGAACCCGGCCCCGGCCCCGCAGCGGGACGGCGGGCGGTGGGGCGCGGCGAAGGCCCGGGCGGCCCGGCTCGGCGAGTCCGCCAAGGCCGCGCCCGAGCGCATCCCGCTGGTGGGCCGCGCGGTCGGCAGCCTGATCCGGGTCAACCTGCTGGACAACGCGACCCGGCTGGCCGCGCAGGCCTTCCTGTCGGCGCTGCCCGCCCTGTTCGTGCTCGCGGTGTTCGCCCCCGCGTCGATCAAGCACGGCGTCACGAACGCGCTGCGCGAGCAGCTCGGCCTGCAGGGGGCCGCCCAGGAGCAGGTCCGGCAGCTGATGAACACCCCGCACGACGACGGCGGCAGCCAGAGCTTCGGCGTGGTCGGCGTGCTGGTCACGCTGGCCTCCGCGACGGCGCTGAGCCGGGCCCTGCAGCGGGTCTGCGAACGGGCCTGGGAGATGCCGAAGAACAGCGCCCGGCTGGCGCTGTGGCGCTGGGTGGTGTGGCTGCTGGGCTGGCTGGTGTTCCTGGTGGTCCAGGTGCCGCTGCGGGACGGTTTCGGGGCCGGCCCGTGGCTGGGCGTCCCGCTGACCTTCACCGTCTCCACCGCGGTCTGGTGGTGGACCCAGCACCTGCTGCTCGGCGGCCGGGTCCGCTGGTACCCGTTGCTGCCGGGCGCGGTGCTGTGCGGGGTCGGCGAGGTGGCGCTGGGCGTCGCCGCGAAGGTGTACCTCCCGCACGCGATGTCCGTCTCGGTCGAGAAGTTCGGCCCGTACGGGGTGGTGTTCACCGCGCTGTCCTGGCTGATCGCGCTGTTCACCGCCGTCACCCTGGCCCTGGTGCTGGGCCGGGTGCTCGCCGAGGAGCCGGTGCTGGCCCGCCGCCTCGGCACCCCCACCGCGCCCGGCAGCTGGTGAGACCTCCCCCGCGCACGGCGAAGGCCCCCGGTCGGGGGCCCTTCGCCGTGCGTGCCGGTGCCGCCGCTAGCCGAGGCGCAGCAGGCGGGAGCCGATGGACGGCGGGGCGAGGTCGGTCTGCAGGGTCACCGGGACCTCGACGCGGTCCTCGCCGTCGCCCGCGGAGAGGGTGCCGACCTGGGTGCCGGCCGGGAGGGTGTGGGCGAGGGTGCCGATCGGGGTCATGGTCAGCCGCGCGGTGATGCCGGACCAGCCGGCCACCGTGAGGTCCTTGGTGGCGATCAGCGGGACGCTGCCGCCGAGACCGTCGTCCACCCGGCCGACCACCTGGCCCTGCTTGGCCAGGGTCTGCCCGGTCAGCGCCTCCTGCGCGGCCACGTTGATCTTCTGGCTGACCGGCTGGGCGGCCCGCACCAGGCTGGGCTCCTCCTTGGTCGCGGGCTGGGACAGCGTGACGCCGATCAGGGTGCGCTTGACGCCGCCGATGTCCTTGACCGCGGCCCACATGAAGGCGGACTGGGCGGGCGTGGACGAGCCGGTCTTCACGCCGATGTTGCCGTTCTTGCCGAGCAGCCCGTTGGTGTTGAACACCCGCTGGCCGTTGAACCGGGTGTCCGGCTCGGCGACCACCTGCCGGAAGATGTCGTCCTTCATCACCTGCGCGGCCAGCTTCAGCTGGTCCTTGGCCGTCGACTTGGTGTCGGCGTTGTACCCGGCCGGGTCGGCGTAGACCGTGTTGGCCATGCCCAGCTTCGCGGCGGTGTCGTTCATCTTCTTGACGAAGGCGTCCTCGCTGCCGGAGTCCCAACGGGCCAGCAGCCGGGCCACGTTGTTCGCGGACGGCAGCATCAGCATCTCCAGCGCCTCGTACTGGCTGATCTGCTGGCCCTCCGTCAGCGTCACCTTCGACTCGTCGGCGTTGGCCGACTCCTGCGCGGCCTGCTTGTCCACCGTGATCACCGGGCCGGTCTGGCCCTTCTTCAGCGGGTGCGCCTGCAGGATCAGGTAGGCGTTCATCACCTTCGTGACGGAGGCGATCGGGACGGCCTTCTCCTCCCCCGAGGAGCCCAGGTCGCCCACCCCCACCACCGCGGCGGCGGCCTGGCCCTTGGCCGGCCACGGGATGTTCAGCGGCTCCCCGCCGAAGGTGTACGAGTCCGCCAGGCCCAGCTTGGCCTTCGGCTGCGGCAGCGGGCGCAGCAGCTGCGCGGCGACCAGCACCCCCAGCACCACGGACAGGAAGACGCCCCAGACCACGACCCGCTTCATCGCCCGCCGGAACGGCGTCATCGGCCGCGCGCTGAGCGCCTTCAGCACCTCCAGCGCCTCGATGGTGCTGTCCGGCCCCGGCGGAGCGGCCTCCTGCGGCACGACGACGGCCGCCGCCGGGGCGGGTGCGGGGGCGGGAACGGGAGCCTGCGGCGCGGGGGCGGGCTTGACGGTCTTCACCGTCTTCGCCTCGGCCGGACCGGCGGCCTCGGGCGCCCGCAGCCTGACGGTCCGCTCGGGACGGTCCTTGTCGACCCGCAACGTCATCGTCGGCTCGGGCCCGACCGGCTCACCGCCCTCGGCGTCCTCGTCCTTCTCGGCCGGGGGCAAGGCCCCCAGCCGCAGCGTCATCGTCGGCTCCGGCCCGGCGACGACCGGCTCATCGTCCTCGTCCGCCTCCTCCGCTGCCGCAGGCTCGTCGTCGTCCTTCTCGGCCGGGGGCAAGGCGCCCAGCCGCAGCGTCATCGTCGGTCCCGGCGCGGCAACAACCGGTTCGTCCTCGTCCTCGGCGGCCTCGGCAGGCTCGTCGTCCTTCTCCGCCGCGGGCGCGTCGTCCTCGGCAGGCTCGGCCGGAGGCAACGCACCCAGCCGCAGCGTCATGGTCGGCTCCGGTGCGGCAGCGACCGGTTCGTCCTTCTCCGCCACAGGCTCGGCGTCCTCGGCGGGCTCGTCCTCCTCCGCCGGGGGCAAGGCCCCCAGCCGCAGCGTCATGGTCGGCTCCGGCCCGGCAGCGACCGGTTCGTCCTCGGCGGCCTCGGCAGGTTCGTCGTCGTTCTCCGCCGCGGGCGCGTCGTCCTCGGCGGGCTCGGCGTCCTCCGTGCCGTCCTTCGCGGGCTGCTCGGTGGTGTCCGAGGGGTCGTCGGCCGTTTCTTCCTCGTCCGGTTCCGCGGACGCGGCTTCCGCAGGCGTCTCGGGCGGGGTGGCCTTCTCGTCCCGAGGGGTGGGACGGGGGCCGGCGAGGGCGTCGGCGGACTCGGGGAGGTCGAGGTCGTCGGTGCGGAGGGTGGTGGTGTCGCGGTCGACGGGCAGGCGGAGGGCGGTGGTGGGGCTGTCCGTATCGCGGACACGGAGGTGGACGGTGGAGCCGCCCTCGCCGGGCTCGCGCGGGTCCTGCGCGGCTCCGCCCCGTCGCGTCTCGCCGTCTCGCCGCTCGCTCTGCGGGGACTCGCCCACGTAACCCACTCCTCCTCGTCCGCCCGGCACCGCCGGTCCGATCACACAAGCTGGTTTTTTTCGGGTGGGTTCTCGACCCGGCCCGGCACCTGTACAGTCTCCGGCACCGAGGCCGCGATGGCCCGCCTCACCCCGCCCGACCGGCGGTTTTTCACGGCTCGACGAGCCGTTTCCCGGTCAGACGCGGGCCCGTCGGACCGTGGTTCCCGCCTGCCCGGGCAAGGTCACGATTCGGAGGCGTACTCGACAAGCCCGTGTGAGAGGCGTCACCCTGTCATTCATCCACGCGGGGAGGCTTGGATGGGCAGAGGCCGTCGAACCATTCCCGAGGAGCTGTTGTTGCTCGCGCTGGACCCGGCCACGGGTACCACCGCGCAGCCGCAGACCCTCGATCTCGGACTTGCCGGGGCGCAGCTCGTCGAGCTGGCCCTGGCCGGAAGGATAGCCCCGGACGGGGACCGGATCGCCGTGGTGGTGCCACGGCCGACCGGTGACCCGACCCTTGACCATGCACTGGAGCTGTTGCGCCGGCGCGGCAGCCCGGTGCGCGCCGCTCACTGGATCGGCGGCCCGCGCCTGGGCCTGCGGCAGACGTACCTGGCGCACCTGGAACGGTGCGGCATGGTGACGGCGGTGGCCGGCCAGGTGTGCGGGGTGCTGCCGACGACGCGGTACCAGGCGTCGGACGACTGCACCAACGCGGCGATCAAGCAGCGGCTGGACACCGCGATCCGCACCGGCGTGCCGCCGGACCCGCGGACGGCGGCGCTGGCGGCGCTGGCGCACGCGGTGGGGCTGGGCAAGCACCTGTACCCGGGGAACGAGGGGCGGTCCTCGCGCTCTCGACTCCGGGACCTGATCAGGTACGACCCGCTGGGCGGCATGGTGGCCCACGCGGTGATGGACGTGCAGAACGGTCTGCCGTCGCAGCAGCAGGGCCGGCCGTCGGCGCCCGTGGGTCCACGGGGTCCGGCCGGGCGGCCCGCCGCTGCCGGGCGGAGCGTGGCCAGCCGGGTGGGCGCCCGATGAGCGGCGCGCGCCGTTAGCGGTCGGTTCGGAGGAAGGGCGGTCGGCCCGGTGCGAGTCACCGGGTCGGCCGCCCTTCGCCGTTCCCGGCCCGGTGTGACGGGCCGTCAGGGGGCTTGTCGGGGCCGGGACTCCCCTTAGCGTGCCGGACCGGCCGCGCGCAAGTACGGCGATCCCTATTGAGCTATTTTCCGATGATCTGTTCTACTGCGGTACTTCGATTTCCAGGCACGGACCGCAGTTGAGGTGGCATGCTGCGAAGCGTCAGGGGGGTTGGTACCAATTACCGCACTGTTGCCAGAGGTACGGCCGGAGGTCGATGTGTCCGCCAGCGTGAACCCGACGGTCCGCCGCCGCCGTCTCGGTGCCGAGCTCCGTCGGCTCCGCGAACAGAGGGGGATGACCGCCGAGGAGGTGGCCGGCCGCCTGATGGTCTCCCAGTCGAAGATCAGCCGCCTGGAGAACGGCCGCCGCTCGATCAGCCAGCGGGACGTGCGCGACCTGTGCGACGTCTACGAGGTGGAGGACGAGCGGGTCCGCGCCGGGCTGATGGAGATGGCCAAGGAGTCGCGCCAGCGCGGCTGGTGGCACGAGTTCGGGGACATCCCGTACAGCGTCTACATCGGCCTGGAGGCGGAGGCCTCCTCGATCCGGGCCTACGAGTCCTCGTTCGTGCCGGGCCTGCTGCAGACCAGGGAGTACGCCGAGGCCGTGGTGGCCGGCACCCAGCCCGACACGGACCCGGCCGCGATCCGCCGCCGGGTCGACGTGCGGCTCAAGCGGCAGCACCGGATACACGGCGAGGACCAGCTGGGCAGCCTGTGGGTGGTCATAGACGAGGCGGTGCTGCGCCGTCAGGTCGGCGGGCCACGCGTGATGGCGGAGCAGTTGTACCAACTGATCGCCCTCGGCGAGCGCCCGAACATCAACCTCCAGGTCATCCCATTCATTCACGGGGCCCATCCCGGCATGACCGGGACATTTTCCCTGATGGAGTTTCCCGAGTCCGCGGATTCCACGGTCGTCTACTTCGAAGGAGTGACGAGCGATCTCTACCTGGAGAAGGAAGCCGACGTGCGCCGATATACCAATCTGTACGACCACCTGCGGGCCGCGGCGCTGAGCGTCACGGACAGCCGGTCGATGATCACCGAAATCGCAGAGGAGTTCATGAAATGAGCAAGGCCACCGACACCCTGACCTGGCGCAAGAGCAGCTACAGCGGCGGCAACGGCGCCTGCGTCGAGATCGCCGTGCCGAGCGCGTCCTCGATCGCGGTCCGTGACTCCAAGGACCCGCAGGGCCCGCAGCTGCGCTTCTCCCGCGAGGCCTGGGCGGCCTTCGCGACCGCCGCCGGCGCGGGTGCCTTCGGCGAGGTCTGATCCGCCGTCCGTTCCACGGCCACGGGGCCCGCCGCTTCCCGCGCGGCGGGCCCCGTGCCGTTCCGGCCCGCGGCGTTCCGGAGGGGCTCGGACGCCGTCAGGCGCCGACGGTGGGGTAGCGCTCGTTCCAGGCGCCGGTGCCGTGCAGTTCGGGGCCGTGCAGCAGTTCCAGCACCAGGTCGTCGGCGAGTTCCAGGATCGCCCCGCGGCCCTCGACCTCGGCGACCAGCTCCGGCGGGAGCGCGGTCTCGCCGTGCAGGGCGCCCAGCAGGTTGCCGCAGATCGAGCCGGTGGAGTCGCTGTCCCCGGAGTGGTTGACGGCCAGCAGCAGGCCGGTGCGGACGTCCTCGGAGACCAGCGCGCAGTACAGGCCGATGGCGAGCGCCTCCTCGGCGACCCAGCCCTCCCCCAGTTCCTCGACCCGCTCGGGGGACGGCGCGCCGACCCGGACGGCGTCCAGCGCGGCGCGCAGCGCGGTGGTGGTCTCCTCGTGGCCGGGGCGTTCGGAGAGCAGGGCCAGGGCCAGGTGCACGCCCTCCTCCAGGGTGCCGCCGCGGGCCACCGCGTGGACGATCACCGCGAAGGCGCCGGCCGACAGGTAGCCGGTGGGGTGGCCGTGGGTCAGCACCGAGCACTCGACGGCGAGTTGGAAGACCAGGGCCGGGTCCCAGGCGGTGAGCAGTCCGAACGGGGCGGCCCGCATGACGGTGCCGCAGCCCTTGGAGCCGGGGTTGCGCGGCTCCTCGACGGTCGGCAGCGGGCCGTCCGCGGTGCCGGCCAGGCCGGACAGGCAGGCCTGGCCGGGGGCGCGGCGGGCGTACAGCCACTCCTCGCGGCCGAGCCAGCCGAGGTCCGTGCGGCGCTCGTCGGGGCCCCAGTCCTGCTGGGTGGCGTACCAGCGCAGGTAGGCGCGGTGCACGTCGGTGGGCGGGTGCCAGGCGCCGCTCTCCCGGGCGATGTGCGAGCGGATCAGGCCGTCGACGGTGAACAGCGTCATCTGGGTGTCGTCGGTGATCGCGCCGCGCCGCCCGTAGGCGGGGACGTAGCCGGTGACGCCCTGCGGGCCGTGGGCCTCGCGGATCTGCTCCAGCTGCTCGAACTCGATGCCGCCGCCGAGCGCGTCGCCGAGCGCGCCGCCGAGCAGGCAGCCGCGGACCCGGCTGCGGAAGTCCTGCTGCTGGGCGCGCGACCACAGGGGCATCACGGGGCGGAACCTTTCGGTCGGGGTCTCGGACAGCAGACGCACTGTATTCGAAGATCCGAGCGAAGGGTCGGTCGGTTGCGCGATCCGCCGCCCGGCCGTCCGACCCCGTCGTCCGGCCCGCCCCGCCGGGCCCGGTTCAGTCCGCCAGCGGCAGCAGTTGCGGGAGGTGCCCGTCGGAGGCCAGCGCGGCGGCCCGGCGCTCGGCGGGCACCTCGCCGTACAGGGTGGTGCGCTGCCGGGCCGGGCGGCCGGCCAGCGCGGCGGTCGCCTCCAGGTCGCGGACCGACTTGTAGGAGCCCCAGGAGGAGCCCGCCATCCGGGAGATGGTCTCCTCCATCAGCGTCCCGCCGAGGTCGTTGGCGCCGGAGCGGAGCATCTCGGCGGCGCCCTCCGCGCCGAGCTTCACCCAGCTGGTCTGGATGTTGGGGATGTGCGGGTGCAGCAGCAGCCGGGCCATCGCGGTGACCGCCCGGTTGTCGCGGGCGGTCGGGCCGGGCCGGGCGATGCCGGCCAGGTACACCGGGGCGTTGGTGTGGACGAACGGCAGGGTGACGAACTCGGTGAAGCCGCCGGTGCGTTGCTGGATCCCGGCGAGCAGCCGCAGGTGGCCCAGCCAGTGCTGCGGGGTGTCGACGTGGCCGTACATCATCGTGGACGAGGAGCGGATGCCCAGCTCGTGCGCGGTGGTCACCACCTCGACCCAGGTCGCGGCGGGCAGCTTGCCCTTGGTGAGCACCCAGCGGACCTCGTCGTCGAGGATCTCCGCCGCCGTGCCGGGGATCGAGTCCAGTCCGGCCTCCTTCGCCCGGAGCAGCCACTCGCGGATCGGCAGGCCGGTCCGGGTGGCGCCGTTGACCACCTCCATCGGCGAGAAGGCGTGCACGTGGATGCCCGGCACCCGTTCCTTCACGGCCCGGGCGATGTCGAAGTAGGCGGTGCCCGGCAGGTCGGGGTGGATGCCGCCCTGCATGCAGACCTCGGTCGCGCCGACCTGCCAGGCCTGCTCGGCCCGGTCGGCGACCTGCTCCAGCGACAGGGTGTAGGCGTCGGCGTCGGTGCGGCGCTGCGCGAAGGCGCAGAACCGGCAGCCGGTGTAGCAGACATTGGTGAAGTTGACGTTCCGGGTGACGCAGTAGGTGACGTCCTCGCCGACGGTGGCGCGGCGCAGTTCGTCGGCGATCCGGGTGAGCGCGTCCAGCGCGTCCCCGTCGGCCTGGAACAGGGCCAGCGCCTGGTCGTCCGTCAGTTTCCGCGGGTCGTCGGCGGCGACGGACAGCGCGGTGCGCAGCTCGCCGTCGAGCCGGCGCGGCACGGGGACGCCGACCTGCTCGCGCAGCGACTCCCAGTCGCCGTACACCTCGTCGAAGTCGGAGCGGCGGTCGCCGGTGCGGCCCTCGGTGTCGACGGTGCGGAACAGGTCGGTGCGGCCGCCGCCGGTCATCGGCTCGTCCGGCTCCTGCCAGGGCAGGCCGACCGGGCGGACGCCCTCGGCGGCGAGGCCGGTGGCCGGGTCGGCGAGCGCGCGGACGTGCGGCAGCAGCCGCGGGTCGAGCCAGGGCTCGCCGCGCTTGAGGTACTCGGGGTAGACGGTCAGGCGTTCGCGCAGCTCGTACCCGGCGGCGGCGGTGCGCTCGGCCAGCTCCTCGACGTGCGGCCAGGGGCGCTCCGGGTTGACGTGGTCGGGCGTCAGCGGGGAGACGCCGCCCCAGTCGTCGATGCCCGCGCCGATCAGCAGCGCGTACTCGGCGTCCACCAGGTTCGGCGGGGCCTGGATCCGGGCGGCCGGGCCGAGCACCAGCCGGGCCACCGCCACCGTCGCGGCCAGCTCGGAGAGTTCGGCGTCCGGCATGGCCCGCATCGCGGTGTCCGGCTTGGCCCGGAAGTTCTGCACGATCACCTCCTGCACGCCCTGGTAGGCGCGGGAGACCTTGCGGATCGCCAGCAGCGCGTCGGCCCGCTCCTCGTGGGTCTCGCCGATGCCGATCAGCACCCCGGTGGTGAACGGCACCGCGCTGCGCCCGGCGTCCTCCAGCACCCGCAGCCGGACGGCCGGTTCCTTGTCGGGCGAGCCGTGGTGCGGGCCGCCGGGCTCCGACCAGAGCCGGGTGGCGGTGGTCTCCAGCATCATGCCCATCGACGGGGCGACCGGCTTGAGTCGCTGGAAGTCCGTCCAGCTCAGCACGCCGGGGTTGAGGTGCGGCAGCAGGCCGGTCTCCTCCAGCACCCGGACGGCCATCGCCCGGACGTACGCCAGGGTGTCGTCGTAGCCGTGCGCGTCCAGCCACTCGCGGGCCTCCGGCCAGCGCTCCTCGGGGCGGTCGCCGAGCGTGAACAGGGCTTCCTTGCAGCCGAGTTCGGCTCCCTTGCGGGCGATGTCCAGCACCTCGTCCGGGGACAGGTACAGGCCGTGCCCGTCCTTGCGGAGCTTCCCGGGCACGGTCACGAAGGTGCAGTAGTGGCAGCGGTCCCGGCAGAGCCGGGTGAGCGGGACGAACACCTTGCGCGAGTACGTGATGACGCCGGGGCGGCCGGCCTGCTCCAGGCCGGCGTCCCGGAGCCGGGCGGCGACGGCGCACAGCTCGGCCAGGTCCGTGCCGCGGGCCCGCAGCAGCACCGCCGCCTCGGCGGTGTCCAGCGCCACGCCGTCCCGGGCCCGGCGCAGCGCGCGCCGCATCGCCGTCGGGGTGGGGTAGTCGGCGGCCGGGGGCGTCTGAGGGCTCATGGGCCCGACCCTACGACAGTGCTCCGCCTCCAGGACTACGGCGACCCTGACGGCGCCTCAGGGTCGGGGTCGGCCGGATGCGACGCGAGACGTACCGCGATGTGGTGCCGGCGGGCGACGTTTCCGGGGCGCCCGGCGGCTCTAATGGAGAGTGACAGCGCAGAGAGCTCGGAAGGGGGCCGCAATGGAGCAGGAAGCCACGGCAGCACAGGACATGACGGCGCCGACGGCCGGTCGGCGGCGCGCCGCCGTCCGGATCGGGGTGCCGGTCGCGGTGGCCGCAGTGGTCGCCACCGGCATCGGCCTGGTGCCGGCGCTCGCCAGCGACGAGGCACCGAACCTGCCGGCGGTCAGTGCCCAGGAGCTGGTGGCCAAGGTGCTCTCGAGCAACACCGACACCTTCAGCGGCACCGTCCGGGTCAGCGCCGACCTCGGCCTGCCGACCGCGCTGACCGACCTCGCGAGCGGCGGCGGCCCGCTGGGCGGGCTGGCCCGCAGCGCCGGCGCGTCCACCGGCGGCGCCGACCCGCAGCTCAAGGCCGTCGAACTGCTCGGCGGCTCGCACACCCTGACGGTCGCCGCCGACGGCCCGGACCGCCAGCGGGTCACGCTGTCCGGCCAGCAGACCGGCTACGAGCTGGTCCACGACGGCGACCAGGTGTGGGCCTTCGACCGCGCCTCCCAGCAGGCCCTGCACCTGACGGGCGCGCCGGGCGCCGACGGGCACCGCCCCGACGGCACGGCCGGCCCCGGCTCGGTCACCCCGCAGGAGGTCGCCAAGCAGCTGCTCGCGGTCTCCGCGAAGACCACCTCGGTCACCGTCTCCGGCACCGAGCGGGTGGCCGGCCACGCCGCGTACCGGCTGAGCGTCAAGCCCACCCAGGAGGGCTCGACGGTCGCCGAGATCCGGATCTCGGTGGACGCCGAGAAGGGCATGCCGCTGGCCGTCCAGCTCCGCACGGTCGACGGCGCGACCGCGTTCGACGTCCGCTTCGGCTCGCTCTCCTACGCGAAGCCGGACGCCAAGACCTTCCGGTTCGACGTCCCCAAGGGCGCCAAGGTGGTCGAGCGGTCCGCGTCCGAGCACGCCGGGAACCCGCTCTCCTCGGTGCTGCCCGCCCTGCCGGAGCACGGCAGGAACGACGGCAAGAACGACGGCAAGCCCGGCGACGGCAAGCCCGGTGACGGCCCGCAGTTCGACGGCAAGGACGGCGGCGTGATCGGCGAGGGCTGGACGGCGGTCGCGTACGGCAACGCGGGCGCGGACGCCGCGAAGGGCCTGGCCAAGTTCACCGGCCGCCCCGTCGACGGCGGGACGCTGGTCTCCACCCGGATCGTCAACACCCTCGTCACCCCGGACGGCCGGGTCTTCGTCGGTGCGGTGACGCCGGAGACCCTGTCGAAGGTCGCGAAGGCCGCGAAGGCGGGCTAGCGGGGTTCCCGGGGGCCCGGGGAGCGGGTGGGGCCGAGGAGTTCCCTCGGGGCCGGCGCTCCTCGGGCCCCCGTCTGTTCCCGGGTGGAGGCCGCGGCGAGGGCCAGCGCGGGCAGGTGGGAGGGGGAGACCAGGAAGAGCGGGGCCCAGTCCGCGGTGAGCAGGCGGACGCCCGCGGTGAGGCCGTGCAGGCGGGCCCGGTGCGAGTGCCGGAGTTCGACCCGGTCGAGGCGGTAGGGCGGGAGCAGGTCGACGGGGTCGCCGTCCAGCGGCTGCCAGCGGATCGCCGCGGGGGCCCCGCGCGGCCGGGTGATCCGCAGCTCCCCGCTCTGCGACCCGCAGGCTTCCCGCCGCAGGGCGGGCACGTGGTGGAGCACGGGCCGGGCGAGGTGGACCATCGGAGTTCCTCCCGCGCGCCGGGACAGCTGCGGCCGGGTCGCGCAGCACGGACGTTAGCAGTCCGGAAGTCCGGTTGAGGAGATCCCGCGAAGGCGTTCTTCCGGAGCGTCCGGCCCGGCCCGGCACTTGACGCGGACTCGGGTCGGACGGTGGGATGGTGGGCCGCTCCGGACCGCTCGTCCGTTGTCCGTCCGCCCGCCCGTTCGACCGTCCGCTGGAGTGCCGTGCAGATCACCCGTCGTGGAGTCCTGCTGGGCGGGGTGGCCGCCGCGTGCGCGACCGTGCTGGCCCGGTTCGGCCCGGCGGAGGCCAGTTCGGCGGACGGCCCGGCGGGGCTGCTGGAGGTGTCCACGGGCTGGACGTCGGGGCCGGAGCAGAACGGGCTGCAGGCGCTGCTGGCGAGCCTCAAGGGCCGCGCCCCGGACGTCACCTTCGTGGCCGGCGACGGCTCCGCCCCGCCCGGCGGCGACCTCACGGCCCGGCTCGCCGCCGGGTCGCCCCCGGACAGCCTGCGCTGCTCCGGCGGCGCCGAACTCGCCGACCTGGCCGACCACTTGGAGCCGCTGGACGGGCTGTTCCGGAGCCGCGGCTGGTCCGCGGGGCTGCCCGGTTCGCTGCTGCCGCGGCTGCGGGCCGGCGGCGCGGCGCTGGCCGTCCCGGCCGGGGTGCGGCGGACCAACCTGCTCTGGTCGGACGCCCGGCTGCTCGCCGCGGCCGGGGCCTCGTCCGCCCCGTCCCGGCCCGGCCTGCTGGTGGCCGAGCTGCGGCGGGTGGCCGCGGCGGGCCTGCGCACCCCGCTCGCCGTCGGCGGCCCCGCCGAGGTGCTGCACCTGCTGGAGACCCTGCTGCTGGCCGCGCACGGCCCCGACGCCTTCGAGGCGCTGTGGCGGCCCGGCGGCCCCTGGCGGGACGCCGCCACCGACAGCGCGCTGCGCCTCCTGGACACCCTGCTCGACCTGGCCGCCCCGCCCGCCCCGGACGACGACTGGACCGACGCGGCGCACCGGTTCGGCTCCGGCCAGGCCGCGTACCTGCTCACCGGGGACTGGGCGGAGGGCTGGCTGCGCGACAGCCTCGGCCTGCGCCCGGGCACCGACTACCGGTGGGCGGCCGCGCCCGGCACCGCCGAGGTGTTCCAGTCCCGGCTCGACGTGTTCGTCCTGCCGCGCGGCGCCCGGCACCGCCAGGCCGCGCTCGCCTGGCTGGACGTCTGCGCGAGCCTGGACGGCCAGGTGGCGCTGAACGGGGCCCGGGCCGCCGTCCCCGCCCGCACCGACCTGCCGGAGCCCACCCGGGCCCTGTTCGGCCCGTACGCCCGCTGGTCGCTGGACGAGTGGCGGGTCCGCCGCCCGCTCGACTCGCTGACCCACGGCGGCCTGCTCGGGGCGCGCCGCCGGGCCGCCGCGCTGGGCGCCGCGACCGCGTTCACCGGGCACCGGGACAGTGCCCGGCTGGCCCGCGAGCTGGCCCTGGTCTGACCGGCCGTCAGCCCGCGACGGCGTCCGGCACGGTGTCGCGGACCGGGGCGGGCCGCTGCCGCCGCTCGGCCCGGACCCGGCGCAGCGCGTCCCAGCTGAGCACCACCAGGGCGACCCAGACCAGGGCGAAGCCGGCCCAGCGGGCCGGCGGCATCGACTCGTGGAAGACCAGCACGCCGATCGAGAACTGGAACACCGGCGCCAGGTACTGCAGCAGCCCGAGCGTGGTCAGCGGCACCCGCAGCGCGGCCGCGCCGAAGCACATCAGCGGCACCGCGGTGATCACCCCGCTGACCATCAGCAGCGCGGTGTGGCCGGCGCCGTGCCCGAAGGTGCCCTCGCCGCGGACCCCCAGGTAGACCAGCAGGCCGAGCGCGAACGGGAACATCACGGCGCTCTCCACCGCGAGGCTCTCGGCGCCGCCCAGCCCGACCTTCTTCTTGATCAGCCCGTAGGTGGCGAAGGACAGCGCCAGCACCAGCGCGATCCACGGCGGGCGGCCGTACGCCACGGTGAGCACCGCGACGGCCGCGGCGCCGGTCCCGACCGCCGCCCACTGCGCGGTGCGCAGCCGCTCGCGCAGCACCAGCACGCCGAAGGCGATCGTCACCAGCGGGTTGATGAAGTACCCGAGGCTGGTCTCCACCACGTGCCCGGAGTTCACGCCCCAGATGTACACGCCCCAGTTGACCGAGACGGTGGCGGCGGCGAGGGTCAGCAGCGCGAGCCGGCGCGGCTGCCGCAGCAGCGGGCGGACCCAGCCCCAGTGGCGCCGCACCAGCAGCATCAGCGCGACCGCGAGCAGCGACCACACCATCCGGTTCGCCAGGATGTCGAGCGCGCCGGCGGGCTCCAGCAGCGGCCAGAACAGCGGGAACAGCCCCCACATCCCGTACGCCGCGAAGCCGTTCCACAGCCCGACCCTGGCCTCCCGCGCCGTCTCCGCCATGGCCTGCCCCTCACCCGCGTGCCGTCGTTTCCCCGAAAGGTAGCGGCCCGCGGGTGCGGGTGTCATCCCCGTTCCGAACTATGGCTACTGACAGCCGGGGGATTCAGGCGTTCACCGTCCAGGTGCTCGACCCGGCGAGCAGGGCGCCCAGGTCGCCGCGGCCCTTCTGCTCCTCGGCCCGGGCGAGCTGCTCGCCCATCAGGGTGTCGTAGACCGGGCGGGCGACGTCCCGCAGCACGCCGATGGGGGTGTGGTGCAGGGTGTCGGCGTCGGCGAGGCGGGTGAGGGCGAAGGCGGTGCCGGGCCCGGCCGCGTGGGCGTCGTGGACCAGCGCGGTGCCCTCGGTGCGCGGGACGATCCGCAGTTCGCCGTCGGCGTCCCGGACGACGTGCCGGTCCGCGCCGACCAGCACCGGCTGCCCGTGTTCCAGCCGGATCAGCGCCTCGTCCCGGGTGCCCGGCTCCTTGAGGACCTCGAACGCGCCGTCGTTGAAGATGTTGCAGTTCTGGTAGATCTCGACCAGCGCGGTGCCCTCGTGCTGCGCCGCGGCCCGCAGCACGGACTGCAGGTGCTGCCGGTCGGAGTCGATGGTGCGGGCGACGAAGGTCGCCTCCGCGCCGATCGCCAGCGACAGCGGGTTGAACGGGGCGTCCAGCGAGCCCATCGGCGTCGACTTGGTGATCTTGCCGATCTCGCTGGTGGGCGAGTACTGGCCCTTCGTCAGGCCGTAGATCCGGTTGTTGAACAGCAGGATCTTCAGGTTGACGTTCCGGCGCAGCGCGTGGATCAGGTGGTTGCCGCCGATCGACAGCGCGTCGCCGTCGCCCGTCACCACCCAGACCGACAGGTCGGGGCGGGACGCGGCCAGGCCGGTGGCGATCGCCGGGGCGCGGCCGTGGATCGAGTGCATCCCGTAGGTGTTCATGTAGTACGGGAAGCGCGAGGAGCAGCCGATGCCGGAGACGAAGACGGTGTTCTCACGGCGGATGCCCAGCTCGGGCATGAAGGACTGGACGGCGGCCAGCACGGCGTAGTCGCCGCAGCCGGGGCACCAGCGGACCTCCTGGTCGGTCTTGAAGTCCTTCGCGGACTGCGGGGCGTCCGCCTTGGGGACGAGCCGCAGCGCGGGGAAGTCGGTCATCGGTTCTCCTCCGCTTCGAGGGTGCCGATCGCCGCGTGCAGCACGTCGGCGAGCTGGGCGGCCTTGAACGGCAGGCCGCGCACCTGGTTGTAGGACTGGGCGTCGACAAGGTACTTGGCGCGCAGCAGCAGGGCGAGCTGGCCCAGGTTCATCTCGGGGACGATCACCCGCCGGTAGCGGCCCAGGACGGCGCCGAGGTTGGCCGGGAACGGGTTGAGGTGGCGCAGGTGGGCCTGGGCGACCCGGCCGCCGTCGGCCCGGACCCGGCGCACCGCGGCCGCGATCGGGCCGTAGGTGGAGCCCCAGCCGAGCACCAGCACCTCGGCCTCGCCGCTCGGGTCGTCGACCTCGACGTCGGGCACCTCGATGCCGTCGATCTTGGCCTGCCGGGTGCGGACCATGAAGTCGTGGTTCGCCGGGTCGTAGGAGATGTTGCCGGTGCCGTCCTGCTTCTCGATGCCGCCGATCCGGTGCTCCAGGCCGGGCGTGCCGGGGACGGCCCACGGGCGGGCCAGCGTCAGCGGGTCGCGCTGGTAGGGGCGGAAGCTGCCGTCGGGGCCGTTCGGCTCGGTGGCGAACTCGACCCGCAGGTCCGGGAGTTCGTCGACGTCCGGGATCTTCCACGGCTCGGAGCCGTTGGCCAGGTAGCCGTCCGAGAGCAGGAACACCGGGGTGCGGTAGGTGAGCGCGATCCGGGCCGCGTCGAGGGCGGCGTCGAAGCACTCGGCGGGCGTCGCGGGGGCGACGATCGGCACCGGGGCCTCGCCGTTGCGGCCGAACATCGCCTGCAGCAGGTCGGCCTGCTCGGTCTTGGTCGGCAGGCCGGTGGAGGGGCCGCCGCGCTGGATGTCGACCACCAGCAGCGGGAGTTCGAGCGACACGGCGAGGCCGATGGTCTCGGACTTCAGCGCCACGCCGGGGCCGGAGGTGGTGGTGACGCCGAGCGCGCCGCCGAAGGCCGCGCCGAGGGCCGCGCCGATGCCGGCGATCTCGTCCTCGGCCTGGAAGGAGCGGATGCCGAAGTTCTTGTGCCTGGACAGCTCGTGCAGGATGTCCGAGGCCGGGGTGATCGGGTAGGAGCCGAGGAACACCGGCAGCCCGGACCGCTCCCCCGCCGCGACCAGGCCGTACGCCAGCGCCAGGTTGCCGGAGATGTTGCGGTAGGTGCCGGCCGGGAGCTTGGCCGGCGGGATCTCGTAGGAGACCGCGAAGTCCTCGGTGGTCTCGCCGAAGTTCCAGCCGGCCCGGAACGCGGCCACGTTGGCCTCGGCGATCTGCGGCTTCTTGGCGAACTTCTGACGGAGGAACAGTTCGGTGCCGTGGGTGGGCCGGTGGTACATCCAGGACAGCAGGCCGAGCGCGAACATGTTCTTCGCCCGCTCGGCGTCCTTGCGGGCCAGGCCGCTCTCCTTGAGCGCCTCCAGGGTCAGCGTGGTCAGCGGCACCGGGTGCAGCCGGAACGCCTCCAGCGAGCCGTCGGCCAGCGGGTCCGCCGACCAGCCGACCTTGGCGAGCGCGCGCTTGGTGAACTCGTCGGTGTTGACGATGATCTCGGCGCCGGCCGGCAGGTCGGGCAGGTTCGCCTTGAGCGCCGCCGGGTTCATCGCGACCAGCACGTCCGGGGCGTCGCCCGGGGTGAGGATGTCGTGGTCGGCGAAGTGCAGCTGGAAGCTGGAGACGCCCGGCAGGGTGCCTGCGGGGGCCCGGATCTCGGCCGGGAAGTTCGGCAGCGTGGACAGGTCGTTGCCGAACGCCGCCGTCTCCGAGGTGAAGCGGTCGCCGGTGAGCTGCATGCCGTCGCCCGAGTCGCCGGCGAACCGGATGATCACCCGGTCCAGCCGCCGGATCGGCTTGGCCGGACGCCCGGGCCCGTCCTGCGGGCCCGACCGGGGCGAGGCCGGTCCCGTCCGGCGCTCGCCGTCCGAGCCGTCCACTGCCTCTGACTGATCGACCTGACTGGTCACTGCCGCGGACCTCCTCGAAGGGGAACCAGCAGCGGGCGTGAGCCGTGTGCCCCGTCCGCCTGGCGCACCAAGGGAATCCTAAGCGGGCAGAGCACCGCTGGAAGGGAACTCGCACAGACCGCCCCGGCAAGTCCCCCGAGGTCAGGACTCCAGGTAGGCGAGGACGGCGAGAACCCGCCGGTGGTCCTGCTGGCTCTGGCCCAAACCCAGCTTCTGGAAGATGTTCGACACGTGCTTCTCCACCGCGCCGTCCGACACCACCAGCTGCTTGGCGATCGCCGCGTTGGTCCGGCCCTCGGCCATCAGGCCCAGCACCTCGCGCTCACGGGGCGTCAGGTTCGCCAGCGTGTCGACCTGCCGGCTGCGGCTCAGCAACTGCTGCACCACCTCCGGGTCGAGCGCGGTGCCGCCCTCGGCGACCCGGCGCACCGCGTCCGCGAACTCGCGGACCTCGGCGACCCGGTCCTTCAGCAGGTAGCCCACGCCCCGGGTGGAGCCGGCCAGCAGCTCGCCCGCGTACTGCTCCTCGACGTGCTGCGACAGCACCAGGACGCCCAACTGCGGGTAGCGGCCGCGCAGTTCGACGCAGGCCCGGACGCCCTCGTCGGTGTGCGTCGGCGGCATCCGGACGTCGGCCACCACCACGTCGGGCAGCGCGGCCGCGCCGTGCAGTTCGTCGATGGTCCGGACGAGCGCGTCGCCGTCCCCGACGCCCGCCACGACCTCCATCCCCCGGTCCGTCAGCAACCGTGTCAGCCCCTCCCGGAGCAGCACGGAGTCCTCGGCGATCACCACGCGCAACATGGCACCGACCCTAGCGCGCGGCGGCCGCCCGGTCGGACCGAACATCACATCGTGCGGATCGCCACCGTGTCGCACAGCTCCTGCAGCGCCGCCTTGGCCGAGCACTCCGGCAGGGTGTCGAGCAGCGCCCGGGCCTCCTCGGCGTAGCGCAGGGTCTCGCGGCGGGCGCGTTCCAGCGCCGGGTGCCGGCGCAGCAGGCGCAGCGCCTCGGCGTGCGCCCCGTCGTCGGCCGCCAGGTCGGTGTCGAGGAGTTCGCGCAGCCGGGCGTCCTCGGGGTCGGCCGGGTCGACGGGCATCTGGCGGAGCATCAGCACCGGCAGGGTGGGCACACCCTCGCGCAGGTCGGTGCCGGGGGTCTTGCCGGACTCGTGGCCGTCGCTGGCGATGTCGAGGACGTCGTCGGCGAGTTGGAAGGCGGTGCCGATCCGCTCGCCGTACTGGGTGAGCAGGTCGACGATCCACGGCTCGGCCCCGGCCATCAGCGAGCCGAAGCGGCAGGAGACGGCGATCAGCGAGCCGGTCTTGCCGGAGATCACGTCCAGGTAGTGGCGCAGCGGGTCGTCCTCGGGGCGCGGCCCGGCGGTCTCCAGGATCTGGCCGGTGACGAGCCGTTCGAAGGCGTCGGACTGGATCCGGACGGCCTCGGGGCCGAGGTCGGAGAGCACCTGGGAGGCGCGCGAGAACAGGAAGTCGCCGGTGAGGATGGCGACCGAGTTGTCCCAGCGGCTGTTGGCGCTGGGGGCGCCGCGGCGCACCGGCGCCTCGTCCATCACGTCGTCGTGGTAGAGCGTCGCCAGGTGGGTCAGCTCGACCACCACCGCGGACGGCACCACGCCGGAGGCGGCCGGGTCGCCGAACTGCGCGGCGAGCATCACCAGCAGCGGCCTGAACCGCTTCCCCCCGGCCTCGATCAGGTGGCTGGCGGTCACCGTGATGAAGGGCACGTCGCTCTTGACGGCCTCGATCAGGGCGGCCTCCACGGCCTCCATCCCCGCCTGGACGTCGCGGGTCAGATCGCGGTCCTGCACGCTCAGCCCGAAGGGCCCCACGACGGTCACGCTGACCACTCCTGTCCCTGGTCGATCCGGCGGGGCCGGTCCCTCGGCCCCGACGATGCACATACAAGGCAGCGTATCCGGTCCGGAGTGGATCACTGCACGGGCATGGGCCTCTTCTCCGCTGGTGGCGGAAGGTGCCCCGTACGCGTCCGGCCCCCGCCGGGGTGGCGGGGGCCGGACCTGCGCGAAGAACGTCAGCGGACGAACACCGAGGCCTTGGTGGCCAGGTCGAGGAAGTACTGCGGGAGCAGGCCGAGGCCGAGGGTGACCAGCACGCCGACGCCGATGGCGGTGGCGGTGAGCGGGCTGGGGACGGCGACGGCCGGGCCGGAGGGCTGCGGGTCGGAGAAGAACATCAGGACGATGACCCGGATGTAGAAGAACGCGGCGACCGCGGAGGAGAGCACGCCGACGATCACCAGCGGGGTGGCGCCGCCCGCGGCGGCGGCCTGGAAGACCGCGAACTTTCCGGTGAAGCCGGAGGTCAGCGGGATGCCCGCGAAGGCCAGCAGGAAGAGCGCGAACACCGCGGCCAGCAGCGGGGAGCGCCGGCCCAGGCCGGCCCAGCTGGACAGGTGGGTGGCCTCGCCCTTGGAGTCCCGCACCAGGGTGACGACGGCGAACGCGCCGAGCGTCACGAAGGAGTAGGACAGCAGGTAGAACAGGACGGCGGAGACGCCGCGCCGGTCGGTGGCGATCAGGCCGGTCAGGATGAAGCCGGCGTGCGCGACCGAGGAGTAGGCGAGCAGCCGCTTCACGTCCTGCTGGGTGACGGCGAGGATCGCGCCGACCGCCATGGTGAGGATCGCCACACCCCACATCACCGGCCGCCAGTCCCAGCGCAGGCCGGGGAAGGCGACGTAGAACAGCCGCAGGAAGGCGCCGAACGCGGCGGTCTTGGTGGCGGCGGCCATGAACCCGGTGACGGGTGTCGGGGCGCCCTGGTACACGTCCGGGGTCCAGGAGTGGAACGGCACCGCGCCGACCTTGAAGAGCAGGCCGACGGCGAGCATGGCCAGGCCGATCAGCAGCAGCGCGTCGTTCTGGGTGGTGACGGCGAGCGCCGGGGTGACGGGGGCGGTGCCGGAGATCACGTCGGCGATGCCGCCGAACCGGACGGTGCCCGCGTAGCCGTAGACCAGCGCGGTGCCGAACAGGAAGAACGCCGAGGCGAACGCGCCGAGCAGGAAGTACTTGACGGCGGCCTCCTGGGAGAGCAGCCGGCGCCGGCGGGCGAGCGCGCACATCAGGTACAGCGGGAGGGAGAAGACCTCCAGCGCGACGAACATGGTGAGCAGGTCGTTGGCGGCCGGGAAGAGCAGCATGCCGCCGACCGCGAACAGGGTGAGCGGGTAGATCTCGGTGGTGCGCAGGCCCTCGCGGGTGGCGTCGCGCTCCTGCTCGCCGCCGGGCACGGCGGCGGCCTGGGCGGCGAAGGCGTCGACCCGGTGGCCGTTGATCCGCGGCTCCAGCCGGCCCTCGGCGAAGGTGAGGACGGCGAGGACGGCGGTCAGCAGGATCACGCCCTGCAGGAACAGCGCGGGGCCGTCGACGGCGACGGCGCCCATCGCCAGCAGGCCGGCCTTGGTGGTGCCGTGGCCCTGCGCGGCGAGCACCACGACGGCGGTGAAGGCGCCGCCGAGGCCGAGCAGCGACAGCCCGGTCTGGGCGGAGGCGCGCAGCCGCCGGGGCAGGAACGCCTCGGCGAGGACGCCGAGCAGCGCGGCGCCGAAGACGACCAGCATCGGCGAGAGCTGCCCGTACTCGATGTGCGGGGCGGGGATGCTCGCACTGTTGCCGCCGGCGGCGGCCAGCGCGTGGGCGGGGATCACTTCTGCTCACCTCCGTTGGTGGCGGCGACCGGGTGGGCCGGCGCGGGGTCGGTCCGGTGGACCTGGCCGAGGGTGTCGTTGACGGCCGGGTTGACCATGTCGGCGAGCGGCTTCGGGTAGACGCCGAGCAGCAGGGTCAGGGCCACCAGCGGGGCGACGACGGCGATCTCACGGACCTTCAGGTCCTTGAGGCCCTCGACGCCGGCCTTCACCGGGCCGGTCATGGTGCGCTGGTACAGCAGCAGGGCGTACAGCGCGGCCAGCACGATGCCGAAGGTGGCGACGATCCCGATCACCGGGTAGCGGCTGAAGGTGCCGACCAGGACCAGGAACTCGCTGACGAACGGCGCCAGGCCGGGCAGCGAGAGGGTGGCCAGGCCGCCGATCAGGAAGGTGCCGGCCAGGACCGGGGCGACCTTCTGCACGCCGCCGTAGTCGGCGATCAGGCGGGAGCCGCGGCGGGAGATCAGGAAGCCGGCGACCAGCATCCAGGCGGCGGTGGAGATGCCGTGGTTGACCATGTAGAGGGTGGCGCCGGACTGGCCCTGACTGGTCATCGCGAAGATGCCCAGGATGATGAAGCCGAAGTGCGAGATGGACGCGTAGGCGACGAGGCGCTTGATGTCCTTCTGCCCGATCGCGACCAGCGCGCCGTAGACGATGCCGACCAGCGCCAGCACCATGATCACCGGGGCGAAGGTCTTCGACGCGTCCGGGAACAGGCCGAGGCAGAACCGCAGCATCGCGAAGGTGCCGACCTTGTCGACCACCGCGGTGATCAGCACGGCCGTTCCGGCGGTGGACTCGCCCATCGCGTTCGGCAGCCAGGTGTGCAGCGGCCACAGCGGGGCCTTCACCGCGAAGGCGAAGAAGAAGCCGAGGAACAGCGCCCGCTGCGCGTTCGGGTCGATCACCAGCTTGCCGGAGGAGATCGCGTCGGTCAGCGCGGTCAGGTCGAACGTCGCCTGCCCCTGGTTCCCGGCCACCACGTACAGGCCGATCACGGCGGCCAGCATGACCAGACCGCCGAGCAGGTTGTACAGCAGGAACTTGACGGCCGCGTAGGAGCGCTGGCTCGCCGAGTCGGGGCCGCCGGCCTTGTCGCCGAAGCCGCCGATCAGGAAGTACATCGGGATCAGCATGGCTTCGAAGAACACGTAGAACACGAAGACGTCGGTGGCCAGGAAGGACACCAGCACCATCGCCTCGACGGCCAGGATCAGCGCGAAGAACGCCTGGGTGCGCCGCTTGGACTCGAACGAGCCCTCGGGGACGGCCGGGTCGGCGTCGTGCCAGCCGGCCAGCATCACCAGCGGGACCAGGACGGCGGTGAGCAGCACCAGGGCGGTGCCGATGCCGTCCGCGCCGAGCGAGAAGCTGATCCCGAAGGACCTGATCCAGGAGTACGACTCGGTCAACTGGTAGCGGGCGCCGCCGGGTTCGAAGGCGGCGGCGACCGCGGCGGCCAGGCCGAGGGTGACGGCGGAGACCGCGATCGCCACGGTCTTGGTGGTGCGCCGCCGGGCCTCGGTGGTGCCGGCCGGGAGCGCGGCGGTGAGCACCGCGCCGACGGCCGGGACCGCGCAGGTGGCGGAGAGGAGGTAGCTCATCAGACCGACCTCATCAGGAGAGTGGAGGCGACCAGCACCAGCGTGCCGCCGAACATGGAGAGCGCGTACGTGCGGACGTAGCCGGTCTGGATCCGGCGCAGCCGGCTGGAGACGCCGCCGACGGCGGCGGCCAGGCCGTTGACGAAGCCGTCCAGGCCGCGGCTGTCGAACCAGACCAGGGTGTTGGCGAGCGCGGTGCCGGGGCGGACCAGGACGGCGTGGTTGAGGTCGTCCTGGAGCAGGTCGCGGCGGGCGGCCCGGGTGAGCAGCGAGCCGACGGGGGCCTGCACCGGGACGGGGCTGCGGCCGTACATCTGCCAGGCCAGGCCGGCGCCCGCGAGCATGCAGGCGGTGGCGAGGCCGGTGATGGTCCACTGGTTCAGCGGGGAGTCGCCCTCGGCGTGGCCGGTGACCGGCTCCAGCCAGTGCAGGAAGGAGCTGCCGTAGACGAACAGGCCGCCGGCGAAGACCGAGCCGAAGGCCAGCACGATCATCGGGACGGTCATCGACTTCGGGGACTCGTGCGGGTGCGGCAGCTCGCCGGTCTCCGCGTCCGGCTGCCAGCGCTTCTCGCCGAAGAAGGTCAGCACCATCAGCCGGGTCATGTAGAACGCGGTGACGGCGGCGCCGAGCAGGGCGCACAGGCCGAGGATCCAGCCCTCGGTGCCGCCCTTGGCGAACGCCGCCTCGATGATCTTGTCCTTGGAGAAGAAGCCGGACAGGCCGGGGAAGCCGATGATCGCCAGGTAGCCGAGGCCGAAGGTGGCGAAGGTGACCGGCATGTACTTCCGCAGGCCGCCGTAGTGCCGCATGTTCACCTCGTCGTTCATGCCGTGCATGACCGATCCGGCGCCGAGGAACATCCCGGCCTTGAAGAAGCCGTGGGTGACCAGGTGCATGATGGCGAAGGCGTAGCCGATCGGGCCCAGGCCCGCCGCCATGATCATGTAGCCGATCTGCGACATGGTCGACCCGGCCAGCGCCTTCTTGATGTCGTCCTTGGCGCAACCGACGACCGCACCGAACAGCAGCGTCACCGTGCCGACCACCACCACGGCGGTCTGCGCGTCCGGCGCCAGGTTGAAGATCGCCCCGGAGCGGACGATCAGGTAGACGCCGGCGGTGACCATGGTGGCCGCGTGGATCAGGGCCGAGACCGGGGTCGGGCCCTCCATCGCGTCGCCGAGCCAGGACTGCAGCGGCACCTGCGCGGACTTGCCGCAGGCGGCGAGCAGCAGCATCAGGGCGATCGCGGTGAGCTTGCCCTCGCTCGCGTCGCCCGCGGTGGCGAACACCGGGCGGAACGCGAAGGAGCCGAACTCGACGAACATCAGCATGATCGCGATCGACAGGCCCATGTCGCCGACCCGGTTGACGATGAACGCCTTCTTGGCGGCCGTCGCGGCGCTCGGCTTGTGCTGCCAGAAGCCGATCAGCAGGTAGGACGCGAGGCCCACGCCTTCCCAACCGACGTACAGCAGCAGGTAGTTGTCGGCCAGTACCAGGACCAGCATGGCGGCCAGGAACAGGTTCAGGTAGGCGAAGAACCGGCGGCGGCGCTCGTCGTGCGCCATGTAGCCGACCGAGTAGAGGTGGATCAGGGTGCCGACGCCGCTGATCAACAGGACGAAGGTGACCGAGAGTTGGTCGAGCTGGAAGGAGATGTCGGCCTGGAAGCCGTTCACCGGGATCCAGCTGAACAGGTGCTGCGTGACGGCGCGGTGCTCGGCGTCCCGGCCGAGCATGTCCGCGAACAGGGCCAGGCCGAAGGCGAAGGAGAGCGCGGCCAGCGCGGTCGCGATCCAGTGCCCGAACCGGTCCAGGGCCCGTCCGCCGAGCAGCAGCAGGGCAGCGCCGGCCAGCGGCGCCGCGACCAGCAGCGGAATGAGAGAGTTCACTGAGGGCCCTCCGCCTTACAGCTTCATCAGGTTGCTGTCGTCGACCGAAGCGGAGTGCCTGGTCCGGAAGATGGAGACGATGACGGCGAGGCCGACCACGACCTCGGCCGCCGCGACCACCATGGTGAAGAACGCGATGATCTGGCCGTCCAGGTTGCCGTGCATCCGGGAGAAGGTGACCAGCGCCAGGTTCGAGGCGTTCAGCATCAGCTCCACGCACATGAACAGGACGATCGCGTTGCGCCGGATCAGCACGCCGGAGGCGCCGATGGTGAACAGCAGCGCGGCCAGGTACAGGTAGTTGACGGGGTTCACTCCGCCCCCTCCTCGGTCGGCACGGTCTCCAGCGCCCGGCGGGGCCCGGCGACCTGCGGGCGGGCGGAGGACGGCCGGCCCAGCCGGTCGGCGGTGGCCTCCTCCAGTTCGGCCATCCGGCGCAGCATGTCCTGGCTGACGTCGCGGACCTGGCCGCGCTCGCGCAGGGTGCCCATCACCGAGTCCTCGGCGATCGTGCCGTCCGGCAGCAGGGCCGGGATGTCGACCGCGTTGTGCCGGGCGTAGACGCCGGGCGCGGGCAGCGGCGGGACCTGGATGTTGTCCTTGACCCGCTGGGCGGCCAGCTGGCGCTGGGTCAGCGGGGCGCGGACCTTCTCGCGGTGGGTCAGCACCGTGGCGCCGACCGCGGCGGTGATCAGCAGCGCGCCGGTCACCTCGAAGGCCCACACGTACTTGGTGAAGATCAGCCGGGCCAGGCCCTGCACGTTGCCCTCGGCGTTGGCCGCGGCCAGGCCGGTGAAGTCCCGCAGGTGCGCGTTGGCCAGGCCGGCGATCAGCAGCACGCCGAAGCCGAGGCCGCAGAGCACGGCGGCGATCCGCTGGCCCTTCAGCTGCTCCTGCAGCGAGTCCGCCGAGGTGACGCCGACCAGCATCACCACGAACAGGAACAGCATCATGATCGCGCCGGTGTAGACGACGATCTGCACCACGCCGAGGAAGACCGCGCCCTGCGCCAGGTAGCAGATCGCCAGGGCGATCATGGTGGCGGCCAGGCAGAGCGCCGAGTGCACCGCCTTCTTCATCAGCAGCATGCCGAGCGCGCCGCCGACCGCGAGCACGGCCAGCACCCAGAACTGCACGGCCTCGCCGGTGGAGGTCATGACTGCTCCTCCTTCTCGCGGTCGTGCTTCTCCTGCTGGACGGTGCCGGGCGCCGCCGCGGTGATCTCGCCCCGGTAGTAGGCGCCCTCGTCGGTGCCCGGGAAGATCGCGTGCGGGGAGTCGACCATGCCCTCGGTCAGCCCGACCAGCAGCTGCTCCTTGGTGAAGATCAGGTCCTGCCGGGAGGAGTCCGCGAGCTCGTACTCGTTGGTCATGGTGAGCGCCCGGGTCGGACAGGCCTCCACGCACAGGCCGCACAGGATGCAGCGGGCGTAGTTGATCTGGTAGACCGCGCCGTAGCGCTCGCCGGGCGAGTAGCGCTCCTCGTCCTGGTTGTCGGCGCCCTCGACGTAGATCGCGTCGGCCGGGCAGGCCCAGGCGCACAGCTCGCAGCCGACGCACTTCTCCAGGCCGTCCGGGTGCCGGTTCAGCTGGTGGCGGCCGTGGAAGCGCGGAGCGGTGGGCTTCTTGTACTCCGGGTACTGCTCGGTGAGCCGCTTCTTGAACATGGCCTTGAAGGTCACGCCGAAGCCGGCGGCCGGCCCGAGGATCGACTTCTCTGACGACTCGTCAGGCATCTCGGATCAGCTCCCTTCGGAATGGTCGGCCCCGTGGAGGGCGTCCTGGAGTTGCGGGGTCCGGCGACGGCGGCGCGGGACGGGCGGCAGTTCCTGGCCGGGCAGCGGCGGCACCGGGTAGCCGCCCGCCATCGGGTCGAAGGCCGGTTCGGCCTTCGGCTGCTCGGCGGGCTTCTTCCGGACCAGGTCGGCGACCAGCGCGACCAGCAGCACCGCCGCCAGCGGGGCGCCGACGTACAGCACCACGTTGGCGAAGTCGTAGCCCTCGTTGCGCAGCGCCCGCACGGTGGCGACCATCACCAGCCAGACCAGCGAGACCGGGATCAGGATCTTCCAGCCGAGCTTCATGAACTGGTCGTAGCGGAGCCGGGGCAGGGTGCCGCGGAGCCAGATGAAGAAGAACAGCAGCAGCTGGATCTTCAGGACGATCCACAGCATCGGCCACCAGCCGTGGTTGGCGCCCTCCCAGAAGGTGGAGATCGGCCACGGGGCGCGCCAGCCGCCGAGGAACAGCGTGGAGGCGACCGCGGAGACGGTGACCATGTTGACGTACTCGGCCAGCATGAACATCGCGAACTTCAGCGAGGAGTACTCGGTGTTGAAGCCGCCGACCAGCTCGCCCTCGGCCTCCGGGAGGTCGAACGGGGCCCGGTTGGTCTCGCCGACCATCGCGATGACGTACACGATGAAGGACACCGGCAGCAGCACCGCGAACCAGGTCGGCTGCTGCGAGGCGACGATCTCCGAGGTCGACATCGAGCCCGAGTAGATGAACACCGCCGCGAAGGACAGGCCCATCGCGATCTCGTAGCTGATCATCTGGGCGGAGGAGCGGATGCCGCCGAGCAGCGGGTACGTCGAGCCGGAGGACCAGCCGGCCAGCACGATGCCGTAGATGCCCACCGAGGCGGTGGCCAGGATGTACAGCAGCGCGATCGGCAGGTCGGTGAGCTGCAGCGGCGTCCGGGTGCCGAAGATCGACACCTCGTTGCCGGGCGGGCCGAACGGGATCACCGCGAACGCCATGAAGGCGGGGATCGCCGCGACGATCGGGGCCAGGACGTAGACCGCCTTGTCGGCGTTCTTGACGACCAGGTCCTCCTTCAGCGCCAGCTTGACGCCGTCGGCCAGCGACTGCAGCAGGCCCCACGGGCCGTGCCGGTTCGGGCCGATCCGCAGCTGCATCCAGGCGACGACCTTGCGCTCCCAGACGATCGCGATCAGCACCGTCAGGACCAGGAAGGCGAAGCAGAACACCGCCTTGAGCAGGACCAGCCACCACGGGTCGCGGCCGAAGAACCCGAGGGTGTCGGCGGCGGCCAGCGAAGAGGCGACACTCATGATTCCTCCGCCGGGGCGATGGTGACCAGGTGGCCGACCGTGGTGCCGAGCGTGCGGTGCGCGCCGCCGTCCGGCGTCGAGTTGAGCGGCAGCCAGACCGTGCGGTCCGGCATCGCGTCGGTGATCTCCAGCGGCAGGGTCAGCGACCCGGCCGGGCCGGTGATCCGCAGCGCCTTCCCGGCGCCGATCTCGGCGGCGGTACCGGCCGACAGCCGGGCGACCGCGGCGTGCCGGGTGCCCGCCAGGTGGGTGTCGCCGTCCTGCAGCGATCCGTTGTCCAGCAGCATCCGGTGCCCGGCCAGCACGGCCTGGCCGGTGGCCGGCCGGGGCAGCGCGTCGGGGTGCGCGACGGGCCCGGCCGGCCGGTCGCCCGCCCACGGGGTGAAACGGTCCAGCTCCAGCCGGGCCGCCCGGACGTCGGGCAGGCCGATCGGCCGGTCCAGCGCGTCCGCGACCATGCTCAGCACCCGGACGTCGGAGTGCAGCTGACGCCCCATCATCTGGTCGGCCTTGAGCGCGGGTTCGAACATCCGGACCCGGCCCTCCCAGTCCAGGAAGGTGCCGGCCTTCTCGGCGACCGCGGCCACCGGCAGCACCACGTCGGCGTGCGCGGTGACGGCGGACGGGCGCAGCTCCAGCGAGAGCACGAACCCGACCCGGGCCAGCGCCTCCTCGGCGAGCGCCGGGTCCGGCAGGTCGTCCACGCCGACGGCGCCGACCACCAGCGCGTCCAGTTCGCCCTGCACCACCCCGGCCAGGATCTGGCCGGTGTCGCGGCCCGGGCGGGCCGGGAGCTCGGCGACGCCCCAGTGCGCGGCGGCCTCGGCGCGGGCGGCGGGCACCGCGACGGCCCGGCCGCCGGGCAGCAGCCCGGGCAGCGCGCCCGCCTCGACGGCGCCGCGCTCACCGGCCCGGCGGGGCACCCAGGCGAGCTTCGCGCCGGTGGCGTGCGCCAGCCGGAGCGCCGCGGTCGGGCCGCCGGCGGTCTGCGCCAGCCGCTCGCCGACCAGGATCACCGCGCCCGGCGAGCGCAGCGCGTCCGCGCAGCGCCCGGCGTCGTCGGCGAGCACCTCCTCGCCGGCCAGCGCGACCAGCCACTCGGCCTCGGTGCCGGGGGCGGCGGGCAGCAGCGCGCCGCGCAGCTTGGCCAGGCCCCGGGAGGCGTGCGTGGCGACCGAGAAGACCCGCAGCCCACTGGCCCGGTTGGCCTTGCGCAGCCGCAGGAAGACGATCGGCGCCTCCTCCTCGGCCTCCAGGCCGACCAGCAGCACCGCCGGGGCGGCTTCGAGCTGACGGTACGTCACCCCGGCGCCGTCCAGGTCGGTGCCGTGTCCGGCGACGGCCGCGGCCAGGAAGTCCGCCTCCTCGCCGCTGTGCGGCCGGGACCGGAAGTCCACGTCGTTGGTGCCGAGCACGACCCGGGCGAACTTGCCGTACGCGTAGGCGTCCTCGACGGTGGCCCGGCCGCCCGCGAGCACGCCGGCCCGGGCGCCGCGCAGCCCCTCGGCGGCCCGCGCCAGCGCCTCCGGCCAGGAGGCGGGCGCGAGTTCGCCGTCCGCGCCGCGGACCAGCGGGGTGGTGAACCGGTCGCGCTGCTGCGCGTAGCGGAACGCGAACCGGCCCTTGTCGCAGTTCCACTCCTCGTTGACCTCCGGCTCGTTGCCGGCCAGCCGCCGCAGCACCTTGCCGCGCCGGTGGTCGGTGCGCTGCCCGCAGCCGGCCGAGCAGTGCTCGCACACGGACGGGGAGGACACCAGGTCGAACGGGCGGGAGCGGAACCGGTAGGCGGCGGAGGTGAGCGCGCCGACCGGGCAGATCTGGATGGTGTTGCCGGAGAAGTACGAGTCCAGCGGCTGGTCGACGCCGGTGCCGATCTGCTGGAGCGCGCCGCGCTCGACCAGGTCGATGAACGGGTCGCCGGCGATCTCCTGCGAGAACCGGGTGCAGCGCGCGCACAGCACGCAGCGCTCGCGGTCCAGCAGCACCTGGGTGGAGAGCGGCAGCGGCTTCTCGTACGTCCGCTTGACGCCCTCGAACCGGGAGTCGGTGTCGCCGGTGGACATCGCCTGGTTCTGCAGCGGGCACTCGCCGCCCTTGTCGCAGACCGGGCAGTCCAGCGGGTGGTTGATCAGCAGCAGTTCCATCACGCCGCGCTGCGCCTTCTCGGCGACCGGCGAGGAGACCTGGGTGCGGACCACCATGCCCTCGGCGACCGGGACGGTGCAGGAGGCGACCGGCTTGCGCTGCCCCTCGACCTCCACGATGCACTGGCGGCAGGCCCCGGCGGGGGCGAGCAGCGGGTGGTCGCAGAAGCGCGGGATCTGGGTGCCGATCTGCTCGGCGGCGCGGATCACCAGCGTGCCCTTGGGGACGCTGACCTCTACGCCGTCGATGGTGAGCGTGACCAGCTCGGTCTGGGTGGAAGGCTCCGTGACCGTCACGCGTGCACCTCCCTCTCGGTGGCGGACTCGTGGACGGGGGACCGGCCGGCCCAGACGGTGGAGGCCGCCGGGTCGAACGGGCAGCGGTGCTCGTTGAGGTGCTGCTCGTACTCGGCGCGGAAGTGCTGGAGCGAGGAGACGATCGGGCTGGCCGCGCCGTCGCCGAGCGCGCAGAACGACTTGCCGTTGATGTTGTCGGCGATGTCGAGCAGCTTCTCCAGGTCGCCGGGGACGCCCTGGCCGGCCTCGATCCGCTTGAGCAGCTGGACCAGCCAGTAGGTGCCCTCGCGGCACGGGGTGCACTTGCCGCAGGACTCGTGGGCGTAGAACTCGGTCCACCGGGTGACGGCCCGCACCACGCAGGTGGTCTCGTCGAAGACCTGCAGCGCCTTGGTGCCGAGCATCGAACCGGCGGCGCCGACGCCCTCGTAGTCCAGCGGGACGTCGAGGTGCTCGTCGGTGAACATCGGGGTGGACGAGCCGCCCGGGGTCCAGAACTTGAGCCGGTGCCCGGCCCGGACGCCGCCGGTGATCTCCAGCAGCTGGCGGAGCGTGATGCCGAGCGGGGCCTCGTACTGGCCGGGGTTGGTGACGTGCCCGGACAGCGAGTACAGCGTGAAGCCGGGCGACTTCTCGGTGCCCAGCGACTTGAACCAGTCCTTGCCGCGGGCCAGGATCGGCGGCACCGAGGCGATCGACTCGACGTTGTTCACCACGGTCGGGCAGGCGTACAGGCCGGCGATCGCCGGGAACGGCGGGCGCAGCCGGGGCTGGCCGCGGCGCCCCTCCAGCGAGTCGAGCAGCGCCGTCTCCTCGCCGCAGATGTACGCGCCGGCGCCGGCGTGCACGGTGATGTCCAGGTTGATGCCGGAGCCCTGGATGTCCTTGCCGAGGTACCCGGCCTCGTACGCCTCGGCGACGGCCGCCTGCAGGCGGCGCAGCACCGGGACGACCTCGCCGCGCAGGTAGACGAAGGCGTGCTCGCAGCGGATCGCGTACGAGGCGATCACCATGCCCTCGATCAGCGAGTGCGGGTTGGCGAACAGCAGCGGGATGTCCTTGCAGGTGCCCGGCTCGGACTCGTCGGCGTTGACCACCAGGTAGTGCGGCTTGCCGTCGTTCTGCGGGATGAACTGCCACTTCATGCCGGTCGGGAAGCCGGCGCCGCCGCGGCCGCGCAGGCCGGAGTCCTTGACCAGCGCGATGACCTCGTCGGGGGCCATCGCGAGGGCGGCGGTCAGGCCGTCGTAGCCGCCGTGTCGGCGGTAGGTTTCCAGGCTCCAGGGGCGGTGGTCGTCCCAGGAGGCGGACAGGACCGGGGAGAGGAGCTTCTCGGCCGGTTCGGCGGAGGTCATCACGCTTCCGTCCCTTCGTGCCGCGGGGAGACCACCTTGGTGCCCGGGGCGCCGGGCAGCGCCTCGCCCTTGGCCAGCCGCAGGCCCGCCAGCGAGGGCACGCCGCCGGCCCCGGACTCGTCGTTGGCGCCGGGTCGCGGGTCGGGGAACCCGGCCAGGATGCGGGAGGCGTCCTTGAACGAGCAGAGCTTGGCGCCGCGGGTGGGGCGCACTTCCTCGCCCGCGCGCAGGCTGTCGACCAGCTGCTTGGCGCTCTCCGGGGTCTGGTTGTCGAAGAACTCCCAGTTGACCATCACCACGGGGGCGTAGTCGCAGGCCGCGTTGCACTCGATCCGCTCGATCGAGACCGAACCGTCCTCGGTGGTGCGGTTGTTGGCGATCTGGAGGTGCTCGGAGAGCTCGTCGAAGATCTGGTCGCCGCCGAGCACCGCGCACAGCGTGTTGGTGCAGACGCCGACGTGGTACTCGCCGGCCGGGCGGCGCCGGTACATGGTGTAGAAGGTGGCGACCGCGGTGACCTCGGCGGTGGTGAGGTCCAACTGCTCGGCGCAGAACCGGATCCCGGTCGGGGTGACGCAGCCCTCCTCGGACTGCACCAGGTGCAGCAGCGGCAGCAGCGCGGACCGGGACTGCGGGTAACGGGAGATCAACTCCCGTGCGTCGGCGGCGAGTCGGGACTCCACCTCCGGCGGGTAGGGCTTGGCCGGCAGCGCCGGCAGGCCGAGTTCTGTGCTGCTCACCGGTCCACGCCTCCCATCACCGGGTCGATCCCGGCCACCGACACGATCACGTCGGCCAGCGGGGCGCCCTCGCACATCGCGGCCATGGTCTGCAGGTTGGTGAACGACGGGTCGCGGAAGTGCACCCGGTAGGGCCGGGTGCCGCCGTCGCTGACCACGTGCACGCCGAGTTCGCCCTTGGGCGACTCCACCGCGGCGTAGGCCTGCCCGACCGGGACGTGGAAGCCCTCGGTGACCAGCTTGAAGTGGTGGATCAGGGCCTCCATCGAGGTGCCCATGATCTTCCGGATGTGGTCCAGCGAGTTGCCCATGCCGTCGGGGCCGACGGCGAGCTGGGACGGCCAGGCGATCTTCTTGTCGGCCACCATCACCGGTCCGGGCTTCAGCCGGTCCAGGCACTGCTCGACGATCCGCAGCGACTGCCTCATCTCCTCCAGGCGGATCAGGAACCGCCCGTAGGAGTCCGCGGTGTCGGCCACCGCGACGTCGAACTCGTAGTTCTCGTACCCGCAGTACGGGTCGGACTTGCGCAGGTCGTGCGGCAGTCCGGTGGCCCGCAGGATCGGGCCGGTGGCGCCGAGCGCCAGGCAGCCGGGCAGGTCGAGGAAGCCGACGTCGACCAGCCGGGCCTTGAACACCGGGTTGTCGGTGGCCAGCTTGTCGTACTCGTGCATCCGGCCGCGGAGCAGCTTGACGCCCTCGCGGATCTTGTCGACCGCGCCGGGCGGCAGGTCCTGGGCCAGGCCGCCGGGGCGGACGTAGGCGTGGTTCATCCGCAGGCCGGTGACCAGCTCGAAGATGTCCAGGACGACCTCGCGGTCCCGGAAGCCGTAGATCATCAGGGTGGTGGAGCCGATCTCCATGCCGCCGGTGGCGAGCGCCACCAGGTGCGAGGAGATCCGGTTCAGCTCCATCATCAGCACCCGGATCACGGTGGCCCGTTCGGGCACGTCGGCGGTGATCCCGAGGAGCTTCTCCACGGCCAGGCAGTAGGCGGTCTCGTTGTACAGCGGGGTGAGGTAGTCCATCCGCGTCACGAACGTGGTGCCCTGCACCCAGGAGCGGAACTCCATGTTCTTCTCGATGCCGGTGTGCAGGTAGCCGATGCCGCAGCGGGCCTCGGTGACCGTCTCGCCGTCGATCTCCAGGATCAGCCGCAGCACGCCGTGGGTGGACGGGTGCTGCGGGCCCATGTTGACGATGATCCGCTCGTCGTCGGCGCCGGCCACCGCCTCGGCGACCTCGCCCCAGTCGCCGCCGGTGACGGTGAACACCCGTCCCTCGGTGGTCTCCCGGGCGCCTGCTTCGTAGTGGGTGCTGCTCATCAGCTGTACGCCCTCCGCTGGTCGGGAGCCGGGATCTGGGCGCCCTTGTACTCGACGGGGATGCCGCCGAGCGGGTAGTCCTTGCGCTGCGGGTGGCCCAGCCAGTCGTCCGGCATCATGATCCGGGTGAGCGCCGGGTGGCCCTCGAAGACCAGGCCGAAGAAGTCGTAGGTCTCCCGCTCGTGCCAGTCGTTGGTCGGGTAGACGCTCACCACCGACGGGACGCGCGGGTCGGCGTCGGGCGCGGTGACCTCCAGCCGGATCAGCCGGGTGTGGGTGATCGAGCGCAGGTGGTAGACCGCGTGCAGTTCCCGGCCCTTGTCGCCGGGGTAGTGCACGCCGCTGACGCCCAGGCAGAGTTCGAAGCGGAGCGCCGGGTCGTCGCGCAGGACGCGCACCGCCTTGAGCAGGTGCGCGCGGTCGACGTGGAAGGTCAGCTCGCCGCGGTCGACGACGGTCTTCTCGATCACGTCCGCCGGGTCGAGGCCCTGCTCCTCCAGCGCGCCCTCGAACTCGTCGGCCACCTCGTCGAAGTACCCGCCGTAGGGCCGCTCGCTCGGGCCGGGCAGCACGATCGCGCTGGTCAGGCCGCCGAAGCCGGAGGTGTCGCCGGTGCCGCGGGCGCCGAACATGCCCTGCCGGGCGCCGACCACCTCGACCGGGATCTCCTTGCGGGTGGCCGGGGCCTCGGGCCGCTCCGCCTTCTCGGAGTCGCTCATCGCAGCAGCCCCCGCATCTCGCTGGTCGGGACGGCCTGCAGCGCGAGGCGCTCGGCCTCCTCCTCGGCCCGGCGCTTGTTCACGCCGAGCTTCTCGTGCTGGATCTTCTCGTGCAGCTTGACGATCGCGTCCAGCAGCATCTCCGGGCGGGGCGGGCAGCCCGGCAGGTAGATGTCCACCGGCACGATGTGGTCGACGCCCTGGACGATCGCGTAGTTGTTGAACATGCCGCCGGAGGAGGCGCAGACCCCCATCGAGATGACCCACTTCGGGTTCGGCATCTGGTCGTAGACCTGCCGCAGCACCGGCGCCATCTTCTGGCTGACCCGGCCGGCCACGATCATCAGGTCGGCCTGCCGCGGCGAGCCGCGGAAGACCTCCATGCCGAACCGGGCCAGGTCGTAGCGGCCCGCGCCGGTGGTCATCATCTCGATCGCGCAGCAGGCCAGACCGAAGGTCGCCGGGAAGACCGAAGCCTTCCGCACCCACCCCGCGGCGGCCTCCACGCTGGTGAGCAGAAAGCCGCTCGGCAGCTTCTCCTCGATACCCATCAGTTCCCTCTCAATGCCGTCGAGTCCGGTGGCTCGTCCGCCCGTTCACAAACGTCCCGCCGACGAACGGCGGCCGGGTGTTGTCAGTCCCACTCCAGGCCGCCGCGACGCCAGACGTAGGCGTAGGCGACGAACACGGTGGCGATGAACAGGAGCATCTCGACCAGCCCGAAGATCCCCAGGGCGTCGAAGGTGACCGCCCACGGGTAGAGGAAGACGATCTCGATGTCGAAGACGATGAACAGCATCGCCGTCAGGTAGTACTTGATCGGGAACCGGCCGCCGCCCACCGGCTGCGGGGTCGGTTCGATGCCGCACTCGTACGCCTCCAACTTGGCCCGGTTGTAGCGCTTCGGGCCGGTGAGCGAGGCCATCACGACGGAGCCGACCGCGAACGCCGCCGCGATGGCACCGAGTACGAGGATCGGCGCGTAGGCATTCATAGCCCCGCTCCCTCCGTCCAGTCGTCCTTGACTGCAGATCGGAACCACCAGGTCACCAGGGGTGAGCCGATGATCCACTTCGTGAGATCCGGCACCATGTGAGGCAGTTCACAAAGCCGGGTTGGAGCGCATCCTATGCCTGTCGGCTTGTGATCTGCGACACGCAGTTCCCGATGATCTTTGTGATCTTCGCCACCCGACGAAGCCGGTCGGAACGGTACCGATCGCCAGCAATCCACACTCAGCAGGCGCTTGATCACACAAGGTCGCAATTCACCGCGAAAGGCCCGCCGTTCGACCACGGCCTCTAGCAATTCCAGCCGTTCAAGGCAAATTTCGGGTGATCATGTTTACGTGATAGTGGATCTCACCCGGCCGGTGGACCCACGGCCCCGGGCGCTTGACCCTTCGTTCACAAGCTCTCAAGGACCCGGCGCTACAGCGTCGTCCGGCGTCCCCACTCGGTGCCCGCCAGCACCGCCAGCGCGCCCAGCAGCGCGAGCGGGCCCGGCCGGTCGCCGGCCAGCGCGATCCCGAACACCGCCGCCCAGAGCGGCTCCGTCCCCAGCAGCAGGCTCACCCGGGACGGCGAACTCGCCCGCACCGCCCACAGCTGCACGAAGAACGCGAACAGCGTGCACAGCAGCGACAGGTACAGCAGCAGGCCCCAGCCCGCCGCGTCGAAGGACCCCGCCACGCTCAGCGGCGACGGCCCGGCGAACGGCGACGCCACCACGAACACCAGGGTGGCGAAAGCCAGTTGGACCCAGGTCAGGGCCAGCGCGTCCACCCCCCGGACCGACCGCAGCCGGGCCGTCGCCAGCACGTTCACCGTCCGGGCGACCGCCGCGCCCAGCACCAGCAGGTCGCCCCCCGACGGGGCCCGCAGGCCGCCGTCCCCGGTCAGCAGCGCCACCCCCAGCACCGACAGGGCCGCCGCCGCCAGGAACCCCGCCGAGGGCGCGACCCGGCGCAGCGCCGCCTCCGCGAGCGGCGTGAACACCATGGTCAGGCTGATCACCAGCCCCGCGTTGGTCGCCGAGGTGTGCACCGCCCCGTACGTCTCCAGCAGGAAGATCCCGCCCAGCACCAGCCCCAGCAGCGCCCCGCCGCCCCACTGCCCCGCCGTCAGCCCCCGAAGCCGCCGCCACGCCACCGCCCCCAGCACCGGCAGCACCAGCGCGAACCGCAGCACCAGCACCGCCACCACGGTCCCCGGCTCCGCGACCTCCTTCACCACCAGGAAGCTGGACCCCCACACCACCGCGACCGCCAACAACGGCAGGTCCCGCACCACCCGCGGACGGACACCGACGGAAACGACAGCCACGACACGGCCCCCGGAAAGAACGACACGGGCCCGTGCATCACCGAACGGACTGGAGCCGCCACCCTCTCGCACCGCAAAGGCGGCGGGCAAGCGCATTCCGCACCCACCCGCCGCCTCCCCGGCACGGCCGCCCGTCAGGCGCGGGGCGCCACCTTGGTGAGGCCGTTGATGATGCGGTCGGCGACGTCGCCGCCGGTGGGGTCGGTCAGGTTGGCGAGGAGCTTGAGGACGAACTTCATCAGGACCGGGTGGGTCAGGCCGCGTTCGGCGGCGATCCGCATCACCTTGTCGTTGCCGATCAGCTTCACGAAGGCCCGGCCGAGCGTGTAGTAGCCGCCGTAGGTGTCCTTGAGGATCTGCGGGTAGCGGGCCAGCGCGCGCTCCCGGCCCTCGGGGGTGATCCGGGCCATCGCCTGGACGATGACGCCCGCCGCGAGTTGGCCGGATTCCATCGCATAGGCGATGCCCTCGCCGTTGAACGGGTTGACCATGCCGCCGGCGTCGCCGACCAGCAGCAGGCCCCTGGTGTAGTGCGGCTGCCGGTTGAAGGCCATCGGCAGCGCGGCGCCGCGGATCGGCTCGGTCATGTTCTCCGGCGTGTAGCCCCACTCCTCGGGCATGCTGGCGCACCAGCTCTTCAGCACCTCGCGCCAGTTGAGGTCGCCGAAGGCGGGCGAGGAGTTCAGGATGCCGAGGCCGACGTTGGAAGTGCCGTCGCCCATGCCGAAGATCCAGCCGTAGCCGGGCAGCAGCTTCTTCTGCCCGCCCCGGGTGTCCCACAGCTCCAGCCAGGACTCCAGGTAGTCGTCGTCGTGCCGGGGCGAGGTGAAGTACGTCCGGTAGGCGACGCCCATCGGCCGGGACTCGATCCGGTGCAGGCCCATGGCGAGCGACAGCCGGGTCGAGTTGCCGTCCGCGGCGACCACCAGCGGCGCGTGGAACTCGACCTCGCGCTTCTCCGGGCCGAGCTTCGCCGTCACGCCGGTGATCCGGCCGGTCCGGTCCTGCACCGGCCCGCTCACGTTGCAGCCCTCGTACAGCCGGGCGCCCGCCTTCTGCGCCTGCCGGGCCAGCAGTTCGTCGAAGTCGGCGCGCTTGCGCACCAGCCCGTAGTCCGGGTACGCGGCGAGGTCCGGCCAGTCCAGCTCCAGCCGGACGCCGCCGCCGATGATCCGCAGGCCCTTGTTGGGCAGCCAGCCGTTCTCGGCGGACACGTCGATGCCCATGTCCACCAACTGCTTGACGGCGCGCGGGGTCAGGCCGTCGCCGCACACCTTCTCGCGCGGGAACTCGCTCTTCTCCAGCAGCAGGACGTCCAGGCCCGCCTGGGCCAGCCAGTACGCGGTGGTGGAGCCGGCCGGACCGGCACCGACCACGATGACGTCGGCGGTGGACTCGACGGCGATCTCGGTCATACGGGGCTCTCTCCTGAGCGCGTCGGGGTCACGGAGTCGGGGCCGACGCCCCGTCATGACGCCTTTCCGGCGGACGGGGTGCCGAACCCTCGCAGTCTACGGGGCCTTGAAGCCCCGGTGGAGGGCCACGATGCCGCCGGTCAGGTTGCGCCAGGCCACCTTCGACCAGCCCGCGCGCTGCAGCTGCGCGGCCAGTTCGGGCTGGTCCGGCCACTCCCGGATCGACTCGGCCAGGTACACGTACGCCTCCGGGTTGGAGGAGACCCGGGTCGCCACCGGCGGCAGCGCCCGCATCAGGTACTCGGTGTACACCGTCCGGAACGGCGTCCAGGTCGGGGTGGAGAACTCGCAGATCACCAGCTTGCCGCCGGGCTTGGTCACCCGGAGCAGCTCGCGCATCGCCTGCTCGTGCTCCTGCACGTTGCGCAGCGCGAAGGAGATCGTCACCGCGTCGAAGGAGTCGTCGGCGAACGGCAGCCGGGTCGCGTCCCCGGCGGTCAGGGCGAGTTCGGGGTGCCGGCTCTTGCCCTCGGTCAGCATGCCGAGGGAGAAGTCGCACGGCACGACGTCCGCGCCGGCCTCCAGGAAGGGCAGCGAGGAGGTGCCGGTCCCGGCGCCGAGGTCCAGGATGCGCTGCCCCGCCACCGCCCCCACCGCGTCGGCCACCGCGCGGCGCCACAGCCGGGCCTGGCCCAGCGAGAGCACGTCGTTGGTGCGGTCGTACTTGGCCGCGACATCGTCGAACATGGCGGCGACGTCCTGCGGCTGCTTGTCCAGATGGGCTCGGGTCACGTGCCCATTGTTCACCTTGCGACCCGGTCGGCCGTCACCAGGGCTCACCGCAGGGCGCGGCGGCCCCCCTTGCGGCGGCGGCGCGAGCGCTTCCCGTTGGTCAGCGCGGGCATCCCCTCCGCGGCGAACGCCACCGTGAAGCGGCCCTCCGCCTCCGCGGCCGGGTGCGCCCGCCGGAACCGGCGGATGCGGTACAGGCAGAGCAGGCAGAGCAGCGCCGCCGTCGGCACGCTGGTCTGCGCCAGTCCGACGCCGACCGGCTGCGGGTACGTCTTCCCGCACACCCGGACCGCCCCCGGGTCGTCCGCCGCCCGCTCCAGGCACACCGGGTCGCCGAGCTGCGCGCCCTCCGGCAGCCACAGGTCGGCGGCGGTCAGCCGGCGCCCGTCCGCGAGGTACGCGACCTGGCTGTACGACCCGCTGCCGCCCGGCAGTTGGGTCACCGTGCCCTCGACCCGCACCGGGTGCGCGTCGATCCGGTCCGCCTGGTCGGCCTGCCGCCACCCCAGCAGGCACATCCCCACCGCGACGACCGCGCTCAGCACGGCCCCCACGTACCAGCCCCGGGCGGGTCTCCTCCGCGCACGATCGGGGCTTGCGGCTCGCATTGCGTCCTGTTCCTGGGCTCGACGAAGGTCTGAACCGGGATGGTAACCGCTGGCGGGTCCTCAGGTCACGGCCAGTCAGAACCCGCAGGCAGTGCTCCCGCCGGGTTCCGGCCCCCGCGGGCTCAACTCCCGGTCCGCCGCCGGAAGACGATCCGCCCGTCCAGGACGGTCACCAGGCAGGCGCCGTCCGCGAAGACCGCGAAGTCGGCGGGCCCGCCGACGGTGAGCGCCCGGCGGGCCTCCCCCGCCGCGGGGGCGGGCACCACCCGCAGGCCGGTGCGGGCGACCGCGGTGCGGACGGCGGGCCGGGTGAACGGCCCGACGACGGCGGTGGCGCCGCGGGCGAGCATCCGCTGCAGGCCGCGCCGCGCGCTGCCGCCCCACTGCTCGTCGGTGAGGCCGGGCGGCGGCTCCAGCGGCAGTTCGCCGCGTTCCTCGCGCGGGTCCGGGTGGTAGGCGCGGTCGAGCAGCCGGCCGGCCTCCGGCTCCACCAGGCCGGGCCGGAGCAGCCCGGGCCACTCCCGGACCCGTGCGGTGCCCGCGAGTTCGGCGTAGCGGCCGACCGCCGCGATCACGGCCCCGTCGACGAGCACCGCCCCGTCGGTCAGGGGCGGCGCGTCCTCGGCGGGGTCGGCGACCAGCAGCGCGGCCCGGTGCAGGGTGCGCACGGGTCAGCTGGTGGCGAGGATGGTCAGCTCGGGGTGCGCGGTGCCGCCCTCGATCGCGGTGGAGGCGATGTGCGAGGCGACCCGCGGGTCGACCGGGTCGTTGGCCGGGTCGTCCAGGACCCGCAGGTGCTGGTAGGTGGTGGAGCGCTGCGCGGGCACCCGCCCGGCGGTGCGGATCAGGTGGATCAGCTCGTGCAGGTTGGAGCGGTGCTTGGCGCCGGCGGCGGAGACCACGTTCTCCTCCAGCATGACCGAGCCGAGGTCGTCCGCGCCGTAGTGCAGCGACAGCTGGCCGGCCTCCTTGCCGGTGGTGAGCCAGGAGCCCTGGATGTGGGCGACGTTGTCGAGGAACAGCCGGGCGATCGCGATCATCCGGAGGTACTCGAAGACCGTGGCCTGGGTCGAGCCCTTCAGGTGGTTGTTCTGCGGCTGGTAGGTGTAGGGGATGAAGGCGCGGAAGCCGCCGGTGCGGTCCTGCACGTCGCGGATCATCCGCAGGTGCTCGATGCGTTCGGCGTTGGTCTCGCCGGTGCCCATCAGCATGGTGGAGGTGGACTCGACGCCGAGCCCGTGCGCGGTCTCCATGATCTCCAGCCAGCGCTCGCCGGACTCCTTGAGCGGCGCGATCGCCTTCCGCGGCCGCTCGGGCAGCAGTTCGGCGCCGGCACCGGCGAAGGAGTCGAGGCCCGCGGCGTGGATCCGGGTGATCGCCTCCTCGATCGACACGCCGGAGATCTTCGCCATGTGCTCGACCTCGGAGGCGCCCAGCGAGTGGATCACCAGCTGCGGGAACTCGGCCTTGATCGCGGCGAAGTTCCGCTCGTAGTACTCGACGCCGTAGTCGGGGTGGTGCCCGCCCTGGAACATGATCTGGGTGCCGCCGAGTTCGACCGTCTCGGCGCAGCGCCGCAGGATCTCGTCGAGGTCGCGCGACCAGCCCTTGTCGCTCTTCGGCGGGACGTAGAACGCGCAGAACTTGCACGCCGTCACGCAGACGTTGGTGTAGTTGATGTTCCGCTCGATGATGTACGTGGCGATGTGCTCGACGCCCGCGTACCGCCGCCGGCGCACGGTGTCGGCGGCCGCGCCGAGGGCGTGCAGCGGGGCGGAGCGGTAGAGCTCCAGCGCCTCGTCGGCGGTGATCCGGCCCCCCTCGGCCGCACGGTCCAGGACGGCCTGCAGCTGGGCGGCGGAAAGGTTCTTCTCGGACACCTGGCGGTCCTGCTTTCGTCTTCGAGAGGGCGGACCGGCCCAGCCTACGCCAGCGTATTTCCACTCCCCGGCCCCGGACGGCCGCTCACTGCCGGTGCAGGTCGCCCTCCGGGTCGGAACCGAGCGGCGCCTCGGTGACGGCGAGGTGCAGGCCGCCGTCGGCCAGCGTGTAGGTCTGCTTCTCGGCGGCGCCGGTGCAGCCGGCCTGCGGCCCGTCGGGGCGCTCCTGGAGCTGGACCCGGTCCTCCCCGGCGGACAGCAGGGTGAGGATGCCGTGGCAGACGGTGCTGCTGAGCTGGGAGGCGTTGGTGGTGCGGCCGACGTCCTCGCCGACCTTGCCCGCCTTGAGGGTGACGGTGAAGGTGGACGGCAGCGGGACGATCCTGGTGGTGATGGTGCCCTTGAAGGTGCCGGCGAACGCCGACGGCAGCTCCTTGAGCGTGCCTGCGGCGGCGGGGGTCGGATCGGGGCTGTCCTCCGGCCCGGGGCTGTCGGTGCTCCCGGTGCCCCCGGAGCCCCCCTGGTCGGAGCCGTCGGTGCCGGTGTCGGTGTCGGTGGCGGACGGCGAGGGGACGAGGCCGTCCTGCCCGGGGGTGCGGCCCGCCCCGGGGGTCCCGGTGCTCCACGGCAGGTGGCCGGTCGCGGCGAGCCCGCCGTACAGGCCGCCGAGCAGCACGGCGACGGCGGCGGCCACCGTGAGGGCCCGCCGCCCGCGCGGGGCCCGGCGGCCCGTCACCGCCCCGGGCGCGGAGCCGCTGCCGCCGCGCGGGCTGTCCAGTGCGGTGCGGACCCGGTCGGCGAACACCGGAGGGCCCCCGTCGCCCTCCAGGTCGAGCAGTTCGACGGCGGTGCGGCCGACGGCGGCGGCCAGCGGCGCGGGCAGCCAGCCGTCGGGGCCGGTGGCGGCGCCGGGGGCGAGCCGGTCGCGGAGTTCGGCGGGGGTGGGGCGGCGGGCCGGGTCCTTGTCCAGGCAGGCGGTCACGACGGCCCGCAACTCGCCGTCCAGGCCGCCGAGGTCGGCCTCCTCGTGCAGCACCCGGTAGAGCAGGACGGCGGCGCTGACGCCCTCGCCGAACGGGGCGGTGCCGGTGGCGGCGAAGGCCAGCAGGGTGCCGAGCGAGAACACGTCGCCGGCCGGGCCGACCGGTGAACCGGCGGCCTGCTCGGGCGACATGAAGCCGGGCGAGCCGACCACGTAGCCGCTGTGGGTGAGGGCCGCGGCGGCGTCCAGCGCGCGGGCCACCCCGAAGTCGATCAGCCGGGGCCCGTCCAGGGTGAGCAGCACGTTGGACGGCTTGACGTCCCGGTGCACCAGGCCGAGCGCGTGCACCTGCTCCAGCGCCTCGGCCAGCCGGGCGCCGAGGGCGTGCACCGAGGCGACGGGCAGCGGCCCGGCGGTGCGGACGGCCTCGCCGAGCGAGGGCCCGGCGACGAAGCCGGTGGCGACCCAGGGGCGGGGGCCCTCGGTGTCGGCGTCCAGCACGGGCGCGGTCCACCGGCCGCCGACCCGGCGGGCCGCGGACACCTCCTGCCGGAACCTGGCCCGGAACTCGGGGTCGTCCGCCAGTTCGCCGCGCACCACCTTGACGGCGACGGTGCGCCCGCCGGCGGTGCGCCCGAGGTAGACCCGGCCCATGCCGCCGGCGCCGAGCCGCCGCAGCAGCCGGTAGTCGCCGATCGACGCCGGGTCCTCGGCCGTCAGCCGCTCCATGCCCGTCCCCCTCCACTGCCCGTCCGCTGCGGTCCGATCATCCCAAACCGACCGCCCGGTCAGCACCGGATCGGGGCATCGTCCGCTCAGGCCACCGGGGCCATGTCCGACCGGGCCGCCGCGGGCCCGGGCGCGAGCAGCCGGACCGGTACGTCGGGGGCGAAGCCGCTGTCGTGCGCGGTCCGGCGGGCGAACTCGGCGATGCCCGCCAACTGCCGCTCCCCGAGCGAGAAGTCCAGCGCCTCGCCGAAGTACTTCGCCAGCAGCGGGGCGTCGAACGCCTCCCAGCGGGCGGCCTGCTCGGCGACCTGCGCGGCCTCGGCCAGCGAGAGGTCGCGGGACTCCAGGAAGGCCCGGTGCACGGCGGCCGTCAGGTCGGGGTGCCGCTCGGCGTAGTCGCGGCGGGCGGCCCAGACCGCGAAGACGAACGGCAGCCCGGTCCACTCCTTCCACATCGCCCCGAGGTCGTGCACGGCCAGCCCCTGCCGGGGGGCCTGCTCCAGCGAGGCCCGCAGCGCCGGGTCGCCGATCAGCACGGCGGCGTCCGCCTCGGCCAGCATCGCGTCCAGGTCCGGCGGGCAGGAGAAGTACTCGGGCCGGACGCCCTCGCGCTCCTCCAGCAGCAGCCGGGCCAGCCGCACCGAGGTCCGGCTGGTCGACCCGAGCGCGACCCGGCGGCCGTCCAGCTCGGCCAGCGGCACCTTGCTGACGATCACGCAGGACATCACCGGCCCGTCGCTGCCGACCGCGATGTCCGGCAGCACCACCAGGTCGGCCGCGTTGCGCAGGTACTCCACGCAGGTGATCGGGCCGACGTCCAGTTCGCCGGCGACCAGGCGGTCGCTGAGCTTCTCCGGGGTGTCCTTGCTGAGGTCGAGGTCGAGCAGGTTCCCGGTCCGCGCCAGCCCCCAGTAGAGGGGCAGGCAGTTGAGGAACTGAATGTGCCCGACCCGCGGCCTGACCGCCGCCGCCGGCCGTGCGGCCGGTCCTGTCACGGGCCGTTCGGAGTCCCGACTGCTCACCGTGTGCTCCCTTGCCGTTGGTGCTCTCCCGGCAGGGTATGCCCGCCGCTCGGAACCCCTCGCACCCGGCCTCCGACACACCGTCCGACACCCCGGTTCACCCCTGGTCGGGGCAGCCACCGCGTGCTACCGTCTCCCTCAGTTGCAGTTTGATTCCCCTTGCAGTACTTGGAGCCTGCGGAGCATGTAACCGCAGGCTTTTTGTAATTTTTCAGCAGTATCAGGCATCAATTGAGCTTTGATTGAGCACTGTGCGAAAAACTCCGGACTCGTCCGGAGGCGGGGCGATCAGCGCAGCGGACCCGGGCGCCACAAGGTGTGGTGTCCACTACGTCCCTCGCAAGGAGAACGGTATGGCGACCGGAACCGTCAAGTGGTTCAACGCCGAGAAGGGCTTCGGCTTCATCGCCCAGGAGGGCGGCGGCCCCGACGTCTTCGTCCACTACTCCGCCATCAACGCGAGCGGCTTCCGCTCGCTGGAGGAGAACCAGGCGGTCAGCTTCGACGTCACTCAGGGCCCGAAGGGCCCGCAGGCGGAGAACGTCACCCCCGTCTGAGAAACACCTTCTCACTGATCGCTCACGGCCCCTCGGGTCCGTACGAGTAGCAGTTCCAAGGGGGCCCGCCACCGGCGGGCCCCCTGCCCTTTCGTCCTTTTTCCGGTTTCCCCGGATTACCTGCAATTCCCGCCCCGGCCGCGTCCGGGGCCGCCGCAGCCGCTCACCGGTGTGCCTCCTCCACCCGGCTGCGTCCCGCGCGGGCCGCTCCCCCTCCTGCCCCGGCGCCGGCCCGCCCTCCCGCTCCACGGTCCGACCGGCGACCCCTGTCGCCGAGGGCCCGTTCGGTGATCTCATCGGCGATCGGCCCGGTACGCGAACGACCGCATCGGTGCCGACCGTCCGTCACTTCCGCCCGAACGAAAGACGCCTGCCGTGAAGCGCACCGCCGCTCTCGCCGCCGCAGCCATCGCCGCTGCCGGCCTGCTCTCCGCCACCGCCCCGTCCGCCGCGGCCGAGCCCACCACCGTCGCCCCCGCCGCCGCGCCCCTGCGCGTCATGCCGCTCGGCGACTCGATAACCGCCGGATACGGCAGCACCGACTGGAACGGCTACCGCAAACCGCTGAACACCCTGCTCGGCGCCCAGTCCCGGTACCGGGCCGACCTGGTCGGCTCCCTGTCGGGGGGCACCTTCGCCGACCCGGACAACGAGGGCCACTCCACCTACACGATCGACCGGATCACCCAGGGCATCGACGGCTGGCTGGTCGGCGCCCAGCCCGACGTGGTGCTGCTGCACCTCGGCATCAACGACCTGAACAACGGCATCCCGGCGGGCGCGCCCGACCGACTGGCCGGCCTGGTCGACCGGATCCTCGCCGACCGGCCGACGGCCACCGTCCTGGTCCAGGGACTCGTTCCCACCACCAGCGGACTGGAGGACGCGGTCCGGACCTTCAACACCGCGGTCCAGGCCGCGGTGCAGACCCGCCGCGACGCCGGCCGCCGGGTCCGCTACCTCACCCCGCCCGCGCTCACCGGAGCCGACTGGTTCGACCCGCTGCACCCCGCCGACCCCGGCTACGCCAAGCTGGGCCAGGTCTTCGCCACCGGTCTCGACCAGGCGGTCGCGGACGGCACGGTCCTCCGGCCCGCGGCGCGGCGCGCCGGCACCGAGGCCGGGGGCACCGGCCGGGTGCGGTTCGCGGACTGGGACGGCGACGGCCGGGCCGACTGCCTCACCGTGGAGGACTCGGGGGCGGTCCGGGTCCAGCTCAACCGCGGCGGCGACGGCCACGGCGGCTGGACCGACCTCGGCCAGGTCGCGACCGGCCTCACCACCGACCGCTCCCGGGTCCGCTTCGCCGACTTCGACGGCGACGGCAAGGCCGACTACCTGCTGCTCCAACCCAACGGGGCGGTCAGCGTGTTCCGGAACGACGGCGGCGACGGCCACGGCGGCTGGACCGACCTCGGCCAGGTCGCGGCCGGCGCGGCGAGCAGCGCCGACCAGGTCCGCTTCGCCGACTTCGACGGCGACGGCAGGACCGACTACCTCGCCGTGGCCGACGACGGCTCCGTGAGCAGCTACCTGAACCGCGGCGGCGACGGCCACGGCGGCTGGGCCGTTCAGGGCCGGATCGCCACCGGCACCACCACCGACCGCTCCCGGGTCCGCTTCGCGGACATCGACGGCGACGGACTCGCGGACTACAGCACCGTCGCCCCCGACGGCTCCGTGAGCAGTTACCTGAACCGCGGCGGCGACGGCCACGGCGGCTGGGCCTACCGGGGGCGGATCACCAGCGGGCAGACCACCGACCAGAACGCCGTCCAGTTCACCGACTTCACCGGCGACGGCATCGCCGACTACCTGTACGGCGCCTTCACCGGCACCGGGCCGGTCCGGGCCTACGCCAACAACGGCGGTGACGGCACCGGCGGCTGGCTCGACCTCGGTCGGATCACGGGCGGCTTCTGACCTCGGGCCCCACCCGGCCGCCCGTCGCCGCGCGGCCGGAGGCGCACGGCCCGGCCCACGACACAGGGAGCCGGGCCCGTCCGCTCTCCGCCGTTCGGCGCGGGCTCAGACCAGCGGGGTGCGGTGCAGGCCGATCAGCAGGCGCCAGACCCGGGCGGCGACCGAGGCCGGGGGTTCGTCGAGCAGGCCGTGCAGCCAGTCGGCGAGGACGCCGGTGAAGGTGCCGGCGACCGCCGAGGCGATCAGCGCGGCGTCCGGGGCACCGGCCAACTCGCGTTCGCGGCGGCTGCGTTCGCGCAGCTCGCGGTGGAGCACCGGCCCGAGCGGACCGCCGCCGCCCGGGGCGAGCAGTTCCCGGTAGAGGCCGGCGTGGCCGCCGACCCGGTCGAAGAACTCCAGCAGGGCCGCGGGCGGGACGGCCGGGTCGGGGACGCCGCGCCAGGCGTGCAGCGCCTCCACCGCCTCCCGGACCACCTCGGCGCAGGCGTCCACGGCCAGCGCCGCCAGGTCGGGGTAGTGCAGGTAGCAGGTGGCCCGGCCGACCCCGGCCCGGCGGGCGACCGCCGCCACCGTCAGTTCGGCCAGCGGGCGGTCCGCGCACTCCGCGAGCAGCGCGGCCCGCAGCTTCGCCCTGGTCCGTTCGGCCCGCGGGTCACCGGCCGCGCTCACCCGGCCACCAGCACGGCGGCCAGCGCGACCGCGCCGGGGAGGGCCTGGGCGACCAGGATGCGGCGGTTGGCCGTCAGTCCGCCGTAGAGGCCCGCGACCAGCACGCAGGACAGGAAGAACACCCGCACCCCGAACGCCGTCGGGTCGCCCGCCAGCAGGCCCCAGACCAGGCCGGCCGCCAGGAAGCCGTTGTACAGGCCCTGGTTGGCCGCCAACGGGGCCGTCCGCCGGGCGAGTTCGGCGTCGAACCCGGACAGCTTCCGGCCCGGCGCGCGCTCCCAGAGGAACATCTCCAGCACCAGGATGTACCCGTGCAACAGGGCCACCAGCCCGACCAGTACCGCCGCCGCGAGCTCCATGCCGCCGCCTCCTTTTATGGATAGGCGTCCAGCATAGCTGGACACTCGTCCAGTTTCTCGCCGAGCTCCCCGTCCGGCCCCGTCCCCCGCCTACGCTGCACGGGTGACCTCACTCCCGGAGAGCCCGCAGACCCGGATCGGCGCGGCCGAGCGCGACACGGCCGTCGATCGGCTCCAGCAGGCGTACAGCGAGGAACGGATCACCCAGGACGAGCTGGAGCAGCGCGTCCACCACGCGCTCACCGCGGCGACCCGGGCCGACCTCGACACCGTCCTGCACGACCTGCCCGGCCCGGCCCCGGCCCCCGCCGCGACCACCCTCACCGCCGTCGCCGGCCGGATCGACCGCCGCGGGGCCTGGCGCGTCCCGCGCACCCTGACGGTCGTCTCCCCCTTCGCCAAGGTCCGCCTCGACCTCGGCCACGCGGTCATCGACCACCCCGTGGTCGACATCGAACTCCGCCTGGAGTTCGGCCGCGCCACCATCACCGTCCCGCACCACGCCACCGTCGACCTCGACGGCCTCACCCCGGGCTGGAAGGGCCTCCGCTACCGGGCCCCCCGCCGCCCCTCCCCCACCCCGGGCCCCACCATCCGCCTCACCGGCACCACCGGCTTCGGCCGCCTCCGCATCCGCCACGCCAAGCCCCGCTGACCCGCCCGTCAGAACCCGGACGTGTCCACCCGCAGCCCGAACGGCTCCGGCAGCTCGATCGGCTCCCCGAACGGCAGCGGCCCGACCGCCCTGGTGTACCCGAGCGCCCCGGGCTCGGAGAACAGCGTGCAGGCCCGGTCCTGACGGTCGATCAGCAGGTACAGCGGTGCCCCGTACTCGGCGTACCGCCGCCGCTTCACCACCCGGCCGGTGTCCGCGTTCGAATCGGACGTCACCTCGACCACCAGCAGCGTCTGGTCGGGCAACAGCGCGGCACCGCCTTTGGAGAGCGCCCGGGGGACAACCGCGATATCGGGGATGTACCAGTTGCTCGATCCCGGCAGGTCGAGATCGCCTGCGCCCATCACGCAGCCCATCTCCCGGACCTTGCCGAACAGTTGGCAACGGATGTCATCCGCCATCGTCTCGTGGTCCCACTCCGTCCGCATCGGCTCGAGCACGCCCTCCACGATCTGCACCCGGCTGCCGGCATGGTGCTGGATCGCGTACTTCAGGGCCGCTTCCGGATCGGCGACGTCGTACGTCCGTCCGCCGGGCAGTGCGCTCATCGGCCCCTCCTTCAGTCGCCCCCACGCTACCGACCGTGCCGCACCCTCCCACGGAAACTCACTCCAACGTGCGAAGGCCCGCACCCCCTCGGTGGGGTGCGGGCCTTCGGGTGGCCGGGTCCGGTCAGGCGGCGACCGGTTCGGTCGTGGCCTGGGCCGGGACGGCCGGGCGGTCCTCGGCGAGCAGGTCGCCGGTGGGGTTGTTGTAGGCGGCGAGGTCGAGGGTCTTCTCGCGGGCCGCGACCAGGATCGGGACGACCGCCTGGCCGGCCACGTTGGTGGCGGTGCGCATCATGTCGAGGATCGGGTCGATGGCGAGCAGCAGGCCGACGCCCTCCAGCGGGAGGCCGAGGGTGGAGAGGGTCAGGGTGAGCATCACGATCGCGCCGGTGAGGCCGGCGGTGGCCGCGGAGCCGATCACCGAGACGAAGGCGATCAGCAGGTAGTCCTGGACGCCGAGGTCGATGCCGTACACCTGGGCGACGAAGATCGCGGCGAGCGACGGGTAGATCGCGGCGCAACCGTCCATCTTGGTGGTGGCGCCGAACGGAACGGCAAAACTCGCATATTCGGACGGAACGCCCAGTCGCTCGGTGACCCGGCGGGTGACGGGCAGGGTGCCGACCGAGGAGCGGGAGACGAAGGCCAGCTGGATCGCGGGCCAGGCGCCCTTGAAGAAGTTCAGCGGGTTGAGGCCGGCCACGAAGCGCAGCAGCAGCGAGTAGACGCCGAACAGGACGATCGCGCAGCCGACGTAGACGTCGACGGTGAGCGTGGAGAAGGGCTTGAGCAGGTCCCAGCCGTAGACGGCGACGGACTTGCCGATCAGGCCGAGGGTGCCGAGCGGGGCGAGCCGGATGACCCACCACAGGGCGGTCTGGACGAGTTCGAGGACGGCCTCGGAGAGCTTGCGGACCGGGTCGGCCTTGGCGCCGAGCTTGAGGACGGCGGCGCCGACGACCACGCCGAGGAAGACGATCTGGAGGACGTTCACCTTCAGGAAGGCGTCGGCGATGTTGGTCGGGACGATGCCGGTCAGGAAGTCGATCCAGGTGCCGCCCTTCTCCACGCCCTTGAGGCCCTTGGTGGAGAGGTTGGCGCCCTTGCCGGGGTCGGTGAGCAGGCCGAGGCCGAGGCCGACGGCGACCGCGATCAGCGAGGTGGCGAGGAACCAGAACAGCGTGCGGGTGGCCAGCCGGGCGGCGTTGGTGACGTTGCGCAGGTTGGCGACCGAGACCACGATCGCGGTGAAGACCAGCGGCGGGACGGCCAGCTTGAGCAGCTGGACGAAGGTCTTGCCGATGGTGTCGAGGGTGGTGGTCAGCCAGGACACGTCGTTGGACCGGGCGATCCAGCCGAGCAGCAGGCCGAGGACGAGGCCGCCGACGATCTGGACCCAGAACGGGATGCGGCGGAGGCGTCCCAGCAGGGTGGTGGGCGCGGGCGCGGTGGACATGGGTGTACGGACTCCGGGGGTGCGGGGCGGGGAGGAGCGGGGGCGGGGCGGAGGCGGCGGCACGGCAGGGGACGCGCGGCCGGGCGGGGAGGCCCGGGCGGACCGACAGCGGGGAGGCGTCGGGGCGTCAGGAGCGGCGTGCCGCCCGCATACAGCCGCCGGAGCGACAGCGGCGCGGGCCGTCCACGGCAGCGGACAGCCGCGGGCGGCACGGCGCGGGCGGGGTGCCCGGGCCGGCGCGGTGCGCGGTGTCTGCGGTGGTCATGACCGGCAGACTAGCAACAAACCTTTGAGATGTTCAAAGTACTTGTTTGAGATCGTTTCCGAACGACCCCTGACTGACGGACCATCAGCTCCGTCCGGCCGACTTTGACGCTCTTCAGTTATACGTATAACTTGAAGCGACACCCGCCGCTGGAAGGACGCCCATGGGCTACGCCGCACTGCTCCGAGCCCCGCACGTCACCCGGCTCCTGCTCGGCACCCTGCTCGGCCGGCTCCCGGCCGGGATGACCGCCCTGGTGATCGCCCTCGCCCTGCGCGCGGCCGACACCCCCTACAGCCGGATCGGCCTCGCCACCGCCGCGTACGCGATCGCCGCCGCGATCGGCGGCCCGGTGCTCGGCCGGATCGTCGACCTCACCGGCCAGCCCCGGGTGCTGCTCGCCTCCGCCGTCGCGGCCGGCGGCGGCTACGCGCTGCTGGCGCTCGCCCCGGGCTCCCCGGTCGCCGCCCCACTCGGCGCCGCGATCGCCGGACTCTGCATGCCCCCGCTGGAACCCTGCCTGCGCTCGCTCTGGCCGGACGTGGTGGACGAGGAGCAGCTCGACACCGCGTACGCCTTCGACTCCGCCTCCCAACAGGTGCTGTACGTGGCCGGGCCGCTCGCGGTGGCCGGCATCGCCGCCGTCCTCTCGCCGACCGCGGCGCTCTGGACGGCCGCCGTCCTCGGCCTGCTCGGCGCGCTGGTGGTCGCCACCTCCGCCCCCGCCCGGCAGTGGCGGGCGCCCGCCCGGGCGGCCTCCGCCGGGCTGCTCGGGCCGCTGCGCTCCCCCGGCCTGGTCCTGCTGCTGCTCGGCCTGGCCGGGGCCGGCTGGGCGGTGGGCGCGCAGAACGTGCTCTTCATCGCCTACGCCGAGCAGCACCCCGGCCGCCTCCCCGGCGGGGCCGGCACCCTGCTGGCGCTCGCCGCGCTGGCCGGCCTGCTCGGCGCGCTGGCCTACGGGGCCGCCGCCTGGAAGGCCGACACCGCGACCCGCACCTGGGTGCTCGCCCTCGGCATGGCCGTCTGCTACCTCCCGCTGCTGCTCCTGCCCGGCCCGCTCCCGATGGCCGCGCTGGCCTTCGTCTCCGGCCTCGGCCTCGCCCCGCTGCTCGCCGCCGCCTTCGTGCTGGTCGCGGAGCTGGCCCCGACCGGCACCGTCACCGAGGCGTTCGCCTGGCTGGTCACCCTGTTCGCCACCGGCAACGCGGCCGGCTACGCCGTCTCCGGCGCCCTGGTCGCCGACTCGCTGCAGGCCGTCGCGCTCTGCGCCACCGCCGGCATCGCCCTCGGCGGCCTGCTGCTGCTGGCCGGCCGGACCAGGCTGCGCCCGCTGCCGGCGCCGGTCCCGGCCCTGGCCTGACGCCCCGTCACCGGCCGGTGCGGGCCCGCAATCCGCTCGCCCGCACCGGCCCCGGGCTGCTTGGATGCGCCGCATGACGAACTACGCGCTGCCCGCGGGCTACACCCTCTCCACCGACCCGGCCCGGCTCGACCGGGCGGCCGTGCACCGCTGGCTCTCCGAGGAGGCGTACTGGGCACTCGGACGGCCGCGCGCCAAGCAGGACACCGCGATCGACGCCTCGCTCAACTTCGGCGTGTACGAGGAGGGTTCGGGCGAGCAGGTGGGCTACGCCCGGGTGGTGACGGACCGGGCGACCTTCGCCTGGCTGTGCGACGTGTTCATCGCCGGACCGGCCCGCGGCCGCGGCCTGGGCACCGCGCTCACCGCCGCCGTCCGGGACGAGCTGGCCGGGATGGGCCTGCGCCGCCTGATGCTGGCGACCCGGGACGCGCACGAGGTGTACGCCAAGGTCGGCTTCGCGCCGATGGCGGTGCCGGAGAAGTGGATGATCCTCGGCGAGCAGTGAGCGGGCGGGGCCGGGCTCAGGCCGTCGCCGTCGAGCCCCGCACCACCAGGCTGGTCGCCAACGGGTCGGCGGGCGGCGGGAGTTCGCCGCCCAGCAGGGCGACCAGGGTGGCCAGCCCGGTCCGGCCGAGCCGCTCGCCGGGCAGGTCGACGGTGGTGAGCGGGGGGCTGAGCAGCTCCGCGACCGGGATGTTGTCCATCCCGACCACCGAGAGGTCCGCCGGAATCCGCAGGCCGGCCTCGGCCGCGGCCCGGTACAGGCCGGCCGCCACCACGTCGTCGTCGCAGACCACGGCCCGCGGCCGGTCCGGTCCGGCCAGCAGCTCGCGGGCCGCCGCGGCGGCCGCCCGGCTGCCCTCGTTCAGGCTGACCGCCCGCTCCCGCACCTCCAGGTGCGCGGCCGCGGCGGCGAACGCCGCCTGCCGGACCCGGAAGGTGTACGCGGAGTGCACCGAGCGCAGGTAGCCGATCCGCCGGTGGCCGAGCCCGGCCAGGTGGTCGACGGCGGCCCGCATGCCCGCGGCCAGGTCGAGTTCGACGGTGGGACGGCCGGGGTTGGCGGCGGGGTCGGCGTCCAGGAACACCGCGGCGGTGTCGGCGGGCAGTTCGCCCAGCTGCCGGTCGTCGGGCGAGCAGACCAGCAGGCCGTCGAAGCGCCCGGCGGCGGCCGCCTCGGCGAGCGTCGCCGCGTCCCAGCCGCTGCTGGCCACCACCGACAGGCCGTGCCGGGCGGCCTCCTCGTGGACGCCGGTCAGCACCCGGCCGAAGAACGGGCCGAGCAGGTTGGGGACGGCCAGCAGCACCATGCCGCTGCGGCCGAGCCGCAGTTGGCGGCCGGCCGCCTGCGGGCGGTAGCCGAGCGCGTCGGCGGCGGAGCGGATGCGCTCCCGGGTGGCCTCCGAGACCCGGTGCCCGGAGCCGCCGGAGAACGCCAGCGAGACGGTGGCCTGCGACACCCCCGCCAGCCGGGCCACGTCCCGGCCGGTCGGCCGGCGCCGCGCGCCCTCGCCGGACGGGCTCTCCGACACGCCGTCAGCCGGCCTGCGCCTGCCGGGCCGCGGCGGCCCGGGCCGCGTCGTCGGCCGCGTCCTCGGCGGAGTCGCGGGCGGCGGAGCGCTCCTTGCGGTTCTCGACCCGGGCGGCGATCTGCGCGGACATCTCGTCGCGCTGCTTGCTCAGCACCACGTAGCTGATCGCCGAGGACGCCACCATGGCGAGCACGAACAGGATCAGCAGGCCCATCGACCCCACCACCGGGATCACCCCGAAGTGCCCGAGCAGCAGCGCCACCAGCAGGCAGGCCAGGAAGATGCTGGCCCGCAGCGAGGTGTAGCGGAGCGTGGCGTTGTTCTTGCTGCTCACCGGGGTTCGTCCTTCACTGCCGGGTCGCGCCGCCGGGCGCGGGGGGTAATGGCCCTCCCAGTGAAGCACGACCTCACACCGCCGGGGCGCGCAGGTCGAGCCACATCGTCACGTCGTCGCGCTCGTCGCCCGGGGCGACCCGGATCGCCCCCGGGACCCGGCCGACCTCGACCCAGCCGCCGCGGCCGTAGAACCGCTCCAGGCCGTGCCCGCCGCGCAGGGTGAGCCGCAGCCCGGACAGGCCCCAGCCGCGGGCCACCCGCTCGGCCTCGGCGAGGAGTTCGGCCCCGTAGCCGCGGCCCTGGAAGTCGGGGTGCACCATGACCCGCTTGAGCATCCGCCAGTGGTCCATCAGCCCGAACCGCAGGTCCTCGAAGAACAGCACCGCGGCGACCCGGCCGCCCGGCTCGTACCCGACCAGCAGTCGGTCCGGGCCGAGCCCGGCGAACTGCCGCTCGGCGACCGGCGCCACCTCGGCCACCGTCACCGGGGGCACGAACCCGACCGCGCCCCCGGCGTTCGACACGTCCGTCCACAGCCGGGTGACCTCCGTCCGGAGGGCGGGCGACGGGTCGGTTTCCAGTTCGAAGCGCAGGCTCATGGGCCCAGCCTAGGAGCCGCCGCCGACCCTCCCCGGTTCAGGCCGCGGCGGCGGTCGGCTCGGGGACCCGGCGCACCGCCACGCAGCAGAGCACCGCGACGGCGCACAGCCCGCCGGCCGCGTACCAGGCGGCGTCGTAGTCGCCGAACCGGTCGCGGGCCAGCCCGGCCAGCCCGGCCACCAGGGCGGCGCCGACCTGGTGCGCGGCCAGCACCCAGCCGAAGACGATCGGGGCGTCCGGGCCGAAGTGCCGGCGGCAGAGCGCGACGGTCGGCGGGACGGTGGCGACCCAGTCCAGGCCGTAGAAGATGACGAAGGCCAGGATCGGCGGCCGCAGGCTGTCGCCGAAGAGCGCGGGCAGGAAGAGCAGCGAGAGGCCGCGCAGCGCGTAGTAGGCGATCAGCAGCCGGGCCGGGGCGAAGCGGTCGGTGAACCAGCCGGAGGCGATGGTGCCGGCGATGTCGAAGACGCCGATCAGGGCGAGCAGCGAGGCGCTGGTGGTCTCGGACATGCCGTGGTCGTGGGCGGCCTGGACGAAGTGGGTGCCGACCAGGCCGACGGTGGTGGCGCCGCAGATCGCGAACGAGGCGGCGAGCAGCCAGAACGCCCGGGTCCGGGCCGCCTCCCGGAGCACCCGCAGCGAGCGGGCGACCGCGGAGCCGTCGGTGCGCGGCGGCGCGGGGGCCTCGGTGGCGCCGTAGGGCAGCAGCCCGAGGTCGGCGGGGCGTTCGCGCATCAGGAGCAGGACCGGGACGGCGACGGCGGTGGCGCAGAGCGAGACCACCACCACGGCGGTGCGCCAGCCCTGCTGCTCGACCAGGGCGGCGAGCAGCGGCAGGAAGACCAGGTTCCCGGCGGCGCCGGCGGCGGTGAGGACGCCGGTGACCAGGCCCTGCCGGGCCTCGAACCAGCGGCCGGAGATGGTGGTGGCGAAGGCCCCGGCCATCGAGCCGCTGCCGAGTCCGACCAGCACGCCCCAGCACAGCACGAGCTGCCAGGGCTCGGTCATCAGGACGGTGAGGCCGGCGCCGGTGGAGATGGTGAGCAGCGCGCAGACCACGACCAGCCGGACGCCGAAGCGGTCCATCAGGGCGGCGGCGAAGGGCGCGGTGAGGCCGTAGAGGGCGAGGTTGACGGAGACCGCGCTGGAGATGGTGGCGCGCGACCAGCCGAACTCGTTGTGCAGCGCGTCCATCATCAGGCTCGGCGTGGAGCGGAACCCGGCCGAGCCGACCAGGACGACCAGCGAGACGGCGACGACGATCCAGCCGTAGTGCAGGCGGGGGGCGCGGGGCGGCGGGGCCGGGTCGGCGGCGGGGCCGGCGGTGAGTTCCAGTTCCTTCACCTGCCGGAGTCTGCCGTTCCCGGCCCCGTCCGCGCGACGGGTCCGGCTGCCATGTATCCCCGAGATCCGGACAGCGGGGCGGGGCGGGGCGGTCAGTGCCCGCCGGCCACCGGTCCGCCGTCGGGCACCCGGCGCAGTTCGCGGACCGGCCGGCTGAGCAGCAGGGTGGCGGCGGTGGCCAGGGTGACCGCGCCGCCGATCAGGTAGACCCGGGTGGTGCCGAGGGCGTCGACGGCCGGTCCGGCCAGCGCCGAGCCGAGCGGGAACATGCAGACCGAGCCCGCGACCTCGTACGCGTGGATGCGGTTGAGCACCTCGCCGGGGACCTGGGTCTGCACGCTGGTGGCCCACATGACGCCCCAGAAGCTGATGCCGATGCCGGAGACCAGCTGGGCGGTGCCGAGCAGCGGCCAGGGCAGGCCGGCGGCGAACGCGAACTGCTGGGTGGCGAAGACGAACAGGGCGACCGCGCCGGCGGCCAGCGGGCGCTGCGGCTTGACCCGGATCGCCAGCAGGCCGCCGACCACGGTGCCGGCCCCGAACATGCCGTTGATCAGGCCGTAGACGGTGCCGCCGTCGCGGGCGATGACCTGGCCGGCCACCACCGGGCCGAACGGGCCCCAGGAGAGCACGGTGAAGACCATCCAGACCAGGATGACGCCCCACATCCAGCTGCGGGACCAGAACTCGTGCCAGCCGACCACCAGGTTGCGCCACAGGCTGTCGCCGGGCGGCGGGGCGGGGACGGGGCCGAGCCGCAGGGCGAGCAGGCAGCAGGCGCTGACCGCGTACATCACGGCGGCGATCACCATCACCCAGCCGGTGGAGACGGCGGCGAGCAGGCCGGCCAGCGGCGGGCCGACCAGGGTGGTGAGGGCCTCGGAGATCCGCAGCACGCCGTTGGCGCCCTGCACGTCGGTGGAGACCAGCGGGACGGTGGAGGCGGCGCCGGGCTGGAACATCGCGGCGGCGGTGCCGGCCAGCGCGAGCAGCAGGTAGAGCTGCCAGAGCTGGTCGACGCCGCGGAAGAACAGCAGCGCGAGCAGCACCCGGGTGGTGAGGTTGAGCAGGTCGGCGAAGATCATCAGCCGTCGGGCGGTGAACCGGTCGGCGAGCACACCGCCGAACAGCACCAGTCCGGCGAACGGGCCGAGCAGGAAGGCCATCGCGAAGCCGACCGTGGCGGTGGAGTGGTGGGCGGCGATCAGTCCGGCCGAGACGGCGACCGGGAGCATGGCGTCGCTCAGCAGGCCGGCCGAGCGGGCGGTGAAGTAGAGCCGGAAGTTGCCCGACCAGATGGCGGGCCGGTGCGGTGCGCTGACCTGCGGGGTGGGGGCGGGGTGCAGTTCGGGTGCGGTCACGGCACTCAGTTTTGGTGTAGACCACTACTGGTTTCCAGTGGTTTTGGGTCACGATGCGGCCTCCGCCGGGCAGCCGCCCGCCCCGGACCCGACGCCGGCCCGCCGCGCGCACCCCGAGCACGACACGGCGGGCCGCCGTCCTGGTCGGCGTCCGGGCCCTGAAGCCGTGACGCCCGGGCGCTCCGATTTCGCCGAGGTTCCGGGCGGGGTCGGCCAACGACCCCCTGAGTGTCGGCACCGCCCGGTCTCCCTCGGCGTCCCCTCGCAACGGGGCGCCGCACCCAAGAGTGATCAGTCGGATACGTCACGTCAATGGGTTGTCGGAAATTCAGACGGATCATCCGGGGCGCGGACCGCGCGCGACCGGCGTGCGCCGACCTGCCCGGACGGGCGCTCAGCCCGCCGCGGCGACCGGCTGCGCCGTCCGCTCGCAGACCCCGAGCGCGGGATCGACCTCGCACCAGACCCGCTTGCCGGAGCCGTCCGGGTACCAGCCCCAGCGCTCGCAGAGCAGGTCGACCAGCTCCAGGCCGCGGCCGTTGGTGGCGTCCTCGTCGGCCCCGGCGTGCCGGGGCGCGGGGGCGGTGCGGCTGGCGTCGGCGACCTCCACCCGGACCGGGGCCGGACCGGCGGCCGGGTCGAGCGGCAGCAGCAGTCGGAGCACCGCCGGGCACCCGGTGTGCACCACCGCGTTGGTGACCAGCTCGGAGACCACCAGCACCAGGGTCTCGGCGACCGGGGAGTCCGGGTCGATCCCGCCGGCCTGCAGCCGCGCCCGGACCCACCGCCTGGCCCGCGACACCTCGGCCGGGTCCGCCTGGACCGCCAGCTGTACCTGAAGTACCTGCACCGTTCCACCACCCGCACTCGGTATTCGGCCCGTTTGATCCCGCCGGTCCGGTCGGCCGCGTCCACCGCGGAGGTCGCGGACCCGAACTGCCCATGGCATCGACACGAATACGCCCCAGAATGATTCCGCGACCGGGTCGCAGCAAGAGCTTCGGGCATATTCCAGCGTTCGGGGGACGCCGCGGTGCATACTGTCCCGCTCACCTTGCCGGGGTTCGCACGACCGGTCGGCGGCACCGCCCTCACGGGGTACCCCGACGGTACCCGCCGCGGGCCGCCGGGCACCGGCGCGCCACGGGCGAACCACCCTTGCGACAAATGTCCACCGCGGCTCGAACGCGGCTGCCCCGCACGGGTGCTGACGGGACGCCGGGCCCGACGGGGCGTCAGGCGAAGACCACCGTCCGGGAGCCGTTCAGCAGCACCCGGTGCTCGCTGTGCCACTTCACCGCGCGGGCCAGCGCCTGGCACTCGACGTCCCGGCCGAGCGCGACCAGCTGCTCGGGGGTGACGTCGTGAGTGACCCGGGCGACCTCCTGCTCGATGATCGGGCCCTCGTCCAGGTCCGCGGTGACGTAGTGCGCGGTCGCGCCGATCAGCTTCACGCCCCGGGCGTGGGCCTGGTGGTAGGGCTTGGCGCCCTTGAAGCTCGGCAGGAAGGAGTGGTGGATGTTGATCACCCGGCCGGACAGCGCCTTGCACAGGTCGTCGGAGAGCACCTGCATGTAGCGGGCCAGCACCACCAGGTCGACCCGCTCCTCGGCGACCAGGTCGAGCAGCCGCTGCTCGGCGGCGGCCTTGGTGTGCTCGGTGTCCTTGGCGTCCTTGGCGACCGGGATGTGGTGGAACGGGACGCCGTAGGACTCGGTCAGCTCGCGGAAGTCGGTGTGGTTGGAGACCACTCCGGCGATCTCCACCGGCAGCGCCCCGATCCGGGTGCGGAACAGCAGGTCGTTCAGGCAGTGCCCGAACTTCGAGACCATCAGCACCACCCGCATCCGCTCCGCGGACTCGTGGATCTGCCAGTCCATCCGGAACGAGGCGCCGATCGCCGCGAAGCTGGCCCGGAGCTTCTCCGCCGTCACCGGCTCCTCGGCCGAGAAGTGCACCCGCATGAAGAACAGGCCGGTCCCGGCGTCGCCGAACTGCTGGCTGTCGATGATGTTGCAGCCCGTCATGAACAGGTAGCTGGAGACCGCGTGGACGATTCCCTGCTTGTCCGGGCAGGACAGCGTGAGGACGTACTGCGAGCGGGCGGTCTCTTCCATGTGCGCGGGGCCCCGTTTCTCGGCTCTGGTGCGGACGGCAGGGGCCCACCCTGGCACAGATCGGGCGGCGGCGGGGCGGGCGACCGGTCCCCGAGACCGGCCGCCCGACCCGCACCGGTCAGTGGTGCGCGGTCAGTTGCCGCAGCTCGTCCAGCGGGCGCGGCGGGAGGTCGGGGTCGTCGCCGTCGTTGACGGCCAGCCGGTGGTGCGCCTCGCGGGCCGCCTGCACGGCCTCCGGCCAGTCCGGGTGGCCCAGGTACACCGCGGCCGGGGCGTCGCCGCCGACCTGGTGCAGGATGCGCAGCACCCGGAGCACGGCGGCGTCCACCGCGACCGCCTCCGCGGAGTCCCGGAAGATCGAGCCGACGTACCGCTCCGCGGACCAGCGGTCCAGCCAGGTGTCCTCCACCAGCCGGTACACCGCGTCGGTGAGGTCTCCGTACCCGTCCCGGCCGTCCAGCCAGGCCGCCTGCTGGAAGGCGGGGTCGGAGAACATGTGCAGCGCCGAGCGGATCCGGGCCCGCCAGCGCCACCAGGGCAGATCAGTCAGGGGCATGCCGCCCATCGTGCTGGAGCGGCCACCCGTTCGAGAAGTGTTTCGGGCAGACCGGTGCGGAGATTCGATGCTGTCGGACACGGGAGCCGATCGTACGTTCCCGAGCCACCTGCCCTCTACACGCGTCACCGGCCGTGCGCACACCGTGTTCGCGCCTCGTTGGCGATCCGTTCAGACAGCGTCCCTCTCGGCGTGCGAAGCCGGGACCACCCTTGATCCGCCGATCCTGCGCGACGAAGCACGGGACACCCCGCAGCAGCATGTCCAGGGAGGAACAGAGCAGCATGACGCGGAACGGAACCCCCCAGCCGCATCCCGCCGTCGGCGGACGCCGCCGCACCGGTGCCGCGCTCGCCGCCGGAGCCGCCGCCCTCCCCGCCCTGCTGACGCTCTCCGCCTGCGGGGGCCCCGCGGCCGCCGACTCGGCGGGCCAGGAGGTCACCGTGATGACCTGGGCCCCGTCCGGCACCGGCGCGGCCGACCGCCCCGGCATGACGGCGCTCGCCGAGGCGATCGGCCGCGACTTCAACGCCCACGGCGGCCTGGCCGGACGCAAGATCCGCGTCCTGACCTGCAACGAGCACGACACCACCGACGGCGCCACCGCCTGCGCCGACCAGGCCGTCAGCGCGCACGCGGTCGCCGTGGTCGGCTCCGCCAGCCAGTACGGCAGCAACTTCATGCCCGTCCTGGAGGAGGCCGGCATCCCGTTCATCGGCGGGTACGGCCTCTCCACCCCCGAGTTCAGCAGCCCGCTGTCCTACCCCGTCAACGGCGGCCTGCCCGCCCTGGTCGCGGGCAGCGGACGCCAGCTGGTCGAGGCCGGCTGCAAGCAGATCTCGCTGATCCGCCCCGACACCCGGGCCGGCGACGCCCTGGTCAACTACCTCGGCTCGGCCACCCGGCAGACCGGCATCAAGGTCGTCGACGTCAAGGCGCCGGAGAAGTCCAACGACTACGCCCCGTACGCCCGCAAGGCCATCGGCGAGGACCGGCCCGGCAACTGCGTGCTCTCCGCGCTCGGCGCCGAGCCCACCGGCAACCTGCTCGACCCGTACCGCCGCGCCAACCCGAGGAACACCCAGCTCGCCTCGGTGATCGGCTCCTTCCAGCAGTCCGTGGTCGACTCCACCGGCGGCGACAACGGCCCGCTCCGCGGCGCGCTCGCCACCGGCTGGTTCCCCGCCGAGTCCTCCGCCGTCTGGGACGGCCTGCGCTCCACCGCCCACACCTACGGCAACGGCGCCACCATCGACGTCGCCGACCCCGGCGTGCAGACCACCTGGGTCGCCTACGAGGTGTTCCGCCAGGCCGCCGACCGGGTCGACCGGTCCCGGCCGATCAGCGCGAAGGCCCTGCAGAGCGTCCTGGACAGCGGCGACCCGATCGACACCGCCGGCGCCACCCCGCCGCTCGGCTGGGGCGTCACCAACATGCTCCCGACCGCCGACTCCCCCCGCCTGGTGAACACCTCGGTCACCTTCCAGCAGGTCCGGGACGGCCGCCTCACCGAGCAGCGCAAGGGCTTCACGGACGTCCGCTGGGTCCTCACCAACGACAGGCCCCCGGCGTAACGACAGGCCCCGGCACCACGCGACAGGCCCCCGGCGCGACGCGCCGGGGGCCTGTCCGCCGTCTACAGCTCGATCGCGCCCTTGGGCGGCAGGCCGGTCTTCCCCGCGACGACGCCCCAGAGCGTCGAGGCCTGCTCCTTCGCCGTCGTGGCGGAGCCGCTCGCGGTGTTGCCGTTCCGGTAGTGGTCGTTGTCCTTGGCCTTGGCCGGGTCGCAGCCCGCCACCAGGTCGCCGGCCCAGCCCGCGTACTCGGTGTCGGCGGTGGCGGAGGCCTGCCACGCGGCCTGCAGCTGGGTCACCAGCTTGGCGCCGTCCGGCAGCTGATCGACCTTCAGGTCGCCCAGCTTCTTCAGCAGGTCCTGCCGCTGCGCGGCGGCCGCGGTGAGCGCGCCCTGCGCGTCCGGCAGGGTCTGGCACTTGCCGACCGCGCCGACCGCGTTGACCACCGAGGTGCGGCTGGCGCTGGCGGTGCCCAGCAGGTCGGACATCGCCTGGGCCTGGGCCTTCATCGCGGGGGTGACGGCGTCCCCGGCACCGCCGCCGGCGGCCGGGGTGGCCGCCGGCTGGCTGGTCCCGGCCTTCGCCTTGGTCTTCTCCTTGCCCGCGCCGCCCTCGTCGCCGCCGCTCAGCAGGACCCCGGCCAGCACGGCGACCAGCGCGACACCGGCGACGCCCGCGCCGATCAGCAGCCGGCGGTCGGGCGTGCGGCGGCCGCCGTCCTCGCCCTGCGGGTGGCCGACCGGGGCCGGGTAGCCGGGCTGCTGCGGCGCCTGGGCCTGGTAGCCGCCCGCCCCGCCCGCGCCGCCGTAGCCCGGCTGCGCGGGGCCGTAACCCGGCTGGGCGGGGCCGTAGCCCGGCTGGGCCGGCGGCTGGAGCGGGGCCTGCCCGCCGAAGGTGCCGCCCGCGTACGGCTGCTGCTGCGGCGGCTGGCCGCCGAAGGACGGGTCGCCGGACGGGTACGGCGGCAGGTACTGGGTGGCGCCCTCCTGCTCGGGCACGACCGGCCCGGCCTGCGGGGGCGCGCCCCAGTACTCGGGGCTGCCGCTCTGCCCGACCGGCGGCACCGACTGCTGCTGCTGGACCGGCTGGGCGGGATCGTACGGCTGCTGGGCCGGCTGCGCCGGGTCGTACGGCTGCTGGGCCGGGTAGGGGGGCTGGGCCTGGGGCTGGGCGGGCTCCGGCCGGAACAGGTCGTCCAGATTGAAGTCGCCGGAGTTGGGATACGAGCGGCGCTGGCTCAACGCGTTTCCTCACCTGTGCACGGCACCGGTGGTCCCGGGCCTTTCGGTTGCCCCGCCGGTCGCTGACGGCGGACCACAACTGCGGGCCCACGCTACCGGTTCACCGGCACAGGTGACTACGCGCACCGTTGTTCTGTGCTATTGATTCACGTTCGGCCGGGCCGGTGGGCCCGGCCCCCCGCTCCGTCCGCTACGCCGCCTCCCCGTCCATCCGGGCGTGGAACTCGCGGACCGCCCGGTGCCCGCGGTACGGCTCCAGCCGGCTGCGGAAGTCGTCGAGGTACTCGACGCCCCGGTTCGAGCGCAGCCCGCTGAGCAGCCGGACCGCCTCGCTGCCGGTCTCGCAGGCCCGTTCGAGGTCGCGCTGCTGGAGCTGGGCGGTGGCGAGCAGCACCAGGTCGACGGCGCGGCGGCGGACCCGGTGCGCGGGGTGCAGCTCCAGCGCGGTGCGGGCGTAGTGCTCGGCCCGTTCGCCCTGCTGCAGGTCCCGGTGGCAGTGCGCCAGCTCGTCGGCGAGGTACGCCTCGTCGAAGTGGACGATCCAGTCGGGGTCGTCGGCCGGGTTGCGGCGCTCCATCGCGGCCAGCGCCTTGGCCGCGACGTCCTCGCAGGCGTAGGCGTCGCCGAGCAGGGCGTGGCCGCGGGCCTCGGCGGCGTAGAACATCGCCATCGCGGTGGGGGTGGCCACCGTGCGGGCGCCCTCCTGGGCGGCGCGGGCGAGCTGGGCGATCTCCCGGGGGTTGCCGAGGGTCGCGGCGAGGTGGCTCATCGAGGCGGCGAGCACGTAGCCGCCGTAGCCGCGGTCGTCGGCGGCCTGGGCGAGCCGCAGCGCCTGGATGTAGTAGCGCTGGGCCAGGCCGGGCTGGCCGGTGTCGACCGCCATGTAGCCGGCCAGTTCGGTCAGCCGGGCGACCGCGCCGAAGAGCTGGCGGCCGGTCTCGTCGCGGTAGGAGCCGCCGAGGAAGCCGGAGACCACGCTGTTCAGGTAGTGCACCACCACGGGGCGCACGTGGCCGCTGCCGAACCGGTGGTCGAGGTCGACCAGCATCTGGGTGGTGGCCCGGATCGCGGCCACGTCGGCCAGGCCGACCCGGGTGCCGCCGGTGCGGGCGACCACCGGGTCGGGCGGGGTGATCAGCCAGTCCCGGCTGGGTTCGACCAGCGCGGAGGCGGCGACGGTGGCGCCGGCCAGGAAGTCGCGTTTGCCGACGTCGCTGCGCCAGAGTTCGCAGATCTGCTCCAGCGCGGTGGACAGGCTGGGCGCGAACTGGAGTCCGACGGCGGAGCTGAGGCTCTTGCCGTCGGCCATGCCGATCTCGTCCACGGTGACGCCGCGGCCGAGTTTGCGGCCGAGCGCCTCGGCGATGACGGCGGGCGCCTGCCCGCGCGGCTGTTGCCCGCGCAGCCAGCGGGCGACCGAGGTCTTGTCGTAGCGCAGGTCCAGTCCGTGCTCTGCTCCGCAGAGGTTGACCCGGCGGGCGAGGCCCGCGTTGGAGCAGCCCGCCTCCTGGATCAACTGCTGAAGACGTTCGTTCGGCTCTCGTGCGACGAGCGGTCTCGCGGCCATGGGATTTTTCCGCCTCCCCAACGCCGTCCGGACCCGACCGGAGGGCGACGACTGTGCAACACCATGCGGAATACCCACGGTGACGTACCCACTCCCCACGCGCCCGGGTGAATGCCTCTGTGCGCCCCCACTGCGCCCGTTACCGCCCCTGCTCAGCGGAGGGGTTCCGACCAGGATCACCGTCCCGGGTGACATCGCGCGCCCCGCCCGAGGCGTTCGGCGGCGGGCCGTAACCCGCACTCACGGACGGTAGTTGTGCTGCACGTGGACAACACCTCCGGAGCCCCCGAACAGAACCTGCCGCCGCTGCTGCTCGAAGCCGTCCGCTACGCCGAGGACCGCCACTGGGAGGTGGTCCCGGGCACCTGGCTGGTCGACGGCGACGGACCGGCGTGCTGCTCCTGCGGTGCGCCGGACTGCGCGCTCCCCGGCGCGCACCCGGCCGAGCAGGACTGGCGGCGGCGGGCCAGCGCCGGGCCCGGCGTGGTCCGCAAGTGGTGGACGGAGAACCCGGCGGCCTCGATCCTGCTGCCCGCCGGACGGGCGTTCGACGTGCTGGACGTGCCGGAGGTGGCGGGCTGCCTGGCGCTGGCCCGGATGGAGCGGATGGGGCTGCAGCTCGGCCCGGTGGTCGCGGTCCCGGCCGCGCCGGGGTGCGGCGGGCGGCGGCTGCACTTCCTGGTGCTGCCCGGGGTGGCCGACAAGCTGCCGGACATGCTGCGGCAGATCGGCTGGTCGCCGGAGCGGCTGGACCTGGTGGCGCGCGGCGAGGGCGACTGGGTGGTGGCCCCGCCGTCCCGGGTCGGCGGGTACGCGTCCGCGCAGTGGGCCCGGCCGCCGTCCGCGCTGAACCGCTGGCTGCCGGACGCCGCGGAGCTGGTCAGCCCGCTGGCCTACGCCTGCGGGCGGGAGGCGTCCTCGCCGCGCCAGGCGCCGCGCCGGGCGGCCGCGGTGCGCTGACCCCCCGAGCCTGCCCCCGGCCGATCCGGCGGGGGCGTTCCCGCGCGGCACCCCGCGCGGGCGGCGGCGGGCCCGGCCTCCCGATCGGGGGCCGGGCCCGCCGTCGGCACGTCCGGAGCAGCGCGCCCCACCGCCGTCCGGAGCCGGATCTTCCGGAACCGGTCGTCATACCCGCAGGTCAGCGGGGGAAGCCCACCGATCGGGTGACATCGCTCAAGGATTGGCCGCGGGTGCCGAGGGGATCATCTCCAGCGTCGGCACGGAGCGGAGCGAAGGGAGCGGACAGGCCGAAAGGACGTGGGGGGCTGCCGGGAGGGCGTTCGGACGGGGAAGCCGAACGCGGCAGCGGGAGGGAGCCGGCGCGGGCCCAGGGACCGCGCCGGGCACGGCAGGGAGGGAACCCGGGAGGGAGCGGGGCGGGGCGGCGGGGGAACCGGAGGGGAGCAGGAGGGGACGGGGAGGGAGCAGGGAGGGAGCGCGCGGGCCCGGTGTGGGGACACCGGGCCCGAGGCGCGTGCTCCGCCCCGCATCGCGGCAGGGCGCGGCGGGGCGGTCGGGCCCTACGGCTGGGCGACGAACACGTGCGCGGCGATCTCCTTGCCGAGCTGGGCCGCGCTCTCGCCGGTGCCGACCAGCACGCCGCCGGGCGCCGGGGAGACCCGGACGGTCGCGCCGGGGCGGACACCGGCCCGGCGGAGCGTGCGCATCAGGTCGCCGTCGGTCTGGATCGGCTCCCCGATCCGGCGGACCACGACGTCCGCGCCGTCCGCCGCCGCGACGGCCTCCAGCGTCAGCAGTCCGGCGTCGAAGCCCTCGCCCTCGGCCTTGGTGTCGCCGAGCTCGTCCAGGCCGGGGATCGGGTTGCCGTACGGGGACTGGGTGGGGTGGCCGAGCATGGCGAGCACCTTGCGCTCGACCGTCTCGCTCATCACGTGCTCCCAGCGGCAGGCCTCCTCGTGGACCTGCTCCCACTCCAGGCCGATCACGTCCACCAGCAGGCACTCGGCGATCCGGTGCTTGCGCATCACCCGGACAGCCAACTTGCGCCCCTCGCCGGTCAGTTCGAGGTGCCGGTCCTCGGCGACCTGGAGCAGGCCGTCCCGCTCCATCCGGCCCACCGTCTGGCTCACCGTCGGGCCGGACTGCTCCAGCCGCTCGGCGATCCGGGCGCGCATCGGGGTGATGCCCTCCTCCTCCAGCTCCAGGATGGTGCGGAGGTACATCTCAGTGGTGTCGATCAGCCCTGACATCGCCCCTGGCTCCGTTCTTCGGTGTCCTCACCGCCAATTCTGACGTACCGGAGTGACAACCCGTCCCGCGCGCCCGCTATGCCCCGGCTTTTCGTGCCGGTTGACAGCCGCCTCCGCCAGGGGCCACCGTGCACGCCGTAGCTTTCTCCCAGTGGTCCGGACCACCGGACCGCCCCCGAGCTCGGACGGAGCAGAGATGAGCGGACTGGTCGACCGGTACCTGGACATCGCGGTGGCCCACCTGGAACGGGTCAGGGCGGAGGAGGGGGAGAACATCGAGGCCGCCGCCGAGCTGCTGGCCGAGGCCGTCGAGCACGGGCGGCGGATCTTCACCTACGGGGCCGGGCACTCCTCGCTGGCCGCCCAGGACGTGGTCTACCGGGCCGGCGGGCTGGTCGTGATGAACCTGCTGAACGTGCCGGGGATGACCGGCGTCAACGTGATGCCCGCGCACCTGGGCAGTGCCCTGGAGCGGGTCTCCGGGCTGGCCACCACCACCCTGGACCTGACCCCCGCGCGCAGCGGCGACCTGCTGTTCCTGATCTCGCTCTCCGGCCGCCAGGTGATGCCGGTCGAGCTGGCCCGGCACGCCCGCGACCGCGGCCTGAAGGTGATCGGCGTGACCTCGCTGGCCTATCCCGGCGCGGTGTCCTCGAACCACTCCTCCGGCACCTACCTCAAGGACAACTGCGACGTGGTGCTGGACAGCAAGATCGGGCTCGGCGACGGGGAGCTGGAGCACCCCGGCGCGGGCGCCCCGTTCGGCTCGGTCTCCACCATCGTCACCAGCGCCCTGATGCAGTCCGTCACGGCCTCGGCGACCGCCAAGCTGGCCGACCGCGGCATCACCCCGCCGCTGTTCCGCTCGGGGAACGTGGACGGCGGCACCGAGTGGAACAACAAGGTGATCGCCGACAACGCCGACCGGATCTTCTACGCCTGGTGACGGCGGCCCCCGCGCCGACCCGCTCCATTCGGCCAACTCCTTTTCCGTTCGCGTAAGTTCGTCCGTCACTGGGAAGGACTCCCGAGACCGGTGAGACGGCGCTGCGGGGGCGGGGATGGCGGCTGGGGCGGGGCGTTCGATCGGCTTCGTGCGGGAGCAGGACCTGCTCCCGCGCCTGTTCTGGGCCGCCGACGGCGCGTCCCTGCTGGGGCAGACCAGGGCGGTGGCGCTGTCCCGCTGGGAGCTGCTGCTGCTGGTCGGCGCGGCCTTCGCAGGCTCCGCCGACGGGGCGCTCTGGGCCTGGGCGGCGGCGCTCGCCTACCTGGGCGCGCTGTTCACCGCCGTCGTGGTGGCCTGGCAGAACCCGCAGCGGCTCTGGTACGACGGCCGGGCGGTCGCCGAGTCGGTGAAGACCCTGGTGTGGAAGTACGCGGTGCGGGCCGACTCCTACCAGCCGCCGCCCCGCAAGCTGCCGGACGCCGAGCGCCTCTACGACATCCAGCTCGCGGGCATCCTGGGCGAGTTCGACACCGACCGGGTCACCCCGGGGGTGGCCGAGGAGCTGCGCGGCTGGCGGGCCCCGGCCCGGCACCCGCAGATCACCGAGACCATGGAGCGGCTCCGCGACCAGCCGTTGGCCGTCCGCCGGGAGACCTACCTGCGCGAGCGGGTGCAGAGCCAGCGCGAGTGGTACCAGGCCAAGGCCGTGCAGTGCCGCAACGCCACCCGCCGGGTCGGCCGGCTCGCCATCGTGCTGCCCGCGGCCGGCCTGCTGCTCGCGGTGCTGCGGGCGGTCGGCGAGTTCAGCTTCGACGCGCTGGGCGCGATCTCCGCGGTGGCCGCCTCGATCGCCGCCTGGGCGCAGTTGCGCCAGTACCGCCCGCAGGCCGCCGCCTACACCCTCGCGGCGGCCGAACTGTCCAAGGTGGAAGCCCAGTTGGCCACCGTGGACCTCTCCTCGCCGGACGCCGAGGAGACCTGGGCCCGGCTCGCCCGGGACGCCGAGGACGCGATCTCCCGGGAGCACACCACCTGGCAGGCCCGCCGCGAGGTGCGCAGCCTCGACATCCCCAGTTGAACAGGAGGGTCCGCGTGGCGACACGGAGGATCGAGACGCCGGACGGCGGCGTGCTCGCCGTCGAGACGTCCGGAGACCCGTCCGGGACACCGGTGTTCCTGCTCCACGGCACCCCCGGCAGCCGGGTCGGGCCCGCCCCGCGCAGCGCCGTGCTGGCCCGGATGCGGGTCCGGCTGATCTCCTTCGACCGGCCCGGCTACGGCGACTCGACCCGGCTGCCGGGCCGCAGCGTGGCCGCCGCCGCGACCGACGCCACGGTGATCGCCGACGCCCTCGGCCTGGACCGGTTCGCGGTGGTCGGCCGCTCCGGCGGCGGGCCGCACGCGCTGGCCTGCGCCGCGCTGCTGCCCGACCGGGTCCGCCGGGCCGCCGCCCAGGTCTCACTGGCCCCGCGCCACGCGGACGGCCTGGACTGGTTCGCCGGGATGACCCCGTCCAACGAACGGGCCTACCGGCAGGCCGAGTTGGGACAGCCCCGGATCGCCGGCCAGTTCCAGGTCCGGTCCCGGGTGATCCGCCGCGACCCGGCCCAGCTGATCCGCAACCTGGTCCCCGAGCTGACCCCGCCGGACCGCACCGTGGTCGCCGACATCGGCATCCGCCGGATGCTGCACTCCACGTACCGGCAGGCCTTCCGGTACGGCGCCGACGGCTGGATCGACGACGTGCTGGCCTTCATCACCGACTGGGGCTTCGACGTGGAGAGCATCCTGACGCCGGTCCGCCTGTGGCACGGCGCCGACGACAAGTTCTCCCCCGTCGGCCACTCCGCCTGGCTGGCCGACCACATCCCCGGCGCCCAGCTCTACCTGGAGCCGGGCGCCGCGCACTTCGGCTCGCTGAAGGAGATGACCGACGCCATCCGCTGGGCCGCCCGCCCCTGAGCGGCCGGGCGGGCGGAAGGGGGCGGGGCGCACCGCGCGGTGCGCCCCGCCCCCTTCCGCTCCGCTACAGCGGCTGCGGCTCCAGGTCGCGGTTGGTGCGCTGCCAGCTGCGGGCGGCGACCACCGACGGGTGCTCCTCCCCGAACAGCTCGACCAGCGCCGCGATCGCCTGCATCCGCAGGCTCTCGGCCTCGCTGCGCCGCCCGGCCGCCCGGAGCGTGACGGCCAGGTTGGCCTGGCAGATCAGCGCGTCGGGGTGGTTGACGCCGTACCGGGCGGCGAGCCCGTCGTAGGCGGTCCGGGCCAGGTCCTCGGCCTCGGCGAGTTCGCGGGCCTCGGCGAGGGCGTTGGACAGGTTGATGGTGGAGTTGAGGGTGAACGGGTGCGCCCGGCCGAGGACCCGGGCCAGGCCCTCGCTCGCGGTGCGGCCGTGCCGGACGGCGCCCCCCAGGTCGCCGGAGCCGCGCAGGTAGATGGCGAGGTTGTTCTCGCAGGCGAAGGTGAAGGGGTGGTCGTCGCCGAACAGCCGGCGGTGGCCCTCGTAGGCCTCGGTGGCGATGTCGCGGGCGGTCTCCTTGTCCCCGGCCGCGCTGTGGTCGGCGGCCAGGTTGAGCCGGCAGGCGAGGGCGTCGGCGAAGTCGGGGCCGAACAGGTCGACGTAGCGCTCGTAGGTTCGCTCGGTCAGTTCGCGGGCCTCGGTGTACTGGCCGGCCCGGCGGAGCGAGACGGCGAGCGACTTGGCGTTCCGCAGCTCCTCGGGGAGGTCGGACTGCGGGAGGTCGGCGAAGGCTTCGGTGACTTCGCGCAGCAGGTCCGCGGAGCCCTTGTAGTCGCCCATCTCGCGCAGGTCGCGGGCCAGGTTGGACTTGGTGCCGAGGGTGTAGGGGTGGTGCGGGCCGCGGACCGCGACGTTGCGCTCGAAGGTGTCCTGGTCGAGGGCGAGCGCCTCGCGGCTGTTGCCGACCAGGCGGTGGTCGATGGCGAGGTTGTTGGCGACGGTGAGGGTGCGCGGGTCGTCCTCGCCGAACAGTTCGACGAACTGGCCGTAGGTGTCCTGGTCGAGGGTGAGCGCCTCCTCGAACCGGCTGAGGTAGCGCAGGTCGGCGGCCATCGAGTTGGCGGTCATCAGGGTGTACGGGTGGTGCTCGCCGAGGAGTTCGCGCTGGCCGGTCAGGGTGGCCTGGTTGAGGCCCAGCGATTCGGTGTACGCGCCCTGGGAGCGCAGCACGTTGGCGATCTGCAGGCGCAGGCTGAGGATCTGCCGGCGCCAGATCTTCTGCTCGGCCGGGTCGGGCTCGGTCTCGGAGCGCACCGTCCAGTTGGCGTCGAGCTGGCGGCCGAGCTGCAGGGCCTGGTCGAGGTCGACGCGCTTCCACAGGTAGCGGACCCGGTCGATGAGCAGTTCGCGGACCTCGCGCTCGTCGCAGTCCTGCGCCCGGGAGGGGGTGAGGTGCGGCCAGATCTTCTCCAGCGTGGGCCAGTTGGCGGGGTCGTCGGTGTCGCCGCGCTGCGGGCGGGCGTGGACCAGGATGCGGTGCACCTGGTGCATGGTGGAGTTGCGGTCGGCCTCGCTCATGCCGCTGCGGACCACGGCCTGCACCAGCCGGTGGACCTGGAAGGAGTCGGAGCCGGCGTCGGTCTTGGCGAGGGCGTACCGGCTGACGGCGCGCAGCACCTTGCCGAGCAGGAAGGTGTCGGTCAGCTCCTCGTCGTAGGGGTACAGCGCGATCCGCATCTGCTCGGAGAAGAAGAACTGGCGCAGCGAGATCGGCTCGGGCGCGAAGAACGCGCACAGCTCCAGCAGCCGGACGGCGGCGGGCGACTGCTCGCGCAGCCGGGCGATCGAGACGTTCCAGGTGAGGCCGACGGGCGTCGGGTAGTCGACCGGGGTCTCGCCGGCCGCGAGGACCCGGGTGGCCTCGGCCTTGAGCTGGCTGACGTAGCTGTCGACGGGGGTGCGGGTGGTCTCCAGCCAGGCGGCGGCGACCTCGACGGCGAGCGGGAGGTCGCCGACGGCCTCGGCGACCCGTTCGGCGTCGCCGCGGGACAGGCCGCGGACCCGGCGGGTGAGGTGGTCGACGGACTCGGTGCGGTCGAAGACGTCGACGTTGAGCACGCCGGCCTGGCCGGACCAGCCCTGGTTGCGGGAGGTGACCAGGATGTGGCCGGGGCCGTCGGGGAAGAACCGGCGGATCTCGGCGGGCTCGTCGGCGTTGTCGAAGATCAGCAGCCAGTTGGGGGTGGGGATGCCCTGCCGGAGGGCGTCGCGGGCGGCCTGGGCGGCCTCGTTGACGTTGTCGCCGACCCGCAGTCCGAGCCGGCCGGCCAGTTCGGCGAGGTCGACGACGACGTTCTCGCTCTGCTCGGCGTCGATCCACCAGACCAGGTCGTAGTGCGACATGTAGCGGTGCGCGTACTCCAGCGCGACCTGGGTCTTGCCGACGCCGCCGAGGCCGTACAGGGTCTGCGGCGGCGGCAGCACGGCGGTGGTGCCGCCGGCGAGTTGGGCGCGCAGGTCGTCGAGGACCTTGACCCGGCCGGTGAAGGAGTGGTTGCGCTGCGGGACCTCCCAGTAGGTGGGCTTGGTCCCGGGGAAGCGCGGCGCGCCGGGGCTGCGCTCGGGCAGTTCGGCCTCGGTGCGGCCGAGGGCGCGCAGCAGGGCGGTGGCGGCGGCGGGTTCGTCGCGGCCGATCAGGTCGACGGGGTTGCGGCTGTTGTAGGGCGCGTTGAGGCGCACGTCGGAGACCCGGACCGGGATGAGCTGGCGGCGGGCGCCGGCCGGGTCGGCGAGCACGGTGCGGTCCCACAGCGCCTGGGCCTGCGGGGACTGCAGGTAGGAGGAGGAGAGCAGCGCGACGGTGCGGTACGCGGAGTCGATGCCCCGTCCGGTGGCCTCGCGCGGGTTGGCGCCGACGCCGAAGTCGCGCGGGACGACCCGGTAGCCGGCGTCGGTGAGCAGCGCGGAGACCCAGTCGGCCCAGGCCCGGTCCTCGGGGACGTAGCTGAGGTACAGGTCGGCGGGGGCGGTGGGGCGGCGGCGGGCGAAGCCGTCGAGGTGACGGAGTCTCAGGTCCTCGGACATCGGCGGCAGTCCGGCGACCCGGCTCTGGGTGATCTCCCGGGTGAGGCGCTCGTTGGCGGCGAGCATCGAGCCGGGCAGGCCGGGCTGGTCGCCGAACGGGGAGAGGATCTCCTCGTAGGCGTAGAACGGCCGGTAGGGGATCTCGACGCCGGCCCAGTAGCGGGCCAGGTCGGCCTCGCCGAAGCCGGCGGGCAGTCCGGCGAACTTGATCCGGGCCAGTGCCCGGCCGGCGTCGGCCTTCTCCTTCTCGCCCTCGTCGATCCGCATCGGGACGGGCAGGATGCGGATGGCGCGGTCGCCGTAGCGGTCCTCGATGACCCGGGCGATCCGGGAGGCGCCGTCGATGGACTGGTCGCTGAGGGTGAAGCAGACCACCAGGTCGTCGGGCATCTCGACGGTGCAGATGTCGGCGGTGTCGGTGAGGCCGGTGCGGCTGTCGATCAGCACGTAGTCGTAGCCGCGCTTCATGTCGGCGCGCAGCGACTGGATGAAGCGCCGGCCCTCGTAGCGCTCGTACAGCAGGTCCCAGTCGAGCCGGGCGACCGAGTAGTCGCGGTTCTGCTGCCCGGCCGGGACGAGGTCGATCCGGCCGGCGCCGGGGAAGTGCGGCCAGGCCAGCGAGAGGGCGTGCGGGTGGATGCGGGCGAAGTCCTCGATCCACTCGGGGTCGCGGTCGATCGGCCGGCGGGCCTCTTCGAGGTAGTCGGCGAACAGGTCCATGATGCCGGTGGTGGCGGCGACCACGTCCGGGTTGAGGAACGGCCGGAAGAACTGCGCGAGGCCGGGCGCCTCCAGGTCCCAGTCCACGACCAGCACCCGGTAGCCGTTGGCGGCCAGGATCCAGGCGGTGTTGGCCAGGGCCATGGTGCGGCCGGTGCCGCCCTTGTAGGAGTAGAAGGTGATGATCCGGCCGTGGCGGTTCTCCACGGTGGCGTCGCGGCGGCGCGCCTGGATCTGCGGGCCCTTCGCCGGCCTCTCGGTCATGACGTTCCCTCCCTCGGGCCGCTGGTGCCCGCCGTGTTCCCGCATGCCGTGCCACCGGACGGAATCCCGACCTTCCGGCGTCCTGCTCTGTCCGTTCCGCGGCCGCGGTCAGGGGCCGATGCTGGGTCTGCGCTCCCCGGTGCCGCTGTCCGGCCGGTTGGCCTGGTGGTGCTGTTCGTGGGCGGTGCAGGCGCGCATCACGGCGCGCTCCATCTCCCCGCGGAACTCCTCCAGGCTGCCGGGGGCGCCGCCGGCGCCGTCCTCGCGCAGGCTGGGCTTCTGCCGGGCGCCGCGGCTGACGGTCAGCACGCTGTCGCCGATCTCGTTGAGCATCCGCTCGTGGTCGCGGCTCTGCTGGTCGTCCCGGTTCCAGGGCTCGACGATGGCGACCGAGCCGAGGTTGCGCCGGTCGAGCCGCCGCACCGCCTCGGCCCGCCGCCCGTCCAGGAAGGCCCACCGGTCGACCAGCAGCACGCAGGGCGCGGACGGGTGGTCGCCGGTCAGCAGGTGCTCCGACTCCTCCTCGAACTCCCGCACGGTGGGCTGGAACCCCATGTTCCGGGCGACGTCGGCGGCGTCCTGGGCGAGCGGTCGGGAGGAGTCCGGCCGGTACGGCTGCCAGTCGATCCGCTGCTCGCCGTACCAGGCGGCGCTGCGGTTCGGCGGCAGTTCGGGCCGGTGGTAGGAGAACACCGAGATCCGGACCTTGTCGGCGACGTCCGGCGGGTCGAAGGCGGACGGCTGGGACTCGAAGTCGAGCACCTGGCCGGCCGGGATGACGGTCTGTTCGGCGACGTCCACGATCCGCTGGGCGAGCCGCCAGACCGCGGTCTGGTACTGCGAGCTGTACGTGGCGATCTTCATCAGCGCGTACAGGCCCTCGGCGGCGTAGTCGCCGCCGAAGCTGTCGTGGTTGAACTGGAGCTCGCCGGCCACCCGGGGCAGCGGGTAGTGGTCCATCGGCACCCACAGCGCGGGCACGATGCCGGTCATCCGCTCGGCGGTGGGCCGCCGCTGGTAGACCGAGCGGCGGCTGAACAGGTGCCACTCCCGGCCGCACGCCTCGGACTTGAAGTACCGGGGCGAGTACAGCGGCACGAACACCCGGCAGTTCGCCAGCTCCCGGGACAGCCGCTCGGCCCACTTCTGGCCCTGGTGCATGGAGCGGTCCATGAACCCGATCGGATGCCCGGCGGGCGCGTCGGTGATCTGCAGGATCGCCTCGCACAGGTCCTGGTGCAGCTTGGCCACCCACAGGTTGGGGTCGGCGGAGCCCCGTGAGCTCATCCTCGGCGTGTGCGCGTAGCTGAGGAAGAAGTACGGCCTCGGCGCTTCCTTGCCCCGACCCGCTGGGCTGTTCACACGCGCCTCCCCCGAGCCCGCCTGTCACCTGTTCCCCGAAAGGGTCTCAAGTGTAGGAAGGCCGACGGCCCCAATGGAATAGGGCCTTGATCCGACCAGGGCTCAATTGTCCCTGTCGCGGTACCAGTTGTCCGCCAGATCGATCGCTTCGCGGATCGGCATCAGGAAGCAGTCGGCGTCGCCGAGCCGGCCCTCCACCAGCTCGGCCAGCCCCCGGGAGAGCTGCACCCCCATCGCGGGGAAGTGCGCGTCCTCCAGCCGCGTGCCGGTGAACCGCTCCCAGCGGCGCCCGCCGTCGGGGGTGCGCACCACGCAGCTGTAGTCCTGCGGGCGTCGGTCCGGCTGCCAGTACTCCAGCAGGTGGAGCGGGGTGCAGCACCACACCGGCACCCCGATCATCAGGCAGCGCGCCGGGCTGTCGTAGAGCCTGCGCACCGGCGATCCCTCGCCCAGGTGGCTGGCCAGCGGGTGGACGCCGGTCAGCTCCGCCGCGGCGGGGCCGAGCGCGGTGAAGGAGGTCTGCGGGTGCGGGCTGCGCAGCGCGCCGGGCGTGCGCCGCACCGTCTCGGCGAGCAGGCCCATGGTGGGTGAGGCGGGGGTGGTCGCGGCGTCCCAGGCGGGCATCCGGTCGTGGTATTCGTCCAGTTGGGCGGGCGTCAGACCGGCGGTGGCGGCTCGGTAGTAGGGGGAGGTGCGGGAGTTCTCGGGTGTAGCGGTGTAGACCACGAGCGTTCCGTCCGCCCCCAGCGCCTCCCCGAGCGCCTTCACCACCCCCCGCGCGCCCTCTGCGACCGGTCCGATCGACCGCAGCGAGGACTGCACCAGCAGGGTCTCGCCGGGGCGCACGCCGAGCCGCCGCAGGTCGTCGGCCAGCTCCCGGACGCTGCGGCCGGGCCCGGTCCGGGGCGGGGCGGCGGGCCGGGCGGGGGCCGCCGCGCGCACGGCGGTCGCCCGGCCGCCGACCGCGGTCACCGCCGGCCCACCGTGCCCCGCCGGGCCGCGAGGTCGGCGGCGGCGGCCTCCCGGGCGGCCTCCTCGGCGGCCGCGCCGACCGGCAGCTCCAGGACCGGGGCGAGCGCGGCCCGCATGCCCTCGGCGAACCGCAGGCCGAGCGGGGTGAGCGAGCCGGAGCCGGCCAGCGTCCCGATCGCGGCGGCGGTGTGCGCCCGCCAGGTGGCCAGCTGCAGCCGGGCCGCGGCCGCGGCGTCGCCGCGGATGCCGTCGAAGGTCCGCACCCGGCTCGCCCAGTACGCCGCCACCGCGAGGTGCGCGTAGGTGCCCTGCAGCAGCCCCTCCAGCGGGCGCGGGTCGGGCCGCCAGGGGGCGTAGTAGAGCTGCCGGTCCTCCTGGTCGTACAGGTCGTACAGGTCGAGCACGGCGCCGAGCTTGACGTGCTGGAACTCGTGGGCGAGCAGCAGCGCGAGCACCGGGGAGGTGCTCGGCCGGGCGATCCCGACCGCGCCGAAGGCCTGCCGGGCGGCGGCGCTGATGTCCCGCCCGTCGGTGCCGGGGGCGAGCGGCGTGACGGTGCCCAGGCCGGCCGCGATGCCCGCCGCGTACTCCGGCAGGTCCCGGCCGAGCAGTTCCCAGGCTTCCCGCAACGCGCCCGTCCAGTCCAGGAGTTCGGCCTCGGCGAGGCGGCCCGCGGCCGGCCACTGGTGGCTGTCGCGCTGCGGGTCGGTGTCCTCCAGGGCGAGCGCCCAGCCCGGCAGGACGACCCGGCGGACGGGCTGCCACCGGTCGTCGCCCGGCCGGTCCCAGCGGACGGTCTGCCCGTCGCAGTGCAGCCCCTCGGCGTCGCCGCGCAGCACCGCCTCGGCCCGGCCGTCCAGCCGCAGCCGGCCGAGCGTGGGCAGGTGCAGCCAGCCGGAGCGCACCGGGAGCAGCAGTTCGAACTCCGACCGGGCCCGCAGCGCGGCGGCGGCGGCCAGTTCGGCCAGCCCGCCGAGGTCGGCGCGCCCGTCGCCGCCGAGGCAGTGCACCGCCCAGGCCCGGGTGTACGGGTGGGCGAGCACCGCGTCCAGCGCGGCGGGCGCGCGGCGGTCGGTCTCCGCCACCAGTTGCCAGGCCGGGCTGCCGGCCGGGGCCCCGACGGCGGCCACCAGCCTTCGGGAGAGCTCCAGTTGGGCCTTGGCCAGGGCGCCGACCGCGGCTTCGCCGCCGAGGCCGCGGGCCAGTTCGTCGAGGTGCCCCTCGGTGAGCGGCCGCCGGTCCTGGGCGGGCACGGCGGTGGGGGGCTGGACCCGGTCCCGGATGGTGGTGATGAGCTTCAAGAGATCCCCGCAGTACACCGACGGGTGGTCGAAGCCCCCGCCGGTTCGGTATCGGTGGGCGTAGAGTCCGCCGCCGCAGGAGCGGACCACCGGGCAGGCCCGGCACGCGTCGGCGAGCCCGGCCAGGCCGGACTGGCGCTCCAGCATCCCCGGGTGGCGGGCGACCTCGTCCAGGGTGTGCGCGAACACGTCGAAGCCGGTGGCGGGCGCGCCGTCGTAGGCGGTCTTCAGGCTGTCGGCCTGCTCCAGCGTCCCGTCGGTCTCGATCACCACCAGGTCGGCGGGGTCCAGGCCGAGCGACTCGGTGAGGCTGGAGCGGCCGCGCAGGGTGCGGTGCACCGAGTCGAAGATCCGCACCGGGACGGGGCGGCCCCGCTCGCTCCAGTGCCGGTGGATCGCCAGCAGCCAGTCGGCGTGGGGCGTCGGCCCGGCGCCCTCGGGGCGGGCCGGCGGGTGGTCCCAGGTGGCGTGCGGCAGCAGGAAGTCGATCCGCGGCGGCCGCTCGGCGACCAGGGCCTCGTACACCGCGATCGGGTCGTTGGCGACGTCGATCGTGCACAGCAGCCCGGCGTACAGGTGCCGGAACTCCGGTGCGCGCAGCAGTTCCAGCGCGGCCAGCACCTTGGCGTGGCTGGAGCGGCCGTTGGGGAAGAGCCGGTGCCGGTCGTTGGCGAGCCGGTCGCCGTCCAGCGAGACGCCGACCTTGATGTCCTGTTCGGCGAACAGCTCGCAGAAGGCGCGGTCCAGCAGCACGCCGTTGGTGTGGATGCGCAGGTCCAGGGCGCAGCCCGCGGGCAGCGCCGCGCGCAGCAGTTCGGCGGCGCGCCGCAGCCGGGCCGGGCCGGCCAGCAGCGGCTCGCCGCCGTGCAGCACCACGTGGACGGCGGGCAGCCGGTGCGCCCGCGCGTGTTCCCCGATCCGTCCGGCCGCCCGTTCCAGCACTTCGTCCGGGGCGGCCCTGGGCCGGCCGCGCCAGCTCGTGTCGGCGTGCTCGTACACGTAGCAGTGGTCGCAGGCCAGGTCGCAGCGGCTGTGCACCTTGAGGACGAACTGGCTGAACGGGACGGGCTCGGACGTCATGGGTCGAACCGATTCGGCGTGGTCCGCCCGATCAGATCGAGGACTGGAAGGCAGCCACCGCCACCTGACCGGCCGCGGCGGCCGGCAGCACCCGTTCGATCTGTGCCGCGAGATCCTCGGCGTCGAGGGCGGCGAGATCCGCCATCGTGGCGCGTTCGAGAGCGACCTGAGCCCCGGTCAGGTCTTCGGCCGGTGCGGCGACGAGTGCAGTGGTCATGGCGTTGCCTTCTTCAATTGAGGCGTGGGCATGGGGGAAGTGCCGCAGCGGGTGGAGAACCTCAAGAGCGCAAGCCGATGCCGCAGTGTCTCACTGCGGCATGACACCTGGACGAGCATAGCCCCGCCCGGTTCCCCCGCGCATCAGGTTCCAAACCGATACAACCGCTTCTCCCGCAGGACACAAGGAAGTTGACGATTCGCCAGCTCCGCACCCCTGGCAAAGATCACCCGGTCGGCGGTACCTCCCCTCGCGCACTGCTGCTATTGCGCGACCCTCGAACTGACGGACCACCGGGCGGCGCCACCCGGTGGAACGGGCTTCGCCCGCTACCTGACCAGCAGTTCGGCGGCGGTCACGACCGCCAGGCACCAGGTGCTCAGCGTCAGCGCCCGGGTCGCCCGCACCAGCGCGGCCGTGCCGCGCGCCTCGGGGCGGTCGGCCCCGCCCTTCCGGTTCCTCATCGGAACTCCTCTCCGCGACCGGCGGAGGGCGGTCCTCCGCACGGCGGCGCCCCGGACCGATCCGGCGCACCACGCGGACAGTGAAGCGGGAGTGCCCGGTGCCGCCGGACCGAAACCGGACGGAACCGAACGAACCGGTCACCGGGCGAAGCGGCCTGACGCCCCGTCAGGGGCACAGCCGTTCGACCCGCCAGCCCTCGCCGTCGGCGACGTAGCGGAGGCGGTCGTGCAGCCGGTTGGCCCGCCCCTGCCAGAACTCGACGGTGCTCGGGACGACCCGGTAGCCGCCCCAGAACGGCGGGACGGGGACGCCCTCGCCCTCGGGGTAGCGGGCGGCCAGCTCGGCGTAGCGCCGCTCCAGCACCTCGCGGCCGGCCACCGGGCTGGACTGCTCGCTGGCCCAGGCGCCGAGCCGGGAGCCGTGCGGGCGGGTCCGGAAGTAGGCGGCGGTCTCGTCCCGGCCGACCTTCTCGACCCGCCCGCCGATCACCACCTGGCGGGCCAGCCCGATCCACGGGAACAGCAGCGAGGCGTACGGGTTGGCGGCCAGCTCGACGCCCTTGCGGGAGCCGTAGTTGGTGTAGAACACGAAGCCGCGCGGGTCGTAGCCCTTGAGCAGCACGGTGCGCGAGGAGGGCACCCCCGCGGCGTCCGCCGTGGAGAGCACCATCGCGTTGGGCTCCGCCACCCCGGCCTCGCCGGCCTCCTGGAACCAGCGGGCGAACTGGCGGAACGGGTCCTCGGCCAGCCCTCCCTCGGCCAGCCCGTCGTGCTGGTACTGCCGGCGCATCGCGGCGGGGTCCGGACCGGACCTCCCCTCGGCGGGCGCGGACTGGTCGCTCGGGTGGCGTTCCGGGGTAGGCACATCTCCCATCATTCCGTACGACAAGCACCGGGCGTCGCTGCGCCTGTCCGAACCGCTGGGGATATGGTGGCTCGCCACCGCTTCACGACCCACTGCCCGGGGAATCGTCCGGTTTTCACCGGCCCGCCCCGGAAAATCCGCCGAGGACGCCGGAGACGACAGGGGTTCGGGCGGCCCGTGGGGGAAACATCACCGTCGTGGTGTATGGCGCAATGCACTCCGTGCCTGACACTCTGACACCGAGTGCCAACCACCATCGGCCTCCGGCCTGCCGCCCCACCACGGCGGTCCGCCGCGTCGGATCACTGAAGGAGCCGTTCTGATGTCGGATTTCGTACCCGGCCTTGAAGGTGTAGTCGCCTTCGAGAGCGAGATCGCCGAGCCCGACCGCGAGGGCGGTGCGCTGCGCTACCGCGGGGTGGACATCGAGGACCTGGTCGGCCAGGTCTCCTTCGGCCACGTCTGGGGCCTGCTGGTGGACGGCAAGTTCGCGCCCGGCCTGCCGGCCGCCGAGCCGTTCCCGATCCCGGTCCACTCCGGCGACATCCGGGTCGACGTGCAATCCGCCCTCGCCATGCTCGCCCCGGTCTGGGGCCTCAAGCCGCTGCTCGACATCTCCGCCGAGCAGGCCCGCGACGACCTCGCCCGGGCCGCCGTGATGGCGCTCTCCTACGTGGCCCAGTCGGCCCGCGGCCAGGGCCTGCCGATGGTCCCGCAGAGCGAGATCGACAAGGCCGAGACCATCGTCGAGCGCTTCATGATCCGCTGGCGCGGCGAGCCGGACCCGAAGCACGTCAAGGCCGTCGACGCCTACTGGACGTCCGCCGCCGAGCACGGCATGAACGCCTCCACCTTCACCGCCCGCGTCATCGCCTCCACCGGCGCCGACGTCGCGGCCGCGCTGTCCGGCGCGGTCGGCGCGATGTCCGGCCCGCTGCACGGCGGCGCCCCGTCCCGGGTGCTCGGCATGATCGAGGAGATCGAGCGCACCGGCGACGCGGCCGGCTACGTGAAGAACGCCCTCGACAAGGGCGAGCGCCTGATGGGCTTCGGCCACCGCGTGTACCGCGCCGAGGACCCGCGCGCCCGGGTGCTGCGCCGCACCGCCAAGGAGCTCGGCGCGCCGCGCTTCGAGATCGCCGAGGCGCTGGAGAAGGCCGCGCTGGAGGAGCTGCACAACCGCCGCCCCGACCGCGTGCTGGCCACCAACGTCGAGTTCTGGGCCGCCATCATGCTGGACTTCGCCGAGGTCCCGGCGCACATGTTCACCTCGATGTTCACCTGCGCCCGCACGGCCGGCTGGTCCGCGCACATCCTGGAGCAGAAGCGCACCGGCCGGCTGGTCCGCCCGGCCGCCCGCTACATCGGCCCGGGCTCCCGCACCCCGCAGGAGATCGAGGGCTGGGACCAGATCGCCGGCTGACCGGCCGACCCGTCGCGGGACCACCCCACTTCCGGGTGAAAAGCTGACGGACCGTCAGCGGAAGAAGGGCCGACACCGGGCGCGCGCACGCCCCCTGACCAGGGGTCACGCGCCCCGGTGACGGCTGTCCCGAGCGGCCAAGATCACGTCTCAGCCGCCGGACTGCCGTTCCGCCGCCGCTTATCCGGGGGATAGGCTGCGGCCGTGGCTCAGATTCAGATCCCCGCCGACAATCTGCCCAACGACGGCCGCTTCGGCTGCGGCCCCTCCAAGGTGCGCCCCGAGGCCCTGAGTGCCCTCGCCGCCACCGGAACCTCCCTGCTGGGCACCTCCCACCGCCAGGCCCCGGTGAAGAACATCGTCAAGCGCGTCCGCCAGGGCGTCGCCGAGCTGTTCTCGCTGCCGGAGGGCTACGAGGTGGTGCTCGGCAACGGCGGCTCCACCGCGTTCTGGGACATCGCCGCCTTCGGCCTGGTGCGCGAGAAGTCGCAGCACCTGGACTTCGGCGAGTTCTCCTCCAAGTTCGCCTCCTCCGTGAAGGCCGCCCCGTGGCTGGCCGAGCCGACGGTGATCAAGACCGCCCCGGGCACCCACCCGCTGCCGGTCGCCGAGGCGGGTGTGGACGTCTACGGCCTCACCCACAACGAGACCTCCACCGGTGTCGCGATGCCGATCCGCCGCCCCGAGGGCGCGGACGCCGGCTCGCTGGTCCTGGTCGACGCCACCTCCGGCGCCGGCGGCCTGCCGGTCGACATCCGCGAGACGGACGTCTACTACTTCGCCCCGCAGAAGTCCTTCGCCTCCGAGGGCGGCCTCTGGCTGGCCACCTTCTCGCCGGCCGCGCTGGAGCGCGCCGCGGAGATCGCCGGCTCCGGCCGGTACATCCCGCCGTTCTTCGACCTGCCGACCGCGATCGACAACTCCTCGAAGGACCAGACGTACAACACCCCGGCCATCACCACCCTCTTCCTGCTGGCCGACCAGCTGGAGTGGCTGAACGGCCAGGGCGGTCTGGACTGGGCGGTGGCCCGCACCGCGGAGTCCTCCTCGATCCTGTACTCCTGGGCCGAGAAGTCCTCCTTCGCGCAGCCGTTCGTGGCCAAGCCGGAGGAGCGCTCGCAGGTCGTCGGCACCATCGACTTCGACGACTCGGTGGACGCCGCCGCGGTCGCCAAGGCACTGCGTGCCAACGGCATCGTGGACACCGAGCCGTACCGCAAGCTCGGCCGCAACCAGCTGCGCGTCGCGATGTTCCCGGCGATCGACCCGGCGGACGTCGAGAAGCTCACCGGCGCGATCGACTACGTGGTGGAGCACCTGAACGACTGACCCTCCGTCAGCTCCCGAAGGCCCCGGTCCGCACGCGGACCGGGGCCTTCGCCGTGCCCGGCCTCCCTTGACATACAAACCGAACTGTATGGTATTGCGCCGGGTCGCCGCCCCGCCGGCTCCGCCCGTTCCGCAAAGCCCGAGCTGAACGCCGCCCCCGTACGAACGAACCGCTGATCGCAGCACCCGGCATACAGACCTGTACGGCGCGGGCATGGGCCCGGCCCCGGCAAACCCGCCGATCGGCGGCTCCGGTCCGTCCGTGTACCCCACTATGATGCAGACAGGTCGGCATCTTTCCCCGGTGGCCGATCCCCCCAGCAGGAGGTCGGACATGACGAAGCAGGAACGGGGCATCCGGTCCCGGAGAGCCATCCTGGAGGCCGCCGCGGAGGTCTTCGACCTGCGCGGCTACGACGCCGCCGGGACGAACGAGATCCTCGCCCGCACCGGGCTGACCAGGGGCGCGCTCTACCACCACTTCCCGTCCAAGGAGGCGATCGCGCTCGCCGTGCTGGAGGCCCACGTCGACGGCCTGGCCGTCCCCGAGGGCTCCGGCAGCAAACTGCAGGCCGTCATCGACCTGGGCTTCGCCTTCGCCGACCGCCTGCGCACCGACGCGGTGCTGCGGGCCGGCGTCCGCCTCGCGGTCGAGCAGACCTCGCTCCCCCGGCCCGCCGACACCCCGTACGACCAGTCCCGGGAGGTGGTCCGCACGCTGCTCGGCCAGGCCGCCGAGCAGGGCGAGACGCTGCCCGGGCTGGACGTGCCGGAGACCGCGGACGTGATCATCGCCGCGTTCACCGGCGTCCGGGTGATGTCGCAGGTCTACACCGGCCGGGCCGACCTCCCCGAGCGGCTGACCGCCCTGTGGCGGGTCCTGCTGCCCGGCATCGCCAGCCCCGGCATGATCGGCCACCTGCGGATCGCCCCGCCGCCGCAGCCGCCGGAGCCCGCCGGGGAGTCCTGAGCGGCCCGGCCGACCGGGCCGCTACTTCTGCACGAGCGCGCCGACGATCACCACGGCGAGCAGCAGGAGGAACGCGCCGGTCACGATCCGCATACGGGTCTTCGGGTCCACGCTTCGAGACTAGTCGGTCCCCGGCCCCGGCCCGGCCCCGCCCCGGTACTCCCGCTCCCGGAAGACCGTCGGGGCGACGCCGACCCGGCGGGTGAAGATCCGGGTGAAGTAGGCCGGGTCCTGGTAGCCGACCCGGCGGGCGACCACCGCGACCGGGAGCCCGCCGGCCGCCAGCAGGTGCTTGGCCTCGTTCAGCCGCTCGGTGAGCAGGTACTCCTTGGGGCTGCTGCCGCCCGCCGCGCGGACCGCCCGGCGCAGTTCCTCGACGGTCATCCCGGCCCGGCGGGCGTGCTCGGCGACCGGGATCGGCAGGCAGGCGTCCCGGCGCAGCAGTTCGAGCACCGGCGCGCCCTCCGGGTCGAGGTCGGCCCGGTGCCGGTGCAGCTCCACCAGCAGCTGGTGCACCGCCGCGGCGGCCCGCGGCCCGGCGGACGCCCCGCCGCGGCGGCACACCGCGGCGATCCCGGCGATCACCCGCAGGGCCGGTTCGGCGGTGTCGAGCGGCACCACCTCGGCGTCCGGCAGCAGGCCGAGTTCGGCGTACCCGGCGGCACCCGTTCCGGTGAAGTCGACGAAGGACTCCGACCAGCCGTCCCGGTCCGGCCCGTAGTGGTGCGGCACGCCGGGGCGCAGCCAGAGCACCGCCGGGGCCGCCACCGGCAGCCGACGGCCGGCCGGGGTCCGGTACCAGCCGTTCCCGGTGCCGATCACCACCGCCACCCAGTGGTCGAGGACGCGCGGGCCGACCACCGGGAGCCGGCCGCGCTGCAGCCCGACGCCCAGGCAGGCCAGGCCGGTGGCCAGCTGGGCCGGGCCGGGCGTGAGGTAGTGCCACCAGCGCTCCACCGGTCCTCCGTCCCGTCCCCGCGGCTCCGCCCGGTCGGTCGCCGGTCCGCGACAAGTCCAACACGCCGGGCCGCTTTGTCCATGGCCCGGGTCGGTCCCGGCGGGCAGGCTGGGGGCATGCTCACCTACGACTCGACCGGTTTCCGACTCGACGGCCACCCGCTGCGCATCCTGTCCGGCGCGGCGCACTACTTCCGCACCCGCCCCGAGCAGTGGCCGGCCCGGCTGGCCGCACTGCGCGCGATGGGGCTGAACACGGTCGAGACGTACGTGCCGTGGAACCTGCACGAGCCCGCCCCCGGCCGGTTCGAGCGGCTGGACGAGCTCGGCGCCTTCCTGGACGAGGCGCGCCGCCAGGGCCTGTGGACGATCGTCCGGCCCGGCCCGTACATCTGCGCGGAGTGGGACAACGGCGGCCTGCCGGCCTGGCTCACCGCGCGGGTCGGCCGCCGGGCCCGGACCTCCGACCCGGAGTACCTGGCCGCGGTGGACGCCTTCTTCGACGTCCTGCTCCCGCAGGTGGCGGAGCGCCAGTGGGGGCGGCCCGGCGGCAGCGTGCTGATGGTGCAGGTGGAGAACGAGTACGGCTCCTTCGGCGGCGACGCCGCCTACCTCGGGCACCTGGCCCGCGGGCTGCGCGAGCGCGGGATCACCGTGCCGCTGTTCACCTCGGACGGCCCCGAGGACCACATGCTGGCGGCGGGCGCCGTCCCCGGCGTGCTGGCCACCGTGAACTTCGGCTCCGAGCCGGAGGCGGCGTTCGAGGTGCTGCGCCGGCACCGGCCGGAGGACCCGCCGTTCTGCATGGAGTTCTGGAACGGCTGGTTCGACCACTGGGGCCGCCCGCACCACACCCGGGACACCGACGACGCCGCCGACGCGCTGCGCCGCATCCTGGCGGCCGGCGGCTCGGTCAACCTGTACATGGCGCACGGCGGCACCAACTTCGGCACCACCGCCGGGGCCAACCACGCCGACCCGCCGTTCAACTCCACCGACTGGACGCACTCCCCGTTCCAGCCGGTCACCACCTCCTACGACTACGACGCGGCGCTCGACGAACGCGGCGACGCGGCGCCGAAGTTCGCCGCCTTCCGGCAGGTGATCGCCGAGTTCGCGGCCGAACACCCGGAGCTGGCGCGGTACTTGGACGACCGTGAGCCGGAGTTCCCGGCACTCCCGCCGATCCTGACGGCCCGTCAGGTCGCGCTGGACGAGGTGGCGGAGCTGCCGTTCGGCCCGGCCGTGGCCTCGCCCGTGCCGCCGCTGTTCGAGGAGCTGGGGCTGGCCCACGGGCTGGTCCGCTACACCACGACGGTGCCCGCGCTCAGCGGCGCGTACCCGCTCGCCGTCGAGGGGCTGCGGGACCGGGCGACGGTGTACCTGGACGGCGAGCGGGTCGCCGAGCTGGAGCGGGGCGTCGAGGGCGAGAAGCTCACGGCCGGTGGCGGCGCCCGGGTGCAGCTGCTGGTCGAGTCGCTCGGCCGGGTCAACTACGGCCCGCAGGTGGGCGAGACCAAGGGCCTCACCGGCGTCCGGCACGAGCGCCAGTACCTGCACGGCTGGCAGGCCGAACCGCTGGCCCTCGACCCGCTGCCCGCCGCCGACTGGGCCCCGGGCCCGCCGGGCGCCGAGCGGCTGGCCCGCGGCGTGCTGCACCTGGACGCCACCGGCGACGCCTTCCTCGCCGTCCCCGGGGGCGGGCACGGCTACCTCTGGGTCAACGGGTTCCTGCTCGGCCGCTACGACGCGCGCGGCCCGCAGACCACCCTGTTCTGCCCGCAGCCGCTGCTCCGCGAGGGCGCCAACACGCTGGCCCTGCTGGAGCTGGGCGACGCCGCGCCGGACCGGGTCGAGCTGCGCGAGCGGCCCGACCTGGGCTGAACCGGGCCGACCCGGAGCGGGCCGGGCGCTCAGCGCGCCAGCGGCCAGCCCTCGACGACCGTGTAGCGGGACGGGCCGTAGCCCGTCCCGCTGCGCATCAGCTGGATCCGTCCGGCCGACCACTCGGCGCCGCGGAAGTCGTGCAGCGCGGCGGCCATCGCGGGCAGCGGGCCCGTTCCGCCGCGCTCCCGGCCCCGGGCGGCGCCGGACCTGGCCAGCGTCAGGTGCGGGCGGTAGACCGGGTGCTCGTCGTCGCCGCCGACGGCCGCCCGGACCGCCTCCGCGAGCTGCCGCAGGGCCCGGACCTCGCCCGCCACGCCCGCCCAGAGCGCCCGGTCGCCGAACGTCCCGCCACCGGCCAGGCCCAGCCGGTGCGCCGGGTGCTCCCCCGCGACCCGGGACAACTCCCGCTCCAGCCTGGGAAGTTCGTCGGCCTCGACCTCGCCGAGGAAGGCCAGCGTGAGGTGCCAGCCGGCCGGGTCGGTCCAGCGCAGGCCGTCCGCGCCGGGCAGCCCGTGCAGGGGCGCGGCGGCATCGACGAGTTCCTGCTTGGCGGTGGCCGGCGGATTCACGGCGACGAAGAGCCTCATCCCGTCATATTGCCTTACCGCCCCCGCGCGGCCATCGGATAAAAAGGCCCTCATGCGCATCCGCACCGGAGGACCCGAGTCCGCGACCGACCTGCTCGCCCTGATCGACGGCGCCGTCGCCTGGCTGGCCGGGCGGGGCCGCACCGGCCAGTGGGGCACCGTCCCGTGGTCACAACGGCCGGAGTCGGTGGAGCGGGCCGAGCACTCCTGCCGGGAGCAGCTGGTCCGGCTCGCCGAGGCCCCGGACGGGGCGGTGACCGGTGTCTGCGTGCTGTCCGAGCACGCCCCCGCGTACGCGGGCCCGGCCGGGGAGCGCGAGCTGTACGTGCACTGGCTGGTCACCGACCGGGCGCGCAGCGGTTCCGGCATCGGGGCGGCCCTGGTCGCGGACGCCGTCCGGGAGGCCCGCGAGCGCGGCATCGGCCTGCTCCGGGTGGACTGCTACGCGGGCGGCGACGGCCGACTGGTCGAGCAGTACGAGCGGCTCGGGTTCACCCGCACCACCGCGTTCACCGTCGACCGGCCGGCCGGCCCGTGGCCGGGCCAGGTACTGGCGCGGCGCACGGACCGGTCCGACGACTGATCAGCAGGCGGTCGATCAGCAGGCGGTCGCCAGGTCGCCCTTCTGGACCACCGAGAACACCCGGCCGCGGGTCCGCACCGGGTGCGGGTCCAGGCGCAGCCGCAGGCCGCCGATCCGGCCGAGCACCAGGGCGACCACGCCGGCCGCGGCGGCGGAGACCAGGCCGCAGGCGAGCAGGCCGAGCCGCGGGCCGTAGGCGGCGGTGACCCAGCCGACCAGCGGGGCACCGATCGGGGTGCCGCCGGTGAAGACCAGCACCAGCAGGCCCATCACCCGGCCGCGCATCTCGGGGTCGGTGCCGAGCTGGAGCGCGGCGTTGACCGAGGTGTTGAAGGTCAGGCCGAAGACGCCGATCAGGGTGAGCAGCAGCGCGAAGGTCCAGTAGCCGGGCGCGAACGCGGCCAGTACCTCCAGTGCCCCGAAGGCGAGCGCGGCGCCGACCAGGCGGCGCAGCCGGGGCGCGCCGCGCCGGGCGGCGAGCAGCGCGCCGGTCAGCGAGCCGACCGCCATCGCGGTGTTGAGCAGGCCGTACGCGCCGGCCCCGACGTGGAAGGTGTCGTGGGCGAAACCGGCCAGCAGGGTCGGGAAGTTGAACCCGAAGGTGCCGATGAAGCCGGCCAGCACCATCGGCCAGAGCAGTTCGGGCCGTTCCCGGACGTAGCGCAGGCCCTCGCGGAGCTGGCCGCGCTCGCGGGCGATCCGCTCGACCGGGCGCAGTTCGGAGCTCCGCATGGCGAGCAGGCCGCCGATGACCGCGACGAAGGAGAGCGCGTTGACGGCGAACGCCCAGCCGCTGCCGACCGCGGCGATCAGCGCGCCCGCGACGGCGGGGCCGACCAGGCGGGCGGTCTGGAAGTTGGCGGCGTTCAGGCTGACCGCGTTGGCGAGGTCCTTGGCCGGGACCATCTCGCTGACGAACGCCTGCCGGGTCGGGTTGTCGACCACGGTGACCAGGCCGAGCAGCAGCGCGAAACCGTACACGGCGACGGCGGTGACGGTGCCGGTGATCGTGAGCACGGCCAGCGCGGCGGCGAGCAGGCCCATCGCGGCCTGGGTGGCGATCAGCAGGCGGCGCTTGGGCAGCCGGTCGGCGAGGACGCCGCCCCACAGGCCGAGCAGCAGCATCGGCAGGAACTGCATGGCGGTGGTGACACCGACCGCGAACGGGCTGCCGGTGAGGCTGAGGACCAGCCAGTCCTGGGCGATGCGCTGCATCCAGGTGCCGGTGTTGGAGACCACCTGGCCGGCGAAGTAGTACCGGTAGTTGCGGATGCGCAGGGACGAGAACATCCCTCCCGGGCGGGTGAACCGGCCCGGCTGAGCGGCGGGGATCTCCGCCGCGGTGGGATGCTCGGGGTCGTCGTCGCCGCTGCCCGGCAGGCCCGCGGGGGCGGGTGCCTGGCTCTGCGCGGCGGGGGCGCCGGTGGGCGCGGTGGTGGCGGCCGCTTCGTCGGTGAGCGGTTCGTCGGCGCGGAGGCCGGTGGGCCGGGCCGCGGTGATGCGTCGGGGGTCGGTACGGAAGTCGGTGCGGATGGTCGCGGTGCGGATCGCGGCGGCGCGGGTGGCCGGCGGTGTCACAGTGTTCTCCCCTCGGCGCGCCGCGGCCGTCTCCCGGACGGCCGCGGCGCGGTGTACTGCGCTGGTGGGTGCTGCGGTGATGCGGTTCCCCTTCGTTCGCCCGGGACGGGCCTTCCTACAGGTGGGCCAGCTTGTAGAGCACCGGAGCGGCCGCCTTCAGCCGCTCCCACTCCTCCTGGTCGAGGCCCTCCGCGAGCTCCGCCAGCCAGGCGTTGCGCCGCCGGCGGGACTCGTTGAGGATCTCCTCGGCCTGCTCGGTACTACTGACCACCACCTGCCGGCGGTCCTCCGGATGCGGCTCGCGCCGCACCAGGCCCTTCTCCTCCAACATGGCGATGATCCTGGTCATCGACGGCGGCTGGACGTGCTCCTTGCGCGCCAGCTCACCTGGTGTCGCCCTCCCGCAACGGGCGAGCGTGCCGAGCACCCCCATCTCGGTGGGACTCAGCGACTCCTCGACCCGCTGGTGTCGCAACCGTCGGGCCAGGCGCATCGCGGACGACCTCAGCTGGCTGACCGCCTGCAGGTCGTCCTCGGACATCTCGGGCATGTCCTTAGCCTACGTCATTACCGAAGCTAAAGAAAATTCATTTCGGCATGCCCGGACCGTCCGACCCGCCCGGCACAATCCCCGGTACGGACCGGACGAACCGCGGAGGAAGGCACCCCACATGACGACCGACGGCGCGACGACCGGCGGGGCGACGACCGGCGGAACGGTGGCCGTGCCGGACCGCTTGCGGAGCCTCCTGGGCACGCCACCGGCCTGGGGCACTCCCCGCCCCTCCCTGTGGGCGGCCTCGGAGGCGTGGCTCGGACTGGCCCTGCCCGCCGACTACAAGGCTTTCCTCGACCTGTACGGGCCCGGCTCGGTGGACGGCTACCTGGAGCTCGACCGCCCGACGGACGGCGGCTCCGCGGAGGCGGACCGGCTCTGGAGCACCGGGGCGGCCGACGGAGCCGCCCCCGTCCCCGGCCCGTGGCCGCCGCACCCCGCCGAGGGGGGCCTGGTCCCTTGGGGCGCGGACGCGCACGGCAATCGCTACTGGTTCCTCACCGAGGAACCCGACCCGGACGACTGGCGGATCGTCGTCGAGAGCGAGGCCGGCGAGTGGTTCGAGACCGCCGGCACCTTCACCGACTTCCTGCTGCGCTGCTTCGACCGGATCGACCGCCCGCCGTTCCTGGCCCGCGCCTGGCCGACCGCCGGCGCGCGCTACCACCCGTACGCCCCCTGACCGGCCGATTCCCGCCGACCGGAGAGCTGTTCAGTCGGCGGTCAGGTGGAAGCCGAGGCGGCCGAAGCGGAGGCGGTCGCCCGGGCGGACCACGGTGCCGCCGGCGACGCGGCGGTCGTTGACGAAGGTGCCGTTGCTGGAGCCGAGGTCGTAGAGCACCCAGTGGCCGTCCTCGAAGCGCAGTTCGGCGTGCCGCCGGGAGACGGTGCCGTCGCCCAGGCGGAGGTCGGCGCCGGTCATCCGGCCGATCAGGAGGCGGGCCACGGCGGGTTCGGGCAGGCGGAGCCTGGTCAGTTGCTCGGCCTGCCAGGTCTGCCGCAGGCGGACGTGGAGGGCGGAGACCTTGGCGACGGTGCGCAGCAGCAGGCGGGAGACCGGCCCGTACGGGCGCAGGTCGCCGACCACCTCGGCGAGTTCGGCCCGACTGCGGGCGGTCAGCACCAGTTCCATCCGGCGGACGAAGGTGTCGTGGGAGAGCCGGCCGGCGCCGACGCCGTCCTTGAGCACTTCCAGGGCGCGGTCCCGTTCGGCCTGCGAGGGGCGGGCCGCTTCGGTGCCGAACTCCTGAGCGCTCATGGCGAGATTGTCCGGCGCGCGGGGCGGCACTGTCCAGCGTCCGGCCATGCGGTGACCAGCGGCGTTCACGATCCGCCCACGGTGGTGCGCCGCCGGGCCCAATCTCCGTCAACTCCCGCGCGGGGCGGCCTCCTGCTGGCAGTATCCGGCCCAGCACCGGACGACCGCCGAGGGGGAGCCCCGCCATGCCCGTGATCGCCGTGACCGGGCACCTCGACCTCTCCCCCGCCACCGCCCGGTCGGTCCGCCGCGCCCTGGACGAGTTCCTCGCCCCTTACCCGGCGGCGGAGTTGACGGGCGCCTCGTGTCTCGCCCCGGGCGCCGACTCGCTGTTCGCGGAGGCCGTGCTGGCCCGCGGCGGCCGCCTGCTCGCCGTCCTGCCGGGGCCCGGCCACCCGGGCCCGTCGGCGACGGCGGCCGAACGGACCTGCTTCGCCCGGCTGTTGGCCGCCGCCGAGCGGGTGCTGACCCTGCCCGCGACCGTCCTCGACCCGGCCGCGTACGTCGCCGCCAACGAGCAACTGCTGCGGCTGGCAGACCTGTTGGTCGCGGTCTGGGACGGCGGGGCGGGCAACGGCCCGGGCGGGACGGCCGACATGGTCGCCGCGGCCCGGGCCGCCGGACTGCCGGTGCACGTGCTCTGGCCGTCCGGCGCGGCCCGCACCGGGCACTGAGCCCCGTTACGGCTCCAGGCGGTTGGGGCCGCGGAACAGGAAGACCGCGTCCCGGATCGAGGGCAGTCCGAGGGCTTGCATCAGCACCCGGCCGAGCCCGAGACCGAACCCGCCGTGCGGCGGCATGCCGTACCGGAAGCAGTCCAGGTAGCGGCCGAGCGGGCCCTCGGGGGAGGTGTCCATGCCCTTCTCGGCGGCCTGCGCGACCAGCCGGTCGTACCGGTGCTCGCGCTGCGCGCCGGTGGTGATCTCGATGCCCTTCCACAGCAGGTCGAAGGAGTCGGTGAGGCCGGGTTCGCCGTCCGGCCGACGGTGGTAGAACGGCCGCACCGAGGCCGGGTAACGCGTCACGAAGACGAACTCGTGCCCGCTCTCCTCCGCCACCAGCGCGCTCAGCAGCCGCTCGCCCTCCGGGTCGAGGTCCTCCCGGACGCCCTCGGCGTCCCAGCCGGCCGCCCGCAGCCTCGTCATCGCCTCGGCCATCGTCAGCCGGGGGAACGGGAGTTCGGGCACCACGACCGGGGTGTTCCAGTGCCGCCCGATCTGCTCGCCGTGCCGCCCGGCGACCCGCTCCAGCACCCGGCGGAGCATCAGCTCCTCGAAGGCCATCACCTCCTCGGCGCTGTCCGTCCACGCCAACTCGACGTCCACGCCGGTGAATTCGGTGGCGTGCCGGGAGGTGAACGAGGGTTCGGCGCGGAACACCGGGCCGACCTCGAACACCCGGTCCAGGCCCGCCGCGATCGCCATCTGCTTGTAGAACTGCGGCGACTGCGCCAGGTAGGCCGTCCGGTCGAAGTACCCGACCTCGAACACCTCGGCGCCCGACTCGGAGGCCGTGCCCATCAGCTTCGGCGTGTGCAGTTCGGTGCAGCCCTGCTCGGCCGCGACCTCCCGCATCGCCTGCTCGACGGTGCTCTGCACCTCGAACACCAGCCGCCGCTCGGGCCGCCGGAGGTCCAGGAACCGCCAGTTGAGCCGCTGCTCCGCCCCGGTCTCCGGCCCGATCGGCAGCCCCGGCTCGGCCGCGGACACCACCACGACGCGCTCCGGCACGATCTCCAGCCCGCCCAGCTTCACCACCGGGTTGGCCACCACCCGGCCCGTCACCTCGACCGCCGACTCCACCGTCAGCCCGCGCAGCACCTCCCCCAGCGCATCCTCCGCACCCCCGCGCCGGTGCGTCACCTGCACCGCCCCCGTGTGGTCCCGCACCACCACGAACTGCACCTTGCTCTGCAGCCGCAGCGTGTTGACCCACCCCTTGACCGTCACCGTCCCACCGACCGCGGACGCCAACTCACCGACGAGGACACGCACCATGCCGAAGCAACTCCCTGGGTTGCGGACGCGTTGTTCGCGCCACGAGAAGAGCGGTAGACAGCCGCCCGAGGACCCGCCCAACCTAACCCGCCCCCACCCCGCCCCACCTCCCCTTTTTCCCCCCCGCAGCCCGACGGCCCTCCCCCGCGGACACCACGGGAAAGGGCCGTCGTCGCACCGTGACCGGCGCAGGGGCGTCAGGCAGGGGGCAGGAGAAGGCGATGAAGCCGAAGCCCTTGGTGAGGGAAGCCACCATCGACTCGGCCAGGGACTCAGTCGGCCGTCCCCGCCGGTACGACCCAGCGGGTGGGTTGCCCGGTGATGGCGGTGATCATGTCGTAGTCGCCGTCGTAGTGCAGGACGGTGACATCGTGCCGCTCGGCCGTGGCCGCGATGAGCAGGTCCGCCATCGACAGCGCCCGGTGGTTCCCGCGGAACAGCGCCTGCTGCTGCACCTGCTTCGCCCGGTCCCACACCTCGTCGGGACACGACAGGCAGTCGAAGCCCCGGAGCAGGTGGCGCAGCCGCTCGGCCTCGGCCAGGGTGCGGGCGCTGTACAGCACCTCCATCTCCACCGTCGGACTGACGGCGAGCAGGGCCCGCTGGGAGAGGTCGTCCAGCACCGGCCGCACGGGGTGCTTTCCCCACCGGGCCAGGGTCGACTTGTCGATCAGGAAGTGCTCCCTGCTCACGCCACCGCCCGGTCGCCCGGCTCGTTGAGGAGGTCGAACTCCCCGCTGGCCACGGCGTCCGCGAACTCTGTCCGGCGGGCGAGCTTGACGGCTTCGAGCAGGGCGGCGTTCACCGTGGCGACCTTGGTGGACGTCCCGAAGAGCCGCTGGGCCTCCGCGAGGAGGTCGTCGTCCAGGTCGATGACCGTGCGCGTCATGTTCGCCCCTCCGTCGGCCGACGAGCCTCCGTGATATCGATATCGTTTCTCGCCCGATATCGAACAGCACAACGGCCCTCCCCCGCAGTGGTCGTGGGGGAGAGCCGTCGAGGGGGCCCGGCGCGGAGGCGTCAGAGCAGGCCGAGGGCTGGCATCAGGTAGTAGAAGGCGAAGACCGCGGCGACGCCGTACATGGCGACGGGGACGGTGCGGGCGCGGCCGGCGACGATGCGCAGGACGCAGAAGGCGATGAAGCCGAAGCCGATGCCGTTGGTGATGGAAGCCACCACGGCCTCGGACAGGGAGAGCACCCCGCTCACCCCACACCAATCCACACGGTTCGCGTGTATGTCAGCCCCGGCTGCGCCGACTCACTCGGGAATTACATAGAAATCGCTTGGATTCTGAAGAAAATATCTGTTCCCACGCCTGACGAGCGTCCCGGTCACTGAAACCGTCGATCCGCGCTCATGCGCTTGCGTGGCAACTGCATAGCTGACCTCCGGCAATTCAAACCAGACCCGTCGCAGCTTATCGTTCAAATCCCCCTCGACGATACCGGCAATGCTCACCTCACCCGGGCCCATTGAGCCCTCACGATGCAGCCGCACCACTGCTCCGACTACCTTGACGTCCTCGGCGGGCGTCTGCGCCCGCAATTCCTGGGCCGCCTCTCGCAAAACTGCCGCATGACTACTGGTCACCACGACGGGTCGAGTTGGCTCCACTGGGCGAGAGAGGGCCCATGAGAATTCGATGTCGACGGGCTCCTGACTCCCGCCCGACAGGCCCGACAGCGCCTCACAAAGGTTTGCATTCACCCCCCGATCGACGCGTCCGACAAAAGAGTCCATCCCGCGCCCGAGTCTAATCACCTCATCAGCAGCATCCACAGCCTGAACAGTGGATTCTCGAAGCGACAATGAAACGCGTCGCTGAAATGGCTGATCGACATCAGGGAATCCAATATCCTCGCCATCGAGAGATAGTTGCCCGATGCGCGGCGGAATAGGAATATAGACGGTGAATACGTAGCTTCCCTCAAGAGTCGGCCCCAGGCGCACGGAGCGCATGAAGTCCAGGGCCTGCGCAGGCTTCCTTGCTGGCTGCACGAGCCGAGGCCGGTCACTGCTTGCCGATACAGCAGTGGCAAGCACCCACTGGCGGAGACTCTCGAACGCCCTCACGCCATCTTCGATCGGAGTCGTTCCAGGATCCCCCCCTGGGCGCGTTCGAACATACTGAACGTCAGCATCCGAGCGCGCAATCTCGACAACAATCTGATTCGAACTACGGCCCTCAGCAGTCGCCAATGTCTCAATCATGCTGCGAATGTGTGACGCATATCCGCGCATCCGAGGGCTCTTTGGAACAAATACTTGAAAATCTCCACCACTGGAGAACCAAAGCGTCCCGCCGGGCTCGGCTGCAGGGCTCCAGCCACGCGAGGTGAGATACAAAGAGATGCGCCGAGGGTCAGACGCCTGCGATTCGCCGAAGTCTCCGAACCCTGTAATCATTCTATTCACCACCGATCGCGAGAGAACCGGCTACCAAGCCAGTCAGCGTTTCAACCGTGAGGAGATTTCTCGTAGGCACATGCACGGACTTGCTGGCCTGCTTGGCGGGGTCGATCGGCTCTCTCTCCATCAGATCGACCCAATAGATTGCATGGCGGAATCGACTGAAATCAATAGATGATTCAACATAGTCACCCTTATCGGCCGGAACGTGCACCAGAAATAGGTACCGCCGAGTCGGAAGATCCTCGCCGACCACCCCGACAAGATCATTGTAGTTCTTGACAGGAATCGAGTAGGAGAAGCTACTATCCACATACATCGGATTACTGCAGGATTTCACCTGCGCCTCAATGAGTGGATATCTCTTCGTCCCTGCTCTGCCGGGGAAGCAGATCTGGATGTCGACGCCGTCGACATCCAGTGCTCTCTTGCCAGGATTGAGGCCAGCCGCGCAGGCAAGCGCCCAGACCAAGCCCTCCGCGAAGTGGCCTTGCCACACCTCGCTGTTGAGAGTCACGTCACCGCCCCCAAGCGTCCGTCTACCAATGGGCCGACCCTGCGCAGAGTCTAGGGTTTCCAGTCAAGCGGGTGTACGACAGGACTCTGCCGAGGAGAGCCACGTACGTTCCTACGTGGCTTTCCGCTCTCCGCCTCCAGCCCTCGATCTTCCGGCAGGGAACCGGGCTTCAAGCCGACAGGCGCCCTATCTTCATCCTTCTGGGTGTGGTCGAACGCTGAGGACAGACGACAGAGTGGGCCCTCCCGCGAGGAGAGGGCCCACAAGGCACGGCTGCGCCCACCAACCGCATCACGAGTCGGGCGTCAGAGCAGGCCGAGGGCCGGCATCAGGTAGTAGAAGGCGAAGACCGCGGCGACGCCGTACATGGCGACGGGGACGGTGCGGGCGCGGCCGGCGACGATGCGCAGGACGCAGAAGGCGATGAAGCCGAAGCCGATGCCGTTGGTGATGGAGTAGGTGAACGGCATCATCACGATGGTGAGGAAGGCCGGCATGGCGATGGTGTAGTCGGTCCAGTCGATCTCCTTGACGGAGTTCGCGAGGATCAGGAAGCCGACGGTGACCAGGGCGGGGGTGGCGGCCTGGGCCGGGACCATGGTGGCCAGGGGGGTGAGGAAGAGGGCGAGCAGGAAGAGCGCGCCGGTGACGATCGAGGCGAAGCCGGTGCGGGCGCCCTCGCCGACGCCGGCGGTGGACTCGACGAAGCAGGTGTTGGCGGAGGAGGAGGTCGCGCCGCCGGCGGCGGTGGCGATGCCGTCCACCATGAGGATCTTGTTGATCCCGGGCAGGTCGCCCTTCTCGTCGAGCAGGTGGGCCTCGTCGGCGACGCCGAGGATGGTGCCCATCGCGTCGAAGAAGCAGCTCATCAGGACGGTGAAGACGAACAGGACGCCGGTCAGCACGCCGACCTTGGAGAAGCCGCCGAACAGGCTGAAGTGGCCGACCAGGCCGAAGTCGGGGGTGGCGACGGGGTTGCCGGGCCAGGTCGGGACGGTCAGGCCCCAGGCCGCGTCGGAGAGGCCGGCGGCCTGCTGGACGACGACGGCGAGGGCGGTCATCACGGCGATGGAGATCAGGATCGCGCCGGGGACCTTGCGGACGACCAGCGCCATGGTGAGCAGCAGGCCGAGGATGAAGATGAGGACCGGCCAGCCGTGCAGGTGGCCGCCGGTGCCGAGCTGGAGCGGGACGGTGGTGTGGGCGGCGTCCGGCATCCGGGTGACGAAGCCGGAGTCGACCAGGCCGACCAGGGCGATGAAGAGGCCGATGCCGATGGCGATGGCCTTGCGCAGGCCGAGCGGGACGGCGTTCATGACGCGCTCGCGCAGGCCGGTGGCGACCAGCAGCATGATCGCGACGCCGGCCAGGACGACCATGCCCATCGCGTCGGGCCAGGTCATCTTGGGCGCGAGCTGGAGCGCGACGATGGTGTTGACGCCGAGGCCGGCCGCCAGGCCGATCGGGACGTTGCCGATGACGCCCATCAGCAGGGTGGTCAGGCCGGCGGTGAGCGCGGTCGCGGTGACCAGTTGGCCGCTGCTGAGGTGGGTGCCGTTCATGTCCGTGGCCGAGGCCAGGATGATCGGGTTGAGCACCAGGATGTACGCCATCGTGAAGAAGGTGGCGACACCGCCGCGGATCTCCCGGGGCAGGGTGGAGCCCCGTTCGGAGATCTTGAAGAAGCGGTCCAGGGCGCCGGACGGGGGCTGCGGCGCGCTCGGGGTGGGCTCGGGCGACGCGGTGGTCGACTGGGCCTGCGGAGACATGGCGGGGGTCCTCGATCGGGAGAGGGGCGACCGGGGGGAACCGGTCGGAGAACTGAGGGTGGGGGAGTTTCAGTATGGCGATTCCGGTCGTGCACGCGCCATCTTCGCGCGTAGAACAAGGCCCTTACGATCATCAACGGTCAGGCCTGGAACCGTCCGCCTCTCCCGGCCCGCCGGAACCGCCCCGTAGGCTAGGCCCCATGCCCAAGACCGCACTGCGCCCCGCTCCCCCGGCGATCGAGGGGAACGACGTCGCCATCGTCGGCACCGGCACGGTGCTGTGGTTCGTCGGCTTCGTGGCGCTGGTGCCGTTCCAGGGGTGGCTCTCGGACCACGGTCACGGCAGCTGGCCGTGGATCTGCCTGTCCGGCGGCCTGCTCGGACTGATCGGCCTGAAGTACTGCACGGCCCGCCGGGCCGCGATCCGCCGGGCCCGGGAAGCGGCGGAGGCCGGGGCGGAACCCGGCGCGGGAACCGAGGACTGACACCCCGCCACCCGTCCGGCCCGAATAGCACCGAGGTGGGACGCACCGGACAAATCGCCCACCTAGAGTCGGTGCCATGACGCACCCCGTGGAAGGCACGGCCCCCCAGCAGTCAGGTACCGACGGCGGCCCCGGCGCGCACCCCACCGGCGCGGGCGGCGCGTACCGGCCCGGGCTGAGCGCGGCCGAGGTCGCCGAGCGGGTCGCCCGCGGGCAGGTCAACGACGTGCCGGTGCGCTCCAGCCGCTCGGTGCGGGAGATCGTCCGGGCCAACGTGTTCACCCGGTTCAACGCGATCATCGGCGTGATGTTCGGCATCATCCTGGTCGTCGGCCCGATCCAGGACGGCCTGTTCGGCCTGGTCATCGTGGCGAACACGGCGATCGGCATCATCCAGGAGACGCGCGCCAAGAAGACCCTGGACAGCCTGGCGCTGATCGGCGAGGCCCGCCCGCAGGTCCGCCGGGACGGGGCCGCGACCCAGGTCGCCACCGCGGAGATCGTGCTGGACGACACCGTGCTGCTGGGCATCGGCGACAAGGTGGTGGTGGACGGCGACGTCACCGAGGCGGACGGCCTGGAGATCGACGAGTCGCTGCTGACCGGCGAGCCGGACCCGGTGCTCAAGCACCCGGGCGACCACGTGATGTCGGGCTCGTTCGTGGTCGCGGGCGCGGGCGCGTTCACCGCCACCAAGGTCGGCCGGGAGGCGTACGCGGCCAAGCTGGCCGAGGAGGCCAGCCGGTTCACCCTGGTCAAGTCCGAGCTGCGCTCCGGCATCGACCAGATCCTGCGGTTCATCACCTACCTGTTGATCCCGACCGCGATCGGCCTGATCGTCAGCCAGCTGGCGGTGCAGCGGCACGACTGGAAGGAGGCCGTCCGCCGGATGGTGGCCGGCATCGTGCCGATGGTGCCCGAGGGCCTGGTGCTGCTGACCTCGGTGGCGTTCGCGATCGGCGTGGTCCGGCTGGGCCGCAAGCAGTGCCTGGTGCAGGAGCTGCCGGCGATCGAGGGCCTGGCCCGGGTCGACACCGTCTGCCTGGACAAGACCGGCACCCTCACCGAGGGCGGGATGGACCTGGTCGACCTGCGCCCGCTCGCCGACCCGGCCGAGGTGCCGCAGGCCGGCGAGGCGCTGCTGGCGGAGGCGCTGGGCGCGATCGGCGCCGCCGACGCCCGGCCGAACCCGAGCATGCGCGCGGTGATCGACGCGTACGGGCCGCCGCCGGAGGGGCGCTGGCGGGTGCTGGAGGCGATCCCGTTCTCCTCGGCCCGCAAGTGGAGCGGGGTGCAGCTGCTGGAGCCCGGCGGCACCGAGGGCAGCTGGCTGCTCGGCGCGCCGGACGTGCTGCTCCCGGCCGGCGACCCGGCGCTGGCCGAGGTGGACGAGCTGGGCGCCAAGGGCCTGCGGGTGCTGCTGCTGGGCCGCAGCCCGCTGCCGCTGGACGACCCGGACCCGGCGGCCGGGCTGCGGCCGCTGGCGCTGCTGGTGCTGCAGCAGCGGCTGCGCGAGGATGCCGCCGACACGCTGCGCTACTTCCGCTCGCAGGACGTCCGGGCGAAGGTGATCTCCGGCGACAGCGCCGTCTCGGTGGGCGCGGTGGCCGCGCACCTGGGCCTACCGGGCGCGGAGACCGCGACCGACGCCCGGACGCTGCCGACCGATCCGGCGGAGCTGGCGGAGGTCGCCGACCGCACCGCGGTGTTCGGCCGGGTGACGCCGCAGCAGAAGCGGGCGCTGGTCGGCGCGCTGCAGTCGAAGGGCCACACGGTGGCGATGACCGGCGACGGCGTGAACGACGTGCTGGCGCTGAAGGACGCGGACATCGGCGTGGCGATGGGCACCGGCTCGGACGCCACCCGGGCGGTCGCGCAGATCGTCCTGCTGGACGACCGGTTCGCCACGCTGCCCTCGGTGGTCGCCGAGGGCCGCCGGGTGATCGGCAACATCGAACGGGTCGCCGGGCTGTTCCTGGTGAAGACGGTCTACTCGGTGCTGCTGGCGCTGCTGGTGGTGTGCACCCAGGTCCCGTACCCGTTCCTGCCCCGGCACTCGACGGTGCTCTCCTCGCTGACCATCGGCATCCCGGCCTTCTTCCTGGCGCTGGCCCCGAACAACGAGCGGGCCCGCACCGGGTTCGTCCGGCGGGTGCTGCGGCTGGCCGTCCCGGGCGGGGTGATCTGCGGGACGGCGACCTTCGTGGCGTACGCGCTGGCCCGGGGCGACGAGGAGACGACCCTGAAGGCGGACACCTCGGTCGCCACGCTGACGCTGTTCATCACGGCGATCTGGGTCCTGGCGATCGTCGCCCGGCCGTACACCTGGTGGCGACTGCTGCTGATCGGCACGATGGCCGGGGCGTTCGCGCTGGTCCTGGTGGTGCCCTGGCTGGCGGACTTCTTCCAGCTCCAACTGGTCGGCTGGCGCGACCCGCTGACGGGGGTCGCGACCGCCCTGGTGGCGGGCGGCCTGCTGGAGGTCACCTCTCGGCTGTTCGTGGAACGGCAACAGGACCCGTCAGGGGACCGGGAAAGCTCTGCGGCACACGCTGGGTGATCAGGGGCCCGGGGAACGGCGGGGCCGAGGGGCGATGCGCCGGAGCACAGTGGGGCGCTACGGGGCTTTCGCCGAGGACCTCCGGCCCGAAACGGGGTGGCGCCCCGCGGCCCGTCGGACACCCGCCACTCGGCTCCGCCGTTCCCCGGGCCCCTGAAAGCGCATCCTTCCGAACCCGCGACCAGATCTATTCGTAGTCGCGGGCCGCCAGCAGTTCGTACGCCCGGTCCGGTTCGGTGAGGGCGGCGAGGATCTCGAAGCGGCGGTGCCACTGGTGGACGGACCAGGCGAGGCCGGCGGCGAGGCCCTCGGGGGTGGCGGCGTGCAGGAGGCCGGGGACCGGCGGGACGTCGAACTCGTCGTCCTCGTCGGCGGGGTCGGCCTCCTGCGGGTCGTAGGGGAGTTCGGGGGCGGTCGCGCCGGTGTCCCAGCGCCAGTCGACCCGGGCCTCCTCGCCGTCGGGGCCGACGACCAGCAGGTCCTCGTGCTCCTCGTAGACGGCGGGGCAGCCGGGGAGGAGTTCGCGGACCACGGCGGGCGTGCGGTGCAGGGTGCCCTCGGAGAGGACCCGGCCGCCGGCGACCTCGCTGGCGAGCGAGACGTGCAGGCGTTCGGCGAGCGCGGGGGCGAGCGCGGGGTGGACCGGCAGCACGGCGTGGTCGTGGAGGAGTTCGACCAGGTCGGGGGCGTCGGCGACGACCGCGGTGGCGGCGTCGACGATGACGGTGGTGTCCTCGCGGCGGCCGGTGCCGTCGTCCAGCGGGGCCAGCGCCCGGACCACGTCCAGGGGTTCGACCCGTTCCGCCGGGAGGGCGGCCAGCAGGCTGTAGATGCCGTGCAGTTGGCGGTGCGTCACCGCGGAGAGCGGGTCGGTGAGCCGGTCGATCAGCTCCTCGGGGCCGTGCGGTTCGGCGAGCAGCGCCTCCAGCGTGGTGCGGACGCCGAGCGCGTGCAGGAACTGCGGGTCGAGGTCGGTGCGGGCCTCGTCGTAGAGGCCGCGGAGCAGCGGGTCGGCCCCGGCGGCGCGCAGGCCGGCGGGCTCGCGGCCGTCGAGGACGGGGTGGTCGCGCAGCCACCAGGCGGTGTACGGCGGGAGGTCGGTGTAGCTGCCGTCGGGCAGCAGGGTGCGGACGGGGGTGATCACGGCGTCCCGGTACGGGGGCCGGGCCAGCAGGGCGAGCGCCTCGGGCCAGGCGTCGTCGGCGACCAGGTCGAGGTCGCGGACGGCGACGAGTTCGGCGGCGACCGGCGGGACGCCCAGGTCGGCGGCGTCGTCGGCGTGCAGGGCGTCGAGGGCGTCCTCGCACCATTCGGCGAGGCCGTCGGGGGCCTCGTCGATCAGGCCGGTGGGGCGGCCGCCGGCGGCGCGGTCGGCGGGGGCGGTCGGGTCGAGGCGCTCCAGGTCGTCGGGGTCGAGGACGACGTCCTCGGCGCGGACCAGGGTGAAGCCGGTGAGCGCGCCGACCGCGGCCAGCGTCTCGGGGCCCCAGCGCTCCAGCAGGTCCTCGTCGACGAAGGCGGCCTCGTCCTCGTCCACCAGGCGGGCCAACGGGCTGTCGGGGAGCAGGAGTTCACCGGCGCGGGCGAGTTCGCCCTCGTCGTCGGGGAGGGCCAGGCGGGCCAGCCAGGGGTGCTCGCCGGGGGCGGGGGCGGCGGCCTTGACCAGGGCGAGGACGGCGTCGGCGAGGTCGAGGGCGGCGTCGAAGTCGTCCTCGCCGAGTTCCAGCGAGCGGGCGACGGCGGCCCGCACCTCGGGGGTGTCCAGGACGCCCGCGGGGGTGGCGGTGCCGGCGCCGAGCCTGGCCAGCAGCGGGTGCGCGGCCTCGGGGTGGGCGAGGCGCAGGTCGAGCAGGTCGAGGGCCTCGGCGAGGGACTCGGGGTAGCCCTCGTGGCCGGCCCAGTCGGCGGCGTCGGAGGGCAGCAGGACCCGGCGCGGGCCGGTGACGGTGCGGCCGTCGGCGAGCGGGACGGGCAGCGCGCCGAGGGCCTCCGGGTCGGCGCCGCCGAGGGCCGCGTACAGGCCGCGCCACCAGGCGGGTTCGCGTTCCAGGCCGCCGAGCTGGTCGACGATCTCGGCGAGCGGGACCCGCCGGACGCCGAGGGTGCGCAGTTCGACGCGGCGCTCCAGGCCGGCCGGGAGCAGGCCGGGGAAGACCGGGGCGAGCGCCTCGACCACGTCCTGGTCGGCGCCCTCCAGCAGGACGGCGTCGCGCGGGCGGAGCGCGGGGGTGCCCTCCTCGGTGCCGGGCGGGTGCGGCAGGAAGGGCGTGTCGGGCAGCCGCTCCAGGACGGCGGTGCGCAGCGCGTTGTCGAGGGCGCCCCGGCCGAGCGGGCCGGGGACCAGGTCGAGCGCGTGGACGTCGGCGCCGCGGGTGCGCAGCAGGTCGGCGTAGGCGTCGGCGGCGCGTTCGACCAGGAAGTCGGTGAGCGGCCCCGGGGCGACGTGCCGGCGGGTGGGGTCGAGCGGGAAGGAGGCGATCAGCAGGGCGGGGAGGCCGAGCGGTTCGTCGCTGGGCGTGGGGGCGTGCACCACGGCGGCGGTGGCGGGCCGCCGCGGGTGGTCGTGCTCGTCGACGGGGACGGCCCAGGTGAGCGTCCACTGCGGGCGGGCGCGCTCCTCGGTGGTGCGGTCGGCGAGGAGTGCGGGCGCGGCGGTCCCGGCGGCGCTGACGGTCTGCCAGACGGTGCGGCGCCCGTCGTCGGTGACGGTGACGGTGGGGAGCCGGTCGGGGCGCGGCGGGTCCTCGACGCGGGTGAGGGTGCGGACGCCGTCCGCGGTCTCCACGACGATCTCGGCCAGGCCGGGCAGGGTGAGCAGCAGGGCGTCGTCGATCCCGGCGAGCAGTCGGCGGGTGAGGTCCTCGGCGGCGGGGTCGCGGAGCGGGAGGGTAACGACGGTGTCGTAGCCCTCGACGGTGTCGCCCTCGGCCGGGAAGGGCAGCCGGAGCACCGGGACGTGGCCCTCACGGCGGGTCAACTCGTCGTGCAGTTCCGGGATTTCGGCGACCCTGGCGCGGGCGTCGGGGAGCGACCAGCGGACTCCGCCGCGGCGGCCGATCACGGCGGGTTCGTCGCTGACGGCGAGGACGGCGGCGAAGCCGACGCCGAAGCGGCCGACCACGGGCTGCGCGTCGGCGCGCTTCGCGGAGGCGCGCAGGGTGGAGAGCGACTCGACGGCGGCGGCGTCCAGCGGGGCGCCGGTGTTGGCGGCGGCGAGGACGCCGTCGCGCAGGATCAGCCGGAGCCGGCCGGGGGCGCCCGCGCGGGCGGCGGCGTCGGCGGCGTTCTGGGCGAGTTCGACGATCAGGCGGTCGCGGTAGCCGCCGAGGGCGAGCTCCTCCTCGGCGTTGGCGTCCTCCCGGAACCGGGCGGGTGCCGCCGTCCAGGCCGCCAGCACGGTGTGCCGCAGCCGGGCGGTGTCGAAGACGTCCGATTCCTCGGGGGACGCCGCACTGCCGATGATCCGAGACTCCACGTGCCGAGCCGCCCTTCGCGTGGTCTGCGTACGAGTCGGCATTCTGCCAGGGGTGTCGGACGCGGCACGCTCCGCGCGCGCCCGGGGCGGCGCGCGGAGCGGGGGCGGGGGCCTGCCGGAGGGCCCGTCAGGAGTGGCCCAACTCCTCGGTGGGGGCGTCGGGTTCGACCGAGCCGGAGCCGCGGTCGGGGTGGATCTGGAGGGGTTCGACGACGGTCTCGTCGAGGATCAGTTCGGCGGGGACCGGCGGGGCGGGGAGGATCGCGGCCTCGGAGTGCGCGCCGCAGCCGTAGCCGAGCGAGACGACCTGGCCGTCGGCCGGGCCGAACTCGTTGCCGCAGACGCCGAACGCCTGCCCGAGCGAGCCGCCGATCGGGACCAGGAAGCCGCAGGTGGAGCAGGAGGCGGGGGCGGACTGCGCCATCGGCGTCTGCGGGCCGTACGCGGTCTCCCAGCGCTCGGCGGCCTGGTGCAGGCCGCGCCGGGAGAGCACCCGGGGGCGGCCGAGCCCGAGTTCGCCGGCGACGGCGCCGATCTCGGCGCGGGCCGGCAGCGGCTGGATGCCGGGTTCGGCGGCGAGCAGGTCCTCCTCGTCGACCTCGGCCAGCGCGGAGTTGGGGGCGGGCTCGTCCTCGCCGCTCCAGCCGGGTTCGAGCCGCTCGTCGTCGGCGCCGGTCGGCAGCAGGTCGCCGGGGCCGAGGTCGCCGGGGCGCAGCCGCTCGCTCCACGGCACCCACTGGGGGGCGAGGACGGCGTCGCCGCCGGGGAGCAGCGCGACCTCGTCCAGGGTGACGTTCTTGGCCCGGGGGGCGCGGGCGACGGTGACCGCCCAGTGCCAGCCGCGGTAGGCGGGGTCGAGGCACTCGAAGGTGTGGGTGACGACCCGTTCGGCGTCCGGGCTCGCCTTCACGTGGGGGCCGACGAAGGCCTCTCCGACGCTCTCCACGACTGCCTGGCGGGCGAGGTCGACGGCCTCGGCACAGAGCCGGTCAGGGGTACGGCTTCGCATCGCAGCACTCACGGCGTCGGTTCTCTCCCAGTCCTGTCATCCTGCGGTCCCGAGGCAGCCCGGCGGGGCGGGCACGCACCGGTTGTCACTGCCACGTCTCGGGAGCGGCGCCCGTTGACACGGGGCCGGTCCATTCTGCTAGACCCGGGGCCGCTCCGTGGCCGGGCCGCGCCGCCTCGGTCGGCCGCCCCCTTGCGCAGGCCGGGCACGCGCGTAGTGCAGGCTACCCGCCGGTCGACGGTGCGGCACAGTCCGGGGCGGCCCGTGCGGGCGCGCCGTGGGTGCGGCAATCACTCGTTAGGCTTCCGATTCTCGGGCAGGATGGGGTTGTGGCGGACGAGAACCCGCCGCGGCACGGACCGCTTCCGGGGCAGGCCGAGGGCCGGTCGGAGCCGTCCGCCGTGCCGCGGCCGCACCCCGCAGCCCCCGGCGAGCCGGAGGCGGACGAGGCGCGTCCGACGGCCCCTCAGGAGGACGCGGGGGCGCCGACCGTGAAGTCGCCCAACCGTCTGGCGCGCGGCGCGTCGGCGATGGGGGTGCGCACGGGGCGGGTGGTGCACGGGACGGGCCGGCGGATCCGGCGGGCGACGTCCGCGGAGGGCGCGGGCGAGTCCGGGCTGGCGAAGCTGATCGAGCTGCACGCGCTGAACTCGTTCGGCGACATGCTGATCACGGTGGCGCTGGCGTCGACCATCTTCTTCTCGGTGCCGACCGGCGAGGCCCGCGGCCGGGTGGCGCTGTACCTGCTGATCACGATGGCGCCGTTCGCGGTGCTGGCCCCGGTGATCGGCCCGCTGCTGGACCGGCTGCCGCACGGCCGGCGGACCGCGATGGCGATGTCGATGCTGGCCCGGGCCGCGCTGGCCTGGGTGATGGCGGGGACGGTGACCTCGGGCGGCCTGGAGCTGTACCCGGAGGCGCTGGGCGTGCTGGTGGCGTCGAAGGCGTACGGGGTGGTGCGCAGCGTGGTGGTGCCGCGGCTGCTGCCGGCCCAGCTGTCGCTGGTGAAGGCGAACTCGCGGGTGACGCTGGCGGGTCTGCTGACCACGCTGGTGGCGGGCGGGGTGGGCGGGCTGCTGCACCTGATCGGCCCGGGGTGGCCGCTGCGCGGGGCGTTCGTGGTGTTCGTGATCGGCACGCTGATGGCCTTCCACCTGCCGCACAAGGTGGACTCGGCGAAGGGCGAGCAGCGCGCGGAGCTGCACGCCGAGCCGCACGGGGAGCGGCCCAAGGGCGTGCTGCGGGCGGTCGGGCCCTCGGTGATCATGGCGCTGCGCGGGGTGGCGGCGCTGCGCTGGCTGGTCGGCTTCCTGGTGATGTTCCTGGCGTTCCTGATCCGCAAGGACCCGATCGGGGGGCTGCCGGAGACGGTGGCGCTGGGCGTGGTCGCGGGCGCGGCTGGCCTGGGCAACGCGCTGGGCTCGGTGCTGGGTTCGTGGCTGCGCACCCGGGCGGGCGAGGTGACGGTGACGGCGGTGCTGGCGCTGGCGACGGTCGCGGCGGGCGCGGCGGCGCTCTGGTACGGCGTGGCGACGGTGACGGTGGTGGCCGGGGTGGCGGGCATGTCGGCGTCGCTGGGCAAGCTGGCGCTGGACGCGCTGATCCAGCGGGACGTGCCGGAGGCGGTGCGGACCTCGGCGTTCGCCCGCTCGGAGACGGCGCTGCAGCTGAGCTGGGTGCTGGGCGGGGTGGTGGGCATCTCGCTGCCGCTGAACGCGGTGCTGGGGCTGACGGTGGCGGCGGCGGTGATGGCGGTGATGCTGCTGCTGACGTTCCGTTCGCTGCTGCGGGCGGGTCCGCGCCGGTCGGCGGCCCGGCCCCGGGTGGCCTGACCCGCGCGGGCGCGACGCGCCCGCGTGCGGAGCAACCCGCGGGCGACTCGGGGCCCCGGGCATCGTGTGATCGCGGAAGGCGAGTAGCCTCTTGCGCATGAGCCTCAGCACCCGTGCCATCGCCGGTATCGCCGGTGTCGTCGTTGTCGGCGCCGCCTCCCTCGGGACCGGCATCTACCTGGCGAACGACGCCGGCAAGCCCGAGGAGGCCAAGGCCATGCTGGTCGTCGGCACCTCGACCGTTTCGACGGCCCCCTCCCCGACCTGCTACAACGACGGGAAGCCGCTCGGCGAGGACGTCCTGTCCAAGTGCCTGAAGGAGATCCAGCAGGCCCGCAAGGACAAGAAGCTGCCGAAGCTGGACGTCCGGGCCAGCGACCGGATCGGCGTCGGGGTGCCCGAGGATCTGGCCGAGAAGGGCTGGTTCGCGCTGACCAACGGCGGCGCGGAGGGCCAGGCGGCACTGGCCGGCGGCCCGGCCGAGGCGGTCCTCACCGGGGTGACCTACTCGGGTTCGAAGAGCGCGGCCGGCCTGCTGTCGACCAACGACGTCACCTCGGTGACCGTGGTCGCGCAGGACAAGAAGACCCAGGAGTACTACGCGGTCTGGGCCTTCGACCTGACCAACAAGACCAGCTGAGCCGCTCGGTCGATGACCGCTGAGCTCCCCGACGAGCAGTCCGGCCCCGCCGCCGGACTGCTCGTCGTCGTGGCCGTGCAGGCCGAGGCCGAAGCGGTGCGGCGCGGGCTGGGCCCGGGCAGCGGCGCGACGGTGCTGGCGGCGGGCGTCGGCCCGGCCGCGGCGGCGGCGGGCACGGCGGCGGCGCTGGCCGGCGGCCGGTTCCGGCTGGTGCTGTCGGCGGGCATCGCGGGCGGTTTCGCGCCCGCCGCGCCGGTCGGCTCGCTGGTGGTGGCGGACGCGCTGGTCGCCGCCGACCTGGGTGCGGAGACCCCGGACGGGTTCGCGGACGTCGCCGAGCTGGGCTTCGGCACCGTCCGGCACCCGGTGCCCGGCGGGCTGGCGGCGGCGCTGGCCGGGGCGACCGGCGGGGCGGTCGGCGAGGTGCTGACGGTGTCCACGGTGACGGGGTCGGCGGAGCGCGCCGACCTGCTGAGGGGGCGTCACCCGCGGGCGCTGGCCGAGGCGATGGAGGGTTTCGGGGTGGCCGAGGCGGCCGCCCGGGCCGGGCTCCCGGTGGGTGAGCTGCGGGCCGTGTCCAATGCCGTCGGGCCGCGCGACCGCGCGTCCTGGCGGATCGGCGAGGCGCTGGCGGCCCTGGAACGGGCCTTCGCGGCGCTGCCGCCGCTGCCACGTCTGCTCCAGGAGGTCTGAGATGGCCGAGCCGCTGTCCGTCGCGTACTCGCCCTGCCCGAACGACACCTTCGTCTTCCACGCCTGGGCGCACGGCCTGATCCCGGGCGCGGACGCGCCCGAGGTGCGGTTCGCGGACATCGACGTCACCAACGGGCTGGCCGAGCGCGGCGAGTTGGACGTCCTGAAGATCTCCTACGGCCAGCTGCCGTGGGTGCTGGACGAGTACGCGCTGCTGCCGTGCGGCGGGGCGCTCGGCCGGGGCTGCGGGCCGCTGGTGCTGACGGCCGGTCCGCTGGAGCCGGCCGCGCTGGCCGGGCGGCGGGTCGCGGTGCCGAGCGAGCGCTCGACGGCGTACCTGCTGTTCCGGCTGTGGGCGGCGGAGGCGGTGCCGGGCGGGTTCGGCGAGATCGTGGTGCTGCCGTTCCACGAGATCATGCCGGCCGTCCGGGCGGGCGAGGTGGACGCCGGGCTGGTGATCCACGAGGCCCGGTTCACGTACCGGGAGTACGGGCTGCACTGCCTGGCCGACATGGGCGAGGCGTGGGAGGCGGCCACCGGGCTGCCGATCCCGCTGGGCGCGATCGTGGCCCGGCGCTCGCTGGGCGCCGAGCGGCTGCGCGCACTCGCCGACACGGTGCGGGCCTCGGTCCGGGCGGCCTGGGCGGACCCGGCGGCCTCCCGGGCGTACGTGCTGGCGCACGCCCAGGAGATGGACCCGGCCGTCGCCGAGCAGCACATCGGGCTGTACGTCAACGAGTTCACCGCCGACCTCGGCGAGGACGGCTACGCGGCGGTGCGCGGCCTGCTCACCCGGGCCGCCGAGCAGGGACTCGTCCCCGCCGTCGACCCGGGCGCGCTGGCCTTCGTCTGAGCAGGCGTCGGGGCCGGGCTCAGACGTCGAACTGGTCGGCGATGGCGCGCAGCACCATGGCGATCTTCTGGCCCTCCGGCTTGCCCGGGTAGCGGCCGCGCTGCAGGCCCGGGAGGACGCTGTCCAGCTTGGTGATCAGGTCCTGGACGATCGGGGCCATGTCGTCGGCGCTCTTGCGCTGGGCGGCGGCCACCGACGGCAGCGCGTCCAGCAGTTGGACGCTCATCGCCTGGTCGCCGCGGTGGCCCGCGGCGACGCCGAACTCGACCCGCTGCCCCGGCCGCAGCGTGGTGACGCCCGCGGGCAGCGCCTTGGTGTGGACGAAGACCTCGCCGCCGTCGTCGCGCGACAGGAAGCCGTAGCCCTTCGTCTCGTTGAACCACTTGACCTGGCCGGTGGGCATCTCGAAAAGTCCTCGATGTCGGGTGCGAGCGACCCCGTCGGGTCGCGGATGGGTGCGGGCCGGCCACTGACTGCGGACGGCCGGTTTCGCTCAGTGGAGCAATGATCCCTCAGCGTGCAACGGAACAGCCAAGGGATTCCGGACCGGGGCGCGGCCGTGCCCCGCGACTGACGCGCCTTCCACTGGCCCACACCCCCGATCGCCGACGGGCGGGCTCCGGTGGGCCGATCGGCCGCACGCCCGCGCGATGGCTGCATACCCGGCCCCGCCGAGAGTCGAAACTCCTTGCGCGCACGGAGTTGCGGGCTGTGACGCGCCGCCGGTCAGGAGGGGTGGGCGGGCGGCCCCGGCGGCAGTGGGACACTGGGAGGACCGAGCGTGCGAAGGAGCGAGTCGAAGTGAGCCGTCAGCCCAGCGATTCCGGCGACACCCTGGTCCGCGTCGGCGGCGTGCTGTTCGCCCTCGGCGCGCTCGCCACCCTGGTCACCTTCGTGCCGTACGCCTTCGACCTGGCGCGCTTCCCGGCCACCGCGTACTGGCTGTCCATGCTGATGCCGGCCGGCCTGCTGGTGTCGCTGCTCGGCCTGCTGGCCGGCGCCCGCGCGCAGTCCCGCCGGCGGCGGGCCGCCCGGGAGGCCGCGTCCGCCACCGGCTGACGGGGGCTCAGCCCGCCAGGTGGGCGGTCAGCCAGGCCGGGAACTCGGTCAGGTCGTTCAGGACGGTGTGCGCGCCCGCGGCGGTGAGTTCGGCGGGCCCGTACGGGCCGGTGGCGACGCCCACCGCGACCGCCCCGGCGGCCAGCGCGCCCCGGACGTCGCCCAGGTGGTCGCCGACGTAGACGTCCGCGCCGTGCTCGCGCAGCGCGTCGCCCTTGGTCTCCGCCCACAGGTCGCCGACCAGCGCGTCCACCTCCAGGCCGATCCCCTCCAGGTGCAGCCGGGCGTTCGGCTCGTACTTGCCGGTGATCACCAGCACCCGGCCGCCGACCGCCCGCACCGCCGCCACCGCGGCCAGCGCGCCCGGCAGTTCGAGGCTGCCGGGGACGGCGTGCTCCCGGTACAGCTCGCGGTAGCGGTCCGCGACCCGCTCCACCTGGTCCGCCGGGAACCAGTGCGCCAGCTCGTGGGTCAGCGGCGGCCCGAGCCGGCTCACCGCGAGGTCGGCGTCGATCCGGGCCCCGGTCTCGGCGGCCAGCACCTGGTAGGTGGCCTTGATGCCGGGGCGGGTGTCGAGGAGCGTCATGTCGAGGTCGAAGCCGACGGTGAGAGCCATGCCGACCAGCCTAGTCAGCGTGGTTCCGACCGGAAGCGGCGGGTGCACCCGCACAATACGGACATAACTCCCCGCCCGACCTCGCCGGAGGCCCCGGATGCCGCCCCCGCTCCCCCGCCGGACCGTCCTCACCGGGCTCGGCGCCGCCCTGCTCACCGGCTGCGGCCCGCGCGAACTCCCGGTGCCCCCGCGGTCGAGCGACACCTCCGCCGGCCCGACGCCCACCCCCAGCCCGAGCCCGAGCCCGCGGCCGCGGCCGCCCGTCACGGTCGGCACCGCGGACGGGCCGGTCACCGTGCCCGGCGAGGCGATCCGGGCGGTGGTGCTCGACACCGCCGAACTGGACTCCGCGATGACCCTCGGCATCACGCCCGTCGGCGCCGCGAAGGCCCCGCTGGACGCCGCCCTGCCCGGCTACTGGCCCGCCTCCCGGCTGGCCGGGGTCGCCGTGGTCGGCGACGTCGCCGCCCCGCCCGACGCCACCGCGATCAGCGCCGCCCGGCCGCAACTGCTCCTCACCAACCTGACCCGGGACGGCGCCCACCTGGACACGCTGCGCGCCCTCGCCCCGACCGTGGCCACCGCCACCACCGGCGCCCCCTGGAAGGAGAACTTCCAGCTGCACGCCGCCGCGCTCGACCGCCGCGAACAGGCCGCCGCCGTCCTCGGCGGCTACACCCGGCACGTCGACCAGGCCGTCCGCGCACTGGCCTCGGCGGGCGCGGGCGGGCAGCGGATCAGCCTGGTCCGCTTCGTCGAGGGCTCCCCCGGTCCCCGCCTCTACGCCCGGCAGAACTTCCCCGGCAGCGTCCTCGCCGACCTCGGCCTCCCCCGACCCGACCCGCAGAACACCGACCGCTTCGCCGTCGAGGCCGCCCCCGACCGCCTCCCCCTCGCCGACGGCGACCTGCTGCTCTACGCCGGCTACGGCCACCCCGACCGCAACGGCCTCACCGCCGCCCTGGCCTCCCCCGCCTGGCAGTCCCTCGCCGCCGTCCGGGCCCACCGCGCCTTCCCCGTCGACGACCAGCTCTGGTTCCAGGGCATCGGCTACACCGGCGCGCACTTCCTGATCGCCGAACTCCTCCACCTGCTCGGCGCGGCCTGAGCCTCCGTCAGCAACGGAGGGACGAACCGCAGAGCCGCTGCGCGGGGCCGGACACGGCGATCGGACAGGATGCCCGACCGAAGCCGCCCGCCCGCGCGGCACGACCTGGCAGGGCGTCAGCAACCGGTGGGCGAAGCGCGAAGCCGCTGCGCGGGGGGGCCGGACCGAACCGACCGAAGGGCCGGCGTGTCGTGCCCGTGCGCCCGTCGGCCCCGTCCGGCGGCGGTTCGACGCCTTCGACGCGTCGGCGTCCTTCCCGGCTCCCCCGTCACTCGCCCTTGCGGCGGCGCAGGGCCACCGCGAGGACGAACAGGGCCGAGAGGGCGGCGGCCACCCGGAGGACGCCCGGGGCGGCCGCCCAGGTCGCGGCCCCCGCGTGGGTGCCCGGGGCCAGGGCGGCACCCCAACGCCCTTGCTCGCGGCCCCAGTTCCACACCGTCAGACCGGTCACCGTGATCAGCGGGATGCCCAGCACCGCGAACTTCTTCATCAGGTCGGACCAGCCGTGCGAGAGGTACGCCAGGCCCCAGCCGAGCAGCATCACCAGCAGCATGCCGGTCGCCGCCCCGCCGATCAGCAGCACCGCGCCGAGCAGCAGCAGCGGCGCGGGCCGACGCCCCGCCCCCGGGGCCGACGCCTTCGCCTCGGGCGCCGGGGCGGGCTGCGGGCGGCCGAGCAGCGCTTTCAGGGCGCGACGCCCGAGGCCCGGCCGGTCCGGGGCGGGCGCGGCCTCCGGCGCGGGGGCCGGGTCCGGCGCGGGGACGGGCTCGGGCTCGGGCTCGGCCTTCGGCGCGGACTCCTCGACCGGCAGGTCGAAGAACACCTCGCTCCAGCCCGGGTAGACCGCCGTGACGTCGGTGCGGCCGTGGTCCTCCGCGAAGTCGAAGGCCCGGTGCACCTCGGCGGGCGTGGGCCCGTCCGGTCGCGGCGGCTCCGCGGGGCGCGGCTTCGCCATGGGCACCGGGGGCGCCGGGGGCGCCGAGGGCCTCGGCGGCACCGGCGGGGCGTCGGGGGCGGCGGCCGGGGGCGAGTCCGCCGCCTGCGGGGGCAGGTAGACGCTCTCCCCGCCGTCGGGGACCGGCCCGCCCCCGCCGCTGCCCGCCCCGTCCTCACGCCACCACGAGCCGCCCGCCATCGCCCGCCCCCGCCCTCACGTCCACGTACCCCGCCGCCTGCCGAGACGGTACCCACCCGCACCCACCCGAAGCGAGCCCCGTCCACCCCCCGGCCTGTCACCGCCCGCCCCCGGCCTGCCACCACCTCCGCCCCACAGGCTCTCGCCGCCTGCCTCACGGCTTCTCGCCATCCATCCCCCAGCTCCTCACCGCCCGCCTCGCGGGCTCCCGCCGGTTCGGTTCGGCCCCCGGTTCGTGGGGAGTTCTTCCGCCGTTCTGGGCCGCGGTCGGGGGTGTTGACTAATCTGGACCGGATGACCGCACCGCAGAGCGCGCCGCGCGCCACCCGCGCCAACGCCCCCCGCACCCTGGCCGAGGAACTCCGGGGTCGGGGCGACGAGGCCGTCGCCGCGCTGCTCAGGGCCCGCCCGGACCTGCTGAACCCGGTGCCGACGGACCTGGCGCAGCTGTCCTCGCGGCTGTCCGGCCGGGCCTCGGTGCTGCGGGCGCTGGAGCGGCTGGACCGGTTCACCCTGCAGGTCGCCGAGGCGCTGGCCGCCGCCCCGGAGGGCGCGTCCGACAGTGTGGTGCGCAACCTGCTGACCGGCCCGGCCCGGGTGAAGCCGCACCCGGGCGCGGAGGCCGTCGACCGGGCCGCCGTCGCCGCCGCGTTCCCGGCCGCGCTGGAGCGGCTGCGCGAGCAGGCGCTGCTCTGGGGCCCGGACTCGGGCCTGCGGCTGGTGCTGGCCGTCCGGGAGGCGCTGGCGCCGAGCGCCGTGAACCCGGGCCGGACCGGCCTGGGGCCGACGCTGGCCGAGGCGACCGTCGGTGTGTCGCCCGCCCGGCTGCAGCAGCTGCTGGCCGGAGCGGGGCTGCCGCCGACGCCGGACCCGGTGACCGGGATCGCCGCGCTGACCGCGCTGCTGGGCGACCGCAAGCGGCTGGGCGCGCTGCTGGAGCAGGCCCCGCCGGCCGCGCTCGGCCTGCTGGAGCGCCTGGTGTGGGGCCCGCCGACCGGCACCGTCCCGGACGCGGCCCGGCAGGTCACCGCGGAGGTGGCGCACAGTCCGGTGGAGTGGCTGCTGGCCCGCGGCCTGCTGCTGCCGTCCAGTCCGACCTCGGTGGTGCTGCCCCGCGAGCTGGCCCTGCACCTGCGCGGCGGCCGCACCCACCGCGCCGTCGAGCCGGCCCCGCCCGCCGTCGCACCGGTGGTGGCGCGCGACCCGGCGGGCGTCGACGGCACCGCGGCCGGGCAGGCCGCCACGGCCGTCCGGACGGTCGAGGAGCTGCTGGAGTCCTGGGGGCTGACCCCGCCGCCGACGCTGCGGGCCGGCGGGCTGGGCGTGCGCGACCTGAAGCGGGCCGCGCTGCTGCTGGAGTGCTCGGAGGGCGATGCCGCGTTCTGGCTCGAACTCGCCCACACCGCCGGGCTGCTGGCCCCGGACGGGGAGGCCGACGAGGTCTGGGCGCCGACCCCGGGCTACGACCAGTGGCTGCAGCAGGACACCGCCGAGCGCTGGGCGGTGCTCGCCCGGGCCTGGCTGGCCGCCACCCGGGTCGGCCGGCTGACCGGCACCCCCGACGGCAAGGGCCGGCCCCGGGCCGCGCTCGGCCCCGAGCTGGACCGCTCGCTCGCCCCGTCCGTCCGCCGCGCCGCCCTCGCCCGGCTCGCCGAGCTGCCGCCGGGCACCGCCGCCGCCGCGGACGCCCTGCTCCCGGCGCTGCGCTGGCACCGCCCGCTGCGCGGCGGCCCCGTCGGACCGGACGGCCACGAGCTGCGCGAGACGCTGACCGGCTGGACGCTGCACGAGGCCGAGCTGCTGGGCGTCACCGGCCGCGGCGCGCTCGCCGCCCCGGCCCGGGCGCTGCTCGGCGGCGCGGACCCGGCGGCCGTGCTGGCGCCGCTGCTGCCGGAGCCGCTCGACCACGTGATCCTGCAGCCCGACCTGACGGCGATCGCGCCCGGCCCGCTGCTCGCCCCGCTCGCCCAGGCCCTGGCGCTGGCCGCCGACATCGAGTCCAAGGGCGGGGCGACGGTCTACCGGTTCACCCCGGCCTCGGTCCGCCGCGCCCTGGACGCCGGGCGGACCGCCGCCGACCTGCGGGCCTTCCTGGCCCAGCACTCGCGCACGCCCGTCCCGCAGCCGCTCGCGTACCTGATCGACGACGTGGCCCGCCGGCACGGCGTGCTGCGGGTCGGCGCCGCCTCCTCCTACCTGCGCTGCGACGACCCGCAGCTGCTCGGCGAGGTGCTGGCCGACCGGCGGGCCGCCGAGCTGCGGCTGCGGCTGCTCTCCCCGACCGTGCTGGCCGCGCAGGCCGGGCCGGAGACGCTGCTCGCGGTGCTGCGCACGATGGGTCACGCGCCCGCCGCGGAGTCCGCCGAGGGCGATCTGGTGATCACCCGGGCGGACAGTCGGCGCACCCCGCCGCGGAGCGCCCCGGTGCCCGTCCCGGACGGGCCCGCCCGGCCCGACGACGTGCTGCTGGCCGCGGCGGTCCGGGCCGTCCGGGCGGGCGACCGGGCCGCGACGGCGGTGCGGAGGGCGCCGATCGCCGGTCCGGCGGGCGCGGCCGTGCCGCGGACCGCCGCCGCGGACACCCTGGCGGCGCTGCAGACCGCCGTGCTGCTCGGCGAGCGGATGTGGATCGGCTACATCAACGCGGAGGGGCTGTCCTCGCAGCGGGTGATCGACCCGGTCAAGGTCGAGGGGGGCTTCGTCACCGCCTACGACCACCTCGCCGAGGAGGTCCGCACCTTCGCGCTGCACCGGATCACCGGCGTCGCCGAGGTCGAGGAGTAGCGGCTGTCGAGGAGCGCCGGCCGGGGCCGCGCCGCGGGGAGTCGCCGCCCGCGGCGCGGTGCGCGGGGGCTACTTCGGGGCCTGCTGCTTCTTGGCGTCCTCTTCGGCCTTCTGCTTCTTCGCCTCGTCCACCAGCGACTTCGGGTCCGGCATCTTGGGCTCGACGCCGGTGAGCAGGCCGGTGGCGGTGAAGGCGACGGTGCCGAACAGGCCGCCGGGCTGGCCCATGTCGGCGACCTGGTCGAGGGCCATGGCCTCGGTGTCGGCGGCGTGGGCGGGGGCCGCGCCGAGCGTGGTGGCGAGGGCCGCGCCCGAGAGCGCGAGGCCGGCCAGGAATCGGTTGCGCTTGGTCGTCATGGCCTGCCCAACGAGCGGCGGGCCGCCCGGTCACTGGCGCGGGAGCCCGGATTCCGCTTGTGCGGATGCCCGGGAACCGGGGACGGCCGCCGGCCGACGGTTAGACTGCGGAACGACCATGGGTGGGAATCGCGCACCCGTACGGACAAGGGCCCCGGCCCCCGAGCAGGACCGACGCCGTGACCACTACCTCCGTTCCGCAGACCGCCACCGCCTCCGGGACGGCGGCCCGCACCGCGTCGGTCTCGCGCACCACCCGCCTGCGCACCGTCCTGCTGATGCTGCTGACCTTCGCGGTCTGCCTGGCGCTCGGCCTCCAGCAGTGGACCTCGCTCCAGCTCGGCGGCTTCGACCTGGGCATCTTCGACCAGGGCGTGCGCGGCTACGCGCACTTCGGGCTGCCGGTGTCGACGCTGAAGAGCGTGCACCACGAGTTCCCGCCCGGGTTCTCGCTGCTCGGCGACCACTTCTCGCCGGTGCTGGCGCTGCTCGCCCCGCTGTACTGGCTCTGGGACGACCCGCGGATGCTGCTGGTCGGGCAGGCCGCGCTGTACGCGGCGGGCGTCCCGCTGGTGCGCCGGATCGCCACCCGGGCGTTCGCCGGCGCCGACCAGCGGGTCCGCACCCGGGTCCGGGACGTCGCCGCGCTGGTGTACGGCCTGGGCTGGCCGCTGCTGATCTCCTCGCGGGGCGGCTTCCACGAGGTCGGGTTCGCCGTCCCGCTGTTCCTGCTGCTGTTCGAGCGGGCGGGGGCGCGGCGCTGGGGCGGGGCCGCGGTCGCGGCGCTGCTGCTGTGCGCGACCAAGGAGGACGTCGGCCTGGCGGTGGGCGTGTTCGGCGCGGTGCTGCTGTGGCGCGAGCGCGGCGGCGCCGACCGGCGCGGCAAGGTGCTCGGCTGGGTCCTGCTGCTGGGCGGCCCGCTGGCGAGCGCGGTGGAGATCGCCCGGCTGATCCCGGCGATGGGCGGCGTGCCCGGCTACTACTGGAACTACTCGCAGCTCGGCGCGGACGGCGGCGAGGCGCTGCGGCACGTGCTCGGCAACCCGTGGCTGCTGGTGGAGTCGGCGTTCTCCAGCCCGCTCAAGCCGATGCTGCTGGGCTGGCTGGTCCTCACCACGGCCGCGCTGCCGCTGCGCTCGGCCACCGCCTTCGTGGCGCTGCCGCTGCTGGCCGAGCGCGTCCTCTCCGACAACCCGAACCACTGGTCGATCGCCCGGCACTACGACGCCTTCCTGTGGCCGATCCTGGTGACCGCCGCGATCGAGGCCCTCGGCGTCCTGTGGGCGAGCGGCCGGCACCGGCAGGCCCGCCGGCTGGGCACCGCCGCGGCCGCCCTCTCGCTCGCCGCCGCCACCGGGCTCGGCCTCTACCACCTGGCCGTCCCGTACGAGTGGGAGCCGAAGGCCCCGACGGCGGCGCTGGCCCGGGCGGCGAAGCTGATCCCGGACGGCGCGACCGTCGAGGCCGACAACCAGATCGCGCCCCGCCTGACCAACCGCACCCAGGTGATGCTGGCCGACGGCACCCCGCGCGGCCAGGAGTACGTGATCCTCCGCTACACCCAGCGCGCCTTCCCGTTCCAGCGCGACCCCGAGCAGGCCGAGTACCGCGCCCTCCTGCTCGCCCACGGCTACCAGGAGCTCTTCGACCAGGACGGCGTCACCCTCCTCCACCGCACCGGCACCGACCCCGTCCCCGGCACCCACCTCCCCGGCCCCGGCTCCACCCCGTACGTCGAGGTCATCCCCCCGGACGTCGGCCACAACTTCTTCCTCGGCTGACGCGCCCCGCCGCGCGCCGCGCCGATGCGGCACACTGGAGGTTTGGCCCGCGCGGAAGGGGATGCACAGGCGTGGACGGACCGCTGATCGTGCAAGCGATCAAGCCTGGTGCGCATATTAGCGGCTGATCTGCTGTCAGTACGGCTGTCCGGCCCGGCCGCCCGTCAGGCCGGCGAAACGGGCGTGCCGCGTCCCCAGAGTTCTTCGGCGTGGTCGGTGAAGCGGGACCACATGCCGTCCTTCTCCTGTCCGCGCAGGTGCATCAGCGGGGAGTCGTGGCCCACCAGCCGGGCGAGGTGGGGCGTGACCAGCGCGTCACGGTCGAAGCGGAACACGGACAGGCTGACGTGGTTCATGGCGTCCTGCGGGGCCGAGAAGCGGGCTTCCAGGCCCTCCAGGGGGCCGAGGCGGGCCAGGTGCTCCAGGGTGATCCTGATGCGCGTGGAGACCGTCAGAGCCACATCCTCGATCGCTTCCCGCTGCCGGGTCACCTCACCGTCGGGGTCGCCGAGCAGGAACCGCACGCGGCAGCCCGCTTCGGTCTTCCGGCGCAGGTTCTCGACGAGGTTCGGCTGTTCCAGCCACAGGAAGTAGTTGGTGTAACCGGCGAAGTAGAGATCCGCCCTGGCGTCCTTGATCAGGTCGCCCCACACGGTGGACGGGCAGGAGGACCGGTACGGGTAGCTGCGAATGATCTCCCGATCCGGGCCGGTCTTGAGCGCCTCCCGGACGGCCTTCGGCCACAGCATCGTTGCGTCAACTCCCAGCGCCTCGGCGGCATCCTCGCGGTTGCGGGCGTGGGGGATCAGCTGGCCGTCGGACAGCCACCGTTCGACGGTCTTGCCCGACACCCCAACCCGGCCCGCCAACTGACGTGGTGAAAGTCCGGCAGCGGACATAGCCGATCGTAAGGCAGCGTTCAAGACTTCCCCCAGGGACGTTTGGGCCTTTTCCGAACCTACTGCCACGACGGCCCAACTGTCCTGCGTACGTGCCGTTTTCGTCCGATAGCGCGCGCCAGTGTGGGCGCGGAAGCAGACCGAGCGGACGGAGGAGCGGCCCATGCCAACAGCATCCCGGCAGTGTTACAGAGTGGTGCCCGTACCAGGAGCGCCCGGTGCGCTGGTCGTAGACCTCTGGGGGTTGGTCGACTGCGCCGATGCCGACAGCCCCGTGACCGGTACCGACGGCGAACCACTGGTGTTCCCGTTCTTCGGAGCCGCCGAGAGGTGGGCGAATGAGCACTCCTGAGCACTGGGAGCCCGAAGAGGGACGGGAAGCCTACGACCGGCGCTCCGGCCAGACGGTGCGGGTGATCTCGGTGCACGCCTGCGGAGTGTTCGTCCGGCACCTGCGAGACGGGCGCGAAGGCATCACCGTGCTAGAGGAGTTGGCCCCGCCGAAGCACACGGCGGAGGAGCAATGACGGAGACGTACCGCCGAGCCTGGGAAGCGGCCTCGCGGTTGGCGGTGCTGACGGGTGCGGAGGTACAGCTGACAGGAGTCCCCGAAGGGGTTCGCATCAGGCTTCCCGTGCACTCCGAAGACAGCGAGGTGGACCAACTCGAAGTGCTCTCCGTTCTGGGCCGGTCCGACCGCTACGGGCACCGGGGGTTCGCCGACGGCAGCGGACAACTGTGGGCCGTCTACCACCAGGACCACCCCTGATCGGCCGACCAAAAACGGCGTCGGACTCAGGGCGTGCGCGGCAAGCTGGGGCCGGGATCGCAGAGCGGCATCGTGCCGAACTTTCTTACCGCCCTGGGCTCCGCCCCGATACACCGAGGGCCTTCCGGCCAGATGTCGGGCAGGCGAGGAGATTGTCCGACATCACGGGCGAGCTTACGGCTCCCGATCATGCTCGGACCCAGAGCAGATGGGACGCCGACCAAACCGCTCCGCCACCCATGTCGCAACACGCTCTGTCCACAGGGGGCTGTGGACCATGCTGTGGATGAACCGGCGAGTGCTGTGGATTGCGCTGATCAGAGGCTGTGGACACAAGATGTGGTATGGCTTGCGCTGACTGTGTACAACATCTGGGCGTCGATGGTGTTTGCGAGTGTCGGTGTGTCCTGCTTCACTGATGACTGCTCAGAGTGAGCAGGCCCCAACGTCGGGGTCGACAAAGAGTCATGCCCACCCGGATGTTGGGGCCCGTTGCGTTGGTCGCGCGGTCGGACCCTACCCCGTCGTAGCTGGTCTACCAAGGGGGCATCCCCCGAAGGTGGTACATGCCTCAGGAAGGAATGTCCCATGGCCGGAAGGCCCAGGACTGTGCATGTGACACAGCGTACGGACGGCAAGTGGCAGGCGAAGGATGACACGGCGACGCGAGCGATCGTGGTTGCCGACACGCAGGCAGCGGCAGATCGCCGTGCTGCCGAGGTCGTCCGGAACTCCGGCGGCGGCGAGGTCATCCGGCATGGTCGGAACGGCACGATCGTGGACAAGCGCACGATCAAGCCCGGCAACGACCCCTACCCGCCGAAGGGTTGAGTAGCTGTGGCCAAGTATTCGATCAACTCCGGGTACTCCGACTATCGGACCATCGATGCGTGGACCTACCGGGTTGAGGGCGACTTCATTCACTTCGTGGATGCCGACAACACGCCCGTGCTGACGGTTCGAGCGGGGCAGGTCTACGTGATCGAGCGGGAGGAGCCCGGGGCCGCCTGAGTGCCGTGATCCGGACCAGACGCGGACCAGATGCGGCTGCCTGGAACTGAGCGCGGACCTCGGGGCAGGTCATCCGAGGTCCGCGCCCAAATCCGTCAGCGGCCTGTGAAGCCGCTCATTCTGGGCCGCACTGGGGCGGCTGATGGCCGTCAACCTTGACGGCCGACGGCGAGTTTCCACGGGTCATCGCAGCTTCCAAGGGCGACACCGCTGGTCAGGTCGATGGCACGTCACTCCTGGCCGAGGTGGCGATACAGGGTCGCGCGGCTCACACCGAGTGCCTTGGCGATGGCCGTGACACTCTCTCCGTTCGCCTGCCGGGCACGGGCGGCGGCGAGCTTGTCGGCGTCCAGCACGTTCGGCCGACCACCGGTACGGCCCTGTGCCTTGGCGGCATCCAGACCGGCCCGGGTGCGGTCCTTGATCAGGCTCCGCTCGAACTCCGCCATCGCGCCGACCACTTGGAGCATCAGGCGGCCGTCGGGGGTGTTCGGGTCGATGCTCGCCAGCGCACCCGTCAGCACCTTGAATCCGATGCCCCGGGCCGACAGCGCGTCCACCATCGTCACCAGGTCGATCAGCGAACGGGCGAAGCGGTCCAGCTTCCACACGCACAGGGTGTCGCCGGGGCGCACGTAGTCCAGGACGGCGGCAAGCTCCGGACGGTCGGTGTTCTTGCCCGACGCCTTGTCCGTGAAGATCCGCGCGCAACCCGCCTCCGTGAGCGCGTCGCGCTGGAGCTGCGTCTCCTGGTCGTCGGTGGAGACTCGCGCGTAGCCGATCAGGTGTCCCGTGTTCTTCGCCATGCCCCGACTGTCTCATAACTCGTCTCACAACACCAAGGGGTTTCAGCTAATTTTGAGACGAGTTATGAACACCCTCGGGGCCCCTTCGAGACCCGTTCGCCGACCGTCCCATAAACCATCGTTTCTGAGACGCCAGACCAGAGTGACCCTGCGTCACATGCCCACCGAAACAGCCCGATGGGCCACGTGAGAGTTTTCCCTCCCTGCCGCGCCACCCCAACCAAGAGGGGAGTCACCCCCTGGGTGGCAGCACAGGAGGGTGGTGACGGGTGACGCTGGAGACACGAAAATCGGTTTCTCCCATACGTACGCGCCCATAGAAGAACCTGATTTCTTCATCTCCTGCGTCACCCGTCACCACCCCGGACGCCAGTGGGCGCCCGCTCCGCCCTCAACGCCGCTTCAGGCCCCCACCGGGATGGGACAACAAAGGCCAGGAACCGGTCGCCGCCTGCGGGCGCGAAGAAGCCCCGCCCGAACCTGAGTGGCCGGACGGGGCTCGGCTGGCTACCGCACGGGCTACGGGCCCGTACTACCTGCCAGCTCTTCCGCCTCCGCCTGCCTGATCACGACCTCCACGTCCTTGCCCTCCGCGTCGGCCCGCCTGACCCGCCCGTCCGTGCCGAACCGGACCGCCAGCCGTGAGGCGTCGAAAGCGGGGCCGCTCTTCGTCGCGGGCGAGACCTCCACGAACGCGCCCGCGTGCAGCAGCAGGTCCCGCTTGCCTGCCGTGTCGGCCGCCTTCCAGTGCTGGCCGAAGGTCCGGCCGGTGGGGACCTCGAGCACGCCGCCGGGCTTGGCGGTGCGCTGCTTCTCCTTCAGCGAGGCGACGCGGTCTTCGAGCTTGGCGTACTGCGCGGCGTAGCGGTCCGCACCGTCCTCGCCCTTGAACAGGCCCCGGTCGTACCGGTCCTTCTCCAGGTCGGACAGGGCTTCCTGGGCCTGCCTGATCTGCGGGCGGAAGTCCTCCCCGGCCTGCTCGACCACGCGCACCACGGGCAGCCTGCCGAAGGACTCCAGGAAGCGGGCCTCCACGTGGTTCTCCATCGACTCCCCGGCGATGCTCACGCCGTAGCAGTCGATCTGCTCGCCGCTCTGCCGCTTCTTCAACCGCCCGATGCAGCGGTAGCGGAGCCGTCCGCCGGCCACGTAGGTGTACATCCGGAAGCCGCACAGCGCGCAGTGGACGATGCCCCGGAGCAGCGACGTGCCTTCGCGCCGCCGGTCGCCGGGGTTGCTGCGGCGTTCCAGTTCGTCCTGGAGGGCCTGCCAGGTGTCGATGTCCAGGATCGGCGTCCGGTTGACCAGTGGCAGGCCGTCCGTGCGCAGGATGGGCTTGCCGTCCTCGATGACCTGGCCGAGCAGTTGCGGGTTGGTGAGCAGGCTCCGCAGCGTGGTCGTGTACCACTTCTTCGAGTCGCTGCGCTTGCCGGTGGTCTGCCGCGACGTGTGGCCGGGCGAGGGGACGCCGGCCTTGCTCAGGTCGGCGGCGACGGTCATCAGGGAGTCCTTGGCGAGGACGCGCTCCACGATGCCGCGAACGGTCCCGGCCTCCTCCGGGTTGACCTCCAGCACCTTGCCCGCGCCGTCCGGGTTCGGGGCCACCCGGTAGCCGTAGGGGACGCGTCCGCCGGTGTAGCGGCCCTCGCGCCGCAGGTGTTCGTGGGCGCTGGAGACCCGCATGCCGATGGTGTCGGACTCCAGCTCGGCGAAGACCGCGATCACCTTCGCCATGGCGCGGCCCATGGCGGTGGTCAGGTCCAGCGGTTCGGTCGCGGACGCGAGCGCGACATCGGCGGTCTCGGTGATCCGCATGATCTCGGCGAAGTCCACGGTGGAGCGGGCCAGCCGGTCGATCTTGAAGAATACGACGACGTCCAGTTCGGTTAGCCTCGACAGAACCCGCTGGAGTCCGGGCCGTTCGAGCCCGCGCGAGAAGCCCGAGACGTCGATGTCCTCTTCGACGGCGACGACGGTCCAGCCCCGGGCCCGGCAGAGCGCTTCACAGGCGGCGCGCTGCCGCTCGGGAGACGTCGTTTCCTCTGTCTCGCGCGATAGGCGAACATAGATGGCTGCGCGCAATCCGGTGGTACCGGCCGGAACGCCCTTCGGGCGACGGGCACGGGGCATGGCCCGGACAGCGGCAGATGTGGCGTCGGTCACTCGGCGATCCTAACCGTGGAGGTATGCGTGTCCTGCTTGATCGTGCAGAGCGACAAGACGCTGCTGTTGGAGATCGACCACCCGCGGGCGGCGGAGTGCCGGCGGGTGATCGCGCCGTTCGCCGAGTTGGAGCGGGCGCCGGAGCACATCCACACCTACCGGGTGACGCCGCTGGGGCTGTGGAACGCGCGGGCGGCCGGGCACGACGCGGAGCAGGTGGTGGACGCGCTGGTGAACTACTCGCGCTACCCGGTGCCGCACGCCCTGCTGGTGGACGTCGCGGACACCATGGCGCGGTACGGGCGGCTGCAGCTGCAGAAGCACCCGGTGCACGGCCTGGTGCTGTCCACCACGGACCGGCCGGTGCTGGAGGAGGTGCTGCGCTCGAAGAAGATCGCCCCGCTGGTGGGCGCCCGGGTCGACCCGGACACCGTGGTGGTGCACCCCTCGGAGCGCGGGCAGATCAAGCAGGTGCTGCTGAAGCTGGGCTGGCCGGCCGAGGACCACGCGGGGTACGTGGACGGCGAGGCGCACCCCATCGACCTGCGCGAGGACGGCTGGCAGCTGCGCCCGTACCAGCGGCACGCGGTGGACGGGTTCTGGCACGGCGGCTCGGGCGTGGTCGTGCTGCCCTGCGGCGCGGGCAAGACGCTGGTGGGCGCGGCGGCGATGGCGGAGGCCAAGTCGACGACGCTGATCCTGGTGACGAACACGGTCTCGGCCCGGCAGTGGAAGCACGAGCTGGTGAAGCGGACCTCGCTGACCGAGGACGAGATCGGCGAGTACAGCGGCACCCGCAAGGAGATCCGGCCGGTCACCATCGCCACCTACCAGGTGATGACGACCAAGCGGAAGGGCGTGTACGCGCACCTGGAGCTGTTCGACGCCCGCAACTGGGGCCTGGTGGTCTACGACGAGGTGCACCTGCTGCCCGCGCCGGTGTTCAAGTTCACCGCGGACCTGCAGGCCCGCCGCCGGCTCGGCCTGACCGCGACGCTGGTGCGCGAGGACGGCCGGGAGGGCGACGTGTTCTCGCTGATCGGCCCGAAGCGGTTCGACGCCCCGTGGAAGGAGATCGAGGCGCAGGGCTACATCGCGCCCGCCGACTGCTGCGAGGTCCGGGTGACGCTGACCGACTCGGAGCGGCTGGCGTACGCGACCGCCGAGCCGGAGGAGAAGTACCGGTTCTGCTCGACCACGGCGACCAAGCGCCGGGTGGTGGAGCGGCTGGTCGAGAAGCACGCGGGCGACCAGACGCTGGTGATCGGCCAGTACATCGACCAGCTGGACGAGCTGGGCGAGGCGCTCGACGCCCCGGTGATCAAGGGCGAGACCTCGAACGCGCAGCGGGAGAAGCTGTTCGACGCGTTCCGTTCGAAGGAGATCAGCGTGCTGGTGGTCTCGAAGGTCGCGAACTTCTCGATCGACCTGCCGGAGGCCACCGTGGCGATCCAGGTGTCGGGCACCTTCGGCTCCCGGCAGGAGGAGGCGCAGCGGCTGGGCCGGGTGCTGCGCCCGAAGGCGGACGGGCACGCGGCGCACTTCTACTCGGTGGTCGCCCGGGACACCGTCGACCAGGACTTCGCGGCGCACCGCCAGCGCTTCCTGGCGGAGCAGGGCTACGCCTACCGGATCGTCGACGCCGACGACCTCTGACGGCGGCTAGAGCCGGACGCCGTCGCGCCCGAGGAAGAGCACGCGCGCGGCGGTGTCCAGCACGATGCCGACGTTGCGGACGGCGTTGGCCACCGGGTGCCGGCGGCGTTCGTTGGCGGGCGAGGCGCCCCTGGCCTGCGAGTTCACTCGTTCGGTCGTCATGTCTCCACGGTAGGTTCACAACCCGGTCGGGGGAATCGGCCGAAAGACCCGCCCGTCCGGCGGCGGGGTCGTCCTCGCGGCGTACGGACCCCCTACCCCGGTACGGGGTGATCCCGGAGGGGAAATCGATTGGTCCCCGGTCGGCGGCGGGTCTAGGATCGTCCGTCTGCCCCTCCCGAACCGTGGTGCCGCGTCGGCAGCCGTGGGAGGTGCCGGCCGCTCGGAAACCGGCCGGTGTCCTTCACCGTGAGCCAAGACGAGTCCGCCGCCCGTGGATGCCGGGCGGCCGGGAAGGTCCGCCGTGCACTCCCCCACCCCCACCGACACGCTCGCCGCCGACGCCGATCCGCTGGGCCGCGAACGCTCCCACCTCGCCGAGTCCCGGGCCGCCCTGAAGGCGATGCGCGCGGACGTCGAGGCGCTCGACCTGAGCGACGTCACCGGCACCTGGGTGTCCGCCCTGGTGCTGCAGAAGCAGGTCGACGAGCGGATCAAGGCGCTCGCCGACCTCGCCCACACCCCGCTGTTCTTCGGCCGGCTCGACTACCTGCACGCGATCAGCGAGGCGGCGTCCGAGGGCAGCGGCGGCGAGCGCTTCTACATCGGCCGCCGGCACGTCCACGACGCCGGCGGCGACCCGATGGTGATCGACTGGCGCGCCCCGGTCTCCCAGCCGTTCTACCGGGCCTCCCGCGCCGAGCCGATGGACGTCGCCAAGCGGCGCCGGTTCGGTTACACCGGTGGCGAGTTGACGGCCTACGAGGACGAGAACCTGTCCGACCCGGAGGAGGCCGACACTCGGTCCGCGCTGCTGGCCGCGGAGATCGAGAAGCCCCGCGTCGGCCCGATGCGCGACATCGTCGCCACCATCCAGCCCGAGCAGGACGAGATCGTCCGCGCCGACATCTCCGGCACCGTCTGCGTCCAGGGCGCCCCCGGCACCGGGAAGACCGCCGTCGGCCTGCACCGGGTCGCGTACCTGCTGTACGCGCACCGCGACCGGCTGGCCCGGACCGGCACCCTGGTGGTCGGCCCGAACCGCTCCTTCCTGCACTACATCGAGCAGGTGCTGCCCGCCCTCGGCGAGTTGGACGTCGCCCAGGCCACCGTGCAGGAACTCGTCGGCCACGTCGAGGTGCGCGGCACCGACGCCGCCGACACCGCCCGGATCAAGGGCGACGCCCGGATGGCCCAGGTGCTGCGGAACGCCGTCCGGGCCGGGATCACGGTGCCCGCCGAGCCCTGCATGGTGGTCCGCGGCTCCCGCCGCTGGCGCGTCCCCGCCTACGAACTGGAGGAGATCGTCCGGGAGTTGATGGACCGGGAGATCCGCTACGGGGCCGCCATGGAGGCGCTGCCGCAGCGGATCGCGCACGCCGTCCTGGTCAAGATGGAGCAGGGCGGCGAGGCCCCCGACGACCGGGTCCAGGACGCGGTGGCCCGCAACGCCGCGGTGAAGGCCGTCGTCAAGGCGTGCTGGCCCGCCGTCGACCCGGTCAAGCTGGTGCACCGGCTGCTCACCGACGCCGCGTTCCTGGCCGCCGCCGCGGACGGCCTGCTCAGCGACGAGGAGCAGGCCCTGCTGCGGTGGGCGAAGGCCCCGCGCTCGGTCCGCACCGCGCCCTGGTCCGCCGCCGACGCCGTGCTGATCGACGAGGCCGCCGACCTGGTGCACCGCACCCCCTCGCTCGGCCACGTGGTGGTCGACGAGGCCCAGGACCTCTCCCCCATGCAGTACCGGGCCGTCGGCCGCCGCTGCACCACCGGCTCGGCGACCGTCCTCGGCGACCTCGCCCAGGGCACCACCCCCTGGGCGACCGGCAGTTGGGAGGAGGCCCTGCACCACCTCGGCAAGGACGGCGCGCACGTCGAGGAGCTGACCACCGGCTTCCGGGTCCCCGACGAGGTGATCACCTACGCCTCCCGGCTGCTCCCCGCGATCGCCCCGGGGCTGGCCCCCGCGACCTCGGTCCGCGAGGCGCCCGGCTCGCTCGTCCTGCGGCACGTCGCCGACGGCACCGAGGGGTTGGACGCCGCCGTCCTCGACGCCTGCCGGGCGGCCCTCCGGCACGAGGGCTCCGTCGGCCTGATCGCAGCGGACGCCCGGGTCCCGGTCCTCGCCGCGGCGCTGGACGCCGCAGGGCTGCCCTTCCTCGACCCCGGCACCGAGACCACCGCCGAGGCCCGCCTCACCCTCGTCCCGGCCTCCCTCGCCAAGGGCCTGGAGTACGACCACGTGGTCCTCGACGAGCCCGCCGCGGTGGTGGCCGGCGAGCCCGACCACCGCACCGGTCTGCGCCGCCTCTACGTGGCCCTGACCCGCGCGGTCTCCGGCCTGACGGTCCTGCACGCGGAGCCGCTGCCCGCCGAACTGGGGTAGTGCGGCACCGCGCCGCCTCAGCCCCCGATGAGCTCGCGCCAGTGCGCGACCTTCGCCGGGTCGACCGCGCCGGTCCAGCCGCCCTCGCGGGCGGCGCCGCCGATGTGGAAGGCGTCGAAGCCGGCCGCGCGGAGGTCGGGGACGTGTTCGGCCCGGAGGCCGCCGCCGACCAGGATCCGCTGGCGGTAGCCGGGCTCGCCGGCCTTGGCGAGTTCGCCGGCCAGCACCTCGCGGCCGGCGTCGACGCCCGCGGCCGCGCCGGAGGTGAGGAAGGTGTCGAGGCCGGGGAGGTCGGCGACGGCGGCGCGGACCTCGGCGCGGTCGGCGCTGTGGTCGATGGCCCGGTGGAAGGTCCAGCGGCCGCCGGCCACCGCCTCGGCGAGGGCGCGGGTGGCGTCGAGGTCCACCGAGCCGTCGGCGGCGAGGAAGCCGAAGACGAACTCCTCGGCGCCCTCGGCGCGCAGCGCGGCGGCCCGTCCGAGCAGCGCGTCGAGGTCGCCGGGGGTGAAGCCGTCGCGGAGGCGGAGCATGACGCGCAGCGGCAGGTCGACGGCGGCGCGGATCGCGGCGAAGTCCCGGAGGTCGGGGGTGAGTCCGTCGGCGGCCATGTCGGTGACCAGTTCGAGGCGGTCGGCGCCGCCCGACTCGGCGGCCCTGGCGTCCTGGGGGGTCAGCGCGATGACTTCGAACATTGGTCTAGACATATCGGATAGCGTGCCACATCCGCCCGCGCCGGGCGAGCCCTCTCGGCCGTTCGGCGGGGCTTCCTCCACCGTTCGCGTCCCGTTCGTCCCGGTCCGCCGGATCGGTGCCCGGCGGACCGTACGACCGAGGCCGGTCCCCGGAGCGGACATCGCTCCGGGGACCGGCCTCGGGGGGTGCGGTCTCAGAACTCCAGGGCCCGCTCCCGCCGTCCGCCGCCCAGCAGGCGGGCGGCCAGCAGCAGCGTGGCGGAGACGAGCAGCGCGGCGGGCGCCAGCCGCCACATGCCGCCGACCTGCTCCCAGAGCGAGAAGAGGCTGAACGCGGCGGTCAGCGGCAGCACGGCCAGGCCGAGCGCGGCGGGCAGCAGCCGGTCGCGGGCGGCGAACAGCACCAGCAGCAGCGGGAGCAGCAGCAGGAGCAGCGGCCACCAGCCGTCCATCAGGTTGCGGGTGTCGTAGCCGCCCTGGGCGCGGGTGACGGCGAACCCGGCCGCCGCGCCGGCCAGGACCAGCAGCCGGTCGGTGCGGCCGCGCGACTCCAGGAGGTCGGCGGGGGCGGCGGCCAGCATCGCGCCGCCCAGCAGGTAGGGCACCAGGGCGGTGGCCTCGTAGAGGAAGAACCAGTAGTAGTCCTGCCCGAAGTCGCAGTACTGGACGGCGGCGAAGCCGAGCCGGACGGCGGCGAGCAGCGCGACCCCGGCGGCCAGGACGCGGGCGGCCCGCCAGGCGCCGGTCACGACGGCGGCGGCGATCAGCAGCGGGACGACGGCCAGGCCGAGGACGGCCAGGTTCTCCGGCAGTTCGCCCCAGGGGGCGTGCAGGCCCGCGCGGGCGGCCCACTTCACGTGCAGCAGGCGGCTGTCGCCGAAGCCGGGCAGCGCGCTGAGGCCGACCATCGCGCCGGCCAGCAGCGGGGCGGCGACGGCGAGCAGCCGGCCGCCGAGGGCGGTGGTGGTCAGGCCGACCCGCATCCGCAGGCCGTAGCCGGCCAGGTCGAGCGCCTCGCGGGCGGTGGCGAGGCGGCCGGCGCCCTCGGTGGTGTCGGCGAACACCTCGGCGAGCTCGGCGCCCCGGTCCCGGCGGTAGCGGGCGGGGTAGAGCGCGAGGGCGGTGCGCAGGGCGGCGCTCATGCCGTCGCCCCCTTGGGCGCGCCGAGGCCGCCGAGGCGGCGCTGCGCCTCGGCGGCGACGGTGCGCAGCCGTTCGGCCTCGGCGGCCAGCAGGCCGCGTCCGCCGTCGGTGAGGGCGTAGGTCCGGCGGGCCCGGCCGTCGACGATCTCCTCGGCGGAGACCTCGATCAGGCCCTGCTGGAGCAGCCGGTCGAGCGCGCCGTACAGGGTGCCGGTCCGCATCTTCACCCGCCCCCCGGAGATCGCGTCGATCTCCTGGATCAGCGCGTATCCGTGCCGGGGGGCGTCGGCGAGGGCGGTGAGCAGCAGCAGCGTGGGCTCCTGCATGGCGCGTTCGGTCATACGACTACATATATCGCCGGACTGCCTATCCGCGCCACCCCGCCCGGCCGCCGACCGCGCACCGCCGGTCCGTCAGCCGCGCCAGCCCGCGGTGTCGTCCCGGCGGGCCGCGCCGAGCAGTCCGGCCAACAGCGGCAGGGCCAGGGCCAGCAGTCCGATGCTCGCCCAGGGGACGTCGGCGGGGTTCAGCACGGTGGGCGCGCCCATCATGCCGGCCACCCGGGAGCGCAGCAGGGCGTAGGCGGGGACGAATCCGCTGACGGTGCCGAGCAGGGCGCCGAACAGGACGATCAGTCCGGCCTGGAGTCCGGCGACGGTGCGCCGGGTGCGGGGGCGGGCGCCGACCGCGGAGAGCACGGCGCGCTCGCGGCGGGCGTCGGCGGCGGCCAGCGCGGTGGAGACCATGGCGGCGCCGAGCACGACCAGGGCGGCGAAGCCGCTGATGGCGATCTGCATGACGCTGTCCTGGGCCCGGAAGCCGCGTTCCACCCTCAGCTCGGAGTGCGGGGCGAGCCGGGCGACGGTGGCGGCGGCGCGCTGCTCGGCGCGTTCGGAGACCGGTCCGGCGGGCAGCCAGACCGCCCCGGCGGGCGCGGTCTTCAGGCCGAGCCGCTCGACCGTCCGCGGCGGGACCACCACCGGCGCGTAGCGCTGTCCGACCGGGCGGTCGACCAGCACCGCGTCGACCTGCAGGGTCTTCGGCTCCATGGCGTTGCCCTGCATCTGGAGCACGACCTTGCCGTCGTGCAGGTACGCGGGGTCGGTGACCACGGCCTTGCCCGCGGCGAGCGCGGTCTCGGCGGCGGGGTCGCGCAGCGCCAGCAGGTTGTGCAGCACGGCGGCGTCGCCGACCACCGCGGAGCGCCCGCGGCTCTCCTCGAAGGACTTGCCGCCCTGCGCCGTCACCATGGACTGGCAGTTGTCGCAGAACACGTAGACGGCCTGGTAGAGGTCGGCGCGCTCGCCGAGCTCCGGGATGTCCTGGGGCACCGCGGTGCGCAGTTGCGGCATCGCGTCGGCGTCGCCGTACAGGTCGATCCGGACCGCGCCGGGCGGCTGGTCGAGCCGGTACGTGGCCCGGTCCTGGGCCTCGGCGCCGGCGGTGTGGACGCCGACGGCGACCGCGCCGGCGACGGCGGCGAGCACCGCGGCGACGGCGGGCGCCGTCCGGGAGCGGTGCCGGGAGGCGTCCCGCAGGGCGAGCCGGGGGCCGACCGGGAGGCGGCGGGCGAGTCGGCCGAGGCCGGCCAGCAGCAGCGGGATGACCAGCAGCAGGCCGAGTTCGGCGAGCACGCCGCCGGTGAGCACGCAGAGGGTGCGGGCGGACAGGCCGCCGAGCACCGGCATCCCGCCGGCGGGGGCCAGCACGGCGCCGTACAGGGCGAGCGCGGCGCCCGCGACGGCGACGGCGAGTCCGAGCGGCGGCACCCAGCGGGCGGAGCGGCGCGCCGGGTCGCGGTCGGTGAGCCCGGCCAGCACCTCGCGGCGGCCGGCCTGCAGGGCGGGCAGCAGGGCGGCGGCCAGCGCGGTGGCGACGCCGACCAGCAGGATCACCAGCAGGTCGAGCGGACGGAGCGTCAGGGCGCCGAAGCGGCTGCCGCCCCAGCTCTCGATCTGCGGGCGCAGCACGGCGACCAGGCCGGTGCCGAGCACCGCGCCGAGGGCGGCGCCGACCGCGCCGAGCACCAGGCCGCCGCCGAGCACCACGGTCCGGACGTGGCCGGGGCGGCCGCCGGCCGCGCCGAGCAGGGCGAGTTGGCGGCGGGCCCGGCGGGCGCCGACCGCGAAGGCCGGTCCGGCCAGCAGGGCGACCTCCAGCAGCGCCATCGCGGCGGTGGTGGCGATGGTCATCACCCGGCGCTCGCGCTCCTCCTTCTCGGTGACCCCCTCCTCCATGTGCAGCGCGTCGGCGGGCGGGTGGGCGGCGACCTGACGGCTCGCCATGGTGTAGCCGTAGCGGTTGAGTTCGGTGACCTTGTCCCAGCCCAGTGGGGCGCCGGCGGGCAGGGTGACCAGCCAGGCGGCCTTGCGGGCGGCGGCCTGTTCGGCGCCCTCGGTCTTCGGGGCGATGCCGGCGGCGGCCATCGCGGCGTCCAGCGGCTGGTAGAGCTCGCCGGGGCGGGCGACCAGTTCGACCTTGTTCAGGTCGGCGGGGTGCTCGACCACGCCGGTCAGCCGGAACGGGGTGGACTCCAGGCCGCGGAAGACCGCGCTGTCGCCGATCCGCAGGCCGGTGGCGTCCAGGAAGCCGGCGGTGACGGCGGCCTCGTGTGGGGCGGCGGGGGCCCGGCCGGAGACCAGGTCGATCCGGCCCTGCCAGAGCTGCCCGGCCAGGTCGGCCTCGAAGGTGTCGACGGAGGCCAGGCCGTCCTTGCTGCCGACCACCGCGACCGGGCCGGTCCGGGCGGGGGTGAGGGTGCTGCCCTGGGGCAGCAGTTCGCGCAGCAGGACGTCCGGTTCGGTCTCGACGGCGCGCTTCTGTTCGGCGGTGGGCCCGTCCGCGGGGCGGCGGGGCAGGACGACCACGCCGTCCGCCGGGAACACCGCCTGCTGGAGGGTGTGGCCGGGGTCGTGGGCGCCGATCAGCGCGTCGGCCCGGCCCATCAGCCGGTCGGCGCGCTCGGCGGGGGCGAGCTGGGTGCTGCGGTGGACCACGTCGATGCCGGTGGCACCGAGGACCGGCAGCGCGATCATCGCGGCGACCAGGGCGCTGCGGCCCTTGGCCCGCCAGGCGTCGCGGCGGGCGATCCGGAGCAGGGGGCGCCAGGTGCTCATCGGGCCGCTCCCGTCCGCTGCGGGGCGCGGTGCACGGCCTCGTCGACGATCCGGCCGTCGCGCAGGAAGACCACCCGGTCCGCCCAGGCCGCGTGGGTGGCGTCGTGGGTGACCATCATGGCGGCGGCGCCCGCGTCGCAGCGGGACCGGAGCAGTTCCAGCACGGCCTCGCCGGTGGCCGAGTCCAGTGCGCCGGTCGGTTCGTCGGCCAGCACCAGGCGGCGTTCGCCGGCCAGGGCGCGGCCGATCGCGACCCGCTGCTGCTGGCCGCCGGACATCTCCTCGGGGAAGCGGTCGGCGAGGTCGCCGATGCCCAGCTCGGCGAGCGCGGCGAGCGCCTCCTTGCGGGCGGCGCGGGCGGAGACGCCGTCCAGTTCGCGCGGCAGGGCGATGTTCTCGGCCGCGGTTAGCGACGGGAGGAGGTTGTAGGACTGGAAGACGTAGCCGACCGAGCGGCGGCGCACGTCGGCCAGCCCGGCCCGGCTCAGGCCCTCCAGCGGGGTTCCCTCGACCAGCACCCGGCCGGTGGACGGGCGGTCCAGGCCTCCGGCCAGGGCCAGCAGGGTGGACTTGCCGGAGCCGGAGGGCCCCATCACGGCCAGGAACTCCCCGGCCCGTACTTCCAGGTCGATCGGGTGCAGGGCGTGCACCTCGGCGGCGCCCTTGCCGTGCACGCGGCCGACGCCTTCCAGGCGCAGGACGGCCTGCGCGAGTGATCCGGTCATGGCTCCCCCTCGGAACAGCGGAACGTCTTGCATACCGAGTATGTATAGCCGCTGGCCGTCGAGTACTCAAGTCTGCGACATAAGTCGGCGAACTACATATAGGCTAGGTCACACCGGCGGGGACGGCGACACCGACCCCGGCAGGAACCCGGAGGGAGCAGAATGGCCGCCATGACCGCCTCGCTGTCCGCTCGCTGGCACGACCTGCTCACCCGCTGCGGTGCCACCGCCGACCCCGGGCCCTACGCCGACGACCTGCTCGCCCGCTGGGCCGAGCCGCAGCGCCGCTACCACACCACCGCCCACCTGGCGGCGGTCCTGGACCGGGTCGACGAATTCGCCGGGCACGCCGACGACCCCGACGCCGTCCGGCTGGCCGCCTGGTTCCACGACGCCGTCTACCGGCCCGACCGCTCCGAGAACGAGGAGCGCAGCGCGGGCCTCGCCTGCCGCGCCCTGCGCGAGGCGGGCCTGCCCGAACCCCTGGTGCACGAGGTCGCCCGCCTGGTCCGCCTCACCACCACCCACCACCCCGACCCCGGCGACCGCAACGGCGAGGTGCTCTGCGACGCCGACCTCGCGGTCCTCGGCGCGCCCCCCGAGCAGTACGCCGCCTACACCGCCGCCGTCCGCGAGGAGTACGCCTTCGTCCCGCCGGACGCCTTCCGCGAGGGGCGCGCCGCGATCCTGCGCCAACTCCTCGCCCTGCCCGCCCTGTTCCGCACCCCCGAGGCGCACGCGCGCTACGACGCGCAGGCCCGCGCCAACATGCACGCCGAACTGGACCGGCTCACCGCCTGACGGCCCCTCACCCGCCGTGCTTGCGCACCCGCAGCCCCGCCGCCGTCAGCCGGGCCACCAGCTCCCGGCTGGCCACGGGGGTCGCGCCCAGCGCCACCGCCCTCCCGTACCAGTGCGCCGGGATGTCGTAGTGATCCCGTTCGAAGCCCTTCGCGGGAGCCCCCAACGCGGCGGCGAAGGCGTGCAGTTCGTCCAGCGAGACGTCACTGACCAGGTGCGACCACCACTTCCCGTGGCCGGGCCAATCCGGCGGATCGATCAGGATCACGCCAGCCCGCCGACGGGCGCCACGGCCACCCCGCGCTTCCCGCACACCCAGTGCGGGTCCGGCCCCAACTCCGGCTCGACGCCCAGCGCGTGCGGGTCGTCCTCCTCCTCGGCACAGGCGGTGCACAGCGGCCACCGCCCGTAGGACTCCAGCAGCGCGTCCTGCACGTCCTGCGCGATCAGCCCGAGCACGAACTCGCAGCCCGCGGGCCACTGTTCGAGCCACCACCGGCGATGGGTGACGGCGTCCTCCACCAACGAGACGATCGCCGCCTCCGCGACGTCCCGGGCGGTCAGGTCGGCGAGGATCAACGCCCGCGCACTGTGCAGGGCGGCTTCGATGTCGGAACTGGCCATCCGCCCATTGTCCCGCACTCCGCCACGGCAGCGGGAACTCCGCCGTACTCGACTCGAAGTCGAACGGTGCCGGCGGCGGGAAAGGGGCGGCCCGGGCGGGAACGCCGCGAGGGCGGCCTCCCGAAGGAGACCGCCCTCACGAGCGAACGAGCGGAACGTTCCGATCCCGGGGGATCAGAAGTCCATGTCACCGCCCGGCATGCCGCCGCCGGCGGCCGCGGAGGCCTTCTCCGGCTTGTCGGCGATGACGGCCTCGGTGGTCAGGAACAGGGCCGCGATGGAGGCGGCGTTCTGCAGGGCGGAGCGGGTGACCTTGGCGGGGTCGATGATGCCGGAGGCGATCAGGTCGACGTACTCGTTGGTCGCGGCGTTCAGGCCGTGGCCGGCGGGCAGGTTGCGGACCTTCTCGACCACGACGCCGCCCTCGAGGCCGGCGTTGGTCGCGATCTGCTTGATCGGGGCCTCCAGGGCCACGCGGACGATGTTGGCACCGGTGGCCTCGTCGCCCTCGAGCTCCAGCTTGTCGAACGCGACACCGGCCTGCAGCAGGGCGACGCCGCCACCGGCGACGATGCCCTCCTCGACGGCGGCCTTGGCGTTGCGCACCGCGTCCTCGATGCGGTGCTTGCGCTCCTTGAGCTCGACCTCGGTGGCCGCGCCGGCCTTGATGACGGCCACGCCGCCGGCCAGCTTGGCGAGGCGCTCCTGGAGCTTCTCGCGGTCGTAGTCCGAGTCGGAGTTCTCGATCTCGGCGCGGATCTGGTTGACCCGGCCGGCGACCTGGTCGCTGTCGCCGCCGCCGTCGACGATGGTGGTCTCGTCCTTGGTGATGACGACCTTGCGGGCGGTGCCCAGCAGGTCGACGCCGGCGTTCTCGAGCTTGAGGCCGACCTCCTCGGAGATCACGGTGCCGCCGGTCAGGATGGCGATGTCGCCGAGCATGGCCTTGCGGCGGTCGCCGAAGCCCGGGGCCTTGACGGCGACGGACTTGAAGGTGCCGCGGATCTTGTTCACGACCAGGGTGGAGAGCGCCTCGCCCTCGACGTCCTCGGCGATGATGACGAGCGGCTTGCCGCTCTGCATGACCTTCTCCAGCAGCGGGAGGAGGTCCTTGACCGAGGAGATCTTGGAGTTGGCGATGAGGATGTACGGGTCCTCGAAGCTCGCCTCCATGCGCTCCAGGTCGGTGGCGAAGTAGGCGGAGATGTAGCCCTTGTCGAAGCGCATGCCCTCGGTGAGCTCGAGCTCCAGGCCGAAGGTGTTGCTCTCCTCGACGGTGATGACGCCTTCCTTGCCGACCTTGTCCATCGCCTCGGCGATGAGCTCGCCGATCTGGGTGTCGGCGGCCGAGATGGAGGCGGTGGAGGCGATCTGCTCCTTGGTCTCCACGTCCTTGGCCTGGGCCAGCAGCTGGTCGGAGACGGCGACGACGGCCTTCTCGATGCCGCGCTTCAGGGCCATCGGGTTGGCGCCGGCGGCGACGTTGCGCAGACCCTCGCGGACGAGCGCCTGGGCGAGCACGGTGGCGGTGGTGGTGCCGTCACCCGCGACGTCGTCGGTCTTCTTGGCGACCTCCTTGACGAGCTCCGCGCCGATCTTCTCGTACGGGTCCTCGAGCTCGATCTCCTTGGCGATGGAGACACCGTCGTTGGTGATCGTGGGGGCGCCCCACTTCTTCTCCAGGACGACGTTGCGACCCTTGGGGCCGAGCGTGACCTTCACGGCGTCGGCAAGCTGGTTCATGCCACGCTCAAGGCCGCGGCGGGCTTCCTCGTCAAAGGCGATGATCTTGGCCATCAGAAGTGGTCCTCCGGGACACGGTCGACTGCTCGGACCAAGGGGTGCCCGCGACGGACGGCCCAGGAAGCGGGGGTCCCTTCCCCTACCGCCTCCGGAGCCTCACCGGCCCGGTCCGTTTGTCACTCTCACACTGCGAGTGCTAACGCCAATGATTAGCACTCTCGGGTGTCGAGTGCAAGCCCATTCGGCCCGCGCCGGTGGCTCCCCGGGGAAACCCGCAGGCCGCCGCCGGGGCCCCGGAAAGGGCGTCCGCGCCCCCGGAAAGGCCGACGGGCCTGCCCCCGGACGCGATGCGTCGGGAACAGGCCCGCCGGGCCGTGCGCTGTCGGTCTGCCGGTGCCGTCAGGCGCCGGGGGCCCGGACCATGTCGGCCTGCGGACCCTTCTGACCCTGCGAGATCTCGAACTCGACCCGCTGGCCCTCTTCCAGGGTGCGGTAGCCGTCCATCTGGATCGCGCTGTAGTGGACGAACACGTCCGCTCCACCGTCGACCGCGATGAAGCCGTAGCCCTTCTCGGCGTTGAACCACTTGACGGTGCCCTGAGCCATTCCGAACTCCCCTTGTGCTGTGCTGGCCCTTCAGAGATCCGCGGACGCGGACCCGGAGGTCTGGAAGGCCGGCCTGGGGACTCCCCCCCGTACGGCGCAGCCTCTGTCGCGGCTGAATGTATCCGGATATGCGCCCTCTGCAACAGGCCCTAATTTCCGGGAATGGCCAAGCCGGGCCGGGGATATGACGGGGCGAAAGGAGCATCGGCCGACAATTGCCACCGGGCATAACGGACGCATCACCGCAAAACGCCGGGATAATTCTGACGGCGGCCTGACAGAAAGGTCGGCGGACGGTCCGGCCCGCGTCTCGGAAGCCGGGACGGAACCCGGGACGGAAGGCGGTCCTGAACGGGCGGGGCACGGTGCGGTGCGGGCAGTGCGGCGGTGTGCGAGGCAGTGCGGAAAATCAGGATTGAACCGGTCCGCGGCGGGGAACGCCCGCACCGGCACTCTACCGCTCCGCCGCGAGCCGAATTCCAGCGGCCCACCAGGTGGGAAACCGCGGCCCGCCGGCATTCCCGCCGATACGCGCACCGTTACGCACGAAGCCGCCGCCGGACGGGCCGGAAAAGCAATTCCGGGTCTGGCGGCGGCGACGTGAATGCGGTACGGCCTCAGCAGCCGCCGGCCACCGCCGGAATGATCGACACCGAGGCGCCGTCCTTGATCTCGGTGTCCAGGCCCTCGGCGAAGCGCACGTCGTCGTCGTTCACGTACACGTTGACGAAGCGGCGCAGCTTGCCGGTGTCGTCCAGCAGGCGGGCGGCGATGCCCGCGTGGTTCGCCTCCAGGTCCGCGATGACGGCGGACAGGGTGGCGCCCTCGGCGGTGACCTCGGCGGCGCCGCCAGTGTAGGTGCGCAGGATGGTGGGGATGCGGACGGTGGCGCTCATGCGGGGCTCCTCGGGCGTGCGGCGGCGTACGGGCGGCGTGGGGGTCCTACGGCTGGAGGTCAGGCGGTGACGAGACCGGCGGCGCGGAAGGACTCCAGCGTCGGGCGGATCACGGCGGTCATGCCGGCGTCGGCGACCGCGTCGAGGGTCTTCAGGCCGTCGCCGGTGTTGATCGCGACGGTCTCCTTGGCCGGGTCCAGCTGACCCGTCTCGACCAGCTTCTTCAGCACGCCGACGGTGACGCCGCCCGCGGTCTCGGCGAAGATGCCCTCGGTGCGGGCCAGCAGCTTGATCGCCTCGACCACCTCGGCGTCGGTGACGTCCTCGACCGCACCGCCGGTGCGGCGGGCGATGTCCAGCACGTACGGGCCGTCGGCCGGGTTGCCGATCGCCAGCGACTTGGCGATGGTGTCCGGCTTGACCGGCTTGATCACGTCACGGCCGGCCTTGAAGGCGGCGGAGACCGGGGAGCAGCCCTCGGCCTGGGCACCGAAGATCTTGTACGGCCGGTCCTCGACCAGGCCGAGCTTGATCAGCTCCTGCAGGCCCTTGTCGATCTTGGTGAGCTGGGAGCCGGAGGCGATCGGGATGACGATCTGCTCGGGCAGCCGCCAGCCGAGCTGCTCGCAGATCTCGAAGGCCAGCGTCTTGGAGCCCTCGCCGTAGTACGGGCGCAGGTTGACGTTGACGAAACCCCAGCCCTCGCCGGCCGGGTCGCCGATCAGCTCGGAGCAGAACCGGTTCACGTCGTCGTAGTTGCCGTCGATGCCGACCAGCTCGCCGCCGTACACGCCGGCCATCACGACCTTGCCCTGCTCCAGGTCGTGCGGGATGAACACGCAGGACTTGAAGCCGGCCCGGGCGGCGGCGGCGCCCACCGCGCCGGCCAGGTTGCCGGTGGAGGAGCAGGAGAGGGTGGTGAAGTCGAAGGCGCGGGCGGCCTCGATCGCGCAGGCCACCACCCGGTCCTTGAAGGAGTGGGTGGGGTTGCCGGAGTCGTCCTTGATGTGCAGCTGCGCGGTGAAGCCCAGCTCGCGGCCCAGGTTGTCGGCCTTGACCAGCGGGGTCCAGCCCGGGTTCAGGTTCGGCTTGCCCGCGACGTCGGCGGGAACGGGCAGCAGCGGGGCGTAGCGCCAGATCGACGCCGGGCCGGCCTCGATCCGCTTGCGCAGCTCCTCGGCGTCGTAGCCCGCGTAGTCGTAGGCGATCTCCAGCGGGCCGAAGCACTCCAGACAGGCGAAGCTCGGGCCGAGCGGGAAGCGCGTGCCGCACTCCCGACAGGACAGCGCGGTGGCCGGACCGAGGTCGACGGCGGAAGGTGCGGCGGTGTCAGCAGCCATGGTGGCGAGGCCCTTTCTCCTCATCTTCCCCGGAGCGCGGTCGCGTCCGGGACGGAATTGGCACCTGTCCCGCCGGGCCTGCTGGCCGCACGGGAGGGTTGCCGGGACTTCAACGGGCCGTTCCCTCAGTCCCTCTGGATGAGCTCTGTGAAGTTGTGGTCGTACGCTGCGAGCGACCCCGACGTGCGAAGGTCCGACCGCATTACGAAGACTGTATCCGAAGGCGGCGGTGGACCCACCTGCCGTCCGACACCCGAGACGAACCGAGACAGGGAGCGAGACCTTGGCCGAGCAGCCCGAGCCCGGGGTACTGCCGGAGGTGGCCGACTGGCTGCGCCGCAGGTCGTGGACGGCCGCCGACCGGCCGCTCGCCGCCCTGCTCGCCGCCAAGCGCGCCGCCGGCCCGGCCGGCACGGTCTCCGTGGTGCTGCCCGCGCTGGACGAGGAGCCCACCGTCGGCGCGATCGTCGGCGCGATCCGGTCCGAGCTGATGGAGCGTCACCCGCTGGTCGACGAGCTGGTGGTGGTCGACTCCGGCTCGGTGGACGGCACCGCCGCCGCGGCGGCCGCGGCCGGCGCCCGGGTGGTGCACCGCGACAGCGTGCTGCCCCGGCTGCCGGCCGGCCCCGGCAAGGGCGAGGTGCTCTGGCGTTCCCTGTTCGCCACCCGCGGCGCGATCGTCTGCTACGTGGACGCCGACCTGCGCGAGTTCGACCCGGCGTTCGTCTCCGGCATCGTCGGCCCGCTGCTCACCGACCCCGGCCTGCAGCTGGTCAAGGCGATGTACGACCGGCCGTTCGAGGCCGACGGCGCGGTCGTCCCGGCGGGCGGCGGCCGGGTCACCGAGCTGGTCGCCCGCCCGCTGCTCAACCTGCACTGGCCGCAGCTGGCCGGCTTCGTGCAGCCGCTCGGCGGCGAGTACGCGGCCCGCCGCAGCCTGCTGGAGCGGCTGCCCTTCCCGACCGGCTACGGCGTCGAACTCGGCCTACTGGTCGACGCGTTGGAGCTGGTCGGACTGGACGCGCTGGCCCAGGTCGACGTCGGCGTCCGGCACCACCGCCACCAGGACGGCCAGGCCCTCGGCCGGATGGCCGCCACCATCTACCGCACCGCCCTGGAACGCCTGGACCGCACCGACCGCCTCAAGGCCGGTCCCGACCTGGTCCGCCCGCTGCTCACCCAGTACACCCGCACCCCCGCCGGCTTCACCCCCCGCACCCACCCCGTCCCGACCGCCGAACGCCCCCCGATGGCCACCGTCCCGGAGTACCGCGACCGCTGACCGCCCCCGCCCGGGCCGCGTCGAGTGGTTTGCTGCGGCGGTCGCACGGCAAGGTTGGCTGTATGGCCGATCACGTGACCGAACGTCCCGAGTCGTCCGGAGCCGCCCCGATCCTGGTGGCCTCCAATCGCGGGCCGGTGTCCTTCCGCGCGGAGGACGACGGCACCCTGAGCCTGCGCAGAGGCGGCGGCGGGCTGGTCTCCGGGCTGTCCGCGATCGACGACCCCTCGGCGGTGTGGGTGTGCGCCGCGCTCTCCGACGCCGACCGCGCCGCCGCCCGGCAGGCCCCCGACGGGCGGCTCGACCTGGCCGGGCACGACGTCGGCGGACAGGCCGTCCGGATGCTGGACATCGACCCGGAGACCTTCGCCCGCGCCTACAACGGCGTCGCCAACTCCACCCTGTGGTTCGTCCACCACCTGCTGTACGAGATGCCGGTCGAACCCGCCTTCGGCGCGGAGTTCCGCACCGAGTGGGCCGGCTACCTCGCCTACAACACCGCCTTCGCCGAGGCGCTGGCCGCCGAGGCCGCCCCCGGCGCGGCCGTGCTGATCCAGGACTACCACCTGTCGCTGGCCCCGGCGCTGCTCCGGGCCCTCCGCCCCGACCTGCGGATCGGCCACTTCTCGCACACCCCGTGGGCCCCGCCGGACTACTACCGGCTGCTCCCCGACGACGTGGCCGCCACTGTCCTGGAGGGCATCCTCGGCGCCGACCGGGCCGCCTTCCTGACCCGTCGCTGGGCGCTCGCCTTCGCCGACTGCTGCGCGGCCGTCCTCGGCGCCGAGGTCGACCGGGCCGCGCTGACCGTCACGCACGGCGGCCGCACCACCCGGCTCGGCGTGCACGGCCTCGGCGCCGACGGCGACTTCCTGCGCGAGCGCGCCCACCGGCCCGACGTCGACGAGCGGCTGACCGCCCTGCGCGCGGCCGTCGGCGACCGGCGCACCGTCGTCCGGGTCGACCGCACCGAGCTGAGCAAGAACATCGTCCGCGGCCTGCTCGCCTACCGGCACCTGCTGCGCACCCGCCCCGAGTGGCGCGACCGGGTGGTCCACGTCGCCTTCGCCTACCCCTCGCGCACCGACCTGGCCGCCTACCGCGACTACACCGCCGAGGTCGGCCGGCTCGCCGGCGAGGTCAACGCCGAGTTCGGCACCGCCGACTGGCAGCCCGTGCTGCTCCACCTCGACGACGACTTCCCGCGCTCGCTGGCCGCGTACCGGCTCGCCGACGTCGCCCTGGTCAACCCGATCCGGGACGGCATGAACCTGGTCGCCAAGGAGGTCCCGGTGGTCTCCGACCGCGGCTGCGCCCTGGTCCTGTCCCGCGAGGCCGGCGCGTACGCGGAGCTCGGCGAGGACGCGATCACCGTCAACCCCTTCGACGTCACCGCCACCGCCGACGCCCTCGCCGAGGCCCTCGCCATGCCGGCCGACGAACGCGCCGACCGCACCAAGCGGCTCGCGGCGGCGGCGACGGCCCTACCGCCCCAGCAGTGGTTCCTGGACCAGCTGAACGCCCTCTGAGCCCCGGCGCGGCCGCGCTACCGGCCGAGCAGCTCCGCGAGCGAGTCGAGCACGTCCACCACCCCGGCCGGCCCCGCCACCACGAGGTCGGCGCGGTCGGCGAGGGCCGCCACCGGGGGTTCGCCGGTGACCGGGCCGCTGCAGACCAGCAGGCCGGGGAGGCCGGCCTCGCGGCGGCGGGCGACCTCCGCGTAGGCGGCCAGGTCGCCGAGGTCGTCGCCGGCGAACAGCACCGGGCCGGCGGCCTTCTCGGCGAGGAAGCCGCGCAGCGCGACGCCCTTGTCGACGCCGGGGGGCCGCAGTTCGAGGACCATCCGGCCGGGTTCGACGACCAGGCCGTGCCGGCCCGCCAGTTCGCCGAGCGGGCCGCTCAGCCGGGCCAGCAGCCCGTCCGGGTCGGGGGCGCGCCGGGTGTGCACGGCGACCGCCCGCTCCTTGTCCTCCACGAACGTCCCCGCGGGGGCGCCGAGGTCCGCGAGCAGCCCGGGCAGCGCCGCCCGGACGGCGGCGACGCCGGGCGGCGGCGGGGCGGCGGTGACGGTGCCGGTCGCGGCGTCCCAGCGCTCGGCGCCGTAGTGGCCGAGGACGGTGAGGTGCTCCAGTCCGGGGGCGCCGGCGAAGCCGCCGTGCGCGACGGCGGTCGCGGCGGGGCGCCCGGTGACGATGACGACGGCCCCGACCAGCGGGGCGAGCGCGCCGAGCGCGGGGACCACGCCGGGGTGGGCGCGGGCCTGCTCGGGGTCGGCGACGATCGGGGCGAGCGTGCCGTCGAAGTCGAGTCCGACGACGGCGGCGCGCGGGTCGGCGAGCAGGCCCGCGAGTCCGTCGCGGCCGGCCGGGGACGTGAGCTGTTCGGCGATTCCCATGGCCGAGACGCTACCGGGCGGCGGGCCCGGGCGGGCGGTGTCCGGTCACTGCCGGGCCTCGCGCCGGGCCTGCCGGACCCGGCGCAGCCGGTTGACCAGGACGGGGTCGTGGGCGAGCGCCTCGGCGCGGTCGAGCAGGGCGTTGAGCAGCTGGTAGTAGCGGGTGGCGGAGATCCCGAGCTCCTGCCGGATCGCCTGTTCCTTGGCGCCGGCGGTCCGCCACCCGCGGGCTTCCAGGGCGAGCACCGCCCGGTCGCGTTCGGTCAGTTCGGCCATGTCCCCAGGCTAAGCGCCCGGGGTGTCGGCCCCCGCCGGACCGGTGCCCCGTTCCGGTCAGCCGCTCTTGCGGGCCCGGGAGGACTCGGCGGCGGCGGAGCTCTGCAGTTCGCCGAGCACCCCGTCGGCGTTGCCGCCGGGGCGGACCACCTCGCCCATCCGCTGCTTGAGCAGGCTGCTGACCTTGTCCCAGGAGGGGTCGCCGTAGGGGTAGAAGTTGGCGGTGGGCAGCACCTTGAGGAACTCGGTGAGGTCCTGGTGCGCGGGGTTGGCGGACAGCTCGTCGAGGGTGTCCTGGGTGACGGGGAGCAGGTTGTACTCCTCGTCGAACTTGAGGGTGTTCTGCTTGCCGAGCGTGAAGTTGAGGAACTTCTTGATCTCCGCCCGGTGCCCGTTGGCCTTGAAGGCCATCAGCCAGTCGGCGACGCCGAACGCGACCGGCTTGACGGTCTTGTCCTTGCGCGGGATCGCGGCGGTGCCGAACTGGACCTTGCCGGCGGCGGCCTTGAGCAGGCCGGGGTGGCCGTTGAGCATGGCGACCTTGCCGTTGACGAAGTCCTCGAAGGCGGTGGCCCGGTTGACCTTGCCGGGGTCGGCGTAGGTGAGGCCCTTGTCGACCAGGTTGGTGCGCAGCCACTTGAAGGTCTCGCGGTTGGGCTGGCTGTCGATGGTGTAGTTGCCGACGTTGTCGGAGAGCGCGCCGCCGCCGCTCATCGACCAGATCATCGACTCGGCCTGGGCCTCCTCGGGGCCGAGCGGCAGCGCGTACGGGGTGACGCCGGGGACCTTGGCCTTGACCAGGTCGGCGTCCTTGCGCAGCTCCTCCCAGGTGGTGGGCGGGGCGGTGATGCCGGCCTTGTCGAAGATCGCCTTGTTGTAGACGAACACCCGGCTGGAGGAGATGAACGGGATGCCGTACTGGCTGCCGAGCACCTGTCCGGCCTTGCTGAAGGAGTCGAGCAGGTTGGCCTGGGTGTCGATGGAGAGCACGTCGCCGACGGGGTAGAGGCGATCGGCGGTGACCTGGTCGGCGAAGCCGCCGGTCTGCACCACGTCGGGGATCTTCCCGTCGGCGATCAGCTGGGCGACGTGCTTGTCGATGTCGGGCCAGGGCACCACGTCGACCTTGACCTTGATGTCCGAGTTGGCGGCCTCGAAGTCCTTGGCGAGCTGGGTCCAGTAGGCGGTGCTGGAGTTCGCCGGGCCGTCGCCGTAGTCGGCGGCGACCACGGTGAGCGTCACCCCGCTCGCACCGGAGACGAGACCGCAGCCGGTGAGCAGCAGGCATCCGACGAGGGGCAGGGGGATCAGCGCTGTTCGCTTCAAGGTGGACCGCCTTCGGGAGGGTAACAGCGGCGACCCTGACAGCCCGTGCCGTAGTGGTCCAGACCTGTAGTGACGGAAGTTATCGAAGTGTCAGATCCCGTTGCGCCCAGCGCAACACCGGGTCCTTTTCCGTCCGCTATGCGGAAACCGGCCGGACCAAAACGGTCGCACCCACCCGAACCGTCAGGCGGTCAGGACGGTCACCCCGGCCTCGGCGAAGGCGGCCGCCAGTTCGGCCGGAACCTGCTCGTCGGTGACCAGGGTGTCGACCCGGTCCAGGCCGCAGATCCGGGCGAAGGCGCGGCGGCCGAGCTTGGAGGAGTCGGCGGCCACCACGACCCGGCGGGAGCGCTCGGCGAGCAGCCGGTTGATCGCCGCCTCGCCCTCGTGGTGGGCGGTGGCGCCGTGCTCGACGTCGATCGCGTCCACGCCCAGCACCGCGGTGTCCAGGGCGAGTTCGCCGAGCACCTGGGCGGCCAGCGGGCCGATCAGCTCGTAGGACTGGGGGCGGGCCACCCCGCCGGTGACCACGATCTTCACCTGCGGACGGACCGTCAGCTCGTTGGCGATGTTGAGCGCGTTGGTGACCACGGTCAGGCTCTGGCCGCTCTCGCCCTGCTCGGCCAGGTCGGGGCGGACGGCCAGCGCCCGGGCCACCTCGGTGGTGGTGGTACCGCCGTTCAGGCCGACCACCTCGCCGGGTTCGACCAGGCCCGCCACCAGCGCGCCGATCCGCTGCTTGGCGTCGGCGTTGCGGGCGGTCTTGTAGCGCAGCGGCAGGTCGTAGGAGACGCTGTGCGCCACCGCTCCGCCCCGGGTCCGGGTGACCATCTGCTGGCGGGCCAGCTGGTCCAGGTCGCGGCGGATGGTCGCGGCCGAGACGTCCAGTGCGCCGGCCGCCTCCTCCACGTCCAACTTGCCGTGTTCGGCCAGCAGTTCCAGCAGTGCGTTCCACCGTTCGTACCTGGACACCGTCCTGCTCCTCCCGACCGTGCGGTTCGCGGTCGGGACAGCTTCGCACACCGGGAGCACTCCCGATGCATTGCGCACTCGTGCTCGAAACAGCTATAAATCAATCAGCTTTGCGCACACAGCCTGCTCCGCCGAAGCCAGAGGAGTCCCCACCCATGCCGCACCTGTCCCTGACCGGCGAGGAGATCGCCACCCAGCCCGAGAACTGGCGCACCGCCGCGGCGCTGGCGGCGACCGGCCCGGCCGGCCTGCCGCGGCGCGGCGAGCGGGTGGCCGTGGTCGGCTGCGGCACCTCGTGGTTCATGGCGCAGGCGTACGCCGCGCTGCGCGAGGCCGGCGGCCACGGCGAGACCGACGCCTTCGCCGCCTCCGAGTTCCCGCTCGCCCGCCGCTACGACCGGGTGCTGGCGATCACCCGCTCCGGCACCACCACCGAGGTGCTACGCCTGCTGGCCGCCACCGACCTGCCCAGCACCGCGATCACCGCCTGCCCGGACCAGCCGGTCGCGGCGGTGGCCGGCGACCTGGTCGACCTGGGCTTCGCCGACGAGTCCTCGGTGGTGCAGACCCGCTTCGCCACCACCGTGGTCGCCCTGCTCCGGGCCCACCTGGAGGCCGAGGGCGCACTGCCGCCCGGCGTCGCCACCGTCGAGCGGGCGGCCGCGGACGCCGAGCGGGCCGTGGCCTGGCAGGTGCCGGCCGAGCTGGTCGCGCTGGAGCAGATCTCCTTCCTCGGCGCGGGCTGGACCAACGGCCTGGCCCAGGAGGCCGGGCTGAAGATGCGCGAGGCCGCGCTGGCCTGGACCGAGTCCTACCCGGCGATGGAGTACCGGCACGGCCCGATCTCCATCACCGCCCCCGGCCGGGCCGCCTGGGCGTTCGGCGAGCTGCCGGACGGCCTGGCGGACGAGGTGGCGGCGGTCGGCGGCACGCTGGTGGCCGACTCGCGGACCGGCGGCCTGGACCCGCTGGCCGACCTGGTCCGGGTGCACCGGCTGGCCGTCGCGCTGGCCGAGCACCGCGGCCTGAACCCCGACCGGCCGCGCAACCTGACCCGTTCCATCGTGCTGTCCTGACCCCCCGGGGCCGCCGCGCCCCGGAACGCAAAACCCCCAGGAGATTCCAAAGAGCGATAAACCTCACCTCTCAGGACCAGACCAATCGAGCAACTGGACTAGACCTCTTCGACCTGGCCAAGGGAAACTGTCCCCCGTGAAGCACGTCATCGCACTCGATGTAGGCGGCACCGGCATGAAGGCCGCGCTGGTCGCCCAGGACGGCTCCGTGCTGTTCGAAGCACGCCGACCGACCGGGCGGGAGCACGGCACGGACGCCGTCGTCGCCACCATCCTCGACTTCGCCGCCGACCTGGCGCAGGAGGGCCGCACCCGGTTCGGTGCCGCCCCCCTCGCGGCGGGCGTCGCCGTGCCGGGAACGATCGACGAGAAGAACGGGATCGCGGTCTTCTCCGCGAACCTGGGCTGGCGCGACCTGCCGATGCGCAAGCTGCTCGGCGAGCGCCTCGGCGGCATCCCGGTCGCCCTCGGCCACGACGTCCGCTCCGGCGGGCTCGCCGAGGGGCGGATCGGCGCCGGACAGGGAGTCGACCGCTTCCTGTTCATCGCGCTGGGCACCGGCATCGCCGGCGCGATCGGCATCCACGGCTCGATCGAGGCGGGTGCGCACGGCTACGGCGGCGAGATCGGCCACGTGGTGGTCCGCCCCGGCGGGCCGCTGTGCGGCTGCGGCGCCCGCGGCTGCCTGGAGACCCTGGCCTCGGCCTCCGCGGTCTCCCGCGCCTGGGCCGGCGCCAGCGGCGACCCGGAGGCCGACGCCGCCGCCTGCGCGAGCGCCGTCGACGCCGGCGACCCGCGGGCGGTCGAGGTCTGGCGGACCGCGGTCGACGCCCTCGCCGACGGCATCGTGCTGGCCCAGAGCCTGCTCGACCCGTCGACGGTGATCGTCGGCGGCGGGCTGGCGGAAGCCGGTGACACGCTCTTCACCCCCCTGCGCGCCGCGGTCTCCGAGCGGTTGACCTTCCAGATGCCCCCGAAGGTCGTACCGGCCATGCTCAAAGACACCGCCGCGTCCCTGGGCGCAGGCTTGCTCGCCTGGGATCTGCTCTCCATGGAGGTGACCGCGTGACCGCGGACCGTACTGCACTGGCCGGAGCCCGACTGGTCCTGCCCGGCGGGGTGATCGACGCGGGCCGGATCTCCGTCGAGGGCACCCGCGTCGCGGGCCTCGGCGGCGAGGCGGAGCCGAGCGACCTCGACCTGACCGGCTACACCGTCGTCCCCGGCTTCGTCGACCTGCACGTGCACGGCGGCGGCGGCGCCTCGTACGCCTCCGGCATCGCCGAGGAGGCACTCACCGCCGCCCGCGCGCACCTGGAGCACGGCACCACCACGACGATGGCCTCCACCGTCACCGGCGAGATCGACGAGGTCTGCCGGCAGGCGGCGGTGCTCTCCGAGCTGGTGGAGGACGGCGTCCTGGCCGGCATCCACTTCGAGGGCCCGTTCATCTCGCACAACCGGTGCGGCGCCCACCGCCCCGACCTGCTGCGCGACCCGGACCCGGCGCTGGTGCGCAAGCTCGCCGACGCGGGCCGCGGCCACACGAAGATGTTCACCCTGGCCCCGGAGCTGCCCGGCGGCCTGGAGTCGGTCCGGATGCTGTCCGAGCTGGGCATCATCGCCGCCGTCGGCCACACCGACTCCGACTACGAGACCACCCTGCGGGCGGTCGACGCCGGCGCCACCGTCGCCACCCACCTGTTCAACGCGATGCCGGGCATCCAGCACCGCGCCCCCGGCCCGATCGTCGCCCTGCTGGAGGACGAGCGGGTCACCGTCGAGCTGGTCAACGACGGCATCCACCTGCACCCCTCGGTGGTCGAACTCGCCTACGGCACGGCCGGCGCCGAGCGCGTCGCGCTGATCACCGACGCGATGGGCGCCGCCGGCATGGGCGACGGCCTGTACCCGCTCGGCCCGCTCCAGGTCCGGGTCGAGGACGGCGTGGCCCGCCTGGTCGAGGGCGGCTCCATCGCCGGCTCCACCCTCACCCTGGACGTCGCCTTCCGGCGCGCCGTCACCGTCCTCGGCCTGTCCCTGAACCAGGCCGTCACCTCGCTGTCCACCGTCCCGGCCCGCCTGCTGGGCCTGGCCGACACCATCGGCACCCTGGAGGCCGGAAAGAACGCCGACCTGGTCGTCCTCGACTCCGACAGCTACGAACTCGCCGCCGTCATGCGCCGCGGCGAGTGGATCGTCGGCGCGGACCGCTTCGCCAGGGCCGGCAACCCGGCCTGACCCGGCGCCGCCCCGCGGAGGGGCGGCACCCGGTCCTCCCGCCCGGTTCCACGGTCGGGTGAGCAGCGGAACCTGCGCCCCGCTACTCACCCCACCGGGAGCCCCTGCCGTGCCCCTCGTCCCCACCTCCGACCTGCTCGCCGCCGCCGCCGCCGAACGCCGCGGCCTGCCCGCCTTCAACGTGATCACCCTGGAGCACGCCGAGGCCATCGCCGCCGGCGCCGAGGCCGCGGGCACGCCCGTGGTCCTCCAGCTCAGCCAGAACGCGATCGCCTTCCGCGGCGGCCGCCTGCTGCCGATCGCCCGCGCCTGCGCCGAGGTCGCCGCCGCCGCCGAGGTCCCCGTCTCGCTGCACCTCGACCACGTCGAGGACGTCGACCTGCTGCGGGCCGCGCCCGCCGCCGGGTTCTCCTCCGCGATGTTCGACGCCTCCGCGCTGCCGCACGACGAGAACGTCAAGGCCACCGCCGAGGCCACCGCCTGGGCGCACCGCCACGGCCTGCACCTGGAGGCCGAGCTCGGCCGGGTCGGCGGCAAGGACGGCGAGCCCCCGCTCGGCGCGCACGCCCCCGGGGCCCGCACCGACCCCGCCGAGGCGGCCCGCTACGTCGCCGACACCGGCGTGGACTCGCTCGCGGTGGCGGTCGGCTCCTCGCACGCGATGACCGCGCGGACGGCCTCGCTCGACCACGCGCTGATCCGCGAGCTGGCCGCCGCCGTCCCCGTCCCGCTGGTGCTGCACGGCAGCTCGGGCGTGCCCGACGCGAGCCTGGCCGAGGCGGTCGCGGCCGGCATGGTGAAGATCAACATCGGGACGGCGCTGAACCTCGCCTACACCCCCGCCGTCCGCGCCCGGCTGGCCGCCCACCCGACGGCGAGCGACCCCCGGCCCGGCCTGACCGCGGCCCGGACCGCCATGGCGGCGACCGTCGAGCAGCTGGCCCGGGTGGTCTCCGCCCGGTTCTGAGCGCGCCCCGCCGCCCCGCCCTACCGGGTCGGGTACGTGTTCACCGACATCGGGGTGAGCGCGACCTGGTCCAGCAGGACGGGGCCGGCGCCCGCCGGGAGGGTCAGCGTGATGGTGTTCGGGCCCGCCTGCAGGGTGGGCCATATGTTCGTGCTGAACCAGGACATCGCCGGGTCGGTGTTCTTGCCGTAGTTCTTCAGCACCACCCCGTTGGGGTGGTCCTTGCCGTTGACCAGGACCTGCGCGGGCTGGTCCGCGCCGGTGTTGTTGAAGTGCAGCCAGAGCTTGGCCTGGCCCGCGGCGTCGGCGTTGACCGTCCAGGTGACGGTGGAGCCGCCCTGCAGGGTCAGGTACGAGCCGTCCGCGGAGACCGCGCCCTTGACCGCGCTGTCGGTGGCCGCGCCCTGCGCCTGCAGCTTGGTGGCGTCGCTGACCGGCGCCGACGACGCGCTGGCGCTCGCCGAGGGGCTGGCCCCGGCCGCGCCGGTGCCGGTCGGGGCCGGCGCGCCCGTGCTGTGGCCGACGGGGGCGGCCTTGCCGCCCTTCTCGTCGCCGCCGCCGGAGAGTGCGACGCCCGCGCCGATCGCGATCGCGGCGACCACCGCGACGGCGCCGATGACGGCGGCCTTGCCGCGCCCCATCGGCCGGTCCTCGCCGGGACGGGGGCGGGAGCGCTCGGCGTACCGGCTCTGCTGCGGGGGGAGCGCCGCGGTGGGCTCCGCGCCGGGGCCGGGACCGTACCCGGGCGGCGGGCCGGGCTGGGCGTACGCGGGCCGCTCGCCGTAGGTGGCGCGGCCGACCTCCATCGGGCGCTGGTACCCGGTGCGCGGGCGCTCGGCGACCGGCTGCTCGCCGTCGGCGGGCCGGTACAGGTAGGCGAAGGGGTCGTCCTGGCCCGCCTCGTCGGGCGCTGCGCCGTTGTCGCCGGGCGTGGTCACGGTCAACTCCCCAGTACTGGATGTGCTGTGTACCCAGGGCACCCTACCTGCCCCCGGCGGGGGCCCGGTAAGCGGTTCAGCCCGCGCGCCGGTGCGAGCGCTCGCCGCGGGCGCCGCGCGCGGGGCCGCCCCGGGTGCGCTTCTCGTCGTACATCCGCTCGTCCGCGGCGTGCAGCACCTCGTCGATGCTCATCCCGCAGCCGGCCCAGCCGATGCCCAGGCTGACGCCGACCCGGACGGTCCGGTTGTCGATCCGCATCGGCGGCAGGATCGCGGCGCGCAGCCGCCCGGCCAGCTCCTTGGCCTCCTCGCGGCCGATGCCGTCGGCGAGCACCACGAACTCGTCGCCGCTCATCCGGGCCACCGTGTCGCCCTCCCGGACGACCTGCTGGAGCCGGCGGGCGATCTCGATCAGGACGGCGTCGCCGGTGTTGTGGCCGTAGCGGTCGTTGACCAGCTTGAAACCGTCCAGGTCGCAGTAGAGGACGGCCAGGCCCTTGTCGCCGGCCGGGCCGCGGCGGTGGCCGTGCCAGAGGTCGCCGGCGGGCTGGTCGGCGGACGGGACGGCGGTGTGCACGTGGTGGGCGGGGGTGCCGTCGTGGCGGAGCACCTGGCCGGCCGCGAAGGCGGCGCGGTCGCGCTCCAGGGCCCCGTCGGGGGCCGCGTAGCCGTGCGCCGGGGGGGCGGGCGCCCCGGGGGCCGGGAGGTCGCCCAGGGGGGCGTAGGAGGTCGGATGGGGGGCGGCGGGCGGCAGTGCCTGGCCCGGCACGCCGACCGGGTCGGGCAGCGGGGGGCGCGGACAGAGCCGGCGGGCGAGCCGGGCGCGCAGCTCGGCGCCGTTCGGCAGGCCGGTCAGGGCGTCGTGGCTGGCCCGGTGGGCGAGCTGGAGCTCGTGCCGCTTGCGGTCCTCGATGTCCTCGACGTGGGTGAGCAGGAAGCTCGGGCCCTCGGTGGCGTCGGCGACCACCGAGTTGCGCAGGCAGACCCACTGGTAGCCGCCGTCCCGGCGGGCCAGCCGCAGTTCGGCCCGGCCGCCCTCGGCGCTGGTGCGGTGCAGCAGTTCGAGGTCCTCGGGGTGCACCAGGTCGGCGAAGCGCTGCTGGCGGAGGGTGGCGCGGGGGCGGCCGAGCAGCCGGCAGAGCGCGTCGTTGACCCGGGTGAGCTGGCCCATCGCGTCGCCGTGCAGCTCGGTGATGGCCATCCCGCTGGGGGCGTACTCGAAGGCCTGCCGGAACGACTCCTCGCTGGCCCGCAGCGCCTGCTGCTCCTTCTCCAGCCGGGCCAGCGCGCGCTGCATCTCGGCGCGCAGCCGGGCGTTGCCGATGGCTATGGAGGCCTGCAGGGAGAACATCTCCAGCGCCTCCCTGGTCCAGGCGCCGGGGCGCTTGCCGCTGCGCGGGCGGTCGACCGAGAGGATGCCGAGCAGGTCCCCGCCGGCGCTGTACATGGGGGCGAGCAGGACGTCCTGGGGGTGCCAGTCGTTGCCGTAGACGGGCATCGGCCCGTCGCCGGTCCAGGTCGGGATGTCGGTGGCGATGGCCCAGCCGCGGTCGTGCGGGAGGAAGCGCAGGGTGCCCCAGTGGTCGGCGACCTGGAGCATCCGCTCCCAGGACTCGCGGGAGCCGACCTGGCCGAGCAGCACGGCGGGGCCGCCGAAGGCGCTCTCCTCGATCTCCCAGACGGCGGCGACCACCAGGTCGCCGTCGGGGCGCACCAGGCTGACCGCGGCGGCGTCGAACCCGAGCCCGTGGACCGCTCCCTCGACGACCGCCTGCAGGGTTCCCGCCAGGCTCCGGGCAGCGTTGAGGTCCGCCACGACCCGGTGCAAGGTGCGGAGGGTCGCGAGGCGGACGTAGGGCTCCGACTCGGCTTCCATGCGGGGGCTCCCCGGCTGCTCGGATAGTTCTTGAAAGGTTGTCGTCCGATTGCCAGAAGAACTGAATCACAGCGAGCACTGCGATAGGCACGCTCGGTCAGCAATAGCCCGTGAGTGTGACTCAAATCACATAATGATCAAGGAGTGGACGACCAAGGACCGAGCGGACCTACGTCCGGGGCCCGATACCGGCTCCCCCGACCGGGGACTACCGTGCGGTACGTGCCCAGCCCCACGCAGCCCCCCACCGCCCCCGCGGCGCCCGGCCCCGACTCCGGCCCGGCGGCCGCCGCCGCCCCCGAGGAGTTCCGCGCCGCCCTCGCCCAACTGGCCTCCGGCGTCTCCCTGCTGACCCTGCACGACGAGGAGGACGACGAGGACGCCGGGATGACCGCGACCTCGTTCCTGTCGGTGTCGCTGGAGCCGCCGCTGGTCCTGGTCTCGGTCCGGGAGGGCTCCCGGATGGACGAGCTGCTCGCCCGGACCGGGTCCTGGGCGGTGTCGCTGCTGGCCGAGGAGCACCGCACCCTCGCCTCGCGCTTCGCCATGAAGGGGCGGCTCAGCGACCGCCTGCTGTTCGCCGACGCCGCCTGGCGGCGCGGCCCGCGCTCCGGGGCGCCGCTGATCGAGGGCGCGCTGGCCACCGTCGAGTGCCGCACCGAGCGGCTGATACCCGCGGGCGACCACACCCTGGTGCTCGGCCGGGTGCTGGCCGCCGAGGTGCCCGCGCCCGCCGCCCGGCCGCTGCTGTACCTGCGCGGCGGCTACCGGCAGCTCGGCTGACGGCGGCCCGCCGACCCCGCTCCCCCACTCCAGCCCCACTCCGGCCCCGCTCCGGCCCCTATTCCGGGCGGACCCGGCCGCGGCCCTGCTTCAGGCCCGAGCGGTGCCGCTTGCTCTCCAGCCGCCGCTCGACCATGCCCCGGCTCGGCTTGGTGGCCCGCCGGGCCTTCGGCGGCGGCGCGGTGGCCTCGCCGAGCAGCGCGGCCAGCCGGGCGGCCGCGACCTCGCGGTTGCGCCACTGCGAGCGGTGCTCGGAGGCGCGGACCGTCAGCACCCCGTCCACCAGCCGGGAGGCGAGGCGCTCCAGGGCGCGCTCCTTCCACACCGGGGGCAGCGCGGCCGAGGCGGCCAGGTCCCACAGCAGCTCGACCCGCGAGTCGGAGGTGTTGACGTGCTGGCCGCCGGGGCCGGAGGAACGGGAGAAGCGCCAGACGAGCTCGGCGTCGGGGACGACCACCGAGCCCCGGACGCGCACGGGCTCAGTCATGCCGCCCATCATCCCGCCCGGGCGCGGCCCGCGTCACCTGGTTAACCCGGCACAATGGCGGGCGTGATCGAGCTCGGCTACTCCCTCTCCACCCGCCTCCCCGACCCCCCGCAGACCGACTACCGCACCGCGTCGGTCCGCTCGCTGCGGCACGACCTGTTCGCCGGCGACGTCTACCTGGAGACCGACGAGGGCGCCGGCCTGGAGACCCGCTGGGGCTGGGTGCCGGTGCTGGACTTCGCCTGGGCGCTGTGCGACATCGCCGAGCGGCTGGACGCCGACCCGCGCGGCAGCCGGGAGTCCCGGGTCCGCACCGAGGACCTGGACTTCACCCAGAACACCGAGCTGCTGCGCTTCGCCCGCCGGTTCGGCTGGGTCGAGATCTCCGCCACCTGGCGGCCCGAGGACGAACCGCTGGTGGTGCGACACGCGGAACTGCGCCGCGAGGCACGGGACTTCCTGCAGGATGTACTCGCCGACCTGACCGAGCTGCACGAGGGTCTGGCGGACAACCCGAACGTCTGGACCGTGCAGGGCCGCTACCCCCGGATCTGACCGCCGCGGGGCGGCCGGGAATCCGTCCGTCCACCAACCGGTGGAACCAACGGCCACCCGTCCCGCGTTCTTCCGGCAGAACCGACCGAAGGGACACCACAGACCATGCCCGTGAGCCTCTCCAAGGGTGGCAACGTTTCGCTGACCAAGGAGGCGCCCGGCCTGACCGCCGTGGTCGTCGGCCTCGGCTGGGACGTGCGCACCACCACCGGCGCCGAGTTCGACCTGGACGCCAGCGCGATCGTCCTGAACGGCGAGGGCCGGGTCTACTCGGACCGCCACTTCGTCTTCTTCAACAACACCAGCACCCCGGACAGCACCGTCGTCCACACCGGCGACAACCGCACCGGCGAGGGCGACGGCGACGACGAGCAGATCAACGTCAACCTGGCCGCGCTGCCCGCCGACGTCACCCGGATCACCTTCCCGGTCTCGATCTACGACGGCAACGGCCGCGGCCAGAGCTTCGGCCAGGTCCGCAACGCCTACATCCGGGTCCTCAACCAGGCCGGCGGTGCCGAGATCGCCCGCTACGACCTCTCCGAGGACGCGGCCACCGAGACCGCGATGATCTTCGGCGAGCTGTACCGGAACGGCGCCGAGTGGAAGTTCCGCGCCATCGGCCAGGGCTACGCCTCCGGCCTGGTCGGCATCGCCCAGGACTTCGGCGTCAACGTCTGATCCGGCGTCACGCACCGCGAAGGCCCCCGCTCCTGACGGAGCGGGGGCCTTCCGCGTGCGGCGCGGGCGGCGGCCGGTCAGTTGCGGGTCGCCCGCAGCTCCGGCAGCTCCAGCAGCTCGGTCTCGTCGTGCGCGGTCAGGTCGACCACCTCGGGCTCGGTGTCGGACTCGGCGTGCTGGTGGGTGGGCGGCTGCTCCACCGCCTGGTGCGCGGGGCGGCCGGCGTCCACCGGGGCCGCGCCGACCACGGCGTAGCGCTCGGACTCGGCCACCGCCTCGTCGCCCACCACGTCCGCCAGGTCCGCCAGGTCGCCGACCGCGGGGGCCGGGGCGGCCGCCCGCAGCGCGGCCCGGGCGGCACCGGGCCGGCCGAAGAAGCTGAACGCGGCGGCCCGCGGGCGCGGCGGCACCGGGTGCGCGGCGGCGGCCGGGCGGCCGTCCTCCTCGGCGGCCGGGCGGGTGCCGGGCAGCGCCGGGCCGACCGGGCGCAGCGCGGCGGCGGTGGTGCCGGCGGTGGCGGGGACGGGCTCGGGCATCCGCGGGCGCAGCTCGACCTGGGCCCGCCCGTCGGCCTCGCGGCGCGCCTCGGCGGCGGCCGCCTGCCGCTCCAGGTGCCGCATCGCGGCCTGGGCGCGGACGTAGCCGGCCTGGGTGAGCGGGTGCTTGGGGCGGGACGCCTCCAGCGCCTGCCGGGCGGCGTCGGCCTCCTTCAGCGCCTGCTCGGCGACCATCACGGCGCGCTCGCGCAGCAGCCGGGCGATCTCGGTCTCGGCCTTCGCCAGCCGGGACTTCTCCGCGGTCAGCCGGCGGCCGAAGCGGGTGGCCCGCTCCTCGGCGACCTCGGCCGCGTACTCGGCCTCGGCGATCTGCTCCTCGTAGCGCTCCTCGACCCGCAGGCGGCGCTGCATGGCCTGCTCGGCGGCGGCCTTGGCGGCCCGGTCGCGCTGGCGCAGCACCAGGGCGAGGCCGACCACCGCGATCACGGCGGCGACGCCGACCGAGCGGGCCACGATCTGGTCCGGACTGGCCACCAGCGCGGCCACCGCCGCGACCACGAGCACACCGGAGGCGACCGGTGGCAGGGACCGGCCGAGGACGGAGGAATGACGGTGGCGTCCGCGAGACATGGACTAGAAACTAGCGTGCGAATCGCGGCCCTGTCAGCCTCGCCCCCCATTCGGGCCTTGACAGGCCACCGGCGCCACCTTCCGCGACCGGACGGTGACGCCGCGTCCACCGCGGGTCACCGCGGGGAGGCGGCCGTCCCGCCCGGGTGGTCCGGGTCGTCGGGGAGCCGGCAGACGTGCTGCAGCCAGAGCCCGACGGCGATCACCGCGGCGCCGGCCAGCACCGCGAACAGCGCGGTCTGCGCCTGCGAGCGGCGGGCCGCGTTGTCGAGCTGGCCGAGCAGGAACGCCCCGGTGCCCGCGTAGATCCCGGTCACCACGGCGGACACCAGCGCGCTGGCCTGGCCCAGCACCAGGGCCCGCGCCGCGTGCAGCGGGTCGACCCGCTTGGCGTCCCGCTGCCGCTCCCGGGCCGCCTTCAGCCGGGAGCGCAGCGAGAGCGTCACGGCGAGCAGCACCACGGCGACCGCCGCCAGCACGTACGGCGCGTAGCGGGGCACCGAGGGCAGCGTGCCCAGGGTGTCCCACAGCCGGGAGGCGCCCCAGGACAGCAGCCCGGTGATCCCGGTGATGCCGAGCAGCAGGCGGAGACGGAGCGGCTTCACGCGGACGGGCGTCCTTCCCAGTGGTGCGGTACGGGGTGGTGCGGTGCAGGGCGGTGGGGCCTTCGCCAGGGAGCTACGCCCGCGCGGCCGCGGAAGTTCCCCGGCCGGGCGGGCGGGCGCTCACTCCGGCAGCCGCAGCTGCAGGTCGGCGCGGAGCCGGACGCCCTGACCGGCGGCGCCGCCGAGGCCGGCCAGCAGTTCGGCGACCGCGCCGCGGCCCGGCACCTCGGCCGCCGGGTCGGCGTCCTGCCAGGGGGCGAGGACGAACGCCCGCTCGTGCGCCCGCGGGTGGGGCAGCGTCAGGTGCGGGTCGGCGCTGGTGACGTCCTGGTAGGCCAGCAGGTCGACGTCCAGGGTGCGCGGGCCCCAGTGCACGGTGCGGACCCGGCCGAAGGCGTCCTCGACCGCGTTGGCCCGCTCCAGCAGGTCCTGCGGCGGCAGCGAGGTGCGCAGCAGCGCGACCGCGTTGAAGTAGCTGGGCTGGTCGGCGGGGCCGCCGACGGCGTCGGTCTCGTACACCGCGGAGACCGCGGTCACCCGGACCCCGGGGGTGTCCTCCAGCGCGTCCACGGCGCCCTGCAGGGTCTCCAGGCGGTTGCCCAGGTTGCTGCCGAGGGCGACGACGGCGGTGCGGGAGTCGTGCAGGGTGGACTCCACGCGGTCCACCTTGCCCTGGAGGTCGAAGGTGCTCGGCGTGGCGGTCGGGTCGGTGGTGGCCAATGGAGTTCCCTCTGCTCGGGCTCCGCCGGGCGCGGTCAGGCGCGGCCGCGGCGGATCGTGATGGTGACGTCGTCGAAGGGGACGGTGATCGGGGCGTCCGGCTTGTGCACGGTGACCTCGACCTCCTCGACCACCTCGTGTTCCAGGCACCGGTCGGCGATCCGCTGGGCCAGCGTCTCGATCAGGTCGACGGGCTCGCCGGAGATCACCGCGGTGACCTCCTCGGCGATCACGCCGTAGTGCGCGGTGCGGGTCAGGTCGTCGCCCGCGGCGGCCGGCCGGGTGTCGAGGAACAGCACCAGGTCGACCACGAAGGTCTGCCCCTCGATCCGTTCGCGCTCGAAGACGCCGTGGTGGCCGCGGGCGCGGAGGCCACGCAGGGTGACGCGGTCCAGCAAAAGAATCACTGCTCCCAGCTGACGGCCCCGCGCGGGGCGGGGACCGGCGGACACCGTCGCCCGCCGCCCCTCGAATCTACCTTCGAGGGCCGGGCGGCCGGGACCGCCTCCCCGGCCGCCCACCCGATCGGACCGGCCGCGGCGGCCCTTGACGGCGCTACTCGTCCCCGTCCTCGTCGTCGTCCTCGTCGTCCCCGCTGGTGAGCACCGGCGAGCCGTGGTGCGACCAGAGCTTCCAGCCGTCCGGGGTGCGCCGGAACAGGTTGGTCGACACCACCTTGCCGCCGACCAGCGGGCCGAGCTCGCCCTCCTCCTCCGGCTCGCCGCCGGACAGGATGTTCTCGGTGCAGGTGACCAGGGCGACGTCGCCCTGGACGTCCACCTCGACGTCGGTCAGGAAGAACTGGATGTACTCGGTGTTCGCCATGATCAGCATGTAGGAGCGGGTCACCTGGGCCCGGCCGATCAGGGCCGGCCAGCCCGGGTGCACGCAGAACACGCCGCCCCGGTCGTCGGCCTGGTCCGGGCCGAGCCAGATCGCCTCGACGGCCTCCAGGTCGCCGTTCTCCAGTGCCTCGTACAGGGCCTGGTTGGCCGCCAGCACCGCTTCCTCGTCCGGCTCCAGTGCTGCCGCCCGGTCGTTGCCGCTCACTGCTTCCGCCACGCCTACCCCCTCTGCGCCGCCTGCTCCCAGGCCGCGACGACTCGTACGGCGTCAGCCGTGCCGGCCACGTCATGCACCCGGACCGCCCAGGCACCCGCCTTCGCCGACAGCACCGAGACCGCCGCCGTGGCGTCGTCCCGCTGCCGCGCCGGGCGCGGCTCCCCGGTTTCCGGGTCGGCCAGCAGCGTACCCAGGAAGCGCTTGCGCGAAGCGGCCACCAGCACCGGCCGTCCCAGTGCCGTCAGCGCGTCCAGCCGGCCCAGCAGGGCCCAGTTGTGCGCAGCGGTCTTCGCGAACCCCAGGCCGGGGTCGAGGACCAGTTGCTCCTGCTTGACCCCGGCGGCGAGCAACTCGTCGACCCGGACGGTCAGTTCACGCACCACGTCCTCGACCACGTCCCCGTACACGGCGAGGCGGTCCATGTCGGCGGACTGGCCGCGCCAGTGCATCACCACGAACGGGGCCCCGGTGTCGGCGACCACCGCGGCCATCTCCGGGTCGGCGAGGCCGCCGGAGACGTCGTTGACGATCCGGGCGCCGGCCGCGACGGCGGCCGCCGCGACGGCGGCCCGCATGGTGTCCACCGACACCACCACGCCGGCCCGGGCCAGTTCGGTGACCACCGGCACGACCCGGCGCAGTTCCTCGGCCTCGGTGACCCGGACCGCGCCCGGCCGGGTCGACTCGCCGCCGACGTCGACCAGGTCCGCGCCGCGGGCCACCAGGTCGAGGCCGTGCGCGACCGCCCGGGCCGGGTCCAGCCACAGCCCGCCGTCCGAGAACGAGTCCGGCGTGACGTTGACCACCCCCATCACCGCGCAGCGCGACAGGACGGGCAGGCCGGGGACGTTCTCGTTCATGCGCCCCATTATCGGTCCGCCCCCGTGGTGCCGGACGTCAGGACGTCCGGCACCACGGGGGCGGCCGGCGCTACGCGGCCCGGCCGAGCGGGGCGGTCTGCTCCGGCATCAGGCCCTGGCGCTGGCGCTTGCGGCCGAAGCGCGGCATGCCCAGCGTGATGAACGCCTCGGCCTGCATCGCGGCGAAGCCGATCCGCGGCAGGTCGCGGGTGTGCTGGTAGACCAGGAAGCGCGGCTCCCAGGCGGGCTGGAACTTGGCGTTGAACTTGTACAGCGACTCGATCTGGAACCAGCGCGACAGGAAGACCAGCAGCCCGCGCCAGGCCCGCAGCACCGGCCCGGCGCCGATCCGCTCGCCGCGGGCGAGCGCGGAGCGGAACATCGCGAAGTTCAGCGAGACCCGGCGGACGCCCATCGCGCCGACCTCCTGGAGGGCGGCGACGATCAGCAGCTCGTTGAGGCCGGGGTCGGCCTCCCGGTCGCGGCGCATCAGCTCCAGCGAGATGCCGTCCTCGCCCCAGGGGACGAAGTGCAGCACCGCCTTGAGGTCGTCCCCGGTGTCGGGCTCGCCCTCCTCCGGCGCCTTGTGGGCGGTGACGACCACGCACGCGTCGTCGCCCGGGTCGCCGAACCGGCCGAGCGCCATCGAGAAGCCGCGCTCGGTGTCGGTGCCGCGCCAGCGGGCGGCGGCGTCGGCGATCTGCCGCTTCTCCTCCAGAGTGAGGTCGCCGACCCGGCGGACCCGGCAGGAGTAGCCGTTGCGCTCGATCCGCTTGACCATCTGGCGGACGTTGCGCATGGCGCGGCCGGCCAGCGAGAAGGAGGCGGTGTCGACGATCGCCTCGTCGCCGAGTTCGAGCGCGTCCAGCTCGGCCTCCCGGGTCCACACCTCGCCGCCGATCTCGGAGCAGCCCATCACGGCCGGGGCCCAGGCGTGCTCGCGGGCGGTCGCCATGAAGACCTTGATCGCGCCGGGCCAGGCCTCGACGTCGCCGACCGGGTCGCCGGAGGCCAGCATCACGCCGGAGACCACCCGGTAGGAGATCGCGGCCTTGCCGGTGGGCGAGAACAGCACGCTCTTGTCGCGGCGCAGCGCGAAGTAGCCGAGCGAGTCGCGGCGGCCGTGCCGGGCCAGCAGCTCGCGGACCTTCAGCTCGTCCTCGGGGGTGAGCTCGGGCTCCGGCTTCTCCGGGCGCAGCGCCAGGTAGGCGGTGGTGAGCGCGGTGACCAGGCCGAGCGCGCCGAGCGAGTAGCCGACCAGGTCGCCGATCCGCTCCGAGGTGTAGTGGATCGGGCCCTCGAAGCCGAACAGGCCGTAGCCGATGTGCTCGAAGCGCTGGAACAGGGTCGGGTCGCCGACCTCGGACTTCCACCGGACCGAGACGATGACCAGGCCGAGCAGCACCGAGAAGGCGCTCAGCACCACAAGGTTGAGGAGGGCCCGCCAGCGGGTGCGCGGGTCGGCCTTGGCGTAGAACTCGCGCTGGTGGATCAGCAGGACGGCGAGCAGCGCCAGCGAGACCACGGCCTGGCCGACCTGGTGCCAGCGCAGCAGGTGCAGCGCGGCGCCGATCGGCAGCAGCACGCAGACGGCCCGCCAGGCGCGGCGCTTGCGGCGGCGCAGGGCGTGCGCGAGCAGCACCAGCAGCATGCCGACCATCAGCGTCCCGGCGGCGGCCAGCGAGGTGGTGCCGCCCGGGAGGTGCCCGGCCCAGTTGTGCATCTTGGTGAGCCGGAGCTTGGGGAAGATCGCGCAGGCGATGTCGATCAGGCCGATCACCAGCGCGGCGTACCCGACCGCGCCCGGCAGCCAGGCCCGCGGCACGGCGGCGGCCTGGTTGCGGAGCGTCTGCAGTCCCCTGCGGCGGGGTGCTTCGGAGGTCGGCTCAGCGGACACGGGGGCACTCATGGGAAGTCAGCCTAGAGGCACCGGGGCGCAGCTCGCGCACCCCGGGGGCGAGGTGGTGATGGACCTTCATGCCTGTTCCTTTTTCTGGCAATCCGCACGTCAAAGAGGGTCCAAGGGACGAATCCGAGGTGTCCGCCGGGAGTCGGCTCGAACGCCTGCGCTCATCGGACCGGGGGATGCGACCGCGTCCACCGCCGCGCACCCGTGGCCGCCGGTGCGGCGGTTCGGCGCGTCTTCCCCCGGGTGGACGCCGCATCGTACGGCATCGGTTCCCCTGCGCGCCGCCACCTTTTCGCACTGGTTTCCGACGCCCGGTCAGACTACCCCCACTCGCTCCCGACGAAGCGTCAGATGACGATGGGCGGGCTGGAGTCGAGGAGGGACCGCAAGGCATGGAGCTGACCGGCCGGGCACTGCTGTACACCCTGGGCGCGGTGGCGGCGGCCACCCTGCTGGCCACCCTCTGGCTGTGGCCCCGGCTGGCCCGGCAGCGGCCGCTGGCGCTGCTCGGCCGGCTCGGGCTGCTCGCGGTGGTGCAGCTCTGCGTGCTGTCGGTGCTGCTGCTCTCGGTCAACGACGCGTACGGCTTCTACAGCTCCTGGAACGACCTGCTGCACCCCGGCGGCGCCCCCGTCGCACTGGCCGCCGCGCACGCCCCCGGCGCCGCCCCGGCCGGCGCGGCGCTGGTCCGGCCGACCGATGAGGGCGGGCTGGCGGGCGTCCGGGACGTGCTGCCCGCCGGGCCGCCGGAGCAGGTCGGGCGGGTCGACTCGGTGCGGATCACCGGGACCGAGTCCGGGCTGTCCGACCAGGTCTTCGTCTACCTGCCGCCGGAGTACTTCAACCCGCGCTACGCCCGCGCGCGCTTCCCGGTGCTGCTGGCGCTGGCCGGCTACCCCGGCCCCTCGCTGGCCCTGATCGACGGGCTGCGGCTGCCGTCCGCCGCCGCCGAGCTGCAGCGCGACGGGCGGATGGCCCCGACCGTGGTGGTGATGGCCCGTCCCACCGTCGCCCCGCCCCGGAACACCGAGTGCGTGGACGTCCCGGGCGGGCCGCGGGCCGAGACCTGGTTCGCCAAGGACGTCCCGGCGGCGCTGCGGTCCGCCTACCGGGTCGGCCGCTCGGCGTCCTCCTGGGGCGTGTTCGGCTACTCGACCGGCGGCTCCTGCGCGCTGCGGATGGCGATGCGCGACCCGGGCGCGTTCGGCAGCGCGGCCGCGCTGCACGCCGACTACACGGTGCCCGCGGACCGCTGGACCGACGGCGACCTGTTCCGCGGCGACAGGGCCGCCGCCCAGCACTCCGACCTGAACTGGCGGCTGGCGAACCTGCCCGCCCCCGCGACCAGCCTGCTGGTGGTCTCCACCCGGGCCGAGGAGGACTTCGCGGCCACCGAGCAGTTCCTGGCCGGGGCGCAGAAGGTCGCCGCCGCCCACCCGGAGTTCCGGGTGGACTCGCTGGTGCTGCCCGACGGCGGCCACTCCTTCGAGACCTGGCGCCGCGAACTGCCCGCCGCCCTGGAGTGGTTCGGCGACCACCTGGCCCCGCCGGCCGACCGCGAACCCCGGCCGTAGCCGGCGGGGAACGGAAGAGGGCGCACCCCGCCGGGGTGCGCCCTCCGCCGTGACGGCCCGTCAGCGGGCCATGATCAGGCTCATCGCCTCGTTGCGGGTGGCCGGGTCGCGGAGCTGGCCGCGGACCGCCGAGGTGATGGTCTTCGCCCCGGCCTTGCGGATGCCGCGCATCGACATGCACATGTGCTCGCACTCGATCACCACGATCGCGCCGCGCGGCTCCAGGATCCGCATCAGCGCGTCCGCGACCTGGCTGGTCAGGCGCTCCTGCACCTGCGGCCGGCGGGCGTACACGTCGACCAGCCGGGCCAGCTTGGACAGGCCGGTGATCTTGCCGCTGGTGGACGGGATGTAGCCGACGTGCGCGACGCCGCGGAACGGCACCAGGTGGTGCTCGCAGGTGGAGAACACCTCGATGTCCTTGACCAGCACCATCTCGTCGTGGCCGAGGTCGAAGGTGGTGGTGAGCACGTCCTCCGGCTGCTGCCACAGCCCGGCGAATATCTCCCGGTAGGCGCGGGCGACCCGGGCCGGCGTCTCCAGCAGGCCCTCGCGGTCCGGGTCCTCGCCGACCGCGATCAGCAGCTCGCGGACGGCGTTCTCGGCCCGCTTCTGGTCGAACTGGCCGACGGCGGGCTCGCCGTCGAGCGTCACCGGGTCGATCATGCGTGCCTCGCTGCTCGTCAGTCGGGAAGGTCTCGGTCACAGAGGGTGGGTGCAGCACGGATGCCGCGCCTCCAGGGTACAAACCCCGGAAACGCGGCATCCATTCCGAACAGGTGGTCGAGCGATCAGCTCTCGACCTGGCCGCCGTCGACCGGCGGCAGCTTGACCACGTCGACCGGGTCGGGAGCGGTGGCGGCGGCGCCGTTGGTCAGCGCCAGCTCCTTCGGCGACTGCACCGGCGGCCGGGTGGACGGGGTGCGGCGGGCCGAGCCGGTCCACGCCGGGCGCGGGGGACGCTTGATGACGGGAGTGAAGATCTCGGCGATCTGCTCCTTGTTCAGCGTCTCCTTCTCCAGCAGCTCCAGGACCAGGTTGTCCAGCACGTCCCGGTTCTCGACCAGGATCTCCCAGGCGTCGTTGTGGGCGGTCTCGATCAGGCTCTTGACCTCCTCGTCCACCAGCCCGGCGACCTCTTCCGAGTAGTCGCGCTGGTGGCCCATCTCGCGGCCCAGGAAGGGCTCGGAGTCGGAGGTGCCGAACTTGATCGCGCCGAGCCGCTCGCTCATGCCGTACTGGGTGACCATGGCCCGCGCGGTGGCGGTGGCCTTCTCGATGTCGTTCGAGGCGCCGGTGGTCGGGTCGTGGAAGACCAGCTCCTCCGCCGCCCGGCCGCCCAGCATGTACGAGAGCTGGTCGAGCATCTCGTTGCGGGTGGTCGAGTACTTGTCCTCGTCCGGCAGCACCATCGTGTAGCCCAGGGCGCGGCCCCGGGACAGGATGGTGATCTTGTGCACCGGGTCGGAGTAGTTGCAGGCCGCCGCGACCAGGGCGTGTCCGCCCTCGTGGTACGCGGTGATCTTCTTCTCCTTCTCGGACATGATCCGCGAACGCTTCTGCGGACCGGCCACGACGCGGTCGATCGCCTCGTCCAGCGTCTGGTTGTCGATCAGCTTCTTCTCGGAGCGCGCGGTGAGCAGCGCCGCCTCGTTCAGCACGTTCGACAGGTCGGCGCCGGTGAAGCCGGGGGTGCGCTTGGCGACGGCCGAGAGGTCGACGTCCGGCGCGATCGGCTTGCCCTTCTGGTGCACCTTGAGGATGTCCAGTCGGCCCTGCAGGTCCGGGCGGTCGACCGCGATCTGCCGGTCGAAGCGGCCGGGGCGGAGCAGCGCCGGGTCCAGGATGTCGGGGCGGTTGGTGGCGGCGATCAGGATGACGCCGCCCTTGACGTCGAAGCCGTCCATCTCGACCAGCAGCTGGTTGAGGGTCTGCTCGCGCTCGTCGTGGCCGCCGCCGAGGCCCGCGCCGCGGTGCCGGCCGACGGCGTCGATCTCGTCGACGAAGATGATCGCCGGGGCGTTCGCCTTGGCCTGCTCGAACAGGTCGCGGACCCGGCTGGCGCCGACGCCGACGAACATCTCGACGAAGTCGGAGCCGGAGATCGAGTAGAACGGGACGCCCGCCTCGCCGGCCACCGCGCGGGCCAGCAGGGTCTTGCCGGTGCCGGGCGGGCCGTACAGCAGCACGCCCTTGGGGATCTTGGCGCCGACGGCCTGGAACTTGGCCGGCTCCTGCAGGAACTCCTTGATCTCGTGGAGCTCCTCGACGGCCTCGTCGGCGCCCGCGACGTCGGCGAAGGTGGTCTTCGGGGTGTCCTTGGTCAGCAGCTTGGCCTTGGACTTGCCGAACTGCATGACCCGGGAGCCGCCGCCCTGCATCTGGTTCATCAGGAACAGGAAGACCACGACGATGATCACGATCGGCAGCATCGAGAACAGCAGGCTGACCAGGGTCGACTGCTTCTCGGGGCTGACGGTGTAACCGCCCGGGATCTGGCCCGCGTCCTGCTTGGTCTGGAGGCTCTTGGCCAGGTCGGCGGCCTGCTGGTCGCCGGTGTAGGAGGCCTGGAAGCGGGTGCCGGACGGCGACTTGCCGTTGGCGCCCGGCTTCAGCTTCTGGCCGTCCTGCAGCTGGATCTTGATGAGGTTCGAGTCACCGGTGGTGAGCTGCGCCGACTTCACCTGGTCGCTGTTGATGGCGCTGATGACCTGTCCGGTGTCCACAGTCTTGTAGCCGCTCGGGTCCGAGACGAGCTCCATGAGTGCGAACACGGCGAGGGCGGCCAGCACGACCCACATGATCGGCGCACGGAAGTATCGCTTGACGTCCATCCATGCGGGGCGTCGCCGCCCCGTCCCTCCTGCCAATTCGACGGGCGCTGCTCGGCTGTGGGGCCTTGGCGCATCCGATATGTGCTCGTAAGACGAGCGGTTGATGGGACCGTACCGCAGCGACCCCCGGTCACGGCGGGATCACACCACGGTGCGGCCTATTTTCCTACCCCCGCACAACGGGTGGGAACAGGGCCCTGTTCCCACCCGTCGCCCGAACGGTTCAGCCCCCGTAGACGTGCGGCGCGAGGGTGCCGATGAAAGGCAGGTTGCGGAGCTTCTCCGCGTAGTCCAGGCCGTAGCCGACCACGAACTCGTTGGGGATGTCGAAGCCGACGTACTCGACGTCGATCTCCACCTTGGCGGCGTCCGGCTTGCGCAGCAGGGTGCAGACCTTCAGCGAGGCCGGGCCGCGCGAGCCCAGGTTGCCGAGCAGCCAGGACAGCGTCAGACCGGAGTCGATGATGTCCTCGACGATCAGCACGTCCTTGCCCGCGATGTCGGTGTCGAGGTCCTTGAGGATCCGCACCACGCCGGAGGACTTGGTGCCCATGCCGTACGAGGAGACCGCCATCCAGTCCATGGTCACCTGGCTGTGCAGGGCCCGGGCCAGGTCCGCCATCACCATGACCGCGCCCTTGAGGACGCCGACCAGCAGCAGGTCCTTCCCGGCGTAGTCCTGGTCGATCCTCGCGGCCAGCTCCGCCAGCTTGGCGTCGATCTCGTCCTTGCTGATGAGCACCTTCGCGAGGTCTGCGCCCATGTCGTTCTGGTCCACCGGGGATACGTCCTCAAACGCTCGGGGTCGGGGTTCGGCGGCGGCGGTGCGACTTCGTTCGTGCTCAGCCGCCCGGCCGCCGAAACACCAGCGTGCCACACCGGCGCACGGCTTCGACGCCCCCGGGTAGGTGCAGCGGGCCCTGGCCGCGCCAGCCGGTGACCAGCAGGTCCACCGCCTCCAGGTGCCGGGCGAACAGGTCCCCGCCCGGGGAGCCCGCGCGCAGCGCCGCCCGGCGCAGCACCCGGCGGCGGACCGCGGGGGGCAGTTCGGCGAGCTTGTCGGCGTCCAGGGCGCCGTCCGGGGCCCGCAGGTCGTGCTCGGCCAGGGCGGCCCACTGGTCGAGGGCGTCGGCGTCGTCGCGGAACAGCCGGGCGGTGCGGGCCAGCGCCTCGACCACCCCGCCGCCGAGGTGCTTCTCCAGCACCGGCAGCACCTCGTGCCGGACCCGGGAGCGGGTGTAGGCCGGGTCGGTGTTGTGCGGGTCGTCCCAGACCGGGATGGACTGGGCGGTGCAGGCCTGCCGGGTGGCGGCCCGGTCCAGCTCCAGCAGCGGGCGGCGGTAGCGGCCCTTCTGGGCGGGCATCCCGGCCAGCGAGCGGGCCCCGGAGCCGCGGGCCAGGCCCAGCAGCACCGTCTCCGCCTGGTCGTCGCGGGTGTGGCCGAGCAGCACGGCCAGCGCGCCGTGGCGCTCGGCGGCCCGGTCGAGGGCCGCGTAGCGGGCGTCCCGGGCGGCGCTCTCCGGGCCGCCCTCGCGGCCGACCCGGACCGCGACGGCCTCCACCGGGTCGAGGCCGAGTTCGCGCAGCCGGACGGCGACCAGTTCGGCGCGTTCGGCCGAGCCGTCCTGCAGGCCGTGGTCGACGGTGACGGCGCCGACCCGCAGGCCGAGCTTGGGGGCCTCGAAGGCGGTGGCGGTGGCCAGCGCCATCGAGTCGGCGCCGCCGGAGACCGCCACCAGCACCAGCGGGGAGCCGGGCGCGGCCGGGGTGCGGGGCAGGCCGGAGGGGTGTCGGCGGGCGTTGCCGATCAGGGTGCCGGGCACCGTCACGGTGCCGGCCAGCACGGGCACCGGGACCGGTGCGGGGGCCGGGACGGCGCGTTCGCGCACCGTCCCGCCCGGGGCCGCGCCCGCCTCGGCGGCGAGTTCGGCGAGGGTACGGCGGACGGCGAGGCGTATCGCCGCGACAGCGGGGTGTGGGCCCATGGTTGGCACTCCTTGGCGGAGGGGGGTACGTCGGCCGCCTGCCAACTCTCGGTCACCAGGCGCTCACAGATGGTCGCAGAATCCGGACACCGCCCACGCCACCCGCGCCAACGGCGGTGTCACCGTCCCACGTACGGGTGAATGACGAAACGTTACGTCTGCCGCCAGGTGTACGACTCACCCGATCGGTGTTTCCGCGGGTCCGGACCGGACCCGCGCCTCAGCCCACCACCCGGGCCACCCAGGAGGCCGGGTCGTGGACCTCCTCCTTGGTCGGCAGCGTGTTCGGCGAGGTCCAGACCCGGTTGAAGCCGTCCATCCCGACCCGCTCGACCACGCCCCGGACGAACACCGCGCCGTCCTGGTACTGGCGCAGCTTGGCGTCCATCCCGAGCAGCCGGCGCAGCACCAGGTCGAGCCGGCCGCCGCCGCGGTCGCGGCGGCGCTGGAACTTCTCCCGGATCTCCGCCACCGAGGGCACCACAGCCGGTCCGACGCCGTCCATCACCACGTCCGCGTGGCCCTCCAGCAGCGACATCACCGCGGTCAGCCGGGCCAGGATCTCGCGCTGCGCGGGCGTCTGCACCAGGTCGGTCAGGCTGCTGCCGCCGCCCCCGCCGCCGTTCTTGGCCCGGGGCAGGCCGGGGACGCCGCCGAAGGCGTCGCGCAGCCGCTCCAGGAAGGCCGCCGGGTCGACGTCGGTCTGCGCCAGGAAGTCCTGCACCTCGGACTGGATGTGGTCGCGCAGCCAGGGCACCGCGGTGAACTGGGTCCGGTGGGTCTCCTCGTGCAGGCACACCCAGAGCCGGAAGTCGCGCGGGGAGACGTCGAGTTCACGCTCCACCTGGACGATGTTCGGGGCCACCAGCAGCAGTCGGCCGGGCGGCACCGCCAGGCCCCGGCGCGGCTGGTCGAACAGGCCCTCCGGGCTGTCCGGGGCGGTCGGCAGCTCCGGCGGGGCGAAGGTCTCGTACTGGCCGAGCACCTTCGCCGACAGGAAGGCCAGCACCACGCCGACCTCCACCCCGGTCGCCTTGGCCCCGGCGGCGCCCGCCGCGGCCGCGCCCCGGCCCTCGGCCCGGCGGGCCGCCAGCCGGTCGGTCAGCGGGCGCGCCACCGTCCGGAAGCCCGCCACGTTGGCCCGCACCCAGCCGGGCCGGTCCACCACCAGCACCGGGGTGCCGGCCGCCTCCGGCGACCCCATCCGGGTGTACTCGCGCACGTGCCGCTCGGCCTCCGCGGCGTGCCCGCGCAGCTCGGCGACCGCCGCGCGGGCCTCCTCCCGGGACACCCGCGGCCCGGGCCGGGCGAGCCGCGTCGCGGTCGCCACCGCGAGATCCCAGTCGACCATCTCCGCACCGCCGCTCGCGCTCGTCATGCCCTCACCGTACGTGCTCGTCCCCGCCCGGGGGAGACGGGCGGGACGGGCGGCGCTCCTTGACGCCCCGTCAGCGGCGGCGCGGCGGGCGGTTCAGCAGCCGCAGGCGGCGATCCGGGCCACGATCCGGTCGACGGCGGCGCGGGCGGTGGCCGGGTCGGCGGTGGTGCGGCTCATCAGGGCGAAGACCAGCACCCGCCCGTCGGCGTCGACCACGGTGCCGGCCAGGGTGTTGACGCCGGAGAGGCTGCCGGTCTTGGCCCGGACGATGCCCGCGGCCTCGCCCGCGCCGGACTTGGCGCCGAACCGGCTCGCCAGGGTGCCGGTGAAGCCGGCGACCGGGAGGCCGGTGAGCACCGGGCGCAGCTCGGGGTGGTCGGCCGAGGAGGCGGTGGCGAGCAGCTTCACCAGGGTGATCGGCGGGATCAGGTTGGCCTTGGCCAGGCCGCTGCCGTCGGTGATCAGCACGCCGGCCAGCGGGACGCCGAGCGCGGCGAGCTCGTCGGTGACGGCCTTCGCGGCCCCGTCGAACCCGGCGGGCTTCCCGGCGGCGATCGCGACCTGCCGGGCGACCGCCTCGGCGAGCGTGTTGTCGGAGGTGGTGAGCATCCGCTCGACCAGCCGGCCGACGGTCGGCGACTCGACCCGGGCCAGCTCCTTCGCCCCGGCCGCGGCGGTGCCCGGGGCGGGGCCGCCGCGCAGGGTGACGCCCTCGGCGGCGAGCAGCCGCCCGAACGCCTCGGCGGCTTGCCCGGCGGGGTCGGCGACCCGGGGCGGGGCGTCCTCGGCGGAGCGCGGGTCGACCCGGCCCTCGTCGACCATCAGCGGGGTGACGGCGGCGATGTTCTCGCCGTCGTGGTCCTTGTGCAGCAGCGGGCCGGTGTACAGCGAGGTGTCGTAGCCGAGCCGGACGGCGGTGGTGCCGGACGCCTTCAGCGCGGCGGCGGTGCGGCGGGCCAGGTCGGCGAGCGAGGCGGGCGCGCTCTCCGCGTCGACGGGGGCGCCGCCGACCCGGACCTGGTCGGCGGGCAGCGCCGTCAGGGTGGGGTCGCCGCCGCCGACCAGGGTGATCTCGCCGGGGGCGCCCTGCACGACGGTGGTGGCGATCCGGTGCGCGGCGGGCAGCAGGGCCAGCGCGGCGACCGAGGTGGCGAGCTTGGTGGTGGAGGCGGGCGTGGCGGGCGTGCCCTCGTCGGCGCCGAACAGGAACTCGCCGGTGGCGGCGTCGGCGACGGCGAAGTCCAGGGTGCCCAGCGCCTTGTCCTGCACGGCGGGGGCGACGGCGGCGCGCAGCCCGCTGCCGGTGGCCGGCCGGCCGTCGGAGCCCCCGGCGGCCAGCACCGGGCCCCGGGCGGGGACGGCCCGGTGCCGGTTGCCGCGGCGCTCGGACGGGCCGCGGTCCTTGCCCGGCCCGGGGCTGGTCGCGCCGTCCCGGCGCGGCTCCTCCGGGTGCCGCCCGCCGTGGCTCGGCACCGGCGAGGGCTGGGCCGAGGACGGTGCGGCGAGCACCGTCCCGGCGGCCAGCGCGACGCCCAGCACCCCCGCGAGCGCCGCCCGGCGCCCGCGTCCCCCCGCTGTCCCTGATCCCACCGACCGGCCCCTTTCCTGAGCACACCCCGCCGTAGGAGACACTTGGATTCTGTCAGTCCCCATCCTTGGAGGAAGCGTTGGAGTTCGACGTCCTGATCGAGATCCCGAAGGGCTCGCGCAACAAGTACGAGGTCGACCATGAGACCGGTCGCCTCCGCCTGGACCGCATGCTCTTCACCTCGACCCGCTACCCGGCCGACTACGGCTACGTCGAGGGCACCCTCGCGGACGACGGCGACCCGCTGGACGCGCTGGTCATCCTGGAGGAGCCGACCTTCCCGGGCTGCCTGATCAAGTGCCGCGCCATCGGCATGTTCCACATGACCGACGAGGCGGGCGGCGACGACAAGCTGCTCTGCGTCCCGGCCACCGACCCGCGCTGGTCGCACCTGCAGGACATCCAGGACGTGTCGGAGTTCGACCGCCTGGAGATCCAGCACTTCTTCGAGGTCTACAAGGACCTGGAGCCCGGCAAGTCCGTCCAGGGCGCCGACTGGGTCGGCCGCGCCGAGGCCGAGGCGGAGATCACCGCCTCGATCAAGCGCCTGGAGGAGCAGGGCGGCCACTGAGCCCGCGCGCCCTCCGGGGCGGCCCGCAGCACCCGTGCGAGGGGCGGGAGTCCGGTCGGACTCCCGCCCCTCGCACGTTCCCCGACCGGCTGTCGTCAGACGCCGTCGTTGTCGTCGAGCCGGAAGCCGACCTTGAGGCCGACCTGGTAGTGCTCGATCTCGCCGTCCTTGATGTGGCCGCGGACCTGGACCACCTCGAACCAGTCCAGGTTGCGCAGCGTCCGGCCGGCCCGGGCGATGCCGTTGCGGATGGCGGCGTCCACGCCCTCGTGCGAGGACCCGACGATCTCGGTGACCCGGTAGGTGTGGTCGGTCATGGCGGTCTCTCCCTGTGCGGCGACGGGTGGCCCCCCGCCGTCCACCGTGCACCGAAGTCCCGCCCCGGGCATCCCGGCGCCGTCCGACGGGGCGTCAGAACGCCGCGCGGACCTCGCCGACCGGCACGCCGCCGCCGAGCAGCGGGGCGGCCGCGATCCGGTCCAGCACCGGGTCCTCGACGCCCAGCCGGCGCAGCGCGGCGGCCAGCACCGGGCCGCGGGCGCGCTCCGCGCCGTCCTCGATCTTGAAGGCGAGGGCCCGGCCGTCGGCGAGCGCGACCGCCTGGACGGCCTCCGCGCCCATCTTGGCGAGCGCGCCGGGCACCGCCCGCATCAGCCAGGTGTCGGCCCGGCGGGTGCCGGCCACGTACTCGGGGTGGGCGCGCATCGCGTCGGCGACCCGGCGCCGCTCGGCGCCCGGGTCGGCCAGCACCAGGGCGCGGAAGCCGCGGGCCAGGCCGGTCAGCGAGACGGCCAGCAGCGGGGCGCCGCAGCCGTCGGTGCCGAGGTGGGCGGCGGGCTCGCCGGTGGCCTCCTCCAGGGCGGTGCGGGCCAGCAGCTGGATCGGGTGGGCCGGGTCGAGGTAGGTCTCCAGGTCCCAGCCGTTGGCGGCGGAGGCGGCCAACCAGGCGGCGTGCTTGCCGGAGCAGTCCATCAGGATCGGGGCGCGCTGCCCGCCGGAGCGGAGCAGTTCCTCCGCCTCGGCCTCGTCCAGCGGCAGGTCGGCGGGGGTGCGCAGGTCGGCCTCGGTGAGTCCGGCCCCGGCCAGCAGCTTGCGGACGGCGGCGCGGTGGAACGGTTCGGCGGAGTGGCTGGAGGCGGCCAGCGCGAGCTGCTCGCCGCGCAGGTCGAGGCCGGCCCGCAGGGTGGCGACCGCCTGGAAGGGCTTGGCGGTGGAGCGCGGGAAGACCGGCTGCTCGGGGGCGCCGAGGGCGAACTCGACGGCGCCGTCGGCGTCGAGCAGGACCAGCGAGCCGCGGTGGCGGCCCTCGGTGAAGCCGGAGCGTATGACCTCGGCGAGGGCGGGCAGGGCGGGCTGCGACACGGGTGGGACTCCAGGACGTGAAGGGCGTGCGGTGAGGGTGGGTGGGCCCCGGCCGCCGCCGTCCTGCTCAGCCTCCGCCGAGCAGGTCGTCGACCCGGGCCTCCCCCTCACGGTACCTGCGGGTGATCTCCGCCCCGCAGTCGTCGGCGGTGCGCTGCAGGGCGCTGCGGCGGCCGGAGACCTCGCGCTGGTGCTCGTCCAGGCGCTCGATCGCGGCCAGCAGGTCGGCGGTGGGGTGCGCGGCCAGGTCCGCCAGCTGGACGTCGCCCATCAGGGCGTCCGCCTCGCGCCGGTAGCGCTCGCCGCGCGGCGGGCCGAGGGTCAGGTGCCGGGCCGGGCGGCGGTTGGCGGAGGGGGCGTCGGCGAGGATCGCCGGCAGCCGGTCCAGCAGGGCGGCCCGCTCCTCGCCGGCCTCGGCCAGCGGGACCTCGCGGCGCTGCAGCTCGGCCCGCAGGATGTCCATCCGGCCGTGCAGCAGGCGGCGCAGGTAGGAGAGGTCGGCCTCCTGCTGCAGGGCGTCCCTGCGCAGCACCCGCAGTTCCTCCAGGGCCAGGCCGGCCAGCCCGTCGACCGCGCTCACGTCCATCAATCCGACCACCTGCCGTAGTACCAGTACCCGCCGCTCTGTACGGGCCGCCCGCCACCCAGGGTTCCCCCGGGCGGGCGACGCCACTCGTGCGGGTGACGCGGTTCGCCGGGACGGCGGACGCCTCCCTCGGGGCCCGGTCCCCCGGGCCGTCGGACAGCGTGCCACCCCGGGCCCCGGCGCCGCACGCCCGAGTACCCGAACGGCCCCCTGGCGAACACCCCTGGCTAGTACGAAGAATCCGCGCCACGGGCTCACCTGCACGAATCGGGGCGCTGCACGCGCGACCCCGGCGTGCGGGCCGAGGCCGTGCGCCCCCTGGGTGGCGGTACCGGCACAATGGGCGGCATGCGAGCAGTGGTGCAGCGGGTCGCCGGGGCGGCCGTGACGGTGGACGGCGGGACGGTCGGCGCGATCGAGGGGCCGGGCCTGTGCGTCCTGGTCGGCGTCACCCACGAGGACACCCCGGAGCAGGCCGCCCAGCTGGCCCGCAAGCTCTGGACGCTGCGGCTGTTCCCCGGCAGCCCCGAGCAGTCCTGCTCGGAGCTGGGCGCCCCGCTGCTGGTGATCAGCCAGTTCACGCTCTACGGCGACGCCCGCAAGGGCCGCCGCCCCACCTGGAACGCCGCCGCGCCCGGCCCGGTCGCCGAACCGCTGGTGGACGCGGTGGTGGCCGAACTGCGGACGCTGGGCGCCAAGGTGGAGACCGGCCGGTTCGGCGCCGACATGCGGGTGTCGCTGGTGAACGACGGGCCGTTCACCGTCCTGCTGGAGGTCTGACCGGCCGTCAGGCCGGGACGATCACGTCCTGTCCGGCGGGCACGCCGTCGGCCAGCAGCACCGCGTCGACCGGGGTGTTGCGCTTCACCAGGGCGAGCGCGATCGGGCCCAGTTCGTGGTGCCGGGCGGCGGAGGTGACGAAGCCGACCGGGCGCTCCTGGCCCTCGACCCGGACCTCGGCGCCGTGCGCGGGCAGCTTCTCCTCGGTGCCGTCCAGGTGCAGGAAGACCAGCCGGCGCGGCGGGCGGCCCAGGTTGTGCACCCGGGCGACCGTTTCCTGGCCCCGGTAGCAGCCCTTCTGCAGGTGCACCGCGCTGCCCAGCCAGTCCACCTCGTGCGGGATGGTGCGGTGGTCGGTCTCGAAGCCGAGCCGCGGCCGGTGCCCCTCGATCCGCAGCGCCTCGTAGGCCAGGACGCCCGCGGGCAGGCCGAAGTCGGCCACCGCGTCGGCGAGTTCGGCGCGCGGCAGGAACAGGTCGCGGCCCCAGGGGAGTTCGCGGACCGCGGCGGCCCGGTCGGCCCCGGCGGTGGAGCCGGCCGGCAGGAAGACCACGGCGTACTGCCCGGTGGCGTCGGCGACCTCGACCCGGTTCCAGAACTTCATCGACTCCAGGTACTTCACCAGCGCGGGCGCGGTGCCCGGCTCGACGTGCGCCCAGGTGGTGGTGCCGTCGTCGACCAGGTACAGCGCGTGCTCCACGTGGCCGTTCGCGGACAGCACCAGCGCCTCGGTGGCCCGCTGCGGCGGCAGTTCGCTGACGTGCTGGGTGAGCAGCAGGTGCAGCCAGCTCAGCCGGTCCGGGCCGGTCACCGTGACCACGCCGCGGTGCGAGAGGTCGGTGTACCCCCGCCCGCCGGCCAGCGCCCGCTGTTCGCGGAACAGGTCGCCGTAGTGCGCGGCGACCCCCTCGTCGGGACCTTCGGCGGCGACGGCACCGGGCAGCGCAAGCAGCGGGCTCTTCATACCGGCAAGCTTACGACCGCCCGTCGGCCAGCTTCGCGGTGCAGTCGGCGCAGCGGCCGAAGATGGCGAAGTGCTTGAGGTCGGTGTCGAAGCCGTGCTGGGCGCGCAGGCTCTCGATCAGCGGGGCGGCGATCGCGGTGTCGGTCTCGGTGACCCGGTCGCAGTCCCGGCAGACCAGGTGCAGGTGGGTGTGCCGGCCCGCCAGGTGGTAGGTCGGGGCGCCGTGCCCGAGGTGGGCGTGCGAGACCAGGCCGAGCTCCTCCAGCAGCTCCAGCGTCCGGTAGACGGTGGAGATGTTGACGCCGCTGGCGGTCTTCCGGACCTGGCCGAGGATCTCGTCCGGGGTCGCGTGGTCGAGCACGTCGACGGCCTCCAGCACCAGCTGGCGCTGCGGGGTCAGCCGGTAGCCGCGCTCGCGGAGGTCGGCCTTCCAGTCGGTGGTCTCGCTGTTCGCCACGTGTGTCCCTGCCCGGTGAGAGGTCGTGCCGACAAGTGTAGGGACCGACCGCCCGGCCGGCCCCTACCCCGTGCGTTCCCGCGGCTCAGCGGAAGAACGCGATCCCGTCGTCCGGCAGGTCGTTGATGTCGCTGATCAGCTGCGCCGGGTTGAGCACCTTCTTGAGCTGCGCGGACATGTACGGCCGCAGCGGCACCTCGGGGGCGGCCTTCTCGCCGACCCAGAGCAGCTCGTCCTTGACCAGGCCGTACAGGCGCTTGCCGCCGGTGTAGGGGGCCGCGCCCTCGATCCGGGCGACCGCGTCGGTGGCCAGGTCGATCTGCGGCTTGCCGTCGTGCAGCTTGCCGTACCAGATCTCCACGGTGCCGTCGTCGCGGACCGAGGAGACCTCGATCTCGCGCTCGCCGCCGGCGCCGTGCTGGTTGCTGGTGACGCGCCAGAAGGCGTGCTCGGTCTCCAGTGGCCGGACCTTCTCGCCCTGCTCGTCGAGCACCCAGGTGCGCGAGCGGAACTCGAGGAAGGGGCGGCCGTCGTGCCGGAAGACCAGCTCCTGGCCGAAGTTGCACTTCTCCGAGCCGGGGCCCTCTTGTCCGGGAAGGGGGGCGTGGACGCCCGCGCCCTCCCAGGTGCCGAGGAGGAAGGCGAGCGGGACGACGTCGCGGTGGAGGTCGGAAGGAATCTCGATCATGGTCCTGGCTGGTGTCGTCGGACGGTTACCGGATCAACCGTACGGCAGTTCTCAGCGCTGGCCCTGGTAGAGCTTCATGACGGAGAAGACGGCGAACCAGGTGATCAGCACGGCCATCAGAGCCAGCAGGCTGTCGAAGAAGATCTCAAGACCGGACACGGTGCTCTCCCAGGGGCGGGTTCGACGGGCTGTGGTACGGCGCGAGTCTATCGGGCGCCCCGCGCGCCCGTAGTCTCTGGGGCATGTCGAAGAAGCTGGTCATCAAGGTCACCGCCGGGGCGGACGCGCCGGAACGCTGCTCGCAGGCCTTCACGGTCGCCTCGGTCGCGGTCGCCAGCGGGGTCGAGGTCTCGCTCTGGCTGACCGGGGAGTCCGCCTGGTTCGCGCTGCCGGGGCGGGCCGACGGGTTCGAGCTGCCGCACTCCGCGCCGCTGCCGGACCTGCTGGCGGCGGTCCTGGCGGCCGGCAGCGTCACGCTGTGCACCCAGTGCGCGGCGCGCCGGGACATCGCGCAGGCCGACGTGATCGAGGGCGTGCGGATCGCCGGGGCGCAGGTGTTCCTGTCCGAGGTGATGGCGGACGGCGCCAAGGCGCTCGTCTACTGATCGGGGTGGTCCCGGTCGTGGCCGGGCCGTTCCCAGTCCGGGTCGTCCCAGCGCGGGTCGTTCCACCAGTCGTCGTCGCGGTCCCGCTTGTTGGCGAGGACGGCGGCGATCGGCGGGATCACCATGGCGACCGCGCACATGGCGATGGCCGCGCCGACCGACCAGAACCGCACCACGCCCCAGGCCAGGACGAACAGCGCCAGGCAGACGCCCATCATCACGAAGTAGCGCACATGCCGCCGGTGTGCCCGCACCCTTCCAGGGTACGGCGAGGGGCCCGGACGTCAGAAGACGTCCGGGCCCCTCGTCACGCTGCTCGTCGCGGTCCTCAGACCGCGATCGCGACCTCGGTGAACTCGCCCTGGGCGGCGACCACCTGGCGGTCCACGGTGGCGCCGGGCACCAGGGCCCGCAGCGTCCACTTGCCCGGGCGGGCGAAGAACCGGAACTGCCCGGTCGCCGAGGTCGGGACCTCGGCGGTGAACTCGCCGTTCTCGTCGAGGAGCCGCACGTAGCCGTTGACCGGCTCGTCGTTGCGGGTCACCGAACCCTGGATGATCGTCTCGTTCGCCACGTCAACTCCTGCCAGGTCCGGGCCGCCGGCCTTCGCACCGCACATGTCTGTCTCCTTCTTCCTTGCTGTCGTGCGAGCCGGGGCTCAGTTGCCGAGCTCGATCGGCACGCCGACCAGGCTGCCGTACTCGGTCCACGAACCGTCGTAGTTCTTGACGTTCTCCTGGCCCAGCAGCTCGTGCAGCACGAACCAGGTGAGCGCGGAGCGCTCGCCGATCCGGCAGTAGGCGATGGTGTCGGTCGCCAGGTCGACGCCCTCGGCCTCGTAGAGCGCCTTGAGCTCGTCGTCGCTCTTGAAGGTGCCGTCGTCGTTGGCGTTCTTCGCCCACGGGATGTTCTTCGCGGACGGGACGTGGCCCGGGCGCTGCGACTGCTCCTGCGGGAGGTGGGCCGGGGCGAGCAGCTTGCCGGAGAACTCGTCGGGCGAGCGGACGTCGACCAGGTTCAGGGTGCCGATCGCGTTGACCACGTCGTCGCGGAAGGCACGGATCGAGGAGTCGGCGGCCTGCGCGGTGTACTGGGTGGCGGCCCGCTCGGGCTGCTCGACGACCAGCTCGCGGGAGTCGAGCTCCCACTTCTTGCGGCCGCCGTCCAGCAGGCGGACGTCGCCGTGGCCGTACAGCTTGAAGTACCAGTAGGCGTAGGACGCGAACCAGTTGTTGTTGCCGCCGTAGAGCACCACGGTGTCGTCGTTGGCGATGCCCTTGGCGGAGAGCAGCGCCTCGAAGCCGGCCTGGTCGATGAAGTCGCGGCGGACCGGGTCCTGGAGGTCCTTCTTCCAGTCGATCCGGACCGCGTTGCGGATGTGGTTCTTGTCGTAGGCGGCGGTGTCTTCGTCGACCTCGACGATGACGACCTTCGGGTCGTCCAGGCGGGCCTGGACCCAGTCGGCGTCGACCAGGACGTCGCTGCGGCTCATGGTGGTGTCTCCATCCGGGGGCGGTTGGCGGAAGGCTGCGGGGAGGGCGCCCGGACCGTGCGTCCGCACACCTGTCCGCATGCTGGGACGGGCGTGGGTGCGGCGGTGGCCGGGGTGGAACGGGAGGAGTGGGTCCGCCGCTGTCGGCGCGCCGGGGCGATCGATCGCCGCCGGTTCATGGGCGCCGGAGCGGGGGGACGGGCCGGGACCGCGGTCAGGGCCGTCCGGTCAGCGCATTCGACACAGGCAGCTCGACACGCGGCAGTGGTCTACCGCCCGCCGCTTCGTGAGGTCCGCCTGTCGCTTCATGACGACGATGCTAGGGAACCGGTGGGGGCGCTGTCATCATCGTGTCGAATAGTGAGACTAGATCACTCGAATACTGGGATTTACCGGTTTTCGCCCTCATGCCGAACAGCCCGCTCCCCGGGCGGGGAACGGGCGAACGGGCCTTCCGGGGCATTCCGGTGATCGCGCTGGACAGCGCGTCTCGCCCAGCGGACGGGGCGGTGGCGGGTCGGCGGCGGGGTCAGTGCCCCAGCGCGGTGCCGGGGGCGAGGGTGAAGCGGAGCCGGACGCCGCCCTGCTCCGGGGCCGCCTCGGCCAGCGCGAGGCCGTTCGGCAGGCCGGTCAGCCGGAACCGCTGGGGCTTCAGCCGGTCGGCCGCCAGGCCGTTCAACTTCGAGGCCATGCCGGTCAGTTGGAGGCCGTCCACGACCACCTCGTTGCCCTCGCTGTGCAGCGTGCCCTCGATCGAGCCGCCCGGCACCGCGGCCTTCACCTTGCCCGGGCCGGCGTACTCCAGGCCGATCAGGCCGCCGCCGACCAGGAACTTCGAGACGTCCTTGTAGTCGACCACCCCCTGGCCGTCGCCGCGCCCGACCGTCACGCCGCGGTAGGAGTCGGTGAACTTCACGTCCGACAGGTCGGCGCGGAAGGCGTGCACCGTCACCCGCTCCTTGCCGTCCGTCACGGTCATCCCGTCCGAGGTGAGCGTGACCTTGTCCAGCTCGCCCGCGACCGCCGAGGTCAGGAACGGGAAGTCGGCGATGTCCACGTCCGGCTTGGTGGCGAGCCAGCCGGAGGAGACCACCGCGTCCGCGGCCTGGTCCTCCGCGACGCCGACCGCCACCCGGTCGGCGCCGACCAGCAGGCCGCCCACCACGCCGAGGCCGATCAGCAGCTTCACCGCGCCATGCATCGCAACTCCCCCTGGAACGCTCGGTCCGCAACCCCCCGCCGCCGGACGGCCCTTCGGACATAGGACGATCGCACGTATGCCCCGGTTCCTGGGACCGGAACCGGCGATCAGCCGCCGGCGAACGGCGGCAGCACCTCCACCGAGCCGCCCGCGGACAGCGGCACCCCGCCGTGCGGGCGGGTGCCCACCGGGTCGCCGTCCACCAGGAACGAGCACACCTCCAGCAGGCGCAGCAGCTCCGGCCGGCCCGCGTGCGCGGCGCGCACCGCCGCCAGCGCCTCGGCCAGCGTGGCGGCCAGGTACGGGTCCTCGGCCCGGCCGGCCGCGGCCTTCGCGGCGGCCCAGTAGCGGATCGTCCCGCTCACCCGGGCGGGTGAACCGGGGACGGTGCGGGCATCGGTGGCCGTGCTCACGGCAACCCCTCTCGACGGTCCTCGCCCGGTGCGGCGGCCGACCCGGTGGCCGGCCCGGCCCACCCGGGCCGGGAAGGCCGGGTGTACACGCGCAGCACGTACGGTGCGGCCGGTGCGGCCCCCATCATCGCCCGCGCCCCCCGCCCCGGGGCAAGCGAATCGCAGGCCGCGGCCCGTCCGGCGGGGTGGCGCACCTCACGCCCCGGAGCGGCCCCGATCGGCGCGCGCCCCGCTCGCGCCTCTCCCCAGGCCGGGGGCCGTCGGCTATCCTCGGTGACTGTGAGGGACCCGGGCAGAGTCGCCCCCGGGTCCTTTTGTGCTTTCAGGACGCCAGTACGGACGTTCTTGCGAGCGGCGCCCCACCCGCGCCGACCGCCGGAACGCCCCCGCCGCCGGCCGCACGACGAGGTGCGGTCCCGGAGCGGGACAGACCGGAGGGTACGCCGATGGGCGAGGCACCAGCGGGACGCCTGGGGTTGCGGGACCCCGGACGAGCCACCGCCGCCCCGTCCGCCGTCGCCTCCACCGGAGCTGTCGGCGTTCCCCACCCCCGTTCCGCGGCCGCCGTCCCCTCGGCGGCCGCGACCGCGACAACCCGGAAAGGGGACTAACCGGGTATGAGTTCTCTGCTCCTGCTGACCAACGCCCTGCAACCCTCCGCAGAGGTACTGCCCGCCCTCGGGCTGCTCCTGCACAGCGTCCGGGTGGCCCCCGCCGAGGGGTCCGCCCTGGTCGACACCCCCAGCGCCGACGTGATCCTGGTCGACGGCCGCCGCGACCTGCCGCAGATCCGCAGCCTGTGCCAACTGCTGCGCTCCACCGGCATCGGCAGCCCGCTGATCCTGGTGGTCACCGAGGGCGGCCTGGCCGCCGTCACCGCCGAGTGGGGCATCGACGACGTGCTGCTCGACACCGCCGGGCCGGCCGAGGTCGAGGCCCGGCTGCGGCTGGCCCTGGGCCGGCTGAACGCCGGTGTCGACGACTCGCCGATGGAGATCCGCAACGGCGACCTCACGGTCGACGAGGCCACCTACTCCGCCAAGCTCAAGGGCCGCGTCCTCGACCTCACCTTCAAGGAGTTCGAGCTGCTCAAGTACCTGGCCCAGCACCCCGGGCGGGTCTTCACCCGGGCCCAGCTGCTCCAGGAGGTGTGGGGCTACGACTACTTCGGCGGCACCCGCACCGTGGACGTCCACGTCCGCCGGCTGCGGGCCAAACTCGGCGTCGAGAACGAGCAGTTGATCGGCACCGTGCGCAACGTCGGCTACCGCTTCGTGGTGCCCGAGCGGCCCGAGAAGGGCGGCGAGCGGGCCGAGCCGAACCGGGCCGGCGCGGCCCGCGAGCGCTGACGCGCGGCCGGGCGGGGACTCTCGCCCGGCTTTGCCCGGATCGGTCCCGAAACCGCCGTCCCACCAGGTGTCACCCGGCCCCGGGGCGGCGAACGACCCGCGTAGACTCGCCCCGTGGCCAAGGTGACGCGCGACGATGTAGCCCGACTGGCTGGGACCTCGACCGCGGTCGTCAGCTATGTGATCAACAACGGTCCCCGGCCGGTCGCCCCGGCCACCCGGGAGAAGGTGCTCGCCGCGATCGAGCAGCTGGGGTACCGCCCCAACTCGGTCGCCCAGGCGATGGCCTCCCGGCGCACCAACCTGATCGGCATGGTCGTCCCCGACGCCCGGCAGCCGTTCTTCGCGGAGATGGCGCACGCCGTGGAACGGGCCGCCTCCGAGCGCGGCAAGCTGGTGCTGATCGGCAACTCCGACTACGTGGACGACCGCGAGGTGCACTACGTCCGCGCCTTCCTCGGCATGCGGGTGTCCGGCCTGATCCTGGTCAGCCAGGGCCCCTCGCAGCGGGCCGCCGAGGAGTTCGCCGCCATGGAGGGCGCCAAGGTGGTGCTGCTGCACCGTCGCCCCGAGGCGATCGACGACGTGGCCGTGGTCACCGACGACGTCGGCGGCTCCGAACTGGTGGTCCGCCACCTGCTGGAGGAGCACGGCCACCCGTACGTGGCCTGCTTCGGCGGCCCGGTCGAGTCCCCCGCGCCCGGCGACCCCGTGATCGACCACGTGGCCGGCTGGGAGCTGGCGATGACCGCGCACGGCCTGCCCACCGAGCCGTACCTGGTCGACGCGCCGTTCCACCGCTACGGCGCCTACCAGGTCGCGCTGGAGCTGCTCGGCTCGGACCGGCGCCCGCCCGCGATCTTCTGCTCCACCGACGACCAGGCGATCGGCGTGCTGCGGGCCGCCACCGAACTCGGCCTGCGGGTCCCCGAGGACCTCGCGGTGGCCGGCTTCGACGACATCCCGGAGGCCGCGTTCGCCTCCCCGCCGCTGACCACCGTCGCCTCCGACCGGGACGCGATGGCCCGGGCCGCCGTCGACCTGGTCCTCGACGACTCGCTGATGGTGCCCGGCAGCGACACCGAGCGGGTCCGCAAGTTCCCGTCGCGCCTGGTCGTGCGGCGTTCCTGCGGCTGCGGTGGCCCGGCGGCCTGATCTCCGGCCTGACCAGGCTTTATGAGAACCTGACGCGCTTCTCGGGGAACCTGTACCGGCCTCTCATCCGCTCTTCATGAAACGCGCGGAACGTGGTCGTCATGAGCGACTGGCACCGCAGCACCCACGAGCCCCACCCCCAGGACGGCGGCGCGGACCGGAACCCGCCGCAGCCGCCCGCGACCACCGACCCGTACGCCGGGTACCCGGCCCCGCCGGCCCCGCCCGCTCCGCCCGCTCTGCCCGCCCACCCCGCCTTCGCCGGCGCACTGCCGCCCGCGTCCGTGCCCGGGCACCGGGCCCGGCGCGGCCTGCTGAAGGGGCGGCTCGCCCTGGTCACCGCCGTCGCCGCGGTCGCCGCGCTGCTCGGCGGCGTCACCGGCGGCGTGCTCGCCGCCGACCGCGACGGCTCCGGCAGCGCGGCCGCCACCCTGGTCCGGCCGGTGTCCGCCAACGCGGACGGCTCCGCGAACGTCTCGGCGATCGCCGCCGCGGTCTCCCCCGCCGTCGTCCAGATCACCGTGCAGACCGGCAGCGGCACCGCCACCGGCACCGGCGTGGTGCTCACCTCCGACGGCCGCATCCTCACCAACTACCACGTCATCGCGGGCGCGGTGCAGGGCGGCCGGGCCACCGTCACCTTCCAGGACGGGAAGACCGCGACCGCCACCGTCACCGGCACCGACAAGTCCCTCGACACCGCCGTGATCACCGCCGCCGGCGTCAGCGGCCTCACCACCGCCGTCCTCGGCGACTCCGACAGCACCGCCGTCGGCGACCCGGTGGTCGCCATCGGCAACCCCGAGGGCCTGACCGGCACCGTCACCTCCGGCATCGTCTCGGCCAAGAACCGGCAGGTCTCGGTCCAGGTCGACGAGGGCACCACCCGCGGGAACGGCGGCTTCGGCCTACCGAACCTGCCCGGCCGGTCCGGCTCCTCCGCGAACTCCACCGCCGACACCGCCACCTACCAGGCCCTGCAGACCGACGCCGCGCTCAACCCCGGCAACTCCGGCGGCCCGCTGATCAACGCCGCCGGACAGGTGATCGGCCTGAACTCGGCGATGTACTCCGCCTCCGGCACCGGCTCCACCGGCAGCTCCGAGGCCGGCAGCGTCGGCCTCGGCTTCGCCATCCCGATCAACAGCGTCAAGCAGGTCCTGTCCCAGCTGCAGGCCGGCAAGAACCTCTGACCGACCGCCGTTCCCGCCCCACCCGGCGGACAATGGCCACGACCGCACCGGAATCAGAAAGGGCCCCGCGCCGATGACTCCCCCCGCCGACGACCGCACTCCCACCGAGGCCCCGGGCGGCGGCGCCCGCGTCCTCGTGGTCGACGACGAGCCCGCGCTGCGCGACGCGCTGGAATCCAGCCTCGCCTTCGAGGGCTACCAGGTCACCACCGCCACCGACGGCTACGAGGCACTCGCCGCCGTCGAACGCGACCACCCCGACCTGGTGCTGCTGGACATCATGATGCCCCGGATGGACGGCCTCACCGCCGTCCGCCGGATGCGCTCCCGGGGCGACGCCGTGCCGGTGCTGATGCTCACCGCGCGGGACGCCGTCGGCGACCGCGTCACCGGGCTCGACGTCGGCGCCGACGACTACCTCGCCAAGCCCTTCGAACTCGACGAGCTGCTCGCCCGGGTCCGGGCGCTGCTGCGCCGCAACGCGCTCGCCAACGAGGCCGCGGCGCGCACCGCCGCCGACGAGGAGGACGACGAGGTACTCGCCTTCGCCGACCTCCGGATGAACACCGCCACCCGCGAGGTCACCCGCGACGGCACCCCGATCGAACTCACCCGCACCGAGTTCATGCTGCTGGAGATGTTCCTCTCGCACCCCCGCCAGGTGCTGACCCGCGAACAGATCCTCAAGGCGGTCTGGGGCTTCGACTTCGAACCCTCCTCCAACTCCCTCGACGTCTACGTCATGTACCTCCGCCGCAAGACCGAGCAGCACGGCATGCCCCGCCTCATCCAGACCGTCCGCGGCGTCGGCTACGCCCTCCGCGCCGCCACCGGCGCAGCGGCGTGAAGCCCCTCGGCCGGCTCACGGGGTGGTTCCGCGGCAGATCGCTGCGGAGCAGGCTGGCCATGCTCACGGCCGCCGCGGTGGCGGTGGCGATCGCGGTGGTGGCGGCGGCCTGCTGGCTGATCGTCAGGGACTCGCTCTACAAGCAGGCGCGCCAGTCCCTGGCCTCGGCGGAGCCGCCCAACTCGCCGGCCCAGTCCCGGGTGACCTGCGCCACGTCGGTCGACGCTGCACTGGCCAAGGTGAAGGCGATCGTCGACGAGCGCCCGTTCCACCAGAACAAGTACGACAACCAGTTCGTCGGGGTCAACGGGACGGTCTGCTTCCCGATCGGCTCGACCAGGGCCATCGTGTCCGTCCCCGACGACCTGACCGCCGCGACCGGGAAGCGTCCGGTCTACCGCGACGGCAAGTACGCCGACGGCACCCCCGCCATGGTGCGGGTCTGGGGCGGGCCGATGACCTCCGGCGGTGAGGCGGTCGTCCTGCTCACGGCGGTCTCCGTCAAGGACGTCCAGGACTCGCTGAACTCCCTCGCCCTGCTGATGACCGGCGTCGCCGGGCTGGGCGTGATCGGGGCCGGTGTCACCGGGCGGCTGATCGCGCGGTCGGCGTTGAAGCCCGTCGACCAGCTGACCGACGCGGTGGAGCACATCGCGCGGACCGAGGAGGTCGGGACGACCATCCCCGTCAACGGGAAGGACGAGATCGCGCGGCTCTCCACCTCGTTCAACTCGATGTCGACGGCGCTCGCCAACTCCCGGGAGCGGCAGACCCGGCTGATCGCCGATGCCGGGCACGAGTTGCGGACGCCGTTGACCTCGTTGCGGACGAACGTGGACCTGTTGATCCGGTCGGACGCGCAGGGGCGGGCGCTGCCGGCGGAGACCCGGGCGCGGATGCTGGGGAACATGAAGGCGCAGATGCAGGAGCTGACGGTGCTGATCGGGGACCTGCTGCAGCTGTCGCGGCCGGACACCCCGAACCCGGAGGCGGTGCGCACCGTGGTGGCGTTCCACGACACGGTGGGGCGGGCGTTGGAGCGGGGGCGGCTGCGCGGGCCGTCGCTGGTGTTCGACACCGAGGTGAACCCGTGGTTCGTGCACGGGGACCCGGCGGCGCTGGAGCGGGCGGTGATCAACCTGCTGGACAACGCGGTGAAGTACTCGCCGCCGGGCGGGACGATCGACGTCCGGCTGCGGGCGGGGCGGCTGACGGTGCGCGACCGGGGGCCGGGGATTCCGGCGGAGGAGTTGCCGCTGGTCTTCGAGCGGTTCTGGCGTTCGCCGTCCTCGCGTCAACTCCCGGGCTCGGGGCTGGGGTTGTCGATCGTGGCGCAGACCGTGCGGGACGCCGGCGGGCAGGTGGCGCTGGGTCCGGCGGGTGACGGCGGGGCGGGGACGCAGGCGGTGATGGTGCTGCCCGGGCAGCCGGAGCGGCCGGAGGAGCGGTGAGGGCGGGGCGCCCGCAGGCGCCCCGCCCCCCGGTACCGGCGGTGGATCAGCCGTTGTCCTGGCCGACGCCGATGACCTTGATGCGGGTCGTGGCGGGGGCCGCGAGCGGGGTGCCGGCGCTGGAGTGGCCGGTCAGGTAGGAGTTGAAGAGGTCCAGGTCGGAGGCGCCGACGAGCTTGTCGGTGCCGGCCGCGAAGGCGGGGAAGCCGTCGCCGCCGCCGGCCAGGAACTCGTTGGCGGCGACCCGGTACTTGGCGTTCGGGTCGACCGGGGCGCCGTTCAGGCGGATCGAGTCGACCAGGACCCGGGCCGCGCCGGCCTTGTTCAGGTCGAGGGTGTAGGCCAGGTTGGCGGAGGGCTGCAGGATCTTCGGGGCGGCGTCGTTGGAGCCGGAGACCTGCTGCTGCAGGAGCTGGACCAGCTGGGCGCCGGTCAGGGTCTTGACCTGCATCATGTTGGTGAACGGCTGGACCGCGAAGGCCTCGCCGTAGGTCACCACGCCGTCGCCCTCGCTGCCGGTCGACTTGTAGACCAGGTCGGCGCGGATGCCGCCCGGGTTCATGAAGGCGACCTGGGCGCCGCCCTTGTCGGCGGCCGACAGGCCGGCCAGCTGGGCGTCGGCGATGACGTCGCCGAGCGGCTTCTCCAGGGCGGAGCTGCCGCGGCCGTTGATGTCCGCGGAGATCCAGCCGACCGGGCGGTTGGCGATCGGGGCGGCCAGCGCGCGGTAGTGGTCGATCAGCGCGGTCATGTCGGGGGCCTTGGCCACGTCGCGGCGGACCACGTGGTTGGCGGCGGTGACCGACGGGCGGACGATGCTGCCGGTGCGCTTGTCCAGCTTGAGGTCGATCTCGGTGTACAGGCGGCCGAAGGAGGCGGCGCTGGTGACCGAGCGGGGCACGCCGTTCGGGTCCGGGATCATGCAGGCGTACGCGGTGTGGGTGTGGCCGGTGACGATCGCGCCGACGGCCGGGTCGAGCCGCTTGGCGATGTCGACGATCGGGCCGGAGATGCCGGAGCCGCCCGCGCCGCAGTCGTAGTTGTAGATGTTGCTGGCGGGCAGGCCGCCCTCGTGGATCAGCGCGACCACGGAGTTGACGCCCTGGCGCTTCAGCTCGGCGGTGTACTTGTTGATGGTGGCGACCTCGTTGCCGAACTTGAGGCCCTGCACGCCCGCGGCGGTGACGATGTTCGGGGTGCCCTCCAGGGTCACGCCGATGAAGCCGACCTTGACGCCGTGGACGTTCTTCACCCAGTACGGCTTGAGGATCGGCCTGCCGGTCTTCTCGCTGGTGACGTTGGCCGCCAAGTACGGGAAGTCGGCGCCGTCGAACTCGCGGCCCTCCTCGTAGCAGCCGTCGACCGGGTGGCAGCCGCCGTTCTGCATGCGCTTGAGCTCGGCCGAGCCCTCGTCGAACTCGTGGTTGCCGACCGAGGTGACGTCCAGGCCGATCTTGTTGAGCGCCTCGATGGTGGGCTCGTCGTGGAACAGGCCGGACATCAGCGGGCTGGCGCCGACCAGGTCGCCGGCCGCGACGGTGATGCTGTTGCGGTGGCCCTCGCGGGCCTGGCGCAGCGCGGTGGCCAGGTACTCGACGCCGCCGGCGGGGGTGGCGACCGGCTTGCCGGTGGTGGCGTCGATCTCGTTGATGGTGCCGGAGGAGCCCGCCGGGGGCTCCAGGTTGCCGTGCAGGTCGTTGATGGCGAGGAGCTGCAGGTCCTCGTACTTGGGCTTGTCGTGGCCCCGGCCGTGGGCCTCGGCGGTGGCCGGGAGGGCCATCGTGCCGAACAGGGCGGCGGCCGCGGCGACCGCGAGGGCGGTCGTGCGGCGGCCGGTGGTTCCGGAAATGGGCATGGCTGTCCCCTGCACCGTCGGGGCCGCGACTGGGCGGCCTGGCGTTGTCTGGGGGAAGCCTAGGGTCAACGCGCGTAGCTGTCAGGAACCCGCGGGTAACGAGCTGGTATCCGACGGCTGACGAGCCGTCGGCCGGCCCGGTCCGCGACCGGGCCGGGCACCCGTCAGACCCGCGGCCGGTCCGCCAACTGCTGGTCCGCGCGGTCCCGTTCGGCCACCGCGTCCTCGGTCATCGCGCGGTCGGTGTACACCAGCGGCTTCTCGGCCTCGGTGATGATGTGCTTGACCACCTGCACGTTGCCGTTGACGTCCCAGACCGCGATGCCCGGCGACAGCGTCGGGATGATCTCCACCGCCCAGCGCGGCAGGCCCAGCACCCGGCCGGTGGCTCTCGCCTCGTCGGCCTTCTGCATGTAGATCGTCCGGGTCGAGGACATCTTCAGGATCGCCGACGCCTCCTTGGCCGCCGCACCGTCCACCACGTCCGACAGGTGGTGCACCACCGCCACGAAGGACAGGCCGAGCCGCCGCCCGAACTTCAGCAGCCGCTGGAACAGCTGCGCCACGAACGGGCTGTTGATGATGTGCCAGGCCTCCTCGACCAGGAAGATCCGCTTCACCCGGTCCGGCCGCAGCCAGGTGTGCTCCAGCCACACCCCGACGATCGCCATCAGGATCGGCATCGCGATCGAGTTCCGGTCGATGTGCGACAGGTCGAAGACGATCAGCGGCGCGTCCAGGTCGATGCCCGCCGTGGTCGGGCCGTCGAACATGCCGCGCAGGTCGCCGTCGACCAGCCGGTCCAGCACCAGGGCCACGTCCAGGCCCCAGGACTGCACCTCGCCGACCTCCACGCCCAGCGACTCCACCGCCGACAGGTCGGGGCTGCGCAGCGTGTCGATGATGTCGTTGAGCACCGGCTGACGGCCCGTCACCGTGCTCAGCACGTAGGCGTGCGCGGCCTTCAGCGCGAAGCCGGCCCGCTCCTCCAGGCCGCGCCCCATCGCCACCTCGATGATGGTGCGCAGCAGCGACAGCTGGCCGGTGGTGGTGATCGCCGGGTCCAGCGGGTTGAGCTTCACCCCGCCGTCCCGGGCCGCCATCGGGTCCAGCCGGATGGACTTTATCCCCAGCGCGTTCGCGATCAGGTTCCACTCGCCGACGCCGTCCTCGCCCTGCGCGTCCAGCACCACCACCTGGCGGTCGCGGAACCTCAACTGCCGCAGCACGTACGTCTTCTCCAGGGCGGACTTGCCGTTGCCGGACTCCCCCAGCACCAGCCAGTGCGGGGCCGGCAGCTGCTGGCCGTACAGCTGGAACGGGTCGTAGACGTAGCCCTTGCCGCTGTACACCTCGCGGCCGATGATCACCCCGGAGTCGCCCAGGCCGGGCGCCGCCGTCGGCAGGTACACCGCCTGCGCCTGGCCGCTGGAGGTGCGCACCGGCAGCCGGGTGGTCTCCACCCGGCCGAACAGGGTGCTGGTGAAGGATTCGGTGAGCCTGCTCAGCATCGACGGCCTCCGGGGGTCAGCGGCGGATGCCGGTGGCGAACGGCAGGGTGTTGGCGAACGCCCGGTGGTGCTCGCGGTCGCACCACTCCAGCTTCAGGTAGCTCTTGCCCGCGGAGGCGCGGATGGTCCGCTTGTCCCGGGCCAGCGCCTCCGGACTGCGCGAGGACACCGTCAGGTAGCCGACCAGGTTCACCCCGGCCGCGCCGGACGCCAGGTCGTCGCCGCGCTGGTCCACCCGGCCGGTGTGCGCCAGGTCGCGCGGGTCCACCGTGCGGTTCATCTTCGCCGCCCGGCTGGCCTCCGCCTCGTCGTTGGTCTTCTCGGTCAGCATCCGCTCGATCGCGACGTCGGTCGGCTCCAGGTCCATGGTGACCGCGACGGTCCGGATCACGTCCGGGGTGTGCACCAGCAGCGGGGCCAGGAAGTTCACCCCGACCGGCGTCAGCGGCCACTCCTTGATCCACGCGGTGGCGTGGCACCAGGGCTCCCGGGTCGCCGCCTCCCGGGTCTTCGCCTGCAGGTACTGCTGGTGGGTGGCGTCCAGCTCGGCCGGCCAGGCGTTGCGCCGGCTCATCGCCTGGATGTGGTCGATCGGGTGGTCCGGGTCGTACATCGAGTGGATCAGCGAGGCCAGCCGGGCCTGCCCGAGCGGCTGCCGGACCCGGATGTCCGCCTCCGCCAACCGGGCACAGATGTCGGTGAGTTCACGCGCCATCACGGTCGCCAGGCCGTCGTCGCTGCGGTCCGCCTTCTCGCCCCGCCCGCCCCGCCCGTACGCGGTGCGCCCCATCGCGTGCGCCTCGGAGGCGAGGTCGCGGGTGTAGTGCATGCACGCCACCAGGTACGCCCGGTGCTGCTCCGAGGAGGTCGACACCATCGACTGCAGCTCGTCGTAGCTGTCCTGCAGCCAGCGCGGCGCGTCGTGGCTGCCGCGCCGCTCCACGTCCTTGGCGTGCGCGTCCGGGTCGGCCGGCAGCGTCCGGGCCAGGATCTGCAGCCGGGTCACGAAGCCGTCGCCGTTGGCCACGTGCTTGAGCAGCGTGCCGAACCGGTCGACCAGCGCCTCCTGGTCCTCGGAGTCGCGCAGGCCCACGCCCGGGCCCTCGATCTCGATCGCCGCGGTCACCGTCCGCCGCTCCAGGTGCATCAGCACCGCGACCTCGTCCGGCCCGAACGGCGCCGACAGCCAGCGCAGCCGCCCCACCCCCGGCGGCGGGCCGACCTCCACCTCGCGCCCGTCCAGCCGCGTCCCGGCCTCGTGCACGTCCGGCTTCCAACTCCCCCGGCCGCTGCGCACGGTGCGCCGGTACGTCCGGTTGATCTCCACCCACTTGTAGAACGTCCGCCGCCGGTACGGCACGTACACCGCCATGATCGCCAGCAGCGGGAAACCCACCAGGCCCGCGATCCGCAGTGGCAGCAGGCTCGGGACCAGGCCCCACACCATGCCGAGGCCGGCGCCCGCGATGATCAGCACGATCTCGCCGGTCTCCCGGTTGCGCCCGATCGGCGCGTTCGGGCGCGCCTTCCCGATCAGGTAACTGCGGCGCTGATGGGCGTACGGGGCGCCGTACTGGCCGAACTGTTCGCTGCTCACTCCCGGTCACCCTCCCTTCGGGTTGTTGACCGGAGCCTGGACGGAGGTCTGCGGGGGCGGGCCGGCCGGACGGGCGGGGGCCGCCGGGCGGGACGCGTGCGCCGCGATCCCGGCGCCCGCCCCGCCGCCGCCCGCGCCCGGCGAGGCGGTCGCGGTCTGCGGGCCGCCGCCACCGCGCGAACCGTGCGTCGAGATGCCCTGCTTCACGAAGTTCGCCGGGCCGTTGATCATCGCGCTGCCCGCCGAGACCGCGCTCGACCGGGCCCGCCGCATCGCCATCAGCTCGTCGCCGAAGCCCGGCACGAACCGGTACACCGCCGCGCTCGCGAAGATCGACAGGAACAGGATCGCCAGCCCGCTCAGCACCCGGGCGAAGTCGTCGTCCGCGCCGGAGCCGGTCGCCACCGCGCCCGCCAGGCCCAGGATGATCACGATGATCGGCTTGGCCAGGTCGACCGCCAGCATCATCGCGGCCCACCGCCGCACGTGCTTCCACAGCTGCTTGTCCACCAGGCCCGCGTACACGGCCGTCCCCAGCAGCGCGCCCACGTACAGCATCGCCGCCCGGATCACCAGCTCGATCCAGAGCACCGCCGCGGCCAGCACCGCCACCAGCGACACCATGATCAGGATCAGCGGGCCGCCGCCCATGCTGCCCTTCTCCAGGGTGTCCGCGAACCCGCCCAGGTAGGTGGTGGTGTCGGACTTGGTGCCCGCCGCGATCGCGGCCGTCAGCCCGTCGGTGACCGTCACCACCGTGTACAGGATCAGCGGCGTGAACGCCGAGGCGATCACCGTCAGCCACAGGAAGCCGACCGCCTCCGCGAACGCCTGCCCCAGCGGGGCCCCGCGCACCGCCCGCTTCGTCACCGCCAGCAGCCACAGCACCAGCGTGACCACCGTCGACACCGCGAACACCACCGCGTACTGCTGCAGGAACGCCGCGTTCGTGAAGTCGACCTTCGTCGTCCCGTCGATCGCCCCCGACAACTGCCGCACCACCCAGGCCGCCGCCTGCGCGCACCCCTTCGCCAACGACCCCAGCGGGTCCGTCACGTTCGACACCGCCCCGTTCCCGGGAATCACCGTCGCCCCGGGCGGCGCGCACTGGCTGCCCGCCCCGGGCAGCGGCACGTTCTGCGCGGCGCAGGTGTTCTGCGGTGTCGGCGTGGGCTCGGCCCACACCCGCTGCGCGACCATCAGCGCGGCGAACTGCAGGCCGCTCAGCCCGGCGGCGAGCGCCCCGGCCCGGCGGAGGAAGCGGACTCTGGACACCTCAGCGGGCATAGCGGAACCCTCCGAACTGCTGGACGGCATCGGCGATCTCTTTCGCGGTGGCCGCCTGCTGGTCGCCCGGGAGGGGGGCGGGGCCCGCGGCGCGGGAGAAGTCGGTGAGCTTCCAGTCGCTGCCGGTCCAGCGCATGGTGACGCTCAGGGTGTACCAGTCCTGGGTGACCGGGACCGTCGAGTTCTCACCGGCGAGCCCGTAGACCCCGACGCACCAGACGTCGACCCGGGTGGCGGTGTCCGCGCTGTTGGTGGTCCGGGTGCCGATCGGGGAGATCCGGCTGACGAAGGTCTGCCCCTTGGGCGCCTTCCCCTGGGCGTCGAGGCCGTAGCGGGTGACGGTGTCCGCCGAGAAGGCCTGGTCCAGGCGGGCCTGGAGGGCGGGGAGGACGGTGGGGTCGACGACGGTGGCGAGGACGGCGTGCCGGGTCTCGGCGCGGAACATGTCGGTGGAGCCCAGCGCCACCGCGTAGTTGGCGGCGGCCGACTGCGCGCCCTGGTCGGTGTGCGGGTAGCCGGTGCCGATGCCGTTCTGGGTGGTGGTGACGGGTTGGCCGCCGCTGTTGCCCGTCCGGTCGGTGCTGCCGCCGGCCCGGTCGGCGGAGCTGCCGCCGGTGCCGCGGCCCGGGTCGGGTTTGTCGCGGTTGGCGATGGAGACGGCGACGACCAGCAGAGTGACCACGGCGAGGATCGTCAGGAGGGTTCGCAGCGGCCGGGCCTGACGGCCCGTCGCCGGGGCGCTCTGTTCGGCGACCGGTAGCCGCGTCCGGGTGTGCGGCTGGTCGTCGGACAACGGCACGGGGGCCCTCCTGGTGCGGCGCCACCGCGCGGGGCGCGCGGTGGCGGTGGGGGTACCCCCGGCCGGAGGCCGGGGGTGGGTTCTCGGTGTGGGGGTGCTGGCGTGGCGCGCGGAGCCCGGACCGGCTCATCCGGGCGGGAGTTGTCCGCTCGTCAGATGGCCATGCCGTAGACAATGGTGAACAGGGTGCCGAGCGAACCGATGATGAACACGCCGGTCAGGCCCGCGACGATCAGCCCCTTGCCCTGTTCGGCGCTGAAGGTGTCGCGCATCGCGGTGGCGCCGATCCGCTGCTTGGCGGCGCCCCAGATCGCGATGGCGAGGCAGACCAGGATGGCGACGGCCATCACGACCTGGACCATCACCCGGGCCGAGGAGCCCAGCGAGGCGAACGGGCCCCAGTCGGGGGCGATGCCGCCGATGATGGTGTCGATGTCGGGCTTCTTCGGCGGGTCCTCCGCCAAGTGCCGGATCACTGCGCTGTCCACGTTCAGGTTCATCCCATCTCACCGCCCGCTCAGGAAATTCAAGGCCCCGGACCACGGTCGAGCGAAGGGGCAGGTCCTATTCTTGGCCTGAACTCACGTCGACTTGGCTGCTTCTGGCGGATTGCTCGTGAGAACCGGACGCCTCCGCCATGATGTCCGGTGGTTCGAGGATACTGCCCGTACTTGGTATCTGTGATGATTGCACCGGGCAATAACGCAACGGGACATGACAGCTGACGATCCGTCGGGGATGGTGCTGGATGGCGCTCGGGAAGGCACGCTTGGCGGGCGCCGCGGCAGCGGTGGTGGCCATCGGCTTCGTCGGCGTGGTGACGCTCGGCACTTATGCGGCCAGTGGGGTTTCCGGGCAGTCCTCGGGCGATCTCGCGCTGTCCGCCGGAACGGTGCCGGCCGTCTACCGGAGCCAGATCGAGAATTGGGGCAAGCTCTGCCCGGAGATCTCCGCCCCGCTGCTGGCCGCGCAGCTCTACCAGGAGAGCGGTTTCGATCCGCGGGCGAAGAGCCCGGTCGGCGCGCTGGGCCTGGCGCAGTTCATGCCGGGCACCTGGGCGACCGAGGGCGTCGACGGCGACGGCGACGGGCAGCGGGACGTCTGGAACCCGGCCGACGCGATCGCCTCCGCCGCCAGCTACGACTGCCGGCTGGCCCGGTGGACCGCCAAGGTGCCCGGCGACCGGCAGGCCAACATGCTGGCCGCGTACAACGCCGGGACGGACGCGGTGACCAGGTACGGGGGCATCCCCCCGTACAAGGAGACCCAGGGGTACGTGCGGAGCATCCAGTCGCTGGCGAAGTCCTTCACCGCGCCCGCCGCCCCGGGCGTGCAGCTGGCGCTGTCCCGGGAGGCGGCGGGGGCGATCTGGTTCGCGCAGGGCAAGCTCGGGATCGACTACCTGTGGGGCGGCACCGGACAGACCTGGGAGAGCGGGCGGTTCGACTGCTCGGGCCTGACCCAGGCGGCGTTCCAGAGCGTGGGCATCGACCTGCCCCGGGTCGCCAACGACCAGTGGTACGCGGGCCCGCACCCGTCCCGGGACCAACTCCGGCCCGGCGACCTGGTGTTCTTCGCCAACGACCTGGACGACCCGCGCACCATCCACCACGTCGGCCTGTACGTCGGCGGCGGCTACATGATCGACGCGCCGCACACCGGGGCCAAGGTCCGCTACGACCCGATCGATCAGAAGGACTACATCGGGGCGACCCGGGTGACCTCGGACGGCGCCGCCGCGCTGCCCAGCCGGAACATGAACGACGGCACCATCACCCGGCCCGAGGGGCCGAAGACCGGCTGACGGCCCCGGCCGCGCACCTCCCGCCGCTCGCTGCGCACCGCGCACCGCCCGCCGCCCGCCATGTGCACGACTGGTGCACGGTCAGTCAATTTTCCATAACACCGGGTTTTGCCGGAAACCAGAACGCCCTTGATCGCGTTGGATCAGGATGCTGCCGGTCCTCCGCCCCGGGAGCGCCCGACCGGTGGTCCCCCGGCCGGGGAGCACCGCGGAGCGCGGACAGGGAGGTGCGGCGTGCCCACGCTGCTCGCCGACGCGGGAACCGGCTCCGGCGATCCCGACCTCGGCCTGCTGAAGGCCGTCAACAGCCTGGCCGCCGACGCCCCGGGCTGGCTGGACTCGCTGGTCGCCTGGACCGCCGAGTACGGCATCCTGCTCGGCCTGGCCGCGATCGGCCTGACCGCCTGGCTGGTCGCCCGCCGCCGCCCGGACGCGCCGGTCGCGGTGGCCGGCGTGCTGTGGGCCCCGATCGCCGTGGCCCTGGCCGAGCTCGCCAACCTGCCGATCTCGGCGATCGTGAACCGGCCCCGCCCGTTCGTCGACCACCCCGAGATCGACGTGCTGGTGCCCGGCAAGGAGGACACCCTGTCCTTCGTCAGCGACCACTCCGCGATGTCGATGGGCATCGCGGTGGCGCTGTTCCTGGTCAACCGGAAGCTCGGCGCGGCCGCGGGCGCGCTCGCCCTGCTGCAGGGCTTCTGCCGGCTCTTCGTCGGCGTGCACTACCCGACCGACGTGCTCGGCGGCTACGCGCTGGCCACCGCCGTGGTGCTGCTGCTCGCCCCGATCGCGATGGCGGTGCTGGTGCCGCTGTGCCACGCGCTGTCGCGCACCGCGCTGCGCCCGCTGGTGGTCGCGGCCCCCGCCGGTCCGGCCCGGGCCGGTCGGCGCCGGGGCCGCGGGATCGCGGAACCCGTCGCCGGACCGGGCCGGGCCCGGCGGCGCGCGGAGCGCCCGGAGGACGGGTCGGACCTGGCGGCCTGAAGCCGGGGCCCCAGGTCGGGGCCCGAGGTAGGGGGCGGGCGGCTCAGCCGGGGTCGGCGAGGTGGTCCGCGGCGTCCCGCCGGGCCTTGTCGCGGGAGCGTCGCCCGGGGGCGAACCAGCCGCAGGCGCAGGTCGCGAAGGTGAAGGAGCCGCGCTCCACCACCTCGGTGCGGTGTGCGCCGTCGAGGGGGTCGAGGGGATCGGTCCGCGTCGCCGTGCCGGTCGCCTCCGGCCGCTGCTCTGCCACGGGTTTCACGGTAACCCGGCCGGGCGGCGTGGCGAAACGCGCGCCGGTTGAACATCCGCGTAACCTTCAGCGCCCCAACTCGTTTGCCTGGCAAGCGCTCTGCCCATCCGGGGCGGCTGCTTGCCGGGTCGTCCGGGGCCCGAGGGGGTTGTCGAAGAAGTGAAGAAGCTCAACCTGGCCGCCGCCGCGGCGCTGCTCGTCTCCGCGCTGGCCGGCTGCTCCACCGGCGGGCAGGCCGGGGGCGGTTCGGTCGACCAGCTGTCCGCCGATCCGCTGACCGCGGTCCGCTCGTCCGCCGACCTCACCGGCCGCAGCGGCTCGGCGCACGCGGCCACCGAGCTGGTCACCGAGGCCGCCGACAAGAAGGCGGTGTTCCACGGCACCGGCGGCTACGACTACGTGAAGCGCCTCGGCCGGCTGGAGATCGACGTGCCGCCGGGCGCCGCCACCACCGGGAAGATCACCGAGGTGGTGCTGCCCGGCACGGTCTACCTGCAGAACAGCGGCGCGAAGATCCCCGAGGGCAAGTGGGTGAAGCTGGACGTCCGCCAGCTCCCGGACGGCAACCTGGTCAGCTCCGGCGCCACCGACCCGGCCAGTGCCGCGGGCGCGCTGCGCGGCGCGCAGACCGCCGAGGTGGTCGGCACCGAGACGGTGGACGGCGTGGAGCTCAAGCACTACAAGGGCGTCCTCGACCTGGCCAAGGCGGCCGACGCGACGGGCGGGCGCGGCGCGGACGGCCTGCGGATGGCGGGCCAGACCTTCACGGTGAAGGAGGTGCCGTACGAGGTCTGGCTGGACGGCCAGGGCCGGCTGCACAAGCTGGTGGAGAACTTCACCTTCGCCGGGGTGGCGGGCTCCACCGCGCCGAAGGACCAGGTCAAGGTCACCTCGACGGTGGCGCTGTCGCAGTTCGGCGCCCCGGTGGAGGCCGCCGAGCCGGCCGCCGCCGACATCTTCTCGATGAAGGCCACCCCCTCGCCGAAGTGACGCCCCGGCCGGTCCGGGCCACCCGTTCCGGCGGCAGAGATGGCCCGTCCGTGCCATGTGGCCCGGCCCCGCGCTCCCTACGCTGGTGTACGGGGGCGGGCTCGGAACGGTGCACGGACGGGGCGCGGAAGGGGTGGAGGCCATGGCATCCGGGGCATCCGGGGAGAGCGGCACCGGCGGCCACGACAGAACCGCGCTGGACGAGATCGACCTGACGGGCGAGCTGATGATCGCCGCCTCGGCCAGCCGCGCCGACCGGCTGGGCGCCGAGCAGATCGACGAGGTCCTGCTGGCCCGCCGCCCGGACGCGCCGACGGACCGTCAACTCCCCTGAGCGGGAGGGTTCAGGTCCGCAGCAGGCGGGCGATCGCCGCGCTGGCCTCGGCGACCTTGGCGTCCAGTTCCTCGCCGCCGTCCTCCGCCGCGGCCGCGGCGGCCACGCAGTGCCGCAGGTGCTCCTCCAGCAGGGAGAGCGCGAAGGACTGCAGCGCCTTGGTGGAGGCGGACACCTGGGTGAGGATGTCGATGCAGTAGACGTCCTCGTCCACCATCCGCTGCAGGCCGCGGATCTGACCCTCGATCCGGCGCAGCCGCTTGAGGTGGGCCGCCTTGTCCCCGCTGTAGCCGTGCGGTCCGGCTTCGGACGGCGCGCCGTGGCAGGCCGGTGCCGTCTCGGCGCTCGGCGTGTCGATGGTGGTCATCCGGTCCGCCCTCCTGGTCTCGGTGGTCGCCCCATTTTCCAACATCCGGCGGCTGTCCGGTGTTCCGCCGTCCGGGCGTCAGCTCAGAGATCCCCGTGCAGAGCGGGCGCAAACCGGCGTGTCGTGGGACACACTTAGGGCGCGCGTCGGCAACCCCGTGACCATCCGCGGCGGGCGTGCGCCTAGCATCGTCAAGTACCGACCCCGCACATCGGAGATTTCCGTGCGTTTTAGCCTGACCCCGAAGGAGACGAGCTTCTACGACATGTTCGCCGCCGCGGCGGAGAACCTGGTCGTCGGATCGAAGCTCCTGCTGGAACTACTGGGCTCGGACGTGTCAGCCCGCGCGGAGATCGTCGAGCGCATGCGCGCCGCCGAGCACGCCGGCGACGACACCACCCATGCGATCTTCCACCAGCTGAACTCCTCGTTCATCACCCCGTTCGACCGGGAGGACATCTACAACCTGGCCTCCTCGCTGGACGACATCATGGACTTCATGGAGGAGGCCGTCGACCTGGTCGTGCTGTACGACATCGAGACCCTCCCGAAGGGCATCGAGCAGCAGATCGAGGTGCTGGCCCGGGCGGCCGAGCTGACCGCGGAGGCGATGCCCAACCTGCGGTCGATGTCGAACCTCACCGAGTACTGGATCGAGGTCAACCGGCTGGAGAACCAGGCGGACCAGATCCACCGCAAGCTGCTGGCCCACCTGTTCTCGGGCCAGTACGAGGCGATCGAGGTGCTGAAGCTCAAGCAGGTCGTGGACGTCCTCGAAGAGGCCGCCGACGCGTTCGAGCACGTGGCCAACACGGTGGAGACCATCGCCGTCAAGGAGTCCTGACCTCCGTGGACATGGCAGCACTGATCGTCGTCATCGGCGTCGCGTTCTTCTTCACGTACACCAACGGCTTCCACGACTCCGCCAACGCGATCGCCACCTCGGTGTCCACCCGGGCGCTGACGCCCCGGGCGGCGCTGGCGATGGCCGCGGTGATGAACCTGGCGGGCGCCTTCCTCGGCAGCGGGGTGGCGAAGACCGTCTCCAAGGGCATCATCGAGACCCCGACCGGCAGCAAGGGCATGGCGATCCTGTTCGCCGCCCTGGTCGGGGCGATCGCCTGGAACCTGGTCACCTGGTACTTCGGCCTGCCGTCGTCCTCCTCGCACGCGCTGTTCGGCGGCATGGTGGGCGCGGCGCTGGCCGGCGGCATCGGGGTGGTCTGGCACGGCGTGATCGAGAAGATCATCATTCCGATGATCGTCTCGCCGGTGATCGGCCTGGTCGGCGGCTTCCTGGTGATGCTGGCGATCCTGTGGATCTTCCGGAAGGCCAACCCGCACCGGGCCAAGCGCAACTTCCGGGTCGCGCAGACCGCCTCGGCGGCCGCGATGGCGCTGGCGCACGGCCTGCAGGACGCCCAGAAGACCATGGGCATCGTGGTGATGGCGCTGACCATCTCCGGCCACCAGTCCGGCAACGGCATCCCGATCTGGGTGAAGATCTCCTGCGCCACGATGCTCTCGCTGGGCACCTACGCGGGCGGCTGGCGGATCATGCGCACGCTGGGCCGGAAGATCATCGAGCTGGACCCGCCGCAGGGCTTCGCGGCCGAGGCGACCGCCTCCGCGGTCATGTACATCACCTCGTTCGTCTACGCGGCGCCGATCTCCACCACCCACGTGATCACCTCGGCGATCATGGGCGTGGGCGCCACCAAGCGGGTCCGCGCGGTCCGCTGGGGGGTGGCGAAGAACATCGTGATGGGCTGGTTCATCACCATGCCGGCCGCGGCCCTGGTGGCCGCCGCGGTGTACGGGCTCACCAGCGTGCTGGTGCTCTAGCCCCGCCGCACCCCTTCGCGCGCGTGTCCGCGCACACGGAAAGGGCCCGCCCCCACAGCACGGGGGCGGGCCCTTCCCTTCGGCTCCGCGGCGGCACCGCCATGCAGCACCGCGAAGCAGCTCGCGCGGCGCGGGGCGCCGATCAGCCGAAGCGGCCGGAGATGTAGTCCTCGGTCGCCTGGACCTGCGGGTTGGAGAAGATCCGCTGGGTGTCGTCCAGCTCGACCAGCTTGCCGGGCTGGCCGACGCCCGCCAGGTTGAAGAACGCGGTGCGGTCGGAGACGCGCGCCGCCTGCTGCATGTTGTGGGTCACGATCACGATGGTGAACTGCGACTTCAGCTCGCCGATCAGGTCCTCGATGGCGAGGGTGGAGATCGGGTCGAGGGCCGAGCAGGGCTCGTCCATCAGCAGCACCTCGGGCTCGACCGCGATCGCCCGGGCGATGCAGAGCCGCTGCTGCTGGCCGCCGGACAGGCCCGCGCCGGGCTTGTTGAGGCGGTCCTTGACCTCGTTCCACAGGTTCGCGCCCTGCAGCGACTTCTCCACCACGCCGTCCAGGACGGACTTCTTCTTCACGCCGGCCAGCTTCAGGCCCGCCACCACGTTGTCGTAGATCGACATGGTGGGGAACGGGTTGGGGCGCTGGAACACCATGCCGACCGAGCGGCGGACGGCGACCGGGTCGACGTTCGAGCCGTACAGGTTCTCGTCGTCGAGCATCACCTTGCCCTCGACCCGGGCGCCGGGGATCACCTCGTGCATCCGGTTCAGGGTGCGCAGGAAGGTGGACTTGCCGCAGCCCGAGGGGCCGATGAAGGCGGTCACCGAGCGGGGCTCGATGGTCATCGAGATGTCCTCGATGGCGCGGGTGGAGCCGTAGTAGGCGGACAGTCCGCTGACGTCGATGCGCTTGGCCATGATCCTTGGTCTCTTCTCGTCTGTTCGTACGTCAGTCGGTGTCAGTGCCCGCCCTTGGGCGAGCGCCAGCGCGCGATGCCCCGGGCGACGAGGTTGAGCCCCATCACGAAGGCGATCAGCACCAGTGCCGCGCCCCAGGCGCGCTCGTAGCCGAAGTCGTTGTTGATCTGCGAGTACTGCTGCCAGATGTAGAGCGGCAGCGACTGCTGCGGGCCGTTGAACGGGTCGCTGTTGATGAAGTCGGCGCCGAACACCAGCATCATCACGGGGGCGGTCTCACCGGTGATGCGGGCGACCGCCAGCATCACACCGGTGGTGATACCGCCGATGGCCGTGGGGAGGACGATCCGCAGGATCGTCTTCCAGCGCGGCACACCGAGCGCGTACGAGGCTTCCCGCAGCTCGTTCGGGACCAGCTTGAGCATCTCCTCGGTCGAGCGGACCACGACCGGCATCATCAGGATGGCCAGCGCGAGGCTGCCGGAGAAGCCGGAGTACTGGAAGCCGAGGGCGATGTTCCAGAGCGAGAGGATGAAGAGACCGGCGACGACCGACGGGATGCCCGTCATGACGTCGACGAAGAAGGTGACCGCCTTGGCGAGCCGGCCGCGGCCGTACTCCACCAGGTAGACGGCGGTGAGCAGGCCGATCGGCGCGGCGATCAGGGTGGCCAGCAGGACCTGCTCGATGGTGCCGATGATGGCGTGGTAGATGCCGCCGTCCGGGGACAGGGTGGCGACGACGCCCTTCATCGAGTGGGTCAGGAAGTCGACGCTGAGCGCGCCGATGCCCTGCTGCACGGTGTAGAAGGTCAGCGCGACCAGCGGCACCACGGCGCAGATGAAGGAGACCCAGATCAGCGAGGTGGCGAAGCGGTCCTTGGCCTGCCGGCGCCCCTCGACCGAGGCCGAGACGGCGTAGCTGACCACCAGGAACAGCAGGGCCGAGAGCAGCCCCCACTGCAGGTGGCTCTGCAGGCCGGCGGCGGCGCCGATCCCGCAGCCCACCGCGATCGAGGCGGCGGCGATGCCGGCCGGCGCCCAGCGGGGCAGCCGGGCCGCGGTCAGCCGGTGGCTGAGCTGCGGCGGCGTGGCGTCGGCGATGGTGACGGTGCTGCTCACGCGGCGGCCCCCGAGTACTCCTTGCGACGGGCGATGATCATGCGGGCCGCGCCGTTCACCAGCAGGGTGATGACGAACAGGACCAGGCCGGAGGCCATCAGGGCGTCCCGCCCGAACGGCTGGGCCTCGTTGAACTTCAGCGCGATGTTCTGCGCGAAGGTGCCGCCGCCCGGGTCGAGCAGGTGCAGCGACAGCTTGTTGTTGGTGGAGAGCACGGTGGCGACGGCGATGGTCTCGCCGAGCGCGCGGCCGAGGCCGAGCATCGAGGCCGAGATGATGCCGGGGCGGCCGAACGGCAGCACCGAGGTCCGGATCATCTCCCAGCGGGTGGCGCCGAGCGCGAGCGCCGCCTCCTCGTGCATCCGCGGGACCTGGCGGAACACCTCGCGGGTGACCGCGGTGATGATCGGCAGCACCATGATCGCGAGCAGGATGCCGACCGTGAACAGGTTGCGCGCCGGAACGCCCTTGCTGCTCTGGTCGAAGATGTACGTCCAGCCGAGGTACTGGTCCATCCAGCTGGTCAGGCCGTCCATGTGCGGCACCAGGAACAGCACGCCCCACAGGCCGTAGACGATGGACGGGACGGCCGCCAGCAGGTCCACCAGGTAGGCGAACGGCTGGGCGATCCGGCGCGGCGCGTAGTGCGAGATGAACAGCGCGATGCCGACCGAGACCGGGACCGCGATCAGCATCGCGATCAGCGCGCTGACCAGGGTGCCGAAGGTGAGCACGGCAATGCCGAACACCGGTGTCACGGCGTCCGGCGTCCACTCGAAGGTGGTGAGGAAGTTGCCCTGGTTCTTGCTCAGGGCGAGGGCGGAGCGGTAGGCGAGGAAGCCTGCGATGGCGGCCATGATGACCAGCAGCAGGACGCCCGACCCGCGGGAGAGGTTGAAGAACACGCTGTCACCGCGGCGGCTGTCGCCCCGGCTCCGTCGAGTCCGTCCCCGCGCCTCGGCGGGGGCTTCAGTAGTCATGATCGTTTACTCCGGTCTGGCGGCGCAGCCCCGCGGAGGGCGGCACCATGGCGGCGGTGCCCCGGACGTTCTGGTGTGGTGGTGGTGCGTGGTGCGGTGATGCGTGGTGCGTGCGGACGAATGGCCCGGCCGGGCGGCCCCTCCCCCCTCCGTCGGGGGCCGCCCGGCCGGGCGTCGCTCAGCCTCAGGCCAGGGCGTCGATCTGGGTCTTGACCTTGCCCGCGAGCTCCTTCGGCAGCGGCACGTAGCCGACCGCGCCGATGGCCTGCTGGCCGGCGTCGCTCACGGTGTAGTTCAGGAAGGACTTCAGGACCGGCAGGGTGTCGGCCTTGTTGCCCTTGTCGCAGACGATCTCGTAGGTGACCAGGGTCAGCGGGTAGTTGTTGTCCGCCTTGGTCGCGTAGTCGATGTCCAGCGCGAGGTCGGCACCGGTGCCGGTGACCTTGGCGGCGGCCAGGGTGTTGGCGGCGTTGGCGGCGGTGGCCTCGACCGGCTTGGCGGCACCGGTGTTGATCAGCGCGCTGTTCAGCTTGTTGGTCTGGGCGAAGGAGAGCTCGACGTAGGAGATCGAGTTCTTGACCTGCTTCACCTGGGCCGCGACACCGGCGGAGCCGGTGGCGGACTGGCCCTTCTGGCCCGCCCAGGTCTTGGAGGCCGGGTACTTCCAGGCGCCGCCGCCGGCCTTGGCGAAGTAGCCGGTCAGGTTGGCGGTGGTGCCGGAGTCGTCGGCGCGGTGGATCGCCTGGATGTCGGCGTCCGGCAGGGTCACGCCCGCGTTCAGGGCGGCGATCGCCGGGTCGTTCCACTTGGTGATCTGAGCGTCGAAGATCTTCGCCAGGGTCGGGCCGTCGAGGACGAGCTTGTCGACGCCGTCCACGTTGAAGACGATCGAGATCAGGCCGCCGACCATCGGGAGGTCGATCGCCTGGCCGCCGGTGCAGACGGCCTTCGAGGCGTCGACCTCGGCCGGCTTCAGGGCCGAGTCGGAGCCCGCGAAGGCGACCTTGCCCTGGTTGAACTGGGTGACGCCGGCGCCGGAGCCGCCGCCGCCGTAGGTCAGGGTGGCGCTGGAGCAGGCGGCGCTGTAGGCGGCCTTCCAGACGTCGATCGCCGGGGTCTGCGCGGTCGAACCGGCCGCCAGCAGCGAGGCGCCCTTGTCGGCGCAGGCGATCTTGGCGGCAGCCGGAGCCGCACCGGAGGCGGAGCTGCCCGAGGTCGTCTTGGTGTTGTCGTCCGTGCCGCAGGCAGACAGCGACAGCGTGGAGACGAGCGCGACGGCACCGATGGCGAGGGCCTTGGAGCGGCCGTTCCGCAGGTTCACAGGGTGTCCCTTTCTGAGGCAATGCCGGTCTCGGAACGACCGGATTTGCTGTGGTCCGGGGCCCTATCGGCCCTCCGGTAACCCAGAAGTTAGGCAGGACAGGTGACGCGTCAGCCGGTCACAAATGAACGGGGAGTGAACCTCGGAGGGATGTCAGGAAACTGCGGCCGGTAGTAACGGTTGCGTCACGGTGCGGGCGCGGGCTGATCACCCGCCCGAGCGGCCCGGACGGGCGGGGGCTCGGCGGGGGGTCACCCGAGCAGGAGAGACAGCAGGGCGTCGATCAGCACTTGGTCCCGCGGGTGGGTCAGCCGCTCCTTGGCCCGCCGCGGCGGCAGCCACTCCAGCCGGTCCACCTCGCGGTTCGGCCGGAACGCCCCGCCGGTCGGCACCGCCGACCAGTACCGGACCTCCTTCGGCCGGCCGTGCGCCAGGTAGTGCTGCGCGGGCAACTCCGGCCCCAGCACGCAGCGCATGCCGGTCTCCTCCAGCACCTCGCGCAGCGCGGCGGCCCGCCAGCCCTCGCCCGGTTCTAGCTTGCCCTTCGGCAGGCTCCAGTCGTCGTACTTGGGCCGGTGCACCAGCGCCACCCGGGGCTTCTTCCGGCCACCGTCCTTGCGCAGCGGCCCGGGCACCCACAGCACCGCGCCCGCCGCCAGCACCGTGGAGCGCCGGCCCTCCGCCGGACCGCCGCCCGGGCGGGCGGCGGCGGGGCGGACAGGGCGGGGCGAGGTCGGGCGAGCGGGCATCAGCAGTACGCGGCCTATCCGGACGAGGGGGTGGGGGGTTCAGTCCGACGCCACGGCGACCGGCCCGACCAGCCCGGGCGCCACCGCCGGCCACTGGCGCCCGAAAGCGTACCGGGCCGCCTCCACCTCCAGCCGCTGATCGGCGTGCACCACGCCCAGCACGTACGCGGTCGCCGGGGTGATCCGCGGCGTGCGGGCGGCGGTCGCCACCGTCGCCGCCGCGTCCGAGGCCTCCTGGTGGCGGCCCAGCACCACGTCCAGCTCCAACAGCCCGTCCCCGGCCGCGCCGCACACCTCCAGCGCGTACCTGGCCCGCTTCAGCAGGATCCGGGCCCGCAGCCACGGGGCGTCGTCGGCGGCCAGCGCCGTGTCCGCGTCCGGCGCGGCACTGCGCGCCGCCGGCACCCGGCCCGGCTCGGTCTCCGCCGCCGGGCCGAGCCGGTGCAGGCCCGCCCCCGCGTACGCCTCCGCGGACCGCCGCCAGGGCAGCCGCTCGGCGGCCGCGGCCAGCGCCCCGAGCGCCGCCCCGGTCTGCGGCAGCAGCGCCTCGGCCGGCTCGGCGGCGGCCCGCGCGACCAGCGGCACCTCGCCGGCCAGCAGCGTCATCCGGTCCGCCAGCGCGTGCAGCCGGGCCGAGCGCAGCTCCTGCAGCAGCGCGGTGTGCGCCCTGGTCCGGCCCAGCGTCAGCTGGCGCTCCAGCAGCGCCCGGGCCTTGGGCGCGCCCGTGTGCCCGGCCAGCATCCCGGCCCCCGCCGGGTCGGTGTCGGAGAGCGAGTCGAGGGCCCCCAACAGCCGGGTGGAGCGGCGCCGGTAGCCCGGCTCCAGGGCGAGCAGGTTGAGCAGCCAGCGCAGTTCGGTGCGGGACTCCTGCGCCCAGTCCGGGTCGAAGACCTCGGCGAAGGTGTGCAGCGCGCCGCCGATCCGGCGCACCGCGCGCAGCAGGTCGTCCGCGGCCTGGGCCGACGCCGGGAGCGCCCCCGGTCTGGAGCCCGCCTCGCCGACCGCCTGCGGCAGGGCGCGCAGGAACGCGCCCGCCCGGTCGGTCAGGTAGCCGGCAAGGACCTCCCCGGCGGTCGCGGCGTGCGCCACCGGGGCCGTCGTCGGCGCATCGGTCATGGCTGTGGCTCTCCCCGATCTCCTCCCTGGGCCTGCCCCAGGGATGCGGTCCGCCCGCGCCGGGTGCACGTCCGGCGCGGGCGGGGTGTCGCTCAGCGTGCGGCGGCGGAGCCGCGGTTGCGGCGGCGCGAGTCGATCAGCAGGTCCTGGACGTGCCGCAGCGGGCGGCCCTCGGCGTCCTGCGCGTGGCGGGTCCAGGTGCCGTCGGCGCCCAGGTGCCAGGAGTCGGTCTCGTCGGAGAGGCCGAGGTCCAGCAGCCCGTTCAGCTCGGCCCGGTGCGCCGGGTCGGTGACCCGCACCAGGGCCTCGATCCGGCGGTCCAGGTTGCGGTGCATCATGTCGGAACTGCCGATCCACACCTCCGGGTCGCCGCCGTTGCCGAACACGAACACCCGCGAGTGCTCCAGGAACCGTCCGAGGATGGAGCGCACCCGGATGTTCTCGCTCAGCCCCGGCACGCCCGGCCGGATCGCGCAGATGCCGCGCACCCACACGTCCACCGGCACGCCCGCCTGCGAGGCCCGGTACAGGGCGTCCACCACCACCTCGTCGACGATCGAGTTGACCTTGATCTTGACGGAGGCGGGGCGCCCGGCCCGGTGGTGCGCGATCTCCCCGTTGATCCGGGCGACCAGGCCGTCGCGCAGCCCGCGCGGCGCGGTCAGCAGCCGCCGGTACGACTCCCGGCGCGAGTACCCCGACAGCCGGTTGAACAGGTCCGACAGGTCGGCGCCGACCTGCGGGTCCGCGGTCAGCAGGCCGAGGTCCTCGTACAGCCGGGCCGTCTTCGGGTGGTAGTTGCCGGTGCCGACGTGCGAGTACCGCCGCAGCGTGTCGCCCTCCTGACGGACCACCAGCGACAGCTTGCAGTGCGTCTTCAGGCCGACCAGGCCGTACACCACGTGGCAGCCGGCCTCCTCCAGCTTGCGGGCCCACTTGATGTTGGCCTGCTCGTCGAAGCGCGCCTTGATCTCCACCAGCACCAGGACCTGCTTGCCGGACTCCGCGGCGTCGGTCAGCGCATCCACGATCGGCGAGTCGCCCGAGGTGCGGTACAGCGTCTGCTTGATCGCCAGCACGTGCGGGTCGGCGGCGGCCTGCTCCAGGAACGCCTGCACCGAGGTGGAGAACGAGTCGTACGGGTGGTGCAGCAGCACGTCGCGCTCGCGCATCGCCCCGAAGATGTCCGGCAGCGTCGCCGACTCCACGTCGGTCAGGCCGCGCGCGGTGCCCGCCACGAACTTCGGGTACTTCAGCTCCGGCCGGTCCAGGTCGGACAGCCCGAACAGACCGGTCAGGTCCAGCGGACCGGGCAGCGGGAAGACCTCCGCCTCGGTGATGTTCAGCTCCCGCACCAGCAGGTCCAGGATGTACGGGTCGATGGACTCCTCGACCTCCAGGCGCACCGGCGGGCCGAAGCGGCGCCGCATCAGCTCCTTCTCCAACGCCTTCAGGATGTTCTCGGTGTCGTCCTCCTCCACCTCCAGGTCCTCGTTGCGGGTGACCCGGAACGCGTGGTGGGCGAGCACCTCCATCCCCGGGAACAGCTCCTCCAGGTGCGCGCCGATCACGTCCTCCAGCGGCACGAACCGCTGCGGCGACGCCTCCAGGAAACGGGTCAGCAGCTGCGGCACCTTCACCCGGGCGAAGTGCTTGTGCCCCGACACCGGGTTGCGCACCACCACCGCCAGGTTCAGCGACAGCCCCGATATGTACGGGAACGGGTGCGCCGGGTCGACCGCCAGCGGCGTCAGCACCGGGAAGATCTGCTGCCGGAACAGCGTGTGCAGCCGGGCCTGCTCGGTCTCCGCCAGCTCCGCCCAACGCACCAGCTCGATGCCCTCGGACGCCAGGTCCGGCAGCACCTCCTGCTGGAAGGTCGCCGCGTGACGGGCCATCAACTCCCGCGACCGGCGCCAGATCTGGTCCAGCACCTCGCGCGGCTGCAGCCCCGACGCCGAGCGCTGGGCCACCCCGGTGGCGATCCGGCGCTTCAGCCCCGCGACCCGGACCATGAAGAACTCGTCCAGGTTGGACGCGAAGATCGCCAGGAACTTCGCCCGCTCCAGCAGCGGGACGTTCGGGTCCTCCGCCAGCTCCAGCACCCGCTCGTTGAACGCCAGCCAGCTGCGCTCGCGGTCCAGGAACCGGCCCTGCGGCAACTCCGCCTCCTCGGCGCTCCGGGCGTCCGCCGCCCCGGCCGGGAAGGCCGCCGACACCGCGGGCGGCAGCGCCGTCGTCGCCCGCACCGGCTCGGCCGGCGCGCTCACCGCGGCGGGCGCGGACGCGCCCGCTCCGGCGGCCTCGGCGGCGCTCGCGTCGGCGGCCGGTGCGGCCGGCTTCGGCTTGGCGCGCGACGCCGTACGGGGCTTCGACTCCTTGGTGGTGTCCTTGGCCGCGGCCCGGGACTCGCTCCGTGCACTGGACCTCGCGGCCGGCTTCTGCTCGGTACTGCGCGCGGCCGACTCGGCCGACTCGGACACAGGGCGGGGGATGCTCATCGGTTCCAGCTCCTCCAGCAGGACACGGTCCCGGCGGGCCGGGGGACATACCGCCCCGCACCCGCCCCCGCCGACCCGGTCCACCCGCCCGGCGAAACCGGGGTCCGCCCGACCGGGCAGCGGGTGGAGCGGTGACGTGGACCGGGCAACACGGGCGACATTCTGTGATCTTCGCGGCGACAATTGAATCCACGGTAAACACCGCATGGCCAGGAGGAAAGCTGAGTCCGTCACCCCCGTGGCGGCTACCGGACACTCCGTTCCACCCGCGTCCTGCCAGCTCAGCGCCCCGCGGTCGGCTCCCAGCGGTACATCAGGTCCACCTCGTGGACCGCGAACCCCAGGCGCTCGTACACCCGGACGGCCGCAGCGTTGTCCGCGTCCACGTACAGCATCACCGTCGACAGCCCGCGCTCCAGACCCAGGTGCCGCAGCCCGGCCGCCGTCAACGCCTTCCCCAGGCCATTACCCTGCTCCGCCGGGTCCACCCCCACCACGTACACCTCGCCCGGTCCGTCCGGCTGCACCTTGGTCCAGTGGAAGCCCACCAGCCGGCCGTCCCGCTCCGCCAGGAAGAACCCCTTCGGGTCGAACCACGGCTCCGCCATCCGCTCCGCCAGGTCCCGCGCCGTCCACGCCCCCTGCTCCGGGTGGTGCGCGAACGCCAGCGCGTTCAACGCCAGCCACGCCTCCTCGTCCCGGCCCGGCTCGAACGTCCGCAGCGCCACCCCCGCCGGCACCGCCACCGCCTCCGGAGCCGCCGCGGTGCGCCGCATCTGCCGCAACTCCCGCACCAGCACCGCCCCGTGAACCTCCGCCAGGTGCCGGGCCGCCGGCAGCCCGCCGTGCGCCCAGAAGTCCAGCGCCCCGTCCGCCCCGTCCAACACCACCCGCACCAGCTCCGCCCCGAGCCCCCGCCCGCGCTCCGCCGGCGCCACCGTCAGCTCGACCGTCCCCGGCCGCTCCCCGTCGACCTGCCCGTACCCCGTCACCGCCCCGCCGACCGACTGCACCAGGTGCACCACCCCCACCCGCGGACTGTCCGCCCGCACCCGCAGCCGCCCCGCCTCCGAAACCGCCTCCCGCCCGTCCGCCGCGGCAGCCGCCGCCAGCAGCTCCCGCACCTCCCCGGCCCGCTCCCCCGTCAGCGCCTCGACGCGCTCGACCCGGCCCGCACCTGACGTGTTCTCAGAAGTCCGCATACCCGCGAGCGTACGTCCTCCGCCCTGCTTTCGAACGGCCCGGAAACGCGAAAAGGGCCCCAGCCTTTCGGCTGGAGCCCTTTCCTGAAAGATTGTTCGGCGGCGTCCTACTCTCCCACAGGGTCCCCCCTGCAGTACCATCGGCGCTATGAGGCTTAGCTTCCGGGTTCGGAATGTAACCGGGCG
>NZ_JBIVNB010000010.1:0-313823 GCF_044753345.1 Kitasatospora sp. NPDC088391
CAGCTTATCAGATCCGAGCTCGTGCTCTTTCCCGACTCGCTTTCGTCTTCTGCGACCTGACGGCCCGTCCGACGTTTCAAACTCTAGCCGATCCCTGCTCCGAAAAGCGAATCCGCCGCAATCTCCGAAAAAGCGCACAGCAAATACGAACGAAGCCGCGAAAGAACGCGACCCGCTACGGACCGACTGAGTGGTTGATCAGGGATTGGCCGCCCCGGGACCGTCCACACGGATTGCGTGTCCGGTGCTCCCTGCCGAGCGACCAGTCAACACTACGCCGGTTCCACGCCCGGCGCAAACGCGGCGTGGGGTGACATCGCCACCCCACCCTCTTGAGCGATTGCTCAAACTTCTGCCATGATGGCGTCGCCGGAGTTGAGCAGTCGCTCAAAACCTTGCTCGAGGAGACTTCCATGCCTGGTCAGAGCCGTCGAAGGGCTGCACCGATCTATGTGGAGCTGCCGATCCGTGCGGAGCTGGAACGGGTCTGGGAACTCACCCAGGACCCGGCGCAGCATCAGCGGTGGGACGCGCGGTTCAGCCGGATCGAGTACGTGGACGGTGCGGCGGAGCCGGTGCGCTTCCGGTACTGGCTGGGGTGGTCCCGGGGGCCGGCGCTGACCGGGACGGGTGTGACGACGGCGCAGCGGGAGCGGGCCGACGGGTCGCGGGTCAGTGCGTTGCGGTTCGCGTCCGACTCGGGGTGGTCGCCGTTGCAGGAGGGCGCGGGGTACTGGCGCTACCTGGTGGGCGGGGGCGGGGTCACGTTCATCACCGGGTACGACTACCGGACGTGGCGGTGGCCGGGCGGGGGCTGGTGCGACCGGTGGGTGGTGCGGCCATGGGTCGGGTGGTTGACGGCCTGGTCGTTCGACCGGTTGCGGTTGTGGGCGGAGCGCGGGGTCGCTCCGGAGCGGGCGCTCGTCCATGGGCTGGCCGAGGTGGCGGCGCGGGTCGGTGCCGCGGCGGCCTCGGGGGCGGTGCTCGGTGACGGCGGGTTGCTCGGGGTGCCGGGGTCGCTGGTGGCGCTGCTCGTTCTTCTCCTCTCTCTATTCGTTCCGCCGTCGCCGGTCACTCCGGCGGCCCGTCGTTGCCGGCGGCGGGCGCGGCGCGATTCCGTCGGGCGGGCCGCCGCTCGTCCGCCTCGTCTTCTGAACTCTTTGGAGCTGCCATGACTGTCACGTTGTTCGACTCGCCCGTCCCGGCGGCGGATTTCCGGGAGGGTTCGATATTCCGGGCGGCGCTCGGGTCGGAGTTCGAGCGTCTGCATCCGGAGTTGCAGCGGCGGTTCGGGTTCTCGACGGCGGACGGGATCGCCTGCGTCGGGACAGGGCGGATGGAGCGGATCGAACGCGGGCCCGGGGTGGTCGCCCCGTTCCTCCGGTTGGGGACGCGACGGAACATCCTGTTCCCGGAGCACGGGCGGGACGTGCCGTTCACGATCGCCAACTATGCGTACCGGGACGGGTTCGGGCGCGAGACGGTGACCTTCGTGCGGACGTTCCAGTTCGTCCGGCCGCGGCGGTTCGACGCGACGATGGTGGCGGCGCCGGGGCGGCCGGGGGCGATCGTCGACTACCTGGGGACGCACCAGCACCTGGCGGTGGACCTGCGGTTGGGGGTGACGGAGCAGGGCGGGCTGGTGATCTCCTCGGGGGCGCAGCGGGTGGCGTCGCTGGTGGGGGCGCCGTTGCTGCCGGCGGCGGTGACGGGGCGGGCGGACCTGCACGAGGGGTTCGACGAGCGGGCGGGGCGGTTCCGGATCCGGGTGCGGGTGACCAACCCGGTGGTGGGGCTGGTGCTGGGGTACCAGGGGTGGTTCACGGCGGAGTACCCGCGGGTGGGTCCGGAGGGGGTGCCGAGCCATGTCCGGCCGGTGCGCGAGTCGTTCCGGCTGTGAAGGGGCGGGCTACGCTGCGGCGCATGAGCGACACACGTGAGCGGTTGATGGACGCGGCCATCGGGGCGCTCAAGCGGCAGGGCATCTCGGGGGTGTCGGCGCGGAGCATCGCCGGGGAGATCGGGGCCAACCAGGCGCTGGTGTTCTACCACTTCAAGACGGTGGAGGGGCTGCTCGCGGCGGCGGCGCTGCGGGAGACCGAGGCGCGGTTGGGGCGGTACCGGGAGCGGTTCGCCGACGTGGCTTCGCTGCGCGAGCTGCTGACGGTGGGTCAGCAGGTGCACGCGCAGGAGCGGGAGGCGGGGAACGTCGCGCTGCTCGGGCAGTTCCTGGCGGGGGCCCGGGGGTATCCGCAGCTGGCCGAGGTGACGGCGGAGGGCCTGCGGCTGTGGACGGTGGAGATCGAGGCCGTGCTGGGGCGACTGTTCACGGGGCACCCGCTGGCGGAGTTCCTCGACCTGCCGGGACTGGCGCGGGCGGTGACGGCGGCGTTCGTCGGCCTGGAGCTGTACGAGGGGGTGGACCCGGAGGGTGCGGCGGGGGCGTTCGCCGCGCTGGACGGCTTGGGGGTGCTGGTCGAGGTGGTGGACGGCCTCGGTCCGGTGGTGTCGCGGGCGGTGCGGACGACGGTCCGTCGGCAGGTCCGCGGCAAGGGCACCGGCGGCCGGGAGGCGGGTTAGCCCGTACCGACGGGGCGACGGGGAAGAGCCGGAGCGGAGTGGGTGCGGAACGGCCGGAAGGCCGGCCCCGTCGGGGGCCGGCCTTCCGTCGCGCCGGAGTGCGGTGGGCTCAGTTGTTGGTGGGGAAGCCCAGGTTGATGCCGCCGTGCGAGGGGTCGAGCCAGCGCTGGGTGACGGCCTTGCCGCGGGTGAAGAACTGGACGCCGTCGGCGCCGTAGGCGTGGCTGTCGCCGAACAGCGAGGCCTTCCAGCCGCCGAAGGAGTAGTAGGCGACGGGCACGGGGATCGGCACGTTGATGCCGACCATGCCGACCTCGACCTCGTTCTGGAAGCGCCGGGCCGCGCCGCCGTCGTTGGTGAAGATGGCGGTGCCGTTGCCGTACGGGTTGCTGTTGATCAGTTCCAGGCCCTCGTCGTAGGAGGGGACCCGGACGACCGACAGGATGGGGCCGAAGATCTCGTCGTTGTAGACGGACATGCCCGGCTTGACGTGGTCGAACAGGGTGGGGCCGAGCCAGAAGCCGTCGGTGGTGGGGGCACCGTTGGCGTCCTCGCCGGTGATGGCGTGCTTGCGGCCGTCGACGGCGAGTTCGGCACCGTCGGCGACGCCGGACTCGACGTAGGAGGTGACCTTGTCGCGGTGCACGCCGGTGACCAGCGGGCCCATCTCGGAGTCGCCGTTGCAGCCGGGGCCGACCTTGAGGGTGGCCATCCGCTCCTTGATCTTGGCGACCAGCTCGTCGCCGATCGGGTCGACGGCGACCAGGACGGAGATCGCCATGCAGCGCTCGCCGGCCGCGCCGAAGCCGGCGTTGATGGCGGCGTCGGCGGCGAGGTCGAGGTCGGCGTCGGGGAGCACCAGCATGTGGTTCTTGGCGCCGCCGAGGGCCTGCACGCGCTTGCCGTAGCGGGTGCCGTTCTCGTACACGTAGCGGGCGATCGGGGTGGAGCCGACGAAGGAGACCGACTTGATGTCGGGGTGCTCCAGCAGGCGGTCGACGGAGACCTTGTCGCCGTGCACGACGTTGAAGACGCCGTCGGGGAGACCGGCCTCCTTCCACAGCTCGGCGATGAAGTTGGCGGCGGACGGGTCCTTCTCGGAGGGCTTCAGCACGACGGTGTTGCCGGCCGCGATGGCGATCGGGAAGAACCACATCGGCACCATGGCCGGGAAGTTGAACGGCGAGATGATGGCGACGGGGCCGAGCGGCTGGCGGATCGAGTAGACGTCGACGCCGGTGGAGGCCTGCTCGGTGAAGCCGCCCTTGATCAGCTGCGGGATGCCACAGGCGTACTCGACGACCTCCTGGCCGCGGGCCAGCTCGCCGAGGGCGTCGGAGTGCACCTTGCCGTGCTCGGCGACGATGATCGCGGCGAGCTCGTCCTTGCGGGCGTTGAACAGCTCGCGGAAGTTGAACAGCACCTGGGTGCGCTTGGCGATGGACGCCTTGCGCCAGGAGGTGAACGCCTGGGCGGCGGCGGCGACCGCCTGGTCGACCTCCGCGATCTCGGCGAAGTCCACCTGGCCGGTGACCTGGCCGGTGGCCGGGTCGTAGATGTCGCCGCGGCGGGGCGCGGTTCCGGCGGTGGCGACGGACTGGCCGCCGATCCAGTGCGTGATGTGCTTGCTCAAGGGTCTCTGCCTCCGACTGTCCACGGACGTCCCGCGCTCGTTCTCCAGTCTGCGCGGGGAGGGTGCCCCGCTCAACGAGCACCCTGACGGAGAACCGCGATTCACCCTTACAGGTCGTCGGAGCGCCCCGCCCCGTCCGGCGCCCCCGTCCCGCTGGCGTCCCCCGCCCCGTCCGAATCCGCCGCGTCTTCCACCCCGTCCGGCTCCTCGGCGCCGGCCAAGTACGGGTCGTACAGGCCGTCGGCGAGCGCGACGGTCTCCAGCAGGTCCAGCCGCAGGTCCTGGGCCCAGGTCTCGGCCCAGCGCCGGGCCTCCTCGGCGCCGGGCGGCAGCAGGGCGGCGGCGGTCTCCAGCCGCTCGGCGAGGGTGTCGGCGGTGACCTCCTCGTCGGAGGCGGCGGCCAGGGCGAGCAGTTCGCCCTCCCGGAACCGGGTGCTGAGCGCGTACAGGGCGAACAGGTCGGCGGGCAGGGCGCGTTCGCAGAGGGTGCGGACGGCGAGCGCGGCGGCGTCCTCCAGCGCGGCGACCAGCACGGGTGCTCCGACCCCGACCCCGGCGGACGGCACGGGCGGCGCGCTCAGCCCGGTCGGCACGGGCGGGTGGCGCAGCGGTTCGCGGCGCAGTTCGATCCCGAGGGCGCGTCGCGCGCCGTCGGTGACGGTGAGGTGGTGGCGGCGCGGGGTTCCGGCGGCTTCCCGGACGTCGTGGCCGACGGCGCGCAGGGCGGCGGCGAGTCCGGCGGCCAGGTCGGCGAGCGGTGCGCCGTCGGCGCTGATCAGCAGCAGGTCGGTGTCGCGGACGGGGGCGCGCAGGCCGTGCCGCCGCAGCGCGTCGGGTCCGGCCAGCACGAGGGCGTGCCGCAGGCAGTAGGGCCGGGCGTCGGCGAGCAGCGCGCTGCGGTCGGGGCGGCCGGGGACGGTGCCGGTGGGGCTGCCGGGCAGCCCGGGCTGTTCGACCGGGTGCCCGGACGGGGCGCGCTGCTCGCCGACGCCCGGACGGTCGGGATAGCCGGGGCGGGTCGGGCGCTGTGTGCGGTCCATGGGGCAAGTCTGGCCCGTTCTGGCCGGTCAATGCCGGGAGCGGAGCCGGGCGGCGGCGTCGTGCAGGGCGAGTTCGAGGGCGGCGGGGTCGACGAGGCGGCCGCTGCGCTGCGGGGGGATCAGCCAGTGCGGGCCGCGGGTGGGGCGGGTGGGGTGCGGGATCGCGATCCAGGTGCCGTCGCCGGAGGCGCGGATGCCGGTGCCGGTCCAGCGTTCGGCGGTGCCGACGGGGACCAGGAAGCCGACGGTGTCGTTGGCCGGGTCCTCCAGGACGGGGCCGCCGCCGAGCCGGTCGAGCAGCGCGGCGGCGGGGCGGCCGAGCGGGCCGGGGGCGTGCAGGACGTCCCAGCGGCGGCCGGCGGGCAGCAGGGCGAGGCCGAACCGGGTGCGTTCCCAGGTGCGGCGGCAGGTGTCGGGGTCCAGGGCCGCGTCGGCCAGCCAGTGCAGGGCGCTGGGGTGGCAGGTGGTGCTCACGGTCGTTCCTCGTCTCTCCCGGGCGCGGGCGGTGGTGCCTGCTGCCGTCACCCGGGAGAGCGGGGTACCTGCGGTTTCTTACACGGATCACCCGAACGGATCACCCGAACGGATCGCCCGGACAGGTCCTCCGGCCGGGCCGTCCGGTCGGGCCGCCGGCCCGCGCCCCTGGCGGCCCGTCAGCGGTCGCCGAAGATCGTCCGGTGCCAGTCCTTGCGGGCGACCGCGGTCGTGTCGAACATGACGTGCTTGACCTGGGTGTACTCGTCGAGCGAGTACTGCGACATGTCCTTGCCGTAGCCGGAGGCCTTGTACCCGCCGTGCGGCATCTCGCTGATGATCGGGATGTGGTCGTTCACCCAGACGCAGCCGGCGGCGATCTCGCGGGTGGCGCGCAGCGAGCGGTGGATGTCGCGGGTCCAGGCGGAGGCGGCGAGGCCGTAGGGGGTGTCGTTGGCGAGCCGCAGGCCCTCCTCGTCGCTGTCGAAGGGGAGGACGACGAGCACGGGGCCGAAGATCTCGCCCTGGACGACCTCGCTGTCCTGGGCGGCGCCGGTGATCAGGGTGGGGCGGTAGTAGGCGCCGCGGGAGAGGTCGTGGCCGTCGTGGCCCTTGCCCTCGGCGGGGCCGCCGGTGACGACGGTGGCGTAGGAGCGGGCGCGTTCGACGAAGCCGGCGACCCGGTCGCGGTGGGTGAAGGAGACCAGCGGGCCCATGTCGGTCAGCGGGTTGCGCGGGTCGCCGATCCGGATGCCGTCGTAGAGCTCGGCGACGCCGGCCACGAAGGCGTCGAACAGCGGGCGCTGGACGTAGGCCCGGGTGGCGGCGGTGCAGTCCTGGCCGCTGTTGATGAGGGAGGCGGCGACGGCGCCGTGCACGGCGGCGTCCAGGTCGGCGTCGTCGAAGACCACGAACGGGGCCTTGCCGCCGAGTTCGAGGTGGGTGCGCTTGACGGTGGCGGTGGCGATCTCGGCGACCCGCTTGCCGACGGCGGTGGAGCCGGTGAAGGACACCATGGCGACGCCGGGGTGCCCGATCAGGTGCTCGCCGGCGGTGCGGCCGGCGCCGGTGACGACGTTGACGACGCCGTCGGGGATGCCCGCGGCGGTGCAGGCCCGGGCGAACATCAGCGAGGTCAGCGGGGTGATCTCGGCGGGCTTGAGGACGATGGTGTTGCCCGCGGCGATCGCCGGGAGGATCTTCCAGGCGGCCATCTGCAGCGGGTAGTTCCAGGGCGCGATGCTGCCGATGACGCCGATCGCCTCGCGGCGCACGTAGGAGGTGTGGTCGCCGCTGTACTCGCCGGCGGCCTTGCCCTCCAGGTTGCGGGCGGCCCCGGCGAAGAACGCGGTGTTGTCGACGGTGCCGGGGACGTCGAACCCGGTGGACAGCTTGATCGGCTTGCCGGTCTGCGCGGTCTCGACCCGGGCGAACTCGTCGGCGTGCTCGGCGAGCACCGCGGCGAGGCGGTTCAGCGCCTCGGAGCGGGCCCCGGGGGTGGCGCCGGACCACTCGGGGAGGGCGGCGCGGGCGGCGGCGACGGCGGTGTCGACGTCGGCGGCGGTGGCGAGCTCGACCTGCTGGACGGTGCTGCCGTCGGCCGGGTTCACCACGGCGAACGGTTCGCCGCCGGAGCTCCTGGCCGGGCGGCCCGCGATGTGCTGCGCGCCCTCGTTGAAGCTGGTCAGGTCCATGAGTTGCCTCCATTGCCTACTCGACCCGGCCGACGATGCCTCGGCGGGGGTGCCCGGGGCAAGCGTCACTCAGCAACCCGGCGGACGGGCCTCTTTACATCCTGCAAGGGCGCGTCCGGATGACAGGGCGTCGCCGCCCGGCGTGATTGACTTGACACCCTGAAACCCCCTGGAGGTGTCCGCGATGCTCCCCACCGTCGCCCGCGTGCTCGACCTGGACGTGATGCGGCGCGGCCTGCCCCAGGTGGTGGCCGGCGCCTCCGCGCTGGAGCGGCCGGTGCGCTGGGTGCACGTCAGCGAGCTGCCGGACGTGGCGGGGGTGCTGCGCGGCGGCGAGCTGGTGCTGTCGACCGGCATCGCGCTGCCGGAGGATCGGGACGGGCTGGCCCGCTACGTGCGGGAGCTGGCCGAGGTCGGGGTGGCCGGGCTGGTGATCGAGTTCGGCCGCCGGTACTTCGACTCGCTGCCGCGGGCGCTGGTCGCGGCGGCGGAGCGGCACAACCTGCCGCTGGTGGTGCTCCGCCGGGAGCTGAAGTTCGTCGCGGTGACCGAGGCGGTGCACGCACTGGTGGTGAACGCGCAGCTGGAGCAGCTGCGGGTGTCCGAGGCGGTGCACCAGGTCTTCAACGAGCTGGCCACGGAGGGCGCGGAGCCCGCCGAGGTGGTCCGGCAGGTGGCCCGGATGGCGGGCGCCCCGGTGGTGCTGGAGAACCTGGCGCACCAGGTGCTGGCGCACGACACGGCGGGCCGGGGCGAGCAGGAGCTGCTGGAGAACTGGGAGCACCGTTCGCGCGGGGTGCACCCGCCGGGCCGGACGGGCTACGACCCGCGCTCGGGCTGGCTGGTGACCACGGTGGGCGCCCGCGGCCAGGACTGGGGCCGGCTGGTGCTGATCGACGAGCCGGTGCCGCTGCCCCAGGACGTGGCGCACCCGCAGGCGATGCTGCTGGAGCGCGGCGCGGCGACGCTGGCGCTGAACCGGCTGGTGGTGCGGGACCGCGAGTCGCTGGAGCGGCAGACCCACCGCACCCTGCTGTCGGGCATCCTCACCCACGCGCTGACGGTCTCCGAGGTGGCGCTGCGGGCGCAGGCACTGGGCGTGCAGTTGGAGGGGCGGCGGCTGGTGGGCGTGGTGCTGAGGCAGCGCCAGGGCCCGTTGCACGCGGCCCTGGAGGCGCAGGCCCGACTGCGCGACTTCACCGAGCTGGCCGCGACGGCGATCCGCGCCTCCCGGCTGTCGGCGCTGGTCGGCGCGCTGGACGACGAGGGCGTGGGCCTGCTGGTGGCGCTGGGCTCGCAGCAGGACGAGCACGCCTCGCTGGAGGCGTTCGCGGCGGCGCTGCGCCGGCTGTCGGCGGAGACGGGCCGGGACGGGGCGGCGGCGGAGCCGGTGATAGCGGTCGGCTCCTCGGTGGGCTCGGTCCGGGACGCCCGGCGCACCCTGCTGGAGGCGACCCAGGTCGCGGACGCCGCCCTGCACGACGCCCCGGGCGGCCGGGCCGCCTACTACCGCCTCCCGGACGTCCGGCTGCGCGGCCTGCTGCACCTGCTGCGCGACGACGAGCGCCTGCAGACGTACGTGGAGCGGGAGTTGGGGCCGCTGCTGGCGTACGACGCGGAGCACGGCGGCCAGCTGGCGCAGATGCTGCGGATCTACCTGGAGCAGGGCCGCAACAAGTCGGCCGCCGCGGACGCCGCGCACCTGTCCCGGCCGTCGTTCTACGACCGGCTGCACAAGGTGGAGCGCATCCTCGGCGTCGACCTGGACCAGGTGGAGTCCTGCCTGTCGCTGCACGTGGCGCTGCTGGCGCTGGACGCGGTCCGCCGCTAGCCACCGCCCGGACGGCCACGACGAACGGCCGACGGCTACGGGCGGCGGCTACGGGCGGACGGGCAGTGCCGGGAGGTTCTCCCGGTTCACCTCCAGGGCGGCGACCGAGCCGTCCTCGAAGTGCAGGTCGACCCGGTCGGAGATCCAGGTGTGCCTGACCTGGACCCGGCGCAGCTGCGGGTGGGCGAGTTCGCCGAGCGGGACGAGGCGGCCGCGCACGTGGGTGGCGACCAGGACCCGGCGGTCGGTGGAGACCAGCACCACGTCGTCGTTGCGGTGGTCGGCGGCGGCGGAGCGCACCGTGATGACGAAGCGTCCGGCGAGGCTCTGCCAGCCGCCCCGCAGGGCGCGGCCGCGCAGCAGGCGGCGGAGGCTGCGGACCAGGCCCCAGCTGATGCTCTCGAACAGGTCGCCGAGGGTGTCGAGCAGGTCGAACAGACCGACCACGGCGTCGAGCGCGCGCTCGGAGCCCAGCCGCATGTCCGGGCGGCGGTAGCGGCGCGGGACGCGGCGGATCAGGTCGCTCAGGTCGCCGTCGGCCGCCCCGTGCACCTGTTCCCCCGGCCCGGCCAGCGCCCATGCCTGTTCGAACCACTTGCCGCCGCCGTGCGGCCGGGCCTGCTGGACCTGCTGGACCTGCTGGTACGTCATCGTGCTCCCCCGTGCGCTGCCCCGTGCCGGCCCCGGGCCGGGGCCGTGTTTTCGGCGGGTCATCGTAGCGGCCGGCGGTCGCGGGCATGCGAACGGGCCCCGGCGGAGGGTTCCGCCGGGGCCCGTCGACGGGGCGTCGGGCCGTGACGGGGTGTCAGGCCGTGTGCGCGTCGGTCAGGGTGAGCACCTCGTCCAGCACGGCGAGGCCGGCCTTGGCCTCCTCCTCGCTGACGTTGCACGGGGGCACCACGTGGAAGCGGTTCATGTTGGTGAACGGCCACAGGCCGCGCTGCTTGCAGGCCGCCGCCAGCTGCGCCATCGGCGCGTTGTCGGCGCCGGCCGCGTTGTAGGGCACCAGCGGTTCGCGGGTCTCGCGGTTCTTGACCAGGTCGAGCGCCCAGAACACGCCGAGGCCGCGGACCTCGCCGATCGAGGGGTGGCGCTCGGCCAGTGCGCGCAGGCCGGGGCCGAGCACCGTCTCGCCGATGTGCTTGGCGTTCTCCACGATGCCCTCCTCGGCCATCGTGTTGATGGTGGCCACGGCGGAGGCGCAGGCCAGCGGGTGGCCCGAGTAGGTCAGGCCGCCGGGGAACGCCTTCTGCGCGAAGGTCTCGGCGATGGCGCCGGAGATCGCCACGCCGCCGAGCGGCAGGTAGCCGGAGTTGACGCCCTTGGCGAAGGTCAGCAGGTCCGGGGTGATGCCCCAGTGGTCGGCGGCGAACCACTCGCCGGTGCGGCCGAACCCGGCCATCACCTCGTCGAGGATGAACACGATGCCGTAGCGGTCGCAGATCTCCCGGACGCCCGCCAGGTAGCCGGCCGGCGGCACCAGGATGCCCGCGGTGCCGACCACGGTCTCCAGGATGATCGCGGCGACGGTGCCGGGGCCCTCGAACGCGAGGGTCTGCTCCAGGTGGGCGAGCGCGCGCTCGCACTCCTGCGCCTCGTTCTCGGCGTGGAAGTTCGAGCGGTACGGGTAAGGGCCCCAGAAGTGCACGATGCCGGAGACGCCGGTCTCGTTGGCCCAGCGGCGCGGGTCGCCGGTCAGGGCGATCGCGTTGGCGGTGGCGCCGTGGTACGAGCGGTAGGTGGAGAGCACCTTGTGCCGGCCGGTGTGCAGCCGGGCCATCCGGATCGCGTTCTCGTTCGCCTCGGCGCCGCCGTTGGTGAAGAAGATCTTGTCCAGGTCGCCGGGGGTGCGCTCGGCGATCAGCCGGGCGGCCTCGCTGCGCGACTCCTCGGCGAAGCCCGGGGCGATGGTGCACAGCTGGGCGGCCTTGGCCTGGATCGCCGCGACCACCTTCGGGTGCTGGTGGCCGATGTTGGTGTTCACCAGCTGCGAGGAGAAGTCCAGGTAGCGGTTGCCCTCGTAGTCCCAGAAGTAGGAGCCCTCGGCACCGGCCACCGCGAGGGGGTCGATCAGTGCCTGGGCGGACCACGAGTGGAAGACGTGCGCGCGGTCGGCGGCCTTGACGGCCTGCCCGGCGGCCGAGTCAGCGGTGGGAGTGCTCATGCGATCCAGCGTAGGGACGCCGGGGCCCCAGCTGCAGTTGCACCCTGTCACAGGACGCGCGCGTCGCCATGACAGGGTGCAAACCTCGCTGCCGGGTGCGTCAGATCGCGGTCATCACGTGCTTGATCCGGGTGTAGTCCTCGAAGCCGTACGAGGACAGGTCCTTGCCGTAGCCGGACTTCTTGAAGCCGCCGTGCGGCATCTCGGCGACCAGCGGGATGTGGGTGTTGATCCACACGCAGCCGAAGTCCAGGCGGCGGGACATCCGCATCGCGCGGGCGTGGTCCTTCGTCCAGACCGAGGAGGCGAGCGCGTACTCGACGCCGTTGGCGTGGTCGACGGCCTGGTCCTCGTCGGTGAACTTCTGCACGGTGATGACCGGGCCGAAGACCTCGTTCTGGATGATCTCGTCGTCCTGGAGCAGGCCGGAGACCACGGTCGGGGCCCAGAAGTAGCCCTTGTCGCCGACCCGGTGGCCGCCCGCCTCGATCTTGGCGTGCGCGGGCAGGCGCTCGATGAAGCCGGCCACCTGCTTCAGCTGGTTGGCGTTGTTGAGCGGGCCGTACAGCACGTCCTCGTCGTCCACGCCGCCGGTCTTGGTGTCGGCGGCGGCCTTGGCGAGCGCCTCGACGAAGGCGTCGTGGATCGACTCGTGCACCAGCACGCGGGTGGCGGCGGTGCAGTCCTGGCCGGCGTTGAAGAAGCCGGCCACCGAGATGCCCTCGACGGCCTCGGCGATGTCGGCGTCCTCGAAGACCACGACCGGGGCCTTGCCGCCGAGCTCCAGGTGGACCCGCTTGACGTCCTTGGCGGCGGACTCGGCGACCTGCATGCCGGCCCGGACGGAGCCGGTGATGGAGGCCATCGCCGGGGTGCGGTGCTCGACCATCAGGCGGCCGGTCTCGCGGTCGCCGCAGATCACGTTGAAGACGCCGGCCGGCAGCTCCAGCTCCTTCAGCACGCCGCCGACGATCTCGGCCAGCAGCGCGGTGGAGGCGGGGGTGGTGTCGGAGGGCTTCAGCACCACGGCGTTGCCGGCGGCGATCGCCGGGGCGAACTTCCACACGGCCATCATCATCGGGTAGTTCCACGGGGCGACCTGCGCGCAGACGCCGACCGGCTCGCGGCGGACGATCGAGGTCATGCCGTCCATGTACTCGCCCGCGGCCTTGCCCTCCAGCAGGCGGGCGGCGCCGGCGAAGAAGCGGAGCTGGTCGACCATCGGGCCGATCTCCTCGGAGAGGGTCAGCCCGCGCGGCTTGCCGGTGTTGCGCACCTCGGCGTCGACGATCTCGTCGGCCCGGGCCTCGACCGCGTCGGCGATCTTCAGCAGCAGCTTCTGCCGGGTGGACGGGGTGGAGTCCCGCCAGATCGGGAACGCGGCGGCCGCGGCGGCCATCGCGGCGTCGACGTCGGCCGCACCGGAGAGCGGGGAGGTCGCGTAGACCTCGCCCGTGGTGGGGTCGACGATGTCGAGCGTGCGGCCGTCCGCCGCGTCGACGAACTCGCCGTTGATGTAGTTGCGCAGCGTACGAAGCTCGCTCACGGTCTCTCCTCGGTCTGGGCCTGCGTCGTTGCGGTCCCGGCGCCAGGTTACCCCGGGGTCGAGCGGCCACGGCATGTCAGCGACAAGCCACGATCGGCGGTGTGCAGGCGCGCGCGTGTACGTGGCCAGCCTACCCATCCCGCTGCGGTTATCGACAGACCCGTGCCACCAAGGCCACGCTTTCCGCGCCCGATCTTCGAAACCACGACGAAATCAGCAGCACACCCGCTTGCGATTCGGCGGCCGGTCGGGCACAGTGGCGGCGTGGCCAACCGCGACCGGAACGCCAGCGTTCCCCTCGACGCCGCCTCCAAGGCGATCATCGAGCAGCTCCAGGAGGACGGACGCCGTCCGTACGCCGCCATCGGCAAGGCCGTCGGCCTGTCCGAGGCGGCCGTCCGGCAGCGCGTCCAGAAGCTGCTCGACCAGGGCGTCATGCAGATCGTCGCCGTCACCGATCCCCTCACCGTCGGGTTCACCCGCCAGGCGATGGTGGGCATCCGGGTCGAGGGCGACATCGAGCCGGTCGCCGACGCGCTGGCCGCCTTCGACGAGGTCGACTACGTGGTGTGCACCGCGGGGTCGTTCGACCTCCTCGCCGAGCTGGTGTGCGAGGACGACGAGCACCTGCTCGAACTGATCAACAAGCGCATCCGCGCGCTTCCCGGCGTGCGGAGCACCGAGAGCTTCGTTTACCTGAAGCTCCGGAAACAGACCTACACCTGGGGCACCCGATGACAGCCGAGCCGGCTTCGAAGGACCTTTCCAAGACCGCCTACGACCACCTGTGGATGCACTTCACCCGCATGTCGTCGTACGAGAACTCCCCCGTGCCGACGATCGTCAAGGGCGAGGGCACCTACGTCTGGGACGACAAGGGCCGCAAGTACCTCGACGGCCTGGCCGGCCTGTTCGTGGTGCAGGCGGGCCACGGCCGCGAGGAGCTGGCCGAGGCCGCCGCCAAGCAGGCCAAGGAGCTCGCCTTCTTCCCGGTGTGGAGCTACGCCCACCCGAAGGCCGTCGAGCTGGCGGAGCGCCTGGCGAACTACGCCCCGGGCGACCTGAACAAGGTCTTCTTCTCCACCGGTGGCGGCGAGGCCGTCGAGACCGCCTGGAAGCTGGCCAAGCAGTACTTCAAGCTGACCGGCAAGCCGACCAAGTACAAGGTCATCTCGCGCGCCGTCGCCTACCACGGCACCCCGCAGGGCGCGCTCTCCATCACCGGCCTGCCGGGCCTGAAGGCCCCGTTCGAGCCGCTGGTGCCGGGCACCCACAAGGCCCCGAACACCAACATCTACCGCGCCCCGGCCTTCCTGGCCGGCCCCGACGGCACCGTCGACCCGGAGGCCTACGGCCGCTGGGCCGCCGACGAGATCGAGCAGGCCATCCTCTTCGAGGGCCCCGAGACCGTCGCCGCCGTCTTCGTCGAGCCGGTGCAGAACGCCGGCGGCTGCTTCCCGCCGCCGCCCGGGTACTTCCAGCGCCTGCGCGAGATCTGCGACCGCCACGACGTGCTGCTGGTCTCGGACGAGGTCATCTGCGCCTTCGGCCGCCTCGGCACCATGTTCGGCGCCGACAAGTTCGGCTACGTGCCGGACATGATCACCTGCGCCAAGGGCATGACCTCGGGCTACTCTCCGATCGGCGCCACGATCATCTCGGACCGCATCGCCGAGCCGTTCTACAAGGGCGACAACACCTTCCTGCACGGCTACACCTTCGGCGGCCACCCGGTGTCCTCCGCGGTGGCGCTGGCCAACCTCGACATCTTCGAGCGCGAGGGCCTGAACCAGCACGTCCTCGACAACGAGTCGAAGTTCCTGGGCACCCTGAACAAGCTGCGCGACCTGCCGATCGTCGGCGACGTCCGCGGCAACGGGTACTTCTACGGCATCGAGCTGGTCAAGGACAAGGTCACCAAGGAGTCGTTCAACGACGACGAGGTCGAGCGCGTCCTGTACGGCTTCCTGTCCAAGGCCCTGTTCGACAACGGCCTGTACTGCCGCGCCGACGACCGCGGCGACCCGGTGGTCCAGCTGGCCCCGCCGCTGATCTCCGACCAGTCGACCTTCGACGAGATCGAGCAGATCCTGCGGACCAGCCTCACCGACGCGTGGGCGAAGATCTGACCGGCTGAGCCTCCTTCCCCACCCTCCACCGAAGGGCGGCCCCGACTCCTCACGTCGGGACCGCCCTTCGGCGTCCCCGGAAGGCGGAACCGGGACGGCTCCGGGAGTGATTCCGGGGCCCAACACGCCGGGTTCGGGACGATTCATCCCTGATCGGAGCAGTGCGGCGCGCCCGCGCGGCCGCCCGATCGTTCTAATCTGACGACTGTCATATTCCCGTCGGCACCTGGATGGATCACATGTCAGCGGCCCCGCCCGACAACGACGTGCTCTGGGCCCGGGGGATCGTCAAGTCCCACCACGGCACCCCCGCCCTGCGCGGCGTCTCGCTGGGCGTCCGCGAGGGCGAGATGCTCGCCGTCACCGGTCCGCGCGGCGCCGGCAAGTCCACCCTGCTCGGCTGCCTGTCCGCCCAGCTCCCGGTCGACGACGGCGAGGTCTGGTTCCACAGCGCCCCCGTGCACACCCTGGGCCGGGCCGGGCGCGAGAAGCTCCGCCGCGAGCGCTTCGGCTACGTCGGCCCCGAGCCGCAGCTGGTGCCGGAGCTGACGGCCCGCGAGAACGTCGCCCTCCCCCTGCTGCTGGCCGGCACCGGCCACAAGGCCGCCGCCCGGGCCGCCACCGAGTGGCTGGAGCGCCTGGACGTGGCGGACTGCGCCCGGCTCCGCCCCGCCGAGCTCCCGCAGGACCGCCGCCAGCGGATCGCCGTCGCCCGGGCGCTCGCCGCCGAACCGCCCGTGGTGTTCGCCGACGACCCGACCGCGCCGCTGCACCGCGACGACCGCGAGCAGGTCCTGCGGATACTGGCCAGCGCCGCCCGCTCGCACCGGCTCACCCTCGTCCTCGCCACCCACGACCCCGACCTCGCCCGGTACGCCGACCGCACCGTCCACCTGGTCGACGGCCGGATCGCCACCGAGGCCGCCGCCGTCACCGCCGGACGCTGAGAGGCCCCGTGTACTACTTCGGACTCGCCCGCGGCTACCGGGCCCTCGACCTCGCCCGCGCGGTCCTCACCGGCACCGCGGGCGCCGTGGTCGCCGCCCTGCTGCTGCGCGCCCTCGGCCGCGCCCTCAGCGGCACCGGCGGCAACCTGGAGCGCCTGCTCTGGTGCCTGCCGCCGCTCGCCGCCGTCGCCTGGTTCGCCGCCGTCGCCGCCCGCGCCGTCCCCGCCCAGCACCCCGAGCGGATCACCGGCCTGACCGCGGCCGGCGCCGGCGCCGGCCGGGTCCGCCGGCTCATCGCCGGCGAGACCGCCCTGGCCTGCGCGCTCGGCTCCGCGTTCACCCTGCTGCTGTTCCTGGTGCTGCGCAACGACATCGCCGGGCCCGGCCTGGCCCCCGACCTCGGCATGGGCGTCCCGCTGCCCGCCGCCGCCCCGGTCGCCCTGCTCGCCGTCGTCCCGCTGGTCGCCGGGGTGTCCGCGGCCTGCGCCGTCCGCCTCCCCGAGGCCCTGCCCGGCCGCCCCGCCGAGCCCGCCCGCCCGCGCTGGACGGCCCGCCGGCTCGCCCTGCCCGGCCCGCTGCTGCTGGTCGGGGCCGGCCTGGAACTGTACGGGCTGCGCCCCGACGCCACCTCCGCCGAACGCACCCTCGACCTGCCCGGCGGCCTGCCCGCCACCAGCCCCGCCCTGCTGATCGGCTGGGCCTTCGCGGTGTTCGCCCTGGCGCTGTGGACGGGGCCGCTGCTCGCCCTCGCCGGGCGGCTGCTCGCGCTGCGCGCGCCCGCCCCGCTCCGGCTGCTGGCCGGCCGCGGCCTCACCGCGCAGGCGCACCGGCTCGGCGCCCCGCTGGCGATCCTCACCACGGTGAGCGCCCTGGCCCTGGTCGGCTGGCGGAACTGGGCCCGGACCGGGGCCGACGTCCCCGCGCTCACCGTGGTCGAGACCGTCCTGGTCCTGGCCTGCGCGGTCGCCGCCCTGGCCGCCCGCCTGCACGAGCTGCGCGGCGAGCACCGCCCCACCCTCGCCGCGCTGGACCGCCTCGGCACCCCGCCCGGCCTGCTCACCGGCGCCCTCGCCCTGCGCACCCTGGCCGCCGGCACGGTGCTGCTGGTGACCGGCGGGCTGACGCTGCTGCTCTGCCCGCTGCTCTGACGTCCTTCCGGGGCGGTTCCGGGGCGGGAGCTTCCGGGAAACGCGAAGGGGGCCCGCTCCGGCGGGCCCCCTGTCGTTCCTGCGGTGGTGCGCTCAGCCGGCGGCGGCGAGCTGGCCGCAGGCGCCGTCGATCTCCTGGCCGCGGGTGTCCCGGACGGTGGTCGGGACGCCGTGCGCCTGCAGGCGGCGGACGAACTCCCGCTCGTCCTCCGGCTGGGAGGCCGTCCACTTCGACCCCGGCGTCGGGTTGAGCGGGATCAGGTTCACGTGCACCCGGCGGTTCTTGATCATCCGGCCGAGCAGGTCGGCGCGCCAGGCCTGGTCGTTGATGTCCTTGATCAGCGCGTACTCGATCGACACCCGGCGCCCGGACTTCTCCGCGTAGTTCCACGCGGCGTCCAGCACCTCGGCGACCTTCCAGCGGGTGTTGACGGGCACCAGCTCGTCGCGCAGCTCGTCGTCCGGGGCGTGCAGCGAGAGCGCGAGCCGGCAGCTCAGGCCCTCGTCGGCGAACCGGTGCATGGCCGGGACGAGGCCGACCGTCGAGACGGTGATGCCGCGCTGCGACAGGCCGAAGCCGTCCGGGGCCGGGTCGGTGAGCCGGCGGATCGCGGACAGCACCCGGTTGTAGTTGGCGAGCGGCTCGCCCATGCCCATGAAGACCACGTTCGACAGCCGCGCCTCGCCGCCGGGCACCGCACCGGTCCTGAGGTCGCGCATGCCGGCGGCGATCTGCTCGACGATCTCCGCGGTCGACAGGTTCCGGGTCAGCCCGGCCTGCCCCGTCGCGCAGAACGGGCAGTTCATGCCGCAGCCGGCCTGCGAGGAGATGCACATGGTGACCCGGTCCGGGTAACGCATCAGCACCGACTCGACCAGCGTCCCGTCGAAGAGCTTCCACAGCGTCTTGCGGGTCTCGTCGTCGTCGCAGGACACGTGCCGCACCACGGACATCAGCTCGGGCAGCAGCGCCTCCGTCAGCTTCTCCCGGCTGGCCGCCGGGATGTCCGTCCAGCCGGCCGGGTCGTTGTCCAGCCGCCCGAAGTAGTGGTTCGCCAGCTGCTTGGCGCGGAACGGCTGTTCGCCCAGCTCGGCGACGGCCTCCTTGCGCTCGGCAGGGCTGAGGTCGGCGAGGTGTCGCGGGGGCTTGGCGCCACGCGGCGCGACAAAGGTCAGTTCTCCGGGCTTAGGCATGGTTGTTCCAGTGTCGCAGATGCCGGACGGCCCCCGGACGCGGTGGCGTCGCGGGGGCCGTCCCGTGGCGGGGGCGCGGGGGTTGGGGGCGCGGGGTCGGGGGTCAGCTGCCGACGAAGGCGGCGAGCAGGAGCCAGACCACCGGGGCGGTGGGGAGCAGGGAGTCCAGGCGGTCCATGATGCCGCCGTGGCCGGGGAGCAGGGTGCCCATGTCCTTGATGCCGAGGTCGCGCTTGATCATCGACTCGGCGAGGTCGCCGAGGGTGGCGGTGACGGCCGCGCAGCCGCCCAGGATCAGGCCCTGCCACCAGGTGCCGCCGTCGATCAGGTAGTGCATCAGCAGGGCACCGGCGATCATCGACAGGCCGATGCCGCCGGCCAGGCCCTCACGGGTCTTGCCGGGGCTGATCGTCGGGGCGAGCTTGTTGCGGCCGAACTTGTAGCCGACGGCGTACGCCCCGGTGTCGGAGCAGATGGTGACGACCAGGAACAGCAGGATGCGCCAGGCCCCGTCGTCCGCGGCCAGGATCAGCGCGACGAAGGTCGCGAGGAACGGGACGTAGAAGGCGGTGAAGACGCCTGCCGTTATGTCGCGCAGGTAGTTCTCCGGCGGCGTCGCCATCCGGGCGACCATCATCGCCAGGCCGGTCAGCGCGAGGATCGCGGCGGCCCACTGGCCGCCCGCGAAGTAGCCGGTGACGACCATGCCGACGCCGCCGACCAGCAGCGGGACCTGCGGGACGTGGACGTCCTTGCGCTCGGCGAGCCGGCTGGTGAGTTCCTGGATGCCGACCGCGACGGCGGCGGCGACCACCACCATGAAGACGGCCTTGACCACGAACAGCGAGGCCGCGATGACCGCCCCGAGTCCGACGCCCACGCCTATCGCGGCGGGCAGGTTGCGGCCGCCGCGCGGCTTGCGGGGCTGCTGGTCGGTGTCGGCCACGGGGGTCTCCTGCACGGGGGGCATGAACTGAGTCTGTGCCGCGCCGCCCCCTCTCCATGCCGGAGGCCGCCGCGTGTGACCCGTTTGGTGTCGGCCGGGTCGGGCCGTGGCGGTCCGGTCCGCTCCGGACGGGGCGGTCCGGCCGGACCGGTCCTGATCGAGCCGCGCCCCGGGTCGGACGGTGGTGGAACCGCCGGCCCGGGGCGTGCGCGAGGTCCGGATCAGACCTCCAGCAGCTCGGCTTCCTTGTGCTTGAGCAGCTCGTCGACCTGCGCCACGAACTTGGCGGTCAGGTCGTCGAGCTCCTTCTCGCCGCGGCGGCCGTCGTCCTCGCCGATCTCCTTGTCCTTGACCAGCTTGTCGATCGCGTCCTTCGCCTTGCGACGGATCGAGCGGACCGAGACCTTGGCGTCCTCGCCCTTGCCGCGGGCCTGCTTGATGTACTCGCGGCGGCGCTCCTCGGTGAGCTGCGGGAGCACCACCCGGATGACGGAGCCGTCGTTCGACGGGTTGACGCCCAGGTCCGAGTCGCGGATCGCGGTCTCGATGGCCTTCAGCGCGGTCTTGTCGAACGGGGTGACCATGGCCATCCGCGGCTCCGGGACGGAGAACGAGGCCAGCTGGTTGATCGGGGTCAGGGTGCCGTAGTACTCGGCGACGATCTTGGCGAACATCGCCGGGTGCGCACGCCCGGTGCGGATGGCGGCGAGGTCGTCCTTGGCGACGCCGACGGCCTTCTCCATCTTCTCCTCGGCCTCGAGGAGGGTCTCATCGATCACTGTGTGCTCCCTGTCCGGTTCATCTGCTGTTGTCCCGTTCCGGTGCCCCGGACGGCTGTTGCTGCTCAGAGTCCCTAGGCCTGGGCCCGGGCGGAATCCTCGCTGATGAGTGTGCCGATCTTCTCACCCTTGACCGCACGGGCGATATTGCCCTCGGCGAGCAGCTCGAAGACCAGGATCGGCAGGCCGTTGTCCTTGCACAGGGTGATCGCGGTCAGGTCGGCGACCTTGAGGTCGCGGGAGATCACCTCGGTGTAGTCGAGCGCGTCGAAGCGGACCGCGCCGGGGTTGGTCCGCGGGTCGGAGTCGTAGACGCCGTCCACGCCGTTCTTGCCCATCAGCAGGACGTCGGCGTGGATCTCCAGGGCGCGCTGCACGGCGGTGGTGTCGGTGGAGAAGTACGGCATGCCCATACCCGCGCCGAAGATCACCACGCGGCCCTTCTCCAGGTGCCGGATGGCGCGCAGCGGGAGGTAGGGCTCGGCGACCTGGCCCATGGTGATGGCGGTCTGCACCCGGGTCTCCATGCCCTCCTTGATCAGGAAGTCCTGGAGCGCCAGGCAGTTCATCACGGTACCGAGCATGCCCATGTAGTCGGAGCGGGCCCGGTCCATGCCGCGCTGCTGGAGCTCGGCGCCGCGGAAGAAGTTGCCGCCGCCGATCACGATGGCGACCTCGGTGCCGGCCCGGACCACGGTGGCGATCTCACGGGCGATGGCGTGCACCACGTCCGGGTCGACGCCGAGGCCGCCGCCACCGGCGAACGCCTCGCCGGACAGCTTGAGCAGTACCCGGCGGCGTGCACCGCCCGGCGCGGTCTCCTGCGTCTCCTGCATGGACTTCTCCTTCTCCGCCTGCTGCTCAGCAGATCTGCGTGTGCTGGTCACGGCTCCGGATGCGGGCACCCGGAGCCGTGTACACGAGAGGAGGCCATCGCCGCGGGAACCGGTACGGTCTCCTGCACGGCAATGGCCTCCTCGTCGTTCATGGTGCCGACGCCGCCCCCACGGGGTGCCGGGGGCCGCGGTCGGCGCGTTCCGCCGCCCTCGCGGGCGGGTCCCCGCCTACCTTATGTCCGGCACGGGGCCGGACCGGGGCGGGAGGGGCGTGGGGAACGGTCTCAGGCGCCGACGCGGAAGCGGACGAAGCGCTTGAGGGTGACGCCGGCCTCGTCGAGGACCTTGGCGACGGACTTCTTGTTGTCCTTGGCGAACGCCTGCTCCAGGACGGCGTTCTCCTTGACGAAACCGGTGACCCGACCCTCGACGATCTTCGGCAGGGCGGCCTCGGGCTTGCCCTCCTCGCGAGCGGTGGCCTCGGCGACGCGGCGCTCGTTCTCCAGGTCCTCGGCCGGGATCTCCTCGCGGGAGAGGTACTTCGGCGCGAAGGCGGCGATGTGCTGCGCGACGTCCTTGGCGGTCTCGGCGTTCTCCTGGTCGAGCTCGACGAGGACACCGATGGTCGGCGGCAGGTCCGGGTCGGACTTGTGCATGTAGAGGCCGACGAAGCCGTCGTTGTCGAACTGCGCGAAGCGGCGGAAGACGATCTTCTCGCCGAGGGTCGCGTTGGCCTCGTCCACGAACTGCTGGACGGTCTGGCCCGGGTTGATCTCGGAGGCCAGGGCGGTCTCCAGGTCGGCCGGGGAGGTGGCGGCGACGTGCGCGGCGATCGCGTTGGCGACCTCGACGAACTTGCCGCCCTTGGCGACGAAGTCGGTCTCGCAGTTCAGCTCGACCAGCACGCCGGACTTCTTGTCCTCGGCGATCAGCGCGGCGACGGCGCCGTTGGAGGCGTCACGGCCCTCGCGCTTGGCAACGCCCTTCTGGCCCTTGATGCGCAGGAGCTCGACGGCCTTCTGGACGTCGCCCTCGGCCTCGTCCAGGGCCTTCTTGCAGTCCATCATGCCGGCGCCGGTGAGCTCACGGAGCTTCTTGACGTCCGCGGCGGTGAAGTTCGCCATGGTTGTGATCTCTTCTCACGTCTCGCGTGTCTGCGTGGGAAAGTGCCGCGGCCCGTGGTGCGGGCCCCCGGCACGGGAGAGAGGGGCACCCACCGGCTCAGCCCGGCCGGTGCCCCTCACCCTGGTGGTGCGTCAGGCCTGCTCGGCCTCGGCGGCCGGAGCCTCGACGGCCGGAGCCTCGGCAACGACCTCGGCGGCAGCCTCGGCCGGGGCCTCGACGGCAGCCTCAGTGGCAGCCTCGGCGGCGGGGGCCTCGGCGGCCTTGTCGCCCTCGAGGATCTCCTTCTCCCAGGCGGCCAGCGGCTGGTCGGCGCCCGGCTCGGCCTTCGCGTCGCCCTTGGCGACACCGGCGCGGGACTTGAGGCCCTCGGCGACGGCGTCGGCGATCACGCGGGTCAGCAGGGTGACGGAGCGGATCGCGTCGTCGTTGCCCGGGATCTTGTAGTCGACCTCGTCGGGGTCGCAGTTGGTGTCGAGGATGGCGACGACCGGGATGTTGAGCTTCCGGGCCTCGCCGACCGCGATGTGCTCCTTCTTGGTGTCCACGATCCAGACGGCGCTGGGAACGCGCTGCATGTCGCGGATACCGCCGAGGGTCTTCTCCAGCTTGTCGTACTCGCGCTGGAGGACCAGGAGCTCCTTCTTGGTGAGGCCGGAACCGGCCACATCCGTGAAGTCGATCTCGCCGAGCTCCTTGAGGCGCTGCAGGCGCTTGTAGACGGTCGAGAAGTTGGTCAGCATGCCGCCCAGCCAGCGCTGGTTGACGTACGGCATGCCCACGCGGGTCGCCTGCTCGGCGATGGCCTCCTGGGCCTGCTTCTTGGTGCCGACGAAGAGGACGCTGCCGCCGTGGGCAACGGTCTCCTTGACGAACTCGAAGGCGCGGTCGATGTAGTTCAGCGACTGCAGGAGGTCGATGATGTAGATGCCGTTGCGCTCCGTGAAGATGAAGCGCTTCATCTTCGGGTTCCAACGACGGGTCTGGTGACCGAAGTGGACGCCGCTCTCCAGCAGCTCCCGCATCGTGACGACGGCCATGTGCCGTGCTCCTCGGTGTGTCGCCCGGCGCGCCGTCGGAGGCGCGAACGCGTCGCGCCCTTGGGGGTGCCGGGGCTCTCGGTTTGACCGTGACAGCCGGGTGGCCGTCACGCCTGACGCCCCGACGTGCCAAGCCGCTCGGCCTGGACGAGGCTTGCGGCCTCGGCAGGCTCGGCGGACCGAGCGGCACTCGCACCGGACGATCGCTCCCGGAGGGAGATCGACTGTCGGTGGCGGGGCGTGCGAAGTCGACCCGGCAGACCGGGTCGCGTGTGAAGTGTACGGGAAGCCCCGAGCCACGGGCGACTCCGCGGGCTCCCACCACCCGCTTCGGTACCGGTGACGGCAATCCGACGACCGCCGTTCACCCCTGCGGGGGACGCCGGTTGTCCACAGCCCCCGGTCTGTCCACAGCTCCCGGAACCTGCGGGCGGAGCGGTGGCCCCGCGGGCCAGGGTGGTGCGCGGACCGGCCCGGCGGGCCGGTCGTCGGCGGCGCGGGGCTGCCGGCGGTACGAGGCTGCCGGTGCCGGCGGTGCGGGACTTCGGGAGGTCGGGATGGGGTGGCCGCGGGTCGGGCCCCGGGTGGTCCGGGTGGTGGTGGGGCTGGCGGCGACGCTGGTGGTCGGGGCGGCGGCCGGACTGGCCGCCGGGCTGCTCGCGGGCGGGCCGTCGGCGGGCATTGCGGCGGGCCCTGCGAGGGGCGACGCCCCGGGCGGCGTGGCCGTGGTGGCGGCCCGGCTCGGCGGGGCGGGGGCCGATCTGCCGACGGCGGTGGAGCGGGCCGTCCCGGTGGAGGACTCGGCGGCGCGGGGCCCGGTCGGGCCCGGGGCGGGGCGGGTGTGGCCGGTGGGCGACCGTTCGGGTCTGCTGCGGCGGTTCGATCCGCCGCCGGTGCGGTGGGCGGCCGGGCACCGGGGAGTGGACCTGGCCGCCGCGCCGGGCTCGGTGGTGCGGGCGGCCGCGCCCGGGGTGGTGACCTTCTCCGGGGAGGTGGCGGGGCGGCCGGTCGTCGTGGTGACCCACCCCGGCTCCGGCACTCCCCCGCTGCGGACCACCTACCTGCCGGTGGCCGGGTCGGTGCCGGTCGGCACGGCGGTCGCGGCGGGTGAGGCGATCGGCGCCCTGACCGGCGACTCCGGCCACTGCCCGGTCGACTGCCTGCACTGGGGGCTGCTCCGCGGCGACCGCTACCTCGACCCGCTCGCCCTGCTCGGCAGCGGCCGGGCCCGCCTGCTGCCGCTCGACGGGCCCTGACGCCGGGTCAACTCCCTGCCGGGGCCGGGCGACGGGCCTCCCGGGGTCAGTTCCCGGCGGGCCGGGGCGCGTCCGCCGCCCGGTCCGCTCCCCCGTCCCTGCGCTCCGGGGTGCCGTGCTCCTGGTGGGCTCGTTCTGGGTGGGCTCGTTCTGGGTGGACGTGTTCCGGCTGGACGTGTTCCGGGCGGTTCGCCGGGCGCAGGCCGTCCAGGGCGAACCGGGCTGCCGCGTCGGAGATCTCCCGGACCGCGGCGGCGTCGGCCGTGCCCGCCCCGTCCCGGCAGCGGTCGATCTGCCGGACGGCGGCTTCGACCACGCCCTGGAGCAGCGCGGCCGCGACACCGGGCCGCCGGTGGCCGAGGTCCTCCAGGGTGCGCACCACCATGGCGGTGAGCCCGGCGTGGGCGGTCCGGATGCGGGCCCGTGCGGCGTCGTCGAGCTCGAACTCGGCGACCGCCACCACGGCGCGGTGCACCGGGTCGGTGGCCAGCGCCACCTGGCCCCGGACGTAGGCCTCGATCCGTTCCGCCGCGCTGTCCCGGGCCGTCATGGCGGCTTCGATCTCGGCGGCCCAGAGCGGGAGGTCCGCCGTGCAGAGCGCTTCCACCAGTTCGGACTTGGAGCGGAAGTACTCGTACACCGAGGACCTGGCCAGCCCGGCGCGCGCGGCGAGCGCGCTGAAGTTCAGCGCGTCCCGGCCGCCCTCCGCCAGCAGGACGCGTGCGGCGTCCAGCAGCGCTGCCTGCTGCAACTGTCGATGCTCGGCCACCGTGGCCGCCCGGATTTTCGGCACGCCCCAACTCTACGGACGCTGACGGCCGGTGGAGGCGTCACCGCTCCCACCGGCCCGGCCCGGCGCTGCCGGTTCCGGGCCGCGCCGGGCCCGCCGGGCGGGTTTCGGCCGTTCAGCGGGCGTCGGACATCTTCGCCCGGAGCTGGAGGACCGACTTGGTGTGGATCTGGCTGACCCGGCTCTCCGTCACCCCGAGCACCTGCCCGATCTCCGCGAGGGTGAGGCCCTCGTAGTAGTAGAGCGTCACCACGGTCTTCTCGCGTTCGGGCAGGGTGTTGACCGCGGAGGCCAGCAGCCGCCGCAGTTCGCGGTCCTCGGCGATCTCGACCGGGTTGTCGGCGCCGCTGTCCGGCAGCGTCTCCATCAGGGTCAGCCGGTCACCGCCCTCGCCCGCCGAGTGCAGCAGTTCGTCGAGGGCCACCACGTTCGCCAGGGACAGCTGGCTGAAGATGGTGTGCAGGTCGTCCAGCGAGATGCCCATCTCCGACGCCACTTCGGGGTCGTGCGGTGTCCGTCGGAGCCGGGCCTCCAGGGTGGCGTAGGCCCGCTCGACCGCCTTGGCCTTCTGCCGCACCGACCGGGGGATCCAGTCCAGGGCCCGCAGTTCGTCGATGATCGCCCCGCGGATCCGGCTGATCGCGTAGGTCTCGAACTTGATCGCCCGGTCGATGTCGAACTTCTCGATCGCGTCGATCAGCCCGAACACCCCGGAGGACACGAAGTCCGCCTGCTCCACGTTCGCCGGCAGGCCGACCCCGACTCGGCCGGCGACGTACTTCACCAACGGCGAGTAGTGCAGGATCAGTTGATCGCGCAGCCCGTGGTCGCCCGTCTCCTTGTACGACCGCCACAGTGCGTGCAGCGCCGACTGATCGGCGCCCCTGCCGCGTTCACCGCCCTTGGGGGGGGTCGCCTCCGCCGCCTGCCCGGGCTCCCCGGACGCACCGGTCGTACCGCTCCGCTCGCCGTCGCCCTGGGCGGGCGCGGGCGGAGTGGCCCCGGAACGTGCCGCGCCGCCTTCGCCCACCGGGGCCGGGGGCACCGAGGAGAGCAGGGACGAGGGCGTGGAGGGCCCGGAGGACGTCCAGGTGCCTGGGCCCGCCGGACCGGTGGCCGTCGGCCTGTTCGGGTCGACGGGCCCGGCCGGGGGCGGGGCGGTGGGCGCCGGTCGAGGGACCGTCGGCGGCACGGGTACCGCCGACGGCCGGGCCTGGTCGCGCCCCGCGGCTCGCGCCGGGGGTTCCGGCGTACGTGCCGACGGCGGACCGCCCGCCTGCCTGCGGACCTGCGGACTGCGCGCCGCCGTCTCCTTGCCCTTGGCCCGCGCACCCCGCTCGGCCCGGCCGCGTGCCGGGCGCTGCCCCGGGGAGGTCGTCCCCGTCGCGGCTTGGCCCGACTGCTGCCTGACCCCGTCCGGGGCCCCGCGCTCCGGCTCCGGAACGGCACCGACCGGACCGCCGTCGACGGCGCTCTCCGGGGCACCGCCCGGAGCAGGACGATCACCGGCCGGGGCACCGCGGGGCACCCGGCCCGGCCGGAGCGCGGGCGCGGTCTCGCCCTCGCCCGACCGGACCTTGGCCGTGGCCCCCGGAGGCGCCGCCTGTGGGCAGGGCAGCACCTGCGCGGGCCGGTCGACCGGTGGCTGCGCCAAGGACTGGCGCCCCGGGGCCGGCCGGGCCTCCTGGCTCTGCGAAGCCGGGGGGTACGGGAGGGGCGGGTACGGGAGAGGCGGAGAGGGAACGGGACGGGCCGGGAACTGTGGGGTCGCGGCCGGGGGGGTGCCCGGCCTCGTCATTCCCACGACTCCCGAGGGCCTGGCCCGCCACTCCGCGGCGTTGCGGGTCTCGGCCCCCGTCCCGTCCGGGGACCGACCGTCACCGGTCATCCTGTGTCCGGGAATGTGAGTGGGCATGCGTTGGTCTGCGCCGTTCTGCCGAGTCATGTGCTGATAGGGACGCCATAAGCGAGCGTAGCGTGACCGAGTCGCTGCACAGCGCTACCGCCACTCGGGCGTCGCCCGATCCGGTGGCAGCAAAGGGCTCCGTCGGCGCGTCGCGGCCGAACCGCTGACCGGCCGTCAGTCGGGTGTCCCCGTTCGGCCCGCCGACCAGCGCGGACCTCCGCCACCACCGCCGCCCGGCCGGACGCATGCGCAGCGCCGGGTCGCCCGCCCGGGTCGACCGCCACCGGTCGCGCTCTCAACTCACCTGGGGGTCCTCCGGGTTGACCGGGTGACCCGTTCGGTCGGCCAGTGCTGTCCGGCCCTGCTCGGATGTGATCATTTGCGTCGTACCAGCCTCCAGTGCGCTCCGTGCCGTTCGACGAACCCGAGCGAGCTGAGCTCGTGCAGGTGGTGGACGGTGGCTTCCTCGGAGAGCGCGGCGTACTGGGCGAGTCGTCGGACCGGCGCGCCGTCGGCGCTCGCGGGGACGGCTTCCAGGACACGCGCCACCGGTGGTTCCAGCGCGTCGCGCGGCAGGATCGGTCCGACCCGCTCCGGTGCCAGGTCGGCGCCGATGGAGCCGACCAGTTCACCCACTTCGGCACCGTTGGTGACCATGGTCGCGGCGCCGCTCCGGAGCAAGGTGTGCACGCCGGCGGAGAGTTCGGAGGTGACCGGGCCGGGGATGCCCATGGTGTGCCGGTTCAGGTCCCTGGCGCGGCGGGCGGTGCTGAGGGCCCCGCTGCGCGGTGCGGCCTCTACCACCACCGTGCCGCGGGTGAGCGCGGCTATCACCCGGTTGCGGAGCACGAACCGGAATCGGGTCGGGTTCATCCCCAGGGCGAGTTCGCTCACCAGCAGGCCCGCACCGGCGATCCGTTCGATCAGCGCTTCGTTCCCGCGCGGGTAGCAGATGTCGACTCCGCTGGCGAGCACCGCGATCGTCATCCCGTTGACCGCGAGCGCCCCGAGGTGGGCCGCGGTGTCGACCCCGTAGGCCGCCCCGGAGACCACCACCCATCCGCGCTCGGCGAGCTCCGACCCCAGGTGGCCGGCGACGTGTCGGCCGTAGCCGGTGCAGGCCCGCGATCCGACGACGGCGACCGAGCGCAGCGCGAGCAGGCGCAGGGAGGGCAGCCGCGGTGTGGACCGGCCGCGGACCCACAGCCCGACCGGGCGGCTGTCGCCGAGGTCGTCGAGCTGGGAGGGCCAGTCGATGTCGCCCGGAATGATGAACCTTCCGCCGAGCCTGGCGATCCGCTCCAGGTCGACGGCCGGGTTGAACTTTCGCAGTCTCTCCTGGTAGGCGGCGATCCGGTCGGCGCCGAGGCCCAGCCGGTCCGGTGGCGCTCCCTCGCGGATCCCCTGCACCAGCCGCGCCGCGCCGAGGCGTTGGACGGAACGTCCGACGGCGGCGTCGCCGGGTTCGATGAGCCGGGTGAGCGCGGCCCGGGCCACCCGCTCGGAATCGGGCGGGCCGGGGCGGGCGTCGGCCTCGGCCCACTTGGTGGGCCGCTCGGGGCGCTGTTCGCTCCGCACCGCTTCTGGGCGAGCCCCCGCGTGCGTCCGTGCCGGTGCCGGGGCGGCGTCCGGTGGTTGGTGCGGCCGGTGCAGCGCGGGTGGACCGGCTCCGCGGATCAGCCGGTGGAGCAGCTCTCCGTCGTGGTCCGCAGCCGGGTGGCCGTCGGGCGGGCGCGGTGACGGATGCCGGGTGGGAGCGGTTCGGCCGTCGGCTGCGGGCCGACCGGTGTGCTCGCGGGAATCGGGGCAGGCGGTCATGGGAACTCCTGGCGGACAGGGGCGTACGGGGTACGGGCGGCTGCGCGCTTTCCCGTTCGCCGCGCGAACGGGCGGGTGTCGCAGGGGTGGTGGCGGTCCAACAGCTGAGCCCGGGTCAGTACTCGCCTCCCAGGTCGGTGTCGACGTCGTAGTAGGGGTCGGCCCGGCGGTCGGTCGGGTGGGTGGCGCGTTGGACGCCGGTGCGGAGCACCAGCGCCGTCCTGATGTCGCTGCGGTCGGGGCGGTCCCGCCCGGCGAGGTCGGCGACCGTCCAGGCCACCCGCAGGACGCGGTCGAGGCCGCGGGCGGTGAGCAGGCCGCGGTCGAGGTCACGTTCGGCGTCGGCGAGCGAACCTGGTGCGAGTTGCCACCGCGTGCGCAGTTCGTGCCCAGGCACTTCGGCGTTGGTCCGCCACGGGGTGTCGGCGAGGCGAGCTGCGGCTCGTGCGCGGGCCTCCTTGACCCGCTCGGCGACAGTGGCCGTGCTCTCGGCCTTTCCGCCCTGCTGCATCAGCTCGGCCTTGGTGACCCCGGTGACCTGCACCTGGAGGTCCACCCTGTCCAGCAGCGGACCGGACAGCCTGGCCTGGTAGCGGTTGACCATGACGGGTGTGCATTCGCATCCTTCTCCTCTCAGCGAGTAGCGGCCGCAGGGGCAGGGGTTGGCGGCCAGGCAGAGCAGGAAGCGGGCGGGGAGCCGCATCGCGCCCGCGGCCCTGGCGATCATCACCTCCCCCGACTCCAGGGGTTGGCGCAGCGCGTCGAGCACCCTGGTCTGGAACTCCGGTGCTTCGTCGAGGAACAGGACACCTCGGTGGGCCAGGGAGACGGCGCCGGGTCTGGGCAGGCCCGTCCCGCCGCCGACGATGGCGGGCATGGTGGTCGAGTGGTGCGGGGCGCAGTACGGCGGGTTGTCGATCAGCGGCCGGTCGGGCGGGAGCAGGCCGGCCACGGAGTGGATCGCGGTCACTTCGAGGGCCTCGGTCGGAGTGAGCGCCGGGAGCAGGGCGGGGAGCCGTTCGGCCAGCATGGTCTTGCCGGCCCCGGGCGGGCCCTTGAGGTACAGGTGGTGGCCGCCCGCCGCGGCGATCTCCAGGGCCCGGCGGGCTTCGTGCTGCCCCGCGACGTCGGCGAGGTCGGGGCGACCCACCTGTCCGGACATCACGTCGCGGACGCCGAGTCCGGGCAGCAGCAGTCCGGCGAACGAGGAGTCGGGGCGGCCGGTGGTCGGGTCGGACGGTTCGTCGGGGACGGGGGCGTTGGTGAGGATCGCGATGAGCTGGCGCAGGCTGCGCACGCCGAGGACGGAGACACCGGGCACCAACTCTGCCTCGGCGGCGGTCTGTTCGGCGACCACGATCTGCCGGTAGCCGGCTTCGGCGGCGGCGAGCACGGCGGGCAGGACGCCGCGCACCGGGCGCACGCGGCCGTCGAGCCCGAGCTCGCCGATGATCAGCAGGCCGTCGATCGACGCGGGGTCGAGCCGTTCGGCGGCGGCCAGGACGGCGCAGGCCACCGCCAGGTCGTACCCGCTGCCGCTCTTGGGCACGGAGGCGGGGGTGAGGCCCACGGTGAGTTTGCGCAGCGGCCATTTCTCGCCGCTGTTGGAGACGGCGGCGCGGACGCGGTCACGGGCTTCGAGGAGGGCCTTGTCGGCGAGGCCCACCAGGCTGAAGGCGGCGAGGCCGGGTTCGAGGTCCGCCTGGACCTCGACCACGACTCCGTCCACTCCGACCAGGGCGACCGAGCAGGTGCGGGCGAAGGCCATCTCACATCGCCCCGCGCAGGTGCTCGACCTCGGCGGCGCCCTTGCGGCGGTTGACCACCGCGACCAGGTCGATCCGGACGCCGCCGGGCGGTGGCGGCGCGGGGCCGCCGGCCGACGCTCCGGGCGGCGGTTCGGTCTCCCCGGGCGGCGGCTCGGCCGGGCCGGCCCGGCCGGTCGGGTCCGCCTGCTCGACGGCGAGCACCAGACGGGAGAAGTGGACCGGCCAGCGCTCGGCGAGCCACCGCTCGGCCAGGCGGCGCAGCCGGTCGGCCTTGGTCTGGTCGATGGCCTCGGACGGCTGCTGGAAACCGTGCTCGGACCTGGTCTTGACCTCGCACACGGCGAGGGTGTCCCCGTCCAGGGCGACGATGTCCAGCTCGCCCTCGGCGCAGCGCCAGTTGCGCTCCAGGATGCACAGCCCGCCCTCGGCGAGCCGACGGGCGGCGACCTCCTCGCCGTAGCGACCGAGACCGCTGGTGGAAATCTTGTGGGGATTCTGCACGGCAATCACCTCCGGTCGGAAGGTTGCCGTCGCAGCCCGCGGGCAGGCCAGTGAAATCCTCAGCCTGTGGATAACCCGGGCCTGTGGATAAATTGGCTCACTCGTTCGAGCGACAAATCAAAAAATGCGCTGGGCAGCCGTCGGCCGCGCCGTCCAGTCTCGGTGGCCCGGGCAGCATGCTCCCAGGTCACCGCAGCCGGCGGCGGCCGGGCGGGGTGGAGCGGTCAGTTCCCGAACCCGGAATCGTCCGAGGGCAGCTCGAGGTCGCTCTTGGCGAGTTCCTCGATGTTCACGTCCTTGAAAGTCAGCACGCGTACCTTCCGAACGAACCGGGCCGGTCGGTACATGTCCCAGACCCAGGCATCCGCCATCGACACCTCGAAGAAAACCTCGCCCTGCACCGAGTGCACCTGGAGGTCGTAGTCGTTCGTCAGATAGAAGCGCCGCTCGGTCTCGATCACGTACTTGAACAGGCCGACGACATCCCGGTACTCCCGGTAGAGCTTGAGCTCCATCTCGGTCTCGTACTTCTCGAGGTCTTCGGCACTCATTCCAAGCGTCCCCTCACTCGTCACGTCCACCCCATTGTGGACCACCGGACCCGTGCTCAGAGCCTTACTGGCGGTTCTGGCGGCCCTTCGGTGAGAACCCGGCCCACCAGCGCGCCCAGTTCGCGGGGGTGGACGGTCTCCCCGGTGCGCCCCAACTCGTCCGCGGTCCACCAGCGGGCGCCCAGCAGCAGCGCATGCTCGTCGTCCGCCGCGCCCTCCGCCAACGCCACCTCGGCCCGTCCGATCCGGGCCAGGTGGAACCACTGCTCCTGCTCGTAGTCCCGTCCCCGGAAGGAGAACTGCACCGTGCCGTACGCGATCAGCGGTCCCCACTCCACGCCCACCAGCCCGACCTCCTCGGCCAGCTCGCGCCGCGCCGCCCCGATCGGGCTCTCGCCCGGCTCGATGCCGCCGCCCGGGGTGATCCACCACTCCGTCCCCGGCACGGCCGGGTCGGCGCCGCGCAGCAGCAGGACACGGCCGTCCGGGTCCAGCAGCACCACGCGCACGGCCCTGCGCCGTTCGACCATCGCCCTGCTCACCTCCCTCCGCCGGCTCCGTACGCCCCTGCGGGCCGCCCTCGGCCTCCGGCCGGCAGCGGGCCGGGGCGTCCCGACGGCTCCCGGGTCAGGGCTTCCGCCGCCCGCCCAGCCGCCGGGTCAGCGAGACCACCCAGCCGACCGCGGAGGCGAGCACGATCAGCACGGCCCCGCCGACCGAGGTCCAGGCTGCCGGCACCAGCGGACCGGGCCGGTGCGCGCCCGGCGCGCCCAGGTCGTCGAAGGCCGCGGTGCGCTGCTTCAGCCCGGCCCGGGACATCGGCTGGACGACCGCCTCGACCCGCGCCTTCACCCCGGAGGCCGGGACGGTGCCGAAGGCCACGTCGAGGTGGCTGCGCGAGTCCATCGAGTTGCCGCGGAAGTCGCCGAGCAGGAACAGCCGGTCCTCGGGCACGGTCACCGAGAAAGCGGTGGCCACCACCTTCGCGGGCTCCAGGTACGGCTCGGCCACCGGCTTGCCGTTGACCGTGATCCGTCCGGCGGCGTCGCCGGAGACGGTGTCGCCGCCGACCGCGGCGACGCGTTTCACCAGGGTCGCGTTGCCCCAGTCCTGGTCCTGGAAGACCACGATGTCACCGCGTCCGGCCGATCCCCCGCCGGTCCGGGCGAGCACGGTGTCGCCGGTCTCCAGGGTCGGGCTCATCGAGCCGGTGGGGATCTTGTAGGGCCGGTACTGGACGGCCAGCACGGCGAAGCCGCCGACCAGCATCACGAAACCGAGCGCGATCACCACGCCCTGGACGATCGACGCCACGCTCCGACGGGGGCCCGGCCCGGTCCCGGTCCGCGCTGTCCGCTCCGCGACGCTGCTCATCGGCTCAGCCCTCTCCTGACGCTCACGCGCTCGGGTCGAGCGCTCGCGGCCCGCCCGCCGGTCGCCGTCCGGGGCTGGACAGCAGCGCGGGCCGTGGCACGTGCGAGCAGATTACTCACGAGTACCACGGCCCGCGCAAGAGTCGTTCGCGGCCGGTTCGCCACCGATCAGCGGCGGCGCCTGCGCACCCACCACGCGAGCGGAGCGGTCAGGGCGGCTCCGGCAAGCGGCGGAGCGAGCGGCCCGCCCGCCGCGAGGCCCTTCTGGTCGAAGGTGTCCGGGACGGGCAGCGTCGCCCAGTCGCCGATCGGCCAGGCCACCACGAAGGCACGGCCGACGACGTTCCCGTTGGGAACGGTGCCGCCACCGGGCTGGTCCATGTGGTACCGCGAGTCCAGGGAGTTGCCCCGGTGGTCGCCCATCACCCAGATCCGGCCGTCGGGCACCTTCAGCGGGCCGAACGGCTTCTCCCCGCACGGGGTGTTGCCGGGGAAGATGTACGGCTCGTCGAGCGCGATGCCGTTCACCTTGACGGGGCCCGAGCCCTGGCACTCGACGGTGTCGCCGCCGACCGCGATGACGCGCTTGATCAGGTCCTTCTCGTTGCTGGACGGCATCAGCCCGATGAAGCTGAACACGTCCTGGACGCCGCGCATGAAGGAGTTGTCGGAACGCTGGGTCGGCTCGTCGTTCAGCCAGCCGCCCGGGTCCTTGAAGACCACGACCTCCCCGCGCTCCGGCTCCGAGCCGAACCAGGGGGTGAGCTTGTCGACCAGGACGCGGTCACCGACCTGGAGCGTGTTCTCCATCGAGCCCGAGGGAATCGAGAACGCCTGGACGAAGAAGGTCTTGATCACCAGCGCCAGGACCAGGGCGATGCCGATCAGGATCGGCAGTTCCTTCCAGAACGAGCGCTGCTTGGGCGCCCGGCCGGCAGTGGCCGACCCCTCGTCGGTCGTCTCCTCCGCCTCGGCGCCCCGAACGGCGTCGCCGTCCCCGGCCTGCGCCCCTTGGTCGCCCACCGGTTCCCCGTCGGGCTCCGGAGCACCTGAGCGGGCACCGATCACCAGATCCCCCACGACATCTCCTCCCTGCTGTGCGGACGCCCGTGCGCCCGCGCTCACCAGTGCCGCACAGCGGGCACCACATTCTGCGATCGACCGAAAACCCGCCTCTGGCTTGCCCGGGAGGGGCACGCCCGACACCAGGCCGGAACCGAGCACTTCAGCACTTCTCTATCACTCCCGGTCGGCCCAGCCGTGCCTCCACGCGCCGACCGGCCCGTCAGTCGCCCACCGGCCCGCCTCCAGGACGCGGCTTCCGCCGCCGGACGAAGACCGGAAGGACGCCCAACACACCCATAACGAGTGGGGGTTCCGCAGGAATCGGCCTGTCGGCCGTGGATCGTGACGCCTGCTCCGGCAATGAGGAGAGTGAATCCGGCACACCGAGTTGACCGAAGTGGGAGAGCGGCCAGGCCACCACGAAGGCCCTGCCCACCACGTTCGCCACCGGAATCGTCCCGGCGCCCGGATTGCCCATGTGGTAGCGGGAGTCGGCGGAGAGGTCGCGGTGGTCCCCCATCACCCACAGCCGCCCCTGAGGCACCGTCACCTTGAAGGTGATCCGCGAGGGGGAGTTCCCGGCCGCGATGTACGGCTCGTCCAGCGGGGTGCCGTTCACGCTGACCCGGCCCTTGTCGTCGCAGCACTCGACGGTGTCGCCGCCCACGCCGATGACCCGCTTGATCAAGTCCCGTTCGTTGTCGGAGGGAAGGAGCCCCACCGCGGAGAACACCGACTTCGTCCGCCGCAGGACGGGCCCGTCGGTGGACGGCTTGTGGTCGTTCTCCAGCCATCCGCCCGGGTCCTTGAAGACCACCACCTCGCCACGGCTCGGCTCGGCCCCGAACCACGGCGTGAGCTTGTCCACCACGACCCGGTCGCCGATCCGCAGGGTCTGTTCCATCGAACCGGAGGGAATCACGAACACCTGGAGCAGGAAGGTCTTCAGCACCACCGCGATGACCAGCGCCACCAGCACGACCACCGGCAGCTCGCGCAGGAAGGAGCGCCGACTGCGGCGGGCGGCCCGCTTCGCGGACCGGCGCCGGTCCGCGCGCCCCCGCCCGGGCCGATCCCCGGCACCGCCCCCTCCCCCGTTCCCTCCCCCGTCACCGGTGCCGTCACCGGCGCCGCCGAGCGCATCAACCGCATCGACCGCACTGGAGACACCGGAGGCACGGGAGACACCGGCGGTGGCATCGGCGACGCCGTCCGCCCCGGGCACGTACACCGACTCGAACTCCGGGGCGGCAGCGGACCCGAAGGCGGCACCGGATTCGGGGCCGAAGTCGGGGTCCACGCCGGAGTGGGCGGCGCGCGTGCGCCGGGAGCGGCCCGCTGTCGCGGGGCCGGCTATGCCGTCGGCGGAGTCCCGGGGTCTACCTCTGCTCCCCATGGCCACCTGTCCCCTCGATCGCGGCGAACGCCGCCGGCCGGTCGAGCGAGGACGCCCGGCCGAGGGGGAACAGGACCCAGGAAGCCCGTCCGATCACCCTGTCCTCGGGGACGGCACCACCGCCGGGTTCGCCGAGGTGGTCACGGGAGTCGCGGGAGGCACTGCGGTGGTCGCCCATCACCCACAACTTCCCGGTAGGAACCACGATGTCGAACGGTACCGCCGACGGCGCGTCGCCGGGGAACAGATAGGCGCTCTCGTCCAGCGGCACGCCGTTGACCCGGAGCCGGCCGTCGGTGCCGCAGCAGGTGACCCGGTCGCCGCCCAGGCCGATGACCCGCTTCACGTAGACCGTGTCGCCGCCCGGGGCGAGCCCCGCCTGCGTCAACAGGTGGCGCAGGCCGGTCGGTTCGTCCTGGTAGGGCAGGAAGGAGCCGATGCCGTCGAAGACCACCACGTCGCCCCGCTGCGGGCGGTCGCCGAAGGAGTACGCGAGCTGGTCGACCAGGACGCGGTCGCCGGGCTCCAGCGTCCCCTCCATCGACCCGGAGGGCACCCCGAAGGGCCGCGCCACGAAGGCGTTCACCAGCAGCAGGACCACCACGCAGACCGCGCCGATCCACAGCAGGTCCCTCGACCACCGCCGCCCAGCGGCCGCCGGCTCCGGTTCGGCCCCGGCATCGCCCTCCGCCTCGGCAGCAGCGCCAGCACCGGACGCGGCACCGGCACCGGCGTCAACGCCCGGCTCCGCACCGGCACCGGACGCGGCGTCAGCTCCCGCCGCACCCCCGCGGCCGGGGTCGGGGTCGGCCCGGTCGGGCCCGGAAACGCCGACGGACCGCGCCGGTGATTCCGTACCCGTGGGTGCGGAACCGCCGTCGCGGTCCGTCAGTGGCTCGTGCGTGCTCATCGGGGGTGAGCTTATCCTCCCGGTCAGTACCGGGAGGAGGGCCGACCCCCGTCAAGCGTGCGCGATCACGCGTCGCGCTTCTCCTTGATCTTCGCGGCCTTGCCGCGGAGGTCGCGCAGGTAGTACAGCTTGGCGCGGCGGACCGCACCCCGGGTCACGACCTCGATCTTCTCGACGACCGGGGTGTGCACCGGGAAGGTGCGCTCGACGCCGACGTTGAAGCTGACCTTGCGGACGGTGAAGGTCTCACCGATGCCGGCGCCGTGACGACGGATGACGACGCCCTGGAAGACCTGGACGCGCGAGCGGCTGCCTTCGATGACTCGGACGTGCACCTTGAGGGTGTCGCCGGGGCGGAAGGCGGGGATGTCAGTACGCAGCGAGGCCGCGTCGACAGCAGCGAGCTTGTTGCTCATCGTTGCTCTCCATCGCAGGCGCCACGGGCCGCCCACGGAAGTTCGATTCAACTGGGTGGTGCTGCGGGCCGCTTCGGCTGACGGTGAGCCCCCCGTGGCGGGGGCACCGGTCCACTGACCCCCACGACGGGAGCCGGGCGACAGACAACAGTCGCCTATTGTTCCACAGGGTCGGCCACGGACCGAAATCGGCCGGCGGTCTCGTCCCAGGCCAGGCCGAGCACGCTGAGGGCCTCGCGCTCCTTCTTGCTGAACGCCTCGCGCTGCCAGCGGTCCACCAGGTCGGGCCGGTGGGCGAGGGTCCGGGCGAAGGCCTGCTCGCGCCGCCACTGGGCGATCTTCCCGTGGTGGCCGCTGAGCAGGATCTCCGGCACCTCGCGGCCGCGCCACTCGGCGGGCTTGGTGTACACCGGGCCCTCCAGCAGGTCGGCCATCGCGCCGGGAGCGAAGGAGTCGTCCCGGTGCGACTCGGCGTTGCCGAGCACGCCGGGCAGCAGCCGGGCGATCGCCTCGACCATCACCAGCACGGCGACCTCGCCGCCGGCCAGCACGTAGTCGCCGATGGAGGCTTCGACCACGGGCATCCGGGTCGCGGCCTCCTCGATGACGCGACGGTCGATGCCCTCGTAGCGGGCGGGCGCGAAGGCCAGCCACGGGCGGGCGGCCAGGTCCTGGGCGAGCTCCTGGGTGAAGGGGCGTCCGCTGGGGGTCGGCACCACCAGGGTGGGCACCTCGCCCACCGTTCCGCTCTCCGCCCCGGCGGCGAGCACGGCGTCCAGCGCGGCACCCCACGGCTCGGGCTTCATCACCATGCCGGGGCCGCCGCCGTAGGGGGTGTCGTCCACGGTGCGGTGGATGTCGGTGGTCCACTGGCGCAGGTCGTGCAGGTGCACGTCGAGCTGGCCGCGGGCGCGGGCCTTGCCGACCAGCGAGACGTTCAGCGGCTCCAGGTACTCGGGGAAGATCGTGACGACGTCGATCCGCATGTCACTCACTCCGCCGCGCCCCCGTCCGGGTCGGCGGCACCGGTGGTCTCGACGGGGTCGATCAGGCCGGGCGGCGGGGTGATCACGGCGCGCTGCTCGTCCAGGTCGATGACGGGGACGATCTGCTCGACGAACGGGACCAGCACCTCGGTGCCGTCGGGGCGCACGACGGTGAGCAGGTCCTGGTAGGGGAGGTGGACCACCTCGGTGAGCTCGCCGACCGGGGTGCCGTCGGTCAGGACGACGTCCAGGCCGATCAGCTGGTGGTCGTAGTACTCGTCGGGATCGTCGGGGACCTCGTCCGGGTCGACCTCGGCGATCAGGAAGGTGCCGCGCAGCGCCTCGGCGGCGGTGCGGTCCTTGACGCCGGCGAAGCGCAGCAGCAGGCGTCCGCTGTGCACCTTGCCGCTCTCGACGGTCAGCGGTCCGATGGCGGCGGGGTCGGTGAGGAGGACCGCGCCGGGCCCGAGCCGCAGCTCCGGCTCGTCGGTGCGGACCTCGACGCTGACGTCCCCTCGGATGCCGTGGGCGCGGCCGATCTTGCCGACGACGAGCTGCACGGTGATCGTTCTCCTGAGACAGATGCAGACAGTGATGAAGGCTGATGAGGGCTGATGAGGATTGGAGCCCGGGAGGAGGCGGAGCCGGGAGAAGCGCCGCGGGAACGGCAAGGACCGGCCGGGACGGATGCGTCCCGGCCGGTCCTGGAAACCCGGTGGCCGACCTGATGGCGGTCGGCGGTCGAGGAGTCAGCGAAGGCTGTCCGCGTCGACCAGATCGACCCGGACGTTGCGACCGCCGAGGGCGCCGACCACGGTGCGCAGTGCGCGTGCCGTACGGCCGCCCCGGCCGATCACCTTGCCGAGGTCGTCGGGGTGCACCCGCACCTCGATGGTGTGACCGCGGCGCAGGTTGCGCGAGCGGACCTGCACCTCGTCGGGGTGCTCGACGATGCCCTTCACCAGGTGGTCGAGGGCTTCCTCGATCATGCTCAGGCCTCGGTGGAAGCGGCCTCGGCCTCGTCAGCCTTGTCCGCCTTCTTGGCCTTCGGGGTGATGGCGACACCGGTGGTGGCGTCCTCGAAGCCGGCGACGGCCTTGGCGAACAGGTGCGAGAAGTCCTCGACCTTGGGCTCCGCGACCTTCAGCGGCTCCGGAGCCGGCAGGCCCTTGAACTTCTGCCAGTCGCCGGTCAGCTTGAGGATGGCGAGGACGGGCTCGGTCGGCTGGGCGCCGACGGACAGCCAGTACTGGGCGCGCTCGCCGTCGACCTCGATCTTCGAGGGGTTGTAGGTCGGCTGGTAGACGCCGATCTCCTCGATCGCGCGGCCGTCACGCTTGGTGCGCGAGTCGGCGACGACGATGCGGTAGTGCGGGGAGCGGATCTTGCCCAGACGCTTCAGCTTGATCTTGACAGCCACGGCTGTGGTTTCTCCTGTGTCTTGACTGGTCTTGACGTGGGTGAGCAGCGCTCCGCCGCGTGGGGCTGCGGCGCGAGGTGCCGATCAGTGGACACGCCAGCCTCAAGGAGAGAGGGTCCTGCTTGGCTGCCGAGTACTCAGCTGTCCATTCTGCCACACCGCCCGGATCCCCCGGACCGCGCCCCCGCACGGCACGGCAGGACCCACCGGTGTCTTCGGGCCGCTCGGGCCCGGTCGGCAGCTGTACACGACGAGCTGTACGACCCAACAGGATTCGACGTCGACCGCCCCGCCCCGGATCGGGGTCGGCCGACCGTGCGAACCGGACCGCGGGCACCCCGCCCGCGACCCGGTTCAGGCGATCTTGAACGGCTGCTGGCAGGCGCCGCAGACGATGGAGGCCTGCGCCAGCACGGACGGGACCACGCGGACGTTGCGACCGCAGCCGCACACCGCCTTGACCCGGACGCCGCCGCCCGAGGAGCCGTGCCTGGCGGCCGGCCCGCGGAACGCGCGGTGGTTGCCCTCGCCGGCGACGGCGAGCTGGTGCGCCCCGAGCGCGCGGTCGAGACGTTCGATCGTCCCGGCGTAGCGGTCGCGGGTCTCGTGACCCATCGTCACCTGGGAGAAGCCGCTGCTGGCGTGCGGCTCGACCGGGTGGGCCAGGCCCAGCTCGGAGGCGAGCAGCAGGAAGCGCCGGTTGTGGTAGCGGCCGGCCCGCGAGGTGTCGCGGATCTCCCGGGCGGCGGCGAGGCCGTGGGCGGCTTCGTGCAGCAGTCGCTCGAAGTTGAGCTGGGTGCCGCAGGCCGATGAGGACTCGCCGATCAACGCCTCGGGAGAGGCCAGGTCCGGCAGGTCCAGGTGGTGGGCCTGGATGTCGCTCCAGGCGGCGGCCAGTTCGGCCGCGAGGACGAGGGGCTGTGTCGTGCTCACGCTGTACCAACGATGGGGTGAGAGCCGATGTTCCGGCGGGTTCCGTTGTTCGGGAATTCCCAGCGAACTCTCAGGAATGCATGTCCGCGCGCGATGTGCGCGGCTCCGATCTGACGCAAGACCAACCCCCTGCACGTTTGGACCCGACGGGTTTCGCCGGGCACTCGGCACCCGTCGCGGAGCCCAACATCCCCACGGCGGACGGCCCGCGACCTGTCCGAAAATTGACAGGGCCACGGGCCGTACACCGTACCGCTTGTGGACCACCCCGGGGAGTTGACTGGTCAGTAGTCTCAATTTCCAGTACGTGAACGGGGGTTCCGGAATTGCCCGGAACCCCCGTTTCTCCCGCAGTTCGGCGCGGCGCGCGCACCGGGCACCCGGATTCCGCTGCCCGCCCCTCGGACGGGCCGCCCCCGGAGGGGCCGGCGGGTGCGGTCGGATCAGTACGCGCGGGCGACCAGGGCGAGGTTGCCGGGCTGGTCGTCGGCGGCCGGAACGGTGCCGTCCGCGGCGACGATGCAGCGCACCGACACGCCCTGCTCGGCCAACTTGGCCTCGCCCTCGGGGCCGAGGTCGGCCCAGGAGATCCGGCCCCAGCCGGTGGCGGCGGCCTCGACGGCCTCGTCGATGCTCTTGACGTCCACGGTGCGGGACTCGCGGCGCTCGCGGGACTCGCGCAGCAGCTGCGCCTGGTCCTCCTCCAGGATGCCGGGGACGATCGCGGCCAGGGAGTCGACCTGGACCGGCTCCTTGCCGCCGGCGATCCGGCGGACCAGCATCGCGGTGCCGGCCTCCAGGTCGCGCGGGCCGACCTCGATCCGCAGCGGGACACCCTTGAGCTCCCAGTCGACGGCGCGGCGGCCGAACGGGGTGTCGGTGCGGTCGTCGACCACCACGCGCACGCCCGCCGCCTCCAGCGCGGCGCCGATCTCGCGGACCTTCGCCAGCACGGCGTCCTCGCCCTTGATGGCGAGCACCACGGCCTGGACGGCGGCGAGCCGCGGCGGCACGCGCAGGCCGTTGTCGTCGCCGTGGGACATGATCAGGCCGCCGACCATGCGGGTGGAGACGCCCCAGGAGGTCTGCCAGACGTACTCGCGCTCGGCGCCCTGCAGCTGGTAGGTGGTGTTGAACGCCTTGGCGAAGTTCTGGCCCAGTTCGTGGCTGGTGCCCATCTGCAGCGCCTTGCCGTCGCCCATCATGCCTTCGAGCGTGAGGGTGTTGATGGCACCGGCGAAGCGCTCCCTGGCGGTCTTCCGGCCGAGCACCACGTCGATGCCGAGCACGTTGGTCATGAAGTCGCCGTACACGTCGGTGTGGATCAGCGAGGCGTAGTCGCGGGCGTCCTCGTAGGTGGCGTGGGCGGTGTGGCCCTCCTGCCAGAGGAACTCGGTGGTGCGCAGGAAGACGCGCGGGCGCAGCTCCCAACGGACCACGTTGGCCCACTGGTTGATCAGCAGCGGCAGGTCGCGGTGGCTCTGCACCCACTTGGAGAAGTACTCGTTGATGATCGTCTCGGAGGTGGGCCGGACCACGACCGGCTCGTCCAGTTCCTTGCCGCCGCCGTGGGTGACCACCGCGAGCTCGGGGGCGAAGCCCTCGACGTGCTCGGCCTCCTTGGTCAGGTAGGACTGCGGGATGAACATCGGGAAGTAGGCGTTCTGGGCGCCCGCCTTCTTGATCCGCGCGTCCATCTCCTGCTGCATCCGCTCCCACAGGCCGTAGCCGTACGGTCGGATGACCATGGTGCCGCGCACCGGACCGTTGTCGGCCAGCTCGGCCTTGTTGATGAGGTCCTGGTACCAGCGGGGGAAGTCTTCCGCCTGGGGGGTGAGAACGGGTGCCTTAGCCATGGGCCGAATGGTACGGAAAACCGGGCCCGGACCGTGAATCCGGGTCACCCGCCCCGCGGACCCGGAGGCCCCGGGCGACCGGACCGCGCCGCGCCCGCGCACACCCCGGGGCGCACACCCGCGGCGCACGGATACCTGCTCGCACCCCTCTGGACGGGGCGGGCCGCCCGCTGTTCGCTGGAGGAGGGGCCGGGGGGCCGGGCTGCGGGTGCCGCAGCCGATTCCGAGGACCGAATGGGAGGCCGCGATGGCTTCGGCGCAGATGATCGGCAGCACCGTGGACCGGGTCCGGACCGACCCGACGGCGGTGCGGCGCGGTCGGGCGCGGGACTGGGCGGAGATCCAGGAGCGCATGCTCGTGCCCCTCTACCTGGACGTTTACCGCCGGCTGGAGGTCGGCGCGGCCACCAGCCTGCTCGGGGTCGGCTGCCGTTCGGGGCTGGCGCTGCTGCTGGCCGAGGGGCGCGGCGCGCAGGTCGCGGGGGTGGAGGCGGACGGCGAGCTGCGGGCGCTGGCGCAGGCCCGCGGACTGCAGGTGGGGTCCGCCGGGGCGGTCGGGGCGGTCGCCCGTTCGGCGCACCCCGTCCCCCGCCCGGCGCACTCCCTGGTGACGGTTTTCGAGCGGCCGCCGACGCCGGGGGCGGTCGCCCGGGCGGCGGAGCGGGTGCTGCCCGGCGGGCAGTTGGTGGTGGCGGCCTGGGGTCCGGCGGAGCGCTGCGAGAGCGCGGCGGTGCTGGCGGTGGCGGGGCGGCACGCCCCGTCGGAGGTGCCGGACCCGTTCGCGGCGGGCGTCCCGGGCGGGCTGGAGGCGCTGCTGGCCGCCGCCGGGACGCGGCCGGTCGGCGGCGGGGCGGTGGGCTGCCCGTTCGCCTACGCGGGCCTGGACTCGGCGGTCCGCGGCCTGCTCTCCACCGGCCTGTTCGACCGGGCGGAGCGGGCCGCGGGCCCGGTGCTGCTGGCCAAGGAGCTGGAGGAGGCGCTGCACCCGTACCTGCGCCCGGACGGCTCGGTGCGGATGGTGAACGTGTTCCGCTGGGCGGTCGGCACCCGCCCGCGGGTCTGACCCGCCCGCGCCCGCGGACTCCCCCGGAGGCCCCGGTCAGGAGCGGCTGAGCCCGGCCGCGGCGTACGCGGCGTCCTCGTCCAGGGTCTCGGCCTCCAGCAGGGCGGCGGCCAGCGCGTCGAGGCGGTCCCGGTGCCGGTGCAGCAGGGCGACGGCCTCGTCCCAGCACTCGGCGACGATCCGGCGGGCCTCCTCGTCGACGGCGTCCAGCGTGGTGGGCGCGGCGGCCAGGCCGTACGGGGACTGGCCGTCGTCGGGGATGGCGGTGACCTTGCCGACCCGTTCGCTCATGCCCCAGCGGCCGGCCATCGCGCGGGCGATGGTGGTGAGCTGTTCGAGGTCGTTCTCGGCGCCGGTGGTGACCACGCCGTACACCACCTGCTCGGCGGCCATCCCGCCGAGCGCGCCGATGATCCGGCCGCGCAGGTAGGGCTCGGTGTAGGAGTAGCGGTCGGTGTCGGGGGTGGAGAGGGTGACGCCGAGGGCGCGGCCGCGCGGCACGATGGTGATCTTGCGGACCGGGTCGGCACCGGGCTGGAGCATGCCGAGCAGGGCGTGCCCGGACTCGTGGAAGGCGGTCCGCTCGCGTTCCTCCTTGGGCATCACCAGGGGCCGGACGGCGCCGAGTTGGACCTTCTCCAGGGCTTCGGAGAGGTTCTCCTGGTCGACCGCGTCCTGCTTGCGCTTGACCGCGAGCAGCGCGGCCTCGTTGACCAGGTTGGCCAGGTCGGCGCCGGTCATGCCGGGGGTGGTGCGGGCGACGGTGTCCAGGTCGGTGCCCTCGGCGAGCGGCACCTGCCGGGTGTGGATGCGGAGGATCTGCTCGCGGCCGGAGCGGTCCGGCGGGCTGACGGTGATCCGGCGGTCGAACCGGCCGGGGCGCAGCAGGGCGGGGTCGAGGATCTCGGCCCGGTTGGTCGCGGCGATCACGATGACGCCCTCGGAGCCGGAGAAGCCGTCCATCTCGGTGAGGATCTGGTTGAGGGTCTGCTCGCGCTCGTCGTGGCCGCCCATGCCGCCACCGCCGCCGCGCTGGCGGCCGATGGTGTCGATCTCGTCGATGAAGACGATCGCGGGGGCGACCTTGCGGGCCTCGGCGAAGAGTTCGCGGACCCGGCTGGCGCCGACGCCGACGATCATCTCGATGAACTCGGAGGCGGAGGCGGAGAAGAACGGCACGTCGGCCTCGCCGGCCACGGCGCGGGCCAGCAGGGTCTTGCCGGTGCCGGGCGGGCCGGAGAGCAGGACGCCGCGCGGCATCTTGGCGCCGAGCCGCCGGTACGCCTGGGGGTTCTTCAGGAAGTCGACCACCTCGCTGAGTTCGGCCTCGACCTCGTCGATGCCCGCGACGTCCTTGAAGGTGGTGCGCCGCCCCTGGCTGGTGTCGACCGGCTTGGGCGGGGCCTTGCGGCCGAGCGCGCCGCCGCCGAGGCCGCCGGAGGACATCCGGCGGGCCAGCAGCACCCAGACGCCGATCAGCAGCAGCATCGGGGCCAGCGAGATCAGCAGGTTGGCGAGGAAGCTGCGCTGCTGGACGACCGGGCTGGCCGTCACCTCGACGTTCTGCGCCTGCAGGGTGCCCCAGATGTTGTCGTTGGCGAACGCCGGGCGCTGGGTGGTGAAGTCGGTGTAGTCGCCCTTGCCGTCGTCGGGCTTGGGCTGCTTGTTCTTGAGCGTGCCCTCGATGGCGTCGCCCTTGGAGTAGATCTTGGTGATGTTGCCGCCGTTGAGCTGCTTGGTGAACTCGGTGTACGAGATCGTGGTCGACCCGCCGTTGCCGAAGAAGCTCAGCAGCAGGTCGGACAGCAGGAACACCACCAGCGCGGTGAGGATCAGCCCGGTCCAGCCGCCGGGCATCTTCCGCTTGGGCGGCGGCGGGGGCGGGGCCCCCTCGGAGCGCCAGGGCTGGTCGGGGGTCTGGCGCGGCGGCACGGGGTTGCTCACCCGTCGGACAATACGGACATTCCACCGGCGTGCCGGTGCGCAACGCCGCCGCGCGGCCGCCCCGGTCGCTCAGCCGGCGGGCGTCGGCCACTCCTCCGCGGTCAGCGCGAAGCGCTCGTGGTCGCGCCAGGCGTCCTGCAGGAACAGCATCCGCGGGGTGAGGCCCTCGTGCCGGAACCCCAGCCGCCGGGCCATCGCCACCGAGCGCTCGTTGGCCGGCTGCACGTTGATCTCCAGCCGGTGCAGGCCCAGCCCGCCCAGCACGGCCGGCGTGAAGCAGCGCTCCACCACCAGCCGCATGCCCTCCGTCATCCGCCCGGTGCCGACGAACGGCACGTACGCGTCGTAGCCGAGCACGCCGTTGCAGAACCGGGCCATCACGATGTTCGCCACGTTGCACTTGCCGACCAGGTGGCCGGTCTCGGTGTCCACGATCAGGAAGGTCCGCAGGCCGGCGCCCTGACGGCTCAACAGGTCCGGCAGCCCGTCCGGCTCCACCGGGTTCCAGACCCCGATGTGCGCGGCGGAGCGGCGCACCGCCTCGGCGTAGGGGACGACGTCATCGGGGCGGGGGGCTCGGATCGTCACGCGCATGGGGGACATCATCGCGCACGGAGCGGACGGGCCGCCGACGCGCAGCCGACGGGCGACGGCGCGCGGCGGCGGGACGGGCGACGGCGCATGGTGGCGGACGAGCAGCGGCGCGCGGCGCCACCGGCCGCCCGGGGGACGGTGGGTGGGGCCGCGCGCCGCTGACGGTGCGTCGGGAGCGCCTGCCGCTACAGCAGGTCCTTGAACTCCTTGGGCAGGTCGAAGTCGGCCGGGCCCTGGCCCGCGCCGAGGCCGAACGCGCTGCCCGGCTGGGCCGCCTGGCCCGGGCCGAGGGCGCGCCGCTCGGCGGCCGCCGCCTCCTCCTGGGCCCGCTTCAGCGGGTTGCCGCTCTTGCGCTTGCCCTTGGCCTGCGGGGCCTTCTTCGCGGACTTCTTCGCGCCGCCGCCCATCCCGGGGATGCCCGGCATGCCGGGGATGCCCTTGCCGGAGGCCATCGCGGACATCATCTTGCGGGCCTCGAAGAACCGCTCGACCAGGCCGGAGACCTCGCCGACCTGGACGCCGGAGCCCTTGGCGATGCGCAGCCGGCGCGAGCCGTTGATCAGCTTGGGGTCGGACCGCTCGGCGGGCGTCATCGACTTGATGATCGCGCCGACCCGGTTGACGTCCTTGTCGTCGATGTTGTTGATCTGGTCCCGGATCTGGCCCATGCCGGGGAGCATCCCGAGCAGCTTGGAGATCGAGCCCATCTTCTGGACCTGCTCCAGCTGCGACAGGAAGTCGTCGAGCGTGAAGTCCTTGCCGCCGCCCTGCAGCTTGGCGGCCATCTTCTCGGCCTCGGCCTGCGAGAAGGTCTGCTCGGCCTTCTCGATCAGCGAGAGGACGTCGCCCATGCCGAGGATGCGCGAGGCCATCCGGTCGGGGTGGAAGGCGTCGAAGTCGTCGACCTTCTCGCCGTTGGAGGCGAACATGATCTGACGGCCGGTCACGTGCGCGACCGAGAGCGCGGCACCGCCGCGGGCGTCGCCGTCCAGCTTGGAGAGCACCACGCCGGTGAAGTCGACGCCCTCCAGGAAGGCCTGCGCGGTGGTGACCGCGTCCTGGCCGACCATGGCGTCGACCACGAACAGGACCTCGTCCGGGTCGATCGCGGCGCGGATGTCCGCGGCCTGCTGCATCAGCTCGGCGTCGATGCCGAGGCGGCCGGCGGTGTCGACGATGACGATGTCGTACTGCTTCTGCTTGGCGTACTCGATCGAGTCGCGGGCGACCTGCACCGGGTCGCCGACGCCGTTGCCGGGCTGCGGGCCGTAGAAGGCGACGCCGGCCCGCTCGGCGACCACGCCGAGCTGGGTGACGGCGTTGGGGCGCTGGAGGTCGCACGCGACCAGCAGCGGGGTGTGCTTCTGGGTCTTCAGCCAGTGGCCGAGCTTGCCGGCCAGGGTGGTCTTGCCCGCGCCCTGGAGACCGGCCAGCATGATCACGGTCGGGCCGGTCTTGGCGAACCGCAGGCGGCGGGTCTCGCCGCCGAGGATGCTGATCAGCTCCTCGTTGACGATCTTGATGATCTGCTGGGCCGGGTTCAGCGCGCCGGAGACCTCGGCGCCGAGCGCCCGGTCCTTGATCTGCTTGATGAACGCCCGGACCACGGGCAGCGCGACGTCCGCCTCCAGCAGGGCGATCCGGATCTCGCGCGTGGTGGCGTCGATGTCCGCCTCGCTGAGGCGGCCCTTGCCCCGGAGGTTCTTGAACGTCGCTGCGAGGCGGTCGGAGAGAGTGTCGAACACGTCGGTCGCGGGTCCCTTGCGGCATCGAGTACGGGTACGGTCGTCGCCCCCAAGGGTAGCCGTACCCCCGGTGGACGGAATGCGCCCCTGCGCGGACGGGCCGCGGACGGGCCGGGGAGCGGCCGCGCAGGGGCCTCGACCGGGCCGCGGGCGGCCGGTCAGCCCGCCTCCAGCGCCGTCCGGACCGCCCCCGCGACCTCCTCCGCCCGGGCCCGGTCCAGCGGGCGGCCGTCCGGCGAGGTGAGGTAGAAGGCGTCCACCGCCTCCGCGCCGAGGGTGGAGACGTGCGCGGTGCGCACCCGCACGCCCGCCCCGTCCAGTGCCCGGCCGATCCGGTGCAGCAGGCCCGGCGCGTCGTGCGCCCGGACCTCCAGCACGGTCGCCGACCGGGAGGCCGTGCCGGGGGCCACGGTGACCACCGGCGGCGGGGTGCTGATGCCCCGTCGGCGCGGCGCGGCGGCGTCCCGCTCGGCGAGCTTGCGGGCGACGTCCAGCGAGCCGTCCAGGGCGCGCCGCAGGTCGGCCCGGAGCCGGGCGGCGTCCGGCAGGTCGCCGTAGGCCGCGGCGACCGTCCAGGACAGCAGCAGCACCGGGCCGGCCCCGACCGGGTCGAGTTCGCGCAGGCCGGCCTGGCGGACCGTCAGGCGGTGCACCGCCAGCACCCCCGCCACGGTGCCCAGCAGGCCGGGGCGGTCCGGGATGGCCAGGGTCAGCTCGACGCCCATCGGCTCGCCGCCGCCGGGCTCGGCGGGCTCGGCGTGCGCGCTCAGGGCCAGCGCGGGCGCGCCGGTGCGGGCCGCCTCGACGGCCAGCCGCTCCTGGTCGGCGGTGGGGTCGGCGTCGACGGCGGCCGGCGGCGGGGCGTCGCCGGCCAGCCGGGCCGCGGTCCGCCCGACCAGCGTCTCGACCAGCGAGGCCCGCCAGCTCGACCAGGCGGCCGGGCCGGTGGCGGTGGCGTCGGCCTCGGTGAGGGCGTGCAGCAGCTCCAGGTGGGCCTGGCTGCCGACGATCCCGGCGATCAGGTCGGCGGTGGCCGGGTCGTCCGGGTCGCGCCGGGTCGCGGTGTCGACCAGCGTCAGGTGGTGGCGCACCAGCAGCGCCAGGGTGTCGGTGTCCGGCTTGTCGAAGCCCATCCGGACCGCCACGTCCCGGACGATCACCTCGCCGGCCTCCGAGTGGTCCCCGGGCCAGCCCTTGCCGAGGTCGTGCAGCAGGGCGGCGACCAGCAGCAGGTCGGGGCGGGCGGTGCGGCGGGTCATCGCGGCGGCCTTCACGGCCGTCTCGATCAGGTGCCGGTCCACCGTCCAGCGGTGCACGGCGTTGCGCTGCGGCCGGCAGCGGACCCGCTCCCAGTCCGGCAGCATCCGGCTGATCAGGCCCTCGGCCTCCAGCGCCTCCCAGACCGGCAGGCAGGCCTCCCCCGCGCCCAGCAGGGTGACCAGCTGCTCGCGGGCCTCGTCCGGCCACGGCACCGGCAGCGGCCCGGTCTCGGCGGCCAGTCGGCGCACCGTGGCGTACCCGACCGTCAGCCCGGCCTGGGCGGCCGCGGCGGCGGCCCGCAGCGGCAGCACCGGGTCGGCGGCGGGGCGGGCGGCCTGCGCCAGCACCGCCTCGCCGTCCTGCTCCACCACGCCCTCGGCGAGCGGGCGGCGCTCGGGCGCGTCGGGGCCGACGGGGGCCCGCCGGGAGCTGCCGAAGGAGAAGCGGGAGGCCCGCCGGACCGGGCGGGACCGGGCGGCCAGCACCCGCTCGACCGAGCGCCAGGTGACGTCGGAGGCGTAGGCGACGGTGCGGGCGGCCCGGTAGACCTGCCGCAGCAGGGTGTCGGCGTCGAGCACGCCGAGCCGCTCGGCGACCTGGTCCTGGTCGTGCAGGCCGAGCCGCTCGGTGGCCCGCCCGGTGGTCAGGTGCAGCGCGTCCCGGACGTCGGCGAGGGTCCGGGCGGCCTCCGCCAGGCCGTCCCGGGGGGCGTCGGCGAGCCAGGTGGCGGCGACGGCGTTCAACGCGACCAGGTCGCGCAGGCCGCCGCGGGCCTCCTTCAGGTCCGGCTCCAGCAGGAAGGACAGCTCGCCGTGCCGCTCGGCCCGGGCCCGGACCAGTGCGTGCAGCTCGGGCAGCCGCTCGGCGGCGGTGGCCCGCCAGTCGCCGAGCACGGCGGAGCGCAGGTCGGCGGTGAGCCGCTCGTCCCCGGCCAGGTGGCGGGCGTCGAGCAGGCCGAGCTGGGCCTTGAGGTCCTCGGCGGCGACCTTGCGGGCCTCGCCGGGGGTGCGGACGGCGTGGTCGAGCGCGACGCCGCTGTCCCAGACGGGGTACCAGATCCGCTCGGCCAGGCCCTCGGCGAGCGGGCCCTCGTGCAGCAGCAGGACGTCCAGGTCGCTGCGCGGGGAGAGCTCGCCGCGCCCGTAGCCGCCGACGGCGACCAGCGCGGTGCGGGCGGGGGCGCCGGCGGCCCGGTACAGGCCGGCCAGCCAGTCGTCGGTGAGCCGGGCCAGCGCGGTGCGGCGCTCCGGGCCGGTGAGCGCCGGGTCGGCCAGCAGGCGGGCGCGTTCGGCGGGGTGTCCGTGCTCGGCGGGGTCGGCGGCGGGGTCGGTGCTCGTCACGTCTGCTGCTCCCGGTGCGTGCTGGTGCCGGCGGGCGCCCCCGGCCGGTGCCGGCCGGATACGCCTTCGGCGGACCTGCCGCGTGGGCAGGTCCGCCAGGAGGTGAATGCTAGGTGGTCGGAGCGGGTGTCAGAGGGCGTCGGGGCCGCGTTCGCCGGTGCGGACCCGGACGGCGGTCTCGACCGGGACGGACCAGACCTTGCCGTCGCCGATCCGGCCGGTGCGGGCGGCCTTGACCACCACGTCGATCAGCTGCTCGACGTCCTCGTCCTCGGCGAGGAGTTCGATCCGGACCTTCGGCACCAGGTCGACGGTGTACTCGGCGCCCCGGTAGACCTCGGTGTGGCCGCGCTGGCGGCCGTAGCCGCTGGCCTCGGTGACGGTCAGCCCGTGCACCCCGAAGGCCTGCAGGGCCTCCTTGACCTCGTCGAGGCGGTGCGGCTTGATGACGGCGGTGATGAGCTTCATCGGGCCTCGACCTCGGTCTTCTCGGCGCTGACGGGGACGGTCGCGGGGGCGCTGACGGCGCGGGCCAGGCTGGCCCCGACGGCGGTGAAGTCGTAGGCGGACTCGGCGTGCTCGGCCTGGTCGATGCCGGAGACCTCGACCTCCTCGGAGACCCGGAAGCCGATCGTCTTCTGGATCGCCGTGCCCAGCAGCCAGGACAGGACGAAGGAGTAGACCAGGACCACGCCCACGCCCAGCGCCTGCTTGCCGAGCTGGTCGAACCCGCCGCCGTAGAACAGGCCGGACGCGGTCTGGCCGACGTGGCCGGTGGCGAAGAAGCCGATCAGCAGCGAGCCGATGATGCCGCCGACCAGGTGGACGCCGACCACGTCGAGCGAGTCGTCGAAGCCGAACCGGTACTTCAGGCTGATCGCGGCGGCGCAGGCCGCGCCGGCGATCAGGCCGATCGCGATCGAGCCGAGCGGGGAGACCGAGCCGCAGGCCGGGGTGATGGCGACCAGGCCGGCCACCGCGCCGGAGGCGGCGCCCAGGGTGGTGAACGCGCCGTGCTTGATCTTCTCGTAGGCGAGCCAGCCGAGGACGGCGGCGGCGGTGGCGACCTGGGTGTTGACGAAGGCCATGCCCGCGACGCCGTTGGCGGCCAGCGCCGAGCCCGCGTTGAAGCCGAACCAGCCGAACCAGAGCAGGCCGGAGCCGAGCATCACCAGCGGCAGGTTGTGCGGGCGCATCGGGTCCTTCTTGAAGCCGATCCGCTTGCCCAGCACCAGGGCCAGAGCCAGGCCGGCCGCGCCGGCGTTGATGTGCACCGCGGTGCCGCCGGCGAAGTCGATCACGCCGTTGCGGTCGCCGAGCCAGCCGCCGTTGCCGCCGTCGAAGAAGAACACCCAGTGCGCGACCGGGAAGTAGACGATCGTCACCCAGAGCGCCACGAACAGGCTCCAGGCCGCGAACTTCGCCCGGTCCGCGATCGCGCCGCTGATCAGCGCGGGGGTGATGATCGCGAACATCAGCTGGAAGGCGGCGAAGGCGGTGACCGGGATCGTCCCGGTGAGCGCGTTCAGGTCGATGCCGCGCATACCCAGGTAGTCGAGGTTGCCGATCAGGCCGGCCCCGGCGTCCGGCCCGAAGGCCAGCGTGTAGCCGTACAGGACCCAGAGCACCGTGACGATCGCCAGTGAGACGAAGCTCATCACCAGCATGTTGAGGGTGCTCTTGACCCTGACCATGCCTCCGTAGAAGAAGGCCAGGCCCGGGGTCATCACCATGACCAGGGCCGCACAGATGAACACAAAGGCGGTGTCGCCCGCGCTGAAGCCGTCCGGCATCGGCGTCTCCTCCGAGGTGGAAGCCGCTCCACGCCGGGACACCTGTCCCGTGCCATCCCGGCGTGTCGGCGATGAGAGGAGAGTGCCGAAGGCGGGTTTCGGCCGATGCGGCTCGGTGTTTCCCCGGCGTGACGCGGTTCACGCGCCCGTTACGGGCGCGTGAACCACGGCAGGTGACGCGTACTGGACACGGCGTGTTATACGCCGGAGCGGGCTCAGACCACCGAGACGAACTCCGGGATGTCCTGCACCACGCGCTCGGCGAGCCGGTCGACGCCGGGGGCGCCGCGGAAGTCCCGGCTGGCGGCCTCGGAGGTCTTCCGGACCCGGGTGTTGAGCCGCTCGGAGCGGACCCGCTTGGCGATGTCGACGGCCTCCTCGCAGTACCGGGCCGCCTCCTCCGGCTCGTTCTGCAGCAGGCGGACCGAGGCCATCCCGACCAGGTTGAACGCGTAGGTGCGGACGTGGTCGCCGTCCTGCCGGAACAGGTCGACCGCCTTGGTGATCAGCGGCTCGGCCGTCCGGGCCATCGCGGTGCCTCGGTCCGAGGTGTACGCCAGGTCGCGGAACGAGTGCCCGTTCTCCGCGCACAGCTCGGCGTGCGAGAAGAACCGCAGCCACGGCGGCATCTCGTCGCCGGTCTGGATGTCGCTGAAGGTGTCCTCGGACAGTCGGACGGCGCGGGCGCACCGGTTGACCTCGCCGATGGTGGCGTAGGCGCGGGCCTCCATCGCGTACAGCAGCGACTGCTGGCGGGCGGTGGCGGTGTCCCGGCTGCCGTACTGGGCCAGGTGGATCAGCTCCAGCGCGTCCTCGCCGCGGTTGAGGTGGATCATCTGCCGGCTCATGTCGGTCAGGATCAGCGCGCCGAACGGCCGGTCCCCGGCCTCGCGGGCGGCGTGCAGGGCCAGCACGTAGTACTTCTGGGCGCTCGGGTGCATGCCGACGTCGTAGGACATGAAGCCGGCCAGGTGGGCGAGTTCGGCGGTGATCCGGAACAGCCGCTTGGTGGTCGGCTCCGGGTACGACTCCTGCAGCAGGTCGGTGACCTCGTGCAGCTGGCCGACCACGGCCTTGCGGCGCAGGCCGCCGCCGTTCTGCGCGTCCCACTGCCGGAACATCTCGGTGGTCTGCTCCAGCAGCTGCAGCTCCGGCTCGGACAGCCGCCCGGAGAACTGCTCGCCGCCGTTGGCCGCCGCCAGGATCGGGGTGGGGGCGCCGTTCGGACCGGGCGTCAGCCAGCGCTGCATCGGCTCGATCAGCGCCGCGCCGGCCGTCAGGGCCAGCGAGGTGCCCAGGAAGCCGCGCCGGTTGAGCATCAGGTCGCTGCGCGAGTACTCGCTGATCGCCTGGACGGTCTGCTGCGGGCTCCACGGCAGGTCGACGCCGCTGCCGACGGTGGTCACCGGCACCACCGCGCGCAGGCCGAGGTCCTCGATCGAGACCACCGAGCCGAAGCGCTCCGAGAACAGCTCCGACATGATCTTCGGGATCGGCTCGCGCGGCTGTTCGCCGTCCAGCCAGCGGCGCACCCGGGAGGTGTCGGTGGAGACGTGGTGGGCGCCGATCTGCCGTGCCCTCCGGTTCACCTGGCGCGCCAGCTCGCCCTTCGACCAGCCGCTGCGCGCGAACCAGGAGCCCAGCTTCTCGTTCGGCTGCTTCTCACCCATGGGACCGTCCCCATCCCGCCCCGCACCCCGGGGCCCCGCTCGCCCTGACCCGTCATCATCCGCTGCACCCACCGGAGCACCCGCCGGGTGACCGGCCGACTGCGTTCCGTATCCCGAACGTAGCGCGCCTCCGCCATCCGGGGGAGCCGGGTCCGAGAAACGCCACCTTTCGCCACCCCCAAGAGTGAACTGTCGGACCGGAACCCGCGCTTCACTATGAGTCGGCCGCATGACCCCGGCACATGCCGGGGCGGCCGGCCGAGGCCCGGACCCGAGGAGGCACGCGTGCGGCAACGACGATCCGGCATCCGGGGCGCGGGGGCAAGGCGCCTGCTGGCCCGCGCCACCCGGATCGGTGTGCGCCGGTCCGCGCGCGCCTCCGACGCGCCCCGCACCACGCGCCCGACCGGCGACTCAACGTCACCGTCCCGTAACCATCGGCAATCGGAACCTGTTGGGGCAGGCATGGACAAGCTGTTCGGCACCCTGCGGCTCACCCCCCTCGGCGCCCGCCGCCGCACCCGGCCCACCGCGCTCCGCACCGCCGCCGAGTACTCCGGGCAGTGGGGCTGGACGCTCGCCGCCGGCAGCCCGCCCCCGCACGACGGGACGCGCTGCGACTGCGGGGTGCCGCGCTGCGCCGCGCCCAACCTGCACCACCGGGTCGGCCCGGCGATCGCCCCCGGGGCCACCGCCGCCGAGCTGGCCGCCCGCTGTCCGGCCGGCGCCCCGCTGCTGCTGCCGACCGGCCACCAGTTCGACGTGCTGGACGTCCCGTCCCGGCCCGGCCTGCAGGCGCTGGTCCGGCTGGAGCGGATGGGCACCCAGGTCGGCCCGGTGCTGGCCTCCCCCGCCGGGCGGCTGCTGCTGTTCGTCGCCCCCGGCACCGCGGAGCGCCTGCCCGACCTGCTCTACCGGATGGGCTGGGACGACGCCTCGCTCGACCTGGCCTGCCACGGCCTGGGCTCCTACCTGGCCGCCCCGCCGACCCCGCTGGGCCCGCTCGGCCCGATGCGCTGGCTGCGCCGCCCCACCGCGGAGAACGCCCCGCCGGAGGCCCGCCTGCTGCTCGGCACCCTCGCCTACGCCTGCCACCGCACCCGGGACCGCGAACTCGCCTGCTGACGCCCCGCCCGTACGGTCCCGTACGACGAGGCCCGCCCCGGGGAGGGGTCACCTCCCGGGGCGGGCCTCGTCGTACGGGGCTGCGGCGGCTAGCCGAGCAGCGCGTCCACGAACGCCCCGGGCTCGAACGGGGCGAGGTCGTCGGCGCCCTCGCCGAGGCCGATCAGCTTGACCGGGACGCCGAGTTCGCGCTGCACCGAGATGACGATGCCGCCCTTGGCGGTGCCGTCCAGCTTGGTGAGCACGATGCCGGTGATGTCGACGACCTCGGCGAACACCCGGGCCTGGACCAGGCCGTTCTGGCCGGTGGTGGCGTCGAGCACCAGCAGCACCTCGTCGACCGGGCCGTGCTTCTCGACGACCCGCTTGACCTTGCCCAGCTCGTCCATCAGGCCGGTCTTGGTGTGCAGCCGGCCGGCGGTGTCGACCAGCACGGTGTCGGCGCCCTCGGCGATGCCCTGCTTGACGGCGTCGAAGGCGACCGACGCCGGGTCGCCGCCCTCGGGGCCGCGGACGGTGTGCGCGCCGACCCGCTCGCCCCAGGTCTGGAGCTGGTCGGCGGCGGCGGCGCGGAAGGTGTCGGCGGCGCCGAGCACGACCGTGCGCCCGTCGGCGACCAGGACCCGGGCCAGCTTGCCGGTGGTGGTGGTCTTGCCGACGCCGTTGACGCCGACCACCAGGACGACGGCCGGGCCGTCCCCGTGCTTGACCGAGTGGACGGTGCGGTCCGTGTCCGGGCCGATCAGCGCGACCAGTTCCTCGCGGAGCAGACCGCGCAGCTCATCGGGGGTGCGGGTGCCGAGCACCTTGACCCGGGTCCGCAGGTTCTCGACCAGCTCCTGGGTGGCGCCGACGCCGACGTCGGCGACCAGCAGGGTCTCCTCGATCTCCTCCCAGGTGTCGTCGTCCAGCCGGTCCCGGGAGAGCAGCGTGAGCAGGCCCTTGCCGAGGGTGGACTGCGAGCGCGAGAGCCGGGAGCGCAGCCGGACCAGGCGGCCGGCCGTGGGCTCGGGCACCTCCAGCTCGGGCGCGGCCGCCGCCTCGGCCGCGGTGGGCTCCTCGGCGGTGACGGGCTCCTCGGCGGCCTCCGGCGCGGCCGGGGTCGCCTCCGGCTCGGCGGTCCGCGGGGCCTCCGGGGTCTTCGGGGCCGCGGGCGCGACCTGCTCCGGGGCCTTCGGCGCGGTGGCGGCCGGGGCCTGCCCGGGCCGGTCCAGCTCTTTGCGTCGTCTGCCGGAAACGACGAGTCCGGTGATCGCGCCGATGGCGACCACCGCGATGACAACGGCAAGGATCACGTATTCCATAACCCGTCCAGTATCACTTAGCGCCTATGTCGTGCTCTGCTGTGCTTCCCGCCGCTGTGCTTCCTGCTGCCCGGGCGGACGCAGCCGCTGGCTGATCACCTGCGAGATGCCGTCGCCCTTCATGGTGACGCCGTAGAGGGCGTCGGCGGACTCCATGGTGAGTTTCTGGTGGGTGATGACGATCAGCTGGGAGCTCTCCCGCAGCTCCTCCATGATCGCGATCAGTCGGCGCAGGTTGGTCTCGTCGAGGGCGGCCTCGACCTCGTCCATGACGTAGAACGGGCTGGGCCGGGCCTTGAAGATCGACACCAGCAGGGCGACGGCGGTCAGCGAGCGCTCGCCGCCGGAGAGCAGCGAGAGCCGCTTGACCTTCTTGCCGGGCGGGCGGGCCTCGACCTCGACGCCGGTGGTGAGCATGTTCTCCGGGTCGGTGAGCAGCAGCCGGCCCTCGCCGCCGGGGAACAGCCGGGAGAAGACGCCCTCGAACTGGGCGGCGGTGTCGTGGTAGGCGGCGGTGAAGAGCTGTTCGACCCGGGTGTCGACGTCCCGGACGATGTCCATCAGGTCGCGGCGGCTCCTGCGCAGGTCGTCGAGCTGCTCGCCGAGGAACTGGTGCCTGGCCTCCAGGGCGGCGAACTCCTCCAGCGCGAGCGGGTTGACCTTGCCGAGCTGCTGGTGGGCGCGTTCGGCGGCCCGGAGCCGCTGCTCGACCTCGGCGCGGACGTAGCGGCGGGGCTCGCCGGGCTCGGCGCCGTCCTCGGCGGGCGGGGCGGGGACGGGCCGGTCGGGGCCGTACTCGCCGAGCAGGTCGGTGCCCGCGAGGCCGAACTCCTCCAGTGCCCTGGTCTCCAACTGCTCGATCCGGAGCCGCTTCTCGGCCCGCAGCACCTCGTCGCGGTGCCCGGCGTCGACCAGCCGGTCGAGTTCGGCCTTGAGGGTGCGGCCGTGCTCGCGGAACTGCCGCAGTTCGCCCTCGCGGGCGGTGCGGTCGGCCTCGACGGCGGCCCGGTCGGCCTCGGCGGCGGTGAGGGTCTCCTCGATCCGGCCGAGCAGGTGCCGGGCCCCGGTGGCGACGGCGGTGGCGGTGGCGGACTCCCGGCGGGCCCGTTCGCGGCGTTCGGCGGCTCGGGCCCGGGACTCGCGCTCGGTGCGGGCGGCGCGGTCCAGCTGGTCGGCGCGGCCGGCCAGCGAGCGGACCCGCTCCTCGTGGGTGCGGACGGCGAGCCGGGACTCCGTCTCGGCCTGCCGGGCGTCGCCGGCGGCGGCGGCCAGCCGGTCGCGTTCGGCCGGGTCGGGCTCGTCCTCGCCGCCGTCGGCCGACTCCTCGGCGGTGGCGAGGCGTTCGGCGGCCTCCGCGGCGGCGGCCCGGGCCTCGGCCAGGCCGCTCCCGGCCTTGGCGGCGGCGGTGGCGGTGCGTTCGGCCTCGCCGGCGGCGGCCCGGGCGGCGCCGCCGGAGCGGCCGAGCGCGCCGGCGAGTTCGGCCCGCCGCTGTTCGCCCCGGCGGCGCAGCAGGGCCGACTGCTCGACCTCGGCGGCCAGTTCGGCGCGCCGTTCGCGGGCGGCGGCCAGTTCCTCGGCCAGGCGGGCGCAGCGGGTGTCGAGTTCCTCGATGCCGCGGGCGGCCTCGGCGACGGCGGCCCTGGTCTCCAACTGGCCGGGCGCGCCGGCCGATCCGCCCAGGGCGTGGGCGGCGGCGAGCAGGTCGCCGTCCCGGGTGACGGCGGTCCATCCGGGGTGCGCGGCGGTCAACTGCCGTGCGGCGTCGAGGTCTTCGACCACGGCGGTGCGGGTCAGCAGTCGGCGGGCGGCGGCGAGCACCCCGGCGGGCCCGTCCAGCAGGTCGCCGGCCCACCGCGCCCCGGCCGGCGGGGCATCGCTGCCGTCGGCGCCGCCCCCTTCGGCGCTGCCGCCGTCCGGGCTGCCGCCGTCCGTGATCAGCAGCGCGGCCCGGCCGGCGTCCTCGGCCCGCAGCCGGGTCAGCGCCCGGACGGCGGTGTCGACGCCGTCGACGGCCACGGCCTCGGCGGCGGCGCCCAGGGCGGCGGTCATCGCCTGCTCGAACCCCGGTGCCACGGAAAGGAGTTCGGCGGCGGGCCCGAGGACGCCGGGGTCGCCGAGCAGGGTGCCGCTGCCGTCCTTGCGGCGCAGGCCGAGGGCGAGCGCGTCGTGCCGGGCGGCCAGCGCGGCGCGTTCCTTCTCGGCGGCGGTGAGCGTCTCGCGGGCGGCGGAGGCGGCCCGTTCGGCCGCCCCGAGCGCTTCGCGGGCCTGCTCGTGCCGCTGTTCGGCCTCCTCGTCGCCGGCCGCGGACTCCGCGCTGTGCGCGCGGAGTTGCTCGTGCTCCTGCTGGGCGGCCTCGGCCCGCAGCAGTGCCTCGTCGCGGGCGGTGGCGAGCCGTTCGCTCTCGGCCTCGGCGGCGGTGGCGCGGGACTGCGCGGCGGCGGCCCGGCCCTGCAGGCGGGCCAGCCCCTCGCGCCGGTCGGCGATCGCCCGGGCGGCCGCCTTGAGCCGCAACTCCTCGGCAGCGAGCGCGCGTTCGAGTTCGGCGCGTTCCTCGCCGGCCTCGGCGAGGGCGTACCGGGCCTGCTCCAGGGCCGCTTCGAGGGCGGCCTCGTCCTCGCGGACCCGGGCGGCGTCGCGCTCCAGGTCCTCGGGGTCGCGGCCGCGCCGCTCCTCCAGTTGCCCGGCGGTGGCGGCGGCCCGGACCCGGGCCTCGGCGAGTCCGACGGTGCCGCGGGTGCGCTCGGCCAGCGAGGAGAGCCGGTACCAGGTCTGCCGGGCGGCCTCCAGGGCCGGTCCGAGCTGTTCGACCTGGGCCTCCAGGACGGCCTCGCGCTGGATGGCGGCGGCGAGTTCCTGTTCGACGGTGGTGCGGCGCAGGCCCAGCGCGAGTTCGTCGGCGACCTCGGCCTCGACGGCCCGGCGCAGGGTGAGCAGGTCGTCGGCGAGCAGCCGCAGCCGGGCGTCGCGCAGTTCGGCCTGGATGCCGGCGGCCCGCCGGGCGATCTTCGCCTGCCGCCCCAACGGGCCGAGCTGGCGACGCAGTTCGGCGACCAGGTCCTGGGCGCGGTTGAGGTTGACCTGCATCGCGTCGAGTTTCCGGAGCGCCTTCTCCTTGCGCTTGCGGTGCTTGAGGACGCCGGCCGCCTCCTCGATGAAGGCGCGCCGCCCCATCGGGTCGGCGTGCAGCACGGAGTCGAGCTGGCCCTGGCCGACGATGACGTGCATCTCGCGGCCGATGCCGGAGTCGGAGAGCAGTTCCTGGATGTCGAGCAGTCGGCAGACGGTGCCGTTGAGCGCGTACTCGCTGCCGCCGTTGCGGAACATCGTCCGGGTGATGGTGACTTCGGTGTAGTCGATCGGCAGGGCGCCGTCGGTGTTGTCGATGGTGAGGCTGACCTCGGCGCGGCCGAGCGGGGGGCGCCCGCTGGTGCCGGCGAAGATGACGTCCTCCATCTTGCCGCCGCGCAGCGACTTGGCGCCCTGCTCGCCCATCACCCAGGAGAGCGCGTCGACCACGTTGGACTTGCCGGAGCCGTTCGGGCCGACCACGCAGGTGATGCCGGGTTCGAAGCGCAGGGTGGTCGCGGAGGCGAAGGACTTGAACCCGCGCAGGGTCAGGCTCTTCAGGTGCACCCGCCCGCCTCCTCGCCGTCCGTGTCCGCCGCCGCCCGTGTCCGGCGGCCGCCCGTCGGCGACTGTATCCGGCCGGGCCCGCGAACAGCCGCCAGGCGGCGGTTTGGCCGCACCGCGCGCCGGGCAGATCACGGCGGAGGGGGTTCGGCGGCGAGCCCGGGAACGACGAAGGGACGTCCGGCACGGACGTCCCTTATAGGCTGCCATCCCCTCGTCGGGGAAGCTCAGTGCACCACTGCGTCGATCACGGGGCCCCGGTTCCGGGGGCCATGGGCGACGGTCAGGTCAGGGCCGGCTCTCGCTGGTCCAGGTCGATGCTGCTGAGCAGCGAGTGCTCGTCGGCGACGGCAGTCAGGGCGTCGTTCTCGGACTGGAGCTTGGCGAGCTCGTTCTCCAGGTCCAGGACGCGCTGCTGCAGTCGCCGCATCTCGGAGAGCATTCGCGGGTCGGGACCGCCGACGTACCCGAGAAGCGCCTTTGCCATGATGTGTGGTCCTCCACGCTGAGTGACCGAACCGTGTACGGTGGGTCTTGGGGGAAGGGAAGCGCACGCGTCTGGGCGGTCGGACGTGCTGGCTGGGCACTACGAGGGCAGCCGCAGCTGGGAGCGCCTTCGTGACGCACCCGCACGGCGATGCCCCGCCGACAAACTCGGACCTGTGCGCGGGTTTCCAGCGTCTCACCAAAGACCGTACGGGTCAACACGATCACCGCACGCTACCGCGCCCCTGTCACCTGCCTGGCGGGACGGACACACCAGCGGCCGGGGTAGTGGATCACTACGCCTGCGGAGTCAACCACGAGTCTGCCCCGAAGGCAACCGCATGACACCGGCAGTTGCCGGCGGCTCTCCTCCGGCCGGCAACTGCGGTGTGCTCATCGGATCACGAAGCCTTGGTACCCGTCCCCCACGGCGGTCCAGATCTCGGTGACCCCACTGACCTGACCTGGCGTTCCGGGCCCGCGCAGCGCGGCGAGCAGGCGCTCGCAGTCGACCCGCGAACCCTCGGCGACCACCTGGACCCGGCCGTCCCCGAGGTTGCTCGTGTAGCCCGTCAGCCCGATCTCCAGGGCCCTGGCCCTGGTCCACCAGCGGAACCCCACCTGCTGGACGCGCCCGCGCACCCAGATGGTGGCGCGGACCGAACGGCGGCTGTCGTGACCTTGCATGTGTCAGACCATAGTCCGGCACTCAGGGGGCGTACGGAACAGGCTTCACGCCCCTTCCACCGAGCCTCCCCACCGGCCCGACGGCGTTCACCGCCCGCCCCCGCACCCCCGTAGTCCCCCGTGTCCCGCGCTCAGCGGCGCGGTTCGGCCAGCAGGTGCAGCGTCCAGCCCCGGCCGGCCGGGTCCAGCGGGGCGGTGGCGGCGGTGAACAGTTCGGCGGCCCGCCGGTAGGAGAGCCGGCCGCGGCCGGTCAGCGGGCAGCGGTCGGCGGGGGGCGTGCCGGCCGGGGCCCGGCGGTCGGTGAGGAACAGCGGGCCGGCGGTGCGCCCGGCCACCAGCAGCGGCAGCAGCCGGGCCGCGCCGCCGCGCCAGCGCAGCGGGCGCTCCCCGGCGGCGGCGGTCCGGGCCTGCCGGTTCGCCAGGTCGAGCCGGTCCACGTCCAGCGCCAGCAGTTGCCCGATCGGGGCACCGGTCTCCCGGACCAGATGCCAGAGCACCTTCTCGCGCAGCGGCGCCCGGAGCGCCAGGACGGCCCGCGCCCGGTCCTCGGTCGGGCCCGGGGCGGGCGCGACGGGCGGCAGCGGACGCACCCCGGCCGCCGGGTCGGCCGCCAGCCACCCCCGCGCACACCACCAGCGGGCGGCGGAGCGCAGCGCGGCGAGTTCGCGGTTGGCGGTGCGCGGGCCGACCTCCGCGGCGCGGGCCGCGAACGCCCCGGCCACCCGGCGGGGCGCGTCCGACCCGTCCAGGGCGGCGAGCGGCAGCACCGGCGGGGCGGCCCGGCGACGCTCCGGCCCGGTCGGCGGGGTACGGCCGACCAGCAGCCAGGCCCAGGTCCGCAGGGCGATCCGGTAGACCCGGCGGGAGCCCTCCGCGAGCGGGGCGCCGGCCAGGTAGCGGTCGACGGCGACGGCGTACTCGACAGGTATCACTCCCGCAGTAAACAGCGCGGTCGATGAGCCGTCAATCACCGCTCCCACTGCGGTAAATACGTGATTTACTGCGGGAATTTCAGCCCCTCCGAAAATTGATGCCGATCCGCTCAGGTTTTCCGTCGGAACCCCTTGTCGGCAGCCCTGCCGCCGGGGCAGTCTGCCGGTCATGAAGCCGATCTCGCGGCGGTTCGCCGTCCTGCGCGGGCGGGAGTTCCGCCTCTTCTTCACGGGCTACGCCGTCTCCCTGTTCGGGTCGTCGATGGCCTCGGTGGCGGTGGCCTTCGCGGTCCTGGACGGCGGGGGCGGCGGCTCCGGGCTCGGGGTGGTGATGACGGCGCGCATCCTGCCGATCGTCCTGTTGCTGGTGCTCGGCGGCGCGGCCGCGGACCGGCTCGGGGCGCGCCGGGTGATGCTCGGCTCGGACGGGCTGCGCTGCCTGACCCAGGCCGCGACGGCGGCGCTGCTGTTCGCCGGGCAGGGCCGGATCTGGGCGCTGGCGGCACTGATGGCGTGCTGGGGCCTGGCCGAGGCGGTGTTCATGCCCGCGCTGGACGCGCTGCTGCCCCGGCTCGTCCCGGCCACCGGGCTCGCCGACGCCAACGCCCTGCTGGGGATCGCCCGGAACGGCGCCCTGGTGGCCGGTCCGGCCCTGGCGGGCCTGCTCACCGCCGTGGCCGGCCCCGGCTGGGTGCTGGCGGTGGACGCGGCCAGCTACGCGGCGGGCCTGGCCGCGCTGGCCCTGCTCCGCCTCCCGGCGGCGGCCCGCCCGGCCGCCGGGGAGTCGCTGATCGGCGAACTGCGTTCCGGCTGGGCCGAGTTCGCCTCCCGCCGCTGGCAGTGGGTGAGCGCCCTGCAGGGCTGCCTGTTCAACCTGCTGGTCTGGGCGCCGTTCCTGGTGCTGGGCCCGGTGCTGGCCCGCGACCGGCTCGGCGGCGCGGGCGGCTGGGGCGTGGTGATGGGCGCCTACGGGGCGGGCGCGGTGCTCGGCGGGCTGCTGCTGCTCGGCCGCCGGCCGCGGCGGCCGCTGCGCACGGCGGTCGCGGTGACCGCGGGCTGGGCGCTGCCCTCGGGGGCGCTGGCGCTCGGCTGGCCGCTGCCCGCGGTGGCGGTGGCGGCGGCCGGGGCGGGCGTCACCTCGGTCGTCTGCGGTTCGCTGTTCGCCGCGCTGACCCAGCGTCACGTCCCGCCGGAGGCGCTGGGCCGGGTCAGCGCCTACGGGACGCTCGGGGCCTTCGCCTTCGGGCCGGTCGGGCTGGCGCTGGCCGGGCCGGTCGGCGACGCCTACGGGGCGGGGCCGGTGCTCGGCTGGGGCGCCGCGTTCCAACTGGCGTCCTGCGCGATGACGCTGGCGGTGCTGGGCCGCCGGGAGCCCGACGGCTCCCCCGCCCCGGCCGGGCCGCGTCCGGCGGTGCCCACCCGGACGGGGTGAGCGGCCGGACGCGCGACGGCTCCCGGACCGTTCCCGGTCCGGGAGCCGTCGCGGCCGTGCGGGGGTGACCCGGCGTCAGAAGTCGCCGCCGCCGAAGTCCCCGCTGCCGCCGAAGTCGCCGCCGAAGTCCCCGCCGCCGCTGTCGCCGAAGCCGCTGTCGAAGTCCGACCCGTTGAAGTCGGCGCCCGAGTACTCGCCGGCGTCCGCGCCGTCGTTGTCGTCGTGGCCCCCGTCGCCGTGGCCGTAGCCGTAGTCGGCCGCGTAGGCGTAGCCGGGGGTGGAGAGCATCGAGCCGAGCATGGTGCCGACCAGCAGGCCCGGCAGCATGCCGCCGCCGAAGTAGCCGCCCGCCCAGGGGCTGTAGGCGGGGCCGGCGTTCCAGTACGGCTGGTCGCCGTGCTCGGTGTGCACGGTGCGGACGTCCGGGTCCTGGCCGCCGGCCAGCCGGGCCGCGTCCTCGGCGCAGGCCGGGACGGTGCGCGGGGCGCCGCCGGACGGGGCCCACTGGACGTCGGCGACGGACGGGCCGTGCCGCGGGTCGAAGAAGCACGGGACGCGGCGCTCCGGCAGCGGCCGGCCCTCGCGGCGGGCCGCCAGCGAGGCCAGCGCGAACCGGCCCTGCTCCAGCGCCTCGGTGACGGGGCGGACGTCCTCGGGCTTCTTCGCCCCGTCCATGGTCCGCTTGGCCAGGTCGTAGGCGTCCAGGGCGCCGGTGTAGTCGGCGCGCTGGGCGTCGTCCGCGTCGGGGGCGCCGGGGTTGAAGTCGAGCCGGTCGAGTTCCTCGCCGAACGCGGTGATGTCCTCGTCCACCACGGTGCGCAGCCGGTCGAGGTCGGCGCGGAGCTGGTCCTCCTTGCGCTTCTTCGCCCGGCGGAACAGCAGGAACACGCCGGCGCCGAGCAGTCCGAGCAGCAGCAGCGGGACCAGCAGCCAGGCGATCGAGGTGCTGTGCTGCGGTCCGTCGCCCTTGGTCTGCTTCACCGCCTGGTCGACGAACTCGTCGACGGTGGCGCCGATGTCGCCGGGGTGGGAGCGGAACGCGGCGCCCGCGATCCGCTCGGTGGAGGCGCCCGGCAGGGCCTTCGCGTCGGACTGCGCCTTGAACTCGTTGCCGCGCCAGACCGCGTAGACGCCGACGATGCCGACCTTGGTGCGCAGGTCGGTGAACAGGTTCTTGCCCGGGTACGCCTCGCTGTCCGGCAGCACCGCGACGAAGACCGGCTTGTCGGCCGACTTCAGCCTGGCGGCCAGCTCGGCGGCCTGGTCCTTGGAGAAGCGGCCGGTCATCTCCGGGTCGACGTACACCTGGGTCCGCTTCAGCGCGTCGGCCGCGTCGTTCAGTCCGGACGCCGAGGCGGGCGCCGCCAGGCCGAACACCATCAGCAGGCCGAGCAGCGCCGCCCCGAGGGCGGCGGCGGGCCCGGTGGTCCGGGGGCGGCGGGGCACAGTTCTCATGCTCCAGACCGTACCGGTCCGCGCGTCCGCCCCGGGTCCTGCCCCGGTACCGTCCGACCCCGGTGCCGACCCCTACTCCAGGGCGAGGGCCGCCGCCGCGACCCCCGCCGACCGGCCGGAGTTCGGCCCCGGCGGTCCGGGCGGGGGCACGAAGCGGGCATAGTGGTGACGATCTTCCACTCCCCCGACAGGAGCCCCCAGGTGATCCTCGGTCTCGTCACCGCCGTCGCGGCGTCCGCCTGCTACGGCACCGGCTCGGTGCTGCAAGCCCTCGGCACCCGCCGCTCGGCCCGGGAGGAGGCCGCCTCCGGCGCCGTCACCGAGCACGGCGGGCCGAGCCTGTCCTCCACCGCGAAGGCCGCCGTCACCTGGGAGTTCATCCTCGGCACGGTGCTGGACTTCGTCGGCTTCGGCCTCGGCGCGCTGGCCGCCCGGCTGCTGCCGCTGTTCCTCTCGCAGACCATCATCAGCGCCAACCTGGTGATCACCGCGGTGCTCTCGGTGCGGCTGCTCGGGCTGCGGCTGCGGCAGTTGGAGTGGCTGTCGATCGGCGTGCTGTGCAGCGCCCTGGTGCTGCTGGCGGTCGCGGCCGGGCCGGAGGGCGGGCACCACGCGGCCCGGTCCTTCCACTGGTGGCTGCTGATCGGCTCGGTGGTGCTGATCGCCGGGGGCGCGCTGGTGGTCCGCCGGCTCGGGGCGAGCGGGGCGATCGTGGCCGGCCTGCTCTCCGGCCTCGGCTTCGGCGCGCTCGGCATCGGCGTGCGCGTCCTGGACGGCGTCGAGCCGTTCTCGCTCGGCGCGCTGCTCGCCGACCCGGCCCTGTACGCGATCCTGGTCGGCGGCATCGGCGGGATGTACCTGCACACCATCGCCCTGCAGATCGGCTCGGTGAACGGCGCGACGGCCGCCCTGGTGGTCGGCGAGACCGTGGTCCCGGGCGCGGTCGGCGTCCTGTGGCTCGGCGACTCCTCGCGGGACGGCCTGGGCTGGATGGCCGCCTTCGGCTTCGTCCTCGCGGTGGTCAGCGCGGTCGGCGTCGCCTACTTCGGCGACGAGGGCGGCGCGCTGCACGCCGCCGAGGAGGACGCGAAGTCCCCCGCCGGCAGTCCGAACTGACGGCCCGCCGGGGAGTCGGCCCGGGCCTGGCGGCAGGTCAGGCCCGGGGCGGGCGCTGGCACTTCGGGCAGGAGTAGCTGGAGCGGTTCATCCAGGGGTCGCGGCGCATCGCGGTGCCGCAGCGGCGGCAGGGCTCGCCCTCGCGGCCGTAGGCGTCCAGGTCCCGGGAGAAGTAGCCGCTCTCGCCGTTGACGTTGACGTACATCGAGTCGAAGCTCGTCCCGCCGACCGCCAGGGCCGCCGTCATGACGTCCCGGGCGTGGCCGAGGAGTTCGAGCGCGGCGGGGCGGGTCAGCCCGGCCGTGGGGCGGTCGAAGTGCAGGCGGCTGCGCCAGAGCGCCTCGTCGGCGTAGATGTTGCCGACGCCGCTGACCAGGGTCTGGTCGAGCAGGGCGCGCTTGACGGTGGTGCGCTTCGCCCGCAGGGCGGTGGCGAAGGCGGCGTCGTCGAACCGGGCGTCGAGCGGGTCGCGGGCGATGTGCGCGAGCGAGAGCGGGGTGGCCTCGGGGTCGTCGGCCTCGGCCTCCTCGACGGCCAGGCCGCCGAAGGTGCGCTGGTCGACGAAGCGCAGCTCGGTGCCGCCGTCGGTGAACCGGACCCGGGCCCGCAGGTGGACGGAGGGGGTCATCTCCGGTTCCTGGATCAGGAGTTGGCCGCTCATCCCGAGGTGGCCGATCATCGACAGGCCGTCGCCGAGCGGCACCCACAGGTACTTGCCGCGGCGCTGCGGCGCGCCGAGGGTCCGGCCGCGCAGTAGCGCGGTGAACTCCTCGGCGCCGCCGGCCTGGCGGCGGACGGCCCGCGGGTGCAGTACCTCGGCCTCGGCGACGGTGCGTCCGGCGGCCCAGCGGGCCAGGCCGCGGCGGACGACTTCGACCTCGGGCAGTTCGGGCACGGCGGGCGGCTCAGCCGGCCGCGGCGGGCGGCTCGCCCTGGGCCTTGGCGGCGTGGGCGGCCTCGTTCTGGGCCTTGATCGAGCGCCAGGCCGATTCGGCGGCCTTCTGCTCGGCCTCCTTCTTCGAGCGGCCGGTGCCGGAACCGTAGTCCTGTCCGGCCACCCGGGCGGCGGCGGTGAAGGTCTTCTCGTGGTCCGGTCCGGACTCGGTGACCACGTACTCGGGGACGCCGATGCCGACGGCCGCGGTGAGCTCCTGGAGGCTGGTCTTCCAGTCGAGTCCGGCGCCGAGCTGCGCGGACTCCGCGATCAGCGGGTCGAACAGCTGGTGGACGAAGTCCGTGGCGGAGTCCAGGCCCTTGTCGAGGTAGATCGCGCCGATCACGGCCTCGACGGTGTCCGCGAGGATCGAGGACTTGTCGCGTCCGCCGGTGCCCTCCTCGCCCTTGCCGAGCCGGATGAAGGCCCCGAGGTCCATGCCGCGGCCGACCTCGGCGAGCGCGCGGGAGTTGACCACCGCGGCGCGGAGTTTGGCGAGCGTCCCCTCGGCGACCTCCGGGTGGAGGCGGTAGAGGGTGTCGGTCACCACGAGGCCCAGCACCGAGTCGCCGAGGAACTCCAGGCGCTCGTTGGTGGGCAGGCCGCCGTTCTCGTACGCGTACGAGCGGTGGGTCAGGGCACGCACCAGAAGGGCGCGCTCGAGCGGATACCCGAGGCGCCCTTCCAGGACGTCGTATTCGGTCGAAGCCGGCCCGCCGCCCTTACCCCCGTTGCTCGCGGAGTTCGGCTTGCGAGAGGAGTTGCCACCGTCCGACATCGATCCGTGCACCCTGCCGATCAGACCGAGAGGACCTGGCGACGGTTGTACGTGCCGCAGCTCGGGCACGCGATGTGCGCGAGCTTCGGCTCGTGGCAGCGGTCGCACGCGACGAGCGCGGGCACGACGGCCTTCCAGTTGGAACGGCGGTGACGCGTGTTGCTGCGCGACATCTTCCGCTTCGGAACAGCCACGGTAAATCTCCTGGTTCTACGGCGAGGCCCTCACGGGCAGCGCTGTGTCTTATTCCTCGTCACCCTCGTCGCCGGGGGCGGCGGAGAGTCCCTGCAGAGCCGCCCACCGGGGGTCGGCGGCGTCGTGGTGGTGCGCCGGGTCGTCGCTCAGCCGCGCTCCGCATTCGGAGCACAGGCCCAGGCAGTCGTCCTGGCACACCGGCTGCAGCGGCAGTGCGAGCACCACCGCGTCACGCAGCACCGGCTGGAGGTCGAACAGGTCGCCCTCCAGGCGGTAAGTCTCGTCCTCGGACTCCTCGTCGAAGTCGTCCCCCGCGATCGCGCGGTGCCGCTCCTCGGACTCCGGGTAGTAGTAGAGCTCCTGGAAGTCGACCGTCAGGTCGTCCCCCACCGGCTCCAGGCAGCGCGAGCACTCGCCGGCGACCTCGGCCTCGGCGGTGCCGGTGACCAGCACGCCCTCGACCACGGACTCCAGGCGGAGCTCCAGCTTGATCTCGCTCTTCTCGGGGACGCCGATCACGTCCGCGATGCCCAGCTCCGCCGGGGCCTCCAGGGTTCGGGTCACCTTGCGCAGCGATCCGGGGCGACGGCCGAGCTCGTGCGTGTCGAACACGAGGGGGTCGCGGTGGTCGAGGCGGTTCAAGGTTTCCTGACTTCCTGGTGGCGGCACGCATCCCTGCGTGGCGCGAAGGTGGCTTCTGCGGTGCGCGGCCCGGTCGCGGGCACACGGCGAACCCGGCACGAACAGACCGGAGTGGTCAGACTACCGGAGACTCCGCGTCCAGCCCAACTCGCCCGTCCTCCGGCCGCCGGTCCCCGTCCCCCGGCCGCTGGTCAGCGGCCGCCGAGCTCCCGCAGCCGGGTCATGTCGATCATGCTGGTGTCGAAGAAGCTGGTCTCGTCCAGCCCGCCCTGCTGCGGCACCTGGGTCGGCTGCTGCGGCGGCTGCTGCTGCTGGTAGCCGTACGGGTCGGCGGGCAGCGGGTTGCCCCACTGGTCGAAGCCCTGCTGCTGCGGCTGCTGGTACTGCTGCTGGTAGTACGGGTCGACCGGCTGCTGGTGCCCGTAGGGCTGGCCGTACGGGTCGGTCTGCGGGGCCGCGGCCGGGTCGTAGCCGCCGCCGTACACCTCGGCGTACTGCGGGGCCTGCGGCTGGGCGTAAGGGTCCTCGGCGGGGTTCTGCCAGCCGGCCGCGGCCGGGGTCTGCTCGGGCCAGGACTGCTGCTGCGGGACGTCCGCGTACCAGGACTGCTCACCCTCGTCGGCGAAGCCGGCCGCGACCGCCTCGGCCCGGTCCTTGAGCTGCTGGGCCTCGTCGGCGGCGGCCAGGTAGGCGCCCAGCTCGTCGATCGGGGCCTTGCCGAGCAGCTTGTCGCGGCCCTTGCCGACCGCCTCCAGGGTGGCGGAGAGCACCGCCTCCAGGGTGGCGAGTTTCACGTCGACGTACTCGTCGGCCTCCGGGCTGGGGCTGATCCGCGGCCGGAACTCCTCGCCGTCCTCGGCGCCGTCCTGCTCCGGCTCGTAGACGCCCGAGTCGCCGCGCAGCTTCTGCCGGCCGCGGCCGACCGCGCCCAGCGTCTTGGTCAGCACCACCTCGAAGTTGGCGAGCTTGGAGTCGACGTAGTCGTCCGCCTCGGCGCGCTTGGTCTCCACCTCGCCGCGGGCCTCGGCCAGCACCCGGTCGGCCTCGGCCCGGGCCTGGCGGACCACTTCGGTGTCGGAGATCAGCGAGCCGCGCTCGTCGTGCGCGCCGCGGATGATGTGGTCGGCCTGCGCGTGGGCGTCGGCCACCATCTGCTGGTGGTCCGCCACCACGGACTGGGCCTGGGCGAGTTCGGCGGGCATCGCGTCGCGCAGGTCGCGGAGCAGGGCCGTCAGCTCGGCGCGGTTGACCACGCAGGAGGCCGACATGGGCATCGCCTTGGCCTTCTCGACCAGGGAGATGATCTCGTCGAGTTTCTGCTGCACGTCCACGGGCGTCTTTGTCTTTCCGTGTGCCGCCGAGGTGCGGCGGAGGCAGTGCCCGGGAGTCGCGGAGACCGCTCCCCGGGGCCGGGAGTACAGACTGTACGGCCACCCGCCCCGCCGCTCACAACGCCTCGGTCAGTTGCGCCGTTCGGCGATCCGCTCGACCAGCCGCTCGTGCACCACCGGCGGCAGCAGGTGGGAGACGTCGCCGCCCAGCGAGGCCACCTCCTTGACCAGGCTGGAGGACAGGAAGCTGTACGTCGGCGAGGTCGGCACGAACAGCGTCTCGACGCCCGTCAGGCCGTGGTTCATCTGGGCCATCTGCAGTTCGTAGTCGAAGTCGCCGGCCGCCCGCAGGCCCTTGATGATCGCCGGGATGCCGCGCTCGCGGCAGAAGTCCACCAGCAGGCCGCTGTGCGACTCCACCTCGATGTTGCCCAGGTGCGCGGTGGTCTCGGCGATCAGGCCGATCCGCTCGTCGACGGTGAACATGCCCTGCTTGTTGCGGTTGATCAGGACCGCCACGTGCACCACGTCGTACAGCTTCGAGGCCCGCTCGATGATGTCCAGGTGTCCGTTGGTGATGGGGTCGAAGGACCCCGGGCAGACGGCGCGGCGCATGGCGGAAAGCTCCCTCGGGAGGCGGGACGTTCGTGACTACGAGTCTTGTGCAGCCCCGGTAGCGGCGCGACCGTACCAGAGCGTGCCCTCGCCGTAGCGGCGGGAGCGCAGCCCCTCGAAGCCGTCCGGCCAACCGAACTCGCCGCCCCGGGTGCTGCGTTCCACGGTGACGAGAACATGCTCCGCCAGCCAGCCCCCCGAGCGCAGTGTGACCAGCATCTCCCCCAGCACGGCGTCCTCGACCGCGTACGGCGGGTCCAGGAACACCAGGTCGTAGGGCTCGGCGGGGGGCGCCCCGGCGATCACCTTCTCGGCCTTCTCGGCCCGCACCTCGGCGCCGGGCAGGCCGAGCGCGCGGACGTTCTCCCGGACCGTCCGGGCGGCGGCCGGGTCGGCCTCCACCAGCAGGGCGTGGCCGGCGCCGCGGGACAGCGCCTCCAGGCCGACCGCGCCGCTGCCGGCGAACAGGTCCAGCATCCGGGCCCCGCCGATCGGCCCGTACAGCGCCTCGACGGTGGAGAACATCGCCTCCCGCGCCTTGTCCGAGGTCGGTCGGGTGTTCCGGCCGGGCGGCGCGGCGAGCGGGCGGCCTCCGGCGACGCCGGCGATCACGCGGGGCATGGGGAAGTCCTTACGGGGCGGGGGCGCGAGGAACTGCGCGCCCGACCATAGCCGACATTCGGGGCATGGCCGGTGCGCGCGCCGCTCGCGCCCCGGGGCCCGTTACTCGTTGGACGCGGCGCCCAGCACCGACGGCGACGCGTACCGGGACCAGGACAGGCAGCCGTCCGGCGGGCAGTACTCGGGGCGGCGCGGGTCGTGGCCGAGCTCGCGCAGCTTGGTGCGGACGGAGTCGGGGGTGCGGCCGTAGCGGGCCGCGATCCGGGCGATGGTGTCGCCGTCGTGGAAGCGGCGGACCAGCTCCTCCTCGTGCTGCGGCACCCAGGGGGAGCCGTGGCCGGGGTAGAGCTCGCGCAGGACGTCCCGGTCCGGGATCGGCTCGGAGACGTCGGCGACGATCGCCAGCGCGCGCAGCGCGCGGTTCAGCGCGATCCGCAGCGAGGCGACGTCCTCCACCGGGAGGCGGAGCTTGCCGGAGGCGACCGGGTTGGCGGAATTGCCCTCGCGCCAGCCGGTCAGGGTGAGGGTGACTTCGCGGTCGTCCTCGCTGGCGACCTCGATCCGGAAGACCTTGTCGCCGAGCGGGAGCTCGTTGAGGTGACGGAATGCCATGGCAATGACCCCCAATTCTCGCGCCGGGGACGCGACTTGGAGCGCGCCCCGGACAACTTCATTCTCTCCCGGGGCACTGACATCCGAGGGGTGCGAACGAGCCGCTTCAGCCCTTCTCCAGGTACTCCGCGCGGTCCGCGTCGAGCAGGCTCTCCAGCGCGGTGCGCAGCTCGGGGTGGTCGGCCAGCGCCGGGTCGGCCCCGACCAGCCGGGTGGCCTCGGCCCGGGCGGTGGCGATCACGTCCTCGTCGTCCAGGACGGAGAGCACCTTGAGCGAGGACTTCACGCCGGACTGGGCCTGGCCGAGCACGTCGCCCTCGCGGCGCTGTTCGAGGTCGATCCGGGAGAGCGCGAAGCCGTCCAGGGTGCCGGCCACCGCGTCCAGCCGGGCCCGGGCGGCGCTGGCCGCGGGCATGTCGCTGACCAGCAGGCAGAGGCCGGGTGCGGAGCCGCGGCCGACCCGGCCGCGGAGCTGGTGCAGCTGGGAGACGCCGAACCGGTCCGCGTCCATGATCACCATCGCGGTGGAGTTCGGGACGTTGACGCCGACCTCGATCACCGTGGTGGCGACCAGCACGTCGACCTCGCCGGCCGCGAACCGGCGCATCACGTCGTCCTTGGCCTCGGGCGCGAGGCGGCCGTGCAGGATCTCGATCCGCAGCCCGGCCAGCGGCCCCTCGGCCAACTTCCCGGCGGTCTCCAGCACCGAGAGCGGCGGCCGCTTCTCCTCGCTGTCCGCTCCCCCGCCGACCTCCTCCGGGTCGTCCTTGCGCTTCCTCCCCTTCTTGCCCTGCTCCTCCTCGTCGCCGATCCGCGGGCAGACCACGTACGCCTGGTGGCCCTTGCCGACCTCCTCGCGGACCCGCTCCCAGGCCCGGACCAGGAAGTTGGGCTTCTCCAGGGCGGGCACCACGTGGGTGGAGATCGGCGAGCGGCCGGACGGCAGCTGGTCCAGCACCGAGGTCTCCAGGTCGCCGAAGACCGTCATCGCGACGGTGCGCGGGATCGGCGTGGCGGTCATCACCAGCAGGTGCGGCGGCTGCTCGCCCTTGGCCCGCAGCGCGTCGCGCTGCTCGACGCCGAACCGGTGCTGCTCGTCGACCACCACCAGGCCGAGGTCGGCGAACTGCACCTTGTCCTCGATCAGGGCGTGCGTGCCGATCGCCAGCCCGGCCTTGCCGGAGGCCATGTCCAGCAGCGCGCCGCGGCGGGCGGCCGCGCCCATCGAGCCGGTCAGCAGGGCCACCCGGGTGCCGATCTCGGAGCCGCCGATCATGCCGGCCTCGGCGAGGTCGCCCATCATCTCGACGATCGAGCGGTGGTGCTGCTGCGCCAGCACCTCGGTCGGGGCCAGCAGCACCGCCTGCCCGCCGGTGTCGACCACCGCGAGCATGGCGCGCAGCGCGACCAGCGTCTTCCCCGAGCCGACCTCGCCCTGGAGCAGGCGGTGCATGGGGTGCTCGGTGGCCAGATCGGCGAGGATCTCGGCGCAGACCTTCTGCTGGCCCTCCGTCAGGGTGAACGGGAGGCGGGCGTCGAAGGCGTCCAGCACCTTGCCGGGGACGGGGCGGCGCGGGACGGCGGGGAGGGCGGAGTCGGCGGCGCGGCGCTGGGCGAGGGCGACCTGGAGGACGAAGGCCTCGTCCCAGCGCAGCCGGTCCCGGGCGCGCTCCTTCTCGGCCTGGCTGTGCGGGCGGTGGATCAGCTCCAGGGCCTCGGGCAGCGGGATCAGGCCGTGCTGGGCGCGCAGTTCGGCGGGCAGCGGCTCGCCGACGTCCGCCAGGTGCTTGGTGAGGGCCAGGTCGACGCAGAGCGAGAGCTTCCAGCTGGGCAGCTGGGCGCTGGCCGGGTAGACCGGGATGAGCCGCCCGGCGAACTGCTCGGCCGCCGAGGAGCCCTCCTCGGCGTCGATCAACTGATAGTCGGGCGAGGCGAGTTGGCGGGTCCGGTTGAACAGGCCGACCTTGCCGGCGAACAGGCCCTGCTGACCGGGCTTCAGGTCCTTCTGCCGCCAGCCCTGGTTGAAGAAGACCAGCGAGAGCCGGGAGCGGCCGTCGGTGACCACCACCTCCAGCCGGTCGCCCTTGCGGCCGCGGAACGGGATCAGGGTGACCTTCTCGATCCGGGCCAGCACCGTGACGTGCTCGTCCACCTCCAGCTCGTCCAGGCTGGTGAGCTGCCCGCGCTCGACGTACCGGCGCGGGTAGTGGTGCAGCAGGTCGCCGACCGTGCGCAGCTTGAGGCTGTCGGCCAGCACCTTCGCGGTGCGGTCGCCGACCAGGTCCTTCAGTGGTTCATCGAGAGCGCCCATCGGACCCATTTCACACCACGGCACCGACGTCGCGGTGTCACTCCACCCCGATGAGCAGCGGGGCGGCCTCCTGGCCTCCGTGGTAGGCGACGGCGTCGATCTCCGGCCGGGTCCGCCGGGCGTGCGCGATCAGCCGGTCGGCGAGTTCGGCGGGGGCCTCCTCGCCGAGCACCAGGGTGACGAGTTCGCCGCCGGCCGCGATCATCCGGTCCAGCACGGCCAGCGCCGTGCCGGTGAGGTCCCGGCCGATCACGGCGACGTCGCCGTCGATCAGCCCGAGCACGTCGCCGGCCTGGCAGACCCCCGCCATCGTCCAGGACTCGCCCTCGGCGACGGCGAGTTCGGCGTGCCGGGTGGCGCCGGCCGCGGAGGTCATCGCCACCACGTCCTCGTCGAAGCGCCGCCCGGCGTCGTGCACGGCGAGCGCGGCCAGGCCCTGCACCGGGGAGCGGGTCGGCAGCACCGCGATCCGGACGCCCTCCTCGCGCAGCTGGTCGGCGGCGGCCCCGGCGGCCGGGCGCAGCTCGGGGTCGTTCAGCAGCAGCACCGCCTCGCGCGCGCCGCACCGGTGCACCGCGGCGACCAGTTCGGCGCTGGACGGCGCCCGGTCCGGGTCGGCCGACAGCACCACCGAACCGGCCTGCTCGCACAGCTGCGCCAGCCCGCTGCCGGTCACCACGCTCAGCACCGCCCGCCCGTGCGAGACGGTCTCCTCCCGCTCCCCGGACCGGGCCGCGGCCTCCGCGAAGTGGGTGATCCTGATCCGGTACGGGCGGCCCGCCTCGACGCCCGCCTCGACGGCCGCGCCCGCGTCGTCCACGTGCACGTGGACGTTCCACAGGCCGTCGCCGCCGCCGATCACCAGCGAGTCGCCGAGGCCCGCCAGCCGGTCGCGCAGCCGCGGCAGCCGCTCGTCCCCGGCCTCCAGCAGGTAGATCACCTCGAACGCCGGGTGCCCGGGTCCGGGCGGGCGCTCCTGGCCCTCGCAGCCGGCCACCACCAGCGGGTCGAGTTCGCGCCGCAACGCGACCGGCCCCATCGGCTGCCGGCCCGAGACCGCGTCCACCAGGGCGCCCAGCACCGCGACCAGGCCCCGGCCGCCCGCGTCGACCACGCCGGCCTCGGCCAGCACCGACAGCTGGTCGGGCGTCCGCAGCAGTGCCTGCCGGGCCGCCCGGTACGCCTCCTGGGCCTGCCCGGTCAGCCCGTCCGCGTCCTTCGCCGCGGCGGCGGCCGCCGCGGCGACCGTCAGCAGGGTGCCCTCGACCGGCTGCGCGACCGCCGAGTACGCCGAGCGGGCGCCGCCGTCCAGCGCCTCGGCGAGCCGGCTCCCGTCGGCGAGCTCCCCGGCCAGGCCGCGCAGCCACTGCGCCAGGATCACGCCCGAGTTGCCGCGCGCCCCGACCAGCGCCCCGCGGGCCGCGGCGGCGGCGGCCCGGGCCAGTCCGGGGTGCTCCTCGGCGGCGAACACCGCGTCCAGCGCCTCGGCCGCGGACTCCAGCGTCAGGTACAGGTTCGTGCCGGTGTCGCCGTCCGGGACCGGGTACACGTTCAGCGCGTCGATCTCCTCGCGGGCCTGGCCGAGGGCCGCCAGCGCGAGTCGGCACCAGGTGCGGACGGCCGGGGCGTCGAGGGTGTCCAGCACCGGGTCTCCTCCGGATGAACGCCGCCGGAACACGACAGGACGCGGCGGCGAGGGGCGAGGGGCGATGCTGGCAGGTTATCGGCCCCGGCCGGGCCGCCGGCCGCAGGCTCGTGCCCAGCTCACGGGAACGATCACCCCCGTGATCGTGGTAGTTTCGTGGAGCCGGACGTGCCGTTGTATGCTCTCCCGGTTGCCTGGAACACCCCGGGCTAGTTCAAGTACCTGATCTGTCTTGGAGTGACTCCTGTGGCTGCCAACTGCGACGTCTGCGGCAAGGGCCCGGGCTTCGGCAACTCTATCTCCCACTCGCACCGCCGCACCCCCCGTCGTTGGAACCCCAACATTCAGACGGTGCGCGCTGTGATCGGGCGGACGCCGAAGCGGCTCAACGTCTGCACCTCGTGCATCAAGGCCGGTAAGGTCTCGCGCTGACGCGCAGGCCGGTCCGCCGGTCACCTTCTTGTTCTTGTCGGCAACAGCCGACCACACCCTCCGGGGACCGTGGTCGGCTGTTGCTTTTCCCGCACCTGAGGGGCCCCGGCCGGGGCCCCTCAGGTGTTCACCGCTGCTGCCAGAAGTGGTCGACCGGGCCGATGCCGGCGCCGAGGGCGAAGCCTTCGCGGATGGCACCGGTGACGTAGGTCTTGGCGTGGGCGACGGCGGTGGGGACGGGGTGGCCCTTGGCGAGTTCGGCGGCGATCGCGCTGGCGAGGGTGCAGCCGGTGCCGTGGGTGTGGCGGTTGTCGTGCCGGGGGGCCCGGTACCAGTGGGTCTCGCCGGCGGGGCCGAGCAGCAGGTCGGCGGCTTCGCCGTCGAGGTGGCCGCCCTTGATCAGGGCCCACGCGGGTCCGAGGTCGCGCAGCGCCTTCGCGGCGTCGAGCATCTCGTCCTCCCGGGTGACGGTGCGCCCGGTGAGCTGGGTCACCTCGTGCAGGTTCGGGGTGGCGAGGGTGGCGACCGGCAGGAGGCGTTCGCGCACGGTGGCGACGGCTTCGGCGGCGAGCAGGGCGTCGCCGTGCTTGGAGACGCCGACCGGGTCGACGACCACGGGGGCGGCGGTGTCGGCGAGGAGTCCGGCGACGGTCTCGACCAGTTCGATCGAGGCGAGCATGCCGGTCTTGACGGCCTGGACGCCGATGTCGTCGACGACGCTGCGGTACTGGGCCCGGACGGCTTCGGCGGGGAGTTCCCAGTAGCCCTGGACGCCGAGCGAGTTCTGCGCGGTGACGGCGGTGATGACGCTCATGCCGTGGACGCCGAGGGCGAGCATGGTCTTGAGGTCGGCCTGGATGCCCGCCCCGCCGCCGCTGTCGGAGCCGGCGACGGTGAGGACTCGGGGCGGGGCGGTTCGGGTGGTCATGCGTCCCAACCTATCGAGCCCGGGGATCGCTCAGAGCACGGCCTCGGATTCGGCCCAGCGGCCCTCGGGGACGGTCTTGAGCCGGACCACCGCGTCGGCGATCGGGACGAGCCGGATGTCGGTGCCGCGCAACGCGGTGAAGTGGCCGAAGGCGCCCTGGTGGACGGCTTCGACGGCGTGCCAGCCGAAGCGGGTGGCGAGGACCCGGTCGAGGGCGGTGGGGGTGCCGCCGCGCTGGGTGTGGCCGAGGATGACCGGCCGGGCCTCCTTGCCGAGCAGGTTCTCCAGCTCGGCGGCGAGCCGGGTGCCGATGCCGCCGAAGGTCTGGTGGCCGAACCGGTCGACCTCGCCGTGCTCGAAGCGCAGCGTGCCGGGCTCGGGCTTCGCGCCCTCGGCGACCGCGATGATGGCGAACTTCTTGCCGCGCCGGAAGCGCTCCTCGATCATCCGGGCGACGGCCTCGATGTCGAAGGGCTTCTCGGGGATCAGGATGCCGTGGGCGCCGCCGGCCATGCCCGCGGTGAGGGTGATCCAGCCGGTGTGACGGCCCATCAGTTCGACCACCATGATGCGCTGGTGGGACTCGGCGGTGGTCTTCAGCCGGTCGATGGCCTCGGTGGCGACGTGCACGGCGGTGTCGAAGCCGAAGGTGACGTCGGTGGCGTCGATGTCGTTGTCGATGGTCTTGGGGACGCCGACCACCGGCAGCCCGGCGTCGCTGAACAGCTTGGCGGCGGTCAGGGTGCCCTCGCCGCCGATCGCGATCAGCGCGTCGATGCCGAGCTTCGCGGCGAGTTCGCGGGAGTTCTCGACGGCCCAGCGGATCTTCTCGCGCTGCACCCGGGCGGAGCCGAGGACGGTGCCGCCGAGGGTGAGCAGGCCGGTGACGTCGTCGTGCGAGATCGGGCGGGCCCGGCCCTCGATCAGGCCGAGGAAGCCGTCCTCGATGCCGAGGATCTCGTCGCCGTGCACGTCGGTGCCGCGGTGCACGACGGAGCGGATCACCGCGTTGAGGCCGGGGCAGTCGCCGCCGCTGGTGAGAACGCCGATTCGCATGTGGCTGTGCTCCTGCTCCGGGGCCGAGCCCCGCGTACGTGGGGGGGACCGGGCCGTCGACGCTGCCGGCCCGTCCGACAGTCGCCACCCTACGCGTCCGTGGACGTACCGTCCGGTAGCCACCCGGGGGCGGGGCGGCTACTCCTCGGCGAAGTGGTCCCAGCCCGCGCTGCGGTCCCAGGGGGCCCCGTCGACGGTGACGGTGCCGCCGCGGCCGGGCCGGGCGGGGCGGGCGACCTCGCCGATCACCCGCCAGCGGGCCGGGAGCTGGACGCTGCGCGGGAAGGTCGCCACGATCGCGTGGTCCTCGCCGCCGGAGAGCACCCAGACCAGCGGGTCGACGCCGACGGCCTGGCCGATGTCGGACATCTGGGCCGGGACGTCGAAGTCGGCGGCGTGCAGGTCGATGTCGACGCCGCTGGCCCGGGCGACGTGGCCGAGGTCGGCGACCAGGCCGTCGGAGACGTCGACCATGGCGGTGGCACCGAGGTCGCTGGCGGCGGGGCCGGCGTGGTACGGCGGCTCGGGGCGGCGGTGCGCCTCGACGAAGGCCCGCGGGGAGCGGAAGCCGCGCTGCAGCACGGTCAGGCCGGCCGCGGACCAGCCGAGCCAGCCGGTGACGGCGACCACGTCGCCGACCTGGGCGCCGGAGCGGACCACGGGGCGGCGGCCCTTGAGGTCGCCGAGCGCGGTGATCGCCAGCGTGATGGTGTCGCCGCGCACCACGTCGCCGCCGACCACGGTGGCGCCGGCCACCTGGCACTCGTCGCGCAGGCCGTCCATCAACTCGGTGGCCCAGGTGGTGGGCAGGTCGGCGGGGGCGACCAGGCCGAGCAGCAGGGCGGTGGGGACGGCGCCCATCGCGGCGATGTCGGCGAGGTTCTGGGCGGCGGACTTGCGGCCCACGTCGTAGGCGGTGGACCAGTCGCGGCGGAAGTGCCGGCCCTCGATCAGCACGTCCATGGTGGCGACCACCCGGCCGTCGGGCGCCTTGACCACGGCCGCGTCGTCGCCGGGCCCGAGCTCCACCGCCGGGGTCATCGGCAGCCGCGCGGTCAGCTCCCGGATGAGCCCGAACTCGCCGAGCTCGCCCACGGTCCCCTGCATCAGCCCGTCCTCCCGCGTTCCAGGTGTCGTCGGGGTGCGCCCCCGCCGCGCAGCGTACGCCCTCCGGGGCCGCCGGGGACTCCCCCGTCCGCACCCTCGCGCGGTAGCGTGGTGATCAGACTGCCGGTCAGCAACTCCCCCACCCAGCCGCCTGGAGGTCCACCGTGGTGCAGGCGTACATCCTGATCCAGACCGAGGTGGGCAAGGCCACCTCGGTGGCCGAGTCCATTGCCAAGATCACCGGCGTGCTCACCGCCGAGGACGTCACCGGTCCGTACGACGTGATCGTCCGGGCCGAGGCCGCGTCCATCGACGAGTTGGGCCGCCTGGTGGTGGCCCAGGTGCAGCAGGTGGAGGGCATCACCCGCACCCTGACCTGTCCGGTGGTGCGCCTGTGAGGGCGTCTACCATCGACGGGTGCCTCTCCGTGACCTGCTGAACCGCCTCCCGGCCCCGGTGCGCTGGCTGGGCCCGCCCGCCGCCCTGCTGGGGTGCACGGCGGGCCTGGTCGCGTTCTGGAGCGGCGACCCGGACGTCGCCCCGCCGGTGCCGTCGGCCGAGGCCGCGGAGTACTGCGCGGCGCTGGACCGGGCGCTGCCCGCCGAGGTGCTCGGCCACCCGCGGCAGGACCCGTCCCCGGCCTCGCCGTACACGGCGGCCTGGGCGTCCTCGCCGCGCACCGTGCTGACCTGCGGCGGGGACCGCCCGGACTTCCTGAACGACACCGCCCGCACCGGGCCGTGCGTCAACCAGGTCGGCTGGGGCATGGGCGAGGACGGCCACGGCGGCTACCGGTTCGCCACCGGGCTGCGCAAGGCGTACGTCGAGGTGCACGTCCCGGCGGGCGCGTACGGCAACTACGCGGACCCGCTGGGCTACGTCGCCGACGCGATCCGGTCGACCGTCCCGGTGATCAACGGGGCGGCCGACTCGGACTGCCTGGACGACGGGGGCTGAGCCTCAGCGCAGGCCGGTGGAGCGGCGCAGCGCGGCGGCCAGCAGGCGGTCGATCAGTTCGGCGTAGGGCACGCCGGTGGCCTCCCACATCTTGGGGTAGGCCGAGATCGGGGTGAAGCCGGGCATCGTGTTGATCTCGTTGACCATCCACCGGCCGTCGGCCAGCAGGAAGAAGTCGACCCGGGCCAGGCCCTCGCAGCCGAGGCCCTCGAAGACCTCGACGGCCTGGCGGCGGATCTCGTCCTGCTCGGCGGCGGTGAGGTCGGCGGGGATGCGGACCTCGGAGGAGTCGATGTACTTGGCCTCGAAGTCGTAGAACTCGAAGTCGCCGTCGACCAGCACCTCGGCCGCCACCGAGGCGCGCGGGCCGTCCTCGAACTCCAGCACGCCGCACTCGATCTCGCGGCCCTCGACGCCCTTCTCCACGATCACCTTGGGGTCGTGGCGGCGGGCCTCGTCGATCGCGGCGTCCAGGTCGGCGAGGTCCTTGACCTTGGTGATGCCGATCGAGGAGCCGGCCCGGCAGGGCTTGACGAACAGCGGCAGGCCGAGCGCGGCGATCCGCTCGCGGGCGGCGGCCCGGCCGGCCTCGGACTCCCAGTCGCGCGGCTTGAGCACGGTGTACTCGCCCGCGTACAGGCCGAGCGACTCGATGATCCGCTTGGTGAACTCCTTGTCCATGCCGACCGCGGAGGCCAGCACGCCGGAGCCCACGTACGGGACGCCGGAGAGCTCCAGCAGGCCCTGCAGCGTGCCGTCCTCGCCCCACGGGCCGTGCAGCAGCGGCAGCACCACGTCGACCTCGCCGAGGACCTTCGGCGCGGCGCCGGGCTCGCTCCACACCACCTCGCGGTCGCCCGGGGCGGCGGGCAGCACGACCTGGCCCTCGACCGACTCGGCGACCTGGTCGACGTCGGGCATCCGGCCGTCCGTGATCACCATCCGGGCGGGTTCGTCGCCGACCAGGGCCCAGCGGCCCTCATGGGTGATGCCGATCGGCAGCACCTCGTACTTGCCGCGGTCGATCGAGCGCAGCACGCTGGCGGCGGTGACCACGGACACGCCGTGTTCGGAGCTGCGGCCGCCGAAGACGATGGCGACGCGCGGCTTGGCCGCCTGGTTCGGGGAGGTCTGTTCGATGCTCATATCGGCGTTGAGACTACCGTCCGATTCCGGTCATCGGCGTTCAGGCTTGGCCGAACGGGCCATCAGTCCCTTCAGCACTTCCTGGGTGGGACGGCCGTTGTGCACCACGTCGACCACGGCCTCCACGATCGGCATGTCGACGCCGTTGCGGCGCGCCAGGTCGAGCACCGACTCGCAGGACTTCACGCCCTCGGCGGTCTGGCTGGTGGCGGCGACGGTCTCGGCCACCGTCATGCCGCGGCCCAGGTTGGTGCCGAAGGTGTTGTTCCGGGACAGCGGCGAGGAGCAGGTCGCCACCAGGTCGCCCATCCCGGCCAGGCCGGCGAAGGTGTGCGCGTCCGCGCCCAGCCGCAGGCCCAGCCGGGTGGTCTCGGCCAGGCCGCGGGTGATCAGCGTGGCCTTGGTGTTGTCGCCCAGGCCCATGCCGTTGGCCATGCCGACCGCCAGGCCGATCACGTTCTTCACCGCGCCGCCGAGCTCGCAGCCCACCACGTCGGTGTTGGTGTACGGGCGGAAGTACGAGGTGTGGCAGGCCCGCTGGAAGCGCTTCGCCACCTCCTCGTCGGTGCAGGCGACCACGGTGGCGGCGGGCTGCCGGTTGGCGATCTCCCCGGCCAGGTTCGGCCCGGACACCACCACGACCCGCTCCGCGGCGACCTCGGCGACCTCGGCGATCACCTCGCTCATCCGCTTCGCGGTGCCCAGCTCGATGCCCTTCATCAGGCTGACCAGCACCGTGTCGGGGGCGAGCAGCGGCGCCCAGTGCGCGAGGTTGTCGCGCAGCGTCTGGGACGGCACCGAGAGCACCGCGAACTCGGCGCCGGCCAGCGCCGCCGCCGGGTCCGTGGTGGCCCGGATGGTCGGCGGGAGGGCCAGGCCCGGCAGGTAGTCCGGGTTGACGTGGTCCCGGTCGATCGCGTCGACCAGCTCCTGGCGGCGGCCCCACAGGGTCACCTCGCAGCCGGCATCGGCCAGGATCATCGCGAAGGCGGTGCCCCAGGAGCCCGTCCCCATCACCGCGCAGCGGGTCACCGGCCACCCTCCTCTGCGGCGCGCTCGCGCTTGGCCTCGGCGGCCGCGGCCCGGTCCTTGGCGGCCCGGCGCATGTCGTAGCGCTCGGCCGGGGCCTGCTCGCCCCGGACGCCCTCCAGCACCTCGGTGATCGCCGCCATGATGTCGTCGGTGGCGTCCCTCAGCACCTGGGCGGTCAGCTCCTGGCCCTGGTACTTGCTCAGGTCGACGGCCGGACCGGCCGCCACCGTCACCCGGTGCCGCGGGAACAGGTGGTACTTGCCCTTCCCGCCCCGCGCCCCCCTGCCGTACGGCGGGATGATCTCGTGCGCGCCCCAGTGCGCGACCGGGATCACCGGCGCGCCCGTCATCAGCGCGACCCGGGCGGCGCCGCTCTTGCCGGTCATCGGCCACAGGTCCGGGTCCCGGGTGAGGGTGCCCTCCGGGTAGAACTGCACGCACTGGCCCTGCTCGATCGCCTCGATCGCGGCCCGGAACGCCTCGGCGGCGTCGGTGGACTCGCGGAACACCGGGATCTGGCCGGTCTTGCGCAGCATGAAGCCGATGAACGGGATCGAGAACAGCGAGGACTTGCCGAGGATGCGCGGCGGACGGCCCGAGTTGTACTGCCAGTGGGCGTAGAACACCGGGTCGATCACCGAGTTGTGGTTCACCGCGGCGATGAACCCGCCCTGCTTCGGCAGGTGTTCCCAGCCGCGCCAGTCCGTCGTCGCCAGGGCGTTGGTCACCGGCTTCACGAGCACCGCCGCGAAGCGGTACCAGATCCCGTAGTCGGCGTTGCCGAATCTGGCGTTAGAGCGGCGGGCCACCCCAGCTCCTCCTCGTTCGTGCGGCGCCCCGTTGCCCGAACACCGCGATCTCTCCTCACCGGGGCCGACCTGCGGCTCCGAGGCGCCGACCAGTCTCACCCGCGAGCCGAGTCCGTGTCGAGCAGCCACCGCCGCCACCAGCCGACCGGTCCCCCGGCCGCCGCCCCGGGGCCTCCCGGAACCGCTGGCCAGGTCTCCCCGGCCGACGCCACAATGGCGCCGATGACAGAGGACACCGTACGCCCCGCCGCCCCCGGTCCCACTGCCCCGGTCCCGGCCCCCGCCCGGCGGTCGGTGCCGCGGCCGGGCTGGTCGCTGGTCGTCCCCGTCAAAACGCTGGCCGAGGCCAAGAGCCGGCTGGCCCCGCTCGGACCGCTCCGGCCCCGGCTCGCCCTGGCCTTCGCCCTGGACACGGTGGCGGCGGCGCTCGCCTGCCCGGCGGTCGGCCGGGTGCTGGTCGTCACCCGGGACGCCCGCGCCGCCGGGGCGCTGCGCGCCCTGGGGGCGGACGTGGTCGAGGACGAGCCCGGCGGCGGGCTCAACCCGGCGCTCGCGCACGGCGCGGCCACCGCGCACCGGCACCACCCCCGCTCCCCCGTCGCCACCCTCTCCGCCGACCTGCCCGCGCTGCGGCCCGCCGAACTCGCCCGCGCCCTCGGCGCGGTGCCGCCCGGCGGCCGGGCCTTCCTCGCCGACACCCCCGGCACCGGGACCGTGCTGCTGACCGGCACCCCGCTGCGGCCGGCTTTCGGGGCCGGCTCCCGGGACCGCCACCTGGCCGGTGGCGCGCGCGAACTCCTGCTGTCCGACGTGCCCTCGGTCCGCCGCGACGTCGACACCCCCGCCGACCTCGCCGACGCCCGCCGCCTGGGCCTCGGCCCGGCCACCGCCGCCCTGCTCTGACGCTCTATGCTGCTGCCATGCAGGCCACCGCGTTCACCTTCGACCCCACGACCCGCTCCGGCTCGGTCCTGCTCGACGACGGCACGCCCGTCCCCTTCGACGCCCCCGCCTTCGACGCCGGCGGCCTCCTCCTGCTCCGCCCCGGCCAGCGCCTCCGCATCCGCACCGCCGGCGAGGGCCCGGCCCGGCGCGTCGTCTTCCTCACCCTCCAGACCTTCCCCGACCCGGCAGCCGACTGACCCCCCGTCACCCCCGAGTCATCCCCTGACGCCCTTTCACCCTTCCGTGGGACAGCGCTTCCACGCGCCCCCGCACGCCCCGCGTGCTTCAGGGGGCGATCACGCGCAGCGGGCGGTTTCGTGGGGCCGGTCGTCCGGGGCGTCGAGGCGGAGGGCGGCCACCTCCGGGGTGGTGAGCAACTGGAGCGTGACCGGGGCGAGTTGGAAGGGGCCCTGGGTGGCGGGGGCGACCCGGAGGAGGCGGGTGCGGCCGAGCAGCACGAAGGTGAGGCGGAGTTGGCCGTCGCGGGCGAGGAAGGCCGCGGTGCGGTCGGCGGCGCCGGGGCCGAAGAAGTAGCGGTAGGCCTCGTACTGCGTCCAGCCGAGCGGGAGGGTGCGGAGGGTGGACCAGAGGGACGCGAGGGCGTCGGCGAGGAAGCGGAACGAGGTCGGCTCGGTGATGCCCTCGATGGACACGGTGTAGCCGGGCGGCGTGGTCTTCACGGCGGCTCCTGGGGTGGGTCGAATTCGGCCCAGACGGTGTGGGTGCGGGCGGCGTAGCGGTGTCCGTAGCGATCGGCGCGGGCGAGGACGGCGAGGACGGCCCGGTGGTCGTGCTCGTCGGGGCCGGTGGGGAGGGTGGCCTCGATCCGGTAGCCGCCGCCGGGGAGGCGTTGGATCCGGGCTTCGGTTCCGCCCGCCGCGGCGAGGTCGGACGCCAGCTCGAACACCCTGGTGGTTCGCACGCCACGCCTCTCCCCGAGGTCAGCCGATCACGCAAAGTAAAGCTAAGGCATTAGATTCCACCTGATGCATTAGATTGTCAAGCTGAAGCACCCGCCCTGTCCCTGCCGGACAGGGCTCGCCCTCCGCCGGGAGACGCCCGATGCCCTCACAGGACCCGCCGTACCTCCGCATCGCGGACCACCTGCGCCGCCGGGTGACGGCCGGCGAGTGGGCGGTCGGCGAGCGGCTGCCCTCCCGGGCGCAGCTGGCGGAGGCCTACGCGGTGGGCGCCAACGTGCTGCAGCGGGCGCAGGAGGTGCTGATCGCCGAGGGTCTGCTGGAGGGCCGCACCGGCTCGGGGACGTACGTCCGGGAGCCCGTGGAGCGGCTGCCGCTGCACCGCTCGCGGACGGCCGGCGGCTTCCCGGCCACGGCGGTCCCCGGCGGGACGTGGGAGACCCAGACGGCGGCCCGGACGCCCGCCCCGGAGGAGATCGCCCGGCGGCTGCGGATCGAGCCCGGCGCGCTGACGGTGCACACCCGGTACGAGTTCCTGCTGGGCGGCCGGCCGGTCCAACTCGCCGATTCCTGGGAGCCGATGACGCTCACCGACGGCACGCCGGTGCTGATGCCGCAGTACGCCCCGATGCGGCTGCGCGGCGTGGTGGCGCGGATGGCGGAGATCGGGGTGCGGGTGGCGCGCGCGGTGGAGCGTCCGCGCCCCGCCCGGGCCTCGGCGGAGCAGGCGGTGCTGCTCGGGATCAGCCCGGGCGACCTGGTGACGCTGGTGGAGCGGACGTACCTGGACGACACCGGCCGGCCGGTGGAGACCGCCGACCTGGTGATTCCGGATTCCCGCTGGGAGATCTGCTACGAGCTGCCGGTGGAGGCCGCGGAGTAATTCCGCGCTTTCCGGTTCCCAGCCGTACCGGCGTTCCGACGGGGAGCCGCGCCGGCGGTTGTCGGCGGCGGCCCGTCGGCGCGCCCCGGAAATCCGCCCGGGGGAAGCCGCCCGGGGGAAGCCGCCCGGGAAGCCCTCCGGAAAGCCGGAGGGCCGCACCGGCCCCGGCCCGGGCGCTCCGGTGGTCCGGATCGCGCGGGGCGGGGCCGGTGCGGCCCGGCCTGCTCCCGGCACCGGCTGACGCGGCGCCAGGTGCGGGGCGACTACTTGGCGGTGGACTTGCGCGCGGTGGTCTTGCGCGTGGTGGTCTTCTTCGCCGGAGCGGTCTTCTTGGCGGTGGCGGTGGCCTTCTTGGCCGCCGTGGTGGCGGTCTTCTTGGCGGCGGCCTTCGCCGGGGCGGCCTTCTTGGCGGTGGCGGTCTTGGAAGCCGCGGCCTTCGCCGGGGCGGCCTTCTTCGCGGTGGCGGTCTTGGAAGCCGCGGCGGTCTTGGTCGCCGCGGCCTTGACCGCGGTGGCCTTCTTGGCCGCCGTGGTGGCGGTCTTCTTGGCGGCGGCCTTCTTGGTCGCGGTGACGGTGGCGGCACCCGCGGCGGCGGCGCGCTTGGTGGCGGCGCGCTTGGCGGCGGGGGTCGCGGCCACGCCGGACTTGCCCGGGGTGAGCGAGCCCTTGGGGGCCTTCTTCACGGACGGGCCGTCCTTCGGCAGCTTCTTGCTGCCGGCGACGAGGTCCTTGAAGCCCTGGCCGGGACGGAACCGCGGCACGGCGGTCTTCTTGACCTTGACCCGCTCGCCGGTCTGCGGGTTCCGGGCGAAGCGCGCCGAGCGCTCCACCTTCTCGAAGGTGCCGAAACCGGTGACCGAGACGCGGTCACCCGCCACGACGGCACGCACCATGGTGTCGAGCACTGCGTCGACGGCCTCTGCGGCAGCCTTGCGACCGCCCAGCTGCTCGGCCACCGCTTCGACAAGCTGAGCCTTGTTCACGTCTTCCCCTTCGGAAACGGGCGCCGGATGATTCCATCCGTTCTTTTCGCACGTTAGGTATGTATCTGCGGACTTTCAATTACCAAACGCGTGAATCACCCTAGTGTCGCAATGGATTTGCGCATGGAGGTGCTCACCGGGGCGGCATCCGCCCCTCGTCGAGGTCCTGCACAAAGCGACTCAACCGCCGTGCCGCCCCCGGGAGATCACGCTTGGCGGTCTCGGTGACGATCAGCAGTTGTCGGGTGAGAGCGGTCTTTGCGTCCGTCGACACGTTCAGCGCGTGAACGCGGGCGTGGGCTTGCTTCAACCGCTCGGCCACCAGTGCGTAGAGCAGGGTGACTTCCGAGTCGGCAGCACCGTCCTGGCCCTCCGCGGACGCCGGTTCGGCGTCCTGGTACGGGGGTTCGGCGCTGTGGTGCATGCAACGATTGTGCCATCTGTGCGGAGTTGCGCTACACCAGGGTCTATTCACGGGTGACGAACTCCCCTGCGAACAACGAAGACCCGCCCCGGGTGGGGGGCGGGTCTTGTTGTCGGTCCGTCAGAAAGCGGGGGGTCAGGCGACCGGCTGGGTACGCGGCTTGAAGGACGGCCGCTTCGCCTCGAACGCCGCCACGTCGGCCTCGTTCTGCAGGGTGATGCTGATGTCGTCCAGGCCGTTCAGCAGCCGCCAGCGCACGTTGTCGTCCAACTCGAACGGGGCGGTGACGCCCTCGGCCCGGACCTCGCGGGCCTCCAGGTCGACGGTGATCTCGGCGGTCGGGTCGGCCTCGGTCAACTCCCAGAGCCGCTCGACGGTCTCCTGCGGCAGGACCACCGTGAGCAGGCCGTTCTTCAGCGAGTTGCCGCGGAAGATGTCGGCGAACCGGGACGAGACCACGGCCTGGAATCCGTAGTTCTGCAGCGCCCAGACGGCGTGCTCGCGGGACGAGCCGGTGCCGAACTCGGGGCCGGCCACCAGCACGCTGGCGCCCTGACGCTCCGGCAGGTTCAGCACGAAGGACTCGTCCTTGCGCCAGGCCTCGAACAGGCCGTCCTCGAAGCCGGAGCGGGTGACCTTCTTCAGCCAGTGCGCCGGGATGATCTGGTCGGTGTCCACGTTGGAGCGGCGCAGCGGGACGGCGCGGCCGGTGTGGGTGGTGAACTTCTCCATGGCTCAGACCTCCACGGCCACGTTGTCGGTCAGGTCCGCGGGGGCGGCCAGTCGGCCCAGCAGGGCGGTGGCGGCGGCGACCTGGGGGGAGACCAGGTGGGTGCGGCCGCCCTTGCCCTGCCGGCCCTCGAAGTTGCGGTTCGAGGTGGACGCGCAGCGCTCGCCCGGGGCCAGCTGGTCCGGGTTCATGCCCAGGCACATCGAGCAGCCGGCGTGCCGCCACTCGGCGCCCGCGGCGGTGAAGACCTTGTCCAGGCCCTCCTCGACGGCCTGCAGGGCGACCCGGACCGAGCCGGGGACGACCAGCATCCGCAGGCCCTCGGCGATCTGCCGGCCCTCCAGGATCGCCGCGGCGGCCCGCAGGTCCTCGATCCGGCCGTTGGTGCAGGAGCCGACGAAGACGGCGTCGACCTTGACCTCGCGCAGCGGGGTGCCGGCCTCCAGGCCCATGTACTTCAGGGCGTTCTCGGCGGCGATCCGCTCCTGCGGGTCCGCGAAGTCCTCCGGGTTCGGCACGTTGGCGCCCAGCGGCGCGCCCTGGCCCGGGTTGGTGCCCCAGGTGACGAACGGGGTCAGCTCGGCCGCGTCGATCAGCACCTCGGCGTCGAAGACCGCGTCCTCGTCGGTGGCCAGGGTCTCCCAGTAGGCGACCGCGTCGTCCCAGTCCGCGCCCTGCGGGGCGTGCGGGCGGCCCTGCAGGTAGTCGAAGGTGGTGCGGTCCGGGGCGATCATGCCGGCCCGGGCGCCCGCCTCGATGGACATGTTGCAGATCGTCATCCGGGCCTCCATGGAGAGGCTGCGGATCGCCGAGCCGCGGTACTCCAGGACGTAGCCCTGGCCGCCGCCGGTGCCGATCTTGGTGATCACGGCCAGGATCAGGTCCTTGGCGGTGACGCCCTCGGGCAGCTCGCCCTCGACGGTGATCGCCATGGTCCTGAACGGGGCCAGCGGCAGCGTCTGGGTGGCCAGCACGTGCTCGACCTGGCTGGTGCCGATGCCGAAGGCCAGCGCGCCGAAGGCGCCGTGGGTGGAGGTGTGCGAGTCGCCGCAGACCACGGTCATGCCGGGCTGGGTCAGGCCCAGCTGCGGGCCGACCACGTGCACCACGCCCTGCTCGACGTCGCCCAGCGAGTGGATGCGCACGCCGAACTCCGCGGCGTTCTTGCGCAGCGTCTCCAGCTGCACCCGGGAGACCGGGTCGGCGATCGGCTTGTCGATGTCGAGGGTCGGGGTGTTGTGGTCCTCGGTGGCGATGGTGAGGTCGGTGCGGCGCACCGGCCGGCCGGCCAGCCGGAGTCCGTCGAACGCCTGCGGGCTGGTCACCTCGTGCAGCAGGTGCAGGTCGATGTAGAGCAGGTCGGGCTCGCCCTCGGCGCGCCGGACGACGTGGTCGTCCCAGACCTTCTCTGCGAGTGTCCGTCCCATCGGATTCCCTCCAGCCGGCCGCTCTGCCGGCCTTCTCGTGATCGTCGAGGTCTTGTCCCGTGCCGCCCTGTGAGGCTCGCTTGGAGTCGCGACCTGCACGCCGGACCGTCCAGAATGCGGACACCGTGGTGGGGTGCCGTCCTGGGTGTCTCCCGGGCTGCTGACTCCAAGAGTGGCGCTTTTCCCGGAAGATTGAACTTGCGTCTCGCCGATTGAGACTGCAGTATCGAGACATGGACAACACTAGCGGCGTCGGCGTTCTCGACAAGGCCGCTCTGGTGCTGAGCGCACTGGAGTCGGGCCCCGCCACGTTGGCGGGGCTGGTCGCCGCCACCGGTCTGGCACGGCCCACGGCCCACCGACTCGCCGTCGCACTCGAACACCACCGTCTGGTCACCCGCGACATGCAGGGCCGGTTCATTCTCGGCCCCCGGCTCGCCGAGCTCTCCGCCGCGGCCGGCGAGGACCGCCTGCTGGCTGCCGCCGGACCGGTCCTGACGCACCTTCGGGACGTCACCGGCGAGAGCGCGCAGCTCTACCGCCGGCAGGGCGAGATGCGGATCTGCGTGGCCGCCGCCGAGCGCCTCTCCGGCCTGCGGGACACCGTGCCGGTCGGCTCCACGCTGCCGATGAAGGCCGGCTCCGCCGCCCAGGTGCTGCTCGCCTGGGAGGAGCCCGAGCGCCTGCACCGCGGCCTCCAGGGCGCCCGGTTCACCGCCACCGCGCTCAGCGGCGTGCGCCGCCGCGGCTGGGCCCAGTCGATCGGCGAGCGCGAACCCGGCGTGGCCTCCGTCTCCGCCCCCGTCCGCGGCCCCTCCAACCGCGTGGTCGCCTCCGTCTCGGTCTCCGGCCCGATCGAGCGCCTCACCCGCCACCCGGGCCGGATGCACGCCCAGGCCATCATCGAGGCCGCCAACCGCCTCACCGAGGCCCTCCGCCGCAGCTGAGGCCCCCGCCCGCACGACCGGTGCCCCCGCTCCCGCCCAGGGACGGGGGCACCGCCGCGTCCGGGCCCGCCGTGGGCGGTGCCGCAGGGATGGGAACGCAAAAAAGCCCCGGTTGCCCGGAGCTTGTTCGTTGGAGCTTTTCTTGGCTGGGGTACCAGGACTCGAACCTAGACTAAATGAACCAGAATCACTCGTGCTGCCAATTACACCATACCCCAAAAGTACCCCCGACCGGATTCGAACCGGCGCTACCGCCTTGAGAGGGCGGCGTGCTAGGCCGCTACACAACGGGGGCCCTAGCTTGAATGAGTACCCCCGACCGGATTCGAACCGGCGCTACCGCCTTGAGAGGGCGGCGTGCTAGGCCGCTACACAACGGGGGCAAGTCTCATTCATCTGTGCAATTGTCAAAAATTGCGTACCCCCGACCGGATTCGAACCGGCGCTACCGCCTTGAGAGGGCGGCGTGCTAGGCCGCTACACAACGGGGGCTTGCTGCACTGACGTGCTGCGCTGGGGTACCAGGACTCGAACCTAGACTAACTGAACCAGAATCAGTCGTGCTGCCAATTACACCATACCCCACCAGAGTTCAACCCCTGTGCGGGGGTCTTCCTCGGTGTCTTGCGCCTCCCTGCCCGGGCGGCGCAGAAAGAACATTACCCGACGCCCCGCCCCGCTCCAAAATCGATAACCGCAGGCTGCGCGCCGGACACCTGCGGGCCAGGTCAGCGACATGGCCCGCAGGTGTCCGAGGGGGGTGCTCAGGAGGCCGGGAGCAGCTCCAGCGCGCCCAGCAGGCGGCGCAGCGTCTCCTCGCGGCCGAGCAGTTCCATGGACTCGAACAGCGGCGGGGAGACCCGGCGGCCGGTGACCGCGACCCGGAGCGGGGTGAAGGCGAACTTGGGCTTGATGCCCAGGCCGTCGACCAGGGCCTCGCGGAGCGCGGCCTGGATCGGGTCGGGGGTGAAGTCGGCCAGGCCGGTGAGGGCCTCGATCGAGGCCAGCAGGACCGGGCGGGCGTCCGCGGTGAGGACCTTGGCGGCGTCCTCCGGGTCGACCGCGAAGTCGGCGGGGGCGACGAACAGGAAGCCGGCCATGGTGACGATCTCGGAGAGGACGACCATCCGCTCCTGGGTGAGCGGCGCGACCTCGGCCAGCAGGCCGAGCTGCTCGGCGGTGGGCTCGGCCGGGAGCAGGTCGGCGGCCTGCAGGTACGGCACCAGGCGACGGACGAACTCCTCGGGGGCGAGGCGGCGCAGGTGCTCGGCGTTCAGGTGCTCGGCCTTCTTGAGGTCGAAGCGGGCCGGGTTGGCGTTGACGTCGTCGATGTCGAAGGCGGCGACCATCTCGTCGATGTCGAAGACGTCGCGGTCCTCGGCGAGCGACCAGCCCAGCAGGGCCAGGTAGTTGAGCAGGCCCTCGGGGAGGAAGCCGCGCTCGCGGTAGAGGTTGAGCGAGGCCTGCGGGTCGCGCTTGGAGAGCTTCTTGTTGCCCTCGCCCATCACGTACGGCAGGTGTCCGAACTGCGGGGTGCTGCCGTTGCCGACGCCGATCTCGGCGAGGGCGGCGTAGAGGGCGATCTGCCGGGGCGTCGAGGAGAGCAGGTCCTCGCCGCGCAGGACGTGGGTGATCTCCATCAGGGCGTCGTCGACCGGGTTGACCAGGGTGTACAGCGGGGCGCCGTTGGCCCGGACGATGCCGTAGTCGGGGACGTCCTTCGGGTCGAAGGAGATCCGGCCGCGGACCAGGTCGTCGAAGGCGAGCGTGGTGTCGGGCATCCGGAAGCGGACGATCGAGGCGCGGCCCTCGGCCTCGTACCCGGCGACCTGCTCGGCGGTCAGGTCGCGGCAGTGGCCGTCGTAGCCGGAGGGCTTGCCGGCGGCGCGGGCGGCCTCGCGGCGGGCGTCGAGCTCCTCGGTGGTGCAGTAGCAGCGGTAGGCGTGGCCGGCCGCCTGGAGGCGCTCGGCGACGTCCGCGTAGATGTCCATCCGCTGGGACTGGCGGTAGGGGGCGTGCGGGCCGCCGACCTCGGGGCCCTCGTTCCAGTCGAAGCCGAGCCAGCGCATCGCGTCCAGCAGCTGCTGGTAGGACTCCTCGGAGTCGCGGGCCGCGTCGGTGTCCTCGATCCGGAACACCAGGGTGCCGCCGTTGTGCCGGGCGTAGGCCCAGTTGAACAGGGCGGTGCGGACCAGGCCCACGTGCGGGTTGCCGGTCGGGGAGGGACAGAAACGGACCCGGACGTTCGGGTTCTTCTCGACCACGCTTTCAGCCTTCATCGCTTGACGACCTTGTTGGAGAGGGTGCCGATGCCTTCGACGGAGACGGCGACCTCGTCGCCGATGTTCAGGGGGCCGACGCCCGCGGGGGTGCCGGTGAGGATCACGTCGCCGGGGAGCAGCGTCATCGCCTCGGAGACGTGCGCGATCAGCTCGGCGACCGAGCGGACCATCTGGGAGGTGCGGCCGGCCTGGCGGAGCTCGCCGTTGACGGTGCAGGTGACGGCCAGGTCGGCGGGGTCGAGGTCGGTCTCGATCCACGGGCCGAGCGGGCAGGAGGTGTCGAAGCCCTTGGCGCGGGCCCACTGGCCCTCGCGCTGCTGGACGTCGCGGGCGGTGACGTCGTTGGCGCAGGTGTAGCCGAAGACCACCTCGGGGACCCGCTCGACGGGCACCTCGCGGCACATCCGGCCGATCACCACGGCGAGTTCGGCCTCGTACTGCACGTCCTCGGAGAACGGCGGGTAGGCGATGGACTCGGTGGGGCCGATGACGGCGGTGGAGGGCTTGAAGAACGTCAGCGGGACGGCGGGGACCTCGTTGCCCAGCTCGGCGGCGTGCGCGGCGTAGTTGCGGCCGACCGCGACGATCTTGCTCGGCAGCATCGGGGCGAGCAGCCGGACGTCCTGCAGGCGGTGGGTCTCGCCGGTGGGCTGGGGGGTGCCGAAGGGGTGCCCGGCCAGGGTGTGCACCACCAGCGACTCGGGTTGGGCGGCGTCCCCCTCGACGACGCCGAAGGAGACCGAGCCCGCCGCGGGGCTCCCTTCACGGACGGAGAACCTGGCGATACGCACAGCCCTGCAACCTCTCGGTTCGTCGGCCGCCCGGACGCTCCCGGACGGTGGCCGGGCCCGCAGTACCGGGCCGGCCCGTGCCCCCAGGTTATCGGCGCCCGGACCCCGGTCGCCGCAGGCGGGGGGCCGGGGCGCCGACGGGGCGTCAGAGCGTGGTGCGGCGCGGGTTGGCGGTGCTGGCGGGCAGCGTGGCGGCGTAGGCGCGGGGCGTGCGGGGGGCCGCGGAGCCGGGCAGTTCGGAGAAGTCGGCGACGGAGGCGAGGGTGGTGCGGCGCGGGTTGGCCGTGGAGCCGGGGGCCGTCGTGGTCTTCTCGGACATTTGCGTCAGCACCTTGTTTCGCTCGAATGGACTTTTGCGCGGGCCCGCGGCGGGGCAGGCTGCGGACAACCCTGCCAGATCGGGTGTCCCATTCCACAGCGGCCGTGACCAAAGCTACACATTCAGCTGTGATTTTGCTCACAATTGCGTCCGCAAAGCGGGCGGACCCGACGATTCCGGACCAATGCCGAAAGCCTCCATTCTGGATATCTCGGACATTCTCGGCGCAAAGCGATCTTCGTCTTGATTGACCCGGACATGGCGAGTGTCCGAAAAGAACCGTATTTCGCGCCCCGTGGGACACGCAACGTGAGACGCCGCAAGCACTGGGTAGCCCAGGACACCGTGTCGTAACGGCCCTTGTTGGACTTCCCCCGCTGTGCTGGAATGCCACGGAAAAACTCGACACCGCCCTATCTCCGCCCGGCGGAGGAGGGCGCCCGGTCCAGAGGTTGCGACGCCAGTGCAGGGACGTTTCAAGAGGGGCAGCGGCGCCGCGGGTGACCCGGAGTCGCGGGAGCCCGTGGCCGGCCCCCACCACCAGGCGGCACCGGCGACGACGGGCCGGGGCGAACGGCCGTTCGGCGGCCGCGCCGAGCCCGCCGCAGACAGCAGTGCCCCCGGCGCGGACAACGCGCCCCAGGAGGAGGCCGGCGGCCGGTCCGCCGGGCCGCAGAAGAGCCGCCGCGCCCGGTTGCGCGGCACGCTCAACCGCCGCCGCGCCACCGGCCTGAGCCGCTTCGCCATGCGCAACTGGCGGATCCGCACCCGCCTCATCGCGCTGCTCTTCCTCCCCGTGGTGGTGGCGCTCGTGCTGGGCGGCCTGCGGGTGCAGAGCTCGATGGAGAACTCCCGCCAGCTGTCCCAGATGAGCGACCTGGCCGAGCTCGCCCGCAACGCGACCGACCTGGCCAACGCCCTGCAGTACGAGCGCGACGTCTCGGCCGGCCCGCTGGCCGCCGGCGGCTCCGCCGACACCGACCCGGACATCGGCGAGGCGTACAAGAACACGAACGCGCTGTCCAAGAAGTTCAACGCCAGCGCGGACAAGTTCGACAACCTCGACCTGGCCGGCTCGAAGACCCTGCTGCTGCAGGTCCGCAAGGACCTCAACACGCTGTCCCGGGCCCGCACCGGCGCGTTCAAGAGCCCCGACAACATCCAGGCCACGATCACCAACTACGACGTGATCATCAAGGACCTGATCGGCGCCACCCAGGACATCGCGATCACCTCGAACTCCACCGAGCTGATCAAGACCACCCGGGCGCTGTACCAGTTCTCGCTGGCCAAGGAGTTCACCTCGATGCAGCGGGCGCTGATCGCCGCCGCACTGGCCAACCCCAAGGGTCCGGACATGTCCCCGTCCGACGAGACCTTCGGCGTCCGGCTGATGAACTCCGAGGACAACGCGATGGCGAACTTCACCGCCATCTACGGCGAGAACGAGGCCCGCTCGCTGCGCGCCGCGATGAGCTTCAACCAGGTGGTCGCCGAGGCCGACCGGTTCTCCAAGGCCGTCCTGAACACCAACGGCATCAAGCAGGCCGACGACGTCTCCTACAAGAACTGGTTCGACAAGTCGACCGCCAAGGTCAACGCCGAGAAGGCGATCGAGGGCAAGCTGCTCGACGTCCTGAACGGCAAGGCCCAGGCGCTGCAGTCGGACGCCGACACCGAGTCGGTCATCAACGCCGCGCTGGTCGCCCTGGTGCTCGTCGTCGCCATCGCCGGCGCCGCCCTGGTGGCGCGCTCGATGGTGCGCTCGCTGACCCGCCTGCAGGCCTCCGCCGAGGACGTCGCCGAGCGCCGCCTGCCGGAGCTGGTCAAGACGCTCTCCGAGAGCGACCCGCACGACGTCGACGTCACCGTCGAGCCGGTCGGCGTCGACTCCGCGGACGAGATCGGCCACGTGGCGCACGCCTTCGACATGGTGCACCGCGAGGCGGTCCGACTGGCCGCCGAGCAGGCGCTGCTCCGAGGCAACATCAACGCGATGTTCACCAACCTCTCGCGCCGCAGCCAGGGCCTGATCCAGCGCCAGCTGTCGCTGATCTCCGAGCTGGAGAGCCGCGAGGCGGACCCGGACCAGCTGGCCTCGCTGTTCAAGCTCGACCACCTCGCGACCCGCATGCGCCGCAACGGCGAGAACCTCCTCGTCCTCGCGGGCGAGGACCCGGGCCGCCGCTGGACCCGCCCCGTCCCGCTGGTCGACGTGCTCCGCGCCGCGGCCTCCGAGGTGGAGCAGTACGAGCGCATCGAGCTGGCCTCGGTGCCGACCGCCGAGGTCGCCGGCCGCGTCGTCAACGACCTCGTCCACCTGCTCGCCGAGCTGCTGGAGAACGCCACCTCGTTCTCCTCCCCGCAGACCCGGGTCCGGGTCACCGGCCACGCCCTGCCGGACGGCCGGGTGCTGGTCGAGATCCACGACACCGGCATCGGCCTCTCCCCCGACGACCTCGCCGACATCAACGAGCGGCTGGCCAACCCGCCGGTCGTGGACGTCTCGGTCTCCCGCCGGATGGGTCTGTTCGTGGTCGGCCGCCTGTCCCTGCGGCACGGCATCCGGATCCAGCTCCGCCCGTCCGACTCCGGCGGCACCACCGCGCTGGTCATGCTGCCGGTGGACGTCACCAACTCCGCCGAGCGGCGCGGCCCGCGTCCCGGCGCCCCCGGCGGCCCCGGCCAGGGCGGCAAGCCCCAGCAGCAGCGCGGCCTGGCGCCGCAGCCGCGCCAGCAGGGCCGCCCCGCGGGCGACCTGCCCGGCGGGCGCACCGCCCTCGGCCAGGCGCCGGCCGGCGCCCCCGCGGGCCGTCCGCAGCTGGGCCAGGGCCCGGCCGGCGGCAGCCCCGACCTGTTCTCCCCCGGCGGTGCGGGCGGCCCGGCCGCCCCGCAGCAGGGCGGCGGCCGACGCGGCCCCGGTGGCCCGGGCAACCGTCCCGGCGCGCCGGGCGAGGCCCCGAACCAGGGCGGTTTCGGCCCGGGCGGCGCCTTCGGCACCGGCCCCGGCCCCGGCCCGGACCGCGGCGGCCGCACCGGCGGCCTGCCGACCCGCTCGGTCGGCCAGTCGCTGCGCGAGAACCCCACCACGCCCGGCCAGGCCCCGGCCGCGCCGCAGTCCCCCGCCGGTACCGGCGCGGGCGCCCCGAAGGCCGGCGGCCTGCCGCCGCGCCGGGTGCCGGGCGCGTCCGGTGCCCCGGGCGTCCAGGGCGGTCCCGGCGGCGGGCTGCCGCCGCGCCGTCCGCAGCCGCAGGGCGGGCCGCAGCAGGGCCCGCGCCGTCCGCAGGGCCCGCAGGGTCCGCAGGGCGGTCCGGAACGGCAGCGCCCGGCGGAGGGCCGTCCGGGCGGCGAGCCGACCCAGCACGGCCGGGCCGGGCAGCCGCAGCGGCGTCCGATGCCGCAGCAGCCGGCCGCGCCGATCGAGGCCGCCCCGGCCGAGCAGTCCGGGTTCGCCCGGCCGCGCTTCGAGGCGTCCGACATCGACCCGCGCGACCCGCTGGGCCTCGGCCTGGTGGAGCCGGTGCTGCCGGACCCGGTGGGCCAGGGCCTGCCGTCGGCCGCGCCGCAGCAGCCGCAGCCGCAGCGCCGGCCGGCCCCGCAGCAGCAGCCGCAGTTCGCGGAGCGCCCGCAGCCGATGGCGCTGCCGACCGCGGGCGACCCGTCGTCCGCCCCGGCCGCCCCGGCACCGGCCCGTGAGCAGGTCCGCGAGCAGGCCAGGTACCAGCCGCAGCGGCCGGGCACCTCGGCCCCGGGCTTCACCCCGGCGGACGAGCGGCAGCCGCAGCAGGCCCGGCAGGCGACCCGCCCGCAGGCCCAGCAGGCTCCCCAGGCCCAGCAGACCCAGCAGGCGCCGCGTCCGCAGGCCGAGCAGCAGCAGCGCCCGCAGGGCATGCCGCAGCGGCCGGCCGCCGGTGGCGCCCCGCAGCGCCCGGCGGGTCCGCGTCCGGCCCCGCAGCAGGCTCCCCCGCAGGCCCCGCAGCAGCAGCGGCCGTTCGGGGCGGGCCCGGAGCAGGGCGGTCCGGCGCGTCCGGGCGACCCCGACGCGCCGTGGCGTCCGTCGGCGAACGACGAGCGCTGGCGGCGGGCCGAGCAGATGCGCGACCCGAGCACCAGCGGCCTGACCACCTCGGGCCTGCCGCGCCGCACCCCGCAGGCCAACCTGGTCTCCGGCAGCGCCGAGGCCAGCCCGCTGACGGGTCCTCAGGTCTCGCGCAGCCCGGACGAGGTCCGCGGCCGCCTGACCAACCTGCGGCGCGGCATCCAGCAGGGCCGCCAGGCCGGTTCGCAGCAGCAGGGCCCGCAGCAGGGTCCGGGCGGTCCCGCGCCGCAGCAGCGGTCGGGCTTCGACTTCGGCGGGACGTCCGAGGGCTTCGGCCCCGAGCACCAGGAGCGTTGAGTTGAGCCAGATGATGAGTCAGGCAGCGCAGAACCTGAACTGGCTGATCACCAATTTCGTGGACAACACCCCCGGGGTGTCCCACACGGTGGTGGTCTCCGCCGACGGTCTGCTGCTGTGCATGTCGGAGGGTTTCCCCCGGGACCGTGCCGACCAGTTGGCCGCCGTCGCCTCCGGCCTCACCTCGCTGACCTCCGGCGCCAGCCGGATCTTCGAGGGCGGCGAGGTCAACCAGACGGTCGTGGAGATGGAGCGGGGGTTCCTGTTCCTGATGGCGGTCAGCGACGGCTCCGCGCTCGCGGTGCTCGCCTCGCCGGACTCCGACATCGGCCTGATCGGCTACGAGATGGCGCTGCTGGTGGACCGCGCGGGCGCGGTGCTGACGCCCGCTCTGCGGGCCGAACTGCAGGGCAGCCTGCTGCACTGACGCTCCGTCCGCCCCTCGGGCCGCCGAAGCACCACCCTCACCGTGCCGGACCCCACCGACCCCGGGTCCGGCACCCCATCCAAGTCCTCCGCGGCACGGCGGCCGACAGCCTGTCGGCCGACCGGCCCCGCGGGCTCCGGCCACGGAGGACTGCAGCACAAGGAGGACGCATGACTCCGCCCCCGACACCCGCCGGCGCGTACGGCAACGGTTACGGAAACGGCTACGGCGGCCAGCAGGCCGGCGGCTACGGCGGTCAGCAGTCGGACGACGGCTACGAGCAGCAGCCGCTGGTCCGGCCGTACGCGATGACCGGTGGACGGACCCGGCCGCGCTACCAGCTGGCCATCGAGGCCCTGATCTCGACCACCGGCACCTCGGCGCCGGGCACGCTGCTGCCCGAGCACCAGCGGATCGTGTCGCTGTGCCGCGAGGTCAAGTCCGTGGCGGAGATCTCCGCGCTGGCGGGTGTCCCGCTCGGGGTCGCCCGCATCCTCGTCGCAGACCTGGCCGAGGCCGGCCTGGTCGCCATCCACCAGCCCGCCGCGGCGGGCGAGTCCGGCGGTACGCCCGACGTGACGCTGCTCGAAAGGGTCCTCAGTGGACTTCGCAAGCTCTAACGCGGCCGCCCCCAGCCGCGCCACCACCTCCGCCAAGATCGTCGTCGCCGGCGGCTTCGGCGTCGGCAAGACCACCCTCGTCGGCGCCGTCTCCGAGATCAACCCCCTGCGCACCGAAGCCGTCATGACCTCGGCCTCCGCCGGCATCGACGACCTCAGCCACGTCTCCGGCAAGACCACCACCACCGTCGCCATGGACTTCGGCCGCATCACCCTCGACGAAGACCTCATCCTCTACCTCTTCGGCACCCCCGGCCAGGACCGCTTCTGGTTCATGTGGGACGACCTCGTCCGCGGCGCCATCGGCGCCGTCGTCCTCGTCGACACCCGCCGCCTCGCCGACTGCTTCCCCGCCCTCGACTACTTCGAGAACAGCGGACTCCCCTTCGTCGTCGCCCTCAACGGCTTCGACGGACACCAGCCCCACACCGCCGACGAAGTCCGCGAAGCACTCCAACTCAACCCCGACATCCCCATCATCACCCTCGACGCCCGCCGCCGGGACAGCGCCAAGAGCGCACTCATCACCCTCGTCGAACACGCCCTGCTCGCCCGACTGCGGTGAGCCGGTCCCGGGTTGCCGGGGGGCGCGTACCACAGATGGTTCGCGTTCCCCGGTAACAGTTCGGTAGGCATTTGCCGCCCCGGTCTGACAGTGCGTAGCCGTTCGGACCCGGTCTGCGCCAATGACCTTGAATTTTGCGGGACTTCGCCCGCGAATGTCCGTTTTCCTGCCCGGTCCCGCAGGACGGGGACCTGTTTGTCCGGTTCTCCGGCTCGTGTTGAAATTCCTGCTACCCCGTAGGACCCACGCGGGCCGCGGCCCGTCGGGGGGCAGCCGCCGAATAGATCCATGGCCGCCAGTCGGTCGAGAGGTTGTTGTCGAGTGAGGCGTAAGCAGCCAGTCACCCCGCAGCGGCGCTCAGAGCCCCGCCAGCAGGACCCGGGTAGCGGCCCGACCACCGGCCAGTTCTCGGCGTTCACCGCGACCGAGGACCGGGCCGAGCCGAACCGCCCCGGCCCCGCCGCCGCGTCGGCCGAGCCCGCGGGCCGGACCGCCGCCAAGCCGGTCCCCGGCCGGGTGACGAACAGCCGGTACGACTTCCTGTCCCCGCTGAACTGGCGCGTGCCGACCCGCCTGGTGTCCATCCTGGCCATCCCGGTCGTCATCGCCCTGGTCTTCGGCGGCCTGCGCGTCAACACCTCGCTGGACGACTACAACGAGGCCGACCGCGCGGTGCGCATCGCCAACACCACCAGCGCCGCCACCAAGCTCGCCGACGCCCTGGAGCAGGAGCGCGACGAGAGCCTGGTGCCGCTGCTCACCGGGCAGGGCGACCAGGGCGAGGTGAAGAAGCTCCGGGACCGCACCGACCAGGCGCTGAAGGAGTACAACTCGGTCGTCGCCAAGATCAAGGACGACCCGACCATGAAGCGCCGGGACGAGCAGTTCCAGGGCCTGGTCAAGGCGCTGCCGCACCTGCGCGACAACGCCTACAAGCCCGAGCTGTTCGCGACCGCGACCGCCAACGCGTACTCGCTGCTGTTCGCGCCGCTGCTGGCGATGGACAACTCGGTCGGCTTCGGCTCCTCCAACGCCACCGCCAAGGGCCGCGCCATCTACGCGATGTCGCTGGCCAAGGCCTCCGCCTCCACCCAGCGCGCGCTGATGCTGAACCTGCTGGTCGGCCTGGGCGTCGGCGGCGTCGACGGCCACGAGGGCGAGGACCTGATCCAGTCCCTGACGGTCGCGTACCGCCTGGAGCAGACCGCGATCGCGGAGTTCAACACCGCCTCCTCCGACGAGGAGATCAAGCTCTACTCGGACGCGCTGGTCAACCAGGCCACCGCGGACCAGCGCCTGCCGCTGCGGATGCCGGACGGCCACACGCTGCCCACCATGGGCTCGCTGCTGGCCGTCGGCATGAGCTACGCCAGCCAGCTGTCGGCCGCCGCCTCGGACCGCGACGCGGCCACCCGCATCATCAACGCGGCCAGCGCCGAGGGCCTGACCCGCCCGCTGTGGGACCAGGCCACCAAGAGCCACATGAACGCGCTGCGCTCGGCCGAGTCCGTGCTGCTCGACCAGGTCGTCTCGGACGCCCAGAGCTTCAAGGACCGGGCGTTCACCGACTGGGTGCTCAACGCGCTGATCGTGATCGCCTCGCTGGTGCTGGCCGGTCTGCTGACCGGTTACATCGCCCGCTCGATGATCCTCGGCATGCGGACCCTGAACACCGCCGCGCTCGACATCGCCAACCACCGCCTGCCCGAGCTGGTCGACAAGCTGTCCAAGACCGACCCGGAGCGGGTCGACACCGCGGTCGCGCCGATCCCGCTGTGGGGCCGGGACGAGATCGGCGAGGTCGCCCGCGCCTTCGACCAGGTCCACCAGCAGGCCGTCTCGCTCGCCGCCGAGCAGGCGCTGCTGCGGGGCAACGTCAACGCGATCTTCACCAACCTGTCGCGCCGCAGCCAGGGCCTGATCCAGCGCCAGCTGGCGCTGATCACCGACCTGGAGAACAACGAGGCCGACCCGGACCAGCTGGAGAACCTCTTCAAGCTGGACCACCTGGCGACCCGCATGCGCCGCAACGGCGAGAACCTCCTCGTCCTCGCGGGCGAGGAGCCCGGCCGCCGCTGGAACACCCCGGTCCCGCTGGTCGACGTGCTGCGCGCGGCCGCCTCCGAGGTGGAGCACTACGAGCGCGTCGAGCTGGCCGGCATCCCCGAGGCCGAGGTCGTCGGCCCCGCCGTGACCGACCTCGTCCACCTGCTCGCCGAGCTGCTGGAGAACGCCACCTCGTTCTCCTCCCCGCAGACCCGGGTGCTGGTCAACGCGACCCGGCTGCCGGACGGCCGGGTGCTGGTCGAGATCCACGACAAGGGCATCGGCCTGACCGCCGAGGACTTCGCCGAGATCAACGAGAAGCTGGCCGAGCCGCCGACCGTCGACGCGACGATCTCCCGCCGGATGGGCCTGTTCGTGGTCGGCCGGCTGTCCCAGCGGCACGACATCCGGGTGCAGCTGCGCCCGTCCGGCGAGTCGGCCGGCACCACCTCGCTGGTCATGCTGCCGATCCAGCTCACCATCCAGGTCGGCCGGGTCCCGGAGCCGCAGGCCGAGGAGTTCACGGTCTCCCGGATCTTCCCCGACCAGGAGCAGGCCGCCCCGTGGGCGGTCGAGGGCCAGGACCGCACCGCGGCCGAGCTGGGCTTCGACGACCACCTGCCGGTGCGCGGCGACGCGGCCGCCAACGGCTTCTCCCCCGCGCTGGAGTCCATGCAGCGCTCCCAGCGCCTGGAGGAGCGCCGCCGGGCCGCCCTGGAGGCCGGTCCGGGCGGCGCCGAGGAGCCGCTGGAGGCGGAGATCCTGGAGTCGCCCTACGGCGACGGGGACGCCGCCGAGAACGGCTACCAGGGCCCGTACGCGCCGCAGGGCGGGGCCGACTACGGCCGCCCGGACGCCGACGCCTGGGGCCGCCCCGTCGAGCCGCAGCAGGCCGGGCAGGACGACGCCTGGGGCTACCGGCCGGACGAGGGCCGGTACGAGAACCAGTACGACGGCCAGTACGACGGCTACGCGCCGGCCGGGCAGTACCCGCAGGACGGCTACGCGCCCGAGCAGTACACCCAGGAGGACGGCTACTACCAGGACGGCCAGTACGCCGGGGAGTACCAGCAGCCCTACGGCGACGGGCAGTTCGGCGAGCAGCAGTACGAGGAGCAGTACCCGGAGGCGCAGTACGCCGACGAGTACCCGCAGCAGCAGTACGGCTACGAGGAGCCCGCCGGGCACCCGTACCCGGCGGAGGAGCTCCCGGCGCTGCCGCCGGCCGAGACCCCGGGCGGGCTGCCGCAGCGCCGTCCCGGCCAGCAGTTGGCCGGTGCGGGCGGGGCGGGCGGCTCGGAGAGCCCGAACTGGTTCACCGGCGCGAAGGACAGCTCCGCGGACTCCGTCGAGCCGCGCGGCCACGACGTGTCGGCGCTCGGCGGCTACGGCCCGACCGGCCCGACCGCGGCGGCCGGCGAGTGGGAGTCGCCCAACGACGGCGACTGGCAGCGCGCGGAGAAGCTGCGCGAGCCGTCCAGCGCGGGCACGACCGAGTCGGGCCTGCCGCGCCGGGTGCCGCGCCAGAACCTGGTGCCGGGCAACGCCCGGACCACCCCGCAGGAAGGCCCGCAGGTCTCCCGCGACCCGAGCGAGGTCCGCGGCCGCCTGACCAACCTGCGGCGCGGCGTCGAGCAGGGCCGCCAGGCGGGCGGCGACCCCGGTGCCACCGGAAGTTTCCGGATCGACCCCGACCAGGGGGCGTACGGTGAGGAACCGCACAACAGCAGCACCGATCTCTTCGGCGGCTCGAACCAGCAGGAGCGTTGAGTTGACCCAGATGAGCCAGGCCGCACAGAACCTGAACTGGCTGATCACCAACTTCGTGGACAACACCCCCGGGGTGTCCCACACGGTGGTGGTCTCCGCCGACGGTCTGCTGCTGTGCATGTCCGAGGGGTTCCCCCGGGACCGTGCCGACCAGTTGGCCGCCGTCGCCTCCGGCCTCACCTCGCTGACCTCCGGCGCCAGCCGGATCTTCGAGGGCGGCGACGTGACCCAGACCGTGGTCGAGATGGAGCGCGGCTTCCTGTTCCTGATGGCGGTCAGCGACGGCTCCGCGCTCGCGGTGCTCGCCTCGCCGGACTCCGACATCGGCCTCGTGGGCTACGAGATGGCCCTCCTGGTGGACCGCGCGGGCGCGGTCCTGACGCCCGCTCTGCGGGCCGAACTCCAGGGCAGTCTCCTGCACTGACGGTTCGTCGGATACCGTCCTGGTATTCGAAAGACCTCATTGCCCGTCCCGAGGTCGCTTCGGCGGCCTCGGGACCGGGCGTTGTACGGCCTTCGCACCACAGGTCACGGCGCTCCCCGGCGACGCGGCCAGCAACGCACCGCCGCACCCTTTGAGGAGATGAACCGTGACACCGCCCGACCACAGTGGCCAGTTCGGCATCCCGTACGCGGGCACCGGCCACGACGCTTTCGGGGTTCCCGGCGTCGGCCACGGTCAGCAGCAGCAGTACGCGCCCCGGTTCGACGGTGGCCAGTCGTACCTGCCCCCGGAGTCCGATCCGCGCTGGTACCAGCAGCCGGACGGATACGGCCAGGCCTACTCCGGCGCCGAGGCGTTCCCCGGCTCCCCCGCGTTCCCCGGCCACGACGGCCTGCCGCACCGCTACGAGGAGCAGCAGCCCGGACACGTGGAGGAGTTCCAGGAGTACGAGGAGTACGAGGAGGAGGACGCCGAGCCGCTGATCCGCCCCTTCGCCATGACCGGCGGACGGACCCGGCCGCGCTACGAACTCGCCCTGGAGGCCCTGGTCTCCGCCGCGGTCGACCCGGCCCGGATGGCCACCCTGCTGCCCGAGCACCAGCGGATCGTGTCGCTGTGCCGCGAGGTCAAGTCCGTGGCGGAGATCTCCGCGCTGCTGGGCTTCCCGCTGGGTGTGGCCCGCATCCTCGTCGCGGACCTGGCCGAGGCCGGCCTCGTCGCCATCCACCAGCCCGCAGCCGGCGGCGAATCCGGCAACCAGCCCGACGTCACGCTGCTCGAAAGGGTCCTCAGTGGACTTCGCAAGCTCTAACGCGGCCGCCCCCAGCCGCGCCACCACCTCCGCCAAGATCGTCGTCGCCGGCGGCTTCGGCGTCGGCAAGACCACCCTCGTCGGCGCCGTCTCCGAGATCAACCCCCTGCGCACCGAAGCCGTCATGACCTCGGCCTCCGCCGGCATCGACGACCTCAGCCACGTCTCCGGCAAGACCACCACCACCGTCGCCATGGACTTCGGCCGCATCACCCTCGACGAAGACCTCATCCTCTACCTCTTCGGCACCCCCGGCCAGGACCGCTTCTGGTTCATGTGGGACGACCTCGTCCGCGGCGCCATCGGCGCCGTCGTCCTCGTCGACACCCGCCGCCTCGCCGACTGCTTCCCCGCCCTCGACTACTTCGAGAACAGCGGACTCCCCTTCGTCGTCGCCCTCAACGGCTTCGACGGACACCAGCCCCACACCGCCGACGAAGTCCGCGAAGCACTCCAACTCAACCCCGACATCCCCATCATCACCCTCGACGCCCGCCGCCGGGACAGCGCCAAGAGCGCACTCATCACCCTCGTCGAACACGCCCTGCTCGCCCGACTGCGGTGACGGGACGTCAGAAACGGTAATGGACACGCCAGAAGGGGGCGTGCGGAGCCTTCCGCACGCCCCCTGGGCACTTCTGCCCACCGGCCGCTGTCAGGGCTGCTGATCGGCCCTCAGGAGTCCGTAGGTGTAGGCGTCCTCCAGCGCCACCCAGGAGGCCCCGACCACGTTGTCCGCGACGCCGACCGTGGACCAGGTCGCGGTGCCGTCGGTGGACTCGATCAGCACCCGGGTCTTCGACCCCGTGCCGTGCTGGCCCTCCAGGATGCGGACCTTGTAGTCGACCAGCTCCAGCTTGGCCAGCGGCGGGTAGATCGGCTCCAGCGCGGCCCGCAGCGCCTTGTCCAGCGCGTCGACCGGGCCGTTGCCCTCCCCCGTGGCGACCTTGCGCTCGCCCTTGGCCCAGAGCTTCACGGTGGCCTCGTTGCCCGCGAAGCCCTTCGGGCCCTGCTCGCTGATGGTCCGCCAGGACTCCAGCGTGAAGAACCGCTGCTTCTCGCCGCCGTTCACCTCGTCGCGCAGCAGCAGCTCGAAGGAGGCGTCCGCCGCCTCGTAGGTGTAGCCGAGGTTCTCCTGCTCCTTCACCCGCGCCACCACCCGGCCCGCCAGGTCCCGGTCGGTGGACAGGTCGTAGCCCAGCTCCTTGCCCTTGAGCTCGATCGAGGCCCGGCCCGCCATGTCCGAGACCAGCATCCGCATGGTGTTGCCGACCAGCTCCGGGTCGATGTGCTGGTACAGGTCCGGGTCGACCTTGATCGCGGAGGCGTGCAGGCCCGCCTTGTGCGCGAACGCCGAGAAGCCCACGTACGGCTGGTGGGTCGACGGGGTCAGGTTCACCACCTCGGCGACGGCGTGCGAGATCCGGGTCATCTCGGCCAGCGCCCCGGCCGGGAGCACCCGGCGGTCGTACTTGAGCTCCAGCGCCGCCGCGACCGGGAACAGGTTGGCGTTGCCGACCCGCTCGCCGTAGCCGTTCGCGGTGCACTGCACGTGGGTCGCCCCCGCGTCGACGGCCGCCAGCGTGTTGGCGACCGCGCAGCCGGTGTCGTCCTGGGCGTGGATGCCGAGCCGGGCGCCGGTCGCGGCCAGCACCGCGGCGACGGTCTCGCGCACCCCCGACGGCAGCATGCCGCCGTTGGTGTCGCACAGCACGACGACGTCCGCGCCGGCCAGGTGCGCGGTCCGGACCACCGCGAGGGCGTACTCCGGGTTGGCCCGGTAGCCGTCGAAGAAGTGCTCGCAGTCGATGAACACCCGGCGGCCCTGGGCGCGCAGGTACTCCACGCTGTCCCGGACCATCTCCAGGTTCTCCTCCAGCGTGGTGCGCAGCGCCAGCTCCACGTGGCGGTCGTGCGACTTCGCGACCAGCGTCACCACCGGGGCGCCGGAGGCCACCAGGGCGGCCAGCTGCGGGTCCTCGGCGGCCTTGCCGCCGGCCCGGCGGGTGGCCCCGAAGGCCACCAACTGGGCGTGCCGGAGCTCCAGTTCGGCCTGGGCGCGGGCGAAGAACTCGGTGTCCCGGGGGTTGGCGCCGGGCCAGCCGCCCTCGATGAAGCCGACGCCGAACTCGTCCAGGTGGCGCGCGATGGCCAGCTTGTCCGCCACCGTCAGGTTGATGCCCTCGCGCTGGGCGCCGTCGCGGAGCGTGGTGTCGAAGACGTGGAAGTCGTCGTTCGGGTAGCTGTTGGCCTCGGTCATGGCCCTGGGTTCTCCGTTCGGTGGAGTTACTGCTCGTTGCCGGGATCGGAATCCGGCTCCACTGTCCAGCATCCCGCGCGCGTTCCCGGTGTCTCCGTCCCCTTGTGGGGGACCGGTGCCGGTCCGGGAGGCAAAACAAAAGACCCCTCGCGGGTGCGAGAGGTCTGCGCGCGGGTCTGGACGCTGGTGGTCGCTCCGCGGTCAGGGTGTTGCCGTGGAAGCGGTCACTGCGGACCGGCGCGCCTGCTGCTAATAATCAGCGAAAGCGAGGACACCCTCGGAGTCTTGCACACGCTCCCGGCGCGAGCACGGGCGTCTCGCCATCCGAAACGGTCACGCGAACAGGTCGGCGGTGTCGAGCGCGAACCCGAACGGCTCGGGCAGTGACAGGGGTTTCCCCACGGACACCAGGACGGTCGCGGTGTAGTCGTCCTTCGCCGGGCTGCTGTACAGCACCACCTGGCCCGCTTTCCGGTCCACCAGGAGGTATAGCGGGATCTCCGCAGCGGCGTAGCCCTTGCGCTTGGACTCCCGGTCCTTGGCCGGGTTCCCGGAGGTCACCTCGACCACCATCAGCAGCCCGTCGGGCTTGGCCCACGAGTCACGGTCCATCATCCCGCCGCGAGCCGCGAACGCGCCGTCCGGAATGTACCGTCCACCGGGCACGATGACGCCCGTTCCCGGCGCGAAGTCCAGGTCCGCAGCAGCCTGTCGGAAGACCTGCCGGACGATCCGTCCGATCACGGTCTCGTGCTCGCCGTTCGGGGGCGGTGTCACGATGATCTCTCCCTCGATGATCTCGGCCTTGAACCCCTCCGGGGTGTCCAGGGCCAGGAAGGCGTCGAGGAGGTCATCCTCCGGGCTGCGCCACACGTCGGCGTCGTACATCTCGGCGGTCATGGTCCCTCCCTCCTATCCGAGCCGTTCAACGAGTGGAGTGTTCCGAGGCTACCGGGCCCGGGCGTTCCGCCATGAAACGCCCGGGCCGGTACCGGGTCAGGCGATGGGGTGGAGCCAGCCGTGGGTGTCGGGGGTCTGGCCGCCCTGGATGGCGAGGAGGGAGCGGCGGAGCTTCATCGTGACGGGGCCGGGTTCGCCGGTGCCGACGGTCCAGTCGGCGGTGGCGGACTTGACGTGGCCGACGGGGGTGATGACGGCGGCGGTGCCGCAGGCGAAGACCTCGGTGATGGTGCCGTCGGCGTTGCCCTGCTTCCACTCGTCGGTGGAGATGCGGCGCTCCTCGGTCCGGTGGCCGAGGTCGGCGGCGAGGGTGAGCAGGGAGGCGCGGGTGATGCCGGGGAGCAGGGCGCCGGAGAGCTCGGGGGTGACGATGGTGGCGTTCTCGCCCTCGCCGAGGACGAAGTAGAGGTTCATGCCGCCCATCTCCTCGACCCACTTGTGCTCGGCGGCGTCGAGCCAGACCACCTGGTCGCAGCCCTTGGCGGCGGCCTCGGCCTGGGCGACCAGGGAGGCCGCGTAGTTGCCGGCGCACTTGGCGGCGCCGGTGCCGCCGGGCGCGGCGCGGACGTAGTCCTCGGAGAGCCAGACCGAGACCGGCTTGACGCCGCCGGAGAAGTACGCGCCGGCCGGCGAGGCGATGATCATGAAGACGTAGGAGTTGGCGGGGCGGACGCCCAGGCCGACCTCGGTGGCGAACATGAAGGGCCGCAGGTACAGGCTCTGCTCGGGCTGCTCCGGCACCCAGGCGCGGTCCTGCTGGACCAGCAGGTCGACGGCCTCGACGAAGGTCTCGATCGGGAGCTCGGGCATCGCCAGGCGGCGGGCCGACGCCTGGAAGCGGGCGGCGTTGGCCTCCGGGCGGAAGGTCGCCAGCGAGCCGTCGGCCTGCCGGTACGCCTTCAGGCCCTCGAAGATCGACTGGCCGTAGTGCAGCGTCATGTTGGCCGGGTCGATCTCCAGCGGCGCGTACGGCGTCAGCTGGGCGTCGTGCCAGCCCCGGCCCTCGGTCCAGCGGATGGTCACCATGTGGTCGGTGAAGACGCGGCCGAAGCCGGGGTTGGCCAGTCGGGCCTCGCGCTCCGCGTCGGACAGCGGGTGCGCGGAGGGCTTGAGGTCGAACGTGATGGGCGCCGGGGTGGGCGTGCTCATGGCTGTCTGTCCTTCACCGTGGGGTTGGGCTGGGCCTGGACCGTCGGCGGGGGAAAACGCATGACGGCACGGCCCACTGTCGATACTCGCATCCAGGGGGCCGTGCCGAACAGCCGGGCGGCTGTGCTCGCTGTGTACCGGCCCACCGGCCGGAGGTTGTGGTCCGGCCGGTCAGCCGGCTACTCGGGCGGCGAGCGCGTCGCCGACCTCGGAGGTGGAGCGGGCGCCGGAGCGCTCGGCGAGGTCGGCGGCCACCGCGGCCTCGACCACGGCGGCCTCGGCGGTGAAGCCCAGGTGCTCCAGCAGCATGGCGACCGACAGTACGGTGGCGGTCGGGTCCGCCTTGCCCTGGCCGGCGATGTCCGGGGCGGAGCCGTGCACCGGCTCGAACATCGACGGGAACTCGCCGCCCGGGTTGATGTTGCCGGACGCGGCCAGGCCGATGCCGCCGGTGACGGCCGCGGCGAGGTCGGTGAGGATGTCGCCGAACAGGTTGTCGGTGACGATCACGTCGAAGCGCTCGGGCTGGGTGACGAAGAAGATCGTCGCCGCGTCGACGTGCAGGTAGTCGGTGGTGACCTCGGGGAACTCCCGGCCGACCTGCTCGAAGATCCGGGTCCACAGGTGGCCGGCGTGCACCAGCACGTTGTTCTTGTGGACCAGGGTGAGCTTCTTGCGCGGGCGGGCCTGGGCCCGGCGGTAGGCGTCCCGGACGACCCGCTCGATGCCGAACGCGGTGTTCAGCGACACCTCGGTGGCGACCTCCTGCGGGGTGCCGGTGCGCAGCGTGCCGCCGTTGCCGACGTACGGGCCCTCGGTGCCCTCGCGGACCACCACGAAGTCGATGTCCGGGTCGCCGGCCAGCGGCGACTTCACGTTCGGGAACAGCTTGCCCGGACGGAGGTTGATGTGGTGGTCGAAGGCGAACCGCAGCTTCAGCAGCAGCCCGCGCTCCAACACGCCGGACGGCACGCTCGGGTCGCCGATCGCGCCGAGCAGGATCGCGTCCTGGCCCTTCAGCTCCTCCAGCACCGCGTCGGGGAGGGTCTCCCCGGTGCGGTGGTACAGCCGTGCGCCGAGGTCGTACTCGGTGGTCTCCAGCTTGGCGTCGGAGGGCAGGGCGGCGCGGAGCACCTTGAGGCCCTCGGCCACGACCTCCTGGCCGATGCCGTCACCCGGGATCACTGCGAGACGAATGGTGCGAGACATAAATCGGACACTACAACCGTCCCAGGCCCTGAGCACGCACCGTCCACGATGCGGACGTGGCGTCGGGCCGGGGCGGGGCGCCGTCGTCCACCGGGTCAGCCGCCGTTCCGGCTGAGGAGCTGGACTCGGTCGCCGACCGGGTTGAGGTGGTGGATCAGCAGGGCCTCGGACAGCGGGGTGCGCAGGACCTGGCCGGGGCGGGTGGGGATGAGGACGGGGGTGGGGAGGGCGGGGTCGAGGGGGTAGGGGCCGAGGGTGGTGAGGGCTTCGGCGGGGTTGTCGGAGGGGGCGGTCCAGAGGGTGTAGCGGGGGTGGGTGAGGGGCGGGAGGGCGGCGAGGCGGACGGGGAGGAGGAGGGTGTCGGAGTCGAGCAGGGCGGTGTCGGTGTCGCCCCAGCGGCCGTTGAGGGGTTGGACGTCGAGTTCGGCGCCGGTGCGGGCGTCGAGGGTGCGGGCGACCAGGACGTCGCTGCCCTTGAGGCGGTCGGCGACGACGGTGGCGTCGGGGGTGCCGTCGCCGTCGGTGTCGAGGGAGGCGTGGACGGCGATCGGGCCGGCGGGGGTGGCGGCGGGGGCCCAGCGGACGGCGGCGAGGTAGAGCAGGCCGTGGCCGTCGACCGCGGCGGCGGCGGCGCGGAGGTTGTGGGCGCGTTCGGCGGGGTCGTCGACGCAGGGGGTGTCGTCGGGGGTCGGGCAGTCGGGCCAGCGCGGGGCCTCGCCGCCGGGCTGCAGGACGGTGAGCAGGTCGGGGCGGGTGCCTTCGCCGGAGAGGGCGAAGGCGGCGGCGGTGCCGAGCGCGGTGGCGGCGGTGGCGGCGCGCGGGGCGGCGAACAGCGGGACCCGGAGGGCCGGCAGGGCGGGGTCGGCCGGGGCGAGGGTGAGGCGGCCGGAGAGTTCGGCCCGGTAGCTGCGGGCGTGCCCGGCCTGCAGCAGGTCGAGGGTGGGGTCGGCGGCGCGGCCGAGGTCGTGGCCGAGCCGGAGGGTGACGGTGACGGTGGCGGTGCCGTGCGGCGGGAGGTCGACCCGGGCGGGCGAGAACGCGAAGGCGGCGCCGGGCACGGTGGTGGCGGGCGCGTAGCCGGTGGCGTAGGAGAGCGGGCGGTCGCCCAGGTTGCGGACCGTCACCTGCCGGGTGGCGGTGAGCGGGCCGGTGGCCTCGACGACGCCGAAGGAGACGCCGACGGCGCCCTCGGTCTGCGCCCCGTAGGCGAGCACGGGGGTGCGGACGGCCTCGTCGACCCGGACCCGGCCGCTGCCGGTGCGTTCGGGGCCGTACACGGGGCCGGTGCGGCCGTCGTGCGCGTAGGTGTCGGTGGCGGTGTCCATCAGGGCCGCCTTGACCTCGGCGGGGCCGTAGTCGGGGTGGGCGGCGCGGACCAGCGCGGCCAGGCCGGCCAGGTGCGGGGTGGCCATCGAGGTGCCGTCCTCGCGCATGCCGCCGGCGCCGGTGCCGGCCTTGGCGGACCAGATGGTCTCGCCGGGGGCGGCCAGGTCGGGCTTGACGACGCCGTCGGTGCCGATGCCGCGGGAGGTGAAGGAGGCCAGGGTGTCGGTGCGCTGCGGCTGGTCCTGCGGGACGGCGCCGTGCAGCGGGTTGCCGGGGGCGGCGAGCCGGACGGTGACCGGGCCCTCCCCCAGGGCGGCCAGCAGCCGCTGCCCGTCGGCGCGGGCCAGGATCGCGGCGGGGACCCGGTCGTCGCCGGCGATCTCGCCGAGGTTGTCGCCGTCGGCGGCGAAGAGCGTGCCGACGGCGCCCGCGTCGGCGGCGTGGTCGGCGCGCGGGGCGGAGCCGCAGGCCCGGTCGGGGTCCTTGGTGGTCCAGCGCAGCACCGCGACCTTGCCGCGCAGCCGGTCGGCGTCGGCGGGGGTGAAGGGCTTGCAGCCGTCGGACTGGTCGGCGGGGACGGCGAGTTCGCCGCTCACCTCGGTGTCGTCCCAGTGGGTGTACTTGCTGCTCCAGTGCGCGGGGACGTTCCCGGCCAGCGCGGCGGGGGCGAGCACGGTGATGCCGTCGGCGTCGCCGTGCGGGTCGACGGAGGCGGCGGCGGTGAGCACCCGGGCGGCGGTGCCGGGGCTGCCGCCGACGGCGTACACGTCGCCCTCGTTGCCGGCCGCGGCGACCACCACGGTGCCGAGGGCGGCGAGCCGGTCGGCGGCGAGCGCGTCGGCGTCGCCGGGGCTGCCGTAGGCGCTGCCGAGCGAGAGGTTGACCACGTCGAGGCGGTCGGTGAGGTCGCCGTCGCCGTTCGGGTCGGCGGCCAGGTCGAGGGCGGCGGAGAGCTGGTCGGTGGAGCCGTCGCAGCCGAACACCTTGATGGCGTAGAGCCGGGCGCCGGGGGCCGCGCCGGGGGCGACCTTGAAGTCGGCCGGGTCCAGGCCGGGGCGGTAGGGGCCGCGGTAGGGCTTGCCGTCGGCGGTGACGCCCAGGCCGGCGGCGGTGCCGGCGACGTGGGTGCCGTGGCCGTTGGCGGCGCAGTCGAGCGGGTTGTCGTCGGGGTGCGGCTCGGGCTGGGGGTGGGCGGAGGCCGGGTCGGGGTCGTAGTCGTCGCCGACCAGGTCCTTGCCGCCGATCACCTTGGCGGTGGGGAACAGCCCGGCGGGCGCGGGCTTCGCGCCGTCGACCGAGCGGTACGCCTCGGGGGTGCCGGGGCCGCCGAAGTCGGCGTGGGTGTAGTCGATGCCGGAGTCGACGATGCCGATCCGGACGCCCTCGCCGGTGTGTCCGGCGGGGCCGTCCCAGACCTTCGGGGCGCCGGTGAGCGGCACCGAGTAGCCGTTGGCGCGCCGCTTGAGCGCGATCGGGCGGACGGCGCGCACCCCGGGGAGGGCGGCCAGCCGCGGGAGTTCGGCGGCGGACAGCCGCAGGGCGAGGCCGCTGGCCAGGGTGCGGGTGCGGTAGAGCGGGCGGGCGTCGGGGGCGGCGCGCCGCAGCCGGGCGGTGAGCGCGTCCAACGACCGGTCGGCGGCGGCGCGTTGGCCGCTTCCGGCGGCGGCCGCGGCGCGCCTTGTCTGGTCGGGGGTGCGCAGCTGCCGGCGGGCGTCGTCCCGGGCGCGCTGCCAGGCGGTGGCGGCGGGCTCGGTGTCGAGTTCCACGAAGACGGTGGTGCTCGGCCCGGCCGGCTGGGCGGCCGACGCGGGGACGACGGCGGCCGGGGCGAGCAGGGCGAGGGCGGCGAGGAGGCCGAGGGAGGTGGGGCGCACGGCCCCAAACTAGGAGCCGCCGCCGGGTCGGGCGAGGACGTTCACCCTGTGGGTGACGGTGCGTCACCCGCCCGGCGCAACCGGGGGGTTGGCGGTCAGTCGATCGCCGGGGCGCCGTTGTCGCGCCGGTCGAGGGCGCGCTGCAGGGCGGCGGCGGCCCGGGGGTCGGCCGGGAGGGCGCGGCGGCGGCGCGGGGCCGCGGCGCGGGCGGCGGCGGTGGCGGCGGAAGCGGTGGCGGTGGTGCGGTCTGCGACGAAAGGCATACCGGGCTCCTTGGTGCGGGGGCGCGACGGCGCGTGAGGGTGGGGTGCGGGGTACGCCCGGCAGGGGTCTCCTGCCGCACCGCGTACGGGCCTTACGGGCCACGCGCCCCGTCGTTGCGGGGGTGGCGCACCGTATGACCACTTCACAGTACGACGGCCGGGCCGCGCGGTCAGCAGATTTACTCGGATTTCCTAGTATCTGAGACGGCATTCACTCCCGGGTACGCGAACGGCCCTTCCGACACAAGGCCGGAAGGGCCGTTCGGGAGCGCTGGGCAGCGCCGGCGGGGCGTCAGCCGAGGTTCACCGCGCGGGCGAACCGGGCGCCGATGGCGCCGGCGATCTCGGTCAGGACCTCCTGGGAGACCTCGCTGTCGACCGTGATCGAGGCGAGCGCGTTGTCGCCGTCCCGGGCGACCTGCATGCCCGCGATGTTGATCCCGGCGTCACCGAGGATCCGGCCGAGGGTGCCGACCACGCCGGGGCGGTCCTCGTAGTGGAAGAAGGCCATGTGGTCGGTGAGCGCCACGTCCACGTCGAAGCCGTCCACACCGACGATCTTCTGGGTCTGCTTCGGGCCGGACAGGGTGCCGGAGATCGACACCTCGCCGCCGGCCGCCAGGGTGCCGCGGACGGTGATCACGTTGCGGTGCTCGGGCGACTCGCTGGAGGTGGTCAGGCGCACCTCGACACCGCGCTCCTGGGCGAACAGCGGGGCGTTGACGTAGGACACCGTCTCGGCCACCACGTCCTCGAACACGCCCTTCAGGGCGGAGAGTTCGAGCACCTTGACGTCGTGCTGGGTGATCTCGCCGCGGACCTCGACGTCGAGCCGGACGGCGACCTCGCCGGCCAGCGCGGTGAAGATCCGGCCGAGCTTCTCGGCCAGCGGCAGGCCCGGGCGGACGTCCTCGGCGATCACGCCGCCCTGGACGTTGACCGCGTCCGGCACCAGCTCGCCGGCGAGGGCCAGCCGGACCGAGCGGGCGACCGCGATGCCGGCCTTCTCCTGCGCCTCGTCGGTGGAGGCGCCCAGGTGCGGGGTGGCGACCACGTTGTCGAAGGCGAACAGCGGGGAGTCGGTGCACGGCTCCTTGCTGTAGACGTCCAGGCCGGCGCCGGCCACCCGGCCGTCCTGCAGGGCGCGCAGCAGCGCCTCCTCGTCGACGATGCCGCCGCGGGCGGCGTTGACGATCCGCACCGAGGGCTTGACCTTGTGCAGCGCCTCGTCGCCGATCAGGCCGATGGTCTCCGGGGTCTTCGGCAGGTGCACGGTGATGAAGTCGGCGACCTCCAGCAGCTCCTCCAGGGAGAGCAGCTTGACGCCCATCTGGGCCGCGCGGGCGGCCTGGATGTAGGGGTCGTAGGCGACGATCTTCATGCCGAACGCGGACATCCGCTGCGCGACCAGGACGCCGATCCGGCCGAGGCCGACCACGCCGAGCACCTTCTCGCTCAGCTCGACGCCGGTGTACTTGTTGCGCTTCCACTCGCCGCCCTTGAGCGCGGCGTTGGCGGGCGCGATGTTGCGGGCGACCGAGATCAGCAGGCCGCAGGCCAGCTCGGCGGCGGTGACGATGTTGGAGGTCGGCGCGTTGACGACCATCACGCCGGCCTTGGTGGAGGCGGCGACGTCCACGTTGTCCAGGCCGACGCCGGCCCGGGCGACGACCTTGAGCTTCTTGGCGGCGGTCAGCGCCTCGGCGTCCACCTTGGTGGCGGAGCGGATCAGGATGGCGTCGACGTCGGCGATCGCGGTCAGCAGCTCGGTGCGGTCGGCGCCGTTGCAGTGCCGGATCTCGAAGTCGGGGCCCAGCGCGTCGACGGTGGCGGGCGACAGCTCTTCGGCGATCAGTACGACAGATTTGCTCACGACAGTGTGTCCTTAACTGTCCGGTTCACCCCGCCGCACGGAGGTGGCGCGCTCTGGGCGGGGGAAGGTGGCATGTCGCGTAGTTAGACGCACGACGCTGTGGGCCTGACGCGTGGTTCGGAGTCTATCGGCGGGTTCGTGCGGGGACTGCTCCCGTCCGGCGAAATCACCCGGACGGGAACAGCCTTGTTGTACAAGCGGATCAGGCGTCCTGGTCGACCCAGGACATCAGCTTGCGGAGCTTCTTGCCGGTGGTCTCCAGCAGGTGCTCGCTGTCCGCGTTCTTGTACTCGTTGTACTTCGGCAGGCCCGCCTTGTACTCGGCGATCCAGGTGTTGGCGAAGGTGCCGTCCTGGATCTCGGCGAGGACCTTCTTCATCTCGGCCTTGGTGTCGGCGGTGATGATGCGGGGGCCGGTCACGTAGTCGCCCCACTCGGCGGTCTCGGAGACCGACCAGCGCATCTTCTCCAGGCCGCCCTCGTACATCAGGTCGACGATGAGCTTCAGCTCGTGCAGGCACTCGAAGTAGGCGATCTCGGGCTGGTAGCCCGCCTCGACCAGGGTCTCGAAACCGGCCTTGACCAGGGCGGCGGTGCCGCCGCAGAGGACGGCCTGCTCGCCGAACAGGTCGGTCTCGGTCTCCTCGGTGAAGGTGGTCTTGATCACGCCGGCCTTGGTGCCGCCGATGCCCTTGGCGTAGGACAGCGCCAGGTCGAAGGCCTTGCCGGTGGCGTCCTGCTCGACGGCCACGATGCAGGGGACGCCGCGGCCCTCCTGGTACTGGCGGCGGACCAGGTGGCCCGGGCCCTTCGGGGCGACCATGCAGACGTCGACGTCGGCCGGCGGCTGGATGAAGCCGAACCGGATGTTCAGGCCGTGGCCGAAGAACAGGGCGTCGCCCGCCTTCAGGTTCGGCTCGATCGCGTCCTTGTAGACGTCGGCCTGGATCGGGTCCGGCACCAGGATCATGATGACGTCGGCCTCGGCCGCGGCCTCGGACGGGGTGACCACGCGCAGGCCCGCCTCCTCGGCGGCGGCCCGGGACTTGGAGCCCTCCAGCAGGCCGACCCGGACGTCCACGCCCGAGTCGCGCAGCGACAGCGCGTGGGCGTGGCCCTGGCTGCCGTAGCCGATGACCGCGACCTTGCGGCCCTGGATGATGGACAGGTCGGCGTCGTCTTCGTAGAACAGCTCGGCCACGGGGGCACATCTCCTTGCGTGGTGGTGATGCCGGGGTTCCTACGGTAGGCCAGCCCGGCGGGGGTTCGGCGGTGGTGCTCAGTCAGTAAGACGCTGGTGTCAGGCGGTGCGGTCGAGCGCGCGCAGCGAGCGGTCGGTGATGGAGCGGGCGCCGCGGCCGATCGCGACCAGCCCGGACTGCACCAACTCCTTGACGCCGTACGGCTCCAGCATCCGCAGCATGGCCTCCAGCTTGTCGGAGGAGCCGGTGGCCTCGATGGTCACCGCGTCGGGCGACACGTCGACGGTCTTGGCCCGGAACAGCTGGACGATCTCGGTGACCTGCGAGCGGGTCTCGGCGTCGGCCCGGACCTTGACCAGGACCAGTTCGCGCTGGACGGCCTGGGACTGCTCCAGCTCGACGATCTTGATCACGTTGACCAGCTTGTTGAGCTGCTTGGTGACCTGCTCCAGCGGCAGCTCCTCGACGTTGACCACGATGGTCATCCGGGAGATGTCGGGGTGCTCGGTCGGGCCGACCGCCAGCGAGTCGATGTTGAAGCCGCGGCGGGAGAACAGCGAGGCGATCCGGGCGAGCACGCCGGGCTTGTTCTCGACCAGGACGGACAGGGTGTGCTTGGACATGGTGGTCATCGCTTTCTGGGTCCGTCAGTCCAGGTCGTCGCCGAAGTCGGGGCGCACGCCCCGGGCGAACAGGATCTCGTCGTTGCTGGTGCCGGCCGCGACCATGGGCCAGACCATGGCGTCCTGGTGGACGATGAAGTCGATGACCACCGGGCGGTCGTTGATCTCCATCGCCTGCTTGATCACGTCGTCCAGGTCCTCGGGGCGCTCGCAGCGCAGGCCGACCGCGCCCATCGCCTCGGAGAGCAGCACGAAGTCGGGGATCCGGGTGCCCTGGGCGGGCGGCGCGATGCCGTCGTGGCCGGGGCCGGAGTGCAGCACGGTGTTGGAGTAGCGCTGGTTGTAGAACAGGGTCTGCCACTGGCGGACCATGCCGAGCGAGCCGTTGTTGATGACCGCGACCTTGATCGGCAGGTTGTTCAGGGTGCAGGTGGTGAGTTCCTGGTTGGTCATCTGGAAGCAGCCGTCGCCGTCGATCGCCCAGACCTGCGCGTCCGGCTTGCCGGCCTTGGCGCCCATCGCGGCGGGGACGGCGTAGCCCATCGTCCCGGCGCCGCCGGAGTTCAGCCAGGTGGCCGGCTTCTCGAACCGGATGAACTGGCTGGCCCACATCTGGTGCTGGCCGACGCCCGCGGCGTAGATCGCGTCCGGGCCGACCAGCTGGCCGATCCGCTCGATCACCTGCTGCGGCGACAGCTGCCCGTCGGGGGCGGGCTCGTGGCCGAGCGGGTAGGTCTTCTTCCAGTGGTCGAGCTTGCTCCACCAGTCCGCGTAGTCGACGCGGTGGCCGGCGTCGAACTCGGCCTGGACGGCGACGATCAGGTCGGCCAGCACCTCGCGGGCGTCGCCGACGATCGGGACGTCGGCGGGGCGGTTCTTGCCGATCTCGGCCGGGTCGATGTCGGCGTGCACGACCTTGGCGTTCGGGGCGAAGGAGTCCAGCTTGCCGGTGACCCGGTCGTCGAACCGGGCGCCCAGGGTGAACAGCAGGTCGGACTTCTGCAGGGCGGTGACGGCGGGGACCGAGCCGTGCATGCCGGGCATGCCCAGGTGCTGCGGGTGGCTGTCCGGGAAGACGCCGATCGCCATCAGGGTGGTGACCACCGGGGCGCCGGTCAGCTCGGCCAGGATGCGCAGTTCGGCGCCGGCGCCGGCCTTGGCCACGCCGCCGCCGACGTACAGCACCGGGCGCTTGGCGTTCACCAGCAGCCGGGCGGCCTCGCGGATCTGCTTGGCGTGCGGCTTGGTGACCGGGCGGTAGCCGGGCAGCGCGGCCTCGACCGGCCAGCGGAAGACGGTGGTGGCCTGCAGGGCGTCCTTGGCGATGTCGACCAGGACCGGGCCGGGGCGGCCGGTGGCGGCGATGTGGAACGCCTCGGCGATCACCCGGGGGATCTCGGCGGGGTCGGTCACCAGGTAGTTGTGCTTGGTGATGGGCATCGTGATGCCGCAGATGTCCGCCTCCTGGAAGGCGTCGGTGCCGATCGCCTTGGAGGCGACCTGCCCGGTGATCGCGACCATCGGGACCGAGTCCATGTAGGCGTCGGCGATCGGGGTGACCAGGTTGGTGGCGCCGGGACCCGAGGTGGCCATGCAGACGCCGACCCGGCCGGTGGCCTGCGCGTAGCCGGTCGCGGCGTGGCCGGCGCCCTGCTCGTGCCGGACCAGGATGTGCCGGACCTTGGTGGAGTCCATCAGCGGGTCGTAGGCGGGGAGGATCGCACCACCGGGGATGCCGAACACGGTGTCCGCGCCCACGGCTTCGAGCGAGCGGATGAGCGACTGCGCGCCGGTCATGGTCTCGGTGGTCTGGGGACCCGGAGCGTGCGCGGCCGGGTGGTCCCCGCGACGGGGGGTTGCGGCGTGCTCAGTCATCTGCCTGTCTCTTCTCGGGTTCTGCTCGGGTTCGTCCGGGTCGGGCCGCCGGGGGCCCGGTCCGGTCTCCGGCTCTGCCTCAATCGTCCGGATTTCAGGTGGTTGAGGCCAGTGGTGGTGCGGTGGCCAACCAGGATTCGTGCAACAAAAAACCCCTCGTGCCCAGGGCAAGCGAGGGGGAGGCGCGTCGGGCTGCGGTTCAGCCGACGCGCCCGCCAAGTACGAGAATTCGGGTGGTCATGGCACCGACCTTCCTCCCACGCAGTGGCGGGTGTCAAGCTGGTGGGACCGCCGTCTCACCATGCGAACCACTGCCCGGACCCCCCACCGGGTGCCGTTGTGCCAGGTCGCGGGGGGTGTGCTGCGGTCCGGGACGGGCCGCCGCGGCCTCCGCCAGTCCACCCGTTCGCGGGCCGGACCCGAGCAGCGCCCGATGGGCGGCGGCCGCCCGGTCGGTGCCCGGGACCGGGTAGCCGCGGCGCAACAGGGCGCGGCGCAGCCGGAGTTCGTCCAGCGGCCGGTCGAAGGCCAGGCCCTGGCCGCGGCGGCAGCCCAGCTCCTGGAGGACGGCGGCCTGCCGGGGGTGGTCGACGCCGTCGGCGCCGGTGACCAGGCCGAGGTCCCGGCCCAGGCGCAGCGCGTGCCCGGCCAGTGCCCGGGTGAGCGGGGACTCGGCGAGGTCCTGGACCAGGCTGCGGTCGAGCTTGAGGGCGTCGAAGGGCAGCCGGGCGAGCACGCCGAGCGAGCCGCCGCCGGCCCCGAAGCCGGCCAGCGCGGTGGAGACGCCGAGGCGGCGCAGCGCGGCCAGTCGGCGGCCGAGTTCGTCGGCGAGCGCGTCCGGGCCGGTCCGGGCGACCTCCAGGACCAGCAGGCCGGGCGGCAGGCCGGTGTCGCGCAGGACGCCGGCCAGCGTCTCGTACATGCCGGGGGCGCAGATCCGTTCGGCGGCGAGCCGGACGGTGACCGGGACGGGGGGCGCGGCGGGGCCGTCGGCGCGGCGGCGGGCGGCGGCGGCGACCGCCTCGGTGAGCAGCCAGCGGGCGAACCGGGTGGCGGCGTCGCCGGTCTCGGCGGTGCGCAGGAACTCGGCGGGGGTGAGCAGCATGCCCTGGGCGGAGCGCCAGCGGGCCTGCGCCTCGACGCCGGTGAGCCGGCCGCCGGACAGGTCGACGACGGGCTGGTGCAGCAGCGTGAAGGAGCCCTCCCGGACGGCGGCGCGCAGCCGCTCCTCCAGTTCGCCGCGGCGGTCGAGTTCGGCGCGCATGGCGGGGGTGTAGAGCACCACCCGGCCCTTGCCGCGGGACTTGGCCTGGTACATCGCGAGGTCGGCGTTGCGGAGCAGTTCGTCGGCGGCGGTGCCGGAGGGGCCGTCGGGGGCGCGCTCGGGCTCGCCGGGGCCGGGTTCGGGGGCGGGCAGCGGGGTGTCGGGGCCGAAGGCGATGCCGATGGAGGCGGCGACGCCGAGTTCGGCGCCGGCGATCCAGTAGGGGTCGGAGAGCGCGCCGCGGATGCGTTCGGCGAGGTCGCGGACCTGGGGGTGGCCGAGCCGGCCGCGGACCAGGACGGCGAACTCGTCGCCGCCGAACCGGGCGACGGTGTCCTCGCCGCGGACGGCGGACTGGAGCCGGCGGGCGGCCTGCACCAGCAGCTGGTCGCCGACCTGGTGGCCGGCGGTGTCGTTGACGGCCTTGAAGCCGTCGAGGTCGAGGAAGAGCACGGCGACGGTGGTGCCGGCCGGGCCCTGGGCGGCCAGCGCGGCCCGGACCCGCTGGGCGAACAGCGCCCGGTTGGGCAGGTCGGTGAGCGGGTCGTGGAACGCGTTGTGCTGCAACTGGGCCTGCAGGCGCACCCGTTCGGTGATGTCGCGGCTGTTGAGGATCAGCCCGTCGCGGTAGGGGTTGACGGTGGACTCGACGTGCAGCCACTCCCCCTCGCCGGAGCGGATCCGGCACTCGACCCGGGCCGAGGGCTCGCCGTTGCTGAACCGGGCGCCCCGGGTGCGGGCCAGGATGCGGCGGACCTCGGCGAGCACCCGGTCGACGTCCTCGGGGTGGACCAGGTTGAGCAGGTTGCCGCCGACCAGTTCCTCCGGGTCGCGGTTGTAGACCCGGAGCGCGGCGGGGCTGACGTAGGACAGCGCGCCGGACGGCCCGGCGATCATGATGACGTCGCTGGAGCCCTGCACCAGGGAGCGGAAGTGCGCCTCCTTGGTGGCGAGTTCCTGGGCCAGCGAGAGGTTGTCGATCAGCATGATGCCCTGGCGGAGGATCAGGGCCAGGGCGACGGTGCTGGCGGCGGCCAGTATCACCCGGTCGATCGAGCGGCCGCCGAGCGCGTTGTAGAGGATGCCGGCGGTGCAGACCGCGGCGGCGGCGTACGGGGTGAGGGCGCTGAAGGTGGAGGCGACCCGGCGGCGCGGCAGGCCCTGGGCGGAGGGGTGCTGGCGGTGCGGGTGCGGGCGGAGCGGGTGGCGGCCGTGCGACCAGGGGGCCCAGGCGAGCAGCACCGAGCCGGCGAACCAGCCGGCGTCGAGGAGTTCGCCGGAGTGGTAGTCGCTGTGGAACTGCGGGGTGGTGAACAGGGCGTCGCAGACCACGGTCAGCGCGAGGCCGATCATCGCGGTGTGCACGGCGGCCCGGTTGCCGTCCCGGCCGCGGAAGTTCAGGCCGACCACCAGGCTGACCAGCAGGATGTCGAGCACCGGGTAGCCGAGGCCGAGGGCGAGCTTGAGCGGGTCGTCGCCGTCGCCGGCGGCGACCCGGCCGAGGGCGAGGCTCCAGCTGAGGGTGAACAGCGAGCCGGCCACCAGCCAGCCGTCCAGCAGCAGGCAGAGCCAGCCGGCCGGGTTGCGGGGGCGCTGGGCGAGCACCAGCAGGCCGAGGATGGCGAGCGGGGCGAACAGCAGGAAGGCGTAGTCGGCGGGCGAGTCCTGGGGCGGGGTGCGGCCGAGGACGACCTCGTACCAGCCCCAGGCGCCGTTGCCGAACGCCACCATGGCGGAGGAGAGGCCGAACAGCAGCCAGGCCGGGCGGGTCCGGCCGCCGATCAGCAGACCGTGCCCGAGACAGGACAGGGCGGCCGCGAGGGCCGCCCCGGCGAGACCGAAGTCCCCCATCACCAGTGCGAGTTCGCACGATCCCCAGCCGACGGCGGCGCCCACCGCGTACCCGGAGCAGAGCACCGCGAGCAGCACGGCCACCAGCCGGCGCGGCACGGAACGGGCAGGGGGCACCACCTCGGTGGAGTTCAATCGACATCTCCCCCTCCGGCCCTGCGGCCGTACCGGTGTTCCCGCTTCGGACCCTACACCACTGCGGTCACGCACTGGCACGTGCGCTCGACTTAGAGTAATGAACCGCAGGTGGCGTGGAGTCGGTTGGGAGCGGGATCGCCCGTTCGGCGCAGGGGGCGGGTCGCCGGACGGGGGTCTTGACAGGGCGTCAGGGGGCGGCGGCGGCCCGCACGGCGTGCAGCAGCTCGGCCTGACGGTGGATCAGCGGGTCGGCGGCGGTGTCCTTCGCCGCCACCGCGGCGGCGAAGGCGGCGAGCGCGGCGTCCACCTGGTCGGCGGGGTCGAGCTCGATCCGCTCGGTCCTGCCGTCCCGTTCCAGCAGGACGGTCGGGGCCCGGTCGGCGGGCGGGGTGAAGGCCCGGTCGACCTGGAGCCGGCCGGTGCTGCCCCACAGCTCGTAGCCGTTGCGGTAGGCGTGCTCCATGCCGAAGGCGAGCTGGGCGGACACGCCCCCGGGGGTGTGCAGCAGGGCCGCGCCGGAGGTGTCGACCTCGGCGCCGGGGCCGCGGTGCAGGACGGCGCCGGCCACGGTCAGTTCCGGGCCGAGGAAGTGCAGGGCGGCCCGGACGGGGTAGTAGCCGACGTCGAGCAGGGCGCCGCCGCCGAGTTCGGGCCGGTGCCGGATGTCGGTGGGCGGCAGGCCGGGGATGGCGAACGCGGCGGAGAACGCCCGGAGTTCGCCGATGGCGCCGTCCGCGACCAGTCGGCGGACCTGCTCGTGCGCGGGGTGGTGGACGAACATCACGTTCTCCCGCAGCACCAGCCCGGCCTCCTCGGCCCGCCGCTGGAGGGCGGCGGTGGCGGCCGGGTCGGCGGTGAGCGGCTTCTCGGCGAGCACGTGCTTGCCGGCCGCCAGCGCGGCGGCGACCCACTCGGCGTGCAGGGCGATCGGCAGCGGCACGTACACCGCGTCGACCCCGGGGTCCTCGACCAGGGCCCGGTAGCCGGCCACCGCGCGGGCCCCGTACCGCGCGGCGAGCGGTTCGGCCCGCGCGGGGTCGCGGCTGGCGACCGCGGCCAGGCGCAGGCCGGGCCGGGCGGCGATCGCGGGCAGCATCCGCCGCCGGGCGATCTCCGCGCAGCCCAGCACGCCGATCCGCAGGGGGGGCCGGTCGGGCTCAGTCATCCTGGGGGAGTCCGTTCAGCACGGCCAGCAGGGTGCGGGCCTGGACGTTGACGTAGTGGCCGTGCCGGACCAGCGCGGAGAGCTGGCCGGGCGTCACCCAGGCGTAGCCCTCGGGCTCCCGGAGCGGCTCCCGCTCGTCCTCCTCGACGATCAGGTAGTCGGCCTCGGCGTGCAGGAAGCGCCCGCCCTCCTCGGAGTGCACGGCCCGGTAGCGGACCTGCTCGGGGGCGGCGTCCAGCATCCGGTCGAGGAACGGCGGCCGGTGGTCGTGGTTGCCGGGGGTGCACTGGACGGTGGGGGCGAGTTCGACGGCGTCCAGGAAGCCGCCCTCGACCTTGGCGTGCGCCAGGACGTGCCGGACGCCGTCGATCCGCCGGGTGAGGAAGGCGGCGACGCCGGGGCCGACCGGTTCGATCAGCGGCTGGGTCCAGCTGGTGACCTCGCGGCTGCCGGCCGTCACGTTGACGGCGACCACCTTGAAGAACCGGCCCTGCTCGTGGTCGATGCTCTCCTCGCCCTGCTTCCAGCCGGGCAGCCCGGCCAGCGGGACCCGCTCGGCCCGGATGTCGTAGCGGGAGCGCTGCCCGGTGAACCAGGACAGCAGTTCGGTGTCGGAGTGCAGCGCGCGGCCGGCCGGGTCGGCGACCGGGGCGCAGGACAGCACGGTGCGGGAGTCCATGTTGACCACGTTGTCGCGGCCGAGCAGTTCGGCGATCTGGCCGAAGGTCAGCCAGCAGAAGTCCTCGTCGAGCGGGACGTCGTCGAGCGCCTCGACGATCATGTTGCGGTTGCTCTTGTGGAAGAACCAGGAGCCGTGCTCGGACTGCAGCACGTCGGCCAGCACCCGGCGCGGGCGGCCGCCGATGAAGTACTCGATGTACTTCACGTCGGCGCCCTGGTGGACCTTGGTGTAGTTGCTGCGGGTGGCCTGCACGGTGGGCGAGAGCTGGAGCAGGTTGCGGTTGCCGGGCTCCATCTTGGCCTGCATGAGGCAGTGCAGGACGCCGTCGAACTCCTTGACCAGGATGCCCAGGATGCCGACCTCGGGCTGCTTGATGACCGGCTGGTGCCACTCCCGGTAGGGCCCGTCGTCGACGGTGACGTGCAGGCCCTCGACCGAGAAGAACCGGCCGCTGCGGTGCACCAGGTTGCCGGTGTCCGGGTCGAACGACCAGCCGACCAGGTCGGCGAACGGGATCTTCTCGACCTTGAAGTCGTTGGCCAGGCCGCGGCCGGCCAGCCACTCGGCGAACTGCTCGGTGCTCAGCCGGGCGCCCTCGCGGGCGGCGGCGGAGCGGGCGATCCGGGCCGCGGGGCCGGGGTCCTCGCGGGGGCCGGCGGAGGGCGCCGGGGTTTCCGGGGCGGTCATCTGACGACTCCTCAGCTGTTCTTGGCGACGAACTCGCGGACCGACTCGATGATGTAGTCGAGCTGGGCGTCGCTCAGGCCGGGGTACACGCCCACCCAGAAGGTGTGCTCGGTGATGATGTCGCTGTTGGTCAGGTCGCCGACGATCCGGTGCGGCCGGCCGATGTAGGCGGGCTGCCGGGTGAGGTTGCCGGCGAACAGGCGGCGGGTGCCGATCTTCCGGTTCTCCAGGAAGTCGACCAGCGCGGCGCGGGTGAACGGGGCGTCCGGCTTGACGGTGATGACGAAGCCGAACCAGCTCGGGTCGGACTTCTGGGTCGGCTCCGGGAGCAGCAGGCCGGGCACGCCGTCCAGGCCCTCGCGCAGCCGGCGCCAGTTGCGGCGGCGGGCGGCGATGAAGCCGTCGAGCTTGGCGAGCTGGCTGAGGCCGAGGGCGGCCTGGATGTCGGTGGCCTTCAGGTTGTAACCGACGTGGGAGAAGATGTACTTGTGGTCGTAGCCGGCCGGCAGGTTGCCCAGCTGGTACTCGAACCGCTTGAAGCAGGTGTTGTTGACGCCGGGCTCGCACCAGCAGTCCCGGCCCCAGTCGCGCAGCGACTCCACGATCCGGGCCAGGGCCAGGTTCGAGGTCAGCACGCAGCCGCCCTCGCCCATGGTGAGGTGGTGCGCCGGGTAGAAGCTGACCGTGGTCAGGTCGCCGAAGGTGCCGGTGGGCTTGCCGTCGTAGGTGGCGCCGACCGCGTCGCAGTCGTCCTCGATGAGGTAGAGGTCGTGCTCCTTGGCGAGCTGGGCGACCTCGCCGACCTCGAACGGGTTGCCGAGGGCGTGCGCGATGATGATCGCCCGGGTCTTCGGGCCGATCGCGGCGGCCACCCGCTCGGCGGTGGTGTTGTAGGTGCCGAGTTCGACGTCCACGAAGACCGGGATCAGCCCGTTCTGCAGGATCGGGTTGACGGTGGTGGGGAAGCCCGCCGCGACGGTGATCACCTCGTCGCCCGGCTTGAGCGCCTTGTCGCCGAGTTCGGGCTGGCACAGGGCGGAGACCGCCAGCAGGTTCGCGGACGATCCCGAGTTGGTCAGGTGCGCCTTGCGCCGCCCCAGCCGCTTGGCGAAGGCGGACTCGAACTTGCGGGAGCTCGGTCCGGCGGCGATCCGCATGGTCAGCGCGGCCTCGACCAGGGCGACCCGGTCCTCCTCGTCCAGCACCGCGCCGGACGGCCAGATCTCGCTGACGCCGGGCACGAACTCGCCGCGCTCCTGTTCCTGCTCCTGGTGGAACTTGCGAACCTCGTCGAGGACGAGCTCCTTGTGCACGCTCATCGCCGCTCTCCTTCTGATCGGACGTCTGTTCGGGCTTCTCTCCGGTCCGGTCCAGCTTGCGGGCGGCTGCTGGAGCCGGACTCGACAGCGGATCGGCGTTCCGCCGCAGCGGCCCCGGCGGGCCCCGGCGGGCCCCGGCGGGCCTCAGCGGGCCTCGGCGCGCAGCCGGGCGTACAGGGCCAGGCAGTCCCGGTAGTCGGCCAGCAGCCCGCGGTCGATCGCCTGGGCCAGCGAGGGGGCGGCGGCGTCCTTCTCGGACAGCAGCGGCTCGCCGGTCAGGCCCAGCTCCCAGGGCAGCGCCAGCTCCGGGTCGAAGGGCTGGATCTCGATCTGGGTGCCCGGCACGAACTCGGTCGAGCACAGGTAGCTGACGCAGGAGTCGTCGGTCAGCGCGACGAAGCCGTGCGCCAGGCCCTCGGCGACGTAGACCGCGGTGCCCTCGTGGGCGTCCAGCACGGTGGTGTCGTAGGCGCCGAAGGTCGGCGAGCCGAGCCGGACGTCCACCACCACGTCGAGCAGGCTGCCGCGCACGCAGGTGACGAACTTGGCCTGGCCCGGCGGGATCGCCACGCCGTGCAGACCGCGCAGCGTGTTGCGGACCGAGGACGAGTAGTTGACCTGCTGCGGCGCGAACACGTGGCCGGTCTCCCGGGCGATGGCGTCGTACTTGTACGACTCGAAGAACTCGCCCCGCGCGTCCGGCCACTTGCGCGGCGTGATGCGGTAGGCGTCGGGTACCTTCATCTCCTCGATCCTCATGTCCACCGGACCTTAGGGACGCCCCCTAGAGCTGCGGTCGCGCTGCCGGGGAGGGGGAACGGACCCGGCCCCGCGGCGGGGCCGCGGGGCCGGGTCGGATCGGGTCGGGTCGGATCGGGTCGGCGGGTCAGACCGCGGCGGGCACGCCCCGGCGGGCCGCCGCCAGCAGCACGGGCACCAGCTCGGCCGGGGTCGGCATGGCCAGCATCTCGGCCCGCAGCCGCTCGGCGGCGGCCGCGTAGCCGGGCTCGTCCAGCAGCGCGGAGACCTCGTCGGCGAGCAGTTCGCCGCCCTCCGGCCCGTCGGCCAGCTCGTTGACCGCCAGCCGGCGGCCGGCCCCGGCCGCGGCCAGCCGGGCCCCGGCCAGCATCTGCTCCGGCCGCGGGGCGATCACCAGCTGCGGGCGGCCGGCCAGCGTCGCGGTCATCGTGGTGCCGCCGCCGCCCTGGTGGGCGATCGCCCGGCAGGTCGGCAGCAGCAGGCTCAGCGGCAGCCCGCCGACCGCCCGGACGCCGTCCGGCAGCGGGCCGAGCAGCTCGTGCTGGGCGGCGGTGACCGCCAGCACCACCTCGGCGCCGCGGGCGACCAGCCGCTCGGCGGCGATCAGCACCGGGGCGGGCAGCGCGGCGCCGGGCCGGAGCTTGTCGGCGGTGACGCCCAGGGTCAGGCAGACCCGGGGCCGCTCGGGCGCGCCGCGCAGCCAGTCCGGCTGGGCGCCGGGCCCGTTGTAGGGGACGAACCGGACCGGCAGCCGGGGCACCGGGGAGGGCAGGGTCAGCCCGGGCGGGCAGGAGTCCAGCCAGGCCTCCGGCCGGCGCTCCGGGTCGGCCCCGAAGCGCTCGAACAACTCCCGGTAGCCGGGCAGCAGTTCGCCGTCCAGGTCGGTGCGCTCCAGTTGCAGCACCGCGGAGCTGCCCCACATCTGGCTGAACGCCGGGACGTCCAGCAGCGCGGCGACGATCGCGCCGGCGTACGTCCCGGCGTCGTGGACGACCAGGTCGGGGCGCCAGTCGCGGGCGTGCGCCAGCAGGTCGGCGGTCATCGCCCCGGCGATCCGGACCTGCTTCTCGCCGAGGGCGCGCAGGATGCCGCGGCGGTCGGGCTCCAGCTCGGCGGCGCGCAGCGGCCAGTCGTCGGGCCAGCTGCCCTGCGAGTGCCAGGCGGCGAGCTTGCCCCCGGTGGAGCTCTTGGTGACGTCCAGCACCGGGCCGACCGGCACCGCCGCCAGGCCCGCGCGGGTGATCGCCTGCTCGCAGTTCGGCGGCGCGGCCACCCGCACCTGGTGGCCGGCGGCCTGGAAGGCCCAGGCCAGCGGCACCATCGGGTACAGGTGCGAGGGCGCGGCCCAGGTGGTGAACAGGATGCGCACGACTATCCTCCGGACAGTGGTCTGCGGCCCGACGCGGCGTCGGACCGGGGTGGCCGGCCGTCCGGGGCCGGCCGGGGCCGGGGGACGGGCCGGGTCGGGTTCAGCGGCCGCCGGCCACCGTCAGCGCCTCGCCCGTGATGTTGCCGTTGGCGGCCGAGCCGAGGAACAGCACCGCCCGGGCGACCTCCTCGGGGCTGCTCAGCCGGCCGGTGGGGGTGGCCCCGGTCTCCCGGGCCCGGACCGGTTCGGGCAGCCCGGCGGCGACCCGCTCGGTGGTGGTCAGGCCGGGGCAGACCAGGTTGACCAGCACGTCGGTGCCGGTCAGGTCCCACATCAGGCTGCGGCCCAGGCCGTGCAGGCCGGCCTTGGCGGCGCCGTAGAACTCCTGGCCCCGGTTGCCGCCCAGCGCGTTGTGCGAGGAGATCAGCACGATCCGGCCCCAGCCGCGGGCCCGCATGCCGCCGACCGCGGCCTGCACGGTGCGGATCGCCGGGCCGAGGTTGTCCTCGATCACCGGCAGCCAGGCCTGCTCGGGCACGTCCTCGAAGGCGGTGCCGGGGGCGCGGCGCTCGCCCCAGCGGACGGCGTTGGCCACCAGGACGTCCAGCGCGCCGAACCGGCGCTCGGTCTCCTCGACGGCGCGGCGCGGCGAGTCGGGGTCGTCCAGCGCGTACGGCACCGCGAAGGCCAGGCCGTCGGCCGCGCCGAGTTCGGCAGCCAGCTTCTCGGCGGCCTCCCGGTCGGAGCGGTAGGCCACCGCCACCCGGGCGCCCTCGGCGGCGAACGCCCGGGCCACCGCCCGGCCGATCCCGCCGGTGGCGCCGGTCACCAGGACGCCGCGTCCGTGCAGGCCCAGGTCCATCTGTACTCCTCCCGTCGGGGCGGGCGGCCGGGCCGTCCGCGTGCCACGACTCTGGGGTCAGCGGCTAGAGCCGGGCTGTACGGCGGCTCGGGCCCGGTCGGCGAGCCGCACCAGCGCGTCCACCGCCTGCGCGGGGGACGGCATCGCGGCCAGTTCGGCGGCCAGTCGGCGGGCGCCCGCGCGGTGGGCGGGCTCGTCCAGCAGCCGGGCCACGGCGGCGGCGATCGCGGCCGGGTCGTGCTGCTCCTCGGCGGTGGCCAGGTGCAGTCCGGCGCCGGTCGCGGCGATCCGCTCGCCGTGCTCGGCCGTCCACGGGGTCTGCGGGACGACCAGCTGGGGCAGGCCGGCGGCGAGCGCGGTCAGGCCGGTGCCGCTGCCGCCGTGGTGCACCACCGCGTCGCAGGTGTCCAGGAACAGCGAGAGCGGCGTCGGGTCCACCAGCCGTACGGTGGCGGGCAGTTCGGCCGGGTCGGGGCGGAACTCGGGCTCCACGGTGGCGATCACCTCGACGTCCGGGAGCGCGCCGAGCGCCTTCAGCAGCCGGGCCGGGAGCTCCGGCCCCTCCAGCGCGACGGTGCGCAGGCCGAGCGAGAAGCAGATCCGGCGGCCGGCCCGCCGCTCCCCCGCCCAGGCCGGGACGGTGGCGGTGCCGTTGCTGGGCACGAACCGGATCGGCAGGCCGGGGGCCGCGTCCGGGTCCTGCAGGGTGGGCGGGCACGGGTCGAGCACCAGGTCGGGCGCGGGCAGGCCGCCGTCCAGGCCGAGTTCGGCGCACACCGGCGCCAGCGCCTCCGCCACCCGGCCGAAGCTGCGGGTGGAGAACGAGTCGACGCCCCAGCGGTGGTGCGCCACGGGGATGCCGAGCAGGCCGCCGACCAGCAGCGAGGCGTACTCCAGCGGGTCCGCCAGGATCAGGTCGGGCCGCCAGCCGCGGGCCACCTCGATCAGCGGCGGGGCGACCTCGCGGACCCGGGCCCGCCAGCGCTCGGCGAGCAGCTCCCACGGCGGCTCCTGGCGGGAGCCGCCGACCCCGCCCGCGTCCTTGCGGCCGGCCGCCCGGGCGGCCTTCCGCTGCGCGATCTCCCGCTGCTCGCCGCCGACCACGACCACCGGCAGCCCGGCGTCGAGGGCGGCCGGCCGCACGTCCGCCTGGGCCGCCAGCAGCACCTGGTGGCCGGCCCCGCGCAGCGCCCAGACCAGCGGGAGCAGCGGGGTGAGGTGGCTCGGCACCGGGCTGACGGTGATCAGTACGCGCATGGCTGTGGTCTCTCTCCTGTGGTGGGGCGGGGCGGCGGGCTCAGGCCGCGGGGGCCGGGTGCAGGGTCTCGGCGAGCAGGTCGCGCAGCGAGGTGTCCAGGCTGCGGACGGGCGTCCAGCCGAGCACCCGGGCGGCCCGGGTGATGTCGACCTGCTGCCACTCGACGTCGCCGCCGCGCTGTTCGGCGCCGTCGTTCTCCTCGACCACCTCGGCGGGCAGGCCGCTGAGTTCGATCAGCCGGTCGACCAGGCCGCGGACCGCGACGGCCTCGCCCCGGCCGAGGTTGACCACGGTGCCGGACGGGCCGCGCTCGGCGGCGGCGAGCACGGCGGCGGCCACGTCGCGGACGTCCACGAAGTCGCGCTGGGCGCGCAGCGGGGTGAGCCGCAGCGGCGGCGGGGCGGCCGTGCCGGGGCGGGACAGGTCGGCGAGGTGGGCGGCGATGGTGCCGAGCAGGCTGCCGCGCGGGGTGCCGGGGCCGGAGACGTTGGCGATCCGCAGCACCACGGCGTCGGCGGTGCCCTCCCGGGCGGCGGCCAGCACGGCGCGGGCGCCGCGCAGCTTGGAGCGCCCGTAGGCGGTGACCGGGGCGGTGGCGAGGTCCTCGGTGATGGCGACGCCGCGCGGGCCCCGGCCGTACTCGTGGACCGAGCCGAGGTGGACGACCCGGGGGGAGGCCGCGGTGGCCGCGACGGCGGCGACCAGGTGTTCGGGCAGTTCCGCGTTGGCCCGCAGCATCTGCTCCTCGGCGACGCCCCAGACCGCGCCGGCCGCGTTGACCACGACCTCGGCCCCGGTGTCGGCGAGGAGCGCGGCGAGCCGGTCGGGTCCGGCGGTGGTGAGGTCGAGGGCGACCTGCCGTTCGGCGGCCGGGCGGGCGGGGCTGCTGCGGGCCACCCCGGTGACCCGGGCGCCGGCCCGGGCGAGGGCCTCGCAGACGTGCCGGCCGACGAATCCGGTCGATCCCAGCACCAGCACCGACCGGCCCGCCACCGGGCGCGGCGGCTCCGCCGCGCGCGTGTCGAACTGGGACACCTTGCTACCTCCCTGTCAGGCGGCGGGCGGGGCCGTGCCCCGCCCGCCCTTGCTCGTGTCGGAGCGGATGGTGCCGCCGTCCGCTCGAGTGCCGGTGGACCGCCGGGTGCTCAGCCGGTCGGCGCGGACCCGGCGAGAGCGGCGTCGGTGAAGGCGTCCAGCACCGGCCGGTAGTAGTCGGGGCCGAAGCCGAGGTCGGCGACCTCGGGGACCAGTCGGCGCAGCTTGTCGATCGAGATGGCGTGCTGGGCGCCGGAGTCGAGGTACTCGCGCTCGGTCCGGACGCCGAGCCGCCGCTCCAGGTGGTCGACGATCCGCTCGACCGGGACGGCGACGCCGGAGGCGACGTTGACCACCTCGCCGTCGAGCCGCTGGGCGAGCAGCCGGTCGATCACGGTGATCACGTCGGCCACCCCGATCAGGTCGCGGGCGGCGCCCCGGTGGACCCGGACGGTGCCGGAGCGCACCTGGTCGAGCAGCGCGGGCAGCAGCTGGTGGGCGGGCTGGCCGGGGCCGACCAGGTGGCCGAGCCGGAGGATCAGGTGGCCGGCGCCGGAGGCGGTGACCCGCTGTTCGAGGGCCAGCTTGTGCCGGCCGTACGGGGTGCACGGCTCGGCCGGCTCGTCCTCCCGGCCGGGGCCGCGGGCGTTGCCGTACATGCCGGTGGAGGCGGTGGAGAAGAACAGCAGGCGGCGGCCGTCGGCGGCGCACTGCCGGGCGGTGGCGTCGACCAGGGCCCGTTCCCGGGCGAAGTCGGTGTCGGAGGTGCCGCTGGCCCAGGAGACCCCGGCGGCGAGCACCACGGTGTCGGGGTGGGCGGCGGCGATCGGTTCGAGGCTGCGGGCCAGGAACCCGTGTCCCACGATGTGCATGTCTTCCTCGTCCCTTCAGCGGGCGGCGGCCGCGGCGGGCTGCCGGGCGGCGAGCTGTTCCAGGGTGCGGACCAGGTCGGCGGGGGCGGGGCGGGCCTCGTTCTCGGCCCGCAGCCGCTCGGCGGCGGCCCGGTGCGCCGGATCGCGCAGCAGCCGCTCGGCCGCCGCCCGGATCTCCGTCACCCCGGCGGTGGCGTTGGGCAGGCCGAGGCCGATGCCGGCGGCGGCGATCCGGTCGGCGTTGAGGTGCTGGTCCAGCCCGTTCGGGAGGGCGAGTTGGGGGATGCCGGCGGCGAGGGCGGTCATCACGCAGCCCGCCCCGCCGTGGTGCACCACCAGGTCGCAGTGCGGCAGCAGCAGGTGCAGCGGCACCCGCTCCAGCAGCCGGGCCCCCTCGGGGAGCCGGCCCTCCATCCGGTCCCGGTCGGCGCCGGTGAGGGTGAGGACCACCTCCACGTCGAGCCCGGACAGCGCCTCCACCACCTTCGGCACCGTGAACGACACCTCGCCGAACATCTCGCTCACCGAGGTGCCCCACACCACGCACACCCGCGGCCGCTCCGGCAGCTCCGCCAGCCACCCCGGCACCGCACCCGGCCCGTTGTACGGCACGAACCGCACCGGCAACCGCTCCGCGCCGCCGAGGGACGGGGCGACGGCGGGCGGGCAGGGGTCGAGGACGTGCGCGTAGTGCTGGGGGCCGTACTGGCCGACGCCGTGGCGCGGGAAGGCGCCGCTGTAGTCGGGCGGCAGCATGATCAGGCCCTCGCCCTCGTCGGCCGGGCCGACCGGGCCCCACAGGTGGAGCACGGCGGGCACGTCGAGGACCCGGCCGACCAGCGGGCCCTCCAGCGAGAGCTGGTCGTGCACCACCAGGTCGGGCCGCCACCAGCGGGCGAACCCGACGGCGGCGTCGGTGGAGCGGCGGCCCTGCTCGACCAGGGTCGGGAAGTGGCCGGCGTACCAGGCGCCGAGGTCGAAGTCGGCCAGCCGGGCCAGCGGCTCCCCGGTCTCGGGGTGCGGCGGGAGGGCGGCGAACCGCCACTGGCCGTCCCGGGCGCTGACGTAGTTGTGCAGGCGGCCCTGGGACGCCATGTCCCAGCCCTCCAGCACCGGGACCGCGGTCAGCCCGGCCCGGGCCAGCGGCTCCTCCTGCGACGGCGCGCACACCACCCGCACCTCGTGCCCGGCCGCCTGCAGCGCCCACCCGAGCGGCACCATCGCCGACCAGTGCCCCGGCCAGTCCGACACCGTGAACAACACCCTCATCGGTGCGCACCCCCGACCGCGGCGGGCTGCCGGGCGGCGAGCTGTTCCAGGGTGCGGACCAGGTCGGCGGGGGCGGGGCGGGCCTCGTTCTCGGCCCGCAGCCGCTCGGCGGCGGCCCGGTGCGCCGGATCGCGCAGCAGCCGCTCGGCCGCCGCCCGGATCTGCGCCACCTCGACGGCGGCGTTCGACAGGCCGAGGCCGGCGCCGGCGGCGGCGATCCGGTCAGCGTTCAGCCGCTGCTCGACGCCGTTGGTCAGGGCGAGCTGCGGGACGCCGGCGGCGAGGGCGGTCATCACGCAGCCCGCCCCGCCGTGGTGCACCACCAGGTCGCAGTGCGGCAGCAGCAGGTGCAGCGGCACCCGCTCCAACAACCGCACCCCGTCCGGAAGTTCACCCTCCATCCGGTCCCGGTCGGCACCCGTCAGGGTGAGCACCACCTCCACGCCCAGATCGGACAGCGCCTCCACCACCTTCGGCACCGTGAACGACACCTCGCCGAACATCTCGCTCACCGAGGTGCCCCACACCACGCACACCCGCGGCCGCTCCGGCAGCTCCGCCAGCCACCCCGGCACCGCACCCGGCCCGTTGTACGGCACGAACCGCACCGGCAACCGCTCCGCGCCGAGCAGCGCGGGCGCCAGCGCCGCCGGGTTGGGGTCGATCACGTGGGTCAGCCGGTCGAAGCCGGGCTCGCCGACGGCGTACCGCTCGAAGGAGCGGCTCATGTCGACCGGGACCAGGGTCAGTCCGGGCTCGTGCTCGTCCGTCCCGGCCGGGCCCCACAGGTGGACGGCCGACGGGATGCCGAGCACCCGGCCGAGCAGCAGTCCCTCGATGCTGACCAGGTCGTGCACCTGGACGTCCGGCCGCCACCAGCGGGCGAACCCGACGGCGGCGTCGGTGGAGCGCCGGGCCCGCTCGGACAGCACCGGGACGTTCTCCTTGAACCAGCCGCCGAGGTCGAAGTCGGCCAGGTCGGCCAGCGGCTCCCCGGTGACGGGGTGCAGCGGCGGCTCGGGGTACGGCCACAGGTCCTTCCCCGCGTTGAGGTAGTTCTGCAACCGGCCCTGGAAGGCCATGTCCCAGCCGTCCAGCACCGGGACCGCGGTCAGCCCGGCCCGGGCCAGCGGCTCCTCCTGCGACGGCGCGCACACCACCCGCACCTCGTGCCCGGCCGCCTGCAGCGCCCACCCGAGCGGCACCATCGCCGACCAGTGCCCCGGCCAGTCCGACACCGTGAACAACACCCGCACGACTCGCTCCTCACACCGCGGACGCGGCGCCGGTCAGCGCCCGTCCAGTCCCGGCGCGATCCGCTGCGGACCGCGTCAATTCCCTTGCTGCCACGACCAGTTCCTCGGCGATCCGCTCGCCGGCGCCGGCTGGGACGAGGTCCGTGCGGACCCGGACCACCACCTCGGCGGCGCCGTCGGCCAGCGGCGCGACCTCGACCACCAGCGCCTGCGCGCCGCGCTCCTCCGCCAGCTCCAGCGGGGTGGCCCGGCAGCCGGGCAGCACCAGCTCGGCGGGCGGGCTGTCCTGGAGCACGAACAGCGGCAGGGTCAGCAGCGGGCCGACGTCCAGGCCGGCCGCGGCGAGCGCCATCACCACCTCGCGGAACGGGAGTTCCTGGTGGGCCAGCGCCCGGCGGGCGGTCGCCCCCAGCTCGGCGGGCGTCGGGGCGGCGGCGTCCGTGCCGTCGCCGCCTCCGCCGTCCGGGTCGCCCGGGCCGGTCCGCAGGCAGAGCAGGTCGACCCGGCTGGTGACGGCGGTGTCCATCCGCGGGCCGCCGCGCCGGGCGACCGGCACGCCGAGCAGCAGGTCGCGCTGCCCGGACAGCTCCCGCAGCACCCCGGCCAGGGCGGCCGCCCAGTGCGCGAACGGGGTGCTGCCGGACTCCCGGGCCGCCGCGTCGAGCCGGGCCCGGTCCTCGGCGTCGAGCCGGGCCCGGTGGGTGGCCAGCGGGCCGACCGGCGCGCCGCCGCGGGCGGCGCCGGGCAGCTCCAGCGCCCGGGCCCCCGTCAGTTCGCGCTTCCAGAACTCCCGTTGGGCGTCCAGGTCGACCCGGGCCAGGTGCCGGCGGTGCTCCTGGTTGGCCTCGGCCAGGGTGGCGGCGGGGCGGTCGAAGACCGGCCGTTCGCCGCGGACCCGGGCGCCGTAGGCGGTGGACAGGTCCTCGGCGAGCAGCGCCTGGGACCAGCCGTCGAAGGCGATGTGGTGCACGGCGACGCCGATCAGCCAGGCCCCGGCGGCGGGCACCCGGACGGCGGCGGTCCGCCAGATCCGGCCCGCGCCGACCGACAGGCCGCCCTGCAGGACGGCCCGCAGCGCGTCGGCGGCCGGGGCGGTCCCGGCGGCGTCGGGCAGCAGGGTGAACTCGGGCTCGCCGGGCTCCTCGGGCAGCAGCGCCAGCGAGCGGCCCTGCGACCGGTAGCGGGCGTGCAGCGCCTGGTGGCGGTGGTGCAGGTCGCCGGCGGCGGCGCGCAGCGCGTCCGGGTCGAGGTCGCCGTCGAGCCGCCAGGCGAACGCCGAGATGTCGTCGAGGACCAGGAACACGTCCTGCATGGTGGTGAGTTCGACGGTGCCGGGGGGCAGCGCGGGGCCGGTGTCGGCCTCGTCGCCGGCCGCCCCGGTCCGGTCGATCCAGGCGGCGAGGGTGCGCACGGTGGGGGTGCGGTAGAGCTGGGCGGCCTCCACGGCGTGGCCCTCGGCGCCGAGCCGGGCGCAGAGCCGGGCGGCGTCCAGCGAGTTGCCGCCGAGTTCGAAGAACGGGGTGCCGAGCGGGACGCCCGGCCGGCGCAGGACGGCGGCGAACGCCTCGGCGACGGTCCGCTCGGTGGCGCCCTCGGCCTGCTCGGCGGGGTCGTCGGCGGTGCCGGGCGCGGTGTCGGCGGCGAGCGCGTCCAGGGCCTTGCGGTCGAGCTTGGAGTTGGCGGTGAGCGGCATCCGCTCCAGCCGGACCAGCCGGGCGGGCACCATGTAGCCGGGCAGCGCGGCGGCGAGGGCGGCGCGCAGTTCCCCGGGCTCCAGCGGCGGGGTGTGCTGGCTGGTGTAGAAGCCGCTCAGCGCGGTGCAGGCGCCGTCCGGGCCGTACACGGGCTGCACGGCGACGTCGGCGACGCCCGGGACGGCGGCGGTCTGCGCCTCGATCTCCTCGACCTCGATCCGCAGGCCGCGCATCTTCACCTGGCGGTCGATCCGGCCGCCGTAGCGCAGCAGGCCGTCGGGCCGCCAGCGGCCGCGGTCGCCGGTGCGGTAGACCCGCACGGTGCGGCCGTCGATCTCGACCTCGGTGAACTTGCGGGCGGTCAGCTCCGGGTCGAGGTAGCCGCGGGCCAGGCCGTCGCCGGCCAGGCAGAGTTCGCCCTCCTCGTCGACGGCGCACGGCCGGTCGCCGTCCAGGACGTGCACCTCGGTGTGCGGCAGCGGGCGGCCGAGCGGGATGCCGTCGGGGGCGTCGCAGTCGGCGGCGGTGACCTCGTACTCGGTGGCGAAGACGGTGCACTCGACCGGGCCGTAGCCGTTGCCGAGCGGGATGCCGGGGTGGCGTTCCAGGAAGCGGCGGACGTGCGGCGGGGAGAGCTTCTCGCCGCCGACCAGGACCTTGCGCATGCCGGTGAAGGCGTCCACGCCCTCGTCCACGATCATGTTGAACAGCGAGGTGGTGATGAAGCCGTGGGTGACGCCCTCGGTGGCGATCATCGTGCGCAGGGTGTCGGGCAGCAGCAGCGAGTCGGTGAACACCACCTTGCCGCCGCACAGCAGGGCGCCCCAGCAGTCGCAGGTGAAGCCGTCCCAGGGGGCGGCGGCGATCTGCAGGATGGCGGTGCCGGGGCCGAAGTCGGAGAAGGCGCAGTCGTCGAACAGCCGGGCGGTGCCGCGGTGCGGGGAGAGCACGCCCTTGGGGGTGCCGGTGGTGCCGGAGGTGAAGAACACGGTGCTGACGTCCTCGCCGCGGACCTCGACGGGGGTGGGCCGGCGGCCGGCCGCGGTGAGCGCGGGCGGGGCCAGTTCCGGGACCGGCCAGTCGCCGGGCAGGTCGGTGACCAGGACGGGGGCGTCCAGTTGGGCGACCAGGCCGGCGGTGCGGTCGGCGGGCCAGCGCGGGTCGAGGGCGGCGTAGGCGGCGCCGCGCTTGAGCACGGCCAGCATGGCGACGACGAGTTCGGGGCCGCGCGGCAGCAGCAGCGGCACGATCCGGCCGGGGCCGGCCCCGGCGTCCTCCAGCGCGGCGGCGAAGTCGTCGGAGGCGTCGTCGAGCTGCCGGTAGGAGACCCGGCGCTCCCCCTCGACCAGGGCGGTCGCCTCGGGCCACCGCTCGGCGCACCACCGGAACAGGCCGTGCATGGTGTCCGCCCGCAGGTAGGGGCGCGGCGCCGGGTTCCAGCGCGGATCGGGCTGCACCGTGTACGCCATCTCGTGGTCTCCTGTTTCGTCCGCTGGTCCACCCGGCCGCGCGGGCCGGGTCGCTGCGCCGTACAGCCTGCGGGCGGACGGACGACGGTGGCTCGAATCCGACTGGGAACACCCGTGCGAACCCGGACGCGCGGACGCCGACCCGCCGAGGCGGGTGCCTCGGGGGCCGGCGTCGTCCGGTTCCCGGGATCGGTCGTCCTTCCGGGACGGTCCGTCGGTCAGCCGTCGTTGCGGCCCTTCCAGCGGAAGGTGGTCAGGCAGAACACCAGGCCGACGACGACCCAGGCGCCGAGCACCAGCGCGGCGCGGTCGAGCTCCCAGGCGTGGGCCGGCTCCTGCGCCAGGTAGCTGTGCGGCAGGAACACCGAACGCATGCCCTGGCAGAGCCACTTGAGCGGGAAGAACGAGGCGATCTGCTGGATGTAGTGCGGCAGGCTCTGGAACGGCACGAACACGCCGGAGATGAACTGCAGCGCCATGAACGGCAGGATGACGATCGGGCCGCCGCCCTCCTCGCCGGTGATCAGCGTGGAGAAGGCCAGGCCGAGCAGGCTGCACGCGGTGATGCCGAGGACGTACAGCCAGCCGAAGGTCAGCCAGGCGCCGACGCCCGACGGCAGCTTGAGCTTGAAGAACGCCGAGCCGATCACCAGCAGCACGGCCGCCTGGCCGATGCTGGACACCAGCACCATGGCGATCTTGCCGAGGAAGTACGCGACCGGCGGCATCGGGGTGCCGCGCAGGCGCTTGAGGCTGCCGTTGCGGCGCTCCGCGGAGACCTGCAGGGCCAGGCCCTGGAAGCTGGTGGCCATCACGCCGACGGCGAGCATGCCGGTGGCGTAGAGCTGGGACAGCTCCAGGTCGGTGCCCTCCACCTTGCCGCCGAAGATGGCGCTGAACAGCACCAGCAGCACGATCGGGGTGGAGAAGGTCAGGACCATCTGGCCCTTGGACCGGAAGAACGCCCGGATCTCCAGGCTCGCCCGGGCACCGGCGATCTTCAGCAGCGAGGGCGCGGCACCGGACGGGCGGACCCGGGCCGTCGCCGTGCTGGGAACCTCGGCCTTCTGGGTGGTCTCCATCACTGGTTTCCAATCATCTGCAGGTAGATGTCCTCGAGCGACGGCCGGGTCACGGTGAGCTCGGGAACCTCACCCCCGAAGCGGGCGCCCAGTTCGGCGATGGTCCGGGTGGGGGTGGCGGTCTGGAGCTCCTGCGGCCCGTCCTGACCGATCCAGCGGACGGTGGCCGGCGCCAGGTGCCGGTCGCCGAGCCGCTCCGGGGTGGAGACGTCGATCACCCGGCCGGACGAGACCACGCCGACCCGGTCGGCCAGGAACTCGACCTCGTCCAGGTAGTGGGTGGTCAGCAGGATGGTGGTGCCGGAGCTGCGCAGGCCCGCGATCAGCGCCCAGAACTTGCGCCGCACCTCGGGGTCGAAGCCGGTGGTGGGCTCGTCCAGGAACAGCAGCTCCGGGTTGCCGATGATGCCGAGCGCGACGTCGAGGCGGCGGCGCTGGCCGCCGGAGAGCGCGGCCGCGTGGGTCTTGCGCTTCTCGGTCAGGCCGACCGCCTCGATCACCTCGTCGGCGTCCCGCGGCGAGGGGTAGTAGGCGGTGAAGTGGTGCACCACCTCGGCGACGCTGAGGTCCGCGAAGTCCTTGGAGTCCTGGAGCACGATCCCGATCCGGGAGCGCCAGGCCGAACCCGCCTTGGCCGGGTCCTCGCCGAGCACGCTCAGCTCGCCGCCGTCCCGGGACCGGAAGCCCTCCAGCATCTCGGTGGTGGTGGTCTTGCCCGCGCCGTTCGGACCGAGCAGCGCGAAGATCTCGCCGTGCTGCACGTCGAGGTCGACCGAGTCGACGGCGAGCGTGTCGCCGTACCGCTTGCGCAGCCCCCTGGCGTGGATGGCGAATTCGGACATGACAGGTCCCTTCGGGTTCGTGGACGACACCCACGACGTTAGGAACCGGGCCTCGCACCGCCCTCGAACCGGACTGGACCGGCCGGTCCGGCCTCCGGCTCGACCCGCCGCCGAGGGCTTCTCCAGCGCGGCACCGGACCGTCGGCGTCCGACAGTGACGCCGTTCGCGAAGGCCGAGGAAGCCGATGAAGGTACTCGTCATCACCACCCCGGTGGCAACCCATTTCGCCCCGCTGGCCCCGCTGGCCTGGGCCCTGCGCGGGGCCGGCCACGAGGTGCTGGTGGCCGGCCAGCCGGACGTGATCGGCGCCGCCCGGGCGGCCGGCCTGAGCGGCCACAGCGTCGGGGAGGCCTTCCACGCGGGCGAGTTGATGTCCCTGGGGCTGCCGGAGGGGCTGCGGCCGATCGAGGTCGGCGGGCGGCCGACCGGCCCCGCGTTCGCGGGCGCCGTGCGGCCGTGGACCATGCACACCCGCTACACCGTGACCGCCTACCTGGAGATCGCCCGGGCCTGGAAGCCCGACCTGGTGCTCTCGGACCGGCTGGAGTACGGCGCGCTGATGGTCGGCGGCCTGCTCGGCATCCCCGTGGTGCAGCACCGCTGGGGCGTCGACCCGGTCGGCGAGGTCGCCCACGCGGTGGGCGCCCGGGCGCTCGGCGGCGTCTGCGAGCGGCTCGGCCTGCCCGACGGCCTGCCCCTCCCCTCGCTGGTGCTCGACCCGTGCCCGCCCGGCTTCCAGGACCCGTCGGTCACCCCCGGCACCCCGATCCGGTACGTGCCGAGCAACGGCTCCGGGACGGTCCCCGGCTGGGCGTTCGACCGGCCGGAGGGGCACCGGGTGTGCGTCTCGCTCGGGCAGCTGACCCTGGCGATGAACGGGCTGCCGCTGCTGCGCCGGATCGTCGACGCCTTCGACGGCCTGCCCGACACCGAGGCCGTGGTCACCGTCGGCGCGCCGTACCGGGAGCAGCTCGGCCCGGTGCCCGCCTCGGTGCGGCTGGTCGACCCGGTCCCGCTGGACGCGGTGCTGGGCAGCTGCACGGCGGTGGTCCACCACGGCGGCTCCGGCACCCAGCTGACGGCGACCGCGTTCGGCCTCCCGCAGCTGGTGCTGCCCGGCCACCTGGACACCTTCGTGGTCGGCGACCGGATCACCGCCTGCGGGGCCGGCCTGAGCCTGGACGAGGCGGCGCAGCAGAACGACGCGGAGGCCGTCCACAAGGCGCTGCGCACCCTGCTCACCGACCCGCAGTACGCGGCCGGCGCGGCCGCGCTCCGCGACGGCATGGCCACCCAGCCGACCCCGGCCGAGACGGTCCCGGTCCTGGTCGACCTGGCCGCCGCCGCCCGCTGACCACCCGCCCCGAGGTCCCCCGGCACCCGCGCCGGGGGACTTCGCCGTTCCCGGACCTGTTCTCTTTCCCCGCAGGGGACTTGACGGGGCGTCGGCCGGATGTCCGGGCCGTCCCGCGGGCCCGCCGCGGGGGCGGGCGCACGACGACCGCCCGCCCGGGGCCGTGCTCGGCCCGGGCGGGCGGTTCGCCGTTCCCTGGGGGGGTCTAGGCGGGCTGGCGGGAGACGGTGTGGACCGGGCGCAGCACCAGGGTCTCGGTGGCGTCGGCGAGCAGCGCGGCGGCGGCCTCGGCCGCGGCCTCGTCGCGCCACCAGGAGAGCAGGCCGTGGCCGCCGGGGCGGACCTCGGAGCCGCCCAGCGCGGCGGCCAGGAAGCCGTCCCGGCCGGCCAGCTGCTCGGTGAGCGCGGCGCGGGCGGCCTCGACGCCGTCCGTCTCGTCGGCGGGGAGCGGGGCGAGCAGCAGCACGCCCTGCTCGGCGCCGTCGGCGGGCAGCAGGGTGCCGTCGGCGGCGGTGGGGACGAGGCGGTCGATCCGGGCGTCGGCGAGCCGGGGCAGGTCGCTCATCGCCTTGGCGGCGAAGGCGTAGGAGCGGACCACCGACAGGTAGGAGTGCGAGTCCTGCCACCAGGCGAGGTTGACGTAGGTCTCGGGCGAGGCGGTGGCGCGGGCCAGCACGCCGAGGTGGAAGCCCTCGCCGGCGCGCATCAGTTCGGCCTGGTCGGCGAGCAGCTGCTCGAACTCGGCGGCGTCGCCCTTCAGGGTGAAGGTGGCGACCACGGTGATCGGGCGGGCGGGGGTCTGGTCGTCGGTCATCTGCGGTGTCCTGTCCTGGTGTCGGTCCGTGCCACGCTTCATGTCTAGCCGCGGCCGGTCGAGGGCCGCTCGAACGCCCGGCGGGGCGTTCCGGCGCCGGGTCAGCCGGCCGTCCAGCCGCCGTCGGCGACGTACTCGCCGCCGGAGCAGTAGGCGGAGTCCGCGCCGGTCAGGAAGAGGGTGAGGGCGGCGATCTCCTCGGAGGCGCCGAACCGGCCGAGCGGGATCTCGGAGAGCAGGCGCTGCTCGATCCGCTCGGGCAGGCCCTCGGTCATCTCGGTGCGGATCACGCCGGGGCAGACCGCGTTGACCCGGATGCCGTCGCGGCCGAGTTCGAGCGCGGCGACCTTGGTCATGCCGAGGACGGCGAACTTGCTGGCGCAGTACGCGGTGAGCATCGGCACGCCCTGCAGGGCGTTGACGGAGGCGATGTTGACGATGGTGCCGCCGCCGGCGGCGCGCAGCGCGGGGACGACGGCGCGCATGCCGAGGAAGACGCCGAGCTGGTTGACCTCGACGACGTTCAGGTAGTCCGCGCGGCTGGTGGCCTCCAGCAGGCCCTGGTGCAGCACGCCGGCGTTGTTGACCAGTCCGTCGAGGCCGCCGAAGGTCTGCTCGGCGAGGGCGACGGCGGCCGCCCAGTCCTCCTCGCTGCGGACGTCCAGGCGGATCGCGGCCGCGGAGTCGCCGAGTTCGTCGGCGAGTTCCTTGACCTCGTCCCGGAGGTCGCCGAGCACCACGTTGGCGCCCTCGGCGACGAAGCGCCGCGCGGTGACGGCGCCCTGGCCGCCCGCCGCGCCGCTGATCAGGACGGTGCGTCCGGTGAGCTTGCCCATCAGTTGTCTCCCCCGTGGTCGGGTGCTGCGGTGGTGTGGGTGTGGGTGGGTGCGGCCGGGGAGGGGGCGGTCCCCCTCCCCGGCCGGCGGCCCGACGGCCCGTCGGGCGTCCGACGGTCCGTCAGGCGGCCGCGAGGCGGCGGCCGTCGGACGCGGTGAGGCCGAGCGCGCCGAACGCGGCGGCGGGCGGCGCGGTGTCCAGGCCGGGGCCGGAGGCGGCGGCGTGGCCGTCGGGGCGGACCAGCAGCCAGCCGCCGGCCGGGATGCCGAGTTCGGCGGCGACGGCGCCGTCGGGGTCGGCGAGCGGCCGGGGTCCGGCGTCCGCGCGGTCGGTGCCGTCGGTCAGGGTGCGGACCCGGACGGCGGGGTGGTCCTCGGCGAGCCGGTGCAGGGCCGGGTACTGGGCGGGGACGGCGCGGGCCAGCAGGGTCCAGCCGGGGGTGCGCAGTTCGTCCAGCAGGGCGGTCCAGCCGGGGCCGGGGTCGGTGACCCGGGCGACCCGGCGGCCGGCCGCCGGGTCGGCGGCGCCGGCCGGGGCGAGCGGGCCGTCGGCGTAGGACAGGTCGAGGGCCGACATGCCGCCCATGATCTTGCGTTCGATCTTCGACTTGAGCGGCCGGACCGAGCGGACCACGGTGAACAGGGTGCGCAGGGCCGCGGCGGCCTTCCGGCTGCGCAGCTGCACCAGCATGGTGGCCATCCGGGTCGACTTCAGCAGGGCCGCGCCGACCGGGACGCGCTCGGCGCTGTAGCTGTCGAGCAGGGTCTCGGCGGCCTCGCCGTGGATCACCGCGGCGAGCTTCCAGGACAGGTTGACGGCGTCCTGGACACCGGTGTTCATGCCCTGGCCGGAGGCGGGGCTGTGCACGTGGGCGGCGTCCCCGGCGAGGAACACCCGGCCGCTGCGCATCTGTTCGATCATCCGCTGCTGGATGGTGAACACCGAGATCCAGCTGGGGTCCTCGACCCGGACGGGGCGTCCGGTGCCGGCCTCGATCTTGGCGGCGAAGCGGTCCGCGACGGCCCGGTCGCCCGGGTTGCTCGCGTCGGCGGTGTCGAGCAGCCGCCACTTGCCGGGGGCCGGGAAGGGCACCATCATCACGGTGCCGGCGGGGGTGCGCATCCAGTGGATGCTGTCCCGCGGCAGGTCGCAGTCGACCACCGCGTCGGCGATCAGCCAGGTCTCGCTGCTCTCGCCGATCAGCGGCATGCCGAGCTGCTTGCGGACGGTGCTGTGCCCGCCGTCGCAGCCGACCAGCCAGCCGGCGTCGACCTCCTCGGCGCGGCCGTCGGCGTGCTCCAGCACGGCCCGGACGCCGTCCGGGCCGCGGTCCTCGAACCGGGTCAGCCGGACGCCCCACTCGACCTCGACGCCGCGCCGGGCGGCGGCGGTGCGCAGCACCTCCTCGGTGACCACCTGGTCGACCATCAGCGTGAACGGGAACCGGGTCGGCAGCCGGCTGTAGTCGGTGTCGAAGCGGACCAGCCGGCGGCCGTTCTGGTGCAGGGTGAAGTGCTCGACCCGCTGGCCCCGCGGCAGCAGCTCGTCCAGTACGCCGATCTGGTCGTAGACCTCCAGGGTGCGGGCGTGGGTGGCCAGCGCCCGGCTGGTGGTGGCGGGGCCGGCGGCGGCGTCGACCAACCGGACGGGGACGCCGTGCCGGGCGAGTTCGTGGGCGGCGGTCAGGCCGACCGGCCCGGCGCCGACGACCAGGACCTGGACGGGGCTCACCGGCGCTCCTCCAGGCCGTCCTTGACCGCCTTCCACCAGCCCGGGTTGTCGCGGTACCAGTCGACGGTCTCGGCCAGGCCCCGCGCGAACGGGATGCGCGGCTCGTAGCCGAGCTCGGCCCGGATCTTGCCCTCGTCCAGCGAGTAGCGCAGGTCGTGGCCCTTGCGGTCGGCGACCCGGCGGACGGAGCTCCAGTCGGCGCCGAGGTGGTCCAGCAGCAGTTCGGTGATCTGCCGGTTGGTCTGCTCGTTGCCGCCGCCGATGTTGTAGACCTCGCCGGCCCGGCCGCCGGTCAGCACCAGCTGGATGGCCCGGCAGTGGTCGTCGACGTGCAGCCACTCGCGGATGTTCAGGCCCTCGCCGTACAGCGGGACCTGCTTGCCCTCCAGCAGGTTGGTGACGAACAGCGGGATGAGCTTCTCGGGGTGCTGGTAGGGCCCGTAGTTGTTGGAGCAGCGGGTGATCGACACGTTCAGCCCGTGGGTGCGCCAGTAGGCGCGGGCGATCAGGTCGGAGCCGGCCTTGGACGCGGCGTACGGGGAGTTCGGCAGCAGCGGCCACTCCTCGGTCCAGGAGCCCTCGTCGATGGTGCCGTACACCTCGTCGGTGGAGACGTGCACGACCCGGGGGACGCCGGTGCGCAGCGCCGCCTCCATCACGTTCTGGGTGCCGCCGACGTTGGTGCGGACGAACTCGGCCGCGGACTCCAGCGAGCGGTCGACGTGCGACTCGGCGGCGAAGTGGACCACGGCGTCGTGGCCGGGGAACAGCTCCAGCAGCAGGTCCAGGTCGCAGATGTCGCCCTGGACGAAGTCGAGCCGGGGGCCGGCGGCCGGGAGGTTGTCCCGGTTGCCGGCGTAGGTGAGCTTGTCGAGGACGGTGACCCGGGCGTCCTCGTAGCCGGGGTAGCCGCCCGCGAGCAGCGTCCGGACGTAGTGCGAGCCGATGAAACCGGCCCCGCCGGTGACCAGGATTCTCATGCCGCCACCTCGACCTGGGTGTGATCGCCGACCACCAGGCGGTGGTGGCGCATTGCGCTGTGCACGCTGGTGACGGCCGCGGAGCGGCCGATCAGCGAACCGTGGATGCCGGTGACGCCGCGCACGGACGCGCCGTCGAGGGCGATGGAGTACGACACGTGGGTGTCGCGCAGGACGCAGTCCTTGCCGATCGAGGTGTGCGGGCCGATGTGGCTGTCCTCCACCACGCTGCCCGCCCCGACCACCGCCGGGCCCTCGATCCGCGAGCGGATCACCTTGGCGCCGGGTTCGACCAGCACCTCGCCGATCAGCTCGCTGTCCGCGTCGACCTCGCCGGCCACCGACCGGCGCAGTCCTTCGAGCAGTTCGCGGTTGCAGTCCAGGACGTCGTCGACCCGGCCGGTGTCCTTCCAGTATCCCCGGTACTCGCTGGCCCGGACCGGCGCGCCGGCGGTGACCAGCCACTGGATGGCGTCGGTGATCTCCAGCTCGCCGCGCGGGCTGGGCTCGATCGAGTCGACGGCCAGGTGGATCTCCGGGGTGAAGAAGTAGACGCCGATCAGCGCCAGGTCGCTGCGCGGCTGCTGGGGCTTCTCGACCAGCCGCTGGACGGCCCCGTCGGGGCCGACCTCGGCCACGCCGAACGCGCGCGGGTCGTCGACCTTGTGGACCACCACCTGGGCGGCCGGGCGGCCGGCCCGGAACTCCTCGGCGATCTCGGCGATCCCGTTCGGGAGCATGTTGTCGCCGAGGTACATCACGAAGTCCTCGTCGCCGAGGAACTCGCGGGCGACGGTGACGGTGTGGGCCAGGCCGAGCGGCTGCTCCTGGTGCAGGTAGGTGATGCGCACCCCGAGCCGGGAGCCGTCGCCCAGCACGGCCTCGATCTCCGGGCGCCGCTCGCCGACGATCACGCCGATCTCGGTGACCCCGATCTCGCGGATGTTCTCCAGCACGTGTTCCAGCACCGGGCGGTTGGCGATCGGGATGAGCTGCTTGGGCATCGAATAGGTGAACGGACGCAGGCGGGTACCAGACCCGCCCGACAGCACCAGAGCCTTCATCGGGGTCCTCTTCCTCAACGGTCAATGGCGCGGACAGCCCGGAGGATGGGAGCGGCCGGTGGAGAATCCCTCGAATCCGGCCGCCAGGACCGCTCGGCCGGGCGGCGGGGCGGACTCCAACAGGACTCGAGCGAATCCCGGGCAGGCCCCGCCACCCATCGGCGATCCTGGCCGCATGTCCGCGACCACGCCCCCGAACGGGGCGCAACTCCCGTACCGCTTCCGGCAGCTGAGGCCGCCGGAGCACTCCGTCGACCCGCGTGCGAGGCGCTGGTGGCGGCTGCGCGCGCTGGGCTGCTGGCTGCTCGCCGCGGCCGCGCAGGTCGCGCTGCTGGTGCTGCTGCCGTCCTGGCTGCCCGACGTCAGGGCCGGCCTGCTGGCCCTGACCGTCCTGCTCGCCGCCGTCCACCTGGTGGTGATGCCGCGCCGCCGGTTCGCCGTGCACCGCTGGGAGACCACCGACCTGGCGATCTACACCCGGACCGGCTGGCTGGTCGAGGAGCGCCGGATCGCCCCGATCGCCCGGGTGCAGACCATCGACCACGAACGCGGGCCGCTGGAGCGCTTCCTGGGGCTGACCACCGTCACCGTCACCACCGCCTCCTCGGCCGGGCCGCTGCGGATCACCGGACTGGACGAGGACACCGCGGCCCGGCTCACCGCCGAACTGACCGACGCCGCCCGCTCCGCCGGGGCGGGGGACGCCACGTGACCGCCCCGGACGCCCCACCCGCCGCGCCCGCCACCGGGGCCCCGGCCGCGGCCCCCGCCGACGCCGACAGCTGACGGCGGCTGACCCCGCTGATGCTGCTGGTGCACCCGGTGCGCGAACTGGCCAAGGTGATCCCGCTGGTGGTCCCGGCCTACCTGTTCGGCCGCAGCTTCGGGCACCACAACAACTGGGCGTTCGCGGTGACCGGGGTCGCCGTCGCGGCCGGCCTGCTGCGCTGGTGGACCACCCGCTACCGGGTGCTGCCGGGCCTGGTGGAGCTGCGGCACGGCCTGCTGGTGCGCCGGCACGTCGCGGTGCCCGTCGACCGGGTGCGCACCGTCGACCTGCACGCGGGCGCCGCGCACCGGGTGCTCGGCCTGATGACCGTCACGGTCGGCACCGGCGAGGCCGCGGCCCGGCGCGGCGACCGGCTGAAGCTGGACGCGCTGCGCCGCCCGGAGGCGCTGGCGCTGCGCGAGGAGCTGCTCGGCGGAGGCGGCGGCCGGGCCGGCGGTCCGGCGGCGGCCGGGGACGCCGGCACGGTGCTGCTGCGCTTCTCGCCCGGCTGGCTGCGCTACGCGCCGTTCGCCCTGGCCGGGTTCCTGCCGCTGGTGGTGATGGGGGTGGCGCTGACCGGCCCGCTGGCGGCGGTGGTGGAGCAGACCCCGGTCGGCTCGCTGGTGGAGTGGCTGGTGCACCTGGACGGGCTCGGCCCGCGGGCGGTCCGGGTGCCGGTGGCGCTCCTGCTGGCCGGCACCGTGCTGAACCTGCTGTTCTTCACCGAGCGGACCGTCGGGTTCGTGCTGACCCGCCGCCCGGGCGGCGCGCTGGAGATCGGGCACGGCCTGGTGAACCGGCGGGCGGTGGCGCTGGAGCGCAGCCGGGTGCACGGGGTCGAGCTGTCCGAGAGCCTGCCGGTGCGGCTGCTCGGCGGGGCCCGCTGCACGGCGGTGTCGACCGGCGCGCACCGGGAGCGGGGCGGTCCGGCGCTGGTCCCGGCGGCGCCGCTGCCGACCGCGCTGGCGGTGGCCGGCGAGGTGCTGGGCGCCGACGGGCCGGTGCGCGCCGCGCTGACCGGGCACGGTCCGCGGGCCCGCGTCCGACGGCTGACCAGGGCGCTGGCCGGCTGGGCGCTCGGGGTCGGGCTGTTCGCGGCGGCCGCGGCCCTGGACCAGCTGCCGTGGTGGTGCGCGGTCGGCTGGGCGGCGCTGCTGCCGCTGACGGTGCCGCTGGCGCTGGACCGGTACCGGTCGCTGGGGCACGCGGTGGCGGACGGCTTCCTGGTGGTGCGGCACGGTTCGCTGGTGCGCCGCCGGTCGGTGCTGGCGGGCGGCGGCGTGATCGGCTGGAACCTGCGCACCTCGTGGGGGCAGCGCCGGGCCGGGCTGGTGACGCTGACCGCGACCACGGCGGCCGGGCGGAAGGCGTACCGGGCGGCGGACCTGCCGGTGGAGCTGCTGCCGGAGCTGGCCGAGCGGGTGCTGCCGGGCCTGCTGGAGCCGTTCCTGGTCGACGCGGAGCTGCCGGGGCCGCGCCGGGGGTGACGGCATGCCGGAAGGGCGCCACCCCTCGGGTGGCGCCCTCCTGGCGTTCCGTCAGTGCGTGAAGTGCTCCTCGGCGATCCGCACCGCGCGGTTGCCGAAGGCGATCCGGTCGAGGATCTTCCGGCCGAGCGGGGTGCGCTGCACCAGGGCGGCGAGCTTGGGCCGGACCTTGGCGGCCAGGCCGCCGCGGGAGAGCATCGCCTTGCTCTGCAGGCCCTGGAGCTTCATGGTGGCGGCGATGTCGGGGCCACGCCGGGTCTCGAACTCGCCGAGCCGGGCGGCGGAGGTGTCGCCGTCGGCGAGCGCCCGGACCAGGATCGGGTGCAGCACCACGGCGTCCTGGACGGCCAGGTTGATGCCCTGGGCGCCGATCGGGCTGTGGGTGTGCGCGGCGTCGCCGATCAGCACCAGGCCGTCGTCGGCCCAGCGCTCGGCCCGGCCGGAGAACACGTCCAGCAGGCTGACGTCGCGGGCGGAGCGGATCTGCGCACGGATCAGGTCGGCGTACGGCGGGGCGGCGGCGGCGAGCTGCTCGCGGAGGTGGTCGATGCCCTGCGCGGCGACCTCCTGGTAGCCCTTGTGCGGCAGGGTCCAGCCGATCTGCGCGCTGTCGGGGTAGGAGTCGTAGGCCAGCACGGGGTTGCCACCGTCCCGGAACACCCGGACGTCGCGGCGCTCGCCGGGGGCGCGCTCGGGCACCTTGAGCTTGAACCAGAGCACGTCCAGGTCGAAGGCCTCGGTGCGGCCGGCCTCGATGCCCGCCAGTCGGCGCACCTTGGAGAACCGGCCGTCGGCGCCGACCACCACGGGCGCGCGGACCTCCAGGGCGCCGGCCCGGACGCCGACGGTGCGGGTGCCTTCGCGCAGCAGCTCGCCGACCCGGTGGCCGTCGAAGTACCCGAAGCCCTCGAACTTCTCGCAGTGCAGCAGCAGTTCGTCCAGCAGGTGGGCCTGCGGCAGGCTCAGCAGGTGGTCGTGCGGGGCGGGCAGTCGGCGGTAGTCGATGTCGAGCAGCACCCGGTCGCCCTCGACCAGTCGGAACCGCTCGTGCTCGTGCGCGCCGCGGGCCCGGGCGCCGGCCAGCACGCCGAGGCCGTCCAGCAGGGCCATCGCGCCGGGCTGCAGGATCTCGCCGCGGAACTCGCGCTGGTGGGCGCGGGCCCGTTCGACCACGGCGACCCGCAGTCCGGACTTGAGCAGCAGCAGCGCCAGCACCAGGCCGGCCGGTCCGGCGCCGACCACGCAGACGTCCGCCTCGGCCGTCCGGCCGGTGTCCTCCTCGCTCATCTCCAGGTCCTCTCGTCGATCGGTGGGGCTTCGGGGTGGTTCGGGGGCTTCGGGGACGGGAACGGGGCCCGCCGCCGGGCCGGGTCGAGGACCGGGCGGGTTCCGGCGGCGGGCCCCGCGGGTGGAGCGGGGGTTCAGCCGAGCAGGCCGAGGCCGCCGTCGGCGGTCAGGGTCTGGCCGTGCAGCCAGGCCGCCTCGGGGCTGCAGAGCAGGGCGACCACGTCGGCGAGGTCGGCGGGGGTGGTGAGCCGGCCGGCCGGGGTGCGGGCGGCGAGGGCGGCGGCGACCTCGGGCTGCGGGGTGGCCGGGCCCTTGTCGATCTTGGCGGTGGAGACCGCGTTGACGGTGATGCCGCGGCCCGCCAGTTCGACCGCCAGGTAGCGCACCAGGCTCTCCAGCGCGGCCTTGGCGACGCCCGCGCCGACGTAGCGCGGCACCACGGAGCGGGCGCCGCTGCTGGAGACCGCGACGATCCGGCCGGGGCCGCCGGCCATCAGGGCGGCGATCTCGGCGGAGCCGCGCAGCAGCGGGTCGAGGGCGGCGCCGACGGCGGCGGTGACCGCGGCGGGGTCGCCGCCGACGGCGGTGGTGGGCCGCCAGGGCGCCGCGTTGTGGACGAACACGTCGAGCCGGCCGTACCGCTCGCGGACGGTGCCGAGCAGTTCCGCCAGGCCCTCGGCGGTGGTGACGTCGGCCCGGACGGCCGTCACCTCGCCCTTGAGTCCGGCGAGTTGTTCGACGGCGCGCTCGGCGTCGGCGTCGGAGTGCGCGTAGTCGAGCAGCACCCGGGCGCCCCCGGCGGCGAGCCGGCGGGCGACCGCCAGCCCGACGCCGCGGGACGCCCCGGTGACCACGGCGGTCTTCCCGGACAGCCCGAGGTCCGAGGGCTCGGCCCGGTCAGACACCGGCGGGCGCCGCGGGGGTGCGGGTGCCGGCCACCGGTGCGGCGGCGCGGACCTCGGAGTCGGCGAGCGCCGCCAGGTCGGCGTACTCGGGCAGGGCGCGGGCCTGCTCCCAGGCCGCCGGGGAGGCCCAGCGGGTGAGCGCGGTGTAGCCGCCGGGGCGCATCAGCGCCTTGGCCAGGTCGGCGTGGCCGAACCCGGCGGTGCGGGCGGCGGCCTCGGTCCAGGCGGCGAACGCGGCCTCGAACTTCTCGGCGTCGCCGGTGGCGGTGAACCGCTCGACGGCCAGCACCGCGCCCTCCGTGTCCTGCGCGGCCGGCTCGCCCTCGACCCGCAGCACGCCCATCGACGGCTCGGCCTGGACGTCCACCAGCTGGTGGAACTCCTTGGCGTGGGCCTGGAAGGTCTCGCTGCCGAGCACCTGCTGGAAGTCGCCGGGGGTGGCCCACCAGCCGAAGTTGACGTACACCTCGGGTTCGGCGAGGGCGCGCACCGCCTGGTGCGAGCGGAAGCCGAACTGGGCGCGCATCCACTCGACGTGGTCGAGGAAGCGCTGCTCGAAGGCGGCGCCGCCGGCCGGGTCCTTGAGGACGAAGGTGTTGATGACGGTGAACAGCGGGGCGCCCATGGCCTCGCTCCCTTCGGTCTGCGGGTCGGTCAGGCCCAGTCGGGCGGCGAACTGCCCGCCCAGGACCCGCCGTTGGATCTTTCCGTTGCCCGAGCGCGGGATCGACGCGACCGCCTCGGTGTGCACCAGCCGCTGGTAGTACGGCAGTTCGGCGTTGATCTGCTCGACCGCCGCGGCGAGCCGCTCCGGCTCGTCGAGCACCAGCAGCGCGCCGGCCACCCGGTAGCCGTGGCCGTCGGGCAGGCCGACCACCACCGCCTCCCGGACCAGCGGGTGCGCGGCGGCGACCTGTTCGACCTCGGACGGGGCGACCAGGAAGTTGTCGACCTTGAACACGTCGCCGAGCCGGTCGATCAGGAACAGCCGGCCGTCCTCGTCGACCCGGCCGATGTCGCCGGTGGTGAACCACTCGCCGGGGGCGAGGTCGGGCGCGCCGAGGTAGCCCTTCATCACCTGCGGGCCGCGCAGCTGCACCTCGCCGGGTTGCCCGGCGGGCAGTTCGGCGCCGGTCTCCAGGTCGACGATCCGGCAGTCGGTGCCGGGCACCGGGCGGCCGACCGAGCCGTGCGCGGGCCGGTCGGGGTCGTCGCTGTGGGTCAGCGGGGAGGTCTCGGCCAGGCCGTAGCCCTGGAACACCGGGATGCCGAACCGCTCGGTGAGCTTCGCCGCGGCCTCCGGCGGGAGCGCGGAGCCGCCGGAGGCGATCCGAGCGACGGTGCGCAGGGTCAGGCCGTCCAGCGCCGGGTCGGCGGCCAGCCGGGCCAGCCGGACCGGGAGGCTGTAGAAGTGGGTGGCCCCGTGGGTGTTGGCGGCGTGCACCGCGTCCACCGGCTCGGGGGCGTCGCAGAGCACCTGGGTGGCGGCCGCGGCGACGGCCGAGTTGAGGTGCATCGGGTGGTAGGTCGGCAGGTGGTTGAGGCTGACCGAGTCGGCGTCCAGCCGGTGCGCGGCGGCGATCTGGGCCGCGTTCACGGTCAGGTTGCGGTGGCTCAGCCGGACGGCCTTCGGCAGGCCGGTGGTGCCGCTGGTGAACTGGAGGCAGGCGGTGTCGTCCGGGTCGACGGCGGGCGGCTGCCAGCCGTCGCCGGCCGGGGCGGCCGCCAGCAGTTCCTCCAGCGTCGGGGTGCCGTCGTCCTCGGCGCCGCCGATCAGCACCACCTCGCGCAGGTCGGGCAGGTCGGCGCGGACGGCCTTCAGCTTGGGCAGCAGCCCGGCGTCCACGAAGGCCAGCCGGGCCCGGCTGGTGGCCAGCACGTGCCGGACGCCGATCTCCGGGATCAGCGGGTTGACCACGGCGACCACCTGGCCGGCCCGGGCGGCGCCGTAGTAGGCGGCCGCGAAGTCCGGGTGCAGCGCGGAGGCGACCGCGACGGTGCCGGGCCCGTCCAGCCGCCCGGCCAGGGCCCGGGCCACCGCGGTGGCCCGGGCGTCCAGGGTGGCGAAGTCCACCGTCGCCCCGCCGCCGGTGATCGCGGTCCGGTCGGGGTGCGCGGCGGCGGCCTGCGCGGCCAGCCCGTCCAGCCGCCCGGGGGCGGGCAGCGCCCGGTCAGCCACGGCGGGCCTCCGCGAAGGCCAGCGCGTGCTTCAGCGTGGTGGTGCTGTTGGTGCTGAGCGCGCGGTGCACGTACTCCCGGGCGCCGGCCACGGTGGTGCCCGCGCCGAGGACCTTCTCGATCGCGGACGGCTTCAGCGTGACGGTGTGCCGGGAGGTGACGTCCACCCCGCCGTCCGCCTCGGTGATGGTCCAGCGGCCGGTGTGCGCGGTCATCAGGGCCGGCACGGCGATCTGCTTGTAGACGATGCGGTCGGTGCCGAACACCACCCGGACCGACTTGGTGGTGTGCACCGAGCCGTCGGCGGTGCTGGTGTCCATCGTCATCACCTGGATGCCGGGGGTCTCCTCCCGGAGGTCCAGCGCGGCGACGTGCGGCAGCCGCTCGGGCCACAGGTCGGCCCGGTTCAGGAAGTCGAAGACGTCCGCCCCGGCCGCGGCCACGTGCACGGTGTCGTCGAAGGTGAACACCAGCTCGTCCAGCTCGGAGCCGAGTTCGGCGAGCTCCCGGATGCCGGCCAGCTCGGACTCGCTGTTGCGGTCCAGCGCGGCGTTGATCCAGGCCACGTTCTCCGGCAGGTCGTCCACGGCGGTGAAGTCGTGGTGCAGCTCCAGGCGGGTGTGCGACCCGTCGAGCGCGGTGACCTTCCAGGTGCCGCCCATCGACGCCACCGGCGCCTGCGACACCTCCTGGCGGAACGTCACCACCAGGTTCTCCGGGTCGAGTTCGCGGCGCGAGACCCAGGTCTTCACCTCGCCGTTGGCGGTCGCCCAGATCTGGATGCGCTCGGTGCCGGCGCCCTGCTCCAGGTGCTCGACATGGACGTTCGGCGCGAAGTACTGCGGCCACTTGGTGACGTCGGCGACGATCGCGTACACCGCCTCGGCCGGGGCCGCGACGTCGGTGCTGTGCAGGGTGCGGTGCTGCTCGGACATGGGAAAGTCCTCCTTCGGCCCGGCGGGGCTCAGTAGTTGCCCAGGCCGCCGCAGACGTTCAGCGCCTGCGCGGTGATGGAAGCGGCCGTCTCGGTCACCAGGTAGCCGACCAGGCCGGCCACCTCCTCGGGGGTGGAGTAGCGGCCCAGCGGGATCTTGGCCTGGAAGCGCTCCAGGATCTGCTCCTCGGTGGCGTCGTACGCGGCGGCGTAGCCCTGCCGGACCCGCTGCGCCATCGGCGTCTCGACGTAGCCCGGGCAGACCGCGTTGACCGTCACGCCGGTCTTCGCCAGCTCCAGGCCGAGCGCCTTGGTGAAGCCCACCACGGCGTGCTTGGACGCCGAGTACGGGGCGCCCAGCACCACGCCCTGCTTGCCGCCGGTCGACGCGATGTTGACCACCCGGCCCCAGCCGCGCTCCTGCAGCCCGCCCCGGTTCAGCACCTCGCGGGTGGTCAGGAACACGCTGTTCAGGTTGGTGTCGATCACGTCGTACCAGAGCTCGTCGGCGATCTGCGCGGTGACGCCGCCGCCGCTCCGGCCGGCGTTGTTCACCAGCACGTCGATCCGGCCGTACTGCTCCAGCGCGGCGTCCACCAGCGCCTTCACCTGCTCCGGCTTGCGGATGTCGGCGACCGCGCCGGACACCTCCAGGCCCTCCGCCCGCAGCTCCTTGACGGTCTGTTCGACCGAGTCGGCGCTGCGCGAGCAGATGAACACCGCCAGGCCGCTCGTCGCCAGGCCCCGGGCCACCGCCAGGCCGATCCCACTGGTGGCACCCGTCACCAGGGCCACCCTCCGCTCGCTGCTCATCCCGTGCGCTCCTCTCGGTACGTCGACGGCGAACAGCGTGCCGACGGGGTCTCGACCGCCGATCGAGCCCGGCTGGACGCGCCCGCTCCAGTTCCGTTCGAGGCCGGTGCGACCCCGCGGCCGGAGGCTCTGCGGTGACAGGACCCGACGGGTAACCAGCCAGAGAGGACCACCCATGACCGTGACGGAGCAGGTGCCCGCCACCGCGACCGCCGAGCTGTACTTCCAGGTCCAGCAGTTCTACGCGCACCAGATGCAGCTGCTCGACAGCGGCCGGGTCCGGGAGTGGGCCGAGACCTTCACCGAGGACGGCGTCTTCGCCGCCAACGCCCACCCCGAGCCCGCCGTCGGCCGGGCCGGCATCACCACCGCGGCGCAGGCCGCGACCGACGCCTACGCCGCCAAGGGCATCCAGCGCCGGCACTGGCTCGGCATGGTCACCGTCGAGCCCCGCGGCGAGGACGCGGCCTTCGGCCGCTGCTACGCCGTCGTCGTCGAGACCCCCAAGGGCGGCCAGGCCGCCATCCGCGTCTCCACCCTCTGCGAGGACACCCTGGTCCGCGAGAACGGCCGCTGGCTCGTCCAGCACCGCCAGATCACCCGCGACGACCTCTGATCCCCCCTCCCCCCGCTGTGCCCGCCACCCCTCCCCTCGGTGGCGGGCACAGCCTTTTGCGCGCTGCGCGGTCCGGGGGCGCTCGGCAACGGGAAAAAGGGGCGCGAGGAACTGCGCGGAGCGGAAGAAGGCCCGGGTGGAGCCCTTCCGCCTCGCGCGGTTCCCCGCGCCCCTGGGTGTTGCCTCGCCGCAGTTCGGGCTCACGCCCCCTGCGCGTTCGGGGTCAGGCCGCCGCAGGCTCGTGTTCGGCGAGGCTGGCGTTGATGAACTCCAGCAGCAGGCGGGGGGTGTGGGCCTCGGCGACGGTCTCCTCGGCGAGTTCGATGTCGTACTCGCGCTCGATCCGGCCGGTGGTCTGGAGGACGGCGAGGGAGTCGTAGCCGAGGTCGTCGAGGGGGGTGTCGAGGACGTCGCCGTCGAGGTCGACGCTCTCGTCCTCGCCCGCGCACTCGCGGAGCAGGGTGGTCAGTTCGTCCAGCGTCATGTGGGACATGTCGGTGTGTTCCTCTCGGGGTGGGGACGGGTTCAGGGGGCGGTGACCACGGCGGCGGAGTTGAATCCGCCGGCGCCGCGGGCCAGCACCAGGGCGGTGCGGACGGCGGCGGGCCGGGCCGTGCCGAGGACCAGGTCGAGGCCGAGGCCGGGGGCCGGGGCGTCGACGTGGACGGTGGGCGGCAGCACCTGGTCGCGGAGCGTCAGCAGCGCCGCGGCGAGGTCGAGCGAGCCGCCGCCGGCGTAGAGCCGGCCGGTCATGGTCTTGGGGGCGGTGACGGGGACGCCGCCCGGGCCGAAGACGGCGCCGATCGCGGCGGCCTCCTGCCGGTCGAGCTCGGGCACGCCGGCCGCGTCGGCGAACACCACGTCGACCTGGTCGGGCGTCACCCCGGCCTCGGCGAGGGCGAGTTGGATCGCGCGCCGGAGTCCGGGCTCCTGCCCGCTGCCGGGGCGCGGGTCGAAGGTGGCGGCGTAGCCGGCCAGCCGGCCGTAGACCCGGGCGCCGCGCGCGGCGGCGGAGCCCTCGCTCTCCAGGATCAGGATCGCGCCGCCCTCGCCGGCCACGTAGCCGTTGGCGTCGGCGGAGAAGGGCAGGTAGGCGCGGGCCGGGTCGGGGTTGGTGGAGAGCCGGCCGCCGGCCAGCTGCGCGGCCCAGCCCCAGGGGCAGATCGAGCCGTCGACGCCGCCGGTGACGATCAGCCGGCTGCCCTTGCGGAGCTGGCGGCGGGCCTGGGCGACGGCGTCGATGCCGCCGGCCTGCTCGCTGACGATGACGCCGCTGGGGCCGCGCAGGCCGTGCCGGATGGAGATCTGGCCGGTGTTGACGGCGTAGAACCAGGCGAAGGACTGGTACGCGGAGACGTACTTGCCGCCCTGGCTCCAGAGCGCCTGGAGTTCGCGCTGGCCGAACTCGAAGCCGCCGGCCGAGGCGGCGGTGACCACGCCGGCCGCGTACTCGGGGAACTGCTCGGGGTCGAGGCCGCTGTGGCCGATGGCCTCCTCGGCGGCGACCAGGGCGAGCCGGGTCATGTGGTCGGTCTGCGGGAGCAGCCGGTTGGGGATGCGGGCGGTGGCGTCGAAGCCGGGGACCTCGCCGGCCAGCGTGGCGGGGTACTGGGTGGCGTCGAAGCGCTCGACCGGGCGGATGCCGCTGCGGCCCTCCAGGGTGGCCTGCCACCAGGACTCGGTGCCGAGGCCGTTGGGGGCGGCGACGCCGATGCCGGTGAAGACGGCGGCGGCGGTGGCGGCGGGGCGCTCGATCAGCGCGCCCTGGGGGGTGGTCATGCGGTCCTCCGCTCGGGTCGGGTGAGCACGATGGCGCTCTGGAAGCCGCCGAACCCGCTGCCCACGCTCAGCACGGTGTCGATCTTCCGCTCGCGGGCGGTGATCGGGGTGTAGTCGAGGTCGCACTCGGGGTCGGGCTCGTGCAGGTTCGCGGTGGGGGGCACCACGCCGTGCTCGATGGCCAGGGCGGAGGCGGCGATCTCCAGCGAGCCGATGGCGCCCAGCGAGTGGCCGATCATCGACTTGATGGAGCTGACCGGGGTGGCGTAGGCGTGGTCGCCGAGGGTGAGCTTGAAGGCGGCGGTCTCGTGCCGGTCGTTCTGCTTGGTGCCGGAGCCGTGGGCGTTGATGTAGTCGACGGCGGTGCCGGGCAGCCGGGCCTCGTCGAGGGCGACCCGGATCGACTCGGCCATCTCCCTGCCGTCGGGGCGCAGGCCGGTCATGTGGTACGCGTTGGAGCGGGTGGCGAAGCCGGCGATCTCGGCGTAGACGTGCGCGCCGCGGGCCCGGGCGGCCTCCAGCTCCTCCAGGACGAAGATCGCGGAGCCCTCGCCGAGCACGAAGCCGTTGCGGGTCCGGTCGAACGGCCGGGAGGCGTGCTCGGGGTCGTCGTTGCGCGGCGAGGTGGCCTTGATGGCGTCGAAGCAGGCGACCGAGATCGGCGAGATCGGGGCCTCGGTGGCGCCGGCGATCATCACGTCGGCGCTGCCCTCGCGGATCAGTTCGACGGCGTGGCCGACGGCGTCCAGGCCGGAGGTGCAGCCGGTGGAGACCACGCCGGCCGGGCCCTGGGCGCCGACGGTCCAGGCGACCTCGGCGGCGAAGGAGCTGGGCACCAGGTAGTCGAACAGGTGCGGGACGGCGTAGCGGTGGTCGACCAGCCAGCCGCGGCCGCCGTCGCTGACCACGTTGTACTCGGTGTCCAGGCCCATGGTGGCGCCGACCGCGCTGCCGACGGTGACGCCGGTGCGGAACGGGTCGAGGGCGTCGAGGTCGAGTCCGCTGTCGGCGACCGCCTCGCGGGTGCCGACCACGGCGAACTGGGCCGCCCGGTCCATCCGGCGGATCTCCTGCGGGCTCAGCCCGGCGGCGACCGGGTCGAAGTCCGCCTCGGCGGCGATCCGCGAGCGGAACGAGGAGGCGTCGAAGAGCGAGATCGCCCTGGTGGCGGTCCGGCCGTCGGTGAGCAGGGACCAGAACGCCTTCGTCCCGATCCCGCCGGGTGCGACGACGCCGATCCCGGTGATGACCACTCGCCGGCTCATGGCCGCCTCCCCTGTTTGGTGTTCACGCCCGTTCCTTTCCTTTCGGTGGTTCTGCCGAGCCGTGCCGCGCCAGCCTGCGCGGCCCGGCTCAAGCCGCGCTCGACACCGGACGGGGTGCCGCTCGCAGTCCGTCCAGCACGTCGGCGAGCAGTGCGGGGGCCGCCCGTTCGCGGAAGAACAGGTGGCCGCCGGGCACGGTGCGCAGCTCGAAGCCGCCCGGGGCGTACTGGCTCCACTGGGCGACGCCGGCCGGCGGCGCGATGGTGTCGCCCTCGCCGGCCAGCGCGAGCAGCCGGCCGTGCAGCGGGCCGCCGCCGACCGCGCAGAGCGCCTCGCCGAGCCGCAGGTCGTCGCGGAGCGCGGGCAGGACGCGGCGGCGCCACAGCCCGGTCTGCCGGTCCTCCTCGACGGCGCCGGGCGGCAGCAGGCCGTGGTCGACCAGGCGGTGCAGCAGCTCGGTGTCGGGGAGGCCGGCGGCGCTGAGCACCGGCGAGCGCAGGTGCGGGGGCAGGACCGCGCCGACCGCGACCAGGTCGGGCTGCGGGCGGCCGGTGCGCTGGAGTTCGCGGGCGTAGCTGTAGGCGACCAGGCCGCCGAGGCTGTGCCCGTAGAACGCGAACGGACGGTCCGTCAGCGGGCCGATCAGGGAGTCGAGTTCGGCGACCAGCCGGTCGACCTCGGCGATCAGCGGGTCGTGGTCGGTGATCCGCTGCTCCCTGATCCGCTGTCCGCGGCCGGGCAGCAGCAGCGGCACCACCTCGGCGGCGGAGCCGATCACGGACCGCCAGCGGGCGAAGGCGGAGACGCCGGCCCCGGCGTGGTGGAAGCAGATCAGCCGGGGCGGGCGGGGGCCGTTCACTCCTCGACCAGGGCGACGGCGCGGGTCCAGCCGGCCCCGGCGCCGGCGATCTTCACCGGGAAGCAGGAGACCCGGAAGCCGTGCGGGGGCAGCGCGTCGAGGTTGGCGAGCCGTTCGACCTGGCAGTACTCGCGGCGGCGGCCGGCGAAGTGCGCGGGCCACAGCACGGACTTGTCGCCGGTCTCCTGGTAGGCCCGGATCATGTGCCCGAAGGGGGCGTCCAGGCTCCACGCGTCGGTGCCGATGACCCGGACCCCGAGGTCGAGCAGGTGGTCGGTGGCGGGGCCGTCGAGGCCCGCGAAGTCGGTGAAGTACCGGGGCGTGCCGGCGTGCCGGGAGGCGCCGGTGTGCAGCAGCACGATGTCCAGCGGGTCGGGTTGGCGCCCGGCCTCGGCGAGCGCCTTCTGGAGCCGGTCGACGCCGATCACGCCGACGCCGACGTCGGTGACGTCGAGCACCAGGGCGGGGCGCAGGAACCAGTCCAGCGGCATCTGGTCGATGTGGCGCGGCACCCCGTAGTCGCCGACCGAGCCGTAGTGCGAGGGCGCGTCGACGTGGGTGCCGGTGTGGCTGGTCAGGGTGAGGGTGTCCAGGGACAGCAGCTCACCGCCGGGCAGGTCGGACGGGTCGAACTCCAGGCCGAAGTGGAGCTTCATCTCCTCGGCCATGTGACGGGCGCCCTCGGCGGGCGTCATGATCTCGTGGACGATCGGGTCCGGCTCCCAGCCGGCCGCGTCCACCGGGGACGACAGGTCGATGATCCGCAACTTCTCCCCCACGCTCGGGATCGGGTTCCGTCGCCGGCGGGCGGCGGAAGGCGTGGGCGCACTGTGCTGGCGCCGCCTGGAGCCCCGTTCGAGAACGGGTGGGGCGGCGCCGGGCACCGGCCGGGGACGGTGCCGGGGCACCGGCCGGGACGGCGGCCGGTGCCGTCAGGCGGCGAACAGGTCGAGGATCGGGGTGCGCTGACGGGGGATCCGGTCCAGGACCGGGTCGGCGGCGAGCATCGCCTGCTGGAGCTTGCGGACCCGCGGCGACGGCTCCAGGCCGAGTTCCTCCACCAGGCGCCCCCGCAGCCCCTGGTAGACCTCCAGTGCCCGGCCCTGCCGGCCGGAGCGGTAGAGCGCCACCATCGCCTGGGCGTGCAGGCCCTCGTGCAGCGGGTGGCGGACCGTCAGGCCGCGCAGTTCGGCGATCAGGTCGGCGTGCCGGTCCAGCCGCAGGTCGGCCTCGATCCGGCGCTCCAGGGTGCGCAGCCGGCTCTCCTCCAGCCGGGCCAGCTCGATGTCCAGGATCGGGCCGACCTTGACGTCCACCAGGGCGGGGCCGCGCCACAGCGCCAGCGCCTCCCGGTAGATGACCGCGGCCGCCTCGTCCTCCCCGCTGTCCGAGGCGTCCCGGCCGAGCTCGGCGAGCCGGTCGTACTCGTGCACGTCGACCGCGCCCGGCTGGACCTCCAGCAGGTAGCCGCCGTGCCGGGTGACCAGCACGTCCTTGGCGCCGATCGGGGCGTCCGGGCCGAGCGCCTGGGCCAGCAGGCGGCGCAGGTGCAGGATGTAGGTCTGCAGGGTGGTGAGGGCGCTGCGCGGGGCGTCCATCCCCCACAGCTCCTCCAGCAGGGTCGGGACGGGCACGACCTGGTTGGCGTACAAGGACAGCAGCGCGAGGATCTGCCGGGGCTTGCCCGCGCTGGGCACGATCGATCCGTGTCTGGTCTCGGCCTCGAGGGGGCCGAGCACTCTGATGTCCATGGGTGTTCCCTCCGTGTGGTGTCGCGGCGGGCCGGCGCGGGCCGGGCCGCGGACGGTGGGGCCGAGTGGGCTCCACCGCCCCATCAGACTCCTCCGGCACCCGTGTGCCGGACCAGTGCCAGGCTCCCGAGCACGGCGTGCGTTTCCACCGGTGCGGACCGTGAATCCTTCATACCCAGCTCGTGAGGCTGGCACTGGCCGCCCGGGCGGCCCGAGCAGAAGACTGGCCCCAGGTCGAGCGAACGCCGACCCGATCACGACCAGGGGGAGAGACCAATGGGTGCCGCCGCGTCCGTCACGGGCCACAGCGACGATCTGCTGATCGAGGACCTGAGCCACAACTCCCAGGCCGGCGCCCTGCCTTCGGGCGGCGCCGGGATCCACTGCTTCTGCCGCACCACCGACTCCTTCGTCGGCACCCCCGCCGAGGCCGCCGCCGGACGCCGGGCGTGACGGGGCTCCTCGGCCCGGCCGACCGGGACGGGTTCCTCGCCTTCCAGCCCCACCTGAGCGTGGAGCCGGTCCCGGGCGAGGCCGTCTACCTGATATCGGACCAGCAGGTCACCGCCCTCCACGGGGCCCAGATCGCCCGGCTGGCACCGCTGTTGGACGGGACGAGGAGCCTCGGCGACCTGCAGCGGGACACCGCGGGGCACCTCTCCGCCGAGCAGACCGCGCAGGTGGTGGACCGGCTCCGGCGGGCCGGGCTGGTGTGCGAGCGCCCGGCGGGCCGTCCGACGCCCCAGGAGGGCTACTGGGCGGCGGCCGGCCAGGACGCCCACCTGACGGGCCGTCGGCTCGGCTCGGCCTCGGTCGCCGCGCTCGACGTGTCCGGCGACGACCCGGCCGAGCTGCGCGGCGCGCTGGACGCGGCGGGGCTGCGCACGGTGGCCGACCCGGACGGCGCGGACCTGACGGTGGTGCTCTGCGAGGACTACCTGGACCCGCGGCTGGCCGGGGTGGACGCCGCGCACCGGGCGGCCGGGCGGCCGTGGCTGCCGGTCCGGACGGTCGGCGTGGAGTCCTGGATCGGCCCGTTCTTCGGCGACGCCGAGGGGCCGTGCTGGTCCTGCCTGGCGGACCGGCTGTGGCGCGGCCGCCAGGTCGAGGCGCACGTGCAGCGCTCGCTGGAGCGCAACGGCCCGGCGCCGCGCCGGGGCTGCTCGCTGCCGGCGGCCCGCACCGCGGCGCTGCAGCTGGCCGCGCTGGAGGCCACCAAGTGGCTGGCCGGGCACCGCCACGAGGGCCAGCGGGCGCTGTGGTCGCTGGACACCCTGACCCTGGAGGGCCGCCGCCACCCGGTGACCCGCCGCCCGGAGTGCCCGCAGTGCGGCGACCCGGGCCTGGTCGCGGCCCGGATCTCGGCGCCGGTGGTGCTGGAGCCCCGACCGAAGCTGCACACCGGCGGCGGGGGCCACCGGGCGCTGTCGCTGGTCCAGGTGATGGAGCGCTACGGCCACCACGTGGACCCGCTGACCGGCCTGGTGAAGGAGATCCGCCGGGACCCGCGCGGCCCGGCCGCGCTGAACTGCTTCCACGCCGGGATCAACCCGGTGGGCGGCGCCCACGGCCTGGCCTCGGTCCGGGCGGGGCTGCGCGCCAACGCCTCGGGCAAGGGCGCGACGCCGCTGCAGGCCGAGGTCGGGGCGCTCGCCGAGTCGCTGGAGCGCTACTCGGGGCACCTGCAGGGCGGCGAGCCGATGGTCCGCGGCCGCTACCGGGACCTGGCGGCGGACGCCGTCCACCCGGACGCGGTCCAGCTGTTCGACCCGCGGCAGTTCGCGGGCCGGGAGCGGCACAACGCCGAGCAGGGCGCCTTCCAGCAGATCGCCGACCCGTTCGACGAGGACGACGAGATCGACTGGCTGCCGCTGTGGTCGCTGACCGAGCGGCGGCAGAAGCTGCTGCCCGCGGCCCTGCTGTACTACAACGCCCCGCAGCGCCCCGGCCGGCGCTACTGCCTGGCCTCCTCGAACGGGGCGGCGGCCGGCGGCACCCTGGAGGACGCGGTGCTGCAGGGCTTCCTGGAGCTGGTCGAGCGGGACGCCATCGCGCTGTGGTGGTACAACCGCACCGTGCAGCCCGGGGTCGACCTGGACGCCTGCCGCGACCCGTGGGTGGCGCAGGTCCGCGAGCTGCACGCCTCGCTGCACCGCGAGGTGTGGGCGGTCGAGCTGACCACCGACCTGGGCATCCCGGTGGTGGCGGCGTTCTCCCGGCGCACCGACAAGCGGGCCGAGGACATCATGCCCGGCTTCGGCGCCCACCTGGACCCGGAGATCGCGCTGCGCCGGGCGCTGGCCGAGGTCAACCAGCTGCTGCCGAACGTGGTGGACGCGCGGGCCGACGGGACGGGCTACGGTTTCACCGACCCGCAGGCGATGGACTGGATGCGCACCGCGACGGTGGCCGCCCTCCCCTACCTGGCGGCCGACCCGGGCCGCCCGCCCGCACTGCCCGCCCCGGCCCCGTTCGGTCCGCACGCGGACCTGCTGGACGACGTGACGGCCGCCGAGCGGCTGGTGCGCCGGGCCGGGATGGAGCTGCTGGTGCTGGACCAGACCCGTCCGGAGGCCGGCCTGCCGGTCGCCAAGGTCGTGGTGCCGGGCCTGCGCCCGCACTGGAACCGGTTCGCCCCCGGCCGGCTGTTCGACGTCCCGGTCCGGCTGGGCCGGCTCGCCGCGCCGACCCCGTACGACCGGCTCAACCCGGTCTCGCTGTTCGTCTGATCGTCCTGACATCCCTTCAGTCCCACTGGCACCATCGGCATCACCGGCACCACCCCGTCCCCCGCCCCCTTCCGACTGCACTCACCCGTGTTCGTCCGACCCGCGCGCGTACCGCGTCTGGATGGCCCATGCGTATCGACAACCTGGCAGCCCCGCAGCTCAGCGAACTCTGGTCGCTGCGCGAGGACACGTGCGTGGAGAGCGACGACGAGGCCGGCACGCTGACCGTCCAGAGCCGTTGGGGCACCGTCGAGTTCGAGGACCCGGACCCGGCGCTGCGGATGGCGCTGGAGCGGATGACGCTCGGGCCGGTGTCCCTGAGCAACGTGCTGCCCGGCTTCCCCGGCCTGTGGGAGGTCGACCGGCCGGGCGGGCACGACCCGGCGGTGTCCCGGCTGCTGCACGACCTGGACCGGGTCCGCGACAGCCTGGTGCGCTCGCTGGCGCTGGGCGGCACCCCGGTGCTCAGCGTGGTCCCGCTGGCCCGGGGCGCCTGGTTCACGCCCCGCCCGGCGCCCTCCGACCGGCCGTGCCGGCTGTCCCGGTTCACCGTGATGCGCTGGGCCGAGGGCGGGCTGCGGCTGGAGTCGCCGCTCGCCCACCACCGGGTGCAGCTGCACCGCTCCGAGGCGGTGCTGCTGCTCGGCATGCTGGACGGCAGCACGCAGGCCGGCGGGCCCCGGCTCGACCCGGAGCTGGCCGCCACCGCGATCGGCTACCTGCTGGCGGCCCGGATCGCGGTGGTCGCCGAGGACGGGCCCGACGGCGGGGCGGCCTGCCCGCCCCGGTTCGCCGAGGACGAGGACCCGCGGCTGGTCGGCTGGTCGCCCGACGACCTGATGGTGCACGCCCGCAGCCGGCTCGGCCGCACCGACGGCGCGTTCGGCGCCACCCTCGCCCACCTGGACGCGGGCCGGGCCGAACCGGTGGTCAAACCGCTGGCCGGCCGCCCGCCGATCGCCCTGTACCGGCCCGACCTGGACGGCCTGCGGGCCCGGGACGAGCCGTTCACCTCGGTGCTGGAGCGCCGGCACTCGGTGCGCGCGTACGGCCCGGGGCAGCTGGCCGAGGAGCAGATCGGCGAACTGCTGTTCCGCGCCTGCCGGGTGCGCCCCGGCGACGGCGGCGGGAGCGGCGGCTTCGCCTGGAGCAGCCGCCCGTACCCGAGCATGGGCTCGGTGTACGCGCTGGAGCTGTACCTGGTCGCGGGCACCGGCACCGCCCTGGCGCCGGGCGCCTACCACTACGACCCGCTGGGCCACCTGCTGGAGCCGCTGGAGGCGCAGCCCGCCGACACCGCCGAACTGCGGCTGGGCGCGCAGACCGCGCTGGGCGCGGACCGGCCGCCGCCGCTGCTGCTGGTGATCACGGCCCGGTTCCGCCGGGCCACCCACGCGTTCAGCGGGATCGCCTACACCAGCCTGATGAAGGACGTCGGCGTCCTCCTGCAGAACCTCTACCTGGTGACCACCGCGATGGGGCTGGCGCCGTGCGCGCTGGCCACCGGCAACTCGGACACCGCCGCGCGCGCCTTCGGCCTGGACTGGCCGGTGGAGTCCAGCGTCGGGGAGTTCGTGGTCGGAGTGGACCCGCAGCGCACAGACACGGCGTAGCGCCGTCCCGTACGATCCGAGGCAGCGGGAGCCCGTCCGAGTGTTCTGGGGGAATCAGTGAGCGAGAGCGCGTCCTGGCCGGTGTCCGACCCCGAGGGGAAGCAGTTGGCGCCCAGGACGGCGGTCGCCATCACCGCCGCGGTGTTCCTCGGGTACACCGGGGTCGCCACCAGCTACGTCCTGGCGCTGCACCCGAGCGCGCTGCTGCTGGGCGGCACGGTGTTACTGCTGGCCCTCCTGCTCGGCATCCAACTGGTGCACTCCTTCCCGAGGTTGGCGCCCGCGCTGGCCTCGAAGTGGCAGCTCACCCTGGTGCTGCAGGCGCTGATCACGTACGTGCCGCTGTTCTTCCTCGGCCCGCTGTGGATCGGCATGCCGAGCTTCCTGGCGGCCTCGCTGCTCCTGCTGCTGCGGCCGGCCGTCGCCTGGCCCGGGTTCGTCTCGGTGGTGGTGGCCAGCAACCTGCTGATGCTGTGGATCGGCGACGGGGTCAGTGAGTCGTTCTACATCTCGGTCGCCACCACCACCAACGGCCTGGTGATCTACGGCCTTTCGCGGCTCACCGACCTGGTGATCGAGGTGCACCGGTCGCGCGCCGAGCTGGCCACCCTGGCGGTGGCGCAGGAGCGGCTGCGGTTCGCCCGGGACCTGCACGACCTGCTCGGCTACAGCCTGTCCGCGATCACCCTGAAGTGCGAGCTGGCCTACCGCCTGGTGCCGACCCAGTCCGAGCTGGCCCAGCAGGAGTTGACGGAGATCCTGCAGACGGCCCGTCAGGCGCTGTCGGACGTAAGGGCGGTGGCCCGCGGCTACCGCGAGATGTCGCTGGGCGCGGAGGCGGAGAGCGCGAAGGCGATGCTGGCCACCTTGGGGGTGCGCTGCACGGTGCGGCTGGACTTCGGGCTGCTGCCGCAGCAGGTGGAGACGGTGCTGGCGACGGTGCTGCGGGAGGGGCTGACCAACATGCTCCGGCACAGCAAGGTCGAGGAGTGCGAGATCTCGGCGGTCCGGGACGGCCGGACGATCCGGTTCCGGCTGGCCAACGACGGTGTGGGGCGGGCGATTCCGGCCCAGGCGGACAAGGAGCACGCGGACCGGGTCCACACGGAGCGGGTCCGGGACAGCGCGGGCGGCTCCGGCATCGGCAACCTGACCACCCGGGTCCGGGAGCTGGGCGGCACGCTGACCGCCGGTCCGCACGGCCAGGACTGGTTCGTGGTGTCGGCGGTCATCGACCTGGACGCGGCGGCCCTGGTGCTGTCCGGCAGCGGCAGCCGGCGGGGCGCGGCGGCGCCCGCGGCGGCCTGCTGAGACCGCCGCGGGGCGGGGCGCGGGCGGCTCAGAGCCAGCCGGCGTCCCGGGCGATCCGGATCGCGTCCACCCGGTTGCGGGCGTTCAACTTGCCGACCACGGTGGTCAGGTAGTTGCGGACCGTCCCGGCCGACAGGAACAGCTTGGCGGCGATCTGGCCGGCCTCCATGCCGTCGGCGGCCAGCCGCAGCACCTCCCGCTCGCGCAGGGTGAGCGGGGAGGCCTCGGCGTCCAGCGCGGCGACCGCCAGGGCCGGGTCGATGGCCCGGCCGCCGGCCGCCACCGTCCGGATGGCGGCGGCGAGTTGGCCGGGCTCGATGTCCTTCAGCAGGAAGCCGGCCACGTGCGCGGCCATCGCCCGGCGCAGGTTGCCCGGCCGGCCGAGACTGGTGAGGATCAGCGTCCGGCACTCCGGCACCGCCTCGGCGAGCTGCCCGGCGGCGGTGATGCCGTCCGTCCCGGGCAGGTCGATGTCGAGCACGGCGACGTCCGGCGCGGTCTCCTTCGCCCGCGCCACCACCTCGTCGCCCGAGCCCAGGTCCGCCACCACCTCCAGATCGGGTTCGAGCTGGAGCAGGGCGACCAGCGCGCGGCGGAGGACTTGCATGTCCTCCGCTATCAGAATTCGAATCACCGTTTCCCCCGGTTTCACACAGCCTGCGTGATCACTCCGAACAATAGCGACAACAGAGGCCCCGGAACCGGTCCGGAGGGCGGATTCTCACCCTCCGGAGCGCAGCAGTCGCACCACCTCACCGAGGAAGCCGTCGTCGAGCATGGTGGCGACCGAGGTGTCCGCGACCGCGCGGTGCCCGGCGTCGTGGCAGGCGATCGAGACCAGGTAGCCGCGCTCCAACCGGTGGGTGCCGAACGCCCATTCGTCATAGGCGGCGGGGCCGCCGTCGGGGGTGAGCAGGGTGGTGTCGTCGGGACCGAAGCCGAACTCGGTGAAGCCCAGCCGCATGCCCTGCCCGAGGGCCTTGGTGTACGCCTCCTTGAGGGTCCACAGCCGCAGCAGCCGCCGCTCCCGCTCGGGTTCGGGCAGCGCGCCCAGCCAGCGCCGCTCGGCGGGCGTGCACAGCAGCCGGCGCATGTCCTGGTAGCGGACCTTGCGGTCGGCCAGTTCGGTGTCCACGCCGATCCGGCCGCGCCGGTTCAGGCCGACCACGATCAGGTCCCGGGTGTGGCTGATGCTGACGTCGACCTGGTCACAGCCGCGCAGGTAGGGGCGGCCGCCGGGCCGGTAGCCGAGTTCGACGGCGTCCGGCGGCACGTGCAGGGCGGCCCCGGCGGCGTACCGGACGAGCAGGCGGGAGGCGGCGAACCGCTCCCGGGTGCGGGCCCGCTCCAGGGTGCCCAGGCGCTGCCAGTCCCGGCTGCCGAGGACGGCCCGCAGCTCGGGCTCGGCGAGCACGGCGTCCTGCCACTGCTCGGTGTAGGCGTGCACCACGGCGTGGCCGTGCCAGGCCATCGCCTGCCGGACCCGCAGCCAGGGCGCGCGCGGTCCGGGCATCAGCAGCGGCGCGCCCACCTCCGTGCGACGGTCCGTCATCCGGCGCCTCCTTCGGCGAGCGGGGTGTCGTACAGGTCGTAGGAGCGGCCGCCGGCCAGCCGGTCGAGCAGTTCGGCGTGCAGCCGCCGGACGCACTCCTCGGGCGGCGGGCCGACCGGCAGGCCGAGCCGGCGGCCGAGCCGGGTCAGCGCCAGCACCGCCCAGGCCGGGTCGGCCAGGAAGCCGCCGTCCGGCGCCGCGGCCTCCCAGGCGCCGAGCACCGCCCCGGCGGCGGCCAGCAGCGCGTACCGCTCGACCTGCGCGCACCAGGTGGGGCTGGCGAGCGCCTCGGCGGTGTCGGCGGGCAGCGCCAGGCAGCGGTCCCGGAGGTCGGCCAGTTCGTCGGCGAGCGCCCCGGCCAGGGTGGCCAGCCGGTCGCCGAGCGGGCCCCCGGGCGGTCGTCCGGCGAGCCGGGCGGCCGCGCCGGCCAGGGTGGCGGTCAGGAAGTCGGTGCCGCCGGCCACCGCGAGCGCGCCCAGGTCGAGCGGCGGCAGCGGCTCGGCGAAGGCGTACAGCGCGGCCGGCGGTTCGGCCGCCCGGAACCAGGACCGCCGTGCCAGCAGCGGCAGTTGGGGGATCAGCACCGCCTGGCAGGCCGCGGTGCCGACGTGGCCGAGACCGGCCGCGGGCAGGTCCCGGAGCAGCTTCTGCAGGCTGCCGGGCCCGCCCTCGCGGTCGTACCCGGCGGCGCCGAGCACGGTGGACAGCTCCTCGACGTCCTCCTGCAGCAGGTCCGGCACCAGGTACTTGACGGCGGCCGCGCCGAGGTGCGCGCTGTCCGGCAGCAGGTGCAGGGCGCGCAGCACCGCGGTGGCGGTCGCGTCGGACAGCAGCAGGTCGGCGAACACCCCGGCCAGCAGCGCCCGTTGGCGCGGACCGGCGGGCCGTCCGGCGGCGCCGGTGCCGGCCCGGACGGCGGCCCGCAGCACGGTGTCGGCGGCGGCCAGCACCAGGGCGGGGATCAGGCTGCGGTTCAGCTGGAAGGTCCGCAGCGCCAGCCGGACGCCCTCGCCGGGCCCGCCGACCCGGGCGCCGGGGGGCACCGCGAGGTCGGTGAACTCCAGTCCGGCGAAGTGGCAGCCGCGCAGGCCGGTGCTGATCCGGCGGGGCAGCACGGCGAGGCCGTCGCCGGCCCGGTCGGGGTCGACCAGCAGCACCGAGTGGCTGCCGCCGGGCCCGCCGGTGGCGGCGTACACCACCACCGCGCCGGCCCGCCCGGCGTTGATCACCACGTCCTTGCGGCCGCGCAGCCGGTAACCGTCGCCGTCCGGTTCGGCGGTGAACTGGCCCTGCCACATGGCGTTGCCGTGCGCGAGCTGGTGGTGCGCGATCGCCACCGGGCGGCCCGCCAGCAGCAGCCGGGCCAGCCGGTCGCGCTGCGGGCCGTCGCCGGCCGCCCAGACCGCGGCGGCGGCGAACAGCGAGGTGATGCCGTGGCCGAAGCCGAGCGACACGTCGCGCCGGAACACCGGCCGCAGCACCCGGGCCAGCACGTCGGCGCGGTCCAGCCGCCCGCCCAGCTCGACCGGGACCAGTTCGGCGCCGAAGCCGCCGTCGCGGAGCACCGCGACCGCCCCGGCGGCGAGTTCGGCCCGCTCGTCGGCGGCCATCAGCGCCCGGAACCCGGCCGGGTTGGCCGGGTCGCCGGGGTCGCCGAGCCGGCGCTCCCACTCGGCGACCCGGGCCCGGACCAGCCGTTCGGCCGGGGGCACGGCGCCGCCGGGGCGGGCCCCGGGGAGCGGCGGGCCGTACGCGGCGGCGGCCGCCGCCCGCTCCCGCTCGACCACGCTCACGGGACCACCACCCGGCCGGGCCGGTCGGGAACCGGCAGCCCGGCGTCGAGTCCGGCGTCGAGTTCGGCGTAGACGGGTCTCAACTCGCCGTCCAGGAACAGCCGTCGCATCGTCGAGCGGCGGACCTTGCCGCTGGTGGTGCGGCGCACCGAGCCGGGGCGGACCAGCACCACGCCGGCGGCGGTGGCGCCGAACTCCTCGGCCAGGCAGCCGCGCACCCTGGCGGCGAGCGCGGCGAGCGCGCCCGCGTCCCGGCCGGGGTGCCGGACCTCCTGGACCACCACCAGGCGGTCGGGCTCGTCGGCGCCGAACACCACGGCGGAGGCGAGCCGTTCGCCGCAGTCGATCAGGCGGCGCTCCATCTCCTGCGGGTGGACGCTCTGCCCGGCCACCACCACGGTGTCCTTGAGCCGGCCGGTCAGGTACAGCTCGCCGGCCCGCAGCACGCCGAGGTCGCCGGTGCGCAGGAAGCCGCGGGCGCCGCCCGCGGTGACGGCGCCGAACACCTCGGCGGTCTCCAGCGGCCGCTGCCAGTAGCCGGCCGCCACCGCCGGTCCGCGCACCCACACCTCGCCCTCGACGCCCTCGGGCAGCTCGGTGCGGTCGGCGGGGTCGACGATCCGGACCTCGCCGCCGCGCGGCGGGCCGCAGCTGACGACCCGTCGGTCCGGCATCGGCCCGTCGGCCGGCACTCCGGTCGCGGTCCGGACCGGGCCGGCGCCGCCGGTGGCGACCAGCAGGGTGGCCTCGGCGAGGCCGTACCCGGCGACCATCGCGCCGGGCCGCAGCCCGGCCGCGGCGAACCGGGCGGTGAACGCGTCCACGGTGGCCGCGGAGACCGGTTCGGCGGCGTTGACGGCGCACTCCCAGCGCGACAGGTCGAGGCCGGCCAGTTCGGCGTCGGTGACCTCGGCGGCGCACCGGGCGTACGCCGAGTCGGGGGCGGCCGCGACGGTCACCCCGTGCGCGTCGATCGCCTCCAGCCAGCGCGCCGGGCGGGCGACGAACAGCCGGGGCGGCATCAGCACGGCGGTGGCGCCCAGCCAGAGCGGGTGCAGCAACTGCCCGATCAGGCCCAGGTCGTGGTAGCAGGGCAGCCAGCCGCCGATCCGGGAACCGGCGTGGGTGCCGAGCGCCCGCCGGATCTCCGCCATGGTGGCGAGCAGGTTGGCGTGGGTGACCTGGACGCCGCGCGGGGCGGCGGTGGTCCCCGAGGTGTACTGGATCAGCGCGACGTCGCCGGGCGCCGGACGGGCCGGCTCCCAGGGCGCGGCGTCGGCCGCGGGCTCGGGCAGCGGACGGTCCACGGCCAGGCAGAGCACCCCGCCGCGGCCGGCCTCGGACAGGCTGCGCGACACGTCGGCGGCGTGCCCGGCCTCGGTGAGGACGACCGGCACGCCGGTCTCCCGGGCGATCGCCGCGGTCCGCTCGGCCGCGGCCGGGGACGCCGAGGGCGGCGGCACCGGCACCACGACGGCGCCCGCGTACAGGCAGCCGACCACGGCGACGGCCAGGTCGGCGCCGGTCTCCAGGGCCACCATCACCGGGCGGCCGGCCACCCGGTGCCCGGCCAGCCAGGCGCCCAGCTGCCGGGCCCGCCGGTCGAGTTCCCGGTAGGTCAGGGTGTGCGGGGCGGTCCCGGGTCCGGCGTCGCGGAGCGCGACGACGGCGGGGCCGTCGCCCGCCCGGGCGAACACCTCGGCCAGGGCTCCGGTCAGGGTCGCCGACTCGCGCATCCCGTACCTCCGGGGGTTCCGTCGCCGGTCCGCGGCTCGGACCGTGCTCCGTCCAGTCTCCGGCGGCCCGCTCAACGGCCTCTTGAAGCGCGCTCTCCTCCGGCTCGGCCGGGCCGGGCCGCCCCCGAGGGCGGCCACCGGGCCGGTCACCGCCGGTTCTCCCCGGGGATCAGCCGGTCCAGGTGCGCGAGTTCGGCGCGCAGCGCCAGCTCCAGCTCGCTCAGCGGCTGGTCCGGGACGAGCTGCTCGGGGTGCCCGGGCGGCGGCGGCAGCAGGGTGATCGGGGGCTGCAGCGGCGGGTGGGGCGGCCACGGCGCGTCCCGGTCGGCACCGCGCAGCCGGGCTTCCTCCCGGCACAGCTCCAGGTAGAACTGCACCCCGCTGTGGGCGTGCATCCCGCCGAGCAGCGCCAGTGCCCGGACCACCCGGCGGACCAACGCTCCCAGTACCTGCCATGCCGGTGTCCTCGGCCCGGCCATGTCCACCACCTCCTCCGTGTCCGGTGCGTGCCGGAGGGGAGGATGGAACAGCGCGCCCGAGCGCCGCTCGAACCCGGGTCGGGCCGGGGCCGGGCCGGGCTCGGAGCGGCGTCGGGGTGGCGTCGGGGCGGGCTCGCGGCGGCGTCGCGGCGGGGTCGGCGCGGAGCCGACGGGGCGTCAGACCGCCCCGGCCACCGCCCCGTTCGCCGGTTCCGCCTCGAACAGGCGGAGCCGGTGGGCCAGCGCGGCGGCCTCGCCGCGGCCGCCGACGGAGAGCTTGGCCAGGATGTTCGAGACGTGCACGCTGGCGGTCTTCGGCGAGATGAACAGCTGCTCGGCGATCTGCCGGTTGCTGCGGCCGAGGGTCAGCTGGCGCAGCACGTCCCGCTCCCGCGGGGTGAGGCCGAGGCCGTCGCCGCCGGGGCGGTCCGGGCCGTCCGCGCGGGCCAGGCCGAGCCGCTCGGCGAGCAGTTCGGCCTCCTGACGGGTCGGCAGGTCGCCGCGGTCGCGGGCGAGTCCGGCGGCCTCGCGGAGCATCGCGGCGGCCTGCTCGCGCTCGCCGGCCGCGGCGTGCTCCTCGGCGGCCCGCAGCAGGGCGGCGGCCAGCGGCCCGGGCAGCGCGGCGGCCCGGAGTTCGGCGACGGCGGCGGCCCAGTGCGCGGCGGCGGGGCGTCCGGCGGCGCGGGCGAGGTGGCCGGCGGTCAGCGCGGCGCGGCCGCGGTCGAGGGCGCAGCGCGGGACGAGCCCGTCGGCGGCGGCGGCGATCCGGGCCAGTGCGGCGGCGCCCTCGGGGGTGCGCGGGTGCTGGTCGGCCTCGGCCTCGGCGGCGTCCGCGAGCAGGGCCAGCAGGTGGCGGTCCTGCCCGTCCGCGGCGGTGGTGTCGAGGGCTTCGGCGAGCCGGGCGCGGGCCCGGTCGGGGTGGCCGAGGCGGGTGGCGAGGCGGATGCCGAGGGCGGCGGTGGGCAGCGCGTGCTGGGGCTGCCCGCCGTCGCCGCCGCTGGCGCGGGCGGCCGTCCAGTGGGCCTCGGCGCCGGCGGTGTCGCCGCGCAGCAGGGCGAGTTCGCCGCACAGCCGGTGCATGAACTCGCCGTGGGTGTCGGACTCCGGCCGGTCCTCCCACTCGGCGAGGACGGCGGCGGCCTCGGTGGTGCGGCCGGCCGCGAGCAGCGCCTCGGCGAGGTTGCCGGTGAGGATCGGGCCGGTGTTGAGCAGCAGGCCGCCGCGGCGGGCCGCGTCCAGGCCCTCGCGGGCGGCGGTCACCGCCTCCTCGGCGCGGCCGTGCGCGAGCAGCAGGCTGGAGAGGTTGTTGAGGCCGCGGGTGTACACGTCGTCGTGGCCGAGCGGGCGGGCCCGTTCCACGGCGGCGGCGAGCAGTTCGATGGCGCGGTCGCCGTCGCCGAAGTCGCCGAGCAGCCCGGCGAGGGTGATCTCGGCGTGCACCTCGACGGCGGGCGCGTCGACCTGCCGGGCGATGCAGACGGCCCGTTCGGCGGTGGCGACGACCTGCGGGCCGGGCTGCCGGAGCATGCCGTGCGCGGCGTCCAGGGCGAGCGCCTCGGCCTGCACCACGGACGGGCCGAGGCCCTGCACCAGGCGGTGGGCGTACTGGATCTCCTCGATCGCGCCGCTGCGCTTGAGGTGGCCGAGCATCCGGGCGCGCTGGAGCCGGAACCAGGCGGCCCGGGCCGGGCTGGTGCCCTCGTCGACCAGGGCGAGGGCGCGGCGGGCCAGCGACTGGCCGCGGTCGCGGTCCCCGGCGCGGCGGGCGGCGACCACGGCCTCGGCGAGCACGTCGACCAGTCGGAGCCGGTCGCACCCGTCGCGGCCGTCCTCGGCGCAGCCGCACGGCGGGTAGGTGTCGGCCCAGTCGTAGGGGCGCAGGGTGGTGGCGAGGGTCTCCTCGGAGACGGTGTCCCAGAGTTCGAGGGCCCGTTCCAGCATCTTCAGCTGCTCGGCGAAGGCGTTGCGGCGGCGGGCGGCGCGGGCCGCGTCCAGCGCGGTGGGCAGCGCCCGGGCGGGGTGGTGCGCGTGGTACCAGTAGTCGGCGAGCCGGGCGGGGCGCAGTTCGGCGCCGACCAGCTCCGGGTCCTCCTCCAGGACGGTGGCGTAGCGCCGGTTGATCCGGTGCCGCTCGCCGGGCAGCAGGTCGTCGGAGACCGCCTCGCGGACCAGCGCGTGCCGGAACCGGTAGCCCTCGCCGTCGGTGTCGGGGCGCAGGATGTTGGCGCCGACGGCGGTGCGCAGCGCGCCGATCAGCGCGTCCTCGCCGGGGACGGCGCCGCTCCCGGCGGCGACGGCGGCGAGCAGGCCGTGCTCGACCCGGGAGCCGCCCTCGGCGGCCAGTCTGACGACCCGTTGGGTCTCCTCGGGCAGTGCCTCGACCCGGACCAGCAGGATGTCGCGGAGCGTCTCGCTGAGGCCGGCCAGGCAGCCGTCCTGGTGCGCGGCGGCGAGTTCCTCGACGAAGAACGGGTTGCCCTCGGAGCGGCGGTGGATCCGGTCGACCAGGTCCCGCGGCGGGGTGCCGGTGCCGAGGATGCCGGCCAGCTGGGCCGCCACCTCGGGCCGGTCCAGCCGTTCCAGCTCCAGTCGCTGCACGGTGCGCAGCCGCTCCAGTTCGGCCAGGAACGGGCGCAGCGGGTGCCGGCGGTGCAGGTCGTCGGTGCGGTAGGTGGCGACCACCAGCACCCGGGAGCCGTGCAGGGTGCGGATCAGGTAGGCCATCAGTTCCCGGGTGGAGCGGTCCGACCAGTGCAGGTCCTCGACCACCAGGACCAGCGTCCGGTCCACGGCCAGCCGCTCGAACAGCCGGGCGGTGTGCTCGAACAGCCGGGCCCGGCCGTACTCGTCGTTGGACGCGCCGTCGGCCTCGCCGAACTCCGGCAGCAGGCGGGCGAGATGGCCCTCCATGCCGGCCGCGGCCCGCTCCAGCTCGGGCCCGAGCTGCCGGTGCAGGCGGCGCAGCGCCCCCGACAGCGGGCCGTACGGCAGGCCCTCGGCGCCGACCTCCAGACATGCGCCGAGGGCGGTGACCGCACCGCCCTCGTCCGCCCGCTGCAGGAACTCCTCGATCAGCCGGGTCTTCCCGACGCCCGCCTCGCCGCCGACCAGCACGGCGTGCGGCTCCCCCGCGGCCGCACGCCGCAGGGCGGCATCCAGGGCGCCGGTCTCCCGGCCCCGTCCGACGAACACCGGGCTGACCGTTGACTGCTCCATGCCCGTGAGCATCCCACAGACCTCGAACACGGCCGAACGGTTATCCCGGCGCCCGCCTCCCCCGCCCTCGCCGGGCCGGGACGACCCGGCCGGGCCGGGCCCGCCGGCCATCAGGCACAGCCGGCGGCGGCACCCGCGCGGGCGCCCCCGGCCCGGGTCCCGGCGGTGCGCGCCCCGGCCTCCCGGCGCACCGAGCGGGTCAGCCGGCCGAGCAGCCCGCGCTCCCCGCCGGCGCGCCGCGCCTCCCGGGCCAGCCGGGCGGCGGTGGCCGCCCCGTGCAGCTCGCGCTCGCGGCTCTTGAAGATCTCGTACTCGTACATTTCCGTTTCCCCTCGTTGGCGTCTGCGTCCAGCATCCGCCCCCAGAGGGGTCCGCCACATGGGGCGCCTTCCCCATCTTCCGCACCGTCAGGGGGCCGCCCCGGTGCCGCCGATGGGGAGGAAAGACAGGTGCCCGCCCCCTCCCGGGGACGGGCACCGTACGACTGCGCCTAAGGCCCCTCCTCAGACACTCCGGGAGGGCCTTACCCACTGCCTACTGGGCCAGTTTGGCCAGGATCAGGTCCTTGACCTTCGCCGCGTCGGCCTGCCCGCGGGTGGTCTTCATCACCGCGCCGACCAGGGCGCCGACCGCCTGCACCTTGCCGTCGCGGATCTTCGCCGCCACGTCCGGGTTGTCGGCGATCGCCTGGTCGACGGCCGCGCCGAGCGCCGAGTCGTCGGAGACCACGGCCAGGCCGCGCTTCTCGACCACCTCGTCCGGCTCGCCCTCGCCCGCGAGGACGCCCTCGATGACCTGGCGGGCCAGCTTGTCGTTCAGCTTGCCCTCGGCGACCAGCGCGCACACCCGGGCCACCTGGGCCGGGGTGATCGGCTGCTCGGACAGCTCGGTGCCGGTCTCGTTGGCGCGCCGCGCCAGCTCGCCCATCCACCACTTGCGGGCCTGGTCGGCGGGGGCGCCAGCCGCGATGGTCTCCGAAATGGGCTCCACCGCACCGGCGTTGAGCACCGACTGCATGTCCTGGTCGGACAGCTCCCACTCGGCCTGCAGCCGGGCCCGGCGGACCCGGGGCAGCTCCGGCAGCCCGGCCCGCAGCTCCTCGACCCACTCCCGGGCCGGGGCGACCGGCACCAGGTCGGGCTCCGGGAAGTACCGGTAGTCCTCGGCGTTGTCCTTGATCCGGCCGGCCGTGGTGGAGCCGTCCTCCTCGTGGAAGTGCCGGGTCTCCTGGACGATCGTCCCGCCGTCGCCGAGCACCGTGGCGTGCCGCTGGATCTCGAACCGGGCGGCCCGCTCCACGCTGCGCAGCGAGTTGACGTTCTTGGTCTCGCTGCGGGTGCCGAAGGTCTCGGTGCCGTGGGGGCGCAGCGACAGGTTCACGTCGCAGCGCATCTGGCCCTTGTCCATCCGGGCCTCGGAGACGCCCAGCGCCTTGATCAGCTCGCGCAGCTCGGCGACGTACGCCTTCGCCACCTCGGGGGCCCGGTGGCCCGCGCCCTCGATCGGCTTGGTGACGATCTCGATCAGCGGGATGCCGGCCCGGTTGTAGTCCAGCAGCGAGTACTCCGCGCCGTGGATGCGTCCGGTGGCGCCGCCGACGTGCGTCGACTTGCCGGTGTCCTCCTCCATGTGGGCGCGCTCGATCTCCACCCGGAAGACCTCGCCGTCCTCCAGCTGCACGTCGAGGTACCCGTTGAAGGCGATCGGCTCGTCGTACTGGCTGGTCTGGAAGTTCTTCGGCATGTCCGGGTAGAAGTAGTTCTTCCGCGCGAACCGGCACCACTCGGCGATCTCGCAGTTCAGCGCGAGACCGATCCGGATCGCCGACTCCACCCCGACCGCGTTGACCACCGGCAGCGACCCGGGCAGCCCCAGACAGGTCGGACAGGTCTGCGAGTTGGGCTCGGCACCGAGTTCGGTGGAGCAGCCGCAGAACATCTTGGTCTTGGTACCCAGCTCGACGTGGACCTCAAGGCCCATCACCGGGTCGTACGAGGCCAGTGCGTCGTCATAGGACACCAGGGTCATGGTGCTCACAGGAATCCCTTCGATTTCAATGCGTGTTCGGTGTCCGCGAGCCATCGCTGGTACGACGGCAGCCGTCCGAGAATGTCAAGATCAATGTGCTGTGCCAGTAGTTCCATGCTGTCGTCCAGCGCCCCGCCGTGGCCCTTCCCGGCGATCGCCTGCCAGACCCGCTTCGCGTAGGCGGGGTGGTCGGGGCTGTTGTGCGCCTTCTCCACGTCCGCCGGCTGCTGGTACGGGTAGGCCGTGAGGTCCGCCCCGCCGACCGCGACGGCGATCGCCTGCCGGTCCGCGAGCATCCACGACTCGGTCATCCGGACGGGGACCAGGACCACCGGCTCGGCGGCCCTCGACTCCCTTGCCCACGAACGCACTTCGGCCGCGAGGGCGTCCGCCTTGGCGCGTTCCTTCTCGTCGCTGTGCAGGAAGAGCAGCGTGTGCTCCACAGCCAGTTCCCTGGCCGCCTCGGCCGCGCCCGCAGCGGTGATCCGCACGACCGACACCTCGCACGGCTGCACGTCCACCGGCCCTGTCGCCTTGGCCAGCAGCAGGTCCTCCACCTGGCGGGTGATCAGCGTCCGCAGGAACGGCTCGTCGCTCACGCCTTCCGCCATCAGCCCGAGCGACAGCCAGCGGCTCACATCGCCCCCTGCCCGAGGCTGCGCAGCAGCCTCTCGACCGCCTGGGGAGACTTCGAAGTGCCGGGTTCGTTGTCCGGGGCGAACGGCAGCAGCGGACGGGGAGCCGTGATCCGGGAGATCGTGCCGCGCTCCGGGTCCACGTGGTTGGCCTGCTCCAGGAACACCACGCTCCCGGAGAGGTCACTGCGCAGCGCGGCCAGCAGCGCGGCCGAGTGCGTGGTGACCAGCAGTTGGCCGTCCCCGCGCCCGAGGCGGTGCAGCAGCCGAGCCACCTGGGAGAGGTGCATCCCGTTCTCGATCTCCTCCACGGCGAGCAGCCCCCTCTGCTTCGGGTCCCAGTACGCCGCCAGCAGGGCGAGTGCCCGCAGCGTGCCGTCGGAGAGCGAGGCGGGCGAGACCCACCCGGTGTGCTGGAACTCCACCTCGAAGTCGAACTCGCCCCGGGTGCGCAGCACTTCAGTGCGGATGCCCCGTACTCCGGGCACCAACGCCGCCAGGTCGGCCGTCAGCCGGACGAATCGGTCAGGAGCGGTCTCCTCGATCCGGTGCACCACCGTGGCGAGGTTGCTCCCGCGCGGCTCCAGCGGCCCGTCGGCCTCCGGACGCCCCAACTCCCGCAGTGCGGCGGGTTCGAGGGTGTACGGCTGCCAGGTGTCGCACTCGACGAGTACCTGGGCGAAGACTTTCAGCTCGTCGTCCGAGAACTCGCCCAGCCCCTCGCGGAGCACGGTCAGCGGAATCCGCGCCCCGGGTCGGCCGTCCGGTGCGAACAGCCTGACCCCGCTCCCGTCCCGGTCCAGGACCGCGCCCCCGTCCCGGCGCGCGCGCAGCACCACCTCGACCGGACGCGGAACAGTCATCCCGACCGTGATCGTGAACTCGTCCCGCAACGGCCCTGTCCCGCTCCGGTGGAACAGGTTGCGCGCGGCCAGCCGCCGGTCCGCCGCCAGGGTCTCCTTGAAACCCCGGTGGATCGTCCCGGCGACCAGCCGCAGCGCGTCGAACAGGTTGGACTTGCCGGCCCCGTTGACGCCGAGAAGAACCGTCACCGGATGCACATCGAGCTCGAAGCCGACGAACGACTTGAAGCCGTCGATGCGGATCTGCGTGATCATTTCTTCTTCCCGACCTCTCCGAGACCCGCGCCGCTAGCCGAGCAGGACGTCGTCGTCGCCGAGACGCTTGAGCTCGCGGACGAGGAGCGCGGTGCCGGTGATCAGGGCGGCGGCGCCGACCACGGCGTTGATCAGCTTGAGGGTGTCGTTGTCGGCACGGGCGCCGCGGATGTCCTTGGCGATGGAGAGCGCGCCGAAGGCGCTGGTGCCGATGGACAGCCACAGGCCGGGCTTCGAGTGCTTCCAGCCCTTGGCCTTCTCGATCTTGCTCATAGTGCCGGTGCCTCCTCCAGCAGGGTGTGACCCCACTTGTCGTTGAGCGCGGCCTCGACGGCGCCGCCCACGCGGTACAGGCGGTCGTCCGCCATCGCGGGGGCGATGATCTGCAGGCCGACCGGGAGATTGTCCTCCGGGGCGAGGCCGCAGGGCAGCGACATGGCCGCGTTGCCGGCGAGGTTCGAGGGAATGGTGCACAGGTCGGCGAGGTACATCGCCATCGGGTCGTCGGCACGCTCGCCGATCGGGAAGGCGGTGGTCGGGGTGGTCGGGGAGACCAGCACGTCCACGCCCGCGAAGGCGGCGTCGAAGTCCCGGGAGATCAGGGTGCGGACCTTCTGGGCCGAGCCGTAGTAGGCGTCGTAGTAGCCCGAGGAGAGCGCGTAGGTGCCGAGGATGATGCGGCGCTTGACCTCGTCGCCGAAGCCGGCCTCGCGGGTGAGCGCGGTGACCTGCTCGGCGGAGCGCTTGCCGTCGTCGCCGACCCGCAGGCCGTAGCGCATCGCGTCGAACCGGGCGAGGTTCGACGAGCACTCGGACGGGGCGATCAGGTAGTACGCGGGCAGGGCCAGCGTGAACGACGGGCAGGACACCTCGACGACCTCGGCGCCCAGCTCGCGGAGCAGCTCGACGGCCTCGTTGAAGCGCTGCATCACGCCGGCCTGGTAGCCCTCGCCGGAGAACTCCTTGACCACGCCGATCCGCATGCCGCGCACGTCGCGGAGCTTCGCGGCGGCGACCACGGCCGGGACGGGCGCGTCGATCGAGGTGGAGTCGAGCGGGTCGTGCCCGGCGATCGCCTCGTGCAGCAGCGCCGCGTCCAGCACGGTGCGGGCGCACGGGCCGCCCTGGTCGAGCGAGGAGGAGAAGGCGATCAGGCCGTAGCGGGACACCGAGCCGTAGGTGGGCTTGACGCCGACGGTGCCGGTGACGGCGCCGGGCTGGCGGATCGAGCCGCCGGTGTCGGTGCCGATCGCCAGCGGGGCCTCGAAGGCGGCCAGCGCGGCGGCCGAGCCACCGCCGGAGCCGCCGGGGATGCGGGTCAGGTCCCACGGGTTGCCGGTCGGGCCGTAGGCGGAGTTCTCGGTGGAGGAGCCCATCGCGAACTCGTCCATGTTGGTCTTGCCGAGGATGACCACGCCCGCGTCCTTCAGACGCCGCGTCAGGGTGGCGTCGTAGGGCGGGATCCAGCCCTCCAGCATCTTCGAGCCGCAGGTGGTCGGGATGCCCCGGGTGGTGAAGACGTCCTTCAGCGCGAGCGGGACGCCGGCCAGCGGGCCCAGCTCGGCGCCGGCCGCGCGCTGCGCGTCGACGGCCCGGGCCGCGGCCAGCGCGCCCTCGGTGTCCACGTGCAGGAAGGCGTTGACCTTCTTGTCGACGGCGTCGATCCGGTCCAGGTGGGCCTGGGCGACCTCGACCGCGGAGACCTCTCCGCCGGCGATCGCGGCGGCCGTCTCGGCCGCCGTGTACTTGATCAGTTCGGTCATCTCGGTCAGTCCTCCCCGAGGATCTGCGGCACGCGGAAACGCTGGTCCTCACTCGCCGGGGCGCCGGACAGCGCCTGCTCCGGGGTCAGCGACGGTCGCACCTCGTCCGCGCGCATCACGTTGGTGAGCGGGAGCGGGTGGGAGGTCGGCGGGACGTCCTGCCCCGCGACCTCGGAAACGCGGGCGACCGCGCCGATGATCACGTCGAGCTGCTCGGCGAAGTGGTCCAACTCCTCCGCCTGCAACTCCAGACGCGACAGCCGGGCGAGGTGGGCGACCTCCTCGCGCGTGATGCCAGGCATGCAGCGATCCTCAAGGGTGAGTTCTGGTGGGCCGGGCGCCTGCCACTGGCCGCACCCGTCCCTTTCGGTCAGGGGGCCCATCCTATGGGCAGAAGGGGTGCGGCCCGGGGTGCGGGCGACCGGGCACGCGCGGCGGGGCCCGCCCGAGGACGGGACCACCCCCTCGGACGGGCCTCGCGGCGCACCCGCCTACCGCGGCAGCGACTCCACCGGCGACGCCCCGGTGCGCCGCACCAGCAGCCACGCGGTGGCCTGGTCGGCGGGGAGCGCCGCCGACACCAGCCAGCCCTGGACGGCGTCCACCCCCATGTCGTGCAGGCGCTCCCAGGTCTCGTCGTCCTCGACGCCCTCGGCGACCACGGTCAGGCCGAGCGAGTGGGCCAGCTCGACCGAGCAGCGGACCACCGCCGCGTCATGGTCGTCGGCGACCATCCGGGACACGAAGGACCGGTCGATCTTGAGCTCGCCGACCGGCAGGCTGCGCAGCCGCACCAGCGAGGAGTGCCCGGTGCCGAAGTCGTCCAGCGACATCCGGACGCCGTAGCGGCGCAGTTCGGCCAGGGTGTCGGCGGCGCGCCGGCTGTCGTCGAGCAGCAGCCGCTCGGTGATCTCCAACTGGAGCGCCTCCGGCGGGACCTGGTGCCGGGTCAGGTGGCCGGCGACCCGGGCCGCGAAGCCCGGATTGAGGACGTCGCGGGGCGAGACGTTGACGGCGACCGGCACCATCAGGCCCTGGTGGCGCCAGCGGGCGATCTGCCCGACGGCGCTCTCCAGCACGTAGTCGGTGAGCCGGGGCATCAGCCCGGAGGACTCGGCGAGGCCGATGAACTCGTCGGGCGGCACCCGGCCCTGGCCGGGGCGGTCCCAGCGGACCAGCGCCTCCAGCCCGACCACGCTGCCGTCGAAGGCGACCTTGGGCTGGTAGTGCAGCTGCACCTCGTTCATCTCGATGGCCCGCCGCAGGTCGCCGAGCAGGCCGATCCGGTACGGGGTGTCGAGGTCGCGGGACTCGTCGTAGCGCTCGACGCCGCTGCGGCTGTGCTGGGCGTGGCCCATCGCGACGTCGGCGCGGCGCAGCAGCGACTCGGCGTCCTGGGCGTGCGTCGGGTAGACGCAGACCCCGGCGCTGGCCTCCAGGACCAGCAGCAGGCCGTCGAGCCGGATCGGGGCGGCGAGTTCGGCGATCAGCGCCTTGGCGACCCGTTCCAGCACCTCGGGGCTGCCGACGCCGGGCAGCAGGACGGCGAACTCGTCGCCGCCCATCCGGGCCACCACGGGGCGCTCGCCGCGGCGGACCGGCGGGGGCAGCGCGGAGCCGTCCTCGCCGTCCCGGGCCGGGCCGGCCCCGGAGCGCAGCGCCCGGTGCAGGCGGCGGGCGATGTGCACCAGCAGCCGGTCGCCCGCGGTGTGGCCGAGCGCGTCGTTGAGGGAGCGGAAGCGGTCCAGGTCGAGCAGCACCAGCCCGACGCTGTAGCCGGGTTCCTCCTCGTGCTTGGCGAGGGCCTCCTGGGTGGCGATCAGCAGCGCCTGCCGGTTCGGCAGGTCGGTCAGCGGGTCGGTGAGCTGGTCCCGGGCCCGGTCCCGGGCGATCCGCCAGGCGGCGACGAGCACGGCCAGGGGAACCGCGAACAGCGGGAGCAGTTCGGGTTCGTAGCGGTACACCAGGACGGCCAGCGGGATGAGCGGCGCGGCTCCGGCCAGCAGCACGCCGAGCAGCAGGACCGCACCTGCCACCCCCTGCGGCGGGCGTGTGGGCGCGCCGCCGGTCGTACGATCCATAAGCCCAGTCCTCCGTCGGGCCCGCCCCCGCAGGGCCGCCTCACGGTGAGGCACCCCTCTCCTCAGGGGTGCCGGTGGACGTCAGACGAGGGCGTGTCCCCGGGGCTCCGGCGGCGAAACCGTTGCCACACACTCCTTGCTGACAGTTCGTAGCGCCCAGGGTAAGCCGGGGCGCCCCGCAGGGGCGCACTTTCCGGTCACCTCCGAGCGCGACGCCTTATCCGCGCGCTGCTCAGTGACACAATGCCCGATTTCGCTCTCGAACACCCGGCTGACGCGGCATCAGGACGATAACGACCCGTCAGGAAACCGGCTCCTCCTGCTCTTCCGCGGCCTTTTCCGCCTTTTCCGCCTTTTCCGCCCCGGCCGCGGGCCCGTCCGCAGGCCCGTCCGCAGGCCCGGCCGCGGGCTCGGCCGCGGGCTCGGCCGGGGCGAGCGGCTCCAGGCCGAGGTGGGCCCGGGCGGCGTCGGCCCCCCGGTCGAGCAGCACGGTGAAGCCCGCGTCGTCCAGCACGGGGACGCCGAGTTGCACCGCCTTGTCGTATTTCGATCCGGGATTGTCGCCGACCACCACGAAATGCGTCTTCTTCGAAACCGAGCCGGTGACCTTGGCGCCGCGCGAGGTCAGCGCCTCCTTGGCGCCGTCCCGGGTGTGCCCGGCGAGGGTGCCGGTGACCACCACGGTCAGGCCCTCCAGCGGGCGCTCGCCCGGCTCCTCGCCGCCCTCCTCGACGAAGGCCACCCCGGCGGCCCGCCACTGCTCCAGGACCTCCCGGTGCCAGTCCTCCGCGTACCACTCCTTGATCGAGCGGGCGATGGTCGGGCCGACGCCCTCGACGGCGGCCAGCTCGGCCTCCTCGGCGGCGAAGATCCGGTCCAGGTCGCGGAACTCGCGGGCCAGCTCCTGGGCGGAGACCGGGCCGACGTGCCGGATCGACAGGCCGTTCAGGAAGCGCCACAGCGGGCGGTCCCTGGCCCCGGCCAGGTTCTCCAGCATGGTGGTGGTGTTCTTCTTGGCCGTGCCCGCGTTGTTGGCGAAGAAGAACACCTCCTTCTCCTCGCCGGTCTCGTCGTCCAGCTTGGGCATGCCGGTCTTCTGGTCGCGCACCAGCACCTTGATCGGCAGCAGCTGCTCCTCGGTCAGGCCGAAGATGTCGCCCTCGGTGCGCACCGGCGGCTCGGCCGGCGCCAGCGGCTGGGTGAGCGCGGTGGCGGCGACGTAGCCGAGGCCCTCGACGTCCAGGCACTGGCGGCCGCAGAGGAAGGCGATCCGCTCGCGGATCTGGGCCGGGCAGTACCGGGCGTTCGAGCAGCGCAGGTCGATGTCGCCCTCGGACATCTGGCGCAGCGGGCTGCCGCACTCCGGACACTCGGCGGGCATCACGAACTCCCGCTCGGTGCCGTCCCGCAGGTCGTAGACCGGGCCGAGGATCTCCGGGATCACGTCGCCGGCCTTGCGCAGCACGACGGTGTCGCCGATCAGCACGTCCTTGGCCTTGACGATCTGCTGGTTGTGCAGGGTGGCGTACTGCACCATCGAGCCGGCCACCTTCACCGGCTCGGCCAGCATCGCGTACGGGGTGGCCCGGCCGGTCCGGCCGATGCCGATCTTGATGTCGGCGAGCTTGCCGGTGACCTCCTCCGGCGGGTACTTCCAGGCGATCGCCCAGCGCGGCGACTTGGAGGTGGAGCCGAGCCGGCCCTGCAGGGCGATCTCGTCGACCTTGACCACCACGCCGTCGATCTCGTGCTCGACGGAGTGCCGCTGCTCGCCGAAGTGCGCGACGAACGCCCGGACCTCGTCCAGCGTGCCGACCACCTTGTTGTGCCGGGCGGTGGGCAGGCCCCAGCCGTGCAGCAGCTCGTAGGCGTGCGACTGGCAGTCGATGGCGAAGCCCGTCCGGGCGCCGATGCCGTGCACCACCATCCGCAGCCCGCGGGACTTGGTGATCAGCGGGTCCTTCTGGCGCAGCGAACCGGCCGCGGCGTTGCGCGGGTTCATGTACAGCTTGCCCATCGCCAGCAGCCGCTTGCCGGCCGCGGCGCGCTCCACGTTCTCCAGCCGGCGGCGCTCGTTCTCCTCCGCGATGGCGGCGTTCAGCGCGTCGAAGGCCGCGTTCGAGAGGTAGACCTCGCCGCGGACCTCCACCAGCTCCGGCAGGTCCTCGCCGTGCAGCCGGTGCGGGACGCCCTCGATGGTGCGGACGTTGGCGGTGATGTCGTCGCCGACCGTGCCGGTGCCGCGGGTGGCGGCCAGCACCAGTTCGCCGCGCTCGTACGTCAGGTTGACGGCCAGGCCGTCGACCTTCAGCTCGCACAGGTAGTGGTAGTCGATGCCGGCCAGCTCCTCGGCGACCCGCTCGGCCCAGGCCGCCAGCTCCTCGTCGTCCATCGCGTTGTCGAGGCTGAGCAGCCGCTCGCGGTGCACCACGGGGGCGAACTGCGCGCTCGTCCCGCCGCCGACCTGCTGGCTCGGCGAGTCGGGCGTCCGCAGCACCGGGTGCGCGGCCTCCAGTGCCTCCAACTCCCGCATCAGGGCGTCGAACTCGCCGTCGCTGATCACCGGGGCGTCCTGGTCGTAGTACCGGGCCCGGTGCTCCTGGATCTCGGTCGCCAGCTCGGCGTGCCGCGTCCGCACCTCCGCCGGAATCTCCTCCCAGCCCTCCACAGCCGCCACCGCGCCGTCCTCCTCGCTCGTCACTCCGGGTTGTCCACCAGGCTCCGGGCGGCCCGCACCGCCGCGGCCAGCGCCCGCCGCGCGTACGCCGGGGAGGCCCCCGCCAATCCGCACGTCGGTGTCACCACCACGCGGCGGCCCAGCAGTTCGGGGGCCAGCCCCAGCCTGCGCCACAGCGTCCTGACACCCTGGACACTACCGGCCGGGTCGGACACCGTTTTTGATTCGGCGGGTGTCGCGTCGGTGGACGGCACCACTCCGGCGAGCAGCAGGGTGCCGCCCTCGACCGCCTCGCCCAGGTCGTCGTCGTGACGCTCCGTCAGCAGCGAGAAGTCCAGCGAGATCCCGGCCGCACCGGCCCGGCGCAGCAGCGGGATCGGCACCCCGGGCGCGCAACTGTGCACCAGGACGGGCGCGTCGAGGCCGCCGATCACCTCGCGCAGCGTCTGCTCGGCGACCTGGCGGTCGATCGCGCGCAGCCGCTGGAAGCCGCTGGCGGTCTTCACCGACCCGGCCAGCACGGCGGGCAGCAGCGGCTCGTCCAGCTGCAGCACCACCGTCGCGCCGGGCACCCGGCGGCGGACGTCGGCGAGGTGGCGGCGCAGGCCCTCGGTGAGCGAGCCCGCGACGTCCCGGCAGGCCCCGGGGTCGCTGAGCGCCTTCTCGCCGTGCTTCAGCTCGATCGACCCGGCCAGCGTCCACGGCCCGACGGCCTGCACCTTGAGCAGGCCCGCGTAGCCCTGGGTGTACTCCTCCAGCGCGTCCAGGTCCTCGCCGAGCCAGGAGACGGCCCGCCGGGTGTCCCGGCCGGGCCGGTCGGTGAACCGCCAGCCGCTGGGCTCGGTCTGCACGAACAGCTCGGTCAGCAGTCCGGCGCCGCGGCCGATCATGTCCGCCCCGGGCCCGCGCCCCGGCAGTTCGGGCAGGTGCGGCAGCTGCTCCAGCTCGGCCGCCACCCCCCGGGCCATCTCCCGTACGTCCGCGCCGGGCATCGACCCCACTCCGGTCGCGGCTCCGGCCAGTTCGGCGAACACGTCCACGTCAGTCACACGGAGAGGGTACGCACTCCGGTGGCCCCGGCCCTCATCCGGCGAGGTCGGCCAGCAGCAGCCCGGCCGCCCGGGCCGGGTCGCCGTCGGCGCGCTCCAGCAGGTCGGCGGCGGCGTACCCGTCCCGGTCCGCCCCCGGCACGGTCACCCGCAGGGCGTGCACGGAGTCGTGGCGCGGTGCGTGCAGCGCGGCGCCGAGGCCGGGGCGCAGCCGTTCCAGCTCCCGCACGAGCGCCCAGGCGTCGTCCTCGGTCCGGGCCCGCCGGGCGGGGTCGCAGGCGGCGACGGCCTCCTCCGTCCCGGCCCCGTCGCCGTGCGCCCGCAGGGCGGGGAGCAGCGCGGGGTCGCCGAGGATCTCGGCGGCCTCCAGCAGGTGGGTGCCGGGCCCGTCGTCGGCCAGCAGCCGGGCGACCAGCTCCACCGTGCCGGGGGCGTGCCGCCGGGCCAGGCAGCGCGCGGCCTCCTGCCGGACTTCGGCGTCCGCGTCCTCGGCGCACCGCCACAGCGCCGCCCGGACGGCGGGCGTGTCGTGGTCGCGCAGGCAGCCCAGCGAGAAGACCGCCCAGTTGCGGACCTCGGCGTCCTCGTCGGCGGTGAGCCGGAGCAGGGCGCGCACGTCCTCCCCGTCGGGGCCGCCGTCCTCGACGGAGCCGAGCGCGCAGGCGACGTGGAAGCGCAGCTCGGCGTCCGGGTGCCCGGCCAGCCGGAGCAGCACGGGCAGGGCCCGCGGGTCCGCCGTCCGCCCCAGGCCGGCCGCCAGCGAGCGCAGCACCCCGACCGCGGTCTCCGTCGCGGCGAGCGCGGTCAGCGCCTCGGCCACCGGGCCGCGCGCGGGGGCGTACCGGTCGGCCGCGCCGGAGAGCAGGTCGCAGCCGACCTGGCGCGCCAGCGGGTCGGCGGCGGCCAGCAGGGCCGTGCCGGTCCGCAGCGCGGCCGCCCCGCCGTCCGCCACGAGCGCCTCGTCGAGGAGCCCCCAGTAGGCGTGGCCGTCCTGGTCGTCCTCGCTGTCCCGGGCCTGCCGGGCCGCGGCCGTCAGGCGCTCCGCCGTGTTGTCGTCCATGGGCGGCATTCTGGCCCGGCGGGGCTGCCGCCCGGTACGGGTTTTCGCCCGGCCGCGGCTACCGGCCGCCGCTACCGGCCGGGGCGGACGGTGATCTCGGTGATCTCGGCGTCCAGCGGCAGGTCCAGCGCGGCGAGGATCGCGGTGGCCACCGACTCCGGGGCGATCCAGCGCTCCGGGTCGTACTCCTTGCCCTCCTGCCGGTGCACCTTCTCCTGCATCGGGGTGGCCGTCCGCCCGGGGTACACGGTGGTGACCCGGACGCCGTGGCCGTGCTCCTCCTGCCGGAGCGCGTCGGCCAGCGCCCGGACCGCGAACTTGCTGGCCGCGTACGAGCCCCAGGTCGGGTCGGCGCGCAGCCCCGCCCCGGAGTTGACGAACACCACGTGGCCGCGGGCCAGCCGCAGCGAGGGCAGCAGCAGGCGGGTGACCTCGGCGGGCGCGACGGTGTTGACGTTGAGCTGGTGCTGCCAGGCCTTGACCGGGGTGTCGCCGATCTCACCGAGCTCCACCACCCCGGCGATGTGCAGCAGCGAGTCCAGTTCGACCGGCAGCGCCTGGTGCCCGAACGCCCAGGACAGCTTGGCCGGGTCGTCCAGGTCGCCGACCAGCGTCCGCGCGTCGGGGTGGCGCTCGCGCAGCTGGGCGGCCCGGCGCGCGTCGCGGGCCAGCAGCCACAGCTCCTCGCCGCGTTCGGCGAGCCGGTCGGCGACGACCGCGCCGATGCCGGAGCCGGCTCCGGTGATCAGGTGGGCACCCATCGCTGTCTCCTTCAGTTCCGGTGGGCGTTCAGGTGGGCCAGGACCTCGGCGGGGGTCCGCGCGAAGACCACCAGCTCGGCGAGCGGGCGCGGCAGGAAGCCCTCCGCGTCCATCCGCTCCAGCTGGAGCCGCAGGCCCGCGTAGAAGCCCTCGGTGTCCAGCAGCACCACCGGCTTGTCGTGCATGCCGTGCTTCTTCAGCTCCAGCACCTCGGTGACCTCGTCCAGCGTCCCCAGCCCGCCGGCCAGCACCACCAGCGCGTCCCCGTGCGCCAGCAGCTCGGCCTTCCGCGCCGCCAGGTCGGGCGTGGTCACCATCACGTCCGCGCCCTTGTAGACCTTGTGCTGCAGGAACTCCACCGAGATCCCGACCAGCCGCCCCCCGGCCGCCTTCACCCCGTCCGCCAGCTGCCCCATCAGCCCGGCGCGCGACCCGCCCCACACCAGCGTGTGCCCGCCCTCCCCCAACAGCCGGGCGAACTCCGCCGCCGGAACGGTGTACTTCTTGTCGAGCCGATGCGCGGAACAGAAGACGGTGATGTTCATAGTGCCCCCAGTCCTACCACCCCCCGCCGCGCCCCGGTCAACCCGATAACCGTTCGCCCACCGCCCGCCCCGCCCGCCCCGGCTGCCCCGCCTGCCGCACGTGACGACGGAGGAGCACGACTTCGAGTGACCCCGCCGGGCCGACCTGGCCGACCTGGCCGACCTGGCCGAAGTGCTAGACGGCGACGGCCCGTTCGGTGCCCGCGATGGTCGCGGAGCCGACCACCCGGGTGCCGTCGTACAGCACGACGGCCTGGCCGGGGGCGATGCCGCGGGCGGGGGTGTCGAGGCGGACGTGCAGTCGGTCGTCGGCCAGGGTGGCGGTGACGGGGACCTCTTCGCCGTGGGCCCGGAGCTGGGCGGTGTAGCGGCCCTCGCCGGTGGCGGGGGCGCCGCACCAGCGGGGGCGGATGGCGGTGAGGGCGTGCACGTCGAGGCCCTCGACCGGGCCGACGGTGACGGTGTTGTTCACCGGGGAGATGTCGAGGACGTAGCGGGGCTTGCCGTCGGCGGCGGGGCGGCCGAGCCGCAGGCCCTTGCGCTGGCCGATGGTGAAGCCGTACGCGCCGTCGTGCTCGCCGAGCTTGGTGCCGTCGGTGTCGAGGATGTCGCCGGTGGCGGTGCCGAGGCGCTCGGCCAGGAAGCCCTGGGTGTCGCCGTCGGTGATGAAGCAGATGTCGTGGCTGTCGGGCTTCTTGGCGACGGCCAGGCCGCGCTGTTCGGCCTCCGCGCGGATCACGTCCTTGGTGGTGTCGCCGAGCGGGAACAGCGAGTGCGCGAGCTGTTCGGCGTCGAGGACCCCGAGCACGTAGGACTGGTCCTTGGCGGCGTCGACGGCGCGGTGCAGTTCGCGGGTGCCGTCGGGCCGGTCGGCGATCCGGGCGTAGTGGCCGGTGCAGACGGCGTCGAAGCCGAGCGCGATCGCCTTGTCGAGCAGCGCGGCGAACTTGATCTTCTCGTTGCAGCGCAGGCACGGGTTGGGGGTGCGCCCGGCGGCGTACTCGGCGACGAAGTCGTCGATGACGTCCTCGCGGAAGCGCTCGGCCAGGTCCCAGACGTAGAACGGGATGCCGATCACGTCGGCGGCGCGGCGGGCGTCCCGGGAGTCCTCCAGGGTGCAGCAGCCGCGGGCGCCGGTGCGGAAGGACTGCGGGTTGCTCGCGAGGGCCAGGTGGACGCCGGTGACCTCGTGGCCGGCCTCCACCGCGCGGGCGGCGGCGACGGCGGAGTCGACGCCGCCGGACATCGCGGCGAGCACGCGCAGGCGGCCGGTGGACGGGGTGGTCGGGGCGCCGGGGAAGTCAGTCATAAGGCTTCCAGCGTAACGGGGCCCGGCCCGGCCCCCGCAGCCGATCCGCCCCGCCGCTCCCCGCCTCCTCCACCGCCCGGCCGCTCCCCCGCTCCACCGCTCCCCGCCACCCGAGCCGATCCGCCCCGCCCCGCCACCCCTGCCCTCCCTCCGCCCCTGCCCTGCCACCCCCGACCCCCAGCTCCTCCGCCGGTCCGCCCTGCTGCACCCCTTGGCCGATCTCCCACCCCCGTCCTCACCACTCCGTCCCCACCGCCCGAGCCGATCCGCCTCGGCGACCCTGCCCTCCCTCTGCCACCGCCCTGCCACCCCTCTCGGCCGATCCGCCCCATCCCCCCATCAGCCCCTCCACCGATCTCCCACCCCCTTCCCCGCTGCCCCCGCCCGGCCGCTCAGCCGTGCGCCAGGACGGGCGGCGCGGCCCCGGCGGCGGCGGGCGCGGCCCCGGCGGGGCGCTGCCGGGGCAGGGCGAGGGCCAGCAGCAGGGCGGTGAGCAGCAGTGCCGCTCCGGTGCCGAAGGCCAGCCGGTAGCCCGCGACCCCGTCCCCGGGGCCGCCGGCCAGCGCGGTGAGGACGGCGACGCCGAGCGCCGCGCCGACCTGCTGGGTGGTGTTGAGCAGGCCGGAGAGCAGCCCGGCGTCCTCGGGGCGGGCGTCGGCCATGCCGAGGGCGGTGAGCGCGGTCGCGGCGAGGCCGAAGCCGGCGGCGCTCAGCAGGGTGGGCAGTACGTCGCGGGCGTAGTCGAGGTGTCCGGCGGGGAGCCGGACCAGCAGGGCGATGCCGACGGTGAGCAGGGCCAGGCCGAGCAGCAGGGTGCGGCGTTCGCCGAGCCGGGCGATGGTGCGGGCGGCGAGCAGCAGGGAGACGACGGCGATGGTGAGGGCGGCGGGCAGCATGGCCAGGCCGGTGGCGAGCGCGCTGTAGTGCTGGACGTTCTGCAGGTACAGGGCGAGCAGGATCTGGAACCCGAACAGCGCGGCCAGCATGAGCAGTTGGATCACGTTGACCAGCGCGGTGGTGCGCGAGGCGAGCACCCGCAGCGGCAGCAGCGGGGTGGCGGCGCGGGCCTGCCGGAGCAGGAACGCGGCCAGCAGTGCGATCGAGGCCGCGGCCAGGACCGCCGTCCGGCTGCCCGCGCCGCCCTCGACGATGGCGTAGACGCCGAGCATCAGGCCGCCGGTGACCAGCACCGCGCCGGGGGCGTCGGCGCCGGCCCCCGGTCCGGGGCCGCGGTCGTCCGCGAGCAGGCGGCGGCCGGCCGACACGGCGGCGGCGCCGATCGGGAGGTTGATGAAGAAGATCCAGTGCCAGCCGAGGCCCTGGGTGAGGACGCCGCCGAGGACCTGGCCGAGCGAGGCGCCGGCCGCGCCGGTGAAGCCGACCACGCCGAAGGCTTTGGCCCGCCCGGCGGGGTCGGGGAACAGCGCGACCACCATGCCGAGGCCGACGGCGGAGGTCATCGCTCCGCCGACGCCCTGCAGGAAGCGGGCGGCGATCAGCATCGCGGGGGTGGTGGCGAGTCCGCAGAGCACGGAGGCGGCGGTGAACACGGCGATGCCGGCGAGGTAGATCCGGCGGCGGCCGAGCAGGTCGCCGAGGCGGCCGGCCAGCAGCAGCAGTCCGCCGAAGGCGATCACGTAGGCGTCCACCACCCAGGCCGGTCCGGCCGGGCCGAAGTGCAGGTCCTGCTGGATGGCGGGCAGCGCGACGGTGGTGATGGAGCCGTCCAGGATCACCATCAGCATGCCTGCGCAGACCACGGCCAGGGCCGACCAACGGGCGCGTGACGAGTGTTCGGACATGGGTGTCTCCCTCCCGGGGGGTGCGCGGATGCGCGATCCCGACGAGAGAGACCGTAGCAGATGGTTTTTTAATAGACGATCTAAAACGGGAGCATCAGCCTTGTCGCGAACGCCGCGGCCTCCGCACCACGCCGCCCTCCCCCACCATCGGGACCTCCGCCGCCTGCTGCAGCCGGTCCAGCGCGTCCACGAACACCTGCCGCTCCCCCGCCGACAGTTCGCCCAGCGCCTCCCCGTGCACCCGGTCGACGATCGCCTCGCCACGCCGCACCAGCGCGGCGCCGGCCGGGGTGACATGGATGACCTTCACCCGCCGGTCGGTCGCGGACGGGTGGCGCTCGGCCAGACCGTCCCGCTCCAGTTCGTCGGCGGTCACCACCATGGTGGTCTTGTCCAGCCCGGCGATGGCGGCCAGCTGGGACTGGGTCCGCTCGGCCTCCAGGGCGTGCAGCAGCACGCAGTGCCTGCGCGGGGAACTGTCGATCTCGGCCAGCGCCAGCGACAGACGGGTGTTCATCGCGTGCGCGGCCTGGACCAGCATCCCGGTGAGGTCGCGGACGGTGCGCTCGGGGAGGGGTGCGTTCATGCCCCCAGAATACGTCCGACAGCAGAACGTCCCGCAAGAGACGGAAGTCAGCGCGCGGCGCGCACCAGCCCGGCCCGCCGGGCCCGCTCGACCGCGCCGGGCAGCGCGGCGGCCAGCGCCGCCACGTCGTCGGCGGTGGAGGTGTGCCCGAGCGAGAAGCGCAGCGAGGCGCGGGCCCGCTCGGGGTCGACGCCCATCGCCAGCAGCACGTGGCTGGGCTGCGGGACGCCCGCCGAGCAGGCCGAGCCGGTGGAGCACTCCACCCCGGCCGCGTCCAGCAGCATCAGCAGCGCGTCGCCCTCGCAGCCGGGGAAGGAGAAGTGCGCGTTGGCGGGCAGCCGCCCGTCCGCGCCGGGGTCGCCGTTCAGCACCGCGTCGGGCGCGGCGGCCCGCACCGCGGCGAGCAGTTCGTCGCGCAGCACGCCGACCGCGGCGGCGTGGCCGGGCTGCCGCCGCACGGCGAGCCCGGCGGCCACCGCGAACCCGGCCGCGCCGGGCACGTCCAGCGTCCCGGAGCGGACGTCGCGCTCCTGGCCGCCGCCGTGCAGCAGCGGGACGGGCGCGGCGGAGCGGGCCAGCAGCAGCGCGCCGACGCCGTAGGGGCCGCCGACCTTGTGGCCGGTGACGGTGAGCGCGGTCAGCCCGGAGTCGGCGAAGGAGACCGGGACCTGGCCCAGCGCCTGCACCGCGTCGGAGTGCATCGGGATGCCGAACTCGGCGGCCACGGCGGCGAGTTCGCGGATCGGCTGGACGGTGCCGACCTCGTTGTTCGCCCACATCACGGTGACCAGCGCGACGTTCTCCGGGGCCCGCTCGATCGCCTCCCGGAGCACCTCGGGGTGCACCCGGCCGAGGCCGTCGACCGGCAGGTACTCGACCTCGGCGCCCTCGTGCTCGGCCAGCCAGTGCACCGCGTCCAGCACCGCGTGGTGCTCGACGGGGCTGCTCAGCACCCGCCGCCGGACCGGGTCGGCGTCCCGCCGGGACCAGTACAGGCCCTTCACGGCGAGGTTGTCGGACTCGGTGCCGCCGCCGGTGAGCACGATCTCGCTGGGCCGCGCGCCGAGCGACTCGCCGAGCGACTCGCGGGCCTCCTCGACCGTCCGGCGGGCCCGCCGCCCGGCGGCGTGCAGCGAGGAGGCGTTGCCGACCGTGCCGAACTGCGCCGTCATCGCGACGATCGCCTCGGGCAGCATCGGGGTGGTGGCGGCGTGGTCGAGGTAAGCCATAGCGGGACCAGTGTAGGCGGCCGAAGAGTCACGATTTGGCCATTGCACCCTCTGCAACGCGCCGTTAGCCTTCCGGCCACGCTGCTGTGAGAGGAGAGGGGCCGTGTCCCAGACGGTCGACCGCGCGCTGACCATCCTGGCCTCGCTCGGCGAGGGCCCGGCGTCGCTGGAGCAGGCCGCCGCCCGGATCGGTGTGCACAAGTCCACCGCGCTGCGGCTGCTGCGCACCCTGCAGGAGCACGGCTTCGTCCACCGGCAGTCCGACCAGCGCTACCGGCTCGGCGGCCGGCTGTTCGCGCTGGCCCACCAGGCGCTGGAGGGCATCGACATCCGGCAGGTCGCCGCCCCGTACCTGGCGGTGCTGAACGAGCGCTACGGGCACACCGTGCACCTGTCGGTGCTGGAGGACGACGAGGTGCTGTACCTCGACAAGGTCGAGGCCAAGTACCCGGACCGGGACCGCAGCTGGCTGGGCGAGGCCAGCCGGATCGGCAAGCGCGCCCCGGCGGTGGCGACCGCGGCGGGCAAGGTGCTGCTGGCGGACCTGCCGGCCGAGCGGCTGGCGGCGTTCCTGGCGGAGGCCGAGTTCCCGGCCCGCACCCCGCAGTCGATCCGCGACCCGGAGGCGTTCCGGGTCGAGCTGGCCGAGGTGCGCCGGCTGGGCTGGGCGGTGGACCAGGCCGAGTACCAGGAGACGGTGAACTGCATCGCCGCCCCGATCGCCGGGACCGAGGGCACCGCGATCGCGGCCTGCTCGATCTCGGCGCCGGTCCGGGTGGCCTCGGTGACCGAGCTGAGCAAGCTGCTGCCGGAGCTGCTGTGCACGGTCGAGGCGATCTCGCTGGCGTACGGCGGCTCGCCTACTCCTCGCTGGTGCGAGAACCGTTGCGGTGCCAAGCACGAGGTGCGCGCCAGCCGTACTTGAGCGCGAACATCCGCATGGTGAACGCGGCGACGGCGGCCAGCGAGGCGGTCAGCGGGGTGAGCCGCCCGGTGGCGATCAGCAGCGTGACGATCGCCGAGCCGACCAGCGCGGGCACCGCGTAGATCTCCCGGTCCCAGCGCAGCAGCGAGGGCGGCTCCATCGCCAGCAGGTCGCGGACCACGCCGCCGCCGGCCGCGGTGAGCATGCCGCAGGCCACCGAGGCGACCGCGCCGAGCCCGTGGTCGTGCGCCTTGATGGTGCCGGTGACGCAGAACAGGCCGAGGCCCGCCGCGTCCAGCACCATCACGGCCCGGGTGATCCGCTCCACCTCGGGGTGCAGGAAGAACACCACCACGCCCGCGACCAGCGGGGTCGGGAAGTAGCCGGCGTTGGTGAACGCGGCCACCGGCAGCGCGCCGATCACCAGGTCGCGCAGCACGCCGCCGCCGAGCGCGGTGGCCTCGGCCAGGACGCAGATGCCGAAGATGTCCATGTTCTTGCGGACCGCCATCAGGCCGCCGGAGAGCGCGAACACGAAGATGCCCACCAGGTCGAGCACCTGCTGGACGTTGTGCGGGAAGATCTCGGATGTCACCCGGCCAGTGTCCATGTCGCCGTTCCGCGGCCCGCCCCCGGGCCGTCAGGCGTAGGACTCGCGCGGCGCCGGACCGCCCAGCGCGTTCCGCCTGGCCGGCATCCGAAGGGTCGTCATCCGCCGCCAGCCGCCCGCCCGTTCGTAGCCGTGCACGGCGTGGATGCCCGCCGCCAGCGCCGCCGACTTGGCGCGCGGCCAGTGCAGCAGCTCGCCCAGGTGCGCCATCACGGCGAGGCTGACGTCCCGGTAGGTGCGGATCTCGGCCCGGGCGGTGGACTGCAGGGTGTCCAGGATCGTCCGGCCGTGGCCGAGGCGGGCCAGCCGGAGCAGCTCCTCGTGGCAGAACGCCAGGTGGTTGTCCTCGTCGTGGGAGATCATCCGGACCGCCCGGCCCAGGTCGGGGTGGTCGCCGAAGATCTTCTTGAGCATCAGCATCTGCTCGGCGGCGCGCTGTTCGGTGACCCGGCTGTGCGCCAGGTAGGTGATCACGTCCCGCTCGGCCAGCGGCTCGTCGCGGCGCAGCCGGGCGTGCGCGAGGCCGATGCCCCGGCGCTCCAGGATCATCGTGTAGTCGGTGTCGCCGGGGACGTCCCGCTCGGTCAGGCCGCGCCTGTGCAGCAGCGCCTTGAAGATCCGGCCGTGCTTGTCCTCGTCGGCGCCGTGCCGGGCGACCTTGGGGGCCAGTTCCGGGTCGGGGACCAGGCGGGCGATCCGGCCGTTCTCCCAGCCGCCCTGGTCCTCGCCCTTGGCGGCGATCGAGCAGAACAGCCGGAACGCCTGGTCGTCGTCGTGGATCTCCTGGAACAGACTGCGGGCCGACAGCATGGTGACCTACCCTCGCGCGGAAGCCTGGACGTTCCGCTCCAGTCAAGGCACCCGCGATCCGCCGGGCAACAGCTCGGCCGGGGGGCTGCGCCGGACGAAGGACGGCCGTGCCGCGCTCGGCCTAGCCGACCAGCCGGCGCCGCCAGTCCAGGCCGGTGACCCGGATCGCCTGGGCGGGGTCGCCCTCCCAATGGGTCGTCAGTTCGGCTGCCGCCAGCGCCCGGACGACCTCGTGGCCGACGGCGGCGGTGGTCTCCTCGGAGCCGTCGAAGCCGCCGTAGTACAGCATCAGGGTGCCGCCGGAGGCGACCGCCCCGGTGCTCTGCTGATGGAAGTAGACGAAGCCCCGGGCGTCCTCGTTCTCCGCGCCGATCTCCGCGTTGCCGCAGCTGCGGCAGCAGGCGAAGTTCTCCCGGGCGGTGAGGCCGGCCTCCTCCAGGGCGGCGAAGGCCCGGGCCAGCCGCTCCGGGTCGGTCTCGCCGGCCCAGTCGCGCTGCTCGGCGACCCGCTCCAGCCACAGCCGGTCGGCGAGCTGCTTGGCCTGCTCCTCCGTCACCGGCCGGCGGTCGCCGTCGACCAGGTACTCCTCGGCCAGTTCGGCGGCCTCCGCCAGGGTGGCGTAGCCGCCCGCCAGCAGCTGCCGGACCTCGTCGACCAGGGCCTGCTCGTCCTCCGCGGACAGCGTGAGCGGCGCGGGCTCCGGGTCGGGCCCGAAGTCGATCCGCTCCCACTCCGCCCCGGCGTCCCAGTCGGCGTCCCCGCGGGCCCAGCCGAGCAGCAGCGCGCCGACCTGCTCCGGCCCCTCGACCCGCGTCCCGTAGTGCCGGGACGGGGCGCCGTCCCGGTGCTCGACCGTCCAGCCGCCGTTCTCGGGGCAGGCCTGGGCGTAGGTGTCCGGCAGGTCGGGGACCCGCTGGAGGACCAGGAAGGCGTCCGGCCAGTGGACCATGTCCCGCACCATGTCGAGGAGTTCGTCCTCGGACACGCGCACCCGGAGGACGTCGGACTGGTCCCGCACCGCGATCTGAAGCATGGCGGCCACTGTGCCACGCGGTGCGGACAGTCCGGTCCCCGGGCCGCTCCGGCCCGGGCTACTCCGCGGCGTTCTCCGGGAAGTGGCAGGCCACCTGGTGCCCGGCGGCCGCGACGGTCAGCGGCGGCTCCTCGACGGCGCACTTCTCCTGGGCCTTCCAGCAGCGGGTGCGGAACCGGCAGCCGGACGGCGGGTTGAGCGGGGAGGGGACGTCGCCGGTGAGGCGGATCCGCTCGCGCTGCTCCTTGCGCCGCGGGTCGGGCACCGGGACGGCGGACATCAGCGCGTTGGTGTAGGGGTGCATCGGGCGGGCGTAGAGCGCGTCCCGGTCGGCGATCTCCACCACCTTGCCGAGGTACATCACGGCGACCCGGTCGGAGACGTGCCGGACCACCGAGAGGTCGTGCGCGATGATCAGGTAGGTCAGGCCGAGTTCGTTCTGCAGGTCGTCGAGGAGGTTGACCACCTGCGCCTGGATCGAGACGTCGAGGGCCGAGACCGGCTCGTCGGCGACGATCATCCTGGGGCGCAGGGCGAGCGCCCGGGCGATGCCGATGCGCTGGCGCTGGCCGCCGGAGAACTCGTGCGGGTAGCGGTTGTAGTGCTCGGGGCTGAGGCCGCACAGCTCCAGCAGTTCCTGGACGGCCTTCTTCACGCCGCCCTCGGTGGCGACCTTCTGCAGCCGGAAGGGCGCGCCGACGATGGTGCCGACGGTGTGCCGGGGGTTGAGCGAGGAGTACGGGTCCTGGAAGATCATCTGGATGTCCCGGCGGAGCGGTCGCATCGCCGCGGCGCCGAGGTGGGTGATGTCGGTGCCCTCGAACTCGATCGTCCCGGAGGTGGGTTCGTCGAGGCGGGTGACCAGGCGGCCCATGGTGGACTTGCCGCAGCCGGACTCGCCGACCACGCCGAGGGTCTCGCCGGCCCGCACCTCGAAGTCGATGCCGTCGACCGCGCGGACCGCGCCGACCTGGCGCTTGAACAGGCCCTTGGTGACGGGGAAGTGCCGGGTGAGCCCGGTGACCCGCAGCAGGGGTTCCCGGTCGGACGGTCCGGCCTGGGCCGGCACGGTCGCGGTCTGACGGTCCGTCATCGCTGCTCTCCAAGTGGGTGGTACGTGCTCACAGCCGGGGCGCGATCTCTTCGGCGAAGATCCGGTGGCGTTCGGCGATCGGCAGGTGGCAGGCGGCGTGGTGCCGGGGCGCGGCCTCGGCGAGGACGGGCACCTCGCTCGCGGAGCGGCCGCCGGTGAGCTCGGCGTACGGGCAGCGCGGGTGGAAGGCGCAGCCGGACGGCACGTTGATCAGGCTGGGCGGGGTGCCCTTGACCGGGGTGAGCCGGTCCTGCAGCTCGCGGTCGAGGCGGGGCATCGAGCCGAGCAGGCCCCAGGTGTAGGGGTGTTCGGGGCCCTCGAAGAGGGTGGCCGCGGGGCCGCGCTCGACCGGCTTGCCGCCGTACATCACCAGGATGTCGTCGGCGAGTTCGGCGACCACGCCGAGGTCGTGGGTGATGATGACGACCGCGGAGCCGAACTCCTTCTGCAGGTCGCGGATCAGGTCGAGGATCTGCGCCTGGACGGTGACGTCGAGCGCGGTGGTCGGCTCGTCGGCGATCAGCAGCGAGGGGTCGTTGACCAGCGCCATCGCGATCATCGCGCGCTGCCGCATGCCGCCGGAGAACTCGTGCGGGTAGCTGTCGACCCGCTGGTCGGGCTGCGGGATGCCGACCCGGTCGAGCATCTCGACGGCGCGCTTGCGGGCTTCCTTCTTCTTGGCCTGCGGGTGGTGCACCCGGTACGCCTCGGTGATCTGCTGCCCGACCGTGTAGTACGGGTGCATCGCGGTCAGCGGGTCCTGGAAGATCATCGCCATCTCGCGGCCGCGCAGTTGGCGCACCCGCTCGGGGCCGGCCGCGATCAGCTCCTCGCCGTCCAGCCAGATCTCGCCGGTGATCCGGGCCCGCTTGGAGCGGTGCAGGCCCATGATGCCGAGCGAGGTGACGGACTTGCCGGAGCCGGACTCGCCGACGATGCCGAGGGTCTTCCCGCGCTCCAGGTCGAAGCTCACCCCGTCCACCGACTTGACCAGGCCGTCGTCGGTGTCGAAGTGGATCTTCAGGTCGCGGACGGAGAGGAAGGCCCCCGGGGAAGGCTTCTCGATCTCGATCATGACAGCCTCACGCGGGGGTCGACGGCGGCGTACAGGAGGTCAACCAGGAGGTTGCAGAGGACGATGAAGAAGGCGGCGACCAGGGTGACGCCGAGGACCTTGGGGAGGTCGTTCTCGCCGATGGCCTGGACGGCGTAGGCGCCGATGCCCTTGAGCGAGAAGACCTGCTCGGTGATCAGGGCGCCGCCGAGCAGCAGGCCGAGGTCCATGCCGAAGATGGTGATGATCGGGGTCAGCGCGGCGCGCAGGCCGTGCCGGACGACCACCTTCCGCTCCTCCAGGCCCTTGGCCCGGGCGGTGCGGATGTAGTCCTCGCTCATCGTCTCCAGCATCCCGGCCCGGGTGAGCCGGGCGTAGAGCGCGGAGTAGAGGAAGGCGAGCGAGATCCAGGCGAGCATCAGGTGCCCGGCCCAGGCGAACGGGTCGTCGGTGAAGGCGACGTACTCGATGTTCCCGAAGACCACCCACTTGTAGTGGAAGAGCCACTGCACCAGCAGGCCGGTGAAGAAGATCGGGGCGGAGACGCCGGCCAGCGCGATGCCCATCGAGGCGCGGTCGAAGACCGAGCGCGGCTTGAGCGCGGAGACCACACCCGTGGAGACGCCCGCGACCAGCCAGATCACGGCCGCGCCGATGGCCAGCGAGAAGGTGACCGGGATCCGCGAGGAGATCTCGGGCCAGACCTCGACGTGGTTCTTGAAGGAGTACCCGAAGCAGGGGACGTGGCAGCTGACCGGGTCCGGGCCGAAGCTGTACTCGGCACCGCTGACCAGGCCCTTCAGGAACCGGCCGTACTGGACGTAGAGCGGCTGGTCGAACCCGAGGTTCTGCTTGACCGCGGCGATCGCCTCGGGGCTCGGGTTCTTGCCGACGTACTGGGCGGCCAGCTGGTCGGTGGTCTCACCGGCCAGGGCCGGCAGCACGAAGAAGATCGCGAAGGTGATCGCGCTGACCACCAGCAGCAGCAGGACGGCCGCGGCGACCCTTCGGATGATGTAAGCGAGCATAGTTGGACGGCCGCGGCGGCCCGCCTCCGTCCCGGGGGTCCGGGTCGGAGGCGGGCGCCGCTGCCTTCACCTGCCTTCAGGGGTGTGGAGCCAGGGTCTCTGGAGCCAGGGCCTTACTTGGAGACGCCGATGTTCAGGTAGTCGTACTCACCCGAGAAGGCGGGGGTGGTGCCCATGTTGGTGGCGGACGCCGGGCGGTACAGGAAGACCTTGTAGTAGGTCAGCGGGACGATGACCGCGGCCTCCATGGTCTTCTTGTCGATCTCGGCGTAGATCTTCTCGCGGGCCGCGCGGTCCGGGTTGGCGATCGCGTCGGAGAGCAGCTTGTTGATCGCCGGGTCGTTCAGCTCGGACAGGTTGGTGTTGCCGGACTTCTTGATCGCGTTGCCGTCGACGACCTGCTGCAGGAAGCCGTAGCCGGTCGGCCAGTCGGAGCCCCACTGCATCATCATCAGGCCGATGTTGTGCTCCTTGTTGTACGCCGGAACACCCGCGAAGTCCGAGAAGTACTTGCCCTGCGGGAACTGCTGGATGTCGACGGTGATGCCGACCTTCTGCAGGGCGGCCTGGACGGCGGTGGCCGAGGCGACCTCGGTGGCGCGGTCCTGGCGGGCCATGATGGTGGTCTTGAAGCCGTCGGGCTTGCCGCACGCCTTCAGGGCGTCCTTGGCCTTGGCCTCGTCCGCCTTGTTGCCGGCGGTCTGGTACAGGTTGAAGTCCTGGTGGCCCGGGATGTCCGGGGGCAGCACGGTGGAGGCGATGTCGCCGCGGATCGGGCCGCCGATCGCGGTCTGCACCGAGACCTTGTCGATCGCGTACTGGACGGCCTTGCGGCAGTCGATGTTGTCGAACGGCGCGACCTGGGTGTTGATCGCGGTGTAGACCAGGCGGCCGCCGTAGGCGTTGTCGGTCGCGGCCTTCAGCTTCGGGTCCTGCAGGATCTTGGCCTGGGTCTGCGGGTCGACGCCCTTGCCGGCCAGGTCGACCTGGGCGTTGCCGGCCAGCAGGTCCTGGTCGATGGTCGCCTGCGCGATCTTCAGCTTGACCTGGATCTTGTCCGCGAGCTGCTTGCGGATCGGGTCGCTCTTCGGGTCCCAGTTGGTGTTCGGGACGAGCACGACCTCCTTGCCGTCCTCGTAGCTCTGGAACTTGTAGGAGCCGGAGGAGACGATGTGCTTCACGTAGTCCGCGCCGGTGTCCTTGGCCTGCGGGACCGGGACGGTCTGCGGGGCGGAGACCAGGTAGTCGAAGTCCGCGAACGGCTGCTTCAGGTGGAAGACGATGGTGGTGTCGTCCGGGGTCTCGATCGACTTCAGGTCGCCGGTCTTGTCCTTGTACGGGCCCTGGTACGGCTCCGGGTTGTCGACCAGCAGGTCGTGGAAGTAGGTCGGGCCGTTGGACAGCACGTCCGGCGCGAAGTTGGAGCGCTCGACCGCGTACTTGACGTCCTTCGAGGTGATCGCGGTGCCGTCGTCGTACTTCAGGCCCGCGCGCAGCTTGTAGGTCCAGGTCAGACCGTCGGTGCTGACCTTGCCCAGCGACTCGGCCAGGTCGGGGACGAGCTTGTTCGCCTCCTCGCCGGCGGCCGGGTTGAAGGTGGTCAGCGGACGGCCGTACAGGCGCGAGAAGTTGTACATGTACGCGTAGTACGTGTTGCCCGGGTCGAAGGAGTCCGGCACGTCGGAGTGCTCGTAGACAACCGTGCCGCCCTTCTTGTCCGAGACGTTCACGACGGCCTTGGTCGCGGCGTTGGCACCGGCGGCCTTGTCGCCACCGGAGTCACCGCTGCCGCCCTTGCTGCTGGAGCAGCCGGTGAGCGCCAGCGCGGTGGCCGCGGCGAGCGCGGTCAGCACGGTGATACGGGACCTGCGCATGGGAGAGATCAACCCCTTGGACGGTAGGAACGCGGGTGTGGCGGTGGAATCCTGACCCGAGGTCAGTTGTTCTTGGGGTCGAGGGCGTCTCGCAGCCCGTCGCCCAGCAGGTTGAAGGCCAGTACCGTGATGAAGATCGCCAGGCCGGGGACGAGCATGTACTGCGGGTCCACCTGGTAGTAGTCGATCGCGGTCGCCAGCATGCCGCCCCAGGAGGCCTGCGGAGGCTCGACGCCGACGCCGAGGAAGCTCAGGCCGGCCTCGAAGAGGATGTTGGTCGGGATCAGCAGGGTCGAGTAGACCAGGATCGGGCCGACCAGGTTCGGCAGCAGCTCCTTGAACAGGATGAACGGCGTCCGGGCGCCCAGGCTGCGGGCCGCGAAGACGAACTCGCGCTCGCGCAGCGAGAGGGTCTGGCCGCGCACGATCCGGCCCATGTAGGGCCAGTTGAAGAAGCCGATCACGAAGACCAGCACCGCGATGTGCAGCGAGGTCCCGTGCAGGCCGAAGGCGCCGTCCTTGAGCGAGGCCGAGATGGCGATCGCGAAGAGCAGCAGCGGGAAGGCCAGGAACATGTCCATCAGCCGGCTGATCACGGCGTCCACCCGGCCGCCGTAGTAGCCGGCCACGATGCCGAGCACGGTGCCGATCACGTTGGACAGCACCGTGGCGCCGAACGCGACCAGCAGCGACACCCAGGAGCCCTCGATGATCCGGGTCATGATGTCGCGGCCGTACTGGACGTCGATGCCGAGCGGGTGGTCCCAGCTCATGCCGCCGAAGTCGCCGGGCGGGATGCCGCCGAGGTTGGCGTCCAGCAGGTCCTGGTGGAACTCGTTCGGGTCGAGCCCGAAGACGGCCTCGATCGGCTTGGCCAGCACCGCGAGCAGCACCAGCAGGATCACCACCACGCCGCCGGCGACGGCGATCTTGTCGCGCTTGAAGCGCGTCCAGGCGATCCGGCCGAGGGAGCGGCCCTCGATCTGCTTGGCCGCGGTGGCGGCCTCACCGGCGGCGGGGCCGGCGGTCTCGGTGGGTGTGGTCATGGGTCAGTTCGTTCCCCTCGCCGACGGTGGCGGCCTCGGGTGGTGGTACCGCAACACCGGTCGGCGGTGCAGAAGTTCGTGCGGGATAACCATCAGGCGGGTTGCGCAGCACTCTCTGTCATGGGGAGCACCCGGCGGAAGACCGTGTTCGGGAAGGATGCCTAACTGTGATCTGTGGGCATGCAAGATCACTCACTGCGCATATCGCTCTTCACACAGCTGTTACATGTCCGTCAAGAGGCCCCGTGACGACACCCCGCCACTGGCGGGATAACGCCAGGTGTTCCGGGTGCTCCGCGCGTAGACACCGGGGTGACGAAAAACCCCCGCCGGCTGCGGAAGCAGCCGGATCGGGGGTTTTCGAACGGTCCGTCAGGGGGTATGGTCAACGGCCCCCGTAGCCCGGCCAGGGAGCCTGCGGCCAGCCCTGGGCCGGCCCGGCGGGCGGTTGCGCTCCGTAACCGAAGCCGGTCGGGTAGGGCTGCGGACCCCCGTGCGGACCGCCCTGCGGCGCCCCGTGCGGCGCGCCCTGCCGGTCGAAGAACGGGCGGGCGTTGGCCCACATCCACATCGCCACCGGGTCGAACTCGTCGGCCAGCATCACGGTGGAGACGGCCGGCCCCTCGGGGGCCTGCGCGGCAGCGCGCTGCACCAGCGCCCGGGCCGCCTCGACCGCGGGCGGCGAGGTGTCGTACAGGTCCAGCCCGACCGCCAGGTAGGGCTCGCCGAGCACCGGCTGCACCCAGGCCCGCCGCAGCGAGCGCAGCGGCCGCACCTCGGGGGCCTGCTGCTCCAGCACGGTGAAGAACTGCGGTGCCCGACCGGCCGGTTCGGAGATCCGCAGCGGCCCGGCCGGCAGCAGGTCCAGCCCGACCGCGATCCGCCGCAGGTCGGCCCAGGGCACGCCGACCCCGCCGCCGGGGCGGTGCGGGTCCAGCCACAGGCCCCAGCGGGAGCGGTACAGCGAGGCGGCGATCTCCGGCCCGGAGACCACCTCGTGGCCGCGCGACCAGCCGCAGGCGGCCAGTTGGTCCGGCGAGGTGACGCAGGGGGCGTAGCCGTGGCCGCCGACGTCCATGTTCCCGTACTGGGCGTCCGGGCTGCCGGGGCTGCCGTGCCAGAGCAGCATCCAGACCTGCCCGCCCGCGAGGGCGCGCAACAGCCCCTCGTACGCCTCCCAGCGCTCCGGTGCGACCGCTGCGAGGGCGCGCTCGATCGCGCCCGGGTCGCCGGCTGCTCCCGCCACGTCGCCGCCTCGTCTCTCGTCTTCCTCGCCCGCCCGGTCCACCGCGCTCGGTGGGCCGGGGCAACCCTATGGGGCGGGCCCGACAGCCGTCATGCCGCGTCCCCCGTGCGGCCCCCGCGGGGCGGCCCGGGCCCGTCGGCTCAGGGCCGCACGTAGAAGGGCTGCACCCGGCCGAGCAGCCAGTCCACCACCGGGTCGGCGACCAGGTCGAGCAGCACCAGGTGGACGCCCCACGAGGGCGCCGCGGTTCCGAGCGCCCGGCCGAGCGCCAGGTTGACCTCGCCGGGGTCGGCGGGGGCGGCCGGGTCGAGCTGCACGGCGACGTACAGCAGGGTGGCCTCGCCCTCGACCTTCGCCAGCGCCCGACGGGCCGTCAGCACGCCCGGCAGCGCGGCGAGTTCGCCAGTGGCGGCGGCCAGGAAGGCGAACGGCTCCTGGTGCGGCTCGGGCTCCTTGAGCGCCACCCGGGCCCCCTCGGTGACGCCCTGCGCCTCCCACTCCTGGCCGCGCGGCCCGCGCCGCAGCTCGCCCACGCCCTCCGGCGGCACCGGGATGCCCACCGGCGCCTCCGGGTTGACCGCGACGCCGATGCCCAGCGGCAGGCCGCGGGCGAACTCCCACATCGGGGCGATCGCGAACGGCAGTCCCGGGCAGTGTTGGAGGAACTGCTCCTGCGAGGAGTACACCGGCACGTAGGGGGCGCCGGCCAGTTCCAGGGTCGGCAGGTCGAGCGCGCCGGACTGCGGGTCGGCGCCGGACGGCAGCGGGACCCACACCTGGCTGCGGGCCAGCACCTCGATCACCCGGGGCGTCGCCCCGGGGTCGCCGAGCGCCGCCGTCAGCACCTGCTCCAGCTCGTTGGCCGGCCAGGCCCCGCCCTCCGGCACCTGCCCCAGCGGGAACCCCATCTCGCCCCTCCACATCCGCGGTTGCGCCCAGATTAGCGGCGCGGGCGGGTGCCCCGCGGCACCCGCGGCACCGGGGCGCCCGGCGGCCCGGCGGGGGGCCGGTCGCAGGTGTACCCCCGGGGCGCGGCCCGACCCCTCTCCCGCGAGCGGCCCGCGGCATGCCATGATGGGCCCGCCCAAACTTCATACCGGCCGCTCGAACCCGCGCGGGAGAGCCGGAACGGCCTGTCCACAGGCCGCGACCGGCGCCGAAGGAGCAAGTCCTCCCCGGAATCTCTCAGGCACCCCTACCGCGTGGGCGAGGCAGATCTGGAAAGTGGACACGGCCGCGCCGTGCGCCCACCCACGGTGCAAGCCGCCCTACCTTGTTCAGGAGGCGGTGAAGCTCTCAGGTTCGACGACAGATGGGGAGACCCGCCCCAGCCTGCCCGTTTCCAGATCCCGGGAGTCCTGTCGTGTCCCTCCGCCTGACCGCGCTCGACGCGCTGCACCGCTCGCTCGGCGCCACCATGACCGACTTCGCCGGCTGGGACATGCCGCTGCGCTACGGCAGCGAGCGCGAGGAGCACCTCGCGGTCCGCACCCGGGCCGGGCTGTTCGACCTCTCGCACATGGGCGAGATCACCGTCTCCGGCCCGCAGGCGGGCGAGCTGCTCGACCACGCCCTGGTCGGCTTCATCTCCGCGCTCGGCGTGCTGCGCGCCCGCTACACGATGATCTGCCGCGAGGACGGCGGCATCCTGGACGACCTGATCGTCTACCGCACCGCCGAGGACGAGTACCTGGTGGTCGCCAACGCCTCCAACGCCCAGGTGGTGCTGGACGCGCTGACCGAGCGCGCGGCCGGCTTCGACGCCGTGGTCCGCGACGACCGGGACGCCTACGCGCTGCTCGCCGTCCAGGGCCCGGAGGCGAACGGCATCCTGGCCAAGCTGACCGACGCCGACCTGCCCGGCCTGAAGTACTACGCCCTGCTGCCCGCCACCGTGGCCGACCGCCAGGTCTGGCTGGCCCGCACCGGCTACACCGGCGAGGACGGCTTCGAGGTGTTCTGCGCCCCCGCCGACGCCGCGCACCTGTGGACCGCGCTCTCCGAGGCCGGCACCGCCGAGGGCCTGGTCCCGTGCGGCCTGTCCTGCCGCGACACGCTGCGCCTGGAGGCCGGCATGCCGCTGTACGGGCACGAGCTGTCCACCGGGCTGACCCCGTTCGACGCCGGCCTGGGCCGGGTGGTGCGCTTCGACAAGACCACCAACGACGGCGCCTTCGTCGGCCGCAAGGCCCTGGAGGAGGCCGCCGCCGCGGCCGAGGCCAACCCGCCGCGCAAGCTGGTCGGTCTGGTCTCCGAGGGCAAGCGCGTCCCGCGCGCCGAGTACTCCGTGGTGGACGCCGAGGGCGCCGTGATCGGCCGGATCACCTCCGGCTCGCCGTCCCCGACGCTGGGCAAGCCGATCGCGATCGCGTACGTGGACGCCGCGCACGCCGAGCCGGGCAGCACCGTCGCGGTCGACGTCCGCGGCAAGGCCGAGCCGGTCCAGGTCGTCGCGCTGCCGTTCTACAAGCGCGCCCGCTGACCCCCCGTCAGCCCCCAGAGCAGTCCTTTTCCGGTTCGTCCGCCCAGCGGACGGCCGCGCCCTCCCCTCCCGCGATCCTGGAGAATGACGTCATGAGCAACCCCACGCACCTGCAGTACACCAAGGAGCACGAGTGGCTGACCGCCGCCGTGGACGGGGTGTCCACGGTCGGCATCACCGCGCACGCGGCCGACGCCCTCGGTGACATCGTGTACGTCCAGCTCCCCGAGGTCGGTGACACCGTCACCGCGGGTGAGACCTGTGGCGAGCTCGAGTCCACCAAGTCGGTCAGCGACCTCTACTCCCCCGCCACCGGCGAGGTCACCGAGGTCAACCAGGCCGTCATCGACGAGCCGGCCCTGGTCAACTCGGAGCCCTTCGAGGGCGGTTGGCTGTTCAAGGTCCGGGTCGAGGCGACCGACGAGCTGCTCGACGCCGACGGCTACACCGCCTTCACCGGCGCCTGACCGGGAGACCCCCTCATGACGGTTCTCAACCAGTCCCTCCACGCGCTCGACCCGGAGATCGCCGCCGCGGTCGACGCCGAGCTGCACCGCCAGCAGACCACCCTGGAAATGATCGCCTCCGAGAACTTCGCCCCGGTGGCGGTCATGGAGGCCCAGGGCTCGGTGCTCACCAACAAGTACGCCGAGGGCTACCCCGGCCGCCGCTACTACGGCGGCTGCGAGCACGTCGACGTGGTCGAGCAGATCGCCATCGACCGGATCAAGGACCTGTTCGGCGCCGAGCACGCCAACGTCCAGCCGCACTCCGGCGCGCAGGCCAACGCCGCCGCGATGTTCGCGCTGATCCAGCCGGGCGACACCATCCTGGGCCTGAACCTGGCCCACGGCGGTCACCTGACCCACGGCATGAAGATCAACTTCTCCGGCAAGCTCTACAACGTGGCCGCCTACCACGTGGACGAGAAGACCGGCCAGGTCGACATGGCCGAGGTCGAGCGCCTCGCCAAGGAGCACCAGCCCAAGCTGATCATCGCCGGCTGGTCCGCCTACCCCCGCCAGCTGGACTTCGCCGCGTTCCGCCGCGTCGCGGACGAGGTCGGCGCCCTGCTGATGGTCGACATGGCGCACTTCGCCGGCCTGGTCGCCGCCGGTCTGCACCCCTCCCCGGTGCCGTACGCGGACGTGGTCACCACCACCACGCACAAGACCCTGGGCGGCCCGCGCGGCGGCGTCATCCTCTCCAAGGCCGAGTGGGCCAAGAAGATCAACTCCGCGGTCTTCCCCGGCCAGCAGGGCGGTCCGCTGGAGCACGTGATCGCCGCCAAGGCCGTCGCGTTCAAGGTCGCCGCCTCCGAGGAGTTCAAGGAGCGCCAGCAGCGCACCCTGGACGGCGCGAAGATCCTCGCCGAGCGCCTGCTCAAGGACGACGTGGCCGCCTCCGGCGTCTCCGTCCTCTCCGGCGGCACCGACGTGCACCTGGTCCTGGTCGACCTGCGCAACAGCGAGCTGAACGGCCAGGACGCCGAGGACCGCCTGCACGAGGTCGGCATCACGGTCAACCGGAACGCCGTCCCGAACGACCCGCGCCCGCCGATGGTCACCTCCGGCCTGCGGATCGGCACCCCGGCGCTGGCCACCCGCGGCTTCGGCGCCGAGGACTTCCGCGAGGTCGCCGACGTCATCGCCGAGGCCCTGCTCCCGGGCTTCGACGAGGCCAAGGCCGAGGCGCTGAAGGCCCGGGTCTCCGCCCTGGCCGCGAAGCACCCGCTCTACCCCGAGCTGTAACCCCACCCCCTTCGGGTGGTCCCGGGGCACCGCGCACACTGGACAGTGAGTGCGGTGCCCCGTTCCATGCCCCGCTCCCGTCCCACCGGACGGGCCACTCCACGAGACCCGACAAGGACGTCACCCCGTGGCCCTCAGCGTCTTCGACCTCTTCTCCATCGGCATCGGGCCGTCTTCCTCGCACACCGTCGGCCCGATGCGGGCCGCCCGGATGTTCGCCCGCCGCCTCAACTCCGAAGGCCTGCTCGACCGGGTCTCCTCGGTCCGCGCCGAACTGTACGGCTCGCTCGGCGCCACCGGGCACGGCCACGGCACCCCCAAGGCCGTCCTGCTCGGCCTCGCCGGCCACTCGCCGCGCACCGTCGACGTGGAACTCGCCGACGGCGACGTGGACCGCATCCGCGCCGAGAAGCGGATCGGCCTGCTCGGTCGGCACGAGATCCCGTTCGACCCCGACACCGACCTGGTGCTGCACCGCCGCAAGGCCCTCCCGTACCACGCCAACGGCATGACCCTGTGGGCGTACGCCGCCGACGGCGGCGAACTGCTCGCCAAGACCTACTACTCCGTCGGCGGCGGCTTCGTCGTCGACGAGGACGCCATCGGCGAGGCCCGGGTCAAGCCCGACGACACCGCGCTGCGCTACCCCTTCCGCACCGGCGAGGAGCTGCTCCGCCTCACCCGGGAGACCGGCCTGTCCATCTCCGGCCTGATGCTGGAGAACGAGAAGGCGTGGCGCACCGAGGCCGAGATCCGGACCGGGCTGCTGGAGATCTGGGCCGTCATGAAGGAGTGCGTCGCGGCCGGCATGGCCCGCGAGGGCATCCTCCCCGGCGGCCTCAAGGTCCGCCGCCGCGCCGCCAGCGCGGCCCGCGCGCTGCGCGCCGAGGGCATCGGCCCGGGCAACGCGATGGAGTGGGTCACCCTCTACGCGATGGCCGTCAACGAGGAGAACGCCTCCGGCCGCCGGGTGGTCACCGCCCCCACCAACGGCGCGGCCGGCATCATCCCCGCCGTCCTGCACTACTACCTCAACTTCATCCCCGGCGCGGACGAGGACGGCATCGTCCGCTTCCTGCTCGCCGCGGGCGCGATCGGCATGCTCTTCAAGGAGAACGCCTCCATCTCCGGCGCCGAGGTCGGCTGCCAGGGCGAGGTCGGCTCCGCCTGCTCGATGGCCGCCGGCGGCCTCGCCGAGGTCCTCGGCGGCTCCCCCGAGCAGGTCGAGAACGCCGCCGAGATCGGCATCGAGCACAACCTCGGCCTCACCTGCGACCCGGTCGGCGGCCTGGTCCAGATCCCCTGCATCGAACGCAACGGCATGGCCTCCGTCAAGGCCGTCACCGCCGCCCGGATGGCCCTCCGCGGCGACGGCCGCCACCACGTCTCCCTCGACAAGGCCATCAAGACCATGAAGGAGACCGGCGCCGACATGAAGATCAAGTACAAGGAGACCAGCCGCGGCGGCCTCGCCGTCAACGTCATCGAGTGCTGACGGCGCACTCCCCCGAAAACGGTGCGGGGCCCCTGTCCGCGGTGTCGCGGTCCGGGGCCCCTGCGCGTCACCCGGCGGCCTGGGGGGTGCGCGCCGCGGGTGGGGTGGTCGGGTTGTTGTGCCCGACGTGCATGACTATCGCATGATTTGGGTGGCGGGTAAAACCGAAAGCAAGGTCTGTGGCTCAGTTCACCTTCGGATGCCAGGCGGTCAGGCGACCGCGGCGGCGGCGCGTTCGCGGATCTTGATCTCGAACCAGACGCCCTTGCCGCGCGGCAGCAGGTCCGCGCCCCAGCGGTCGGCGATCGAGTCGACCAGCTTGAGGCCGTGCCCGTTGACGCAGACGGACTCGGGGGCGACGATCAGGCAGGGCATCGCGCGCGAGGAGTCGCGGACCTCGACCCGCAGCCAGCCGGGCCGCCGGACCACCTTGAGGCCGATCATCCGGCCCCCGGCGTGCCGGACGGCGTTGGCGACGAGTTCACCGGTGAGCAACTCGACGGCTTCCAGGAGCTGATGGAGTTTCCAGGTCTCTAAGACCGAGCGCACCAGCCGCCGGGCCACCCCGGCCGACTCCGGACGGGAGGGCAGCCGCACCTCCTCGCCGGCGTCGGGATCACTGAGGACGCCGAAGAAGATGTGCTCCATCTCCTCCGGCGTCAGCCGTTCCAGGTCGGCCAGCACGACGCGGGCGCCGATCCCCGACGGATCGTCACCCCGGCTGCCGGCCGGTGGAAGTGATGCCCGCTCCGCTTCGCCCCATCCCGCCATGCGCCCCATCATTGCGGAACGCGAGCGGCCGCGTACGGACAATGAGCAAACGATCACTATTCAGTTGGCATATGCCGTCAGCAACCGAACTGGTGACCTACCGTCACCACTGCGCCCACGGCAGGTTCCAGCCGCTGAGGCCGTTCGACGGGGAGACCTGGTCGCTCTTGGAGTTGACCACCTTGAAGACGTCGCCGACCAGGGTGGAGTCGTAGAGCTTGCCGGCGTCGGTGCTCGGGCTGCCGGTCTTGGTGTCGGTGACGCCGATGCAGCCGTGGCTCTCGTTGGAGCGGCCGATCTTCGACCCGGTCCAGGAGTTGCCGTGCACGTAGGTGCCGGAGTCGGTCAGCCGCATCGCGTGCGGGACCACCAGGTCGTACTCGTCGCCGGAGCCCTCCTTGGTGATGCCGTTGGAGGTCATCCGGGTGGTGCCCTCCTTGGCCTCGACCACCATGATGCCGCTCCAGGTGTCGAAGCCGGGCTTGCCCGCGGTGATCGGGATGTCGTCGACCTGCTGGCCGTCCCGGAACACCGTCATCCGGTGGGTGGCGGCGTCCGTGGTGGAGACCTGGGAGCGGCCGATGGCGAACGGCTCGTCCTTGTCGACGCCGCCGTACACGCCGGGCGCGGTCTCCACGTTCTTGAGCTTGTAGTGGATGGTGACCTTGGTGTTGGCGTTCCAGTAGTTCTCCGGCCGGAAGTCCAGCCGCTTGTCGCTGAACCAGTGGCCCTTGACCTTGGTGCCGTCCGAGGTCTCGAAGGCGATGCCGGCCAGCACCGCGTCCTTGTTCTTCACCGCGCGGTCGAAGTTGACCGAGACGATCATGCCGACGCCGTAGGTCTCGTTGTCGGCGATGTTGTCGCTGACCCCGGCGTCCTTCTCCGGCGTGAGGGTGGTGAAGGAGGAGCGCGCGTTGACGACCACGCCCTGGGCGTCCTCGGCGAGCGCGTCGACGGTGTAGGCGGTGCCGACCAGCAGCGGGCCGCCGGGGGCCCAGCCGGTGCCGTCGGCGGTGAGCGCGCCGGGCACCTGGGTGCCGTCGGGGCCGGTCACCTTGACCGAGGTGAGCTTGCCGCCGGCGGCCGTCACCTTGACCGTGCCGGACGGCTTGACGTCCACCGTGCCGTTGGCCGGCTCGATGGCGATGGTGGCGGCCGACACGGTCGGCTTCGGCGGGGTCGCCGTCGCGCTGCTGCCGGCACCGCCGCCGCCCCCGGTCCCGCCCTCCGCCTTCGCCGGCCCGCTGCACCCGGCCGTGGCCATCAGCACCAGGGCGCCCGCGAGCGCCCCCACGGCGAATCCCCCGCGCATAGCCTTCACGATTCCGCTCTCCCCACACACCCCGCCTGTCGGCTGACAGGTCTTTCGGTTGATATGACGGGCCAAGTCCCCGAAACGTTGCGGGGGAAGTGTCCCGGTCCGGTCACGAACGGACCACGGCCCGGCAGCCGCGCGGGCTGCCGGGCCGTCGCCGCGGTCACGGCCGCGGAGCGCCGAGGGCTACCACTGGCTCCACGGGAGGGTCCAGCCGCTCAGGCCGTTGTCCGGGGAGACCACCTTGCTGGTGGAGTTCTTGATCGTCACCACGTCGCCGATCATCGACGAGTTGAAGAACTTGCCGGAGGGCGAGCTGTCGCTGCCGTCCTTGGTGTCCTGCAGGCCGACGCAGCCGTGGCTGGTGTTGGCCTTGCCGAAGGCGCTGCCCCAGTAGTTGCCGTGCACGAAGGTGCCGGAGTCGGTCAGCCGCATCGCGTGCGGGACGTCCGGGATGTCGTACTCGTCGCCCTTCATGTTGGACAGGGTCGCCGAGTTCATCCGGGTGACCTTGTCCTTGCTCATGATCACCATGCTGCCGTTCCAGGACGAGTACTGGTCCTTGCCGGCCGTGATCGGGACGTTCTGGGTGGAGCCGTCGCCGTGCGCCACCGACATCATGTGGGTGGCCGCGTCGACGGTGGAGACCTGGTAGCGACCGATGGTGAACGGCTCGTCCTTGTCGATGTCGCCGTAGATGCCGGGCGCGACCTCGACGTTCTTCAGGCGGTACTTCACCGTCACCTTGGTGCCGGGCTTCCAGTACTTCTCCGGCCGGAAGTCCAGCCGCTGGGTGCCGAACCAGTGGCCCTTGGCCTGGGTGCCGTCCGAGCCGACCACGGTGATGGCGCCCAGCACCGCGTCCTTGTTCTTGATCGACTTGGCGAACTTCACCGAGACGATCATGCCGACGCCGTAGGTGCCGTTGTCGGCGATGTTGTCGCTGGTGCCCGCGGTCTTCGCCGGGGTCAGCGTGGTGAAGCTGGTGGTGGAGGCGGCCACCAGGCCGGCGGCGTCCACCGCCTGGGCGTTCACCGTGTAGGTGGTGCCCACGGCCAGCTGGCCGGTGGGCTTCCAGCTCAGGCCGTCGGCGGCGATCTCGCCGGCCACCGCGGCCCCGTTCTTGTCGGCCACCTCGACCTTGGTCAGCTTGCCGCTCGCCACCGCGACCTGCAGGCCGTCCTTGGGCGCGACGTCGGTGGCCCCGTTGGCCGGGGTGACCGTCAGCTGCGCGGTGGAGACCTTCGGGGTGGCGTCCGAGCTGCCCGCGGTGCTGCTGTCACCGCCCTTGGCCTCGGTCGAGCTGCCGCCGGTGCCACCGGCCTTCGCGTCGTCGTTGCACGCCGTGCCGAGCAGCAGGACGCCGCCCATCAGCAGGGCGGTCGCGGCACGGCGTGCCCCGCGTCCGCGCCCGCCGTCGGCTATTCCCGCACCGGACTTCTGAACCGCCTTCACCGTGCTGCTCCCCTCCAGGTATTCACGACGAATACACGTGTGGCGCCCGGGATCGGTTGCACCGGGTCGGATGCGGTCGGCGCCCTCCCGAACGGGGAGCGGTCGCGCGCGGGGGTCAGGATAACCGGCGCGCCTGAGTGAATCCCCGGGGGGAGCGGGGTGGTGGTTCAGTGAACGTCCGGCGCGGCGCCGGTCCGCCAGGCCGACCAGGCCAGGTTCCAGTCGCCGAGGCCGTTGTCGGGGGCCACCCGGTCGCCGCGCGAGCCCCGCACCTCGACCACGTCGCCGACCATGACCCGCCGGTACAGCCAGCCGGCCGGGGAGTCGTCGGAGCCGCCCTTGGCGTCGGCCAGGCCGAGGCAGCCGTGGCTGGTGTTGGCCGAGCCGAACACCGCCGGGTCGGACCAGTAGTTGCCGTGCACGAAGGTGCCGGAGGCGGTCAGCCGGAGCGCGTGCGGCACGTCCTTGATGTCGTACTCGTCGCCGAGGCCGACGGTCTGCGAGTTCATCCGGGTGGTCTCGAAGCGCTCGGAGACCACCATGGCGCCCAGGTAGCTGGCGTGCTCGGGGCTGCCGCCGCTGACCGGCAGGGTGCGCAGCACCCGGCCGTCCTGACGGACCGTCATGGTGTGCGCGTCGAGGTCGACGGCGGCGACCAGCGAGCGGCCGACGGTGAAGCGGACGTCCTTGCGCTGGGTGCCGAGGTACCCGGGGGCGGCCTCGACGTCCTTGAGCCGCAGCGCCAGGGTGACCGCCGTGCCGGGCTTCCAGTACTTCTCCGGCCGGAAGTCCAGCCGCTGGTCGCCGAACCAGTGCGCGCCGACCTCGACCGGCGGGTCGGCGGTGACGGCGACCGCCCGCTCGACGGCGGCCCGGTCCTCGACCGGCCGGGAGAAGCGCAGCGAGACCGGCATGCCGACGCCGACGGTGGAGCCGTCCTCGGGGGTGAAGAAGGCGACGAAGGTGTGCTCGGGGGCGAGGGTGGCGAAGCCGGCGTGCTGGACGGCGCGCAGCCCGGCGGCGTCCTCGGCGACCGCGTCCAGGGTGTAGGCGGTGGCGGTGGCGAGCTTCGCGTCGGGGGCCCAGCCGGTGCCGTCGGCGGCGAGCGTGCCGGGCACCTGGGCGCCCCGGTCGTCGGCCAGCCGGACCGAGAGCAGCCGGCCCTGCGCGACCGTCACCCGGACGGCGCCGTCCACCGGGACGTCCTGCGCGCCGTCGCCGGGGGCGAGCGCGAGCTGGGCCCGGGAGACCGGCGGGGCCCCGGCGGGGGCGGGGGCGGCGTCCTCCGCCGGGGTCCGGCCGCCGCCGGAGCAGCCGGTCAGCAGGACCAGTCCGGCCGCCGCCGCCCGCCGTGCCCAGAGCCGTACCGCGGCGCGCATGCCGTCCTCCCGGGTTCGTCCGACACCACCTGTCGCCGGGCTCAACGAGGGATTCCGCCTCCCGGACACGACCGGATGGTTTCCACCCCCGACTCCGCGGGGCACATGATCGGTCACGGTGCGTCACACTCCCGGCCGGGGGTGCCGGACGGCATCGGGCAGGGAACAACCGGAAGAACGGGGACGGGCCCCCGGACGGCTGGGAGGGTCGCCATGACGGCGTGGCAGGAGCTGGGCACGGACGCGCGCCGGGAGTCGCGGGCCGCCGCCCCGGACGGGCCCGTGCCGCCCTGGCCGGGCAGCTGGCAGCCGCTGGGCGCCCGGTTCCGGGCCGACGGCGCGGGCGGGCGGGGCACCAACTTCGCGCTCTGGGCGCCGAACGCGGAGGCCGTCGACCTCTGCCTGTTCGACGAGGCGGGCCGGGAGACCCGGCACCGGCTGGCCGAGCAGACGTACCAGACCTGGCACGGCTACCTGCCGGGTGTGCTGCCCGGCACCCGGTACGGCTTCCGGGTGCACGGCCGGTGGGACCCGTGGACGGGCGCCCGGCACAATCCGGCCAAACTGCTGCTCGACCCGTACGCCCGGGCGGTCGACGGCGGCTACACCGCCCACGACGCGACCTGCGCGGCCGTCCGGAACTGGCCGGAGCGGGACGTCGCGGACACCGTCCGGGACGACCGGGACTCGGCGCCGTACGTGCCCAAGGCGGTGGTGGTGCACGACGACGACGACTGGTACGACGACCAGCGGCCGAAGACGCCGTGGGCCGAGACGGTGCTGTACGAGCTGCACGTCAGGGGCTTCACGATGCGCCACCCGGAGGTCCCGCCGGCCCTGCGCGGCACCTACGCGGGGCTGGCCCACCCGGCGGCGGTCGCGCACCTGACCCGGCTGGGCGTGACGGCGGTGGAGCTGCTGCCGGTGCACCAGCACGTCAGCGAGGACCACCTGCAGGCCCGCGGCCTGGTCAACTACTGGGGCTACAACACGCTCGGCTACTTCGCCCCGCACGCGGGCTACGCGGCCTCGGGCAGCCGGGGCCAGCAGGTCGGCGAGTTCAAGCGGATGGTGCGGGCGCTGCACGCGGCGGGCATCGAGGTGATCCTCGACGTGGTCTACAACCACACCGCGGAGTCCGGGGCGATGGGCCCGGCGCTGTCCTTCCGCGGCATCGACAACGCGGGCTACTACCGGCTGGACCGCTCCCGGCGCGGCTACGCCGACTACACCGGCTGCGGCAACACCCTGGACACCCGGCGCCCGCAGGTGATCCGGCTGATCACCGACTCGCTGCGGTACTGGGTCGCCGAGATGGGCGTGGACGGCTTCCGGTTCGACCTGGCGGCGGCGCTGGCCCGCGGCGGCGACGGCGTGGAGATGGAGCACCCGTTCCTGGCCGCGGTCTCGCAGGACCCGCTGCTCAGCCGGGTGAAGCTGATCGCCGAGCCGTGGGACGTCGGCCCGGGCGGCTACCGGGTGGGCGGTTTCCCGCCGCTGTGGGGCGAGTGGAACGACCGCTACCGGGACACCGTCCGGGACTTCTGGCGCGGCGCCCGCCCGGACGTCCGGGAGCTGGCGACCCGGCTCTCCGGCTCCTCCGACCTGTACCAGCGCGGCGGCCGGCGGCCGTACGCCTCGGTCAACTTCGTCACCGCGCACGACGGCTTCACCCTGCGCGACCTGGTCTCCTACGACCGCAAGCACAACCTGGCCAACGGCGAGGACAACCGGGACGGCACCGACGACAACCGGTCCTGGAACCACGGCGCGGAGGGCGAGACCGCGGACCCGGCGGTCCGCGCGCTGCGGGTCCGCCAGCTGCGCAACCTGCTGACCACGCTGCTGCTCTCCAGCGGGGTGCCGATGCTGACGGCGGGCGACGAGATGGGCCGCACCCAGGGCGGCAACAACAACGCCTACTGCCGGGACGACGAGACCAGCTGGCTGGACTGGTCGCTGCTGGACGACCCGGACTGGCGCTCGCTGACCGAGCTGACCGCCCGGCTGGTGCACCTGCGCCGGGCCCACCCGGTGCTGCGCCAGCGGGCGTTCTTCTCCGGCCGCCCGGACGGCCCGGACGGGCAGCGCGACCTGGTCTGGCTGACCCCGGAGGGCCGGGAGATGACCGACGCGGACTGGTTCGCGCCGGGCCGGGCGCTGGCGATGCGGCTGTCCGGCGGCGCGATGTCCGCGCGCGACCCGCAGGGCCGGGAGGTCCGGGACGCGGACTTCCTGCTGCTGCTGAACGCGGCTCCCGAGCCGTGCCGCTTCACGCTGCCCGCCCCGCACGTCCCGCTGCTGGACACCGCGCTGGCGGGCGAGCCGGCCGCGGCGCCGGTCTCGGAGATGCTGCTGACCGGCCGTTCGGCGGTGCTGCTGACGGCCTGAGCCGCGCGCCGCCCGGCCCTGGCCGGTTCTCACCGACAGGGGCAAAAAACCGGATGAGAAATGTCAGTGCGGGCGCCTACCCTGCTCGGCGATGGCCGAGAACCAGAACCCCGCTCCGCCCACCCCCGCGGATTCGAACGAACCGTCCACCGACGGGCCGCACGGCACCCCGGCACCGGTACCCCGGTCCGCCGTGCGCTCGCTGCTGCGCCTGTGGCCGTACGCCCGCGAGGCCCGCTGGCGGATCTTCGGCTCGATGACGGCCGCCGGGCTCGCCTCGCTCAGCGTGCTGGCCGTCCCGGTCGTGCTGCGCCGGATCGTCGACGGGCCGGTCGCCCGGCACGACCTGGCCGGCCTGTGGCCGCTGGCCGTCGCCCTGCTGCTGCTCGGCGTCGCCGAGGCGGTGCTGTTCGGCGTCCGCCGGGTGATCGTGGCCCGCCCGCTCGCCCGGGTCGAGACCCGGCTCCGCGGCGACCTGTTCGCCAAGCTCCAGCGGCTGCCGATCTCCTTCCACGACCGCTGGCCCTCCGGCCAGCTGCTCTCCCGGGCCACCTCGGACCTGTTCGTGCTGCGGATGTTCCTGGCCTTCCCGCTGGTCTTCCTGGTCGTCAACTCGACGGTCTTCCTGACCGGCACCGCGCTGATGTTCGTGCTGGACTGGCGGCTCGCCCTGATCACGCTGGTCCCGGCGATCCCGCTGATGGTCTTCACCCGCCGCTTCGAGGCCGGGTACTCCGCCGCCTCCCGGCTCGCCCAGGACCAGAACGGCGACCTGGCCACCGTGGTCGAGGAGTCGGTGCTCGGCATCCGCATCCTCAAGGCGTTCGGCCGGCACCGCACCATGGCCGAGGAGTTCCGCGACCGCAGCGCCGAACTGCGCGCCACGGAGCTGCACAAGGCCGGCCTGCTCGGCAACCTGTGGGCGGTCATCGTCGGCCTGCCCGAGCTGGCCCTCGGCGGCGTCCTCGCCACCGGCGCCGTCCTGGTCGCGCACGACGAGCTCTCGGTCGGCACGCTGGTCGCCTTCCTCTCCACCGCGCTCGCCCTGCGCTGGCCGGTCGAGTCGATCGGCTGGCTGCTCGGCTTCGCCGCCGAGGCCGCCAGCGCCGCCAACCGCTACTTCGAGGTGATGGACGAACCGGAGCCGGCCGACCCGCCCTCCGGCCTGGCCCCCGCCGACGACCGCGGCATCCGCTTCTCCGGCGTCCGGTTCCGCTACCCCGACGCCCCCGCCGGCACCCCCGACCTGCTGGCCGGCATCGACCTGCACGTCCGCCCCGGCGAGACGCTGGCCCTGGTCGGCGCCACCGGCAGCGGCAAGACCACGCTGACGGCGCTGCTCCCCCGCCTGTACGACCCCACCGCCGGGTCGATCACGCTGGACGGCACCGACCTGCGCGACCTGCCGCGCGAGCGGCTCCGCCGCGAGGTCGCCGTCGCCTTCGAGGACCCGACGCTGTTCTCCGCCACCGTCCGGGAGAACGTCCTGATGGGCGCCCCCGACGCCGGCCCCGAGCAGGTCGGCTCGGCACTCGCCACCGCCCAGGCCGGCTTCGTCGACAAGCTCCCCGAGGGCCTCGACACCGAGGTCGGCGAGCAGGGCCTGAGCCTGTCCGGCGGCCAGCGCCAGCGCCTCGCGCTGGCCCGCGCCGTGGTCGGCGGGCCGCGCTTCCTGGTGCTGGACGACCCGCTCTCCGCGCTCGACGTGCACACCGAGGCGCTGGTCGAGCGGGCGCTGCGCGAGGTGCTGGCCGACACCACCGCCCTGGTCGTCGCGCACCGCCCGTCCACCGTGCTGCTGGCCGACCGGGTCGCGCTGCTCGCCGACGGCCGGATCGCCGCCGTCGGCACCCACCAGGAGCTGCTGCGCTCCTGTCCCGCCTACCGGGCCCTGATGTCCGGCGAATCCGAACTGGAAGGGGCGCTGGCCCGATGACCACCGCCGTCGCCGAACCCGCCGTCGACGAGGACGACCTCCTCCCCCCGGCCGCCGACGACCAGGACATCCCCGTCCCGCCCGGCGCCCCGCGCGCCCTGCTCGGCTCGCTGCTCGCCCCGCACCGCCGCCGGATCGCCGTCGCCGTCCTCGCCGTCCTGGTCCAGCAGGCCGCCCTGCAGGCCGGCCCGCTGCTGGTCGCCTTCGCCATCGACCGCGGCGTGCCCGCCCTGCGCGAGCACGACTCCGGCCCGCTGATCGCCGTCACCGCCGCCTACCTGGGCTGCGCGCTGGTCGCCACCCTGCTGCAGCGGGCCTTCATCCGGCTCGCCGCCCGGATCAACCAGGACATCCTGCTGGAGCTGCGCGGCCGGATCTTCCGGCACGCCCAGCGGCTCGGCCTGGACTTCCACGAGCGCTACACCTCGGGCCGGATCATCTCCCGCGCCACCAGCGACGTCGACACCCTGCGCGAGCTGCTCTCCGAGGGCCTGCAGGAACTCCTGATGGTCTTCCTGTCGGTCGGCTACATCACGGTCGTGCTGATCGTCGTCGACTGGCGGCTCGGCCTGGCCGCGCTGGCCTCCTTCCTGCCGATGTACCTGATCGTCCGGTCCTTCCGGCGCCGCTCCCAGCAGGTCTACCGGCGCTCCCGGACGGCCGTCGCCACCCTGATCGTCCGCTTCACCGAGACCATGAACGGCATCCGCCCGGTCCAGGCGTTCCGCCGCGAGGCCGCCAACGACAAGGCGTTCGGCGCCCTCAACCGGCAGTCCGCGACCGCCACCGCGGACGGCCTGCTGGAGATGGCCCGGTACGTCTTCCTGTCCCGGCTGACCGCCAACGTCTGGATCACCGGCGTGGTCGTCCTCGGCGCCCTGCTGGTCACCGACGGCAGCCTCGAACTCGGCGTGCTCACCGCCTTCGTGCTCTACCTGCGCCGGCTCTACGACCCGATCGACCAGCTGGCGATGTTCCTCAACAGCTACCAGTCCGCGGCCGCCGCCCTGGAGAAGATCTCCGGCCTGCTCGCCCACGAGCCGTCCGTCGCCGAGCCCGCCGAGCCCGCCGCGCTCCCCGCCCCGGTCGGCAAGGGCCGCGAGATCGCCTTCCGCGACACCCGCTTCGCCTACGCCGACGGCAAGGAGGTGCTGCCCGCCTTCGACCTGGTCCTGCCCGCCGGGCGGACCACCGCCGTGGTCGGCGCCACCGGCGCCGGCAAGTCCACGCTGGCCAAGCTGCTCGCCCGGTTCTACGACCCCACCTCCGGCAGCATCGCCCTGGACGGCGTCGACCTCCGCGCGCTCACCACCGCCGACCTGCGCGCCAACGTCGTGATGGTCACCCAGGAGTCCTTCCTGTTCTCCGGGACGGTCGCCGAGAACATCGCCGTCGGCAGGCCGGACGCCACCCGCGCCGAGATCGAGGCCGCGGCCCGGGCGATCGGCGCCCACGCGTTCATCGCCGAGCTCCCCGACGGCTACGACACCGACGTCCGCAAGCGCGGCGGCCGGATCTCCGCCGGCCAGCGCCAGCTCGTCGCCTTCGCCCGCGCCCTGCTCGCCGACCCCGCCGTCCTGATCCTCGACGAGGCCACCTCCTCCCTCGACGTCCCCGGCGAACAGGCCGTCCAGCACGCCATGCGCACCGTCCTGGCCGGCCGCACCGCCGTGATCATCGCCCACCGCCTCTCCACCGTGGAGATCGCCGACCGCGTCCTCGTCATGGACCAGGGCCGCGTCATCGAGGACGGCACCCCCGCCGCCCTCATCGCCGGCGAGGGCCGCTTCGCCACCCTCCACCGCACCTGGCAGGACAGCCTGGTCTAGGCCGTCGGCCCGGCCCGGCGGGCCGGGCCGGGCCGACGGTCCGTCAGCACACGTCGAAGCTCCAGACCGGGTTGAAGTCGAAGTCCGGCGAGGAGGTGCCGGGGCTGGCGTGCCCCACGATGGCGCCGCTCCCGTCGCGGAACCAGACGAGGTACTTGGAGTTGTTGACCCAGGAGCCGTGCGCGTTCCAGTTGTCCATCGTGTAGTGCCTGCAGGTGGACGGGAAGGCCCAGGTGTGGAAGGTGTCGTACTGGGTGTGCGCGAGCATGCAGAACGACCCGGACGGGCAGACGCCGCTGCCGGTGTACAGGGGCTGGGCGACCCCGTTGTACCTGATGACGCCGTTGTTGTTGTCGTGCGTCCCCGCCTGCGCGGAGGTCGCCGCGACCCCGCCGGCCAGCAGCAGGGCGGCCAGGCCGGCCAGGACGGTGGAGGTCTTGCGTCGGACGGACATGCTTCTCCTCGATGACGGGACCGGGGACCGCCGGTCGGCCGGCGGTCCGGCCGACCCCGCTCACGGGGCCGGCCGGGGCCAACGATCCCGGTCCGGCGACGGGCGCACGAGCTGTTCAGTCCCGCCTTAAATCCCGTGCCCACCGGGGTACCGTGGCGCCCTCGCACGCTCGCGGACCGGGGGGAAACCGTGCTCAGAATCCACTTCACCGTCGACGACCTGGCCAACACCCGCGTCGCCACCGCGCCCGACCTGGCCATGGAGACGGTGCTGAGCCTGCGGGTCCTCGACAGCGGCGCGAACGACCTGCGGTTCCGGCAGTGGCGGCGGACCTTCCTGCGGCACCGCGATCCGCACACCCTGCTGCTCGGCGAGCTGTGCACGCCCACGGTGCTGCCCGCCTTCCTGGAGGACCACATCAGGCCCGACGCCCGGGCCACCGCGGCCTCCGCCGCCGGACCGGACCTGGCCTACCGGCGCGCCTACATCGAGTTCCTGGCCAAGTTCCGGCCGCTCACCCCGTTCGCGCGCCACCTCGCCGACGAGGACCCGCGGGCCCGGGCGCTGTTCGGCCGCGCCCTGGGGGGCTACCAGGCGACCGCGATCGACCCCTTCCGCGCCCAGATCCGCGCGCTGTTCGCGGCCGACCGGGCCCACGGCGCGCCCGGGCCCGGCGACGGCCTGCGGCAGCTCTTCGACTCCCTGCACCCGGGCGTGCGGTGGAACTCCCCGGTCCTGGAGGTGGACGTGGCACGCCGCGACGACCTCGACCTCCACCTCGGCGGACGGGGCCTGCTGATCCAGCCGACCGTGTTCGGCACCGCCCACCCCCTGGTGGTCGGCTACAACACCCCGGACGAACGCCCCAGCCTGTGCTACCCGATCCGCAGCCGGGCACTGCTCGGGGTGCACGACACCGAGTCCGTCGACCACCTGGTCCCCCTGCTCGGCCGCACCCGGACCGCCGTGCTGACCGCCATCGCCGAACGCGACCTGCACTCCACCGGTGAACTCGCCCGCCACATCGGCTGCACCCCGGCCGCGATCAGCCAGCACACCGCCGTCCTGCGGGACAGCGCGCTGCTGCGCACCCATCGCACCGGTCGGAGCGTCCGCCACGTGCTCACCGACCTGGCCGTGGCTCTGCTCGGCGCGAACCCCTGATCGGCGCGCGGGCAGCACCACCCTCGAAGATCCGATTCTTTCCAAGTCTCATCAGCTTCTTGCCATCCATGTCGAACATATTGCTGTGTCATGTCAACTTGGCTACGCTCCCGGGTCGTTGACCGACAAGGACGGAGGCAGCGACATGGTGGTGACCCGGCGGGTCTTCCTGCAGGCGACCGCGGCGGCGGGCGTCGCGATCGGCCTGGGCGAGGGCGTGTCGCACGCCGCGAGCCCGGCGGGCGACGTCGTGGGGAAGGTGACGGTCGGCTACCAGGGCTGGTTCGCCTGCCCCGGCGACGGCGCCCCGATCAACGGCTGGTGGCACTGGGCGCGGAACTGGGGTGCCGCCCCCTCGCCCTCGAACAGTTCGATCGTCGCCTGGCCCGACGTCCGCGAGTACCCGAAGACGTACGCCACGGCCTTCGCGAACCTGAACAACGGTCAGCAGGCGGCCCTGTTCTCCTCCTACGACCGGTCGACGGTCGACACCCACTTCCGCTGGATGAAGCAGTACGGCATCGACACCGCCGCCCTGCAGCGCTTCAACCCGACCGGCGGCGAGGGCCCGACCCGGGACGCGATGGCGGCCAAGGTGCGCGGCGCCGCGGAGTCGCAGGGCGTGAAGTTCTACGTCATGTACGACGTCTCGGACTGGACGACCATGCAGTCGGACATCAAGGCCGACTGGACGGACAGGATGCGCGCCCACACCGCCTCGCCCGCGTACGCCCGGCAGAACGGGAAACCGGTGGTGTGCGTCTGGGGCTTCGGGTTCAACGACGACCAGCGCCCGTTCACCCCGGCCCAGTGCCTGGACGTGGTCAACTGGTTCAAGGCGCAGGGCTGTTACGTGATCGGCGGGGTGCCGACCTGGTGGCGGACCGGCGACCGGGACTCCCGGCCGGGCTTCGCGGAGGTCTACCACGCCTTCGACATGCTCTCGCCCTGGCTGGTCGGCCGGATCGGCAGCGCCGCGGACGCCGACAACTTCTACACCGTGGCGACCGTCCCGGACCTCGCGGAGTGCGACGCGCACGGCATCGACTACCAGCCGTGCGTGCTGCCGGGCGGGGTCGGGGACCGGCAGCGGGCGCACGGCGACTTCATGTGGCGGCAGTTCTACAACATGGCCCGGGCCGGGGTCGCCTCCGCGTACGTCTCGATGTTCGACGAGTACAACGAGGGCAACCAGATCGCGAAGACGGCGGAGTCGCAGTCCTGGGTACCGGCCGGGTCCGGGTTCCTGGCGCTGGACGAGGACGGCACGGCCTGCTCCTCGGACTACTACCTGCGCCTGACCGGCGACGGCGGCCGGATGCTCAAGGGGCAGCTGCCGGTGACGGCGGCCCGCCCGACCAAGCCGTTCCCCACCGCACCGGACACCACCGCCCCGACCGCGCCGGGCGGCCTGCGGGTGACGGGGCAGAGCGACACCACGGTCTCGCTGGCCTGGAACGCCGCCACCGACGACGTGGGCGTCACCGGCTACCGGGTCGTGCTCGGCGACGCGGTCGCGGCCACCACCGCCGCCACCGCGCTCACCGTCACCGGCCTGTCCCCGTCGACCTCGTACGGCTTCACCGTCCGGGCGCTGGACGCGGCGGGCAACGTCTCGCCCGCCTCCGACCGGGTCACGGCGACCACCTCGCCCGCCACCGTGCCGTCCGGCGACCTGGCGCTGCGCCGGCCCACCGCGGAGAGCGGCCACACCCAGGTCTACGGCTCCGGCAACGCGGTGGACGGCGACCCCAACAGCTACTGGGAGAGCCCCAACAACGCCTTCCCGCAGTGGCTCCAGGTCGACCTGGGCTCGGTGCTGCCGGTCCGCCGGATCGTGCTCTCGGTGCCCCCGTCCGCCGCCTGGGGCACCCGCACCCAGACCGTGGAGGTGCAGGGCAGCGCCGACGGGGCGACGTTCGCCCGCCTGCTGGCACCCGCCGGGTACGTGTTCGACCCGGCGGGCGGCAACACCGCGGCGCTCGCCCTCCCCGCCGCGGCGAGCGCCCGCCACCTCCGCCTGGTCTTCACCGCCAACACCGGCTGGCCGGCCGGCCAGGTCGCCGGGCTCCAGGTGTACGCCTCCTGATTCAGAGCGCCGCCAGCACCGCGGCGACCCGTTCGGCGCGCCCGCCGCGGACCTCGGTCCAGGGCGCGCCGTGCGCGGCGAGCACCTCGCGGAACCGCCCGGTCATCCAGGTCCGCAGGTGTTCGCCGTCGCGCAGGCCGTCGTCCTCGAACGGGACGCCGTCCTCGGTGGTGAGCACGTAGAGCGCGCGGGGCGGCTGGGCGCGGGCCGCGGCCCAGGTCGCGGGGCCGGTGCGGCCGAGGTAGCGCTCCTCCCAGACGGCAGTGGCCAGCAGGTCGGTGTCGCAGACCAGCAGGGGGCCGCCGGCCCGGGCGGCCCGCTCCTCGGCCTCCGCCTGGCGCCGCCGGACCAGGGCGAAGTCGGCCTCGTCCCAGTCGAGCCGGTCCACGGTCGGGGCCGGCGCCCCGGCCCGGACGGCCCGGGCCCGGGCGACCGCCAGCTTGGCGGCGGTCAGTTCGCGGCCGTACTCGGCGACCCAGCCGGTCAGCGCGTGCGGGCCGCCGCGGGCGCGCAGCGCGGCGGCCAGGTCGCGGGAGAGCGTGGTGGTGCCGGTGGACTCGGCGCCGACCACCACCACCCGGCGGGCCAGCCCGGCCCGGACGGCGGGCTCCAGGTCGGCCCAGTGCGCGGCGGGGTCGGCCCGGACGGCGGTGCCGGAGACCGGGAAGGTCGCCCGGCCGAGGTCGAGCACCACGGGCGCGGCATCGAAGCGGCGGGCCAGTTCGACGCCGTAGTCCTCCGAGGAGAAGACCGCGTCGACCTGCTCGCCGGGGCGCAGCGCGGCGCGCATCAGGGCGACGTGGCCGTCCCAGATGTCGGGGTCCTCGTAGTCGACGGGGATGTTGTCGACGGTGCCGACCACCCGGACGTGCGGGTCGTCCCGCCAGCTCTCGCGGAGCCAGCCGAGCCGGTCGGCGAGCGGGATGTGCTCGCTGTCGGCGGCCATCACCACGACGGTGACCTGCCGGGCGGCGTCGGCGGCGCTGCGGATCAGGAAGTGGTGGCCGGCGTGCGGCGGGTAGAACTTGCCGATCACCAGGGCGTGGGCGAAGCGGCTCATGCGGCGGCCTCCAGCGGCCTTCCGGCGGTGGGGAGTTCGGCCCGCCAGCTGCGGAGGCCGTAGCAGCAGAGGCCGAGGAAGAGGCAGTAGACGGCGGCGGTGGGGTACAGGCCGCGGGCGAGGTAGAGCGGGACGTAGACCAGGTCGGCGGCGATCCACAGGTACCAGGTCTCGATCCGCTTGGTGTTCAGCAGCCACTGCGCGGCGAGCGAGAGCGCGGTGGTCAGCGCGTCCGCGAACGGCGCGCTGTCGCCGACCGCGGCCAGCAGCAGGTAGAGCCCGGCGGTGGCGACCGCCACGGCCGCGAGCGCGGCCCCGAGCACGGCCGGGCCGCCCCGCCGCACCGCGAGCCGGTCGCCGCGCTCGCCGCGGCGCAGCCAGCGCCACCAGCCGTGCGCGCCGAGCGCCAGGAAGACCACCTGGAGCCCGGAGTCGGCGTACAGGCCGGCCCCGGCGAAGATCACCAGGAAGAAGGCGTTGTCGGCGATGCCCACCGGGAAGTTCCACACGTTCGTCCGCACCGTCAGCCACACGCACACCGCGCCGGTGACGAATCCCAGCCACTCGGCCGTCGTTCCCCCTCGCACCCATTAACGTCAGGTTGACGATAATGGGTCGCGCCGTCCCCCGCAAGCCCCGCCCGGGGCCAGGTACCGGGGTGACCTGCGGAGGTCCCGGAAATCACATCGACCGGCCGGAGGGCGCGCCACTAGTCTTCGCTCCGTGGACGACCCGATCGCCGGCCACCCCGGCACCCCCGACGCCCGCGGCCCGATCCGCTTCCTGTGGTGGCTGGTGCTGAGCCAGCGCCGCCGTTCGCTGGCCGGCACCTTCTACGGCACCGCCTGGATGCTCTGCCTGACGGTGCCGCCCTACCTGCTGTCCCGGGCGATCGACGACGGGCTGCGGCCCGGGCGCCCGGGGACGACGCTGGCCTGGTCCGGCGCGCTGCTCGGCTACGGCGCGGTCAACCTGGTGCTGGCCTGGTGGCGGCACCGCACCATGACGCTGATCCGCAACGACGCGACCTTCCGCACCGTCGCCGTGGTGCTGCGGCACAGCGTCCGGCTCGGCGCCGCGCTGCCCCGGCAGGTCTCCGCGGGCGAGCTGGTCACCATCGGCATCTCCGACGTGGTGCGGATATCCCTGGCGCTGACCTTCATCGGCCCCGGCGTCGGCTCGGTGGTCTGCTACCTGACGGTCGCCGTGATCCTGCTGACCCTCTCCCCGCTGCTCGCCCTGGTCGTCCTGCTCGGCCTGCCCGCCCTCGGCCTGGTGCTGCGCCCGCTGTTCGCCCGCCAGCAGCGCACCGAGAGCAGCTTCCGCGAGCAGCAGTCCCGGCTGACCGCCCGCTTCGAGGACCTGGCCGGCGGCCTGCGGGTGCTCAACGGCCTCGGCGGCAAGGACGTCTACGCGGCCCGCTACCGGGACGACTCCCGGCGGCTGCGCGCCGAGGGCTACCGGGTCGGCGGCACCGCCAGCTGGATCCAGGCCCTGGGCACCGGCCTGCCGGTGCTGCTGCTCGCCACCGTCACCTGGCTCGGCGCCCGGCTCACCCTCCAGGGCCAGCTGACGCCCGGTCAGCTCGCCGCGGTGTTCGCCTACGCCGCCGTGCTGGTCGCCCCGATCTACTTCCTGATCGAGAGCGGCCAGGACATCACCCGCGCCGTGGTCTGCGCCCGCCGGGTCACCGACTTCCTCAACCTGCGGCCCGACCCGGACGCCGGCACCGCCGAGGCGCCCGCGGCCCCCGCCGAGCTGGCCGACCCGGAGTCCGGCGTCCGGCTCGCCCCGGGCGAGTTCACCGTGCTGGCCGGGCCCCGCCCCGCCGAGACCGCCGCCGTCGCCGAGCGGCTGGCCCGGCTCGCCCCGACCGCCGCCGAGTGGGACGGCGTCCCGCTCGCCGACCTGCCGCTGACCGAGGTCCGGGCCCGGATCGCCCTCGCCGAGAACGAGGCCGCGCTGTTCGCCGGCCCGCTGCGCGACACCGTCGGCGGCCGCACCGGGGCCGCCGACGAGACGCTGCTGGCCGCCCTCGGCTCCGCCGCCGCGCTCGACGTGCTGCACGCCCTCCCCGGCCGGCTGGACGCCCCGGTCGCCGCAGGCGGCCGCGACCTCTCCGGCGGCCAGCGCCAGCGGCTGCGGCTGGCCCGCGCGCTGACGGCCGATCCCGAGGTGCTGCTGGCCGTCGAGCCCACCTCCGCGGTCGACGCCCACACCGAGGCCGCGATGGCCGACGGCCTGCGCGCCGCCCGGGCGGGCCGCACCACCCTGGTCACCAGCACCTCCCCGGCCCTGCTCGACCGGGCCGACACCGTCCACTACCTGGTCGACGGCAAGGTCGCCGCCAGCGGCACCCACCGCGACCTGCTCCGCACCCAGCCCGGCTACCGCGCCCTGGTCTTCCGCGGCCCCGACTCCCCCACCGAGGACAACGGTTGAGCACCCTGCCGACCACGGCCGTCCGGCCCGCCCCGGCCGACCGCACCCGCCCCCGGTCCGACCGCCGCGCCCTGCTCCCACAAGGCCCCCACTCCCCCACCGAGGACGCCAGTTGAGCACCCTGCCGATCGCCACCGCCCGCCAGGTCCGGCGGGCCGCCGTCGCCCTGGTCCGCGCCGACGGCCGGGCCTTCGCCGTCGTCCTGCTGCTCAACGGCGCGGCCGCGCTGCTCGGCCTGGCCGGGCCCTGGCTGCTGGGCCGGATCATCGACCTGGTCACCCGGGCCCGGGGCACCACCACCGGCGAGATCGACCGGCTCGGCCTGCTGCTGCTCGGCTGCGCCGCCGCCCAGATCCTGACCAACCGCCAGGCCCGCTACCTGGCGCACAAGTTCGGCGAGCGGGCCGCCGCCCGGGTCCGCGAGCAGTTGCTCGACCGGGTCCTCGCGCTGCCCGCCTCCACCGCCGAACGGGCCGGCGCCGGCGACCTCACCGCCCGCGGCACGGCCGACGCCACCGCCGTCGGCGAGGCCCTGCGGGATGCCGCCCCCGAACTCCTGGTCGCCTGCGCGCAGGCCCTGTTCATCCTGGTGGCGCTGCTGGTCCTGAGCCCGCTGCTGGGGAGTTGCGCCCTGCTCGGCGTCCTGATGATCAGCCTGGGCGCCCGCTGGTACCTGCGCCGCGCCCCGGCCGCCTACCTGGCCGACCGGGCCGCCAACGCCGACCTCGCCGAGACCCTGTCCGCGACCGCCTCCGGCGCCCGCACCGTCGACGCCCTCGGCCTCCAGGAGCAGCGCCTGGCCGCCGGGCGGGACGCCCTCGCCGCCGCCCGCCGCACCCGGCTGGGCACCCTCCGGCTGCGGCTGCGCTTCTTCGCGGTGATCAACGCCGCCTACACGGTGCCACTGGTGCTGGTCCTGCCGCTCGGCGCCGTCCTGGTCGGCAACGGCACCATCACCCTCGGCGCGGCCGTCTCCGCGGCGCTCTTCCTGCGCCGCCTGGAGGACCCGCTGGACACCGTGGTCGTCCTGCTCGAATCCGTCCAGAGCAGCACCGCCGCGTACGCCCGGGTCGAGGGCCTGGCCGCGCCCGCCGAGGAGCGGCCCGTCGTGGACGCGGTGCCCGCCGACGACCGCATCCGGGTCACCGGCGTCCGCTACGCCTACCCGGACGGGCCCGACGTCCTGCACGGCCTGGACCTCGACCTGACCCCGGGCGAGCGGCTCGCCGTGGTCGGCCCGTCCGGCTCCGGCAAGACCACCCTCGGCCGCCTGCTGGCCGGCATCGACCGGCCCCGGGCGGGCAGCGTCACGGTCGGCGGCGTGCCGGTCGCCGAACTCTCCCCGGAGCGGCTGCGCCGCCAGGTCGTCCTGGTCACCCAGGAGCACCACGTCTTCCTCGGCACCCTCCGCGACAACCTGCGGATCGCCGCCCCGGACGCCGAGGACGCCGCCCTGACCGCGGCGCTCGACTCGGTCGGCTGGCAGCACGACCTGCCGGACGGCCTCGACACCGAACTCGGCCCCGCGGCGACCGTCCTGGACGGCGCCCGGGCGCAGCAGCTCGCCCTCGCCCGCGTCATCCTGGCCGACCCGCACACCCTGATCCTGGACGAGGCCACCGCCCTGCTCGACCCGACCGCGGCCCGCAGCACCGAACGCGCCCTCGCCGCCACCCTCACCGGCCGCACCGTCATCGCCATCGCCCACCGGCTCCACACCGCCCACGACGCCGACCGCGTGGCCGTCCTCACCCAGGGCCGCCTCACCGACCTCGGCCCGCACGAGACCCTGCTCGCCGCGGACGGCCCGTACGCCAGGCTCTGGCACACCTGGCGCACGGAGTAGGGGACTTCACGCCCCGGGCCCGCCGGGAGCGAAGCTCCAGGGGCCCGGGGAACGGCGGTGCCGAGGGGCGGGTGACCGACGGGCCGCGAGGCGCCGACCCCGTTCCGGGCCGAAGGCCCTCGGCGGAAGCCCGGCGCACGCCCCTAGCGCAGCACCCCCGAGTCGATCCCGCCCGGCTCCACCGGTACGGCCACCAGGCCGAGTTCGGCGATCGAGGCGAGTCGCGGGTGGGACGGCAGGACGCGGACGGTGTAGCCGAAGGGCCCGGTGCGGGCGAGTTCGAGGTGGCCCTCGTAGCGGACCCGGCCGTCGAGGTCGGTGCCGCCCGCGGCGGGCTTGAGGGCGAGCGCGGTCGCCTCGGAGATCCGGTCGCTCTCGTCGACCCGCCCGGAGACCACCTGCACCTCGACGTCCTCGGGCCGGAGCCGGCCGAGCGCGACCTGGACCCGGAGGGCCAGTGTCGTGCCGAGCTCCTGGGCCTCGCCCGTCCCGTCGGCCTCGACGTGCTCGACCCGGACGGCCGGCCAGCCCTCGCGGACGGCGGCCTTCCAGCCCGCCAGGGCCTTCGCCGCCGCGTACCCGCCGTCGCCGCCGGCCAGTTGCCGCCGGGCGTCCGCCGCGGGGGCGTACAGCCGCTCGACGTACTCGCGGACCATCCGCCCGGCCAGCACCTTCGGGCCGAGGGTGACGAGGGTGTGCCGGACCATCGAGATCCAGCGGTGCGGGAGGCCGTCCTCGCCGCGGTCGTAGAACCGGGCCGCGACCTGGTGCTCGATCAGGTCGTAGAGCGCGGCGGCCTCGATGTCGTCGCGCCGTTCGGCCTCGGGGCTGTCCGGGTCGAGGACGCCCTCGCCGGTGCCGCCGTCGGCGGTGGGGATGGCCCAGCCGTTCTGGCCGTCGTACCACTCGTCCCACCAGCCGTCCAGGATGGACAGGTTGAGGCAGCCGTTCAGCGCGGCCTTCATGCCGGAGGTGCCGCAGGCCTCCAGCGGGCGGAGCGGGTTGTTCAGCCAGACGTCGCAGCCGGGGTACAGGGCGGTGGCCATCGCCATGTCGTAGTCGGGCAGGAAGACGATCCGGTGCCGCACCGCGGGGTCGTCCGCGAACGCGACGAGCTGCTGGATCAGCCGCTTGCCGCCGTCGTCGGCGGGGTGCGCCTTGCCGGCCACCACGATCTGCACCGGACGCTCGGGGTGCAGCAGCAGCGCGCGCAGCCGGGCCGGGTCACGGAGCATCAGGGTGAGCCGCTTGTACGAGGGGACCCGGCGGGCGAAGCCGATGGTGAGCACGTCGGGGTCGAGGACGGCGCCGGTCCAGCCGAGTTCGGCCTCGCCCGCGCCGCGCTGCCGCCAGGAGGCGCGGAGCCGGCCGCGGGCCTCCTCGACGAGTTGGGCGCGCAGGGTGCGGCGCAGTTCCCAGACCTCGGTGTTGCCGATCCGCTCCAGGCCGGTCCACTGGGCGGCGGTGCCGACGGCCATCGCGGCCTCGGCGCGCTCCTGGCCGATCTCGGTGGCGCCGAGCCGGACGACGGCGGGGTCGATCCAGGTGGGGGCGTGCACGCCGTTGGTGATCGAGGTGATCGGGACCTCGGGGGCGTCGAATCCCGGCCACAGGCCGCGGAACATCTCCCGGCTGACGGCGCCGTGCAGGGTGGAGACGCCGTTGGCGCGCTGGGCGAGCCGCAGGCCCATCGCGGCCATGTTGAACAGCTTGGGGTCGCCGTCGGGCCAGCTCTCGGCGCCGAGCGCGAGCGCCTGCTCGACCGGGACGCCGGGGAGGGCCGCGTCGCCGCCGAAGTGCCGGGCCACCAGCTCCCGGTCGAAGCGGTCGATGCCGGCCGGGACGGGCGTGTGGGTGGTGAAGACGGTGCCGGCCCGGACGGCCTCCAGCGCGTCGGCGAAGCCCAGGTCCGGGTGGGCGCCGGTGAGTTCGCTGATCCGCTCCAGGCCGAGGAACCCGGCGTGGCCCTCGTTGGTGTGGAACACCTCGGGCTCGGGGTGGCCGGTGAGCCGGCAGTACGTCCGGACGGCGCGGACGCCGCCGATGCCCAGCAGTATTTCCTGCAGCAGCCGGTGTTCGCTGCCGCCGCCGTAGAGGCGGTCGGTGACGTCGCGTTCGGCGGGGCTGTTGGCCTCGATGTCGGAGTCGAGCAGCAGCAGCGGAACCCGGCCGACCTGGGCGCGCCAGACCTGGGCGGCCAGGGTGCGGCCGCCGGGGAGCGCGAGGTCGATCCGGCAGGGGGTGCCGTCGGCCTCGCGGAGCAGGGTGACGGCGAGCGCGTCGGGGTCGAGCAGGGGGTAGCGCTCCTGCTGCCAGCCGTCCCGGTCGAGGGACTGCCGGAAGTAGCCGTGCCGGTAGAAGAGTCCGACGCCGATGATCGGGACGCCGAGGTCGGAGGCGGCCTTGAGGTGGTCGCCGGCCAGGATGCCGAGGCCGCCGGAGTACTGCGGGAGGGCGGCGGCGATGCCGTACTCGGGGGAGAAGTAGGCGACGGCGGCGGGCAGCGGGTCGGCGGCGTCGGCGTTCTGGTACCAGCGCGGTCCGGTCAGGTAGTCGCGCAGGTCGTCGGCCAGGTCGCCGAGGCGGCGCAGGAAGCGCCGGTCGCCGGCGAGTGCGGCGAGTTTGGTGGCGGGGACCTCGCCGAGCAGTCGGACCGGGTCCTCTCCGACGGCGGCCCAGACCTCGGGGTCGACGGAGCGGAACAGCTCCCTCGTCTCGGGGTGCCAGGACCAGCGGAGGTTCAGCGCGAGCTCGTGCAGTGGCTGCAGTTGTTCGGGCAGGACGGTGCGGACGGTGAACCTGCGGATTGCCTTCACGGCATGGAGCGTAGACCCGGACGCACGCCTGAGGGGGCGTCAACTCCCGCGCGCCGCACCCGTTCGGAGCAGTGTTGAGATCGTTCCGGGCGCGCGGTGGCAGATCGGGGCGCACAAGGGGCGCAAGCCGGGATCGGACGCGCCGTCAGGTGTGAACTTCTGGGGACGGCGGTGTTGCCGTTGTCCGTTTCACCGTTGCATACCGGCCGAAACCGCGCGCCTACCCGCACGTAGCTCTTGCCGGTGGTGCGAGGATGCAACAAGGTCGTGGTTGCTGCGGTGCGCGATCGGGTGGTCGCTCTCCGCTGCCTTCGGCCGGTTCATGCCCTGTTCGACGAACCCTCACCCCCTCCCTCCCCCTTCGCCCGTTCGGCCCCAGTTGCCGGGCCTTCGCGTGTCCTTGTTCCCGGCCCCGTCGTTTGCCGGTGGGTTGGGTCACGCGGGGGCGTGCACCGAGGCGACGCACGCCGGGACACGTGCGCTCCGCTCGGCACGCCGCCGCACGGCCGGGTCCGGCGGGCGGGGGTGGCGGGGTGCGTCGGCACGGCAGGACCCGGTCGCGCGTCCGTCCTCTACCCAGTAGTCCTCCCGGCCCTCCCCGCCGCGCCGCTGCCGCGGGAGGCCGCCGATCTCGGGCAGGAGCTTGGCATGCACGGCGACACACGGGACCAGTCCACGGTGCCGACGGACGACGCGACCGACCCGGCGTCGGCCGGGGAACCCCCGGTGCCGTCCCCGCGGGCCGGGGCGGCGCGCCGGAGAGCGGCCGAACCGGCCGCGAAACGCGCCGCGGGCACCCCGCGCAAGGCCGCCGCGAAACGGACCACCACCGTCAGGTCCGTTGCCGCCGAGGGGAGTTCGGACCCCACCGGGCCCGCCGGCGCCACCGCCACCGCGACCAGCACCGCGACCACCGCGACCAGCACGACCAGCACCGTCGACGGCCGGGGCGCCGACACCGGCGCCACCGCCGCGAAGCCCCCGCGCAGGGCCGCGAAGAAGTCCCCGGCCGGTTCCCCCCGCACCGCCGGTCCCACCCGTACCGCCCGCAAGACGACAGAGAGCGACACCGTGATCGGCCGCATCCCCGTGCTTGACGTCTCCCCGCTCGTCGACGCCGGTCGGCGTCCGGCCAAGGCCGTGGAGGGGGAGCGCTTCCTGGTCTCCGCCACGGTCTTCCGGGAGGGCCACGACGCGGTCGGCGCCAACGTGGTGCTGCGCGACCCGCGCGGCCGCAGCGGCCCGTGGACGCCGATGCGCGAGCTGTCCGAGGGCAGCGACCGCTGGGGCGCGCACGTCACGCCGACCGCGCCGGGCCGCTGGTCGTACCTGGTGGAGGCGTGGTCGGACCCGGTGGCGACCTGGAAGAAGCACGCCGCGGTGAAGCTGCCGGTCGGGATCGACACCGCGCTGGTGCTGGAGGAGGGCGCGCAGCTGCTGGAGCGCGCGGCCGGCGGGGTGCCGAAGAAGGACGGCCGGCCGGTGGTGCTGGCGGCGGTGGACGCGCTGCGCGACCCGGGGCTGCCGCCGCTGAGCCGCTACGCGGCGGCGCTGGACCCGGAGGTGACGGCGCTGCTGGCCCGGTACCCGCTGCGCGAGCTGGTCTCGGCGACCCGTCCGCAGCCGCTGCAGGTGGACCGCAAGCGGGCGCTGTTCGGCTCCTGGTACGAGTTCTTCCCGCGCTCGGAGGGCGCGGTGGTCGACCCGTCGGGCGTCGAGCCGCCGGTCTCCGGCACCTTCCGGACGGCGGCCGAGCGGCTGCCCGCGGTGGCGGCGATGGGCTTCGACGTGGTGTACCTGCCGCCGGTCCACCCGATCGGCCGGGCGCACCGCAAGGGTCCGGACAACTCGCTGACGGCCGGTCCGCGGGACGTCGGCTCCCCGTGGGCGATCGGCTCGCCGGAGGGCGGGCACGACGCCGTCCACCCGGACCTCGGCACGATCGAGGACTTCGACCACTTCGTGGCCGAGGCGGGGGCGCTGGGCCTGGAGGTGGCGCTGGACTTCGCGCTGCAGTGCTCGCCGGACCACCCGTGGGTGCAGAAGCACCCGGAGTGGTTCAGCCACCGCGCGGACGGCACCATCGCGTACGCCGAGAACCCGCCGAAGAAGTACCAGGACATCTACCCGGTCAACTTCGACCAGGACTTCGACGGGATCGTCCGCGAGACGCTGCGGGTGCTGCGGTTCTGGATGGCCCGCGGGGTGCGGATCTTCCGGGTCGACAACCCGCACACCAAGCCGGTGAACTTCTGGGAGAAGGTGCTGGCGGACGTCGCCCGCACCGACCCGGACGTGCTGTTCCTGGCGGAGGCGTTCACCCGCCCGGCGATGATGCACACCCTGGGCAAGGTGGGCTTCCACCAGTCCTACACGTACTTCACCTGGCGGGACACCAAGCCGGAGCTGACGGAGTACCTGACCGAGCTGACCGGCGAGGCCGCCGCGTACATGCGGCCGAACTTCTTCGCCAACACCCCGGACATCCTGCCCGAGTACCTGCAGCACGGCGGCCCGGCCGCGTTCGCGGTGCGCGCGGTGCTGGCGGCGACGCTCTCCCCCACCTTCGGGGTGTACGCGGGCTTCGAGCTGTTCGAGAACGAGGCGGTGAACCCCGGCTCGGAGGAGTACCTGCACTCGGAGAAGTACGAGCTGCGGCCGCGCGACTGGTCCCGGCAGGACTCGCTGGCCCCGCTGCTGACGGCGCTGAACCGGCTGCGCCGCCGGCACCCGGCCCTGCAGCAGCTGCGCGACCTGCGCTTCCACTCCGTCGACAACGACCGGATCATCGCGTTCTCCAAGACCGCCGTGACCGAGGACGGCCTGGAGGACCACGTGATCTGCGTGGTCAACCTGGACCCGCACCACGTCCAGGAGGCCACGGTGACGCTCGACGCGCCGGGGCCGCTGACGGTGCACGACGAGCTGACCGGCGCCACCTACGCCTGGGGCCGTCACAACTACGTCCGGCTCGATCCCTCTTCCGGGCCGGCCCACCTCCTCACGGTTCGGAGGAACCCGCAGTGACAGTCAACGAGCCCGTCCCCGACACCTTCGCCGACACCCCCGCCCGGGACCGCGACCCGGAGTGGTTCAAACGCGCGGTCTTCTACGAGGTCCTGGTCCGCTCGTTCCAGGACAGCAACGGCGACGGCGTCGGAGACCTCAAGGGGCTCACCTCCCGGCTCGACTACCTCCAGTGGCTGGGGGTGGACTGCCTCTGGCTGCCCCCGTTCATGAACTCCCCGCTCCGGGACGGCGGTTACGACGTCTCGGACTACCAGTCGGTGCTCCCGGAGTTCGGCAACCTGGCCGACTTCGTGGAGTTCGTGGACGCCGCGCACCTGCGCGGCATGCGGGTGATCATCGACTTCGTGGTGAACCACACCAGCGACCAGCACCCGTGGTTCCAGGCCTCCCGGAGCGACCCGGACGGCCCGTACGGCGACTTCTACATGTGGGCCGACGACGACAAGCAGTACCCGGACGCGCGGATCATCTTCGTCGACACCGAGTCCTCGAACTGGACCTTCGACCCGGTCCGCAAGCAGTACTACTGGCACCGGTTCTTCAGCCACCAGCCCGACCTCAACTACGACAACCCGCAGGTGCAGGAGGAGGTGCTGGCGGCGCTGAAGTTCTGGCTGGACCTCGGCATCGACGGCTTCCGGCTGGACGCGGTGCCGTACCTGTACGCCCGCGAGGGCACCAACTGCGAGAACCTGCCGGAGACGCACGACTTCCTGCGGATGGTCCGCAAGGAGATCGACGCCAACTACCCGGACACCGTGCTGCTGGCCGAGGCCAACCAGTGGCCGGAGGACGTGGTCGACTACTTCGGCGACTTCGCCTCCGGCGGCGACGAGTGCCACATGGCGTTCCACTTCCCGGTGATGCCGCGGATCTTCATGGCGGTCCGCCGGGAGTCCCGCTACCCGGTCTCGGAGATCCTGGCGAAGACCCCGGCGATCCCCTCGGGCTGCCAGTGGGGCATCTTCCTGCGCAACCACGACGAGCTGACCCTGGAGATGGTCACCGACGAGGAGCGCGACTACATGTACGCGGAGTACGCGAAGGACCCGCGGATGCGGGCCAACGTGGGCATCCGCCGCCGGCTCTCGCCGCTGCTGGAGAACGACCGCAACCAGGTCGAGCTGTTCACCGCGCTGCTGCTCTCGCTGCCCGGTTCGCCGGTGCTGTACTACGGCGACGAGATCGGCATGGGCGACAACATCTGGCTGGGCGACCGGGACGGCGTCCGCACCCCGATGCAGTGGACCCCGGACCGCAACGCGGGTTTCTCGTCGGCGGACCCGGGCAGGCTCAGTCTGCCGCCCATCATGGACCCGGTGTACGGCTTTCAGGTGACCAACGTCGAGGCGCAGCAGAGCAGTTCGAGTTCGCTGCTGCACTGGACGCGCCGCATGATCGAGATCCGGAAGCTCAACCCCGCGTTCGGCCTCGGCAGCTACACCGAACTGCCCTCCAGCAATCCCTCGGTGCTGGCCTTCGTCCGCGAGTACGAGGGCGACCTGGTCATGTGCGTGAACAACTTCTCGCGGTTCGCGCAGCCGACCGAACTGGACCTGCGGCAGTACGGGGGGCGCTACCCGGTCGAGCTGATCGGCGGCGTGCGCTTCCCCACCATCGGCGAGTGGCCGTACCTGCTGACGCTGGCCGGCCACGGGTTCTACTGGTTCCAGCTGCGCCAGGCCCGGACGGACCCGTCCGGTTCGCGGTAGCGGCCGGAGCCGCCGCAGCACGTCCACGAAGCAACGATCCCTCGTCAGGCCCCGAACGGGACGTCACCCTCCGGGGGTGCGCGGGTCTCCGCGCACCCCCGGGGGTCTTCGCACCACCGCGTACGGAGAACAGCCCAACGGCCACCCACACGAAGGCGTGACACCGAGCCGCGGCTCGCGTGCCGCCGCCGCCGCGCCGCCGAAATCCGGAAGACTGAAGGGCCCGGCCACGATCCGTCGGGGAGCCGCCCGCTTCCGGGGAAAGGGAGTCATGTCCGAACCCTCCCGTTCTCGAGCCCACCTGCACCGCGAGCCCTCCGACGCCCCCGGGCCGGTCGGGACGCGGGCGCCGGGGGCGCGGAGAACCGCCGCGGGAGTCAGCGAGCTGGTCCAGGCGGCGCTGCCGCTGATCGCCGAATGGCTTCCCACCCAGCGCTGGTACGCCGGCAAGGGCCGCCCGATCGCCGCCCTCACCCCGGTGGTCGGCACCCCGCTCCAGGTCGGCGACCCGGCACTGCTGCACCTGCTGCTGCGGGTGGAGCACGGCGGCGCGGCCCCCGGGCCGGACGACGTCTACCAGCTGCTGCTGGGCGTCCGCTCGGAGCGGCCGGCCCCGGTCGGCCCGACGGCGGTGCTGGGCCGGCTGGCGGGCGGTACCTACGACGGCGCGGTGCTGTACGACGCGGTGCACGACCCGGAGCTGACGGGCCGGCTGCTGGAGCACCTGGCCACCGGCGACCGGTTCGGCCCGCTGTCCTTCCGGCGCACCCCGGGCCCGGGCCTGCCGGGCAACCTGCCGGGGCGGGCGTCCACCGCGGAGCAGTCCAACTCCTCGGTGATCTACGACACTTCGTTCATCCTGAAGCTGTTCCGCCGGATCAGTCCGGGCACCAACCCGGACCTCGAACTGTCGCTGGCGCTGTCCCGGGCCGGCTCGACCCGGATCCCCCGGGTCGCCGCCTGGTTCGAGTGCCGGCTGGAGCGCTCCGAGCCCGCCACCCTGGGGCTGCTGCAGCACTACCTGGCGGACGCCGAGGACGGCTGGGAGCTGGCCCTCGACCAGGTCGCCCGGCTGAAGGGCGACCCCTCGCCCGGCAACTTCGCGATCGAGGCGCACCGGCTCGGCCGGGCCACCGCCGAGGTGCACCGGGTGCTGGCCCGCACCATGCCGACCGCCCGGCTGGACCGGGCCAGGACCGGCGAGCTGGCGGCCGCGATGGCCGACCGGCTGGACTCCGCGGTCACCGCGGTGCCCGGCCTGCTGCGCTACCGCTCCGCGCTGCGCGGCGCCTTCCGGCAGCTGACCGAGGCCGACCTGGACGGGCTGCCGCTCCAGCGCGTCCACGGCGACCTGCACCTGGGCCAGGCGATGCGCACCCCGCAGGGCTGGGTGCTGCTGGACTTCGAGGGCGAGCCCGCCAAGCCGCTGGCCGAGCGCCGCCTGCCGCAGCCCGCGCTGCGGGACGTCGCCGCGATGCTCCGCTCCTTCGACTACGCGGCCGCCCACCTGCTGGCCGGCGCCCCCGGCCAGGACCCGGAGCTGGCCCACCTGGCCTCGGCCTGGGCGGCCCGCAACCGCGCCGCGTACTGCGCCGGCTACACGGCGGGCGGCGGCGCCGACCCGGCCGGCGCACCGGAGCTGATGCGCGCGCTGGAGATCGACAAGGCCGTCTACGAGGTGGTGTACGAGGCCCGGCACCGGCCCGGCTGGCTCCCGATCCCGCTGGCCGCGATCAACCGCCTGGCCGACTCCGCCTGACCCCGCCCGGCCGCCCCGTGGGCGGCCGGGCGACCCGCTCTCCCGAACTCCCGTTCCCCGCAAGGTCATTGCCCTCCCCGCCGTTCGCTCCCCGCCACCCCTTCCGTACTGCTCCTGCGTCCCCGTGCAGGACACCCCGCTCCAGGAGGACTCCGCCGTGACTCCGCTCGGTCCGCTCGACCCGTCCGCCGACCGCCAGTCGGCCGTCCCGGCCACGTTCCGGGGCGGGCCGCGCACCGAGGGGGCCGCCGGGCGGGCGCCCTCCCGGGCCGCGAAGACCCCGGCGGCGAAGACCCCGACCGCCAAGACCCCGACCGCCAAGGCCCCGACCGCCAAGGCCCCGGCCGGGCGGACGACCGCCCGCGGCACCGCCCGGGGCACGGCCGCCCGGCACCCGGAGCCCGCCCGCGCGGCGCGCGCCGCCGACCCGTCCGGGGCCGCGCTGCGGCTGCCGGAGGCCCCGCTGCCGCCCGCCGAGGTGGAGCGGCTGGTCTCCGGCGCGCACCACGACCCGCACGCCCTGCTGGGCGCGCACGCGACGCCGGAGGGCACCGCGGTCCGGGTGCTGCGCCCGTTCGCGGAGCGGGTGGTGGTGGAGACCGACCTCGGCCCGGCGGAGCTGACGCACCAGCAGGACGGCCTGTTCACCGGTCTGCTGACGGGCCGTGACTTCCCGCGCTACACGCTGCGGGTGACGTACCCGGGCGCCGAGCCGGTGCTCCAGGAGGACGGCTACCGTTTCGCCCCGACGCTGGGCGAGCTGGACCTGCACCTGATCCGCGAGGGCCGGCACGAGCAGCTCTGGCGGGCCCTCGGCTCGCACCTCCGCACCGTGGACGGCGTCGCGGGCACCGCGTTCGCGGTGTGGGCGCCGAACGCGGTCGGGGTCCGGGTGATCGGCTCCTTCAACCACTGGGACGGCACCGCGCAGCCGATGCGCTCGCTGGGCTCCTCGGGCGTGTGGGAGGTGTTCCTGCCGGGCGTCGGCGAGGGCGAGCGCTACAAGTACCAGATCCTCACCCGGGGCGGGGAGCGGCTGGAGAAGGCCGACCCGCTGGCCCGGGCCACCCAGTGCCCGCCGGACACCGCCTCGGTGGTGACGGTCTCCCGCCACGAGTGGCAGGACGCCGACTGGATGGCGCGCCGGGCGCAGGTGGTCCAGCACCGGGCCCCGATGTCCGTCTACGAGCTCCACCTCGCCTCCTGGCGGCCGGAGTTGACGTCCTACCGGGCGATCGCCGAGGTGCTGCCCGGCTACCTGACCGAACTCGGCTTCACGCACGTCGAGTTCATGCCGGTGATGGAGCACCCGTTCGGCGGCTCCTGGGGCTACCAGGTGTCCGGCTTCTACGCCCCGACGGCCCGGCTCGGCACCCCCGACGACTTCCGCTTCCTGGTCGACACCCTGCACCGGCACGGCATCGGCGTGCTGGTCGACTGGGTTCCGGCGCACTTCCCGAAGGACGGCTTCGCGCTGTCCCGCTTCGACGGCGAGCCGCTGTACGAGCCGGCCGACCCGCTGCGCGCCGAGCACCCGGACTGGGGCACCCTGGAGTTCGACTACGGGCGCACCGAGGTCCGCAACTTCCTGGTCGCCAACGCGGTGTACTGGTGCGAGGAGTTCCATGTCGATGGCCTGCGGGTGGACGCGGTGGCCTCGATGCTCTACCTCGACTACTCCCGCGAGGGCGACGCCTGGACGCCCAACCAGTACGGCGGCCGGGAGAACCTGGACGCGGCCGCCTTCCTGCAGGAGATGAACGCCACCGTGTACCGGCGCTGCCCGGGCGTGCTGACGGTGGCCGAGGAGTCCACCGCCTGGGACGGCGTGACCCGGCCCACCGACTCCGGCGGCCTGGGCTTCGGCATGAAGTGGAACATGGGCTGGATGCACGACTCGCTGGTCTACATGTCCAAGGAGCCGGTGCACCGCAAGTACCACCACCACGACATGACCTTCTCGATGGTGTACGCGTTCTCGGAGAACTACGTGCTGCCGATCTCGCACGACGAGGTGGTGCACGGCAAGGGCGCGCTGGTCGCCAAGATGCCCGGCGACTGGTGGCAGCAGCGCGCCGACCACCGGGCCTACCTGGGCTTCATGTGGGCCCACCCGGGCAAGCAACTCCTGTTCATGGGGCAGGAGTTCGCGCAGGGCGCGGAGTGGGACCACGAGCGCGGCCCGCAGTGGTGGGTGCTCGACGAGGGCTGGCCCGCGCACGGCGACCACCGCGGCGTGCAGCGCCTGGTCGGCGACCTCAACCGGGTCTACCGGGACACCCCCGCGCTGTACGAGCAGGACACCGTCCCGGCCGGCTTCCGCTGGCTGGACGGCGGCGCGGCCGACGACAACGTGCTCTCCTTCGTCCGCTACGCCGCCGACGGCACCCCGCTGGTGGCGGTCTGCCACTTCTCCCCCGTGGTCCGGCACGGCTTCCGGGTCGGCCTGCCCCGGCTGGAGGGCGCCGAGCAGCTCTGGGAGGAGGTGCTCAACACCGACGCCGAGCAGTACGGCGGCAGCGGCCTGACCAACTCCGCCCCGGTGAAGTCCGAGGGCACCCCCTGGAACGGCCAGCCCCGCTCCGCCGAACTCCTCCTCCCGCCCCTCGCCACCCTCTGGCTCCGCCCGGCCCGCTGACCGGCTGCGGCCTCACGCTCCCTTGCAGCGAGGAGTGCGCGGTCGCAGCCGCCCGGTGTCCCCCGGCGGGCCGAAACACCGGGGTCAGGGGGCCTGCACCAAGACGTCCAGCACCTCGTCGCAGACGAAGACGCGGTCGTAGTTGCCCTCCGAGAACTGGCGGAGGTAACCGAGGTCGACCAGGCGGCGGACAGCCGTGTTCGCCGCCTGGTAAGTGACACCGTGACGGTCCTTCATCGCGTTCACCGTGAGCATCGGGTATCCGATCAGCTCCCGGGCGATCTCCAGCGGCGTCCCCTTCGCCTTGTGCCCCTTCAGCTCTTCGAGCATGCGGTTCCGAACGGCGACGAGTCTGTCGACCCGGCGAACAGCGGCCACGGCCTGCGCCTCGATCGCCTGGCAGACGAAGACGATCCACGGCTCGAAGTCGCCCGTGACACTGACCTGGTAGAGGTGGTCCTGGTACTTCCTCCGGTTCGCCTCCAGCCAAGGTGACAGGGCGATGCTCGGCAGCCGCAGCTCCTCCGCAGCGATCAGCTGAAGCAGCATCACCAGCCGCCCGAGTCTGCCATTGCCGTCGTTGAAAGGGTGCAGGGTCTCGAACTGGTAGTGACCGAGGGCCAGTCGAGCGAGCAGTGGCAGATCGCTGGGGCGATTGATCCATGCCTCCCAGTGCAGCAGCCCGTCCGTCAGCCGTTGCCCCGGTGGGCACGGAATGAACCGGGCGTCCTCGATCCGGTGCCCTTGGACGCCGATGAAGACCTGGACATCCCTCACTCGACCGGCCTGGGGGCCGTCACTGGTGGTGCCGGTGACGAGCTGCCGCTGGAGGTACTCCAGCAGATGAACGCTGATCGGCCGCGGCTCCCTGATCCAGTCCACCGCGGCCTCGGCCGCCAGTACGTAGTTGTAGACCTCGGCGACGTCACCGCTGTACTCCGACGAGGCGAGGAAGTCTGCCTGGAGCACTTCCTCCATCTGCACGTACGTACCTTCGATGGCAGAGGTACTGACGGCCTCCTGCCTGATCACCAGTCGGGCCAGAAGTTCGGGATTAGGAAGCTGGACCATGGCCTGGTCCGCCCGGGCCACCTTGCTCATCGCCCTGCTGAGGGCGTTGTGGGTGGCGCCGGACAGCACGAGATCGTCGGGGAGCTGGTTCGGCAGGTAGGCGGACGCCGAGTAGTCGGCACCGCGACGGGGATCGTATCCGCCCACTGGCACCAGCAGGCCGATCGGAGAGTTCGCCAGAGGAGAGGTGGACATGCCTTGAGGCTAGCCAACCTTGAAAAGTAAGGGGACCTTCTCAAGCAACCTTGCATTCCTGCTGACTGCATAGGCATCCAGCTCAGGGCGGTTCTGCACGTTCAGGTGAGGTACTCGCGATTGCTTGACGCTCACCGTTGAAATTCAAGGTTGGGCGCATGGAGCACCCTCATCATCCACCTGGCGCTAGCACCGGTGCCATAGCAAGTTCCGCGTGTTGTACGACGGTATGGTCGGTATGACCGCGGCCTGGGACGACGGACGGACGGAGAGCTCCACTGTGGCGCGCAGCGTGTACGTGACCGGGATCGACCGGGGGGACGGTCGGCAGGCGGTGGAGCTGGGGGTGATGGAGCTGCTCACCCGGCAGGTGGACCGGGTGGGGGTGTTCCGGCCGCTGGTGCACGCGGGGGACGCCGGGGAGCCGGGCAGCGACCACGTGGTGGAGCTGCTGCGCGGGCGGTACCGGCTGGACCTGCCGACGGCGGAGCTGTACGGGCTGACGTACGACGAGGCGGCGGCGCTGCAGGCCGCCCGGGGCCAGGACGAGCTGGTCTCGGCGCTGGTGGACCGCTTCCACCGGCTGGCCCGGCGCTGCCAGGCCGTCCTGGTGCTGGGCACCGACTTCGCGGGGACGAACATCCCGGACGAGCTGGCCTTCAACGCCCGGCTGGCGAACGAGTTCGGGGCGGGCGTCCTGCCGGTGGTCGGCGGCCAGCACGAGGACCCGCAGGCGGTGGTCGCCGAGGTGCGCAACGCCCACCGCGCCTACCGGGACCTGGGCTGCTCGATCCTGGCGATGATCGCCAACCGGGTCGCGCCGGGCGCCAAGCAGCAGGTGCAGCGGGCGCTGGCCGAGAAGCTGCCGGTGCCGGTGTACGTGATCCCGGAGGAGCCCGCGCTGGCCGCGCCGACGGTGGCGCAGCTGGTGGAGGCGACCGGCGCGAAGGTGCTGCTGGGCGACGCGGCGGGCCTGTCCCGGGACGTGCGGAGCTTCGTGTTCGGCGGCGCGATGCTGCCGACCTTCCTGGACGCGCTGACGGAGGGCGCGCTGGTGGTGACCCCGGGCGACCGGGCCGACCTGGTGATCGGCTCGCTGGCGGCGCACGCGGCGGGCTCCCCGCCGATCGCGGGCGTGCTGCTGACGCTCGGTCAGCACCCGGGCCCGAACGTGATGGCGCTGGCCTCCCGGCTGGCCCCGGGCACCCCGGTGGCGGAGGTGACCGAGGGCTCCTGGCTGACCGCGGCGGCGCTCACCCACCTGGAGGGCCGGATCGGCCCGAACAACCCGCGGAAGGCCGAGGTCGCCCTCGGCCTGTTCGAACTGCACGTGGACACCGCCGAGTTGACCAGCCGGATCGAGCTGAGCCGGTCCGAGCGGGTGACCCCGATGATGTTCGAGCACGCGCTGCTGGAGCGGGCCCGCGAGGACCGCCGGCACATCGTGCTGCCGGAGGGCACCGAGGACCGGGTGCTGCGCGCCGCCGAGGTGCTGCTGCGCCGCAACATCTGCGACCTGACCCTGCTGGGCGACCCGGACGCGGTGCACCGCAGGATCGCCGCGCTGGGCATCGAGCTCCCGCAGCCGGGCGACGCGGGCGCGCAGGTCCGGATCGTCGACCCGGCGGCCAGCCCGCTGCGCCCGCGCTTCGCCGAGCTGTACGCGCAGGCCCGGGCGCACAAGGGCATGACGGTGGAGCGGGCGCTGGACGTGGTCACCGACGTCTCGTACTTCGGCACCCTGATGGTGCAGGAGGGCATCGCGGACGGCATGGTCTCCGGCGCGGCGCACTCGACGGCGGCGACCATCCGCCCGGCCTTCGAGGTGATCAAGACCTCGCCGGGGGCGGCGATCGTCTCCTCGGTGTTCTTCATGTGCCTGGCCGACCGGGTGCTGGTGTACGGCGACTGCGCGGTCAACCCGGACCCGGACGCCCGGCAGCTGGCCGACATCGCGATCCAGTCGGCGGAGACGGCGGCCCAGTTCGGGGTGGAGCCGCGGGTGGCGATGCTGTCCTACTCGACCGGCACCTCCGGCTCGGGCGCGGACGTGGACAAGGTCCGCGCGGCCACCGGGCTGGTCCGCGAGCTGCGGCCGGACCTGCTGGTGGAGGGGCCGATCCAGTACGACGCGGCGGTGGACGCGCACGTCGCGGCGACCAAGCTGCCGGGCTCGCCGGTGGCCGGCCGGGCCACCGTGCTGATCTTCCCGGACCTGAACACCGGCAACAACACCTACAAGGCGGTGCAGCGCTCGGCCGGGGCGATCGCGGTCGGCCCGGTGCTGCAGGGCCTGAACAAGCCGGTGAACGACCTGTCCCGGGGCGCCCTGGTGGAGGACATCGTCAACACCGTGGCGATCACCGCGATCCAGTCGCGGACCCAGGGCCCGACACACGCCGCAGGAGGCGCGCAGTGACCGCCGGTACCCGTGTCCTGGTGCTGAACGCCGGGTCGTCCTCGGTGAAGTACCAGCTGATCGACATGCTGGACGGCTCCCGGGCGGCCTCCGGCCTGGTCGAGCGGATCGGCGAGGAGGCCGGCCGGCTGCTGCACCTGCCGCTGGTCGGGGAGCCGCGCGAGACGCTGCGCCGCTTCGACGGGCACGGCGAGGCGCTGGCGGCGGTCGCCGAGGAGCTGGCGAAGGACCTGATGGGCCTGGACTCGCCGGAGCTGGCGGCGATCGGCCACCGGGTGGTGCACGGCGGGCTGCGGTTCACCCGGCCGACGCTGATCACCGACGAGGTGCTGGCCGAGATCCGCCGGCTGATCCCGGTGGCGCCGCTGCACAACCCGGCGAACATCACCGGCATCGAGGTGGCCCGGGCGCTGCGCCCGGACCTGCCGCAGGTCGCGGTGTTCGACACCGCCTTCCACGCGACGATCCCGGAGTACGCGGCCCGGTACGCGATCGACCGGAGGGTCGCGGACGAGTACCGGGTGCGCCGCTACGGCTTCCACGGCACCTCGCACCAGTACGTCTCGCGGGCCACCGCCCGGCTGCTCGGCCGGGACCAGGCGGAGCTGAACGTGATCGTGCTGCACCTGGGCAACGGGGCCTCGGCCTCGGCGGTGGCCGGCGGGGTGTGCGTGGAGACCTCGATGGGCCTGACCCCGCTGGAGGGCCTGGTGATGGGCACCCGCTCGGGCGACGTGGACCCGGGCCTGGTGTTCCACCTGCACCGGGTGGGCGGGATGACGGTCGATCAGATCGACGACCTGCTGAACCGGCGCAGCGGCCTGCTCGGCCTGTGCGGCGACAACGACATGCGCGAGGTGTGGCGGCGGGCCGAGGAGGGCGACGAGGACGCGGCGCTGGCGTTCGACGCCTACGTGCACCGGATCCGCCGCTACCTGGGCGGCTACTACGCGGTGCTGGGCCGGGTGGACGCGGTGGCGTTCACGGCGGGTGTCGGGGAGAACTCCGCGCAGGTGCGGGCCGCAGTCTGTGCCAACCTGGAGGAGTTGGGCATTTCGGTCGATCCGGAGCTGAACGCGGTGCGCTCGCGCGAGGCCCGGGTCGTCTCGCCCTCGTACGGGCGGGTCGCGGTGGCCGTGGTGCCGACCGACGAGGAACTGGAGATCGCCCAGCAGACGTTCGCGCTGGTCCACGAGGTGTAGGCCCCGCGCGGGATGACTACTCGTCAGTATCCCACCCCTCGGAATGTTCGTTGGCGATATCTGACGGTTCGAGCCGAATGCACCGATAACACGAACGGATAGACTGACGGATATGCGCCGAGCGAAAATTGTCTGCACCCTGGGTCCCGCGACGGACTCCTACGAACAGCTGAAGGCCATCGTCGAAGCGGGCATGAACGTCGCCCGCCTCAACATGAGCCACGGCTCCCACGCCGAGCACGAGGACCGGTACCGCCGGGTCCGCCAGGTCTCGGAGGACACCGGCCGCACCATCGGTGTGCTGGCCGACCTGCAGGGCCCCAAGATCCGTCTGGCGACCTTCGCCAACGGACCGGTGACCGTGGACAACGGCGACACGTTCACCATCACCACCGAGGACGTCCCCGGTGACCAGCACATCTGCGGCACCACCTACAAGGGCCTGCCCGGCGACGTGAAGCCCGGCGACCCGATCCTGATCAACGACGGCGTCATCGCCCTGGAGGTCGTCAGCGTCGACGGCCCGCGGGTGAAGACCGTGGTGGTCGAGGGCGGCGTGCTCTCCAACAACAAGGGCATCAACCTGCCCGGCGCGGCGGTCAACGTCCCCGCGCTGTCCGAGAAGGACAAGGACGACCTGCGCTTCGCCCTGCGGCTGGGCGTCGACATGGTCGCGCTGTCGTTCGTCCGCAACGCCGCGGACATCGACGACGTGCACAAGGTCATGGACGAGGTCGGCATTCGTGTGCCGGTCATCGCCAAGATCGAGAAGCCGCAGGCCGTCGAGGCGATGGAGGAGATCGTCCTCGCCTTCGACGCGATCATGGTGGCCCGCGGCGACCTCGCGGTCGAGTACCCGCTGGAGAAGGTGCCGCTGGTCCAGAAGCAGTTGGTCACCCTGGCCCGCCGGAACGCCAAGCCGGTCATCGTCGCCACCCAGATGATGGAGTCGATGATCCACGCCTCGCGCCCGACCCGCGCCGAGGTCTCCGACGTCGCCAACGCCATCCTGGACGGCACCGACGCGGTCATGCTGTCCGCCGAGTCGAGCGTCGGCAAGTACCCGGTCGAGACCGTCAAGACCATGAGCCGGATCGCCGAGAAGGCCGAGGAGGAGCTGCTCTCGCAGGGCCTCCAGCCGCTCAACCCGGGCCGCAAGCCGCGCACCCAGGGCGGCTCGGTCGCCCGCGCCGCGTGCGAGCTGGGCGACTTCCTCGACGGCAAGGCGCTGGTCGCGTTCACCAAGTCCGGTGACACCGCGCGCCGGCTGTCCCGCTACCGCTCGCCGATCCCGGTGATCGCCTTCACCCCGGACGTCGCCACCCGCAACCAGCTCTCGCTGAGCTGGGGCGTCGAGGCGTACGTCTCGGAGCAGGTGGCCACCACCGACGAGATGGTCGAGCAGGTCGACCGCGAGCTGCTGAAGATGGGCCGCCTCTCCGAGGGCGACACCGTGATCGTCACGGCCGGTGTGCCGGTCGGCATCCCGGGCACCACCAACATGGTCCAGGTGCACCACCTGGGCGCCCGCTCCGACGGCTGAGCCGGCGTCAGGAGAGGAAACCCGCAGGGGCGGGGCCCGAGGACCGGGCCCCGCCCCTGCGGGTTTCCTGCGGCGGCCTCAGCCGTCGTAGGGCTCCTTGTCGTTGAACAGCCGCATGCCCGGGATGGTCAGGTCGCCGCCGAACTGGCCCGCCTGCACCGCCTTGGCGTCGGTCAGCGTGAGGTCCAGCGGGATCGGGATCGCGCCCAACAGGTCCCACAGCCACTTCGGCAGGGTGTCCGGGGTGAGCGTGATCGGACCCGGGTCGATCAGGATCGGCAGGCCGTAGACCGCCGCCAGGTGGCCCGACAGGCTCTCCACGTACATGGTGACCGGGCCGTTGCGCATGGTCGAGGTCGACCCCGGACGGCTCTTCACGTGGAAGGTCAGGCCCGGGATCTGAATGGTCGACATGTCGAGGTTCTCGATGTCGACGCTGTCGGTGGTGAACTTCAGCACCCGCTTGGTGCCGCTCTCGGTGGTGACGTCGTAGACGCCGTTGAACACCGAGCCGTGCAGTGCCAGCCGGGTCGAGTGCAGCACCCAGTTCTGGTCCGGCACCACGTCGCCCTTGGGCGCGGCCTTCGCGGCCAGGCCCTTGGTGCTGACCAGGCAGTTCGGGTCGGCCAAAGCGGACGGCGACGGCGTGGCGGCCGCGGCCTTCGGCGCGGTCGCGGCGGACTTGCCGCCCACCGGGGCCTGCGGGGCCGACGAGGACGGCGCGGTGGCGGCCCGGTCGGCGGCGGACGGCGACGGGGCGGCCGGGGACGGCTTGCCCTCCGCCGGGGCCGAGGGCGCGGGGGTGGCCGGGGCGGTGGTCTTCGCGGACGGCGAGGGCGACGGCGAGGCGGCGGTCTGGCCCGGGTGGAACAGGCCGTCGAGCCAATCGCCGATGATCCCGGCCTGCTGCACGCCGCCCGACGCGGCGTCCGTCGTGCTGTACACCGCGGACCGCACGGCGGCGGTGCCGGTGAACGACGCCGGCACCGCGGCGGCACTGCCCGCGGGCGCCTGCCCGGCGGACCCGGCGGACCCGTCCTGCGCGGACTGCGCGGACTGCGCGGCCTCGGCCTGGCTCACCGAGGAGTCCGGCAGCACCTTGATCTCGCTCTTCGGGACGGGCGTCTCCTTGAGCACGGTGTCCGGGCTGCTGGCGCACGCGCCGCTGCCCGGGTCGGCGGCGACCGCCAGCGTCGGCGTGTAGGCCGCGCCGACCAGCAGCGCGGTCGGCACCGCGGCGATCGCCAGCGCCCGCCCGCGCAGCCGGGAGCGCACGCCCTCCCGGGGCGCCGCGTGCCGGGGGCCCGGGACGGCCGGCTTGTCGGACCCGGTCACTGCGGCCCCTCTCCCGTGCTCGACTCCGGGGCGGCGCCGTACTCCAGCGGCTGCTGGACGGCCGGGGCGGGGGCCTGCTCGGCGGCCGGCGCCTCGGCGGCCTCGGCCGCGAGCGGCTCGACGGGCAGTTGGAGCGGGGACCAGGAGACCAGCAGGCCGCCCGCGATCAGGCCCGGGACCAGGCCCATGCCGAAGCCGCCCAGGTTGGAGACCGGGATCGAGATCAGCGCCAGGATGGTGGTCGCCACGCCGCAGAAGATCCGCACCATCGGCTGGAACCAGGCGGTCAGGCCGAGCACGATCATCATGATGCCGATGATCATCGAGCCGGCGCCGGCGGTGGTCGACATCGCCATCGTGAGGCCGCCCAGGCTGAGGTGGGCGTACGGGAAGTACAGGATCGGCACGCCGGCGATCATCGCCAGCAGGCCGCCCCAGAACGGCCGGGTGCGCCGCCAGCCGCGGAACCCTCCACGGACGCGGCGGACGGGGCCGACCTGGCCCTCGGGCCAGGCCTCGACGGTTGCGCTGGACATGGTGCGACTCCTCGATGGTGGGTCCGAGGGAGGGAAGCGGATGGCCCCGGGGTGCCCGGGGGTGCGGTGCGAGGGGACGGCACGCGGCCGCCCCCTCCACCGGCGTGTCCGCCGTCGGGCCCGGACTGACGGGCCCTCAGGTGCGGACTAGTAGCACTCGACGCCGGCGCCGGAGCCCTGGTTGATGTTCAGCCGCAGGCCGTTCAGCGTGAAGGTGCCCGCCGAGGTCGCCCAGGCGGTCTGCTGCACGTTGGTCAGGTGCGCCGACTTGGCGGCCTGCGCGAAGCCCTGCGCGCCGGTCGGCAGGGTGCCGCCGTCGGCCTTCAGCTTGTCGACCGCGGAGCCCTTCAGGGTGCTGGCGTCCTGGCCGATGTTGATGCTCTTGAACTCGGCGTCGGCGTTCAGCTGGTTGAGGTCGATCAGCAGCTGCTGGGCGTCGACCTGCTTCTGCGGGTCGGTGCTGTTGCCGGCCTTCAGGACCAGGGTCCACTTGCCGAGCGGGCCGAGGTCGGTGACGACCGACTGGCACAGGTTCTGCAGCTTGGCGTGGTCGAACGCCGAGATGGCGACCGGGTGCGGGGACTTGTCGGCCCCGAAGTCGACGCCGCCGAACTGCGAGAAGCCCTCACCCTGCAGGTCGTCGACGGTGACCTTGAAGCTCTGCCCGGAGACCGAGAACGAGGCCGCCAGCGCGGAGTTGGCGAGCGAGACGCCGATCGCCGCGGTGGCCGCGACGCTGGGCACCATCACCAGGGCGAAGCGCTTCCAGCGGGTCTTGCCGTAAGACATGGACATGCGAGTCCTCCTTCTAGGACGTACATCTCCGGCCGTTCCGGTGCGTCCCGCACGTGGTCAGGCCCGGGATGGGAGAGAGCTACGTCCTCGGTAGCGGAGAGCGCCTGCGCCGTGGGGACGGCACCGGGCGATCACCCCCGAGCGACAACCCTGCGACCGCGCGGGGTGCGCGACCGCGGAGGCCAGGAACCGCCGCGTGGGATCTGCGGTTACCCCCCTGTCCTCACCCGGTGGGGACCCCCGTTGCCGAGGGACCGGGCGTCGCCGATCGTTGTCGAATCCCGGGCGAAGCACAAGGGGTCCGTTACTGACGGGTAATCCAACAGTGAACACGGTCGATCATGGAATCGAAGGCTCCACTACGGATCGTGACGGACGCCGGGTGTTAACCGATCGGAAACCCGGGGAAACAACGACCAACACCCCTCCGCCGTCACGGGACGTGACGAAGAAGGGGTGTTATCAAGATTTGGTAAACCTGGCCGGAGGCCACTCGAAAGTCGTCAAATCACCGACGACACCGCAGGTCACCCGAGGTGTCACCCGGTGCCGCCGGAGCGCTCCCCGGAGCCGCCGTCAGAACAGCACCCGGGCCAGCGCCTGACGCGCCGCCACCGTCCGCGGGTCCTCCGGGCCGATCACCTCGAACAGCTCCAGCAGCCGCAGTCGCGCGGCGTCCCGGTCCTCGCCGAAGGTCTTCGCCACGGTGGACACCAGCCGGCCGAACGCGTCCTCCACGTGCCCGCCGACCAGGTCCAGGTCGGCCGCCCGGAGCTGGGCCGGCACGTCCTTCGGGTCGGCCGCCGCCTCGGCGCGCACCTGCTGCGGGTCCAACTGCTCGACCCGCTGGAGCAGTTGGGCCTGCGCCAGGCCCAGCTTGGCCTCCACGTGGCCCGGCCGGTCGCTCAGCACGTTCTGGTACGCCCGCACCGCGCCGCCGAGGTCGCCCCGGTCCAGCGCCTCGTGCGCGGCCTCCAGCGCCGGGTCGGCCGGCACCCGCGGGGCCGCCTCCCCGTCCTCGTCGCCCGCGCCGTGGCCGAGGCCGCCGACGATGCCGAAGCGCTGCTCGGCGACCTGGATCAGCTGGTCCAGGATCTTGCGGACGTTGGCCTCGTTCTCGGCGCCCTGGAACAGCGGCACCAACTGGCCCGCCACCACGGCCATCACGGCCGGGATGCCCTGGATGCCGAACTGCTGGGCGATCAGCTGGTTGGCGTCCACGTCGATCTTGGCCAGCACGATCCGGCCGGCGTACTCCTCGGCGAGGCGCTCCAGGATCGGGCTGAGCTGCTTGCAGGGACCGCACCACTCGGCCCAGAAGTCCACCACCACGGGGACCTCGGTCGAGCGCTGGACGACCTCCTCCTCGAAGGTCTCCTCGGTGACGTCCAGGACGAGGGGGTACTCGGCGGGGGCCGGGCCGTCGCCCGTCGCCGCCTGCCGGGCCCGCTCGGCCCGGGTCTGCTCGGCCTTCTGGGCGGCCTCTCCGGCCGCCTTCACCGCGGCGAGGTCCACCGCACCGCGCAGGGCGGAGCTGTTGAGACGCGAATTCCGTGACTGCATGGCTCTATCCTCCCCCGCCGGAGCCGCTACCGGACGCCAACCGCCCGGAAAAGACCGTCACGAGCCGCCCGCCTCCCCGGCGGGGCCCGGAACCGTGGCCGCGGGTCCCCACCCGGGCCGCGCGCCCGCCCGATCCCAGAGGGCGGGGCACGATGGTTGTCGCTCTTTCGCTACTGGTCGTAGCGTATCTGTCCCCGGGGCTCCCCCCGCAAGCCCCCACCGCCCTCCGGAAGCGTGAGCTGCCCCACTTTCCCCGGCGGGGCGGGTGCCGGTGGGGGTGGCGGGTCGCTACCGTGGGTCGAGCAAGTTACTTCCGAGTAAACAAGCCAGGAGGCGCGGTGGCCCCCACCACCCGGCACCCCGCCGAGCACCCGGACCCGCCCGTCGACGAGCCCGCCGGCGCACCGGTCGCCGGCGCACCGGTCGCAGGCGCGCCGCCCGTCGACGTGCCTGCGGCCGACCCGCCCGCCCGCGGCAAGGGCCGCCCGCGCAGCGCCGCCGCCGACCAGGCGATCCTGGACGCCACCCGCGAGGCGCTCGCCGAACTCGGCTGGGGCGGCCTCACCATGGGCGACGTCGCCCAGCGGGCCGGGGTCGCCAAGACCACCCTCTACCGGCGCTGGCCGTCCAAGAGCGAACTGGTGGTCGACGCCATCGCCAGCCTCTTCGACCAGCTGGAGTGCGCCGACCACGGCAGCCTGCAGGCCGACATCGAGGCCGTGGTCGCCCGCTTCGCCGAACTGCTCAGCCTCCCCGAGACCCAGGCCGCGCTGCTCGCCCTGTTCGCCGAGGGCTCCCGCGACCCGCAGCTGCGCCGGCGCATCCGGGAGCGGATCGTCCAGCCGCAGAAGGTCCTGGTCCAGCTCGGCCGGGCGAACGCCCAGGCCCGCGGCGAGATGGACCCGGACCGCGACCCGGCCGCCGCCGACGAGGAGATCGACATCATCTTCGACACCATCGCCGGCACCGTCGAGCACCGGCTGCTGGTGAGCGGCGAACCCGTCACGGCGGACTGGGTCCGCCGCTTCACCACCCTGCTCCTCAACCCCTTCCCGGGGCTGCTGCGCTGACCCGCCGTCAGCCGGTCGGGCCGGTCAGGCCGCCCAGGTCCAGCGCGGCCAGCCGCTCCGGGTCGGTCAGCACGTCGATCTGCGCGACCCTGCCGCCGGAGACGGTGAACGCCATCACCGACACCGGCTTCCCGTCGATCACGGTCAGCACCCCGTAGGCGCCGTTCACCAGCACCAGGCGGCCGAACGGGGCCAGGTGCCGGAAGCCCTGCGCCGAGGACGCGATCACGGCGCCGCCGCGGATCACCTTGCTCAGCTGCGCCATCGCCGCGCCGCCGTCCGCCCGCAGCACCGCGTCCGGGGCGAGCACCGCCACCAGGCCCTCGAAGTCGCCCTCCCGGGACGCCGCCAGGAACGCCTCCACCGCCGTCCGCTGCGCCACCGGGTCGCGGTCCGGCTCCGGCGCGCCCTCCTTGACCCGCTTCCGGGCCCGGGACGCCGCCTGCCGGACCGCCGCCGGGGACTTCTCCAGCAGCGGCGCGATGTCCTCGAACGGCACCGCGAACAGGTCGTGCAGCACGAACGCCAGCCGCTCCGCCGGGCCCAGCGTCCCCAGCACCACCTGCAGCGCCAGGCCGACCTGGTCGCCGAGCAGCGCCGCCGCCTCCGGGTCGTCCCGCTCCGGCGCGGTCAGCACCGGGTCCGGCACCTCGGTGTCCAGCGCGTCCTCGCGCCGCCGCGAGCGGCCGCGCAGCTCGTTCAGGCAGACCCGGGACGCCACCGTGGTCAGCCAGCCCCCGAGGTTGTCCACCTCCTCCGCGTGCCGGTCCAGCCGCAGCCAGGTCTCCTGCACCGCGTCCTCGGCCTCGCCCAGCGACCCCAGCATCCGGTAGGCCACCGCCCGCAGGCGCGGCCGGTGCTCCTCGAACCGCTCCGCGAGAAGCGCTCCCCCGCTCATCCGCCCCACCCCTTGTCCGGTCGTGCCCGTACCGCGGAGCTCCCACTCTGCCAGGCCGCCCGGACGTCGGGGCCGGAGGGGCGTCAGAACGTGGCGTTCTCCTGGTAGGTGCCCCACTCCGCGCGCAGCGCGTGGCAGATCTCGCCCAGCGTCGCCTCCGCCCGGACGGCGCGGAGCATCGGCTCGATCATGTTGGCGCCGGACCGGGCCGCCGCCAGCATCTCGTCGAGCCCGGCCCGGACCGCCGCCTCGTCGCGCCGCGCCTTGCGCTCGCCCAGCACCCGGACCTGCTCGCGCTCGACCTCGTGGCTGACCCGGAGGATCTCCAACTCGGGGGTGACGCTGCGGGGGTGGCAGTTGACGCCGACCACCCGCTTCTCGCCCTTCTCGACGCCCTGCTGGTAGCGGAACGCGGCCTCGGCGATCTCGCCGGTGAACCAGCCCTCCTCGATGCCGCGCAGGATGCCGGAGGTCATCGGCCCGATCGGGTGCTCGGCGCTGCCCTTGTCGAGGATCCGCCGGAAGATCTCCTCGGTCTGGGCCTCGATCCGGTCGGTGAGCGCCTCGACGTACCAGGAGCCGCCCAGCGGGTCGGCGACGTTGGTGACGCCGGTCTCCTCCATGATCACCTGCTGGGTGCGCAGCGCGATCTCGGCGGCCTGCTCGCTGGGGAGGGCGAGCGTCTCGTCCAGGGCGTTGGTGTGCAGGGAGTTGGTGCCGCCGAGGACGGCGGAGAGCGCCTCGACGGCGGTGCGGACCACGTTGTTGTAGGGCTGCTGGGCGGTCAGCGAGACGCCGGCGGTCTGGGTGTGGAAGCGCAGCCACTGCGCCTTGTCGGTCTTCGCGCCGAAGTGGTCGCGCATCCAGCGGGCCCAGATCCGGCGGGCGGCGCGGAACTTGGCGATCTCCTCGAAGAAGTCGAGGTGGGCGTCGAAGAAGAAGGAGAGGCCGGGGGCGAACACGTCGACGTCCAGGCCGCGGGAGAGGCCGAGTTCGACGTAGGCCAGGCCGTCGGCGAGGGTGTAGGCGAGTTCCTGGGCGGCCGTGGCCCCTGCCTCGCGGATGTGGTAGCCGGAGACCGAGAGCGGCTTGTAGGCGGGGATGCCCGCGGCGCAGTGCTCCATCAGGTCGCCGATCAGGCGCAGGTGCGGCTCGGGGGCGAACAGCCACTCCTTCTGCGCGATGTACTCCTTGAAGATGTCGGTCTGCAGGGTGCCGTTGAGCACGGCGGGGTCGACGCCCTGGCGCTCGGCGGCCACCAGGTACATGCAGAAGACCGGGACGGCGGGGCCGCTGATCGTCATCGAGGTGGTGACCTCGCCGAGCGGGATGCCGCGGAACAGCACCTCCATGTCGGCGGCGGAGTCGATCGCGACGCCGCAGTGGCCGACCTCGCCGAGCGAGCGGGCGTCGTCGGAGTCGTAGCCCATCAGGGTCGGCATGTCGAAGGCGACCGAGAGGCCGCCGCCGCCGGAGTCGAGGATCATCCGGTAGCGCTCGTTGGTCTGCTCGGCGTTGCCGAAGCCGGCGAACTGGCGGATGGTCCAGGCCCGGCCGCGGTAGCCGGTGGGGTGCAGGCCGCGGGTGTAGGGGTACTCGCCGGGCCAGCCGATCCGCTCGAAGCCCTCGACCTCCTGGCCGGGCGGCGGGCCGTAGACGGGCTCGACGGTGTCGCCGCTGAGGGTGGTGAAGTCGGCGTCGCGCTTGCGCGCCTTGTCGTACCGCTGCTGCCAGCGCTGCCGGCCGGCTTCGATCTGCTCGGCGTCCATCGGCTCCGACTCCCGGTCCGTGCGGCCGTCCTCGTGGGGCGGCGGAGAGAACTGCTTGGATGTCCCACTAATTTACTCGGACGTCCTAGTACCTGTCGATGCCCGGCCCCCGGACACGCGAAGGGCGCCCCTTCCGGCGGAAGGGGCGCCCCGGCAGAGCGCTGGCGCGGGCGCGGTCAGGCGGCGGCGGGCTCCGGTGCGACGATCAGCGGCGCGACCTCGCGGCTGACCCGGCGCTCGACGAAGAACACGGCGGTGGGGATCGTGCCGGCCAGCAGCGTCCAGGCGAGCTTGCCCAGCGGCCACTTGGCCTTGGTGCCCAGGTCGAAGGCGAGCACCAGGTAGACCACGTACAGCCAGCCGTGCGCGATGCCGACCGCGGTGGTGAAGCCTGCCGCGCCGGAGAGGTCGAGGACGTACTTGGCGATCACCCCGAGGGTGAGCAGGATCAGGAGCACGCCGGTGACGTAGGCCAGGACGCGGTAGCGGGTCAGCACACTCTGCTTCATGCCCACGAGGGTAACCGCCCCTACACCTGCTCCCGGGCCGCCCCCTCGTCGGCGGGCGGCGCGAAGTCCCCGGCGGCGACCCGCAGCGGGCGGAGCATCTCGAACACCTCGCGGCAGGCGTCGGCGTCGTAGCCCTCCAAGCCGAACTCGACGCCGACCAGCTCCCGGGTGGCGTCCTCGACCACCTGGCGGCCGCGCGGGGTGATGGCGGCCAGCACGCCGCGGCCGTCCATCGGGTTGGGGCGGCGGGTGACCAGGCCGGACCGCTCCAGGCGGTCGACGGTGTTGGTGACGCTGGTGGGGTGGACCATCAGGCGCTCGCCGATCTTGGAGAGCGGGAGTTCGCCGGAGCGGCTGAAGGTGAGCAGCACCAGGGCCTCGTACCGGGCGAAGGTCAGGCCGTAGGGCTTGACCACGGCGTCGACCCGGGCGAGCAGGATCTGCTGGGCGCGCATCACGGAGGTGATCGCCGCCATGGACGGCACGTTGCCCCAGCGGCGGGTCCAGAGCTCGTCGGCGCGGGCGATCGGGTCGAAGTCGAGGGCGAGGGGCTTGGGCACGCCCCCACCGTACCGGCGGGCGCGGGCGGGGGTAGCAGGTGTCCACGATGCTGGACAAGGCGACCACTTGGCGGGATCACGCCAAAAGAGAACGGGCCCGCGCACGGCGACCCTTTACACCTCATATTCCGTCACTATTCAGTGAAAAACCGGAAGTTGGACTCCGCCCCAGCCCGGACCGCACGGTTCGCAGCGAAACCTCCGATTTCCGGTATCCCGGACCACCTGCGCATTGGCGAGAGTTTGCCAATTGTTGCCGAGGCGCTGTCCGTCGATTCCGCCGGTTGTCATGCTTCTGGCCAGCCCCGTTGGACACCGCCGGCCCCACCCCCCCGGCGACTGTCTCCTGACCGCACGGAGCTGCACGTCAGCACCCGTTTCCGCCCCAGCAGGCACTGACCCCGGTGCCCCGGAGCGCGGTGCGACCGCAACACGCGGTTGATCCGGAAGGAACCCGTACCGTGAAGCGAAAGCTCGCTGTCGGAGCCGTTCTCTCTGCCTCTGCCCTGCTGGCCGGCGCGATCCAGGTCAGCGCCGGAATCGCGCAGGCCCTTCCCTCCCCCGCCGCCCAGAACGCCGCGGGCCAACACCGCAGCGAACTGCTGACGCTGGCCGCCGCCCAGGCGCCCGCGAACGCCAAGGCGCTCGGCCTCGGCGCCCAGGAGAACCTGGTCGTCAAGGACGCGATCGTCGACGCCGACGGCACCCGGCACTTCCGCTACGAGCGCACCTTCAACGGCCTGCCGGTGCTCGGCGGCGACCTGGTCGTCCACCAGGACGCCAAGGGCCGGCTGCGCGGCAGCGACAAGGCCGTCCCCGGCAGCCTGGCCCCGGCCTCGCTGAGCCCGAAGCTGACCGCCGCCCAGGCCGCCTCCGGCGCCGCCGGCGCGGTGCAGGCCACCGTCGGCGCCAAGGACGCCGAGGAGGCCGCGCTGACCTCCGTCTCCGGTGCCAAGAACGGTGCGCAGCTGGTGGTCTGGGCCGCCGACGGCGCCCCGCGGCTGGCCTACCGGACCACCGTGGAGGGCATGCGGGCGGACGGCACCCCGAGCCGGCAGATCCTGGTCACCGACGCCGACAGCGGCGCGGTGCTCTCCACCCACGAGGAGATCCAGACCGCCAACGCGACCGGCAGCGGCAACGGCGTCTTCGTCGGCAACGTCACGCTGACCACCACGCTGTCCGGCTCGACCTACACGCTGAAGGACGCCACCCGCGGCGGCCAGTACACCACCAACCTGGCCAACAAGACCTCGGGCAAGGGCACCGTCTACTCGAAGACCACCAACACCTGGGGCAACGGCACCGCCTCCAACAAGGAGTCCGCCGCCGTCGACGCCCAGTACGGCGCGGCCGCCACCTGGGACTTCTACAAGAACACCTTCGGCCGCAACGGCATCCGCAACGACGGTGTGGGCGCGTACAGCCGGGTGCACTACGGCAGCAACTACGTCAACGCCTTCTGGGACGACAGCTGCTTCTGCATGACCTACGGCGACGGCTCGGGCAACACCCACCCGCTGACCGAGCTCGACGTCTCCGGCCACGAGATGACGCACGGCGTCACCTCCAACACCGCGGGCCTGAACTACTCGGGCGAGTCCGGCGGCCTGAACGAGGCGACCTCCGACATCTTCGGCAGCATGGTGGAGTTCTCCGCCAACCTGACGAAGGACAAGGGCGACTACCTCATCGGCGAGCTGATCGACATCAACGGCAACGGCACGCCGCTGCGGTACATGGACAAGCCCTCCAAGGACGGCGCGTCCGCCGACTACTGGTCCTCCACGGTCGGCAACAAGGACGTCCACTACTCCTCGGGCGTCGCCAACCACTTCTTCTACCTGCTGGCCGAGGGCAGCGGCGCCAAGACCATCAACGGCGTCAGCTACAACTCGCCGACCTACAACGGCTCGACGCTCACCGGCATCGGCCGGGACAAGGCCAGCCAGATCTGGTACCGCGCGCTGACCGTCTACATGACCTCCACCACCAACTACAAGGCCGCGCGCACCGCGACCCTGAACGCGGCGAAGGACCTGTACGGCTCCGGCTCGGCCGAGTACAACGCGGTCGCGGCCACCTGGACCGCGGTGAACGTCAACTGACGACCGCCCGGTAGAGCGCGCACGAGCTCGCGGCGGCCGCGCCCCTCACGAGGGGGCCCGGCCGCCGCGCACCATTTCCGGGACTCCCGGCTGACGTCAGGCGGTCGCCGGGGCGGCCGCGCCGGTCTCGCCGCGCTCCTCCTTGGCGAGCATCCGCTCGGCGAAGAAGCCGCCGGTCGGCAGGACCGAGAGCACGAACAGCAGCAGGGTGCGCTTGGGCTCCCAGCGGCGGGCCTGGTGCGCCAGCACCAGGAAGACCAGGTACAGCACGAACAGCACGCCGTGCACCATGCCCATCACCGGCACCGCGTTGAAGCTGGTGGTGCGCTTCAGCACCGAGCAGATCAGCAGCAGGATGAAGGACAGGCCCTCGGGGCCGGAGACCAGGCGCAGGCGGTGGACGGCGGCGACGCTCTTCACGGGGATTCCTCACGGGGCACGGCGGGCAGTGGGCTTGTGAACCGGTGCACAAGCCAGGCCTATTATCACCGACCTGACAACCCGGTCGGACGGACCCCCTATCCTGCTGTGCTGCGCGCGGCCTGAACGGCAGGCCCGCGGACCCACGGGGGACCGAACATGCTCAAGCGGGACTGGGACCGGCACACCTGTGCCCGGCGCGGCCACATCACCTACGCCCCGGACGAGGCGGAGCTGCGCGGCCGGCTGCACGCCGAGACCGCTCTCGGCACCGTCTGGCGCTGCCTGCGCTGCGGCGACTTCGCGCTCGGCGCGCCGCACGGCTCCGGCCCGGCCGGGGACGCGCCGCTGGTGCCGCGCGGCAAGGCGCTGCGCGACCTGTTCATCCTGCGCTTCCTGGCCGTCGAGCGGCTGCTCCGCGGCCTCCTGATCATCGTGGTGGCCTGGGGCGTCTGGAAGTTCTCCAACTCCCAGGACGCGGTGCGCCGGATCTTCGACGAGAACCTGGGCGTCCTGAAGCCGGTGACCGAGCACTTCCACTGGGACCTGGAGCACTCGCCGATCGTCGACACCATCCGCAAGACCTTCGACTACAAGCACTCCACCCTGCTCTACGTGGCCGCCGCGCTGGTGGTCTACGCGCTGATCGAGATCGTCGAGGCCTTCGGGCTGTGGTGGGGGCGCCGCTGGGCCGAGTACCTGACCGTGGTCGCCACCGCCGCCTTCCTGCCGCTGGAGGTCTACGAGCTGACCGAGCACGTCAGCGTGCTGAAGATCTGCACCCTGCTGCTGAACGTCGTCGCGGTGCTGTGGATCCTGCTCTCCAAGCGCCTGTTCGGCCTGCGCGGCGGCCTGGCCGCCTTCGAGGCCGAGCGGCACTCGGCCTCGCTGCTGGAGGTGGAGACCTCCGCCGGGGCGGTGCCGCACCCGGCCTGACCCTTTGCCCGTTTCGTCCCGTTCCGTCGCATTGTCGCCCGGTTGACGGACGGTCAGGTGTCCGGATTTCGTACCGAACCGGTACCGACGGGGCCGCTCCCCCTCCCCACCCGGGGAGGGGGTCGGTAGATTCCCGGACGTGGCACAGTTCCGACTCCAGGGGTCCAAGGTCCTCGCCGTCGATCTCGCCGGCGACACCGTCAAGGCACGCAACGGCTCGATGGTCGCCTACACCGGGCAGATGGGCTTCAAGAAGCTCTCCGGCGGCGGCGACGGCCTGCGCGGCATGGTCACCCGCCGGCTGACCGGCGAGCGCATGGAGGTCATGGAGGTGAAGGGGCAGGGCACCTGCTACTTCGCCGACAGGGCCACCGAGATCAATCTGGTCCGGCTGAACGGCGAGACGCTGTTCGTCGAGTCGGACAACCTGCTGTGCACCGAGGCGACGCTGCACACCGGCACCTCCTTCACCGGCCTGAACGGCATGGCCTCCGGCAACGGCCTGTTCACCACCAAGGTCGAGGGCCACGGCTGGGCCGCCGTCACCTCCAAGGGGCCGGCCGTCATCCTCCGGGTCGCCCAGGGCCTGCCGCTGCGGGTCGACCCCGGCGCGTACGTCGCCCACACCGGCAACCTGAACCGCGCCCTCAAGTCCGGCGCCGGCTGGACCACGCTGATCGGCGAGGGCGGCGGCGAGGCGATGCAGGTCGAGTTCACCGGCGACGGCCTGGTCTACGTCCAGCCGTCCGAGCGGATGACCTTCGGAGGGGACGTCTGATGGCCTTCACCCGGATCAACAACAAGATGATCTCCGCGAAGATCCTCCCCGGCCAGCGGGTGCTGTCCCAGCGCGGCTCGATGCTCGGCTACTCCGGTGAGGTCACCTTCCAGCCCAACCTGATGGGCGGGCAGGGCGGCGTGATGTCGATGATCGGCCGCCGGGTCGCCAACGAGGACACCCCGCTGATGACCGTCGAGGGCCAGGGCGAGGTGATGTTCGGCCACGGCGGGCACCACGTGCACCTGGTCGACCTGACCGGCGACACCCTGTACGTCGAGGCGGACCGGCTGCTCGCCTTCGAGGGCAGCCTGCAGCAGTCCACCATGTTCATGGGCCAGCAGGGCGGCCTGATGGGCGTGGTCCGCGGCCAGGTCACCGGGCAGGGCCTGTTCACCACCCAGCTGACCGGCCACGGCTCGGTCGCGGTGATGGCCCACGGCGGCGTGGTGGAACTCCCCATCTCCCCGAACCAGCCCGTCCACGTGGACCCGCAGGCCTACGTCGCGCACCGCGGCCAGGTCACCAACAAGCTCTCCAGCGCCCTCGGCTGGCGCGACATGATCGGGCGCGGCTCCGGCGAGGCGTTCCAGCTCGAACTCTCCGGACACGGCGTGGTCTACGTGCAGGCCAGCGAGGTGAAGCTCTGATGTCCTACCCCCCGCAGCAGCCCTACGGCCAGCAGCCGTACCCCCAGCAGGGGCAGCCCTACCCGCCGCAGGGGCAGCCGTACCCGCCCCAGCAGGGCGGCCAGCCCTACCCGCCGCAGCCGCCGCAGGGCCAGCCCGGCTACTCGCAGCAGCAGTACCAGCAGTCGTACCAGGCCACCCAGGTCGGCATGCCCGCCCCGCAGCAGCCCTACCAGGCGCCGCCGGCCGGGCAGTTCGGCGCGCCGGTGTTCCAGCCGCCCGGCGGCGAGGGCCCGACCGTCCACGACCCGTCGACGCTGCCGGTCAACGACAACGTCAACCCGTACTGCTTCTCGGTCGACCTGAACGGCGCGTACTACCTGCAGAAGGGCAAGATGATCGCCTACTACGGCGACATGCGCTTCTCCGGGATCGGCCGCGGCGTGCTCGACCAGATGCTCGAACGGAACTTCAACTCCCCGCTGCACGCCTCCGACTGGGTGGTGGCCGAGGGCCGCGGCAAGCTGCTGCTCGCCGACCGGGCCTTCGACCTGAACTCCTACGACCTGGAGGACGGCAACCTGACGGTGCGCTCGGGCAACCTGCTGGCCTTCGAACCCACGCTGAAGCTCAAGCAGTCGATCATCCCCGGGTTCCTCACCCTGATCGGCACCGGCAAGTTCGTCGCCGCCTCCAACGGGCCGGTGCACTTCGTCGAGCCGCCGGTCCGGGTCGACCCGCAGGCCCTGGTCGGCTGGGCCGACTGCCCCGCGCCCTGCCACCACTACGACCACAGCTACATGCACGGCCTGATCGGCGGCCTGCGGCACCTGACCGGGCTCGGCGGCGCCAGCGGCGAGGAGCACCAGTTCGAGTTCATCGGCGCCGGCCAGGTGCTGATGCAGTCCACCGAGACCCTGATGGCCGAGCGCTCGGTCGGCGTGGTCGCCGCGGAGGCCGGCGTCCCGGGCTCCGGCGTCCCGCACCAGGCCGGCGGCCAGCAGCTGCCGAACGTCAACGTCCCGGGCCTGGGCAACCTCGGCGACCTCGGCCGCCGGTTCGGCCTGTAGCACCCCGGACGCATCCCGGACGCGTCCCGGACCGGAGGGCGGCACCGCACCGGCGGTGCCGCCCTCCGGCGCGTCTACAGCGGGGTGAACTCGACCGGCAGCGAGACCAGCGCCCGGTGGATCGGCCCCTGCCGCCAGGCGATGCCGTCCGCGGGGACGGCGAGCCGGAGGTCGGTGAGCCGGCTGATCAGGTACTCGACGGCGGTGACCGCCATCAGGACGGCCGGCTGCCGGGCCGGGCAGCGGTGCGGCCCGGCGCCCCAGGCGAGGTGCGCGTAGGAGCCGCCGAGCGACTCGGCCTCGGCGGGGGGCAGCGCCGCCTGCGCGTTGGCGGAGGCGTACGAGACCAGGACCGGCTGCTCGGGGGTGAGCACGGTGCCGTGGAAGACGATCTCCCGGCGCGGGTAGTGCGGGGAGAAGTTCGACAGCGGCGGGTCCTGCCAGAGCACCTCGTTGACGGCGTCGTGCGCGGTCATCGCGCCGCTGTGCAGCGAGCCCGCGTACCGGTCGTCGGAGAGCATCCGCAGCAGCGCGTTGGCGGTGAGGTTGGCGGTCGGCTCGTGGCCCGCCATCAGGGTCAGCGTGATGTGCCGGACCACCTCCTCGTCGGCGAGCTTCGCCGGGTGGTTGAGGAAGGCGGAGATCAGGTCGTGCCGGGGGGTCCCGCGGCGCTCGGCGACCAGCCCGGTGATCACCGCGACCAGGTCGGCGTACGCGGCGGCGGCGCCGGTGGAGGACTCGAAGGCCCGGTTCATCGCGGCGCTGATCCGGTCGATGTCCGGGTCCGGGATGCCGTACCAGGAGGTGAGGATCAGCAGCGGCAGCCGGTAGGCGTACTGGGCCAGCAGGTCGGCCCGGCCGGTGCCGGCGAACTCGGCGATCAGCTGCTCGGCGACGGCGGTGGTGTCGCGCTGCAGCAGGTGGGGCTCCAGGATGCCGACGCTGTCGGTGATCACCTGGCGGTAGCGGGCGTGCGTCTCGCCGTCCGAGAACAGCGCGGTGGGGCGCCAGCCGAACAGCGGGAGCAGCGGGGAGTCGGCGGGCTGGGTGGCCTGCCAGCGGCGGGCGTCCCGGGTCCAGGTCTCGGTGTCGCGGAGGATCTCCAGGGCGACGTGGTAGTCGGTGACCAGCCAGGCGTCGACGCCGGGGGCGAGCTGGACGGGCGCCAGCGGGCCGCGGTCGCGCAGCCGGGCGTAGTGGGTGTGCGGGTCGGCGGCGAACTGCGGGCCGAACAGCGCGGTGCGGGTCACGGGGCGGGCTCCGGGGGGAGGCGGTCCAGGACGTGCTCGGTGAGGGCGATCAGGGCGTCGACGCAGCCCTCGCGTTCCCGGGCGTCGCACTCCAGCAGCGGCGTGGCGGGGTCGAGGTCGAGGGCGGCGCGGATCTTGTCGAGTTCGATCGGCGGGGTGTCGGGGAAGTTGTTGACGGCCACCGCGTAGGAGAGGCCGGCCTCCTCGATCAGGTCCATGGCGTCGAAGGCGTCGGCGAGCCGCCTGGTGTCGACCAGGATCAGCGCGCCGAGGGCGCCGCGGGCGAGGTCCTGCCAGAGCGGCAGGAAGCGCTGCTGCCCGGGGGTGCCGAACAGGTACAGCACGAACTCGCCGTCGGACAGGGTGAGCCGGCCGAAGTCGACGGCGACCGTGGTGGCGGTCTTGCCGGGCGTGCGGGAGGTGTCGTCGACCGGGACGCCGTGGGCCGTCATGGTCTCCTCGGTGTGCAGGGTCGGGATCTCCGACAGCGAGCGCACGAAGGTGGTCTTGCCGACCCCGAACGGCCCGGTGACCATGAGCTTCATCAGGATCGGGTCGGTGGCGGGGAGGTAGGCGGGGGCGCCTGACGGGCCGTCACCGGGCAGGGTGGCGGTGCTACTTGAGGGCGCGAAGTCCACTGAGGAGCCTTTCGGCGAGGTCCCGGCTGACCGGCTGGGCGTTGGGGATCGGGGAGCGCACACGCAGGGCGCCGCGGTCGGCCAGGTCGGCGGCGATGAAGATCGTCGCGCTGACCGGCAGCCGGAGATGGGCGGCGGCCTCGGCGACGGTCAGGGCGCCGGGGCGGACCAGTTCCCATAACTGGCGGTGTTCGCCGCCCAGGCCGGCCGGCAGGTCGGCGGCGGCGTGCAGGATGCTGAGCCGCTCCAGCTGGTGCCCGCCGGGGGCCGCGGTGCGGCCCTGGGTGGCGAGGTAGGCCGGGACGAGGCGGCGGCTGGGGCCGTAGAGGCCGCGGGAGACGGTCATGTGCCGCTCGCCTCCCTGGCCGGGCTGGCGAGCGCCCGGGCGAGCGCCGCGACCTGCACCTGCATCTGGTAGGCGATGGTGCCGAGGTCGGCGCCGGGCGTGGCGAACACCGCGAGCGAGGAGTTCTCCCCGGCCGGGGTGACCACCGCGTAGCCGTGCTCGGACTCGACCACGGTCTGGTTGAGCCGGATCTGCTCGGCGCCGGTGAAGGCGGTGGTGAAGGCGCGGGCCGCGGCGTGCAGCGAGGCGGTCATCGCGGCGACCCGGTCGGCGTTGTCCCGGCCGAGGTCGGCGGAGTGGCCGGTGACCAGGCCGTCGCCGGTGGCGATGACGGCGTTCTGCACGCCCGGCAGTTCGAGCAGCGGCGTGAGGACCCAGGAGAGGTCCTCGGTGTGGCGGCGGAGCTGTGCGGTCACGGGGTGTCGACTCCTTCGGTGGCGGCGGGGCCTTCGGTGCTCGTGGTCGGGTCCGCGGCGCTGCGGCCGGCCAGGGTGCCGGACTGGAGGGCCGACCAGGCGGTGCGGGCCCGGTCGGGGGTCTGGCCCGTCGGGGCGGCGAGGGGGGCGTGGCCCGCCGGGGCGCCGGCGTCCTGCCGGGGGATCCGCGGGGCGCGGCGCTTGCGGGTGGGCAGCGCGTCGCCCGCGTCGAACACCGGCGCGGTCTGGGTGATCGGCCGGGGCGCGAGCGCGGACAGCGGCGCGGCCGGGTCGGTCAGGGTGAGCAGGTCGGCGGGGAGCCGCAGGATGGCCCGGACGCCGCCGTACGGGGAGGGCTCGACCCGGCAGCCGAAGCCGAACTGGCGGCAGAGCAGGCCGATCACGGCGAAGCCGGCCTGCGGCGGGTCGCCGAGTTCGGTGAGCAGCACCTCGGCCTGGCCGTCGAGCAGGTCGCCGGCCCGCTCCAGCTGGTCGGGCTCCATGCCGACGCCCATGTCGTCGACCACCACCAGGGCGCCGGAGCTGCCCTGTTCGATGGAGACCACGACCCGGGTCTCGGGGTGCGAGTAGGCGGTGGCGTTGCCGAGGATCTCGGCGAGCGCGATGGCGACCGGCTCGGCGGCCCGGGCGGCCACCGCGAGCCGGGGTTCGCGCAGGTGGTTGGTGATCTCGACGCGGGCGTAGCCGGACACCCGGGACTGCGCGCCGACGCAGAGCTCGGCGAGCGGGGAGTCCTCCCGGGTCATGCCGGGCCAGGCGCCGGAGAGCACCGCGAGGGACTGCACCCGGCGGAGCGTCAGCTCGTTGCGGAAGTCGAGGGCGAGCAGCCGGGGGTCGTCGACCGAGAGCTGGATCTCCTCCAGCAGCGAGCGGACCTGGATCAGCAGCGCCTGGATCTTGGAGGCGGCGCCGCGCAGCGCGGCCCGGGCGGCGGCGTCGGTGCGCTCGCGCTCGGCGAGCACGGCGCGGACGGCGGCGGCGAGCGCGGTGTCCAGGGCGCGGTGGAGCTCGTCGGTGCCGGTGGCGGGATCGAGCGGCCCGGGCACGGGGGTGCGCGGGTGGGTGAGCGCGGTGGCGGCGGCGGGGAGCCGTTCCTGGGCGAGGTGGGCGGTCTCCCGCAGGGCGGCGGCGAACCGGGCGTCGGCGAGGGTCTGCCGGGCCTCGGCGGCCCGGCCGCGGGCGTCGGCGGCGCGGGCGCCCTCCTCGGCGGCGAGGGCCCGCCGGGTGGCCGCGTCGGCGCGGTTCTCGGCGTCGGCGGCCCGGTGCGCGGCCGTTCGGGCGGTGCGGCTGGCGCGCCGGGCGGACCACAGCAGCGGTCCTCCGGCCAGGGCGGCGCCGGCCAACAGGGCGAGCACGATCTCGACCATGGGGTCCTCGGGGGGTGTCGTCGTACGCGGAACGGATCAGCGGGTCAGACGGTGCTGGTGGCGCTCTCGGCGGCGCGCTGCCGGGCCAGGCCGGCCATCCGGCCGACGACCTCCAGCATGGCGGGGGGCTCGGCCCCGTCGAGGTGCCGGTACTCGGTGCCGAGGGTGACCAGCAGCCGTTCGGGGAGGCCGAGTTCGGGGTAGCGGCGCTCGTCGAGCACGGTCCGGACGGCCTCGGCGAGCGGGACGCCGGCGGCGTGCAGGGCGTGCGCGCGGTCGCGCAGGTAGCGGAGGTAGCCGGCGTGGGCGCGGAGGTCCGCGCGGGTGAGCAGCGGGCCGTGGCCGGGGACGATCGTGGCGGCGCCGGTGTCGAGGAGCCGTTCGACGGCGTCGACCACGTTGCCGAGCGGGCCGGCCCAGTGCACGGCGTGGTCGCCGGGGTGCTCGGCGGTGGAGCCGAAGACGATGTCGCCGGTGAACACGGTGGAGCGGGTGGGCAGGTGGACGATCAGGTCGCCGCTGGTGTGGGCCGGCGGGAGGCTGCTGATCTGCACCGGGATGTCGCCGACCCGGAGTTCGAGCTCACCGGTGAAGACGGTGTCGGGGACGACCGGCGGGGTGTCGGACCAGTCGAAGCAGCCGAAGTGCTCCTGCAGGTAGGAGCCGGTGTCGCTGTCCGGGTCGAGGGTCTGCAGCAGGGCGTGCTGCTGTTCGGGCGTCGGCTCGTAGGCGATGTGGTGCAGCGCCTCGCGGGTGGTGATCACCTCGGCGTCGGGGAGGACGCCGGCGCCCCACAGGTGGTCGCCGTTGGCGTGGGTGACGACGATCCGGTCGACGGTGGCGCCGGGCGGGAGGACGGCGCGGCTGCGGTCGAGGAACTCGCCGGCCAGGGCGCGGTCGTACGGGGTGTCGATCCACAGTGCGCTGCCGGCGGCGGCGACCAGTCCGCAGTTCGCCAGGCCCCAGCCGCGCTGCCGCGGCTGCCAGGCGTACACCCCGTCGGCTATCGAATGGAAATTCGCACTCCGAATCGTCATGTCCGCGATTATGCCTAACGCGGTGTCACCGTCCGACTCCGCCCCATGAATTGGCAAGGAACGGCCCCTGCCGGCCGGTCGGGCCCGCGGGGGCAAGTTGTACAACATTGAACAATATCGGCTATACTCGCGGCATGGACACCCCCGACACCGAAGCGCCGGCGGTCCCCCCCTCCCGCGACGCGGAGCCGGGGACGCCCTGGCTGGACGCCCGTGAGCAGCGGTTCTGGCGCACCCACCTGGAGGTCGGCAAGCTGCTCGACCACCAGTTGAGCCGCGAACTGCAGACCCACGGCCTGGCCATCAACGACTACGAGATCCTGGTCGTGCTCTCCGAGTCCCCGGACCACCGGATGCGGATGACCGACCTGGCCACCGCCACCCTGCAGTCCAAGAGCCGGCTCTCGCACCAGATCACCCGGATGGAGACGGCCGGCCTGGTGCTCCGCCAGGACTGCCCGGGCGACCGCCGCGGACTCTACGCCCACCTGACCGAGCACGGCTGGGACACCCTCCGCAAGGTCGCCCCGGACCACGTCCGCGGCGTCCGCGAGCACTTCGTCGACCGCCTCACCGACGAACAGCTCGACGCCCTCTACACGGCCCTCGCCCCGATCGCCGAACACCTCCGCGGTCTCCGCGGCCGGGGCTAGCGCCCCTCCTCAGGAGGTCAGTTCGGCGACCAGCCGGTCCGCCGCCGCGTACGGGTCGAGTTCGCCCGCCGCGACCTGGCCGGCCAGGGCGTCCAGGTGGCGGTCGCCGCGCAGGTCGCCGATCCGGGCCCGGAGCGCGGCGAGCGTGATCGCCTCGACCTCCTGGGCGGCCCGGCGCCGCCGCCGGGCCTCCAGCTGGCCGCTCCCGGCCAGCCAGTCGTGGTGCTTCTCCAGCGCCTCGACCAGTTCGTCCAGGCCCTCGCCGCGGGCCGCCACGGTCTTGACGATCGGCGGCCGCCAGTCCCCGGCCTGCCGGGACTCGCCCAGGCCGAGCATGTGGTTGAGCTCGCGGGCGGTGGCGTCCGCGCCGTCCCGGTCGGCCTTGTTGACCACGAACACGTCGCCGATCTCCAGGATGCCCGCCTTCGCGGCCTGGATGCCGTCGCCCATGCCGGGGGCCAGCAGCACCACCGAGGTGTCGGCCTGCGCGGCGATCTCCACCTCGGACTGCCCGACGCCGACGGTCTCCACCAGGATCACGTCGCAGCCCGCCCCGTCCAGCACCCGGAGCGCCTGCGGGGCGGCCCAGGCCAGGCCGCCGAGGTGGCCGCGGGTGGCCATCGAGCGGATGAACACCTCCGGGTCGGTGGCGTGCTCCTGCATCCGGACCCGGTCGCCGAGCAGCGCGCCGCCGGAGAACGGCGAGGACGGGTCGACGGCCAGCACGCCGACCCGCTTGCCGCGCTTGCGGTAGGCGCTGACCAGCGCCGAGGTGGAGGTCGACTTGCCCACCCCGGGCGAGCCGGTCAGGCCGACCGTGTACGCCCGCCCGCTGTACGGGGCGAGCGCCGCCATCACCTCGCGCAGCTCCGGCGCGGCGTTCTCCACCAGCGTGATCAGCCGGGCCACCGCCCGGGGACGGCCCTGCCGGGCCTGCTCGACCAGCGTCGCCACATCGGCCATCGGAATCGCTCCTCGCAGCAGAAAGACGGACGCCCCGCCGGGCCGCGTGACACGGCCCGGCGGGGGTCCGGAGGGGTTCGGGTCAGCCCTGCGCGGGGACCTTGACGATCAGCGCGTCGCCCTGGCCGCCGCCGCCGCACAGCGCGGCCGCGCCGACGCCGCCGCCGCGGCGCTGCAGCTCCAGCGCCAGGTGCAGCACCACGCGGGCGCCGGACATGCCGATCGGGTGGCCGAGCGCGATCGCGCCGCCGTTGACGTTGACGATCGAGTCGTCCACGCCGAGGTCCTTCACCGACTGGTGGGCGACCGCGGCGAACGCCTCGTTGATCTCGATCAGGTCGAGGTCGGCGACCTCCAGGCCCTCCTTGGCGAGGGCGTGCCTGATCGCGTTGGACGGCTGCGACTGCAGCGAGTTGTCCGGGCCCGCGACGTTGCCGTGCGCGCCGATCTCGGCGATCCAGCTCAGGCCCAGCTCCTCGGCCTTGGCCCTGCTCATCACCACGACCGCGGCGGCGCCGTCGGAGATCTGCGAGGAGGTGCCGGCCGTGATCGTGCCGTCCTTGGCGAACGCCGGGCGCAGCTTGGCCAGGCCCTCGACGGTGGTGTCGGCGCGGATGCCCTCGTCCTGCGCGAACAGCACCGGGTCGCCCTTGCGCTGCGGGATCGGCACCGGGACGATCTCGGCCTCGAACACGCCGTCGGCCTGGGCCTTGGCGGCGCGCTGGTGCGAGGCGGCGGCGATCGCGTCCTGCACGTCGCGGGTGATGCCGAGGCGGGTGTTGTGCTTCTCGGTGGACTCGCCCATCGGGATGTTCTCGTAGGCGTCGGTCAGGCCGTCGTGGGCCATCGAGTCGAGCATGCCGATCGCGCCGTACTTGAAGCCCTCGCGGGACTTCGGCAGCAGGTGCGGGGCGTTGGTCATCGACTCCTGGCCGCCGGCCACCACGACGTCGAACTCGCCGGCCCGGATCAGCTGGTCGGCGAGCGCGATGGCGTCCAGGCCGGACAGGCAGACCTTGTTGATGGTCAGCGCGGGGACGTTCATCGGGATGCCGGCCTTGACGGCGGCCTGGCGGGCCGGGATCTGGCCCGCGCCGGCCTGCAGCACCTGGCCCATGATCACGTACTGGACCTGCTCGCCGGTGATCCCGGCCCGCTGGAGCGCCGCCTCGATCGCGAAGCCGCCCAGCTCGGCACCGGAGAAGCCCTTGAGCGAGCCGAGCAGCCGCCCCATGGGAGTGCGTGCACCTGCGACGATCACAGAAGTTGTCATGGACGAGCCCCTTCGCGCGTCGGACCAGAGGGTAGGAATGCCGTCAATGTACTGACCGGTCACCCCTGCGTCACCGCCGGGACGATGTGATCAGCGCTACTGGCACTGCCCAGTGAACACCGTGCCGGAACCGGGCAGGGGCGTGTGAGCAGACTCGCAGGGCGCGCCGCTGGCGTGCGCCCGCCGCGATGCGCTGCACTGAGTGCCACCCTCGTTCCCGTCCGCACCCCTCGGAGGACTCCACCGTGCTGACCCGCATCGACCACATCGGCATCGCCTGCTTCGACCTGGACCGCACCGTCGAGTTCTACCGCTCCACCTACGGCTTCGAGGTGTTCCACACCGAGGTCAACGAGGAGCAGGGCGTCCGCGAGGCCATGCTGAAGATCAACGACACCGGCGACGGCGGCGCCTCCTACCTCCAGCTGCTGGAGCCGACCCGGGAGGACTCCACGGTCGCCAAGTGGCTGGCCAAGAACGGCGAGGGCGTGCACCACATCGCCTTCGGCACCGCGGACGTCGACGGGGACGCCGCCGCGATCGCCGGCAAGGGCGTGCGGGTGCTGTACGACGAGCCGCGGCGCGGCTCGATGGGCTCCCGGATCACCTTCCTGCACCCCAAGGACTGCGGCGGCGTGCTGACCGAACTGGTCACCTCCGCGGAGCCCGGCGAGCACTGAGCCGAGCACCGGGCCGAGCACCGGGCGGCCGCCGCCGGGGCGGGCCGTCCGGTAACGAACCGGCCGGTAACTTCCGAAAAGACCCTCGCCCCCATTCCCCCCGCAGCGGCTCCCACTACAATGCCCAGGTGCGCAGGTACCACCGGTCCGCGCACCGCAGGGGAGTCCACGACGCGGGCACGGCCGAACGGTCGCCGTTCGGATCTGTCACCATTCTCCAGAGGCAACAGATCGCTCGGCAGTCCACCCGGACGGCGGAGCGGTGGCAAGGACCAACCGGTCCGACCCGGCAGGCTGCGGGACGGACCGGCCCGGTCGAGGACGCGACCAGGAGATGGATGGGACCGCGGAGTGCGGGGCTACGACCGCTACGAGGTTGAGGATCACCTCTCCAAGTTCGAGGCCGAGCTGGAGAAGGCCCGCAAGGAGCGGGACAAGACCGTCGAGCACGCCGACGACCTCGCCTACCAGGTGGAGGTGCTCCGGGCCAAGCTGCACGAGGCCCGCCGGCAGCTCGCCCAGCCGCGCGCCTTCGACTCCGTCTCCGGCCAGGCCGAACAGGTCCTGCGCAACGCCGAGATGCAGGCCGAGGCGCTCCGCGCGGACGCCGAGCGCGCGCTGCGCGAGTCGCAGGCCGCCACCCAGCGGATGATGGCCGAGGCCGCCGAGCGGACCGCCCAGTTGGAGGCCGAGTTCAACGCCCGGCGCCGCCGGCTGGAGGAGGAGCTCACCGAGTTCCGGGCCGCCGCCGAGCGCCACGTCAACGAGAACGTCAACTGGGCCGAGCAGACCCGCGCCGGCACCGAGCAGGAGGCCCAGCGCCTGCTCCAGGAGGCCCGGGTCGAGGCCGAGCGGATGATGGCCGCGGTCCGCGCCGAGGCCGCCGCGCTCGCCGACCAGGCCCGCGCCCAGACCGCCGCCGACGTCGACGCCGCCCGCGGCGAGGCCCAGGCCCAGGCCCAGGCCGCCCTGCTGCGCGCCCAGACCGACGCCGAACGCCTGCTGCGGGCCGCCTCCGAGCAGGCCCAGCAGACCGGCGCCCAGGCCGAGGAGCACCGCGCCGCCACCCTCGGCGCCGCCCAGCAGCAGCTCGCCGACGCGCACGCCGCCGCCGAGCAGAAGCTGGCCGCCGCCGAGGCCGAGATCACCGCCCTCAAGCAGCAGGCCCGCTCCGACCAGGAGCGCGCCGAGGCCGCCCTGGCCGGCGCCCAGGCCGAGATAGAGCGGCTGCGCGCCGAGGCGCTGGCCGAGACCGAGCGGGCCCGCGCCGAGGCCGCCCGGACCCGCGAGGAGGCCACCGCCGCCGCGCAGCGCCTGCAGGCCGAGGCCACCAGCGAGGCCGAGCGCAAGGTCGCCGACGGCGCCGCCGCCTCCGAGCAGCGCTCCGCGACCGCCCGCGCCGAGATCGCCAAGATGGTGGCCGCCGCCACCCGCGAGGCGGACCTGATCCGCTCCGCCGCCGCCACCGTCCAGGCCGAGGCGGACGCCGCCAGGGCCGCCGCCCGCGAGGAGAGCGAGCGGCTGCGCGGCGCCGCCGAGTCGGTCGCCGCCGAACTGCGCGCCGAGGCCGAGGCGGAGATCGCCGAGCAGCGGGCCGCCGCCGAGGGCGAGACCGCCGCGCTGCGCGAGGCCGCCGCCGCCGAGGCCGAGCGGCTGCGCGTCGAGGCCGAGGAGGCCGGCCGCGCCGAGGGCGCCAAGGACGCCGCGCTCCGGCTGGCCCGCGCCGCCAAGCAGGCCGAGGAGGTGCTGGCCCGGGCCGGCACCGACGCCGAGTCCACCCGCGGCGAGGCCGCCGCGGAGGCCGAGCGGCTGGTCGGGCACGCCAAGTCCGAGGCGCGGACCCTGCTGGAGCAGGCCCGCGAGGCCGTCGAGCAGGCGCAGAACGCCGCGATGGAGGACGCCGCCTCGATCCGCGAGCAGCTGGAGCGGATGCAGGCCGAGGCCGCGACCGCCCGCGAGCAGGCCGAGGAGCAGCGCGCCGCCGCCGAGGCGGAGGCCGAGCGGGTCCGGGCCGAGGCCCGCCGGCAGGCCGCCGTCCAGGTCGAGGAGTCCGCCAAGCAGGCCGAGGAGCTGCTCACCACCGCCAAGACCGATGCCGACGCGCTGCGCTCCGGCGCCGCCGAGGAGGTCGAGCGGCTGCGCGCCGAGGCCCGCGAGCAGGCCGCCGCCGTGCAGGGCCGGGCCGAGCAGACCCTGACCCGGGCCCGCACCGAGGGCGAGAAGCTGACCGCCGCCGCCGAGCGGGAGCGCCGGGAGAAGCTGACGGCGGCCCAGGAGGCCGCCGACGAGCGGCTGGCCGAGGCCGAGCGGGACGCCGCCGCGCTGCGCGAGCAGGCCGAGGCCGCCGCGGCGACCGTCCGGGCCGAGGCCGGGGCCGCCGCCGAGGCGCTGCGCGCCGACGCCGCGCAGTGGGCCGAGGAGCACCGGGCGCAGGCCGAGGAGGCCGGGCAGACCGTCCGGACCGAGGCCGAGCAGGCCGCCCGACTGGTCGCCGAGCAGGCCGAGGCCGCTGCGGCGGCACTGCGCGAGGAGGCCGCCGCCGCCCGCGAGGCCGCCCGCGCCGAGCTGGAGCGCGAGCAGGCCGAGAGCGCCGAGCGGCTCGCCGAGGCGGCCGCGATCCGGGCCGCCGCGGACGGCACGGCCGAGCAGGTCCGGACGGCCGCCGAGGCCGAGGCCGGGCAGCTGCGCGCCGAGGCCGAGCAGGCCCTCGCCGCCGCCCGCACGGACGCCGCGGCACTGGGTGCCGAGGCCGAGGCCGACCGCGCCGAGGCCGCCCGCCTGCGCGAGGAGGCGGCCGGCGCCGCGGCCGAGCTGCGGGCCGCCGCCGAGGAGTACGACCGCGAGCTGCGCGAGGGCGCGGACCGCGAGACCGCCGAGCAGCGCGCCGCGGCCGAGCGGGAGAGCGCCGAGCTGCGGGAGACCGCCGGGCGCGAGGTCGCCGAACTGCGCGAGAGCGCCGACCGCGAGACCGCCGAGCAGCGCGCCGTGGTCGACCAGGAGACCGCCGACCTGCGGGCCGCCGCCGAGCGCGAGAGCACCGAGCTGCGCACCGCCGCCGCCGCGTACGACCGCGAGCTGCGGGCGTCCGCCGAGCGGGAGGCCGCCGAGCTGCGGGAGGCCGCCGAGCGGGCCGCCGAGGAGGTGCGGGCGCAGGGCGAGGCCCGGGCCGCCGCGCTGGTCGAGGCGGCCGAGCAGGAGGCCGCCGAGGTCCGGCAGTCGGTGGCGGGCCTGCACGAGGGCGCGAGCCGGCAGATCGCCGAGCTGCGGGAGACCGCCGAGCGCGAGGTCGCCGAGCTGCGCGCGGCCGCCGCGGAGTACGACCGCGAGCTGCGCGCGACCGCGGACCGGGAGACCGCCGAACTCCGGGAGGCCGCGGCCGAGTTCGTCCGGCAGCAGCAGGCCGGGGCGGAGGCCGGGGCGCAGCGCGCGCTGGCCGAGGCCGAGGAGCTGGCGATGGCGGCGCTGGCCGAGGCGGAGGAGCGGGCGGCGGCGCTGCGCGCGGACGCCGAGGAGTACGCGCTGGCGACCCGGACGCTGGCGGAGGAGTTCGACGCGGACATCAGGTCCCGCGCGGAGTCCTTCGACCGGGAGACCCGGGAGGCCGCCGAGGCGTACGACCGGTCGACCCGCGACCGGGCCAAGTCGGTGCTGGAGAAGGCGTTCGCGGACGCCGAGCAGCTCGGCGAGGAGGCCCAGGCCGAGGCGCTGGCCACTGCCACGGCGGCCGAGGAGCAGGCCGACGCGATGGTGTCGGCGGCCCGCCAGGAGGCGGAGCGGCTGCGCGCGGAGGCCGAGGCGCAGGGCACGTCCGAGGTGGAGAAGGCCCGTGCGGACGCGGACGCGCTGCTCTCCGAGGCCCGCCGGGACTCCACGGCGATCCGGGAGCGCGCGGAGGAGCTGCGGGAGCGGACCGACGCGGAGATCGAGTCGCTGCACGAGCGCGCCCGCAAGGAGAACGCGCAGGCGATGAAGTCGGCCGGCGAGCGGGTGGACGCGCTGGTGACGGCGGCCCAGGAGCAGCTGACCGAGGCCGAGGAGCAGGCGCAGGCGCAGGTCGCGGAGGCCGAGGAGCGGGCCGCGGAGCTGGTCGCGGCGGCCGAGGCGCGGGCCGCGGAGCTGACCTCGGAGGCGTCCGCGGAGGCGGGCCGGGTCCGGATCGCGGCGGTGCGCAAGGCGGAGACGCTGCTGAAGGAGGCCGAGAACAAGCTCGCGGACTCCACCACCCGGGCCGAGGCGCTGATCATCAAGGCCGAGGCGAAGCTGAAGGCTGCCGAGATGGAGTCCGAGGAGCAGGTGGAGGCGGCCGCCGACCAGGCCGCGTCCCGGCTGAAGCGGGCCGACGACGAGGCCGAGAAGCGGGTCCGCCGGGCGGGTTCGGACGCCGAGGAGCAGGTGCGGCTGGCGGCCGAGGAGGCGGAGCGGCTGCTCGCCGAGGCCCGGGCCGAGGCGAAGCGCGTGACCGACGAGGGCCAGCGGGAGTTGGACGAACTGGTCCGTCGCCGCAAGGACATCAACACCGAGATCTCTCGGGTCCAGGACGTGCTGTCGGCGCTGGAGGCCTTCGAGTCGCCCGCGTCGTCGGGCCACAACAGCGGGGGAAACAGGAAGGACGGAGGGCCCAAGGCCGGTGCCGGGGTGGGCTCTCCGCGGTCGGGAGGCAATCGCTCCGGGGGCGCGCCACCCGATTGAGCGGTCATTGTCCGCGAACCAACGGTGTTTCGCCGTTGACACTCCGGTACCGTGTCAGGATTCCCTCAACCATCTCAGCGGTTTGACGACAGGAAGCCCAGAAATCCCATGAGCGACAGTCACTCCCCGCACGGCTTCGACCTGGTACGCCGTGGGTACGAGCGCGCCCAGGTCGACGAGCGGATCGCCAAGCTGGTGGCCGACCGCGACAGTGCGCTCTCCCGGATCAGCGCGCTGGAGAAGCGCATCGAGGAACTCCACCTGGAGACCCAGACGGCGCAGGCCGCGGTCACCGAGGCGGAGCCCTCCTACGCCGGCCTCGGCGCCCGGGTGGAGAAGATCCTCCGCCTCGCCGAGGAAGAGGCGAAGGACCTGCGCGACGAGGCGCACCGCGCCGCCGAGCAGCACCGCGAGCTGGCCGAGGCCGCCGCGCAGCAGGTCCGCACCGAGGCCGAGAACTACGCCAAGGACCGCAAGGCCAAGGCGGAGGACGAGGGTCTGCGGATCGTCGACAAGGCGAAGTCGGACGCGGCGCAGCTGCGGGCCGAGGCCAACAAGGACGCGCAGAACAAGCGTGAGGAGGCGGACGCCCTCTTCGAGGAGACCCGCACCAAGGCCGCGCAGGCCGCGCTGGAGTTCGAGACCAACCTGGCCAAGCGCCGGGAGCAGTCGGAGCGCGACCTGGCGGCCCGTCAGGCCAAGGCCGAGAAGCGCCTCGCCGAGATCGAGCACCGGGCCGAGCAGCTCCGCCTGGAGGCGGAGAAGCTGCGCACGGACGCCGAGCGCCGCTCCCGCCAGACCATCGAGACGGCGCAGCGCCAGGCCGAGGACATCGTGGCCGACGCCAACGCCAAGGCCGACCGGGTCCGCAGCGAGTCGGAGCGCGAGCTGGCGGCGCTCACCAACCGCCGCGACTCGATCAACGCGCAGCTGACCAACGTCCGCGAGATGCTGGCCACCCTGACGGGCGCGGCGGTGGCCGCGGCCACGCTGCCGACCGACGACTCCCTGGGCGTGCCGGCGCAGCAGTCCCGCTGACCCGTCGTCCGGACCGCTGAGCGTCCGGGAGGGCCCGGAGCCGTCTGGCTCCGGGCCCTCCCGCGTTCCCCGGCGGGCCGCCGTTCTCCGACGGGCCGTCAGGCGCCGTGCTGCTTGACCCGCTTGAGCAGGGCCCGGACGGCGGCGCTGAAGGTCTCGGGGGCCTCCAGCGGGGAGAGGTGGCCGACGGCGGGGATGACGGTCAGTTCGGCGTCGCCGAGGGCCTCGGCCATCATCCGGGCCTCGGCGAGCGGGGTGATGGTGTCGAGTTCGCCGACGATGACCGCGGCGGGCACCTCCAGGGCGGCCAGGTCGTCCAGCGAGTCGGGGCGGGCCGCCATCGCGCGCTGCGCCCGGGCGACCGCGGCCGGGTCGGCCTCGGCGATCATCCGCCGTACGGTGTCGACGAGTTCGGGTTCGGCGCCGGGCGAGAGCAGGTTCTCCGCGGTGCCCTCCTCGATCAGCAGGTCGACGTTCCCGGCGGCGAGCACGGCGGCGGCGATCCGTTCCCGGTTGTTCCGGCCGGCCTCGGTGTCGACGGTGGCCCGGGTGTCGGCGAGGACGAGTCCGGCGAGGCGTTCGGGGTACCGGCGGGCGAAGGCCATCGCCACGTACCCGCCCATGGAGAGGCCGCCCAGCACGGCACGCTCCAGGTCGAGGCGGTCGAGCAGGTCGGCCACCCGGTCGGCGGCGTCGTCCAGCGTGTGCGGCCGGTCGTCGAGCGGGGCGGCGCCGAACCCGAACTGGTCCGGGGCGACGACCCGGGCGTCGTCCCCGGCCGGGCCGGGTACCCGTTCCAATTGGGCCTCCCACATCCGCGCGGAGAGCGGGTAGGCGTGCAGCAGGACGAGCGGGGTGCCGGTGCCGTTCTCGCGGACGGTCGGCGCGCTGGGGGAGGTCATGGGCTCCACCGTAGGGCCCGTCGGGCACGCCCCGGGCGACGATAGTCCGTTTTGTCGGTTTTTTGTCCTAACCTGGCTCCGGACCAAGGAGTGGTAAATGATCGAGTTGCACCATCTGACGAAGCGTTATGGTGACAAGTTGGCCGTCACCGATCTGAACTTCCGGATCCCGGAGGGAGTGGTGACCGGTTTCCTCGGCCCGAACGGCGCCGGCAAGTCGACCACCATGCGGATGATCCTCGACCTCGACCAGCCGACCGGCGGCCGGGTCACCATCGGCGGCAAGCGCTACGCCGACATCCGGGACCCGCTGCGCGAGATCGGCGCCCTGCTGGAGGCCAAGGCCGTCCATCCCGGCCGCACCGCCTACGACCACCTGCTGTGGATGGCGCAGTCCAACCGCATCCCGCGCGCCCGGGTCGACGAGGTGCTGGAGCTGGTCGGCCTGACCTCGGTCGCGAAGAAGCGCGCCCGCGGCTTCTCGCTCGGCATGGGCCAGCGCCTGGGCATCGCCTCCGCGCTGCTCGGCGACCCGAAGACCCTGATGTTCGACGAGCCGGTGAACGGGCTCGACCCCGAGGGCATCCTGTGGATCAGGAACCTGATGAAGGGTCTGGCCGCCGAGGGGCGCACGGTGTTCGTCTCCTCGCACCTGATGAGCGAGATGGCGCTGACCGCCGACCACCTGGTGGTGATCGGCCGCGGCCGGCTGCTCGCCGACCTGCCGATGGCCGAGTTCATCAAGCGCAACTCCCGCTCCTCGGTGCGGCTGCGCACCCCGCACCAGGAGCAGCTGCTGAACGCCCTGCGCGGTGCCGGCCTGACGCCCGAGCAGGGCCCGGACGGCACCTGGGAGGTGGTCGACGGCGACCCGGTCTTCCTCGGCGACCTGGCCGCCGCGCACGGCATCACCCTGCACGAACTGAGCCCGCAGCAGGCTTCGCTGGAGGAGGCGTTCATGCAGATGACCGCCGACTCGGTGGAGTACCAGGCCGGTGGCCGCCCCACCGGGCAGCCGCAGCCCGTCTGGGGCGCCGACCGGGCCGGAAAGGAGAACTGAGATGGCCGCCTTCCCCGCCGTCGCCCAGTCCGAGTGGACCAAGATCCGCAGCGTCCGCTCCACCGTCTGGACGCTCGCCCTGACCTTCGTGGTCACCCTGCTGGTCGGCACCCTGCTGTCGCTGGTGACCAAGAACAACTTCGCCGACATCACCAAGGACTCCAGCACGCCGTTCGACGCCACCGGGACGGCCTTCTCCGGCATCATGCTCGGCGAGCTGGCGATCGTGGTGTTCGGCGTGCTCGCGATCGGCAACGAGTACAGCAGCGGCATGATCCGGGTCTCGCTGGCCGCCGTCCCGCAGCGCGGCACGCTGCTGGCCGCCAAGGCGGCGGTGCTGGCCGGGCTGGCCTTCGCGGTCTCGCTGGTGACGGTGTTCGTCACCTTCTTCGTCGCGCAGGCCGTGCTCGGCGAGCACTCCACCTCGCTGGGCGACGAGGGCGTGCTGCGCGCGGTGTTCAGCGCCGCCTGCTACCTGACCCTGCTCTGCCTGTTCGCGGCCGGGATCACCGTGCTGCTGCGCAACCAGACCCTGGCGCTGGGCATCCTGGTGCCGTTCTTCTTCCTGCTCTCGCCGATCCTGTCGGTGGTGCCGAAGGTGAAGACCGTCGCGCACTACTTCCCGGACTGGGCCGGCTCCCGGTCGATCCAGGTCTACCAGCCCGCCGACCAGCCGTACGGGCCGTGGACCGGCCTGCTGATCTGCGCCGCCTGGGCGGCCGCCGCGCTGCTCTGCGGCTACCTGGTGCTGAAGAAGCGGGATGCCTGACGGACCGTCAGTACTTCGGAGCGCCGCGGCCCCGCAGCAGGTTGGAGCCGCGGCGCTCCCGCGCTCCCCAGCACGCCCGGTGCCAGTGCCGCCGGTCGTCCACTCCCCCGCCGTGGTCGGGCCAGGCCACCACGTGGCCGACGCCCGGCGGGATCTCCTGGTCGCAGCCGGGGCAGCGGTAGAACCGCCCGGCGGTGCCGGCCACCGTCTGCACCACCCAGTCCTCGCCGCGGTACTCCTCGACCCGGCGCAGCGAGCCGCCCGTCGGTGCGGCGGAGCCGCTCTCGTCGGGCCTGTCGATCCGGTTGCGGCGGGGGGACACGTGACTGCCTCTCGGTCGGGCGCGCTGTCCCTCCAGGGTACGGGGCCCGGCGGGGCGGCCGCCGGGCAGTGACCGGAGCCGTCCGGCCGCGTTGTACCCCGGGGGGCTTCCGGTGTCCCGTGCGCCCCTCCCGCGCCAATAGCACGGACCACCGGGGCCCTGCCCGCGATTCGGCGGTAATCCACCCTTTCCTCGGCGAAATCACGGGTTCCGCGTGCCATTGGCACATGACATGGGTTACTCACGTGGTGACACGGCAGGGCTCGCGGGCCCCGCGCCCACCGAGGAGGCATCCCGATGACGAAGACCACCGCCCGGCCCGAGCCCCGTTCCGCCGGCCCGCGGACGGCCGGCAGCGGGGTGGTGCCGGCCGTCCAGGCCGGGCCGGAGCGGGCCGGGGGCGCCGACACGGACGGCATCCGGGTCGGCGCCTTCCTGCTGTCCGCCCAGTTCCCCGGCCAGGGCCACGAGGAGGCGCTGGACCGCACCCTGGCGGCGGCCGGCGCGGCCGAGCGGGCCGGGCTGGACGCGGTCTGGCTGGCCGAGCACCACTTCGTCCCGTACGGGGTGTGCCCGGACGCGGCGACGCTGGCGGCGATGCTGCTGGGGCGCACCCGGCGGATCGGGGTGGGCACCGCGGTGAGCGTGCTGAGCACCCGTCACCCGGTGGCGCTGGGCGAGCAGGCGGCGCTGCTGCACCTGACCTCGGGCGGGCGGTTCACGCTGGGCGTGGGCCGGGGCGGGCCGTGGATCGACCTGGCGGTGTTCGGCACCGGGTCGGAGGCGTACGAGCGGGGCTTCCCGGAGCGGCTCGACCTGCTGCTGGCCTGGCTGCGCGGGGCGCGGGTGGGGGCGTCGGGGCCGCAGTTCGACTTCCCGGAGGTGGCGGTGGTGCCGCGGGCCGCGGAGCCGGTCCGGCGGGCGGACCTGGCGGGCTGGCTGGGCCTGGAGGGCGCGGCGCCGGTGATCCCGCGGCAGCGCAAGGAGGACGGGCGGGCGGCCCGCTCCGGCCCGCCGGTGGTGATGGCCTGCACCTCGCCGAACGGGGTGCGGACGGCCGCCGAGCGGGGCCTGCCGATGCTGCTGGGCATGCACTCGGGCGACGAGGACAAGCGGAGCATGCTGGCCGCGTACCGGGCGGCCTGGCGGGCGACGGGGCGCGGCGAGGAGCAGTTGGCCCGGGTGGAGCGGGAGCACGTGGCGGCGGGCGTGGCGCAGATCGACGACCGGGCGGGCGCGGCCCGGGCCGGGCTGCTGCGGGCGATGCCGGACTTCTTCGCGCACGGGCTGGGCGCGCACCGCACGGTGGACGGCCGGGAGCGCTCGATGCGCGACCCGCGGGCGTACACCGAACTGCTCTGCGACCTGCACGCGGTGGGCACGCCGCGGCAGTGCGCGGACCGGCTGCTGGCGACGGCGGAGGGCACCGGCATCCGGCGGTTCGCGCTGCTGGTGGAGGGTTCGGGCGACACCGCGGCGACCCTGCACAACGTGGCCCGGCTGGGCTCGGACGTGCTGCCGCAGCTGTCCTGACCGCCCGGGCGCACCCGCGGGCCGCCCCGGTACGGCCGGGGCGGCCCGCGCTCGGTGCGCCGGTCGGCGGTGCCGACGGCGGGTCAGCAGTCGCGCAGCTCCGGCGACTGGTTGAGCAGTTGGGCCCGGACGGAGGTGAACCGGGCCAGCCGCTCGGCGGTGTCCGGGCCGGGGGCGAAGGCGGCGACCCGGTGGCAGTTCTGGAACGCCAGCTGGACCCCGAAGTGGCGCTGCAGGGCGCCGCGGATGGCGTCGCTGGCCATCGCGCGGAGCAGCTGCCCGCGCTCCTGCTCGCTCGGCGGGGGGACTTCGTTGTCGGCGAAGTCGGTTCCGTCGACCTTGAGTTGGGCGACCAGCGAGCTGATCATGTCCCAGGCGTAGGGCAGCGAGGTGCGGACGCAGTCGACGAACTCCCGCTCGTCGACCTCGCCCCGTTCGGCCTTCTCCAACAGGGCAGGTGAGACGTCGAGCGACATGGGTTCTCCTCTCGCGGTCCGCTCCGGCGGGCTCGCCGGGGCGGTGGTGCCGGTGTGCTGAGGTGCGTGCGCGGCCGTGCGGTGGACGTGCCGCGCGCCGGTGTCCTGGCCAGGGGGTCAGACCAGCGTGGCAGGCCGCCCCCCGACCGGCGCGGGATTCGGCGGATTGACCGCCCGAAACTCCGTGCGGAAGCCGAGATTGGCCGGATTCCGACGTGTCCCAACCCAGTGCGCCGACCTGGCACGCCTCACCGCGCGTGCCCGTGCGATCACCATGTTTCGCCCCTCCCGGCCGGGCGACACCCGCCGTGCGCGCACTCGCTTCAAACGGCTCCGGCACCCGCTCCGGTCCGGCCGCCTGTCTCGGGATTCGCCGCCGCCCGGCCGCACTGCCGAGGGGAGCGTCCGGGTCCGCTTCGCCGGGGGGCGCACACTTCGTCCGCGCTCCGTCCGACCGCCGGAATCGAACACGTCCGGAGGCACTCCCGGCGGGCCTTAGGCTTGTCCCCATGCGCCTTGTCATCGCCAAATGCACCGTGGACTACGCGGGCCGCCTCGCTGCACATCTGCCGTCCGCCGTGCGCCTGGTGATCGTGAAGGCCGACGGCAGCGTCAGCATCCACGCCGACGACCGCGCCTACAAGCCGCTGAACTGGATGTCCCCGCCGTGCTCCCTGAAGGAGGACGGCCCGGTGTGGACGGTCACCAACAAGGCCGGCGAGAAGCTGATCATCACGCTGGAGGAGGTCCAGCACGACTCCTCGCACGAACTCGGCGTGGACCCGGGCCTGGTGAAGGACGGCGTCGAGGCCCACCTGCAGGAGCTGCTCGCCGACCGGATGGAGGTGCTCGGCCCGGGCTGGCAGCTGATCCGCCGCGAGTACCCGACCGCGATCGGCCCGGTCGACATCCTCTGCCGCGACTCCGACGGCGCCACCGTCGCCGTGGAGATCAAGCGGCGCGGCGAGATCGACGGCGTCGAGCAGCTCACCCGGTACCTCGAACTCCTCAACCGCGACCCGCTGCTGGCCCCGGTCAAGGGCGTCTTCGCCGCCCAGGAGATCAAGCCGCAGGCCCGGGTCCTCGCCACCGACCGCGGCATCGGCTGCGTCGTCCTGGACTACGACGGCCTGCGCGGCATCGACGACGACAAGCTCAAGCTCTTCTAGGGGCCTGTCCCCGCGGGCTGCCAGAATCCCCGCATGCCTGTTCGAAGCACCGGGGCGACCGGCCCGTACGAGACGCACCTGACGCTGGCCCCGGCCGAGGCCGGGGCGGTGGCGTCCTGGGCCGGGGCGCGGGGCCTGGAGTGCACCCACATCCTGCTGGCCCGCGGCCGGCACCCCTCGCAGCCGATGCTGAGCTGGCGGGCCGAGGGGACGCTCGCCGCGCAGCACCGCCGGGCGGCCGCCGAGGCGGCGGGGCTGCGGGCCGCCGGCTTCACCCCGGTCCGGGTGAAGATCGAGGCGGCCCCCTGGGCCCCGGGCGTCCCGGTCACCGACGCGGAGGCCGAACTCGCCGACCCCGCCCACTACTTCGAACACCACGTGAAGGTCCGGACGGCCCCGGGAACGCCCCGCGCGGACCTCGTCGCGGCCGCCGCGGGCCACCACGCCCACGTCTCCTGGAACGCCCGCCGGACGACCGCCGACGGCCACCGGCACTACTTCGTGACCCAGCGCTGCCACCGGGTCGGCCTGACCACCGCCGGCGTCCGCCTGGACCGGCTGACCGCCGCCCTCGGCGCCGCCGGCTTCCCCCCGCTGAAGACCGAACGCGAGTACGTCGTCCACGACTCCGCCCTCGCCCTGGACGCGGGCTGGCTCGACGACCCCGACCCGGAGGAGCACCCGTGACCGACGCCCGGCAGGCCCGGCAGCGCTACACCGCCCTGCCCCCGACCTTTCGTCCGATCGACGACCCGCGGGCCCGGCAGCCCGTCCTGTTCGACCCGGCCCTGAAGCAGTACGCGAACGCCTACCGCCCCGGCGACCCGCGCTTCGCCGACCCGGCCCTCGCCGCGGCCTGGTCGGCGGCCCGCCGTGCCGCGATGGACGCCGTCCTGCGGGCCGTCGCCGACTCCGGCTGGGTCGACCACCTGGTGCTGCGCGGTTCGGTGCTGCTGCGGGCCTGGTTCGGCCCGGCCGCCCGCGAACCCGGCGACCTGGACTTCGTGGTGGTCCCCGAGGACTGGATGATCGGCGACCCGCGCACCGACGACCTGCTGTACGGCCTGGTCCGGGCGGCGGCGGCCGAGCCGGCCCCGGTGCGCTTCCTGCCGGGCGAGGCCGCCACCGAGGACATCTGGACGTACGACCGGGTGCCGGGCCGCCGCCTGCTGCTGCCCTGGGAGGCGGACGGCCTGCCGGGCGGCACCGTCCAGGTGGACTTCGTCTTCAACGAGCGGCTGCCCGCGCCGCCGGAGCCGTACGAGGTCGTGCCGGACGCGCTGCTGAACATCGCCGGCCAGGAGCTGTCCCTCGCCTGGAAGCTGATGTGGCTGCACACCGACGCCCACCCGCAGGGCAAGGACCTGTACGACGCGGCCCTGCTCGCGGGCTCCACCCGGCTGCGCTACGCGGTGCTGCGGGACGTGTTCACGGTCGGCGCCGAGACCGGCCACGCCTGGCACCCGCTCGGCCCGGACACCGTCCCCGGCGCGGGCGCGCACCGCACCGAGTGGGAGCACTTCGTCGCCGAGCACCCGCACCTCGCGGGCGAGGAGGCCGACCACCACCGCGCCCTCGCCGCCGCCCTCGCCCCGACCTTCGCCGAGGTCCCGGAGTCCGACCGGGCCCGCTGGTGGGCCGCGGGCTGGGGCCTGCGACCCAGGGACTGACGGGGCGTCAGGACGGCGGGGCGGACGGCGAGGGGCTGCCCGGGTCGGTCGGCGGGGCCGAGGACGAGGCGGAGGAACTGGCCGACGGACCGGTGCTCGGCGACGCCGGAGGGTCGGTCACCGGGTTGGACGTGACGGGCGTGCCGGGCTTGGTCGTGGTGGCGCTGCCGCTCGGCTTCGGCGAGGTGGTGGCCCGGCGGGTCGCCGAGGGGCTCGCCGAGTCCGCGGGGCTCTCGGTGGGGGACGCGCTCGCGGCGGGGCCGGTGCTCCCGGGTGCGGTGGGCGACGGCGTGGTGCCGGGTCGCGGGGTGCCGGGGGTGTCGCCGGTGACCGGCAGGTCGTCCGTGGAGGTGCCGGGCTGCTTGGCGGCCGGTTCCTCGCCCTGGCTGAGGGCCACGCCCACCGCGGTGCCGAGGACGCCGAGCGCCATCACGGCGGCGCCCGCGGCCATCGCGGTGCGGCGGGCCCCGCCGCTCGCCCGGCCGCGCAGCCGGCCCGGGACCTGGGCGATCGCCCGCATGGTGCGGCGCCGGGCGGGTGCGGCGGCCGGTCCGGCGGTGAGGGCCGCGGTCTCCTCCGCCCGGAGCAGGTCGAGCATCCGGCGGGCCCCGGCGGCGCCGCGCTGCTCGCCCGCGGCGGCCCGCAGCGCGACGGCCGCCTCCAGTTCGGCGACGGCCCGCTGCGGGCTGCCGGCGCAGAGCGCGAGCACGCCCGCCTCGTGGTGGAACCAGCCCTGTTCGGCGTTGGCGCCCAGGGTCCGGGCGGCTTCCAGGCCGAGGTGGAGGGCCTTCTCCCAGGCGCCCCAGCGCAGCGACAGCGCCAGTGCGGGCGCGGCTGCCCGGGCCAGCCGGAGCACCTCCTCGGGGCGGTCGGCGTCCCGTTCGGCGCGCAGCACGGCGAGGATCACCTCGGCCTCGGCGGCGACCTGGCGGGTCGACACCGAGGCGTGCCCGACCCACCAGGCCAGGTGCCGGGCGGCGCCGTGCGCGATGCCGCCGGGGGCGAAGGGCGCGGGCAGGCCGTCCGCCGTGTCCTCGGCGTCGGGCGCGAGCGCCGCCAGGACGCCCTCGGTGAGCCGGTGGTGGCCGCCGACCGAGACCGCCAGGCCGGCTTCGACGAGCTCCTGCAGGGCGCTCTCGCCGAGGCCGACGTCGATCAGCGCGGGCAGGTGCGGGGCGGTCGGGCAGTCGCCGCCGAGGGCGAGGGCGAGCCGCAGCACCCGGCGGGCGGACTCGCCGAGTCCCTGGACCAGTCGGCGGGCGGGGGCGGCGGACTCGCCGACCGAGGGCAGCGGCACCTGCTGGCGCAGCTCGTTCTCCAACTCGGCCGGGTCGCGGGGCAGTTCGTAGGGGTTGGCGAAGCCGAAGACGCTCCGGCGGTCCTCCTGGGCGGCGACCAGCGCGTCCACCGTGATGTCGCGCTGGCGGAGCAGGGCGGCGGCCCGGACGAAGCGCAGCGGCAGGCCCTCGGACTCGAACCACAGGTCGACCGCCCAGGCGCGTTCGGCGTCGTCGAGCCGGCGGCCGGTCAGCCGGGCGGCCAGGGTCAGGCAGGCGGGGCGGGACAGGCCGGCGACCAAGTGGTCGCGCAGCCGCGAGCCGGGCGGGGTGGGCGGGCCGCCGGGCACGGTGGTGATCAGGAAGGCGCACTCGGGGGCGAGCGCGAGCAGGTCCTCCAGTTCCTCCCCGGTGAGCTCGACGTCGTCGACGGCGACCACCGCGGCGACGGAGGCCAGCAGTTCGGCGAGTTGTTCCCGGTCGGGGCGGAAGTCGGGGGCGTGGTGGGTGGCGGCGAACAGTTCCTGGGCGAGGTCGGCGGCGGTCCTGCGGTAGCCGCCGATCCGGACCACGCCGTCGGGGGCGAGTTCCGCGGCGGCCTCGGCGACGGCGGCGAGCAGCGCGGAGCGGCCGGAGCCGGCCTGGCCGACCAGGCGGACCGAGCGGCCCTCGCGGAGCTGTCCGAGGACGGCCTCGATGTCGCCGTCGCGGTCGAGCAGCCGCAGGTCGCCGGGTCCGGCGCCGAGGGCGAGCGGTCCGACGGCGGGGCTGGGGCCGAGTTCGGGGCGGGCCTGGACCAGTCCCCTGATCCGGCGGGGCTGCGGCAGCCACTCGTCGGGGCAGTGCCGGGCCTCCGAGCCCTCGGGACCGCCGACCACCACCAGCCGCTCACCGCTGACCAGTTCCCCGCTCCGCGGGCGCACCCCGTCCCCCCGGAACTCCCCGCTCGGCTGACCCACGTCGCTGCTCCCCGCCAACCCCGCCAACTCGGACACCTGACCGGAGACTTTCCCACACCCCTGCGCGGGCCCACCACACCGGCCCGGCTGTCACGTGCATGCGGAACGGCGGCGGGCCACCGGGCCGGGTTCAGCCGAGCGCGGGCAGCGTCGTCCCGTACGGGTCCTGCACGGAGCCCTCGACCGCGAGGATGCGGTGCAGCCGGGTGGCGACCAGCAGGCGCTGGAGCTGGCCGGGGACGTCGCGCAGGACGAGTCGGCGGCCGGCCCGGCCGGCCCGGCGGTGGGTGCCCATGATGACGCCGAGCCCGGTGGCGTCCCAGAACTCCAGGCGGCCCAGGTCGAGGACGAGGTCGCCCTCGCCGCCGTCGACCGCGGCGTGCAGCAGGGCCCGGGCGTCGGCGGCGCTGCGCACGTCGAGCCGTCCTTCGATGGCCATTCCGGTGTGGTCCCCGGTGATGCGCACGCTGTCCTCCTCCTCGGCCGTCCGCCGTACATCCGTCCTTGCGGTGCGTCCGCGCCCGGGGTACCGGGTGCCGTTCGCGCGGGCAGTCGTGCCGTCGCGCCGCACGGCCCCTTCCTGAATCTGACGGTGAACCAGTTCCGCAGGTTGCTGTCAGCCGCCGGACTGCCCCTCAACTTCACCCGTCCGAGGGAATATACGCAGGACGACCTCATACCTACGCTCGATTACCGCCCAAATCACCCGTCTGCGGGCGGACCGTGAGCAAACTCACCCGACTGCCCCGAACGTCCCGCTTCCGGACAGCACGGGCGGGCTGCGGAGCGGCGGCGCTCTCGCCGGACTCTAGTGCGAGCACACCCGCCGTGGTGCCTTCCGGCGGTGTGATCTGCGCCGGACGGGGTGTGATCTGCGCCCCTGCCGCCCCTTCCCCGCGCTGCCGCCCCCGGCCCCGGCCGTCACTCGCCGGGGACCGGAACTCCCAGCTCCTGGGCGAGGATCGCGGCCTGCACCCGGCTGCGCAGCCCGAGCTTGGCCAGGATGCGGCTGACGTGGGTCTTGGTGGTGGCCTCGGCGGTGTGCAGTCGGGCCGCGATCTCGGCGTTGGCCAGGCCCGCGCCGAGGCAGCCCAGCACCTCCCGCTCCTTGGGGGTGAGCGCGGCCAGCGCGTCCCCGGCGGGCGCGGCCAGCGGGGGCGCGGTGCGGGCGAAGGAGGAGATCAGCCGCCGCGTCACCGAGGGGGCGAGCGCGCCGTCGCCGCGGGCGACCGTCCGGACGGCCTCGACCAGGGCGTCCGCCTCCAGGTCCTTGAGCAGGAAGCCCGCAGCGCCGGCCCGCAGCGCGCCCCACACGTACGCGTCGAGGTCGAAGGTGGTGAGCACCAGGACCTGCGCCGCCCCGGCGGCGACCACCTGCCGGGTCGCGGAGACGCCGTCCAGCCGCGGCATCCGGACGTCCATCAGGACGACGTCGGGCCGCAGCGCGAGGGCGAGCCGGACGGCCTCCTCGCCGTCGGCGGCCTCACCGACCACCTCCACGTCCTCCTCGGCCCGCAGGATCAGCACCAGGGCGGTGCGCACCGCCGCCTGGTCCTCCGCCACCAGTACCCGGATCACGACCGCTCCCCGCCCGCCGACCGCGGCAGCACCGCCCGGACCCGCCAGGTGTCCCCGTCCGGCCCGGCGGTGAACTCCCCGCCGAGCAGCTGGGCCCGCTCGCCCATGCCGACCAGCCCGGCCCGCGCCCCGGGCACCGGCCGGCCCTCCCCGGCCCGGTGCGCGGACTCCACCAGGATCTCCAACTCGCCCTCCCCGTAACGGATGTGGAGCCGCACCGGGCCGGGCGCGGCATGCTTGACGGCGTTCGTCAGCGACTCCTGGACGATCCGGTACGCGGCCAGCTCCAGCGGCGCGGGCAGTTCGCCGCGCTCCCCGGACTCCGTCAGCCCGAAGCTCAGCCCGGCCGCCCGCCCGGCCGCCCCGGCCTGCGCCAGCAGCACGTCCAGCGCCGCCAGCCGGGGCGCCACCGAGGGCTCCTCGGGGTCGTCGGCGCGCAGCAGGCCGATCATCCGGCGCATCTCGGCCAGGCCCTGCACGCTGCTCTCCCGGATCACCGCCAGCGCCTCCACCAACGGCTCGTCCCGCTCCCGGTGCTGACGGCGCGCCACGGCCTGCGCGCCGGTGGCGTGGATGGCGATCGCCGACAGGTGGTTGGCGATCACGTCGTGCAGTTCGCGGGCCATCCGGGCGCGTTCGGCCGCGACCGCGCCGCGCCGGTCCAACTCGGCGAGCAGCGCGGTCTGTTCGGCCCGCAGCCACTCGGCCTCGGCCCGGTCCCGGTGCCGGCGCAGCAGGTCGGCCGTCCAGACCGGGGCGAGGAAGACCAGCCCGCAGAACACGGCGATCAGCAGCGCCCCGGGCACCGAGCCGTACCGCCAGGTCAGGCCGGACAGCACCAGCGTCGAGGCGGCGCCGGTCAGTTGCAGCACCCTGCTCATCCGCGGCGGCCCGTACAGCGTGGCCGCGTACAGCAGGTCGGTGTACATCAGCAGGGTCGCCATCAGCGAGCCCAGGTACACCGCGACGCCGAACAGCACGCCGCCGAGGCAGACCGTCCAGACCGTCCACCGGCGGCGGACCAGCTCCAGCGCCGCCATCGCGGCCAGCGGCAGCGCCACCGCCCACACCGGCAGCCCGGGCCGGGCCTCGTAGGCCCGGAACGCGAGCAGCAGCAGGCCGCCGAGCAGCCCGGCGGCGGCGATGGCCAGGTCCTCCTGGCGGTCGGTGAGCCTCACAGCCCCCATCCCAGCACTCCGTCCGACCGGTCGATGCGGGCGCGCCCGCGCGCGGGGAGGATCGAAGCATGGTTTCCCTGATCGTGGCCGGTGAGATCGGCTTCTGGGTGGTGCTGTCGGCCGGGCTGCTGGCCCGGTACGGGCTGCGCCGGCGCCGCACCGGCGCGGTGCTGCTGGCGCTGCTCCCGGTGGTCGACCTGGTGATCCTCGGCGCCACCGTCGCCGACCTGCGCGGCGGCGCCACCGCCGACTGGACGCACGGCCTGGCCGCCGCCTACGTCGGCTTCTCGGTGGCGTACGGCCGCCGCCTGGTCCGCTGGGCGGACGGCCATGCCGCGCACCGCCTGGCCGGCGGGCCGAAGCCCGCCGGGATGCCGAAGTACGGTGCGGCGCGGGCCCGCTACGAGTGGGGCGTGTGCGGGCTGACGCTGCTCGCCGCGGTGGTCACGGTCGCGCTGATCGGGGCCGTCCAGTGGCTGGTCGGCGACGGCGCCCGCACCGCGGGCCTGGATTCCTGGTACCCGCGGATGGGCGTGGCGGTGGCGGTCAACCTGGTGGTCGCGGCCAGCTACACGCTCTTCCCCAAGCGGGAGCGCCCCCGGCCGCGCGCCTGACGGGCCGTCAGCGGTTCTCGCCGGGCACCCAGAGCACGTCCCCGCGCTCCTTGTTGGCGGTCCGCGCCAGGATGAACAGCAGGTCGGAGAGCCGGTTCAGGTACTTCGCGGTCAGCGGGTTGATGCCGTCCCCGTGCACCTCGATCGCCGCCCAGGTCGAGCGCTCGGCCCGCCGCACCACCGTGCAGGCCAGGTGCAGGTGCGCCGCCCCGGGCGTCCCGCCGGGCAGGATGAAGCTGCGCAGCTTGTCCAGCTCGGCCAGGAAGCGGTCGCAGTCCCCCTCCAGCCGGTCGACGTAGGACTGCTCGACCCGCAGCGGCGGGTACTTCGGGTCCTCGACGATCGGCGTCGCCAGGTCCGCCCCGACGTCGAACAGGTCGTTCTGCACCCGGGTCAGGACGGTCACCAGCTCCTCGTCCAGCTGCCCGACGGCCAGGGCCACGCCGAGCGCCGCGTTCGCCTCGTTGGTGTCCGCGTACGCGATCAGCCGGGGGTCCGTCTTCGTGGTCCGGCTCATGTCGCCGAGCGCGGTCGTGCCGTCGTCCCCGGTCCGGGTGTAGATGCGCGTCAGGTTCACCATGCCCGGCAGCCTAGCCGCCGCACCGCACCGCGTTAACGCCTACTCACACCCCTACGGAGTGAGCTACGCGACGTTCACCCATCCCCCAGCCTTCGGCCGGGGGGACCCCCACCCTGCGGGTCTCGTCGCTACGCGACGTTGACCCGCTGTCCCGGGGGCGCCGCCTCCAGCCAGGCCAGGAAGCCGGTGAGCGCGTCGTCGCTCATCGCCAGCTCCAGCGGGGCGCCCTTGTGCAGGCAGCGCAGCACCACGGAGCCGGAGAGCAGGGCGAGTTCCTCCTGGCCCTGCGGGTAGCGGCGGCCCAGCACCTCGATCTCGGTGCGCGGCAGCACCTTGCGCGGCCGCGGGGCGTACGAGAACACCCGGAACCACTCGATGGAGTCGCCGCTGTACCGGCCGATACCAAAAACCCACCCCTTGCCGTCGGTCTGCGGGACCGGGGCGGAGGTGGGTTTGCCGTTCTCGTCGAGATCCGGCTGCGTGGAGGCGTCGGCCGGCATTTTCAAGCGGTAGGAGCAGTCGAAGGTGCCGCCGACCCGCTGGATCAGCCGGCGGCGGACCGCGAAGCAGAGCAGGCCCGCTACCGCGAGGACCACTACGGACACGCACACCACCAGGGCGAGGACCACGCTCACCTACCTCCTCGCTGCCTTCGTCCCCGTGACGGCCGACCGGCGGCCGCTCTTTCCTACCAACTGATACGACAGTCCCGGGGTCACGCTACAGGCGTCCCCGGGACCGTCGGTCGAGATCGAGCTCAGTGGTGCGCCTTCAGGCCGCCGGCGGCGACCAGGCGGACCTCGGCGCGGCGCTCGGCGTGCGAGTCGGCCTCGGTCCGGGCGTTCTCCAGCGCGCGCTCGGCGCGGGCGACGTCGATCTCGTCCGCCAGTTCGGCGATCTCGGCGAGGATCGACAGCTTGTTGTCCGCGAACGAGATGAAGCCGCCGTGCACCGCGGCGACGACCGTGCCCTGGTCGGCGGTGCGGATGGTGACCGGTCCGGTCTCCAGCACGCTCAGCACCGGGGTGTGGCCGGGCATGATGCCGGTGTCACCGGAGGCGGTCCGGGCGACGACGATGGTGGCCGCACCGGACCACACCTTGCGGTCGGCTGCGACCAGCTCGACGTGCAGCTCAGCCAACGTGGGCTCCTTGGCTCTTGAAACTGCGGAGCTACTCCACAGTTTCGGTAAGAATAACGGGCTCGCGCCCCCGGAACGAAACCAAGACCGCGTAAATGACCGGGATCACAGGAGATCCAGCGGCGAGGGGTGGCCCCCGACGGAGAGCCGGGGACCACCCCTCATCGGTACTGCTGGGTGAACTACTTCTTCAGCAGCTCGGCGGCGTTGCGCTCGAGGTCGTCGATGCCACCGCACATGAAGAAGGCCTGCTCCGGGACGTGGTCGTACTTGCCGTCCGCGATCGCGTTGAAGGCCTCGATGGTCTCCGACAGCGGGACGGTCGAGCCCTCGACACCGGTGAACTGCTTCGCCACGTAGGTGTTCTGCGAGAGGAAGCGCTCGATGCGGCGGGCCCGCTGCACCGTGATCTTGTCCTCTTCGGACAGCTCGTCGATGCCGAGGATCGCGATGATGTCCTGCAGGTCCTTGTACTTCTGCAGGATGCCCTTGATCCGGACCGCGGTGTCGTAGTGCAGGGTGGTGATGTACCGCGGGTCGAGGATGCGGGACGTGGAGTCCAGCGGGTCGACGGCCGGGTAGATGCCCTTCTCCGAGATCGGGCGCGACAGAACGGTGGTCGCGTCCAGGTGGGCGAAGGTGGTGGCCGGCGCCGGGTCGGTCAGGTCGTCCGCGGGGACGTAGATCGCCTGCATCGAGGTGATCGAGTGACCGCGGGTCGAGGTGATGCGCTCCTGCAGGAGGCCCATCTCGTCGGCCAGGTTCGGCTGGTAGCCCACCGCGGAGGGCATGCGGCCGAGCAGGGTCGACACCTCGGAACCGGCCTGGGTGAACCGGAAGATGTTGTCGATGAAGAGGAGCACGTCCTGCTTCTCGACGTCGCGGAAGTACTCCGCCATGGTCAGCGCGGAGAGCGCGACCCGCAGACGGGTGCCCGGCGGCTCGTCCATCTGGCCGAAGACCAGCGCGGTCTTGTCCAGGACGCCCGAGTCGACCATCTCGTCGATGAGGTCGTTGCCCTCACGGGTGCGCTCGCCGACACCGGCGAACACCGACACACCACCGAAGTTCTCGGCGACGCGGTAGATCATCTCCTGGATCAGAACGGTCTTGCCGACACCGGCGCCACCGAACAGACCGATCTTGCCACCCTGGACGTACGGGGTGAGCAGGTCGATGACCTTGATGCCGGTCTCGAACATCTCGGTCTTCGACTCGAGCTCGGAGAAGTTCGGAGCCTTGCGGTGGATCGGCCACTTGACCTGCACCTGGGACTCGAACTCGGCCTTGTCGACGTTCAGGACCTCGCCGAGGGCGTTGAAGACCTTGCCCTTGGTGATCTGGCCGACCGGGACGGAGATCGCCGAACCGGTGTCGGTGACCTGCGAACCGCGGACCAGGCCGTCGGTCGGCTGCATCGAGATGCCGCGGATCAGGCCGTCGCCGAGGTGCTGGGCGACCTCGAGGGTCAGGGTCTTCTTGCCCGAGCCGTCGGGGTTGTCCACCTCGACGTGCAGGGCGTTGAACATCTCGGGAATGGCGTCGACGGGGAACTCCACGTCGACGACCGGGCCGATGACCCGCGCGACGCGGCCCGTCGCCGTGGTCGGCTCAACAGTGGTGGTCATACTCATTCGCTCCCCGCGCTAGCGTCGGCCAGCGCGTTCGCGCCGCCCACGATCTCGCTGATTTCCTGGGTGATCTCGGCCTGACGGGCCGAGTTGGCAAGCCGCGTGAGCGACTTGATGAGCTCGCCGGCGTTGTCCGTCGCGCTCTTCATCGCGCGGCGGCGGGCGGCGTGCTCGGAAGCGGCCGACTGCAGCAGCGCGTTGTAGATCCGGCTCTCGACGTACCGCGGCAGCAGCGCGTCGAGGACGCCCTCCGCCGACGGCTCGAAGTCGTAGAGCGGGAAGATCTGGTTCTTCGCCGGGGCGCCGTCGCTCAGCTCGACCTCGTCGAGCTTCAGCGGCAGCAGCCGGGCGTCCACCGCGTTCTGCGTCAGCATCGACACGAACTCGGTCGACACCAGGTGCAGTTCGTCCACCCCGCCGGTCTCGGCCGTGAAGGCCTCGATCAGGTCCGCGGCCACCGTCTTGGCGTCACCGTAGGTCGGCTTGTCCGAGAAGCCGGTCCACGAGCCCGCGACCGAGAGGTTGCGGAAGCCGTAGTAGCCGACGCCCTTGCGGCCGACGATGTACGTGACCACCTCCTTGCCCTCTTCGCGGAGGCGGGCGGCGAGCGCCAGCGACTGCTTGATGGCGTTGGAGGAGTAACCGCCCGCCAGGCCGCGGTCCGCCGTGATCAGCAGCACGGCGGCGCGGGTGGCGTTCGGGTTCTCGGTGGTCAGCGGGTGCTTCGCGGTGGACCGGGTGGCCACCGCGGTCACCGCGCGGGTGAGCTCGTCGGCGTACGGAGTGGAGGCGGCCACCGCGCGCTGCGCCTTGACGATGCGCGACGCGGAGATCATCTCCATCGCCTTGGTGATCTTCTTCGTCGCGGTGACGGAGCGGATGCGGCGCTTGTAGACCCGAAGCTGTGCTCCCATTGGGTCGTTACGTCCTTTCCCTCGCTACCGGACTCAGGCCTGCTCGGAGAGCAGCTTGCCGTCCGCCGTGGTGAAGCCCTGCTTGAACGAGGTGATCGCGGCGGTCAGCGCGTCGACGGTGCCCTGCTCCAGCAGACCGGTCTCGACGATGCCGGCCAGGATGCCCTTGTGCTCCAGGCGGACGTTGTCCAGGAACTCGCGCTCGAAGCGGCGGATGTCCGCCACCGGGACGTCGTCCAGCTGACCGGTGGTGCCGGCCCAGATCGAGACGACCTGCTCCTCGACCGGGAACGGCTGGTACTGGCCCTGCTTCAGCAGCTCGACCATGCGCGCACCGCGCTCCAGCTGGGCCTTGGAGGCCGCGTCCAGGTCGGAACCGAAGGCGGCGAACGCCTCCAGCTCGCGGTACTGGGCGAGGTCCAGGCGCAGACGGCCGGCGACCGAGCGCATGGCCTTGATCTGGGCCGAGCCACCGACGCGGGAGACCGAGATGCCGACGTTCACGGCCGGGCGGATGCCGGCGTTGAACAGGTCGGACTCCAGGAAGCACTGGCCGTCGGTGATCGAGATGACGTTGGTCGGGATGTACGCCGAGACGTCGTTGGCCTTGGTCTCGATGATCGGCAGACCGGTCATCGAGCCGCCGCCGAGGGCGTCGTTCAGCTTGGCGCAGCGCTCCAGCAGGCGGGAGTGCAGGTAGAAGACGTCGCCCGGGTACGCCTCGCGGCCCGGCGGGCGGCGCAGCAGCAGGGAGACGGAGCGGTAGGCCTCGGCCTGCTTCGACAGGTCGTCGAAGACGATGAGGACGTGCTTGCCGTCGTACATCCACTCCTGGCCGATGGCCGAACCGGTGTACGGGGCGAGGTACTTGAAGCCGGCCGGGTCGGAGGCGGGAGCGGCCACGATGGTGGTGTACTCCAGCGCGCCGGCCTCCTCCAGGGCGCCGCGGACGGACGCGATGGTGGAGCCCTTCTGGCCCACGGCGACGTAGATGCAGCGGACCTGCTTCTCCGGGTCGCCCGAGCGCCAGTTGTCGCGCTGGTTGATGATCGTGTCGACGGCGACGGCGGTCTTGCCGGTCTGGCGGTCACCGATGATCAGCTGACGCTGGCCGCGGCCGATCGGGGTCATCGCGTCGATGGCCTTGATACCGGTCTGCAGCGGCTGCTTGACCGACTTGCGGGCCATGACGCCGGGGGCCTGCAGCTCCAGGGCGCGGCGGCCGGTGGCGGCGATGTCGCCCAGGCCGTCGATCGGGTTGCCCAGCGGGTCCACGACGCGGCCGAGGTAGCCGTCGCCGACCGGGACGGAGAGGACCTCGCCGGTGCGCTGCACCGTCTGGCCCTCTTCGATGCCCGAGAACTCACCGAGGACGACGACACCGATCTCGCGGGTGTCGAGGTTCAGCGCGAGGCCGAGGGTGCCGTCCTCGAACTTCAGCAGCTCGTTGGCCATGACCGAGGGCAGACCCTCGACCTTGGCGATACCGTCCATGGCCTCGGTGACCGTGCCGACCTCTTCACGCGAGGCCGCGTCCGGCTGGTACGACTGGACAAAGTCGGCCAGCGCGTCCCGGATCTCCTCCGGACGGATCGTAAGCTCCGCCATCAGGCTTCCCTGCTCTCCTAGTTTGCGATCCTCGGCCCGCCATTGAGGGCCGCAAGTGCTCGACTCTCGGCCGGGTCGAGTGAACCGGCCGTACGTTTTGCCGGCCCACCCGGTGTGGACCGACGCCCGACCGAGGGTCGGATGGTGCTGCTGCTCAGCCTTCGAGGCCCTGGCGAGCGCCTTCGAGGCGGCTCGACACCGTGCCGTCGATGATCTCGTCCGCGACCTGCACCCGGACACCGCCCTGGACCGCGGGGTCCACGTCGATGTTCAGGTGCACCGGACGGCCGTACAGACCGGCCAGCGCGGCGGCGAGGCGCTGCTTCTGACGGTCCGACAGCGGGATCGCGCTGGTGACCAGGGCCACCACCCGGCCCCGCCGGGAGGCGGCGAGCTTGGAGTAGGACTCCAGGCCACCTTCCAGGCTACGACCACGCGGGTTGGTGACCAGGTTGGTGACCAGTCGGACGGTGCCGGCGTTGGCCCGGCCGCCGAGGAGCTTGCGGACCAGCGCGGCCTTGGCGGCGGCGTCGGCCTTCGGCTCGGTCAGCGCGGCGCGGAGCTCGTGCGAGCCCGCCACGATCCGGCCGAACCGGAACAGCTCGTCCTCGACGTCGTCCAGCGTGCCGGCCTTGTCGGCGGCGACGACCTCGGCGTACGCGGCCAGTTCCTCGACCGCGTCGACCAGGTCGCGCGCACCGGACCAGCGGGAGCGGACCAGGCCGGAGACCAGGTCGACGGTCTCGCCGGAGACCTGGCCGTTCAGCAGCGAGGCGACCAGCTGGGCCTTGTCCTGACCGGACCGCGAGGGGTCGGTCAGGACGCGGCGCAGCGAGACCTCGCGGTCCAGCAGCGCGGTGACGGCGGCGAGTTCCTCGGCGAGCTTGGCCGCGTCCACCGAGGTGTTGTCGGTCAGGCTCTCCAGGTTCTCGCGGCCGGCGGCGAGTGCCTCACGGCTCGCGCCGATCACTTGGACGCACCCTGGGCGGCGGCGGCCTTGGACTCCAGCTCGTCCAGGAAGCGGTCGATGACACCGCTCTGGCGGGCGTGGTCCTCCAGCGACTCACCGACGATGCGGGAGGCCAGCTGGGAGGCCAGCGAACCGACGTCCTGGCGCAGGACCGCGGTCGCCTGCTTCTTGTCGGCCTCGATCTGGGCGTGGCCGGCCGCGACGATGGCCTCGCGCTGGCGCTGGCCCTCCTCGCGCATCTCGGTGATCAGGGCAGCGCCCTGCTCACGGGCGTGCTCGGTGATCCGAGCGGCCTCGTGACGCGCCTCGGCGAGCTCGGCACGGTACTGCTCCAGCAGGGCCTGGGCCTCGGCCTGAGCGGTCTCCGCGCGCTTCATGCCGCCTTCGATGGCGTCACGGCGCTCCCCCAGCACCTTCTCGATGCTGGGGAGGAGCTTCTTGCCGAGGATGCCGAAGACGATGAAGAAGCAGAGCAGGCCGATGATGACCTCGGGCCACGCGGGGAGAAGAGGGTTCATCTTCTCTTCAGCCGCGAGGAGAACCTCGGGGGCCATATCAGAACCTTTCGTCGGAATTGACTACCGGTGCGCCTGGCTCACTGGCCGTAGACGAACGGCATGACGATGCCGATCAGGGCGAGGGCCTCGGTCAGGGCGAAGCCGATGAACATGTTGGAGCGGATCAGGCCGGCAGCCTCGGGCTGACGGGCCATCGCCTGCACGCCGTTACCGAAGATCAGACCGACGCCGATGCCGGGGCCGATGGCGGCGAGGCCGTAGCCGATGGACGCGACGGAACCGGAAACCTCAGCGAGAGCGGACATCTCAGCTAATCCTTTGCGGGGATGGGATACCGGTGGGTGTTGGCCACCGGGAGTTCGTGGGCGCGGCCGGAGCCGCGGGGCTCAGTGCGCCTCTTCCAGGGCACCGGCGATGTAGCTGCTGGCGAGCATCACGAAGATGTACGCCTGCAGGAACTGCACCAGCAGCTCGAAGGCGGTGAGACCGACGGCCACCACGAAGGACACCGAGCCGTACAGGGCGCCGATGGTGGGGCTGAGCAGGTACCACGAGGCCACCGAGAAGACGACGATCAGCAGGTGACCGGCGAACATGTTGGCGAAGGCTCGGACCGCGAGGGTGAAGGGGCGCACGAAGATGTTCGAGAAGAACTCGATCGGCACCAGGATGAACATGACCCAGCCCGGGATGCCCGACGGCCAGCAGAGGTTCTTCATGCCGCCGACGAAGCCGTGCTTCTTGAAGGTCAGACCCATGTACGTGACCCAGACGACCAGCGCGAGTCCGGCGGGGTACGCGATCCGCGACATCACCGGGAACTGGGCGAACGGGATGATGGACATGATGTTCATGATCCACACGAAGAAGAACATCGAGACCAGCATCGGGACGTACTTCTCGCCCTTTTTGCCGATGGTCTCCAGCACGATGCTCCGCTTGACGAAGTCGTACCCGATCTCGCCGACCAGCTGGAGCTTGCCCGGGAGCAGCTTCGGCTTGGCGAACGCGGCCCAGAAGAAGCCGACCACCAGCAGGGCGCAGATGATCGACAGCAGCATCGGCTTGGTGAAGTCGACCCCGCCGACCGAGAAGATCGGCTTGAAGTCGAACTCACCGAGGCCGGGAGCGGGGAAGCCGCAGCCGGAGTCGAAGTGGCAACCGGCCTCGGAGGCGAGCTGGACGTCAGCACCCACCACAGACTCCTTCGTTCTGACGCATGGTTACGGCAACCTCGGTGTGTCGGCGTGGCCGGAGGCCACGGTGCGGCACTGGAACTAGTTGGATTTCTCGCGGACCCGGCGCGGCGCATATCCCCACCGCGGGATCTTCGAAAGCTTCGTGGAGTCGGGGGGCGATCCGTCCGATCATCGGAGGGACCTGGCCGCTTCCCGTACTCCGCCGTTGGGACGGACGATAGCAGTCCGTCAGGAGGGCATAAACACCGCCCCCCTCGTGAGGGGGACGGTATGCCCCGCTCACGATTGACGCCCTGATTTCGACTTGCTGTCGGGTTCGACGTAGAAGGTCTTGGCCTTCAGCCAGCCCCGGACCTGGAAGGCGGTCCAGACGACGGCGAGGCCGAGCAGGGTGAATCCGAAGACCTTGTGGTCGAAGAACGAGAGGTGCTTGGCCACCGCGAGCAGGATGCCGATCGCGAGGATCTGAGTGGTGTAGACCATCAGCGCGGCCGGCATCAGCATCTGCGGGTTGTTCCGGGTGAGCCGGTCGAGCGCGAGCTGGCCGAAGCCGAAGAAACCGATCACCACCGCGGTCGCCAGCAGGGCGCCGAGCAGACCCTTCCCCTGGGCGACGACGAAGGAGATCGCCATGGCGATCACTCCGGCGGCCGCAGTGGGGATTGCGGCGCCACGGAGGATCCGGGCGTCGTGGGACGGCATGTCGGCAGCTCCGGCGGCATGTCGGTGGCAGGGGGCGGGGAAATCAGGGGGACGAGAACCGCACCGCGGGCAGCCGTTGCGACGGGGAGCCCGTCGAAGGAGACCGACCAGGGACGGAAGTCCTCCACCTGTCAGGTCTTTCGGCGTGTTCTCGGTACTCGTGAACGGTATCACAAACTATTTGATGAGAGCTTTACCATGAACGTGTGGCACCTGTCACACCAAGGATCGACAACTGCCGCCGAACGGGCGCCGCCGAACGGCCGAGCGACAGTTGACGCCCCGTCAGGGGTGCCGCTCGCCACGCTGCCCGACGGCCGTCGCGCCGGTGCCCAGCCGCCCCAGCATCGCCTTGTCCTCGGCCGACAGCTCGGCCATCGCCGGCGTCGTGGGCTCCCCGTCCGCCGCGGCCGCCGCGGCCGCCGCCTCCCCGGCCTCCCCCGCGTCCCGGTAGCGGGGCGGCACGAAGGGCTGGACGGCCTTGGGCGCCCGCGGCTTGAAGCGCGGCATCAGCAGCACGCCCAGGCCCAGCAGGCAGAGGCCCGCCATCGCCAGGATCACCGCCCGGCCGGTGTTGGTGACCGAGACCGCGACGGTGCCGAAGGCGATCAGGGCGGCCCAGAAGTACATGATCAGCACGGCCCGGCTGTGCGAGTGCCCGACCTCCAGCAGCCGGTGGTGCAGGTGCTGCTTGTCCGCGGCGAACGGCGAGCGGCCCGCCCAGGTCCGGCGCACCACGGCCAGCAGCAGGTCCGCCAGCGGCAGCGCGATCACCGTCAGCGGCAGGATCAGCGGGATGTAGATCGGCACCAGGGCGTGCACGGTCAGGGTCTTGGAGCCGGTCCGGTCGGTGATCAGGTCGGGGTCGACCCGGCCGGTGATCGAGATCGCGGCGACCGCCAGCATCAGGCCCAGCATCATCGAGCCGGAGTCGCCCATGAAGATCCGCGCCGGGTGCAGGTTGTGCGGCAGGAAGCCCAGGCACATCCCGATCAGCACCGCGCTGAACAGCGCGGCCGGGGCCGCGTCGTTGATCCCGTACCCGAGCCAGAGCCGGTACGAGTACAGGAAGAAGGCCGTCGCGGCGATGCAGACCATGCCGGCCGCCAGGCCGTCCAGGCCGTCGATGAAGTTCACCGCGTTGACCATCACCACCACCAGGGTGACCGAGATGATCATGCCCTGGGTCGGGGTGACCGCGACCGGGCCGTAGCCCGGCACCGGGATCGAGATGACCGTGACGCCCTGCCAGACCATCACGCCGGCGGCGATCATCTGCCCGCCGAGCTTCACCAGCGCGTCCACGCCCCACTTGTCGTCCAGGACGCCCAGCACGAACATGATCCCGGCCCCGCAGAGCAGCGCCTTGATGTCCGCGCTCTGCACGAACAGCCGCCCGAGGTTGGTCAGTTGGGACGCCGCGAGCAGGCCGGCCAGCAGGCCGCCGAACATCGCGATGCCGCCCAGCCGGGGCGTCGGCTCGCGGTGCACGTCGCGCGCCCGGACGGCGGGCATCGCGCCGGCCGCGATGGCGAACTTCCGCACCGGTCCGACCAGCAGGTAGGTCACCGCCGCCGAGACGAACAGGACCAGCAGATACTCACGCACCACCGGCCTCCAGGGTCGCGCTCCGACGGACGAGTACGCAGAGTACTCCCGCGCTGCTTCGGGGTTCGAGGTGCGTCGCCACGGAGCACACCTTATTGACTCCGACGCGGTACCCGTGCACCGCGGTTCGCCCGGACCGCCCCCGGTTCCTCAGCCGCGCCCGGCGAAGGCCCGCGCCAGCTCCCCGGACCGGGCCCGGACCGGCCCCGGGTCGCCGCCCGCCAGCACCCGTCCGAGCAGCTCGCCGACCTCGGCCAGCTCCGCCTCCCCCATCCCCTGCGCGGCGCACGTCCCGGTGCCCAGCCGGATGCCGGAGGTCTCGGCGGGCGGCGCGGGGTCGTACGGGACGGCGCACCGGCCGATCATCAGTCCGGCGGCGGCGCAGCGCCGTTCGGCCTCCACGCCGGTCAGCCCGAGGGCGCCGACCGAGGCCGTCACCAGGTGGGTGTCGGTGCCGCCGGTGAGCGGCGCGGCCCCCGCCGCGGCCAGCCCGGCGGCCAGCGCCCGGGCTCCGGAGACCGCCCGCCGGACGTACTCGGCGAAGGCGGGCGTCGCGGCCTGGGCGAGCGCCACCGCCTTGGCCGCCACCTCGTTCATCGCCGCCCCGCCCTGGGTGAACGGGAACACCGCCCGGTCGACCCGGTCGGCCAGTGCCGCGCCGCACAGCAGCAGGCCGCCGCGCGGGCCGCGCAGCAGCTTGTGGGTGGCCGCCACGGTGACGTCCGCGTACGGCACCGGGGAGGACACCGCCCCGGCCGCCACCAGGCCGGTCAGCTGTCCGGCGGCGGCGATCAGGTAGGCGTCCACCTCGTCGGCGATCTCCCGGAAGGCCGCCCAGTCGATCTGCCGGGGATAGGAGATGCCGCCCGCCACGATCGCCTTCGGGCGGTGCTCGCGGGCCAGTCGGCGGACCTGCTCCAGGTCGATCAGGCCGTCCTCCGCGCGCACCCCGTAGCCGTGGAAGCGGAACCAGCGGCCGGAGAAGTTGGCGGTCGACCCGGCGCTCAGGTGGCCGCCGTGCTCCAGCGACATCGCGAGCACCGCGTCGCCCGGCCGGAGCAGTGCCGCGTAGGCCGCCAGCATGGCCGAAGTCCCGGACCGGGGTTGGACGTTGGCGTGCGGGGCGGCGAACAGCGCGCGGGCCCGGTCGACCGCCAGCAGTTCGACGGTGTCGGCGGGGCCGCAGCCGGTGTGGTGCCGTCGGCCCGGGTAGCCCTCGGCGTACTTGTCGGCCAGCGGGCCGGCCAGCGCGGCCAGCACGGCGGGGGTGGCCAGGTTCTCCCCGGCCAGCAGTTGCAGCGCCTCGGCCCGGCGCCCGGACTCGGCGGCGAGCAGGTCGGCGACCAGCGGATCGGCCGCGCGCAGGGCGGCGGCCCCGGCGGTCTCCCGGTGGACGTGCGGGGCGTCGGCGACCGTCATGGTGCGGCTCCCGGGTGGGGGGTCCCCGGCGGAGGGCGAGGGGGCCGGAGCGGGCAGATCCTTCCAGCCTAGGGCGGCCCCCGCACCCCGGCCCGCCCGCGCGCGACCGCTTGCGCCGTTCCGGTCACCCGCACGGTCTGCGCACGCAGTCTTCACAAATCCCCCACCGAAACTTTAGTGGAGTGCGCTCAACTCAGCGGTCCACGCCCGTCAGCGCGGTCACCACCGGGTCCAGCGCGTCGAATATCTCCTCGCCGCAGTTGCGGAACATCCCGATCGGGGCCCCGTACGGGTCGCGCAGCTCGTCGGACTCGGGGGACGAGGCCAGCAGCCAGCCCCGCAGGGCGGCGGCCGCACGGACCAGTGCGCGGGCGCGTTCGGTCAGCCGCGCGCCCTCCCGGGCGTCCGGCAGGACCCGTGGGTCGACCCTTTGCACCAGCCGGGTGAACTCCTTGAGCGTGAAGGTGCGCAGACCCGCCGCGTGCCCCATCGAGATGACCTGCGCCCGGTGGTCCAGGGTCGCGGTCAGCACCAGGTCCGCGTCGATCACGTGCTCGTCCAGCAGCTCCCGCCCGGCGAAGCCGGCGCTGTCCGCGCCGTACTCACCGAGCACGGTCGCCGCGTGCGCCTCCATCGGGGCGCCCTCGTGGCCCCAGGTGCCGGCGCTCTCCACCACGATCCGGCCGCCGACCCGGAGCCCGAGCCGGGAGTCCAGCTCCAGCCGGGCCAGCCGCTCGGCGATCGGCGAGCGGCAGATGTTGCCGGTGCAGACGAACAGGATGCGGAAGGTGTCCAGCGGGAGCGGCCCGGGCCCGGCGAACGACGCCCGGGGACCGGCCGCCCCGTACAACGGTGCGGAGGCGGTCAACTGCCGGCCTCCACGTCCGGAGCGACCTCCCTCAGCTGCTCGACGCTGATCGCGCCCGCCCGCAGCACCACCGGCACCTTGCCGGTGACGTCGACGATGGTGGAGGCCGTGGCGTGGTCGGCCGTCCCGCCGTCGAGGTAGATCGACACCGCGTCGCCGAGCTGCACCTCGGCCTCGTCGCAGGTGGCCGGGGACGGGCCGCCGGTCTTGTTCGCGGAGGACACCGCGAGCGGGCCGGTGGCGTTCAGCAGCTCCAGCGCGACCGGGTGCAGCGGCATCCGGACCGCGACGGTGCCCCGGGTCTCGCCCAGGTCCCAGCGCAGCGAGGGCTGGTGCCGGGCCACCAGGGTCAGCCCGCCCGGCCAGAACGCGTCGACCAGCTCCCAGGCCTGCTCGGAGAAGTCGGTGACCAGCCCGTGCAGCGTGGTCGGCGAGCCGACCAGCACCGGCGAGGGCATGTTCCGGCCCCGGCCCTTGGCCGCCAGCAGCGCGCCGACCGCCTCCGGCGAGAAGGCGTCCGCCCCGAGGCCGTACAGCGTGTCGGTCGGCAGCACCACCAGTTCCCCGCGGCGGATCGCCGTGGCGGCCTCACGCAGCCCGCTCGCACGGTCCTGGGCATCGGAGCAGTCGTATCGGCGGCTCATCGGAGCAATCCCCTTCCGGTGGTGGTGGTACTCAGTGCGAAGCGCGACGGGCTGTGGTGCTGTGCCCGCTGTTCACGACGACGCCTTTCGGGCTGTCGTGCTGTGCTTGCCGTTCACAACGACGCCCTTCGGGCTGTCGTGCTGTGCTTGCCGTTCACAACGACGCCCTTCGGGCTGTCGTGAAGCGGGGCCGGTTGTTGAGGTCCCGGTGGTCGGCGGCGTCCGTCCAGCCGCTCTCCTCGCGGAAGATCCACGGGACCTGGCCGCCCTGGGTGTCCGCGTGCTCGATCACCACCGCGCCGCCGGGCCGCAGCAGCCGGGCGGCGACCCGCTCGATGCCGCGGATGGTGTCCAGGCCGTCCTCGCCGGAGAACAGCGACATCTGCGGGTCGTGGTCGCGGGCCTCCGGGGCCACGTACTCCCACTCGGTGAGCGGGATGTACGGCGGGTTGCTGATCACCAGGTCGAACCGGCCGTCCCAGCCCCGGTCGTCGGCGAACGCCTTGGTGGCGTCGCCCTGGTGCAGGTGCACCCGGGCCCGGTCGGGGCTGGCCTCGACGTTGCGGCGGGTGTAGGCGATCGCGCCCTCGTCCAGTTCGAAGGCGTGCACGGTGGAGCGGGGCAGCTCCTGCGCGAGGGCCAGCGCGATCGCGCCGGAGCCGGTGCACAGGTCGACCACCAGCGGCTCGGCCACGTCCATCGCGCGGACCGCGTCTATCGCCCACTCCACCACCGACTCGGTCTCCGGCCGGGGAACGAACACCCCGGGGCCGACCTCCAGTTCGAGGTAGCGGAAGAACGCCCGCCCGGTGATGTGCTGGAGCGGTTCGCGCTGCTCGCGCCGGGAGACCGCCTCCCAGTACCGGACGTCGAAGTCGCCGTCCGGCACGGTGTGCAGCTGGCTGCGCTTCACCCCGTGGGTGTGCGCCGCCAGTTCCTCGGCGTCGAAGCGCGGCGAGGGCACGCCGGCCGCGGCCAGGCGCTGGGTGGCCTGGGCCACCTCGGCGAGCAGCAGGTTCATCCCTCGGGCCCCTTAGGCTCAGTTCTCCTGGGCGGCGGCCAGCTTGGCCGCGGCGTCGGCGTCCACGCAGGACTGGATGACCGCGTTGAGTTCGCCGTCCAGCACCTGGTCGAGGTTGTAGGACTTGAACCCGGTGCGGTGGTCGGAGATGCGGTTCTCCGGGAAGTTGTACGTCCGGATCCGCTCGGAGCGGTCCACCGTGCGCACCTGGCTGCGGCGGGCGTCGGACGCCTCCCGCTCGGCCTCCTCCTGCGCGGCGGCCAGCAGCCGCGAGCGCAGGATGCGCATCGCCTGCTCCTTGTTCTGGAGCTGGCTCTTCTCGTTCTGGCAGGACGCCACGATACCGGTCGGCAGGTGGGTGATCCGGACCGCGGAGTCGGTGGTGTTCACCGACTGCCCGCCGGGGCCGGAGGAGCGGTAGACGTCGATCCGCAGGTCGTTGGCGTGGATCTCGACCTCGACCTCCTCGGCCTCCGGGGTGACCAGCACGCCCGCGGCGGAGGTGTGGATGCGGCCCTGCGACTCGGTCGCGGGCACCCGCTGGACGCGGTGCACGCCGCCCTCGTACTTCAGCCGGGCCCAGACGCCCTGGCCGGGCTCGGTGGTGCCGCGCGTCTTCACGGCCACCGAGACGTCCTTGTAGCCGCCCAGGTCGGACTCGTTGGCGTCGATCAGCTCGGTCTTCCAGCCGAGCCGCTCCGCGTAGCGCAGGTACATCCGCAGCAGGTCGCCGGCGAACAGCGCGGACTCCTCGCCGCCCTCGCCCGCCTTGACCTCCAGGATGACGTCCTTGTCGTCGTTGGGGTCGCGCGGCACCAGCAGCAGCCGCAGCTCCTCGGTCAGCTCGCCCTGCCGGGCCTCCGACGCCTTCGCCTCGGCGATGAAGTCCGGGTCCTCGGCGGCGAGTTCGCGCGCCGTGGCGATGTCCTCGCCGGCCTGCTTCCAGGCCAGGTACGTCCGGGTGATCGGGGTCAGCTCGGCGTACCGCTTGGCCAGCTTGCGGGCGTTCGCCTGGTCGGCGTGCACGGACGGGTCGGCCAGCCTCTTCTCGAGGTCGGCGTGCTCGGCGAGGAGCTCTTCGACTGCCTCGAACATCGGATCGGCCTACTTCCGTTGGGGGTGCGCCGCGGCGGCGGAGGGGGATGTCGGGGGAGGGACGCGAACGGCGCCGGCCCGGACGCCCCGCGCCGAAGCACGGGAACGTCCGAGACCGGCGCCGTGGAAGCGCTAGGCCTTGCCGCCGGAGAGCTTCTTGCCGAAGCGCGCCTCGAAGCGGGCGACGCGGCCACCGGTGTCGAGGATCTTCTGCTTGCCGGTGTAGAACGGGTGGCAGTTCGAGCAGACCTCGGCGCGGATCTCGCCGCTGGTCTCGGTCGAACGGGTGGTGAACTGGTTGCCACAGGTGCAGGTCACGTTGGTGACCACGTACTCCGGGTGGACGTTGGACTTCAAGGGATTCTCCTAGCTGATCGGGAGGGCACCGGGTCGGCGGCCTTGGACAGCCGCACGTGAACCGGGACCGACGGACCAGTGTGCCAGCACTGCCCGCTTCTTCCCAAACCGGGTGGCGGTTCGTCCTATTCCGTGCTCACGGTGCTCGCCGCGGCCGACGGGACGGCGTCCGCGGGGTTGGTCGGCTGCTGCTGGACCACCGCGCGCGGCACCTCCTGGTCGGCCCGCAGCGCCGTCCAGAGCTGGGCGGCCTCGGGGCTCTTCGGGACGACCCGGTTGGGGTCGCTGGGGGCGTACACCACCGGCAGGGTGACCATGGTGAGCTGGTCCGGGCCGATCTTCTTCACGGTCTGCGCGAGGCCCACCAGCGAGCTGACCGAGGCCAGGTCGGAGTCGGTGGTCAGGGCGCTGGTCAGCTTGTCGCCGAGGCCCCACATCGCCACCGGGTTGGAGCCCAGGCCGAGCGAGCCGACCTGGCCGAGCATCGCCCGGACCATCTCCTTCTGCAGCTCGATCCGGCCCAGGTCGCTGCCGTCGCCGACGCCGTGCCGGGTGCGGACGAAGGCCAGCGCCTGCTGCCCGCCCAGGTGGTGGGTGCCGGCGTCCAGGTGCAGGCCGCTGTCCTTGTCGTCGATGGCCACCGTGGTGGTGACGTCCACCCCGCCGATCGCGTCGATCAGCGCGGCGAAGCCGGCGAAGTCCACCTCGACGAAGTGGTCCATCCGCATCCCGGTGAGCTGCTCGGCGGTCTTCACGGCGCAGGCCGGGCCGCCGACCTCGTAGGCGGAGTTGAACATCGCGCTGCGGGCCGCGGCGACCTGCTTGCCGTCGGCGGAGGTGCAGGCCGGTCGGGGCACCAGGGTGTCGCGCGGTATGGAGACCACGGCGGCGGCGGTGTGCGCCTGGTTGACGTGCACCACCATCGCGGTGTCGGAGCGGGCGGTGCCGCCGGTGTCGCCGCCGGCCAGGTTCCCGTTCGAGCCGGCCCGCGAGTCGGAGCCCAGCACCAGCAGGTTGAAGGCGCCCCCGGTGGAGGCGGGCGGCCGGGCGGTGCCGAGCTGCCCGGAGATGTCGACGCTGCGGATGTTCCGGTTCAGCTTCCAGTAGGCGATCCCGCCCAGCGCGGCGCCGACCAGGACGAGGCCGGCCAGCGCGAACAACGCGATCCGCACGGCGCGGCGGCGCGGGGTGCGGCTCTTCCGTTCCTCGGACATTTCGCCTCATTTCGCCCTAGACGCGACTTTTCGAGCATAAGTGACCGGCCGGGGCGGCGACCGGGCGCCGGAGAACGCGGAACCCCGCACGGCCCGGGGGCGGTGCGGGGTTCCGGCGGCGGGGTGCGGGCGTCAGTCGCCCGATCCCGGGGTGTTCTTCGCGATCTGCATCAGGAACTCGGCGTTCGACTTGGTCTGCTTCATCTTGTCCAGCAGCAGCTCGATCGCCTGCTGGGAGTCCAGCGCGTGCAGGACGCGGCGGAGCTTCCAGGTGATCGCCAGCTCCTCGTGGCCGAGCAGGATCTCCTCCTTGCGGGTGCCGGAGGCGTCCACGTCGACGGAGGGGAAGATGCGCTTGTCCGAGAGCTTCCGGTCGAGCTTGAGCTCCATGTTGCCGGTGCCCTTGAACTCCTCGAAGATCACCTCGTCCATCCGGGAGCCGGTGTCGACCAGCGCGGTGGCGAGGATGGTCAGCGAGCCGCCGTTCTCGATGTTGCGCGCGGCGCCGAAGAACTTCTTCGGCGGGTACAGCGCGGTCGAGTCGACACCACCGGACAGGATGCGGCCGGAGGCGGGCGCGGCCAGGTTGTAGGCGCGGCCCAGGCGGGTGATCGAGTCGAGCAGGATCACCACGTCGTGGCCCAGCTCCACCAGGCGCTTGGCGCGCTCGATGGCCAGCTCGGCGACGGTGGTGTGGTCCTCGGCCGGGCGGTCGAAGGTCGAGGAGATGACCTCGCCCTTCACCGACCGCTGCATGTCGGTGACCTCTTCCGGACGCTCGTCGACCAGGACGACCATCAGGTGGCACTCGGGGTTGTTGTGGGTGATCGCGTTGGCGATCGCCTGCATGATCATGGTCTTGCCGGTCTTCGGCGGGGCCACGATCAGACCGCGCTGGCCCTTGCCGATCGGCGACACCAGGTCGATGATCCGGGTGGTCAGCACGCCCGGGTCGGTCTCCAGGCGCAGGCGCTCCTGCGGGTACAGCGGGGTCAGCTTGCCGAACTCGGGGCGGCCGCGGCCGCTGTCCGGGTCCATGCCGTTGACGGAGTCCAGCCGCACCATGGCGTTGAACTTCTCGCGGCGCTCGCCGTCCTTGGGCTGGCGGACCGCGCCGGTGATGGCGTCGCCCTTGCGCAGGCCGTGCTTGCGGACCTGGGCCAGCGAGACGTAGACGTCGTTCTGGCCGGGCAGGTAGCCGGAGGTCCGGACGAAGGCGTAGTTGTCGAGGATGTCCAGGATGCCCGCGACGGGGATCAGGACGTCGTCGTCGCTCAGCGGGACCTCGGGGCCGCCCTGGCCCTCGAAGCCGCCCTCGCGGCGACGGCCCCGGCGGTCGCGGTAGCGGCCGCGACGGCCGCCCCGGCCGCCGCCGAACTCGTCGTCGTCGTAGCCGCCCTGCTGCTGGCCGCCGCCCTGCTGCTGCTGGGCACCGCCCTGCTGCTGGTTGTTGTTCTGCTGGTTCTGCTGGCGGGACTGGCCGCCGTCCTGCTGCTGGCCGCCGCCCTGCCGGTCGGCGCGGTCGCGCTCGCGGCGGTTGCGGCGGTCCCGGCGGGACTCGCGGATCTCGTTGTCGTTGTCGCCGGCGGCGGCCTCGGGGCGCTCGGCGCCCTCCCGGCGGTCGCGGCGGTCCCGGCGGTCGCGGCGCTCGGGGCGGGACTCGCCCTCGGCGGCGGCCGGACGCTGGGTCTCGGTCTTGGCCTCGGCGGCGGGGGCGACCGTCTCGACCGCGGTCGCGGCCGGGGCCTCGGCGGTCGGCGCGCCGGCGGCGGCGGTGGCGCGGCGGCGCGGGCGCTCGGCCCGGGCGGTGGCGGCCGCGGTCTCGGCGGCGGCCTGCACCGGGATCTCGATCTGCGCCTGCGGCTCGGCGGCCGCGGCGGCGCGGGTCCGGCGGGCCGGCTTCTCCTCCGCGGCGGCCTCGGCAGCAGCGGCGGCGGCGGGGGCCTTGGCAGTCTTCTTGGCGGCCGGAGCGGCGGGGGCGGAAGCGCCCGCGAGCAGCGGGTCTCCGCCGCTCTTCTCCTTGATGGCCTCGATCAGCTGGCTCTTGCGCAGCCGCCCGGTACCGCTGATGCCGAGGGTCGAGGCGAGCTTCTGCAGCTCGGCCAGGACCAGGCCGTCCAGGCCGGCGGCGGCGGTACGACGGCGTCGCGCCGGAGCCGCGGGGGCGGCTGCGTCCGACGCCTCGGCGTCCGGGCGCGCGCCCATCAGATCGGTGGTGTCGCTCACTAAGGGTCCTTCCCTGGAGCGGACGTCGGCCTGTCTGGCACGGCGACCGGTTGTGCTGTCCCGACCGGCGTCTCTTTGCGCTGGTCGGGGGCTGGATTCCTGCGGAAGGCTGGTCCTTCCGAGGAGCTGCGGAGTGCGGTGCACTGTGGTGCGAAGCGGCGCGGACGGCCGGATTCCGTACCGACCTCGCTGCGCCTGTTCGATGCCCGGGCCCCCGTCGCGCGACGGCGCTGCGGACCCGCCCGGCATGGCCTCAGTGCGGAGGCCGGGGGTGGGAGTCAGGTGCCGTCACGGCTACGGGTTGGGCCGCAGTCGCGCAGGCAGGCTGCGTACGCGGTGTGGCGGGCTCCCGGAGAATCGTGCCCCCGAGCTTCCGGCCCCCGTGCGGACGGGGGAACGGGATCGGGAAGCGTCGCACCGGGCCCCGGTGGGCATCTGGTGCAGCAATGAGGTTAACACTACCTACCCCCTGACACATTCCCCAGCCCTTTGGTTGTCAATCGTGTCCGTCTCACATGTCGAGCGGCAGCACGGTGGCACCGGCGCGGTCCAACTCCAGCCGGTGGGCCGCGAACTGCTCCCCGGCGAAGTCCAGCACCTTGGCGGCGGCGGACTCGTCGGTGAGCGCGAGCACGGTCGGTCCGGCGCCCGAGATGACGGCGGGGACGCCCTCGGAGCGGAGCGCGGCGACCAGGGCGGCGCTGTCCGGCATGGCGGAGGCCCGGTAGTCCTGGTGCAGGCGGTCCTCGGTGGCGGCGAGCAGCAGCTCGGGGCGGCGGGTGAGCGCCTCGACCAGCAGCGCGGCCCGGCCGGCGTTGACCGCGGCGTCGGCCAGCGGCACGGTCTTGGGCAGCAGGCCGCGGGCGGTCTCGGTGAGCACCTCGGTGGACGGCACGAACACGATCGGGACCACCCGGTCGGACGGGTCGAGCGTGATGGTGCGGGCGCCGCCGTCCTCCGTCCAGGCCACGGTGAAGTTGCCGCGCAGGCAGGCCGCGACGTTGTCGGGGTGGCCCTCCAGCTCGGAGGCGAGGGCCAGCAGGGCGTCGTCGTCGAGGGCGGAGCCGCCGCCGATGGTGACGGCGCGGGCCGCGACGATGCCCGCGCAGATCGCGGCGGAGGAGGAGCCCAGGCCGCGGCCGTGCGGTATCCGGTTGGCGCAGACCACTTCGAGGCCGCGGGGCTGGCCGCCGAGGCGGTCGAAGGCGGCGCGCATCGAGCGGACCACCAGGTGGCGCTCGTCGCGGGCCAGGTTGTCGGCGCCCTCGCCGGCGATGTCCACGCTCAGGCCGGAGTCGGCGACCCGGACGACCACGTCGTCGTAGAGGCCGAGGGCGAGGCCGAAGGCGTCGAAGCCGGGGCCGAGGTTGGCGCTGGTCGCGGGAACGCGGACGCGGACGGCGGCGGCGCGGAACGCGGGACCGGCCATGCGGTGGACACTCCTGGAAAGTGGGGGAGGCGGCCCGGACGACGGGGCCTGCGGTGGTTCGGCGGCGGGGGTGGGCGAAGGAGCGCGCAGCATGGCGCGGCCCGCCGGGGTCAAGCGTATCGAAGAGAGGTTCCAGAGCGGTACACCCTGCCCGGCTCCGATCTTGCGTGTTGCCGCGAGCAGCGTGAAACCGCCGGTGGGATGACCTGAAAGCGGCGGTGGGGGGGGGGGGGGGGGGGGGGGGGGGGGGCCCGGGCGGGGGGGGGGGGGGGGGGGGGGGGCGGTGGGGGGGGGGGGGTGCGGGCGCGGGGGGGGGGGGGGGCGGTCGTCCGCATGCCGTGCCGGCGCGGGACGAGGGCGGCGGCGAGTGCT
>NZ_JBIVNB010000011.1:0-208966 GCF_044753345.1 Kitasatospora sp. NPDC088391
TGACTTTTGGCACGCTGTTGAGTTCTCAAGGAACGGACGCTTCCTTCGGACCGCATTCCTGCGGACCCTCCGGGCGCTTCGTTCTTTCGTGTTTCAAGCTTATCAGATCCGAGCTCGTGCTCTTTCCTGACTTGCTTTCCACTGCTTTTGCCTTTCGGCGCTCCCGAACTCTAGCAGAGTTATTCGGTCCGCTTTTCCACTCTGAATTCGAATGGACGCGCGACGGATCGCTCATCAGGGTTTGGGGGGTTCCGCTTCCCGGCCTCAGCCGGTTCAGCGACTCGGACTACGTTAGGTCACCTTGGCGGGCGAGTCAAACACCGAGGGGCCGGATCTGGCTGGTTCCGGCCCCTCGGTGTGCGGATCGCAGGTCAAGTGCGGTCTGTTTCAGGCCACCTGGCGAGGCGTCAGGAAGCGGTGAGCTCGACGGCGGCGAGGTTCCGCTTTCCGCGGCGCAGGACGAGCCAGCGGCCGTGCAGGAGGTCGTCGGGGGTGGCGACGGCTTCCTCGTCGGTGACCTTGGTGTTGTTGAGGTAGGCGCCGCCCTCCTTGATGGTGCGGCGGGCGCCGGAGCGGCTGGGGGCCAGGCCGGATTCGACCAACAGGTCGACCAGCTGGCCGAGTTCGGTGACGGCGGCCTTCGGGACCTCGGCGAGGGCGGAGGCCAGGACCACGTCGTCGAGGTCGGCGAGGTCGCCCTGGCCGAAGAGTGCCTTGGAGGCGGCGACGGCGCGCTCGTACTGGTCGGCGCCGTGGACGAGGGTGGTGAGTTCCTCGGCGAGGGCGCGCTGGGCGAGGCGGGCGGCGGGGCGTTCGGCGGTGTCGGCCTCCAGCTGCTCGATCTCCTCGCGGCTGCGGAAGGAGAAGATCCGCAGGAACTTGGCGACGTCGCGGTCGTCGGCGTTCAGCCAGAACTGGTAGAAGGCGTAGGGGGTGGTGAGTTCGGGGTCGAGCCAGACGGTGCCGGACTCGGTCTTGCCGAACTTGGTGCCGTCGGCCTTGGTGATCAGCGGGGTGGCGAGGGCGTGCACGGACTTGCCCTCGGCCTTGCGAATCAGGTCGGTGCCGGCGGTGAGGTTGCCCCACTGGTCGCTGCCGCCGGTCTGCAGGGTGCAGCCGTAGCGGCGGTTCAGCTCCAGGTAGTCCATGCCCTGGAGGATCTGGTAGCTGAACTCGGTGTAGCTGATGCCGGCGTCCGAGTTGAGGCGGCGGGCGACCGCCTCCTTGGCGATCATGTTGTTGACCCGGAAGTACTTGCCGACGTCGCGCAGCAGGGTGATGGCCGACATGCCGGACGTCCAGTCCAGGTTGTTGACCATGCGGGCGGCGTGCTCACCCTCGAAGTCGAGGAAGCGCGCGATCTGGCCGCGCAGGCGCTCGACCCAGGCGGCGACCGTCTCGGGGGCGTTGAGGACGCGCTCGGCGGTGGGCTTGGGGTCGCCGATCAGGCCGGTGGCGCCGCCGACCAGGCCGAGCGGGAGGTGGCCGGCCTGCTGGATGCGGCGCATGGTCAGGATCTGGACCAGGTTGCCGAGGTGCAGGCTGGGCGCGGTCGGGTCGAAGCCGCAATAGAACGTGACCGGGCCGTCCGCGAACGCCTTGCGCAGTGCGTCCTCGTCAGTGGACAGGGCGATCAGCCCGCGCCACTGCAGCTCGTCGACGATGTCGGTCACGATCCCGCGTCTCCTTCGGTCGGGGGTCCGGCGGGTCGGGGCCCGGCGGGCCCCGCGGCCGGACGGTTCCAGCGGGGTAGAGCCTACGCGCTCGGGGCCCGGAGGTTTCGGCGCAGGTCGGCGGGCGGTGGCGGAAATTCCGTTGTTCGGCGGGGTGCGGGCGTTCACAGTGGTGCCACCGCCGTGCGGCGGGGGCGAGCACTGGAGGTGGCCCGTTATGCGCAACACCCTTGTCCTGAACGCGAGCTACGAACCGTTGAGCACGGTGCCGCTGCGCCGTGCCGTGGTGCTGGTCCTGCAGGACAAGGCGGTGGTCGAGCAGGCGCACCCCATGCGGGTGGTGCGCGGTTCGGGCGTCCAGGTGCCGCTGCCCCGGGTGATCAGGCTGACCCGGTACGTCCGGGTGCCGTTCCGACAACGGGCTCCGTGGTCGCGGCGCGGTGTGCTGGCGCGGGACCAGTTCGTCTGCGCGTACTGCGCGCGGCGGGGTGTCACGGTGGACCACCTGGTGCCCAGGTCCCGCGGTGGCGCGGACAGTTGGATGAACACCGTGGCGGCCTGCGGGGAGTGCAACCAGCGCAAGGCCGACCGGACGCCGGAACAGGCGGGGATGCGGCTGCTGCGGCGGCCGTTCGAACCCACGCCGGAGGCGACGTTGATGCTTGCGCTCGGGCTGCGGGCGGGCGAGCTCGGGGAGCTGGCCGCCTGGCTGCCGGCGAGCGCGTGAGAACGCGGAGGGCCCGACCTGCTCAGGGGACAGGTCGGGCCCTCCGTCACGTGGTCAGCCCTTGCTGGTGAAGCCGGTGGCGATGCCGAAGTTGGAGGCGTGCTCGGGCACGGCCACCAGGTGGCCGGAGGCGGTGAGCACCCGACCGGCCGAGAGCAGCGAGCCGGTGCCGGCGGGGAAGGCGCCGCCCTGGGTCTCCTGGCCGCCCGCGAGGGCGAAGCGGCTGAGGTGGGCGGGCTGGTCGGGGCGCTCGTCGACGGCGAGCAGCAGGCCGCCGGCGTCGGCGCCGGCCGTCCGGGTCTTGGCCTTCTCGGCGATGGGGGTGCGCCACTGCGACTTGCCGGTGCCGAGGTCGTAGGCGGCGACCGAGATCGGGCTGCCGCCGCTGTCGGGGACGACCGCGGCGAGCATCGTGCTGCCCTGGAACCAGACGCCGGGGACGGCGGAGAAGGTGCCGCGGGCCGCGTCCAGGCGGCCGCCGCCCTCGACCGCGACCGGGATCTCCACCGCGGGGTCGCCCTCGGCGCCCCAGGCGAAGATCCGGTCGTCGGCGGGCTGGTTGCCGGTGGTGAGGACCACGGCGGGTTCGGCGGAGAGCACCGTGACGGTCTTGGGCTGGTTGTTCAGGCCGCGCCAGTACTTGACCTTGCCGTCGGCCGCGTTGAGCAGCACGGCCTGGTCGCCGGGGGTGCTGTCGGCGCAGTTGCTGTGCACCAGGACCACGCCGCCGCTGCCGCCGCCGGAGAGGCTGCAGAACTTGCCCTGGCCGGTGTACTGCCAGGACTCGGCGCCGTCGGCGGCGGTCCAGGCGGCGGCCTTGTCGTCGCCGACGGCGATCACCCGGTCGTCGGTGACCGAGACGTGGGTGGCGTACTTCTCCTTGGCGTCGGACAGCGTCTTGGACCAGGTGGCCTTCCCCGCCTTGGTGTCGACGGCGACGGCGGTGCTGCACGGGCTGTTCGGGTCGGCGGCGGGGCGGTAGACCACCGCGCCGATGCCGGCGCCGTTGACGGTCGGGGAGATGCCGCAGGGGACGGCGCCGTCGGCGGGCGGGGCGAGCGTCCAGGTGGGCTTGCCGTCGGCGAGGCCGTAGGCGCGGACGCCGGTCGCGTCGGCGCGGACCACGGCGTCGGCGAGCAGCCAACTGCCGACCAGGGTGTCGTCGGCGCCCTGGGCCGCGGCGGCGGCCGGGTCGACGGCGGCGGTCCAGGCCTTGGTGTGGGCGACGGAGATGTTCTGGGCGCCGGCGGCGGCCTTGTCGGCGGGCTTCTCGTCGTCGCCGGAGGTGGCGAGCACGCCGGCGGTGACCAGGACGGCGAGCGCGGCGACGCCGGCGCCGATCCGGATCGCCAGGCCGCGGCGGGTGGGCGCGCCCTGGCCACCGAGGACGGCGCTGCGGGCGCGGGCGGCGAGCGCGCCGAGGCCGCCGGCCGGGGCGGCGGCGGCGTCCTCGGCGAAGGCGACCGCGGCGGGGGCGGGAACTGACGTGTCGTCGGTTCCGGTGCCCTCCTCGGGCGCCTCGACGGAGCCGAGGGGCTGCGGTTCGAAGGGCTGCTGCTCGAACGACGGCTGCTGCTCGAACGAGGTCCGGGGCGCGAACTGCTGCGTCTCGAACGGCTGCCGCTCGTAGGAGGGCTGCGGTTCGACGGGGGCCTGCTGGTAGCCGACCGGCTCGAACTGCTGCGTCTCGAACGGCTGCTGCTCGTAGGACTGCTGGTGGCCGAACGAGGGCTGCGACGGGAACGGGTCGGTCTGCTGCGGGTGGCCGTAGACCTGCGGGTCGCCGTAGAACTGCTGCTCGGCGTACGCCTGCTGGGGCTGCTGCGGGTAGCCGTACACCGACTGCTCGCCGTAACCCTGCTGCTGCTGCGGGAACGGCTGGTCGGTGTAGGACTGCTGGACGCCCTGGGTGCCGAACGGGTCGGCCTGCTGCGGGTAGCCGTAGACCTGCGGGTCGCTGTAACCCTGCTGCTGCTGCGGGAACGGCTGCTGCTCGTACGTCTGCTGCCCGCCGTACTGCTCACCGTGGACCGGCTGCTGCGGCTGGGGGTACCAGGGCTGCTGCTGGTCGTACCCGGGGGTTGTGGGAGGTTCCTGGGCCATGCGTTCCGTCCGTCCCGACTGCGTCTGGCGAGCAGCCAGCATCTCATGGCGGCGGGACGGACTTTGCCGGGCCTTTACCCGGGGGGCGGGGGGCCGGGGTCAGGCGGCGGCGTCGAGGGCCTGGTCGATCAGGTGGGCGAGGGTGATGTCGAGGCTGGTCAGGCCGCCTTCGCTGTGGGTGGTGAGGAGGAAGGTGAGGGTGCGCCAGCGGATGTCGATGTCGGGGTGGTGGTCGAGGGCCTCGGCCTGTTCGGCGACGGCGCCGACGACCTTGATCGCGGTGGGGAAGCTCGCGGTCTCGGCGGTGCGGGTGAGGGCGTCACCGGTGCGGGTCCAGTCGGGGAGGTCGACCAGGGCGGCGGTGATCTGGTCCTCGCTGAGGCGGGTGCGGCTCATGGCGGTCTCCGTCCGGGGGGGGTGCGGCGGTTGTCGGGGCCGAGCCTACGTCGGTCCGGCCGCCGGGGGCGGGCCCCGGCGGCGGAAGGTCAGAAGAACAGCAGCTTGGTGACGGCGGCCAGGCCGACCAGGACGATCAGGGTGCGCAGCGCGACCGGCGGGAGGCGGCGGCCGACCTTGGCGCCGAGGATGCCGCCGACGGTGGCGCCGACGGCGATCAGGGCGGCGGCGGTCCAGTCGATGCTGGAGGCGAAGAGGAAGAAGATCGCGGCGACGCCGTTGACGATCACCGCGAGGACGTTCTTGATGCCGTTGACCGTCTGCAGGTCGTCGGGGAGCAGCATGCCCATCAGGGCGAGCAGCAGGACGCCCTGGGCGGCGCCGAAGTAGCCGCCGTAGACGCCGGTGAGGCCGATGCAGGCGAGCAGCAGCGGGCCGCCGTCGGTGGCGGGGGGCAGGGTGCCGGCGGCGCGGCGGGCGGCCATCGCGCGGGCGACCCGGGGCTGGATCACCACCAGGACGAGGGCGGTGAGGATGAGGACGGGGACGACGGCCTCGAAGGCGCTGCCGGGGAGGGTGACCAGCAGGGCGGCGCCGGTGAGTCCGCCGAGCAGCGAGGCGGTGCCGTAGCGGAGCAGGCGGTGGCGCTGGCCGGCGAGTTCGGCGCGGTAGCCGATGGCTCCGGCCAGTGAGCCGGGGACCAGGCCGAGCGAGTTGGAGACGTTGGCGGTGACGGGGGGCAGGCCGACGGCGAGCAGGACGGGGAAGGTGATCAGGGTGCCGGAGCCGACGATGGTGTTGATGGTGCCGGCCGCGACGCCGGCCAGCAGGACGGCGAGCGCCTCCCACAGTGTCATCTGCTTCCCCCTCGTTGGCTGCTGTCGCTCCGGCCGATCATGCCGGAGCGGCGCGGCGCCCGGCCAGGGGGGTCCGCCATCCGGAACGGGCGCGGGGCGCGGCCGGAACGCGCGCGGGCCCCGCCCGACGCGTGGTCGGACGGGGCCCGCGCGCGGACGTGCGGGTTACTCGTCGATCTTGGGGTACTCGCGGACCGGCTCGACCCGGGGGCGGGCGCTCTTGTTCTCGGTGTCGACCGGGCGGGGGGCGGTGCCCGGGTCGACCGGGACGCGGGACGCGGGCGGGGCGACGGGGGCGGCCGGGGCCGCGCCGCTGCCGCCGCCGGTGACGCCCTGGAAGGCGCCGCCGAGGCCCTTGAGGGCGTCGCCGACCTCGCTGGGGATGATCCAGAGCTTGTTGGCGTCGCCCTTGGCGAGCTCGGGCAGCGTCTGCAGGTACTGGTAGGCGAGCAGCTTCTGGTCGGCGTCGCCCTCGTGGATCGCCTCGAAGACGGTGCGGATCGCGGCGGCCTCGCCGTCGGCCTTCAGGACGGCGGCCTGCGCCTCGCCCTCGGCCTGGAGGACGGCGGCCTGCTTCTCGCCCTCGGCGCGCAGGATCTGGGCCTGCCGGGCGCCCTCGGCGGTGAGGATCGCGGCGCGCTTGTCGCGGTCGGCGCGCATCTGCTTCTCCATCGAGTCCTGGATGGAGGTCGGCGGCTCGATCGCCTTCAGCTCGACCCGGTTGACCCGGATGCCCCAGCGGCCGGTGGCCTCGTCGAGGACGCCGCGCAGGCCGGCGTTGATGACCTCGCGGGAGGTCAGGGTGGACTCGAGGTCCATCGAGCCGATGATGTTGCGCAGGGTGGTGACGGTGAGCTGCTCGATGGCCTGGATGTAGCTGGCCACCTCGTAGGTCGCGGCCCGCGGGTCGGTCACCTGGTAGTAGATGACGGTGTCGATGTTGACCACCAGGTTGTCCGAGGTGATCACCGGCTGCGGCGGGAACGGGACGACCTGTTCGCGCAGGTCGATCCGGTTGCGGATGGTGTCGATGAACGGCACCACGATGTTCAGGCCGGCGCTGAGGGTGCGGGTGTAGCGGCCGAACCGCTCCACGATCGCCGCGCTGGCCTGCGGGATCACCTGGATCGTCTTGATCAGGGCGATGAAGGCCACCACGACCAGGACGATCAGGACGATGAGGACGGGTTCCAACGCTTCTCCCCTAGACGACCAGGGCGGTCGCGCCCTGGATTTCGACGACGTCGACCTGTCGGCCGGGCTCGAAGACCGAGCCCGGGTGGAGCGCGCGGGCCGACCAGATCTCGCCGTTCAGCTTGATCCGGCCGCCGTCCCCCCCGTCGACGGTTTCCTGTACCACTGCGGTGGCGCCGGTCAGCGCCTCCACGCCCGTGCGGTAGCCCGGGCCCTTCTTGAGCTGGCGGTAGGCGATCGGGCGCACGAACACCAGCAGTGCCGCGGACACCCCGACGAACACCAGGAACTGCGGGACCGTACCGCCGCCCAGCCCGGCCGTCAGCGCGGCGGCGCCGGCGCCGATCGCGAACATGGCGAATTCGGGCATCGCGGTGACCACCAGCGGGATGCCCAGGCCGACGGCGAGCAGCAACCACCAGATCCAGCTGTCCACGGGCTCCATCCTAGGGAAGTGCGAGGTCTCCCCGTGTGGCTTCCCGCAGGTGGACGGGCGGAAACCGGCCGTGTGTACGACCGGCTCCCGTCAGTGGCCGGACCTGCTCAGCGGCCGAGCGGCAGACCGGCGGCGATCCAGCGGTCGCCGCGCTGCTCCAGGGTCAGCGGCAGGCCGAAGCAGTGCGAGAGGTTGCGGGCGGTGAGGGTCTCGGCGATCGGGCCGGCCGTCATGACCTTGCCCTGACGGATCATCAGCACGTGGGTCATCCCGGGGACGATCTCCTCCACGTGGTGGGTGACCATCACCATGGAGGGCGCGAACTCGTCCCCGGCGAGCGCGGCCAGTCGGCGGATCAGGTCCTCGCGGCCGCCCAGGTCGAGGCCGGCGGCGGGCTCGTCGAGCAGCAGCAGCTCGGGGTCGGTCATCAGGGCGCGGGCGATCAGGGTGCGCTTGCGCTCGCCCTCGGAGAGGCTGCCGAACTTCCGGCCGGTGAAGCCGCCCATGCCGAGCCGGTCGAGCAGCAGCAGGGCGCGCTGCTCGTCGGACGGCTCGTAGGTCTCCTTGCCGTGCACGGTCTGGCCGTAGGCGGCGGTCAGCACCGTCTCCAGCACGGTCTGGCCGACCGGCAGCTTGTCGTACATGGCGGCGCTGGCGAGGCCGATCCGGGCCCGCTGCTCGAACACGTCGACCTGGTCGAGCTTCTCGCCGAGCACCACGGCCTCGCCGGAGCTCGGGAACAGGTAGGCGCCGGCGATCTGCAGCAGGGTGGTCTTGCCGGCGCCGTTCGGACCCAGCACCACCCAGCGCTCGCCCTCCTTGACCGACCAGGACACGTGATCGACGAGTGCGCGCCCCTCCCGGACCACGGAAACGTCCACCAGTTCCAGCACGTCGCTCATGCCTACGCCTTCCCCAAATGCGAGAATCCGGCCGTCCGCGGGACCTGGGCGTGAGGTCCTCGGGGCACGGTCCACCTACTGTCAGGCCAAACCTACGCCACCCGCCCCGGCCGCTTGTCCGTAGGCTGGTCCGATGCTCGCCACTCCTGCCGACAATCCGTACCAAGAGCCCCGATCGGGGCGGCTCACCGCCTGGGGCAACGCGCTGCTGGCCGGGGCCGCCTCGCCGGACGACGCCGCCGCGGCCGTCCAGGGCAGCGACGACGCGCACCGGGTGACCGGCCTGCCCGGCGAGGAGCCGGAGTCGCTGCACGGCCTCACCTGGGCGCTGGGCCGCCTGCGCGCGCTGGGGGCGAAGGGCCTGCGGCTGGCCCTCCCGGTGGCCGGCCACCCGCTGGGCCTGTGCGGCCCGCCCGCCTTCAACGCGCTCGCGCTGGGCGCGGGCGAGGCCGTCCTGGCGGTCGGCGTGCCGTACGGGCTGGTGCCCGAGGTGGAGGTGTACGGGCCGGCCGGCGACCAGGGCGTCCGGGTGCTCTGGCAGTGCCTGCCGGTGAACGAGGCGCTGCCCGCCGACGTGCCCTCGCTGGACGAGGCCGAGCGGGAGCTGGCCGACGGGCTGCGGGAGGCCACCGTGCTGCTGACCCGGCTGGACGTGGCCGGGGCCGGGCCGGAGACGCTGCGGGCGCTGGAGTCCTTCCGCCGCCGGGGCCACCGCGAGCTGCTGGCCCCGGGCTACCCGCAGCGCGCCGTCCGGGTGCTGGAGTCGGCCCGGCAGGTGTCGGCGCTGCTGGCGATCGCCGCGGGCGGGCACGGGGCGGCGGTGTCGGCCGCCGAGATGGCGGCCCGCCGCGAGGTGCTGGCCCCGCTGGACCGGACCGCCCGCCGGGCCCAGGTCGCCGCGCACAACGCGATCGTCGACGAGCCCCGCTGATCCGGGGGACCGGCTCTCAGCCCTGGTTGCGGACCGCCCAGAGCGCGGCCTGGGTGCGGTCGGCGACGTCCAGCTTCATCAGGATGTTCGACACGTGCGTCTTGACGGTCTTCTCCGACAGGTGCAGGGTGCGGGCGATCTCCCGGTTGGAGCGGCCGTCGGCGAGGTGCGACAGCACCTCGCGCTCCCGGTCGGTGAGGCTGCCGCCGCGGCCCTGCGGCGCGGCGGGGACGTCCTCGGCGAGCAGCGCCGCCGCGAGTTCGGGCTGCAGCAGCACGTGTCCGGCGTGCACCGAGCGGATCGCGCCCGCCAGGGCCTCCGGGTCGACGTCCTTGTACACGTAGCCGGCCGCGCCCGCGCGCAGCGCCGGGACGACGGTGCGCTGCTCGGTGAAGCTGGTGACGATCAGCACCTTGGCGGCGCTGCCCCGTTCGCGCAGCAGGCGGAGCGCCTCGATGCCGTCGACCCGGGGCATCTTGAGGTCCATCAGGACCACGTCGGGGGCGAGGTCGGCGGCCCGGTCGACGGCCTCGGCGCCGTCGGCGGCCTCGCCGACCACCTCGATGTCGTCCTGCACCTCCAGGAAGGTGCGCAGGCCGCGCCGGACCACCTGGTGGTCGTCCACCAGCAGGACGCGGATCGGTGACGCCGTGTCAGGCACCGGGGACCTCCAGTTCGATCAGGGTGCCCCGACCCGGGGCGGACTCCAGGGCGAGCCGGCCGCCGACCGCGGCGGCCCGGTCGCGCATCGACACCAGGCCGAGGTGGCGGCCGGCCCGGCGGACCGACTCGGGGTCGAAGCCGCGGCCGTCGTCGGCGACGGTGAGCAGCGCGCCCCGGCCGGGGGTGCCGGCCAGGGTGACGGTGACGTGGGCGGCCCGGGAGTGCCGCAGCGCGTTGTGCAGGGCCTCCTGGGCGACCCGCAGCACGGCGGACTCCTGTCCGGCGGGCAGCGCCCGGACACCGGTGGCGGTGAACCGGACCTCGGCGCTGTGCGCCCGGTCGAGGACCTGGACCTGGGAGGCGAGGGTGGCGACCAGGCCGTCCTCCTCCAGTGCGGCGGGCCGCAGTTCGACGACCACGGCGCGCAGTTCGTCGGCGGCCTCGGCGGCGAGCCGGGCGACCTCGGCGAGTTCGCGGCGGGCCCGGGCCGGGTCGCGGTCGACCAGGGTGGCGGCGGCCCGGGCGGTCAGCCGGAGCGAGAACAGCTTCTGCGAGACGGCGTCGTGCAGGTCGTGGGCGATCCGGGCGCGTTCGCCGGCCAGGGTGAGTTCCCGGCTGCGCTCGTAGAGGCGGGCGTTGCCGAGGGCGAGGGCGGCGTGCGCGACCAGGATGCGCAGCAGTTCCTCGTCGTGGTCGGTGAAGCCGCCGGGCTTGTTGGCGAGGAACAGGGCGCCGGCGATCTCGCCCTCGTCGAGGATCGGCATGCCGAGGAAGTCGGTCATGTCGGGGTGGGCGTCGGGCCAGCCGCCGAACGCGGGAGCGGTGCGGACGTCCTTCAGCCGGGTGGGTTCGCGGTCGTGCAGCATCGAGGCGAGGACGCCGTGCTGGCGGGGCAGCGGGCCGATCGCCCGCCACTGCTCGTCGCTGACGCCGTCGACCACGAACTGGGCGAAGCCGCCGTGGTCGTCGGGCAGGCCGAGGGCGGCGTACTCGGCGCCGAGCAGGGCGCGGGCGGAGGCGGTGATCCGCCGCAGCACCTCGCGGACCTCCAGCGGCCGGGACATCGCCAGCACCGCCGCGCTGACCGCCTCGATCGCCTGCAGGGACGGGTCGCACCCGGGGCTGTCCTCCATGGCGGTCACGCTACCGCCGGGCCCTCCCCCGCCGCCTCGGGCGCGGGACCTAGGGACAACGGCCCATGCGAAGGGGCCCGGGGAAGGTTCCCCGGACCCCTCGTGCACGCGTCCCTGTCAGCCCTTCTGCATGACCTCGGGCTCGTGGCGCTTCTGGAAGCGCTGGACGGCGAACGCGATGCCGACCGAGATGGCGATCATCACGATCCAGTTGAGGACCATGTAGCCGGCCGAGTGGTCCCACAGCGGGTCGACCGGGGGCGTCTCGGGGGGCTTGACCACGACCACCGGGGAGATGTGGGCGAGGTCCAGGGTGTTGCCGCTGGCGGCGAGGCCCCAGCGGGCGGGCATCAGCCAGGCGAACTGCTCCAGGCCGGGCTTGTCGAACAGCTGGAAGATGGCGCCGGTGAAGACCATCTGGACGATGGCGAACATCACCAGCAGCGGCATGGTCTTCTCGGCGGTCTTGACCAGCGAGGAGATGGCCAGGCCGACCATCATCGAGGTGAAGCTGAGCAGGATCACGCCCACCGCCATCTCGGCGGCCGGCATGTGCGTGAACAGCAGGCCCTCGGCGGGCAGCGTGCGGACCTTGAAGGCGATCGCGGAGATGATGCCGCCCTGCAGGAAGCTGATCGCGCCGAGCACGATGATCTTCGAGACCAGGTACGCCGACCGGGACAGGCCGGTGGCGCGTTCCCGTTCGTAGATCGCGCGTTCCTTGATGAGTTCGCGGACCGAGTTCGCCGAGCCGGACAGGCAGGCGGAGAACGCGACGACCATCAGGATCAGCCGGGCGACGTCGTTGCGGCCGTTGCCGCAGGGCGCCAGGCCGCACTTGTCGGGGATCACCGCGGAGACCGCGCCGAGCACCAGTGGCAGCAGCACCGACAGCGCGATGAAGCCCTTGTCGGAGGCGATCACCGACAGGTAGCGGCGGATCAGCGTCCACAGCTGGGAGCCCCAGCTCTGCGGCTTCGGCGGGCGCAGCTGGGCGACCGCGTTCGGCTGGGCCTGGACGACGGCGGCGTCCACGTTGGCCGAGTACTGCTGGTGGTGCACCGAGTTGCGGTAGCGGCCGGCCCAGTCGTGGTCCGGGTAGTTCTCGAAGGCCTGGAAGACGTCGGCCCAGGTCTCGTAGCCGAAGAAGTGCAGGGCCTCGGCGGGCGGGCCGAAGTAGGCCACCGAGCCGCCCGGCGCCATCACCAGGAGCCGGTCGCAGAGCGCGAGTTCGGCCACCGAGTGGGTGACGACCAGGACGGTGCGGCCGTCGTCGGCGAGGCCGCGCAGGGTCTGCATGACCTCGCGGTCCATGCCCGGGTCGAGGCCCGAGGTGGGCTCGTCCAGGAAGATCAGCGAGGGCTTGGTGAGCAGCTCCAGGGCGACCGAGACGCGCTTCTGCTGGCCGCCGGAGAGGGCGGTGATCCGGTTGTCGGCGCGCTTGTCGAGGCGCAGCTCGTACAGCACCTCGTCGATCCGGCGGTCGCGCTCGGCGGCCTCGGTGTCGCCGGGGAAGCGCAGCCGGGCCGCGTACTTGAGGGCGGTGCGGACGGTGAGTTCCTTGTGCAGGATCTCGGACTGCGGGACCAGGCCGATCCGGGAGCGCAGTTCGGCGAACTGGCGGTACAGGTTGCGGCCGTCGTAGAGGACGTCGCCGCGGTCGGCGGGCCGGTAGCCGGTGAGGGCGCGCAGCAGGGTGGACTTGCCGGAGCCGGACGGGCCGATCACGGCGACCAGGGACTTCTCCGGGACGGCGAAGCTGACGTCGTTGAGCAGGACCTTCTTGCCGCCCTTGAAGTCGACCTCGACGGTCAGGTGGTGGGCGGAGAAGGTGACGGCGCCGTTGTCGACGAACTCCTGGAGCTGGTCGCCGACCAGCACGAAGGAGGAGTGGCCGACGGTGAGCCGGTCCTGCGGGCCCATCAGCTGGCGGCGGGTGGGCTGGCCGTTGAGGAATATCCCGTTGTGGCTGCCGAGGTCGACGATCTCCCAGCGGCCGTCGGGGAGCTGGCGCAGCTCGGCGTGGTGGCGGGAGACCTGGAGGTCGGAGACCACGATGTCGTTGTCGAGGGCGCGGCCGATCCGGATGGTCCGGCCGCCGACCAGGCTGCGGATCATCGTCGGGTTGCCGAGGCCGCCGACCGCGCCGGGCTGCCCGCCCTGCTGCGGCGGCGGCTGGTGCGGCTGCTGCTGGTGCGCGGGCGGGGCCTGCTGGAAGGCGGGCTGCGGCGCGGACTGCTGGAACGGCGGCTGCGGCTGCTGGGCCGGGGGCTGCTGGACGGGCGGGGCCTGGAAGCCCTGCTGCTGCGGGAAGCCGGGCCGCGGGGTGGGGGCGTCCCAGCCCTGCGGGATCGGCTGCTCGACCGGCGGCGGACGGTGGCCCTGCTGCGGCGCGGGCTGCTGGAACGGCGGCTGCGGCTGCGGCTGGAACGGCGCCTGGCCCTGCTGCGGGCCGGGGGCCCGGCTGGTGGCGGCCTCGTGGATGTCGGCGGGGCGCGCGGCGGCGCCGGCCGGCGCGGTGAACGCCAGCCGGGGCCCGTTCTGGCCGTTGCCGAGGTGCACCACGGTGCCCGGGTGGACGGCGGTCTGCGCGACCCGGGCCCCGGCCACGAAGGTGCCGTTGGTGGACCCGTGGTCGGCGAGCTGCCAGGCAGCGCCGTCGAAGGTCACGCTGGCGTGCCGCCAGGAGACCCGGGCGTCGTCGAACGGGAAGTCCGACGCCGGGTCGCGCCCGATGGTGTAGGACCGGCCGGGTTCCAATACCCGCTGCCGGCCGTCGATTTCAAGTACGAGTTGCGGCAACTCTCCGCCCGCCCCGCTCTCCGGTCCCCCAGGATGTTGCATCTGACGGGGGAATCATTCCAGCCCGGCGGGCGTACCCGGAAGTCGGGCCGCCCGACTGTGACCCCTCGGCAACAAGGTCACAGCGGGTGCGCGGGCCGGTACCGGCGTCCCACGACCCGGACGGGTGCGGTCGGGGCGCGGGTGCTCCGGGTAGCGTGGGGGCCACCATGAACGCAACAGATCCGGCCCCCCGGGCCCTCTCCGCCGCGCCGTCCGCGAGCCCGGACGCCGAGCGCACGCTGCTGGTCAAGGTGTTCGGCAAGGACCGTCCCGGCATCACCGCGGGCCTGTTCGAGCGGCTGGCCGAGTTCGGCGTCGAGGTGATCGACATCGAGCAGGTGGTCACCCGTGGCCGGATAACGCTGTGCGCGCTGGTCACCCCGCCGGGCGCGGCGGGGGCCGAGGGCGGGCTGCGGGTGACGGTGCACCGCTGGGCCGAGGAGCACCGGCTCCAGGCCGAGATCATCTCCGGCACCGGCGACAACCGGGCCCGCGGCGAGGGCCGTTCGCACGTGACGGTGCTCGGGCACCCGCTGACGGCGGCCGCGGTGGCGGCACTGACCGGCCGGGTCTCGGCGGCCGGCGGCAACATCGACCGGGTCTTCCGCCTCGCCAAGTACCCGGTGACGGCGGTGGAGTTGACGATCTCCGGGGTGCCCACCGAGGAGTTGCGCGCGGTGCTGGCGGCGGAGGCCGCCGCGCAGCGGGTGGACATCGCGGTGGTCCGCTCGGGCCTGCACCGGCGGGCCAAGCGGCTGATCGTGATGGACGTGGACTCGACGCTGATCCAGGACGAGGTGATCGAGCTGTTCGCGGCCCACGCGGGCTGCGAGGAGCAGGTCGCCGCGGTGACCGAGCAGGCGATGCGCGGCGAGCTGGACTTCGCCGAGTCGCTGCGGGCCCGGGTGGCGCTGCTGGCCGGGCTGGACGCGGCGGTCACCGAGAAGGTCCGGGCCGAGGTCCGGATGACGCCGGGCGCCCGCACCCTGATCCGCACCCTGAAGCGGCTCGGCTACCAGGTGGCGATCGTCTCCGGCGGCTTCACCCAGGTCACCGACCACCTGGTGGAGCGGCTCGGTCTGGACTTCGCGGCGGCCAACACCCTGGAGGTGGTGGACGGGCGGTTCACCGGCCGGGTGACCGGCGAGATCGTCGACCGGGCGGGCAAGGCCCGCTGGCTGGCCCGGTTCGCCGAGCGGGCCGGGGTGCCGCTGGAGCAGACGGTGGCGATCGGCGACGGCGCCAACGACCTGGACATGCTGAACGCGGCGGGCCTGGGGGTGGCGTTCAACGCCAAGCCGGTGGTCCGCGAGCAGGCCGACACGGCCGTGAACGTGCCGTTCCTGGACACCGTGCTGTACCTGCTGGGCGTCACCCGCGAGGAGGTCGAGGCGGCCGACGAGCTGGACGGCGCGCCGACCGGCGACTGAGCGCGACCGGCGTGGGGGGGGGGGGGGGGGGGGGGGGGGGGGGCCCCCCCCCCCCCCCCCCCCCCCCCACGCACCGGGCGTCCGTCAGTCCTGCGGCATGAAGTACGAGTCGAGCCGGGCGCTGCCGGGCTCGACCAGCTTCCACGGGCCGTCCAGGCTGAGCACCGCCACGGCGGCGGGCGGGAAGCCGTTCAGCCGGAGCCGGTTGAGCGCCTCGACGTCGCCCTCGTCGCCGGCCAGCACCTGGGTCAGGCCGAGCACGCCGGGGTTGTGGCCGACCAGCAGCAGGTCGCGGTGGTCGTCGGGGGTCTCCTGGATGACCTCGATCAGGCGGCCGGGCTGGGCCTCGTACACCCGGTCCTCGTAGGCCGTCCGCCGGGCCCGCTTGGGCAGCTCGTGGGCGACCAGCTTCCAGGTCTCCCTGGTCCGCAGCGCGGTGGAGCACAGCACGTGGTCGGGGTTGACCCCGGAGTCCGCCAGCCAGCGGCCGGCCTCGGACGCCTGGCCGCGGCCGCGGTCGGCGAGCGGGCGGTCGTGGTCGTCGACCTGGTCGGGCCAGTCGGCCCGGGCGTGGCGGAGGACGATGATCCTACGAGGGGTGTCGGCGCTCATACCCCTAGAGCTTCGCAGAAAAGCGCCGCCCGGGCGCGAGGTCCGGCAAGCTGCCACCCGCAGGGGTGGCGGCCGTCCGGAAACCGCCCGGGCGGGCCGCGGATCAGCCCATCTTGCTGGCGACCGTCGCGAGGACGGCGATCACCACCACGATCGCGGCGATCAGGCCGAGCATCCGCAGCAGCTTCTGCTGGCCGTCGGGGGGATTCGGGTCGAGTACCGGCATGGCGCCGAGCCTAGACCACGGCCTCGTCCTCGATGTGCCGGGCCCGGGCCGCCCGCAGGCCGACCAGGATCTGCGGCACCAGCAGCAGCGCCAGCAGGCCGAGCGGCAGGTACCACTGCCCGGTGCCCTGGTAGAGCGCGCCCATCAGGATCGGGCCCGGGATGGAGATCAGGTAGCCGAGGCTCTGCGCGAAGGCCGACAGCTGGGTGACCCCGCCGGGGGTGCGGGCGCGCAGGCCGAGCATGGTCAGCGCCAGCGGGAAGGCGCACATCGACAGGCCGACCAGGATCGCCCACAGCCACGGCACCGTCCCGGCGGCGAGCATCAGGCCGAGGAAGCCGGCGATCCCGCACAGGCCCAGCACCACCACGTACAGCCGCTGGTCGCCGCGCCGGGCGGCGAGGTTCGGCAGCAGGAAGGACACCGGCACGCTGACCACCATCACCAGGGCCAGCAGCACGCCGGCCGCCGACTCGGAGACGCCCGCGTCGTGGTAGATCTTCGGCAGCCAGCCCATCGCGCTGTACGCGCTGGTGGACTGCAGGCCGAAGAACGCGGCCAGCGCCCAGGCGGTGCGGCTGCGCAGGATCGGCAGCTTCGCCGGCCCGGCGGCCCCGGCGGCGGCCGGGCTCCTGCGCTCGCCCCGGCGCAGGAACAGCACGGTCAGCCAGAGCACCAGGGCGACGGCCGCGAGCAGGCCCCAGATCCCGAGGCCGATCCGCCAGTTGCCGCCGAGCGCGTGCGTCAGCGGCACCGCCGTGGCGGCGGCCAGCGAGGTGCCCACCGACAGCGCCATCGAGTAGAGGCCGATCATCGGGGCGACCCGGTCCGGGAAGTACCGCTTGATCACCACCGGGATCAGCACGTTGGCCAGCGCCACGCCGGCCAGCGCGACCGCGGTGAGCAGCAGGAACACCGCGGCGGAGCCGGTGAGCACCCGGGCCAGCACGCCGGCCGTGATCGCGCCCATGGCGGCGGTCACCACCGCGATCGGCCCGAACCGGCGGGCCAGGGCGGGCGCGCAGATGCCCAGCAGGGCGAAGCAGAGCGGCGGCACCGCGGCGAGCAGGCCGGCCGTGGTGGCGCTCATCCCGAGGCCCTCGCGGACCGGGTCGAGCAGCGCGCCGAGGCTGGTGACCACCGGGCGCAGGTTCACCGCGGCGGCGGCGACCGCGACGGCGAGCAGCACGGCGGCGCCGTTGCGGACGGCGGAGGAGGCCGGGGCGGCGGCAGGGGTGGCGGGAGCAGGGGTCGGGGCGCCCGGTCGGCGGTCCCCGGTGACGGTGGCGGAGCGCTCCGCTGCGGTAGGCATGGCGCAATCATAGAATCATGGGATGACTTATCGCACCCCGGTATCCTGATGACGTAGACCACAGAAGGAGCCCGACCTTGGCGCTGTCGACCACTCGCCGCACCCCGCTCTCCGACCAGGTGATCGCCCAGCTGCGGGCCCAGATCACCTCCGGCGAGTGGCCGGTGGGATCACGCATCCCCACCGAAGCGGAGCTCGTCGACCTGCTCGGCGTGGCCCGCAACACCGTCCGCGAGGCCGTCCGGGCGCTGGCCCACAACGGGCTGCTCGACATCCGGCAGGGCTCCGGCACCTACGTGCTGGCCACCAGCGAGCTGGCCGGGGTGATGCACCGCCGGTTCGCGGACGCCGACCAGGACCAGGTCGCCGAGCTGCGCGCCACCCTGGAGGCCGCCGCGGCGGGCTTCGCGGCCGCCCGCCGCACCCCCCGGGACCTCGAACTGCTCGACGCCGCGCTGGCCCGCCGGGACGCCGCCTGGCACGCGGGCGTCCCCGAGGACTTCATCCAGGCCGACGCCGCCTTCCACCAGGCGGTGGTCGCCGCCGCCCACAACGACGTGCTCGCCGCCGTCTACGCCGACCTCGGCGAGGTGCTCCGCGCCCACCTGCGGCACGACGTCGGCCCCGACCTGCTGCCGCACCGCTGGGTTCCGCACGCCGCCATCCTGGACGCGATCCGCTCCGGCGACGCCGACCGCGCCGCCGACGAGGCCGGGCGGGCCGTCGGCTTCTGCAAGGCCAACGACCTGTAGCGGGGCCGGAACGGCCGCGGGGCCGCCGCGCCGGGGAACCGGTGCGGCGGCCCCGCGGGGCGGCGACGGGTCAGGCGCCGATGGCGTGCAGGCCGCCGTCGACGTGGACGATCTCGCCGGTGGTCTTCGGGAACCAGTCGCTGAGCAGCGCGACGACGCCGCGGCCGGCCGGCTCCGGGTCGGAGAGGTCCCACTTCAGCGGGGAGCGGGTCTCCCAGGTGGCGGCGAGGTCCGAGAAGCCGGGGATCGACTTCGCGGCCATCGAGCCGATCGGGCCCGCGGAGATCAGGTTGCAGCGGATGTCGCGCTCGCCGAGGTAGCGGGCGAGGTACCGGTTGGTGGCCTCCAGCGCGGCCTTGGCCGGGCCCATCCAGTCGTACTGCGGCCAGGCGAACTGCGCGTCGAAGGTCAGGCCGACCACCGAGCCGCCGTCCTGCATGAGCGGGAGCAGCGCGGTGGTGAGCGACTTCAGCGAGTACGCGGAGACCTGCATGGCGGTGGCCACGGACTCCCACGGGGTGTCCAGGAAGTTGCCGCCGAGCGCGTCCTGCGGGGCGAAGCCGATGGAGTGGACGATGCCGTCCAGGGTCGGCAGGTGCTCCCGGACCTGGTCGGCGATGCCGGCCAGCTGCTCCTCGCTGGAGACGTCGAGCTCCAGGACCTTGACCGGCTTCGGCAGCTTCTTGGCGATCCGCTCGGTCAGGCTGGGGCGGGGGAAGGCGGTGAGGATGATCTCGGCGCCCTGCTCCTGGGCCAGCTTCGCGGTGTGGAAGGCGATGGAGGACTCCATCAGCACACCGGTGATCAGGATGCGCTTGCCTTCGAGAATTCCAGTCATGGTCAGTTCCCCATGCCCAATCCGCCGTCCACGGGAATGACGGCTCCGGTGATGTACGCGGCCTCGGGGGAGGCCAGGAACCGCACGGCCGAGGCGATCTCGGCGGGGGCGGCGTAACGGCCCAGCGGCACGTCGGCGACGATCTCCTTGCGGCGCTCCTCGCTGAGCACCGCGGTCATGTCGGTGTCGACGAAGCCGGGCGCCACCACGTTGACGGTGATGTTGCGCGGGCCGAACTCGCGGGCGAGGGAGCGGGCGAGACCGACCAGGCCGGCCTTGGAGGCGGCGTAGTTGGCCTGGCCGGCCGAGCCGCTGAGGCCGACGACGGAGGAGATCAGCACGATGCTGCCCTTGCGGGCGCGCAGCAGCTTCGCGGCGGCCCGCTTGACCACCCGGAAGGTGCCGGTGAGGTTGGTGTCCAGGACGGAGGTGAAGTCGTCCTCGGACATCCGCAGCATCAGGGTGTCCTTGGTGATGCCGGCGTTGGCGACCAGCACCTCGACCGGGCCGTGCGCGGCCTCGATCTCGGTGAAGGCGGCGTCGACCTGCGCGGCGTCGGTGATGTCGGCGCGGACGGCGAGCACGTCGTACTTGGCGAGTTCGGCCGGGACCTCGCCGTTGCGGCTGGTGATCGCGACCTTGTCGCCCGCCTCCGCGAAGCTCTGGGCGATCGCCAGGCCGATGCCCCGGTTACCTCCGGTGACCAGTACCGAGCGGCTCAAGGGTCCACCTCTCTCTCGATTCGCGTGCGCGACTGCGGCGCGTTCGCAAGCGCAGTTCACCAGCGACGCTATCGGTAGGGTGCGAGGTCGGGCGAAGCGGCCTCCGACAGGCGCGCCCGGTGAGAACTGTCGTATCCCGACAACGATCCCGACGGCGGGAGGGCGGCGGTGCGGCGGGGAACGCCGGGCCGGTGGCGGGCGTTGCCCCGGGGGTGTTCCGGAGCGTCCGGGGCGCCTGTCGATGCGAGCCGATCGGAGCGGACGCGATGAGTGGTGCAGATCCTGGCCGGACCGGCCGCCGGGCACTGACGGCGGTGGCGGCGCTGGCGGTGGCGGGCGCGGCGGCGTGGGCGCTGCGCGAACTGCCGGCCCAGTTCGGCCGCCGGCCGGACCCGCTGGACCCCCGGGTGCGGGTGTCCCCGCAGTTCCGCGACGGGGTGTTCCACAACGCGCCGTCCGCGCTGGCCCCCGCCGCCCCGGGCGTGCCGGACGCGGGGACGCTGCGCCGGATGCTGCTGGACAAGGACGGGCGGCTGCCCGCCGGGACGGTCCCGCTGGCCCGCCCGGAGGTCCCGGCCACCGCGGCCGAGGGCGTGGCGGTGACCTGGTTCGGGCACGCCTCGGCGCTGCTGGAGCTGGACGGCTGCCGGGTGCTGGTCGACCCGGTCTGGTCGGACCGCTGCTCGCCCTCGCACCTGGCGGGCCCGAAGCGGCTGCACCCGGTGCCGGTGGAGCTGGCGGCGCTGCCGCAGGTCGACGCGGTGCTGATCTCGCACGACCACTACGACCACCTGGACATGGCGACGGTGCGGCGGCTGATCACCCTGCAGTCGGCGCCGTTCGCGGTGCCGCTGGGCATCGGCGGGCACCTGCGCCGCTGGGGCGTGCCGGAGCACCGGATCATCGAACTGGACTGGGACGAGACCTGCACGCTCGGCGAGCTGTCGCTGACCCTGACGGCGGCGCACCACTTCTCCGGCCGCGGCCTGACCCGGAACACCACGCTGTGGGGCTCCTGGGTGGTGGCCGGACCGGAGCGGCGGGTGTTCTTCACCGGCGACTCGGGCTACTTCGAGGGCTTCGCCCGGATCGGCGAGCAGCACGGCCCGTTCGACGCGGCGCTGATGGCGATCGGCGCGTACGACGCGGCCTGGGCGGACATCCACCTGAACCCGGAGGAGGCGGTCCGGGCGCACCTGGAGCTGCGCGGCGGCCTGCTGCTGCCGATCCACTGGTGCACCTTCAACCTGGCGCCGCACCGCTGGGCGGAGCCGGTGGAGCGGCTGCTGGCGGAGGCGAAGCAGCAGGGGGTGCCGCTGGCGGTGCCGCGGCCGGGGCAGCGGGTCGAGGTGGCGAACCCGCCGGAGCTGGACGGCTGGTGGGAGGCGCTGGCCTGAGCCCCCTCCGGCGGCGGACCGGCCGACGGACCGACTGACGGTCCGTCAGGGCGCGCGGTGATATTTGCTGGCCGTACGCCCTGCGGAGCGGGATGATGCGGGCGGGTGCGTCCTCGGCCGGGGGCGGCCCGTCGCTCCGACCCTCGATCCAGGGAGCCCGATGCCCCCCTCCGCGCTGGACCCTCAGTTCCTCTCCCTCCCGTTGCGCCCGCTGGCGGACGCCGCGCTGTCGCGGGCACGCCTGCTGGGCGTCTCGCACGCCGACTTCCGCCTGGAGCGGGTCCGTTCGGCGTCCTGGCGGCTGCGGGACGCCCGCCCGTCCGGCTCCTCGGACACGGTGCAGCTGGGCTTCGCCGTCCGGGTGCTGCTGGACGGCGCGTGGGGCTTCGCCGCGGGGGTGGACCTGACGCCGCGGGCCGCGGAGGCGGTCGCCGAGCAGGCGGTGGCGGTGGCCCGGCTGTCGGGCGGGATCAGCCGCGCGGCGGGCTCGACGGAGCGGGTCGAGCTGGCCCCTGAGCCCGCCTACCCGGACGCCGAGTGGGTCTCCGCGTACGAGGTGAACCCGTTCGAGGTGCCGGACGCGGAGAAGACCGGCCTGCTGGCCGACTGGTCGGCCCGGCTGCTGGCGGCGGACGGCGTCTCGCACGTGTCGGCGGCGGTGCTGACGGTGCAGGAGAACAAGTTCTACGCGGACACCGCGGGCACCGTCACCACCCAGCAGCGGGTGCGCCTGCACCCGTGGCTGGAGGCCACCAGCGTGGACGGGCGGACGGGCGCGTTCGACTCGATGCGCACCATCGCCCCGCCCGCGGGCCGGGGCTGGGAGTACCTGCGCGGGGTCGGCTGGGACTGGGACGCCGAACTGGCCGGGCTGCCCGGGCTGCTGGCGGAGAAGATGCGGGCGCCGGGCGTCGAGCCGGGCCGCTACGACCTGGTGATCGACCCGTCCAACCTGTGGCTGACCATCCACGAGTCGATCGGCCACGCCACCGAGCTGGACCGCGCGCTCGGCTACGAGGCCGCCTACGCGGGCACCTCCTTCGCCACCTTCGACCGGCTGGGCACGCTGAAGTACGGCTCGGAGCTGATGCACGTCACCGGCGACCGGACGGCCGAGCACGGCCTGGCCACCATCGGGTACGACGACGAGGGCGTGGCCACCCAGTCCTGGGACCTGATCCGCGACGGCGTCCTGGTCGGGTACCAACTCGACCGCCCGATGGCGCAGTTGAAGGGCTTCGGCCGTTCCAACGGCTGCGCCTACGCGGACTCCCCCGCGCACGTGCCGGTGCAGCGGATGGCCAACGTCTCGCTCCGGCCGGCCGTCGACGGGCCGGACACCGCGGGCCTGGTCTCGCAGGTGGAGGACGGGCTGTACATCGTCGGCGACCGCTCCTGGTCGATCGACATGCAGCGCTACAACTTCCAGTTCACCGGCCAGCGCGCCTACGCCATCCGGAACGGCGAACTCGCGGGCCAGGTCAAGGACTTCGCCTACCAGGCCACCACCACCGACTTCTGGGGCTCGATGAGCGCCGTCGGCGGCCCGCAGACGTACGTGCTCGGCGGGGCCTTCAACTGCGGCAAGGCCCAGCCGGGCCAGGTCGCCGCGGTCAGCCACGGCTGCCCGTCCGCGCTGTTCCGCCAGGTCAACGTGCTCAACACCCAGCAGGAGGCGGGTCACTGATGTCCCTCACGCACCCCCACGAGCTGGTGGAACGCGCCCTGGAGCTGTCCCGCGCCGACGGCTGCGTGGTGATCGCCGACGAGGAGTCCACCGCCAACCTGCGCTGGGCCGGCAACGCCCTGACCACCAACGGCGTCACCCGCGGCCGCCGCCTCACCGTGATCGCCACGGTGGACGGCGCCGAGGGCACCGCCACCGGCGTGGTCGCCCAGGAGGCCGTCACGCTCGACGACGTCGAGCGGCTGGTGCGCGCCGCCGAGGCCGCCGCCCGGACCGCCGGACCCGCCGAGGACGCCCGGCCGCTGATCGCCGACCGCCCCGCCGACCCGCGCTTCACCGAGGCCCCGGCCACCACCGACATCGGCGTCTTCGGCACCCTCGCGCCCGCCCTCGGCGAGGCCTTCGCCCGGGCCCGGGCCGGCGGCGAGCTGCTGTACGGCTTCGCCCGGCACGAGCACACCTCCAGCTACCTGGGCAGCTCGACGGGCCTGCGGCTGCGCCACGACCAGCCCACCGGCAGCTTCGAGCTGAACGCCAAGACCGCCGACCTGACGGGCTCGGCCTGGGCGGGCGCCGCCACCCGGGACTTCACCGACGTGGACGTCGCCGCCCTGCACGCCGACCTGACCCGCCGGCTCGGCTGGGGCCGCACGAAGGTCGAGCTGCCGGCCGGACGCTACGAGGCGATCCTGCCGCCCTCGGCGGTCGCCGACCTGATGGTCTACCTGTCCTGGTCGGCCGGCGCGCGGGACGCCGCCGAGGGCCGCTCGGTGTTCTCGAAGGCCGGCGGGGGGACCCGGGTCGGCGAGCGGATCGGCACGCTGCCGCTGACCCTGCGCTCCGACCCGGCCGAACCCGGCCTGGAGGCCGCCCCGTTCGTGCTCACGCACTCCTCCGGCGAGAACGACTCGGTGTTCGACAACGGCGCGCCGCTGGCCGCCACCGACTGGCTGCGCGAGGGCCGCCTCGCCCACCTGCTGACCACCCGGCACTCCGCCGGTCTGGCCGGACTGCCGGTCACCCCGCCGATCAACAACCTGGTGCTGGAGACCTCCGCGCCGGACGCGCCGACGCTGGCCGAGATGATCGCCCGCACCGAGCGCGGCCTGCTGCTCACCTGCCTCTGGTACATCCGCGAGGTCGACCCGGCCACCCTGCTGCTCACCGGCCTGACCAGGGACGGCGTCTACCTGGTGGAGAACGGCGAGGTGGTGGGCGCGGTCAACAACTTCCGCTTCAACGAGTCCCCGGTGGACCTGCTCGGCCGGATCACCGAAGTGGGCCGCACCGAACGCTGCCTGCCCCGCGAGTGGGGCGACTGGTTCACCCGGACGGCGATGCCGCCGGTCCGGGTGCCCGACTTCCACATGAGCTCGGTCAGTCAGGCCTCCTGACCGGCCGCCGTACCCCGAGGGGGACCCCGATGGACGAGAAACGCACGGTCAAGACGTCGAAGACGCTCTCCCGCATCCTGCGGCACGACCCGGGCGCGGTCGGGGTCGCCCTCGACCCGGCGGGCTGGGTCGCGGTCGACACCCTGCTCGCCGCCCTGGCCCGGCACGGCCGCCCGCTGACCAGGGCCGAGCTGGACCACGTGGTGGAGACCAACAACAAGCGCCGCTTCGCCTACTCCGAGGACGGCCGCTCGATCCGGGCCAGCCAGGGCCACACCGTCGAGGTCGACCTCGGCCTGCCCGCCGTCACCCCGCCCGAGGTGCTGTTCCACGGCACCGCCGAACGCACCCTGCGGTACATCCTGGCCGAGGGCCTGCGCCCGATGAGCCGGCAGGACGTCCACCTCTCCGCCGACACGGAGACGGCCGTCAAGGTCGGCTCCCGGCACGGCCGCCCGGTCGTGCTGGCGGTGGACGCGGCGGCGATGGCCGCCGCCGGGCACGAGTTCCGGGTCTCCGCGAACGGCGTCTGGCTGACCGACGCGGTGCCCGTGCAGTACCTGCGCCGCACGCCCTGACCGCCGCGCCGGACCCTCGTGGGTCCGGCGGGCGTCAGCGGGGTTACGGTGGTCGGGCGTCAGACGCCGGAACCGACCGAGGATGGATGGCAACATGCCCAAGAGCGCGGACGACGGCCAGGTCTTCCGGATCACCGGGGCCCGCAGCAGCCTGACCGAGGACGTCCGGGGGCGGCAGCGCCGCTACGTCGTGTCGATGCTGATCCGCACCGCCTGCGTGCTGCTCGGCGTGATCCTCTGGGACGTGCAGCGCTGGCTCGCCTACGGCGCGCTGGCCGGCGGCCTGCTGCTGCCCTACTTCGCCGTCCTGATCGCCAACGCCGGCCGCGAGCGGGCGCCCGGCCTGCCCTCGACCTTCGCCTTCTCCCCGGACACCCCGCTGATGCTGGGCCCGGGCGGCACAGGTGGCGGCGGGGCGACGGAGAAGCGTCCGCAGGATTGAGCTTCCCTCAAGCCCCTTGCCCGGCTTGTCCGTTCCTGTGGCGGTATGACCGGCCGAAAGCTCAGACCATCCTCAAATTAATCATCGGACAGTAACGCCCCCCGTCCCCGGGCGTGCCATACTTCCTTAGCGCTCCGCATCCCCCGTCGGAGCGACGGACCGACGCCGGGCAGCTCCCCCCGTGGCTGCCCGGCGTCGTCATGCCCGGGCATAGGATCGCCCCATGGACACCCCCGCGCACCCCCTCTTCGGCACCTCCGCCGCCGCCCCCGCCACCCCGGACGGCCCCCCGAAGTGCTCCGCCAAGGGCTGCCGCGACCGCGCCACCTGGTCCCTGCTGTGGAACAACCCCAAGCTCCACACCCCCGACCGCCGCAAGACCTGGCTCGCCTGCGACGAGCACCGCGAGTCCCTCGGCCGGTTCCTCGCCGTCCGCGGCTTCCTCAAGGACACCGAGCCCTTCCCGGGCGACCCCGACCGGTCCTGACGGACCGTCAGCCGCCGATCGCGGACATCGGGCGCTCGGGCTGGTGGAAGCCGGGGCCGTCGATGCCCGCGCCGGCCTTCTTGCCCCACATCGCCGCCCGCCAGAGCGCGGCCAGTTCGGCGTCGTCCGCACCGGAGCGCAGCGCGCCGCGCAGGTCGGTCTCGCCGGTGGCGAACAGGCAGTTGCGGACCTGACCGTCGGCGGTCAGCCGGGTGCGGTCGCAGGCCCGGCAGAACGGCCGGGTGACCGAGGCGATCACGCCGACGGTGGCGGGGCCGCCGTCGACCAGCCAGCGTTCGGCGGGGGCGGCGCCGCGGTCGGCGGAGGGCTCGGGGGTGAGGGTGAAGCGGGCCCGCAGCAGGTCGAGGATCTCCTCCGCGGTGACCATCCGGGTGCGGTCCCAGCCGTGCTGGGCGTCCAGCGGCATCTGCTCGATGAAGCGCAGCTGGTAGCCGTGCTCCAGGGCCCAGCCGAGCAGGTCGGCGGCCTCGTGCTCGTTGACGCCGCGCATCAGGACGGCGTTCAGCTTGACCGGGCGCAGTCCGGCGGCCCCGGCGGCGGCCAGCCCGTCGAGCACGTCCCGGTGGCGCTTGCGCCGGGTGAGCCGCTCGAAGGTGTCCGGGTCGAGGGTGTCGAGCGAGACGTTGACCCGGTCGACGCCGGCGTCCCGCAGCGCGGAGGCGGTCCGGGCCAGGCCGATGCCGTTGGTGGTGAGCGAGATCTCGGGGCGCGGCTCCAGCGCGGCGCAGGCGGCGACGATCGGCACCAGGCCGGGGCGGAGCAGCGGTTCGCCGCCGGTGAAGCGGACCTCGCGGACGCCGAGGTCGCGGACCGCGATCCGGACCAGCCGGACGATCTCCTCGTCCGTGAGCAGCTCGGGCTTGCCGAGCCAGCTCAGGCCCTCCTCGGGCATGCAGTAGGTGCAGCGCAGGTTGCACCGGTCGGTGAGTGAGACCCGCAGGTCGACGGCCTGCCGGCCGTGGGTGTCGAGGAGCATCCCGGCCCGCCCTTCCCTGGTGAGCCTGCCGGCCCGGCCGCTGGGGTGCGGCCGGGCCAGCTTAGCGGGGCTCCCGGGCGGGGCGGGGCGGTCGGTCAGTGGGCGCCGAGGCCGGTGAGCGAACGGACCTCCAGTTCGGCGTACTTCGCCGGGTCGGCCTTCTCCCGGGACAGGTAGGTGCCGACCACGCCGGCCAGGAAGCCGACCGGGATGGAGACCAGGCCGGGGTTCTCCAGCGGGAACCAGGAGAAGTCGCTGTGCGGGAAGAGCGAGGTCTTCGGGTTGCCGGAGACCACCGGGGAGAAGATCACCAGGGTGACGGCGGTGACCAGGCCCGCGTAGGTGGAGGCGACCGCGCCGGTGGTGTTGAACCGCTTCCAGAACAGCGAGTAGAGCAGGGTGGGCAGGTTGGCGGAGGCGGCGACCGCGAAGGCGAGCGCGACCAGCGCGGCGGCGTTCAGCTTGTCCGCGAAGATCGACAGCGCGATGGCGATCGCGCCGATCGCGACGGCGGCGAGCTTGGCGCTGGCCACCTCCTCCTTCTCGGTGGCCTTGCCGCGGCGGATCACGTTGGCCCAGAGGTCGTGGGCGAAGGAGGACGAGGAGGCCAGGGTGAGCCCGGCGACCACGGCCAGGATGGTGGCGAAGGCGACCGCGGAGATCACCGCGAGCAGCACCGCGCCGCCGGTGGTGCCGGCGCCGCCGCCGAGGTGCTCGGCGAGCAGCGGGGCGGCGGTGTTGCCGGACTTGTCGGCGGCCAGCGCCTTGCGGCCGACCAGCGCGGCGGCGCCGAAGCCGAGGGCGAGGGTCATCAGGTAGAAGACGCCGATGATGCCGATCGACCAGAGCACGGACTTCCGGGCGGTGCGCGCGGTGGGCACGGTGTAGAAGCGCACCAGGATGTGCGGCAGCGCGGCGGTGCCGAGCACCAGGGCGATGCCGAGGCTGAGGAAGTTGAGCTTGGTGGTGCCGGTGGCCCCGTACTTGAGGCCGGGCTGGAGGAACTTGTCGCCGCTGCCGCTGGCCTTGGCGGCGGCGCCGAGCAGCTCGGACAGGTTGAAGTGGAACTTGGCCAGCACCAGCAGGGTCATCAGTCCGGCGCCGGCGATCAGCAGCACGGCCTTGATGATCTGCACCCAGGTGGTGCCCTTCATGCCGCCGATGGTCACGTACAGCACCATCAGGGTGCCGACCGCGACGATGGTCCAGCGCTTGGCGGCGTCGCTCTCGGCGCCGAGCAGCAGCGAGACCAGCGAGCCGGCGCCGACCATCTGGGCCAGCAGGTAGAAGATCGACACCACGATGGTGGACAGGCCGGCGGCGGTCCGCACCGGGCGCTGGCGCATCCGGAAGGCCAGCACGTCGGCCATGGTGTAGCGGCCGGAGTTGCGCAGCGGTTCGGCGACCAGCAGCAGCGCGACCAGCCAGGCGACCAGGAAGCCGATGGAGTACAGGAAGCCGTCGTAGCCGGAGAGCGCGATCGCGCCGGTGATGCCGAGGAAGGAGGCGGCCGACATGTAGTCGCCGGAGATCGCCAGGCCGTTCTGGAAGCCGGTGAAGCTGCGGCCGCCGGCGTAGAAGTCGGAGGCGTCGCGGTTGTTGCGACCGGCCCAGAGCGTGATGCCGAGGGTGGCCAGGACGAACAGCCCGAACAGGGACATGATCAGGGTGCGGTGCTCGCCCGCCGGGCCGGCGGCCAGGTGCGTCATCATTCGGCTGCCTCCTCGGGCACGGCGGAGCGGTCGACGGGCTGGGCGGGCAGCGCGGCCTCGGCGCGGCCGCGGATGACGGCGGCGCGCGGGTCGAGCCGGCGGTCGGCGAACCGGGCGTACCAGGCGGCGATCGCGAAGGTGCTGGCGAACTGCAGGAGGCCGAGCACCAGGGCGAGGTTGATGTTGCCGACGACCTTGGTGCTCATGAAGCCGGGGGCGTAGCAGCTGAGCAGGACGTACAGCAGGTACCAGAGGACGAATCCGGCCGTCACCGGGAATGCGAAGTTCCGGAAGGAGCTGCGCAGTTGGCGGAACTCGGCGGTCTCCTCGATACGTTGGAACGATTCGGGGACTGAATCGGGCGGGGGTGCCACGCGGGTCTCCTGACGTCTTCGGGTCTTCGGACGATCAGATGGACGTGAGGGACGTCACATTGAGTGCGCTGCATGCTAGATCGAGGACCCGGTGCCGAGAAGCTTCCCCACGCGACATGGCCGAAAACTGACCAGAACACGCCACCGGGGCGACCGTTTTACGGCCGCCCCGGTGTGATGATCTGTCAAATATGCCTGCTCAGCAGGGAGTTCAGAAGGCGATCCGGACCTTCAGCGCCGTCCGCTCGTCCATCGCCCGGTAGCCCTCCGGCACCCCGTCCAGGCCCACCGTGCGGTCGAACACCTTCCCCGGGTCGATCGCGCCGGAGAGCACGTCGGGCAGCAGCTCGGGGATGTACGCCCGGGCCGGGGCCACCCCGCCGCGCAGCTGCACGTTCCGGTTGAACATCTGGCCGATGTCGACGCCCGCGCTGCCGCCGTGCGGCACGCCCACGTAGCCGACCGCGCCGCCGTCCCGGGCGATCGAGATCGCCGTCCGCATCGACTGCTCGGTGCCGACCGCCTCCAGCACGGCGTGCGCGCCCAGGCCGCCGGTCAGCTCGCGGACCGCCTCGACCGCGGCGTCGCCGCGCTCGGCGACCACGTCGGTGGCGCCGAAGGAGCGGGCGATCGCCGTCCGGCCCTCGTGCCGGCCGAGCGCGATGATCCGGCCCGCGCCGAGCCGGTGCGCGGCCAGCACGCCGCACAGGCCGACCGCGCCGTCGCCGACCACCGCGACCGTCGCGCCGGGCCGCACGCCCGCCGAGACCGCGGCGTGGTGGCCGGTCGCCATCACGTCGGAGAGCGCCAGCAGGCCGGGCAGCAGCTTCTCGTCCCCGGCCGCCTCCTTCGGCAGCTTCACCAGGGTGCCGTCCGCGAACGGCACCCGGACCGCCTCGCCCTGCCCGCCGTCCGAGCCCGGGGTGCCCCAGAACCCGCCGTGCGGGCAGGAGGTCTGCAGGCCCTCGCGGCAGAACTCGCAGACGCCGTCCGACCACATGAACGGGGCCACCACCAGGTCACCGGCCGCCAGGTCGCGCACCTCGGCGCCGACCTCCTCGACGAAGCCCAGGAACTCGTGCCCGATCCGCTGCCCGGCCTCCCGCTTCGCCACCCCCCGGTACGCCCACAGGTCGCTGCCGCAGACGCAGGCGTTCAGCACCCGCACCACCGCGTCGGTGGGGCGCTCGATCCGCGGGTCGGGCACCTCCTCGATCCGGATGTCCTGGGGGCCGTGGATCACGGTGGCGCGCATGAGGGGTGTCCTTCGGTGCAGAGGCGGGTGCAGGGTTTCGCACCCTCGTTCCACTGTAAGCACGGCCACGCTCCGGGCATTCCGGCCGGAGCCGTCCGCCGTCCCCCGTTACAGTGGTGCGTTATGCACTCGTCCTTCACCCCGTCGCCGTTCCCGGCCCAGCGCACCGGCCCCGACGGGGCCGGGGCCCGCGGCTTCGCCGTGGTCGACGTCGAGACCACCGGTCTCGGCCGCACCGACCGGGTGATCTCGGCGGGCGTCTACCAGCTGGACGCGGACGGCGAGGTCACCGACCACTGGTACACCCTGGTCAACCCGGAGCGCGACCCCGGCCCGGTCTGGATCCACGGCCTGACCAGCGAGGCGCTGGAGGGCGCGCCGACCTTCCCGGAGGTCGCCGCCGAGTTCGCCGAGCGGCTGCGCGGCCGGGTGATGGTGGCGCACAACGCCCTGTTCGACTGGAACATGATCTCCCGCGAGTTCTCCCGGGCCGGCCTGGCCGCCCCGGTCGAGCAGCGGCTGTGCACCATGGTGCTGGCCCGGGACCTGCGGCTGCCGCTGCCCAACGGCAAGCTCTCCTCGCTGGCCGCCCACTTCGGCGTCAGCCAGCGCCGGGCGCACCACGCGCTGGACGACGCCCGGGTGCTGGCCGAGGTGTTCCGGCCCTCGCTGCGGCTGGCCCGGGACGGCGGCGTCCCGCTGCCGCTGACCGCCTGCGTGGCCGTCACCGACCTCGGCGAGGGCACCGCCCCCGCCGCCGCCCCGGCGGGCGGCCCGGCCCGGGGCTCCTGGGTCAGCTCCTACCGGCCCGCCCGCAAGCGCCCGGCCTGCCCGTACCCGAACCCGGGCCGCTGGGCGGACGGCTCCCCGCTGACGCAGGGCATGCGGGTGGCGATCAGCGGCGACACCGCCACCGAGCGCGAGCTGCTGGAGGACCGGGCGACCGAGGCCGGCCTGCACATCGCCTCCTCGGTGAGCCGGCTCACCAGCCTGCTGGTCACCAACGAGCCCGGCTCGTGGAGCGGCAAGGCCCGCAAGGCCCGCGAGTACGGCACCCCCGTGGTCGGCGAGGACGCCTTCCTGCAGCTGCTGCGGGAGGTCGCGCCGCACCCCGGTGCGTGACGCGGCGGTAAGGAGGATTAGCGTGCCGGGTGTGTACCGATTCCTGCTGTCCGCGCGCTGGGCGGCCGTCCTGCTGGTGGCCCTGGTGCTGATCCCCACCATGGTCCGGCTGGGCTTCTGGCAGTACCACCGGCACGAGGCCCGGGTCGCCCGCAACGACCTGGTGGCGCGCAACCTGGGCAGTCCGCCGGTCGCCTTCGACGGCCTCTCCTCCCCCGGCTGGTCCGTCCCCGGCGACCAGGTCTGGCGCACCGTCACCGCGCAGGGCCGCTACGACACCGCGCACGAGGTGGTGATCCGCGGCCGCACCGAGCCCGGCGGCAGCTCGATCGGCTACTTCGTGGTCACCCCGCTGGTGCTGGCCGACGGCCGGGGCTCGGTGCTGGTCAACCGCGGCTGGGTGGAGTCCGGCGCGGACGCCGCCAGCCTGCCCGCCGTCCCCGCCCCGCCGTCCGGCGAGGTCACCGTCACCGGGCGGCTGCGCGCCGACGAGACGTACGCCTCGCTGGGCGTGAAGAACCGCGGCGGCCTGCCCGAGCGGATGTACAAGGTGATCAACAGCGCCGAGCAGGCGAAGTACGCGGGCGCCACCGTGCTGGGCGGCTACCTGGAGCTGGCCTCCTCGCAGCCCGCGGCCGGCAACCCGCCGGAGCCGCTGGCCGAGCCCGGCCACTCCGACATCGGCCCGCACATGGCGTACGCCGTGCAGTGGTGGCTGTTCACCGCGCTGGTCCCGGTCGGCGTCGTGGTGATGGCCCGCCGCGAGGCCGGGCAGCGCGCCGCCGAGCGGGCCGCGGCCGCGGCGGCCGCCGCGGCGGAGCCGGTCGCCGCCGCGAACTGAGGCGCTTCACGGGGCCGGACGGCGGTCACGGGGCGGGCGGCGGCTCGATCGGCTGCTCGGCCCAGATGGTCTTGCCGTTGCGGGTGTACCGGCTGCCCCAGCGCTCGGTGAGCTGCGCGACCAGGTAGAGGCCGCGGCCGCCCTCGTCGGTGAGCCGGGCCCGGCGCATCCGCGGCTGGGTGGCGCTCGGGTCGGAGACCTCGCAGGTCAGCACCGAGGAGCGGATCAGCCGGACCAGCACCGGTCCGCCCGCGTACCGGATCGCGTTGGTGACCAGCTCGCTCAGCACCAGCTCGGTGGTGAATCCCAGCTCGCCGAGCCCCCACTCCTCCAGCTGCCGGGTGGCGGCCTCGCGCACCCCGGCGACGGCGGCCGGGTCGGCGTCGATGCTCCAGGCCGCGGTGGCCTCCGGCGGCACCGGGTGCAGCCGGGCCAGCAGCAGCGTCACGTCGTCGCCCTGCCCGGCGGTGGACATCTCGGCGACGATGGCCCGCCCGGCGGCGGCCAGGTCGCCGCCGAGCCCGGTCCGGCCGAGCCGGACGGCCAGCTGCGCCATCCCCTCGTCCAGGTCGCGGCTGCCGCCCTCGATCAGGCCGTCGGTGTAGAGCGCCAGCACGCTCCCGGCCGGCGGCACGCACTCGACGGTCTCGAACGGCAGCCCGCCGACGCCGAGCGGCGGCCCGGGGTTGACCGGCAGGTACTCGACCCGCCCGTCCGGGTGCACCAGCGCGGGCGGCGGGTGCCCGGCGCTGGCGGCCTGGCAGATCCCGGAGACCGGGTCGTAGACGGCGTACACGCAGGTCGCCCCGGACGGGTCGGCGACGCCGCGCTCGCGCTCCTCCTCGCTGCCCTCGACGACCAGTTGGGAGACCAGGTCGTCGAGGTGCACCAGCAGCTCGTCCGGCTCCAGGTCGAGGTCGGCCAGGGTCCGCACGGCGGTGCGCAGCCGCCCCATGGTGGCGCTGGCCTGCAGGCCGTGGCCGACCACGTCGCCGGCCACCAGGGCGACCCGGGCCGAGGAGAGCGGGATGACGTCGAACCAGTCGCCGCCGACGCCGGTCGCGGTGTCGGTGGGCCGGTAGACGCTGGCGGTGGTGGCGGCGGGCACCGTGGTCTCGGCGGGCGGCAGCAGCGAGCGCTGCAGGCCGACGGCGGCCCGGTGCTCGCGGGTGTAGCGGCGGGCGTTGTCGACGGCGAGCGCGGCCCGGGCGGCGATCTCCCGCAGCACCTCCAGGTCCTCGCGGGCGTACGGGCCCTCGGCGGGCGGGCGGTGCACGGTGATCCGGCCGAGCGGGCCGCCCCGGGTGTTCAGCGGGGCGCTCATGGTGGGCGGGTCGGCGGTGGCCGCGGCGGGCCGGCCCAGTTCGGCCCGGCCGATCGGGCCGAGCGGGCGGTCGTCGGGGCCGGGCGGCCCGGCGGTGGCGGTGCGGCGGACGGCGAGCGCGCCGTCCGCGCCGGGCTGCGGTTCGTCGCCGGTGAAGACGGCCTCGGCGATGTCCACCTCGGCGCGCCGCCCGAGGCCGGGCACCAGCACCCCGGCCAGGTCCTCGGCGGTGCCGACCACGGAGAGCGAGGCGCCGACGGCGGCGGTGGCCCGGTGCAGCACGTCGGCCCGCCGCCGGTACCGGTGCAGCTCGGTGACGTCGCCGAACAGCGCGGTCACCCCGATCAGCGAGCCGTCGGGGGCCTGCAGCCGGAACGCCTGGATCTCCATCACCGCCCCGGGGCCGGGGTCGTCCAGGGTGCGGATCGGCAGCTCGGCCCGGACCATCGGCTCCCCGGTGTCGATCACGTGCCGGAGGATCGCCTCGGCCGCCTCGGCGTCCCCGGGCTGCAGGAAGTCGCCCAGCCGGTGCCCGGCCAGGTTCTCCGGCAGGCCGGTGTAGGGCAGCAGCTGGGTGTTGGTGCGCAGCAGCCGCAGGTCGGAGTCGAAGACGGCGAGGCCGAGCCGGTCCTGGAGGAACAGTTCGCGGGTGAACGCCTCGTCCTGCCGCCGCCGGGCGACGGTGGCGGCGGGGGTGGCCAGCACCAGGGCGCGGACCTCGCCGCGCTCCCCGGCCAGCGGCAGCACCTGGTAGGAGACCTCGACCGGGGGGCCGTCGCCGCTGCGCAGCCGGACCTCGCCGGCCCGTTTGCCGAGCGCGTCGGCGTCGGCCTCGCCGTCGGCCAGCAGCTCCCGGGCGGGGCGGCCGGTGACCTGGGCGGCGTCCAGGGCGAGCAACTGCTCGGCGGCGGCGGTCCAGCCCACCACGCGTCCCGCGCCGTCGACCAGGGCGGCCGCGACACCGTCGATGTACGGCAACCGCCGACTGTCCATGCGCTGCACCTCGGGTGGGTGGTCCGGTCCCCCCATCTTCGACCGGTTCCGGGCCGCGCGCCATCGACGCCCGGTCCGCCGCCCGGCGGGCCACCCGGTCGGCCCGCACCCATTGACGTCCCGCAATGGTCTAGTCCAGATTGACGGTGCACCGTCCGGAACCCGCTCTTTCCCCCACCTCGGAGCGCACCTTCATGACGTACCGCACCCCGCACCGCACCCCGCACCGCACACCGCGCCACAGCCCGCGCCGCACGGCGCGCGGCCTGGCCGCCGCCACCGTCCTCGGCCTGGGCTCCGCCGCCCTCGCCCTGCTGCCCGCCCCCGCCGGGGCCACCACCGAACTGCTCGCCAACGGCGGCTTCGAGAGCGGCGCGCTCAGCCCCTGGGCCTGCTCCGGCACCGCCGCCGTCACGGCTGCCGCCCCGCACTCGGGCGGCTCCGCGCTGACCGCCTCCCCCGGCCCGGCCGACCTGGCGCCGTGCACGCAGACCGTCGCCGTCCGGCCGAACACCGACTACACGCTGACCGCCTGGGTGCGGGGCCCGTACGTCACCCTCGCCGCGACCGGCACCGGCGTGTCCAGCTCCACCTGGACCAATGCCGCCGACTGGACCCGGCTCACCCGGGCCTTCACCACCGGCCCCGCCACCGAGCAGCTCACCGTCACGCTGAGCGGCTGGTACGGCAGCGACTACCGGGCCGACGACGTCTCGCTGACCGCGGGCGGCGGCACCCCGTCCGCCCCGCCGCCGACCTCTCCGTCGGCAACGCCGTCGCCGACCGCGTCCCCGAGCGCGTCCCCGACCCCGTCGTCGTCGGGCGGGAGCACCGTCCGGGTCTCCACCGCCAAGGAGCTGCAGGCCGCGCTGAGCGCCGCCGTGCCGGGCCGGACCATCCAGCTCGCCGACGGGACCTACACCGGCAACTTCAAGATCACCGCGGCGGGCACGGCCGCCGCCCCGATCACCCTGACCGGCTCGCCGAACGCCGTCCTGACCACCGCCACCGGCGGCGGCTACGGCCTCTCGCTGTCCGGCGCCCCCTACTGGACCGTCCGGGGCGTCACCGTCACCAACGCGCAGAAGGGCATCATGGTCGACGCCTCCGACCACGTGCTGCTCGACGGTGTGACGGTGCACCACACCACCATGGAGGGCGTGCACTTCCGCAACTCCTCCAGCTACGGGGTGCTGCGGAACTCCACCGTGCACGACACCGGGACGGCGCACGACGGCAAGGGCGAGGGCGTGTACGTGGGCACCGCCAACACGCTCACCGACCGGAGCGACCACGTGCAGATCGTCGGCAACACCATCGGCCCGAACATCGGCGGCGAGAACGTCGACCTGAAGGAGGGCACCACCGGCGGCCTGGTCTCCGGCAACCGGTTCGACGGCAACGGGCTGACGAACGTCAACTACGACGACTCCTGGGTCGACGTGAAGGGCAACGACTACCTGATCGAGAACAACACCGGCACTCGCACCATGAACGACGGCTTCCAGACCCACACCCAGGTGGCCGGCTGGGGCTGCGGCACCGTGTTCCGCGGCAACCGCTCCGACCTGACGGGTGCCACCGGCGGCAACGCCGCCAAGTACGCGATCGACGTCACCAACTACTCCGCCGCCTGCCCGGTCACCGTCACCGCCGACAACACCGTGACCGGCGGCACCGCGCTCACCAACCCCGGCGTGCCGGTGGGCTGACGCCGCGTCGGGAGCCGGGACCCGGGCCGACCGGCGAGAATGGTCGGCATGGATCTCGGACTCAAGGACAGGGTGTACGTGGTCACCGGGGCGACCCGGGGCCTCGGCCACGCCACCGCGCGGCAGTTGGTCGCCGAGGGCGCCAAGGTGGTCGTCACCGGCCGGACGGCGGAGTCGGCCGGGGCGGCCGCCCGCGCGCTCGGCCCGGACGCGCACGGGGTGGCCGCCGACAACGCCGACCCGGCGACCCCGCAGCGGCTGGTCGACGCGGCGCGCGAACGCTTCGGCGGCTTCGACGGCATCCTGATCAGCGTCGGCGGCCCGGCGGCCGGCCCGGTCGCCACCGCCCCCGACGAAGCCTGGCGGGACGCCTTCGACTCGGTCTTCCTGGGCGCGCTGCGGCTGGCCCGCACCGCGGCCGGGGAGCTCGGCGCGGGCGGGGTGATCGGCTTCGTGCTCTCCACCTCGGTCCGCCAGCCGATCCCGGGCCTGGGCATCTCCAACGGCCTGCGGCCCGGCCTGGCGATGGCCGCCAAGACCCTCGCCGACGAGCTGGGCCCGCGCGGCGTCCGGGCGCTGGGCCTGCTGCCCGGCCGGATCGACACCGACCGGGTCCGCGAGCTCGACGGCCTGAACCCGGACCCGGCCGCCGCCCGCGAGGCCGCCGCGGCGGGCATCCCGCTGCGCCGCTACGGCACCCCCGAGGAGTTCGGCCGCACCGCCGCCTTCCTGCTCTCCCCCGCCGCCTCCTACCTGACCGGCCTGATGGTCCCGGTCGACGGCGGCGCGACCCGCGTGCTGTGACGGCCGGGGCCCGGGGCCCGACGGGGCGTCAGCGCACCCGCGGGCCCCGGGACTTCGCCGCCCGCTCCTTGCGGGGCCGGGACATCCGCAGCCGGAGCCGGGCGGGGAGGGCGGGCAGGCCCAGCGAGGTGCGGGCGTGCTCGACCGGGCCGGACCGGTAGGCCGCGACCAGGGCCCCGGTGTCCGCGCCGGGGGCGAGCCGCAGCACGGCCCGCACCTCGGGGTGGCGGGCCGCGCCGGTGACCCGGACGGTCGCCCGGTCGACGTCCGGCAGCGCCACCGCCTCGGCCTCGATCGCCTCCTCGACGGCCCGGCTGCGCACGTGCAGCGCGAAGTGCGGCTCGCCGGGCGCGGCGGGCGAGGGCAGGTCGACCCCGGCCGGGCCGCCGCGCCGCAGCTGGGAGAAGAGCCACCACAGGCAGCCGAGCACCACCAGCGCGGGCAGCGCGACCGCGACCGGCCACCACCAGGAGCGCGCCGACCACTTCGCCCGGCTCGCGGCGCTCAGCACCGGCTGGTCCGGCGAGCCGAGCGGCCACCAGTGCGGCGGGGTGACGTCGAGCCGCCCGTACGCGTCGAGGCCGCCGAGCAGGACCAGCGCCCCGCCGAGCAGCAGCCCGAGCCCGACGACCGCCAGGATCGTCCGGTTGACGGTGCGTCGGCTCATCGGGGCGGCTCCAGCTCGGCGAGTTCACGGCGGTGGTGGCGCTCTTTCCGGACCTGGCTGCGGACGTCCAGCCGGTACGGGACGGCCAGCGGGACGCGGGCCAGCTCGGCCCGCAGGTCGCGTTCCGCGCCCGCCGGGTCGGCGGTGCCGGTGAGGGTGACCCGGACCCGCCGCCGGCCGGCCCTGACCTGCCAGGAGTGCACGTCCGCGCGCCGCCGGGCCCGGTCGGCGATCAGCGCGCCGATCGCGTCGCGGTGGATCGCGGAGCCCTCCGGCTCCAGCGGCAGCCAGCCGTGCCGGCCGTGGGCGAGGGCCAGCCACAGCAGCACCAGCCCGAGCGCGGCCGCGCCGCCCGCGCAGCCCAGCACCCACGGGTCGTCCAGGTGGCGGGTGGCGAGCTCGCGGGCCAGGTCCTGCCGCCAGGGCCGGGCCTGCCCGCCGGCCCGGACGGCGATCACGTCGTACAGCAGCGTCCCGGCGGCGACCAGCGCGACCACGACCACCAGCGCCGTCGGCGCGGTCCGGGCCGAGCGCAGCCAGCGGTCGGCCCCGCGCGGGCGCGGCGCCGGGGCGGCGGGCGGGGCGGCATCAGGTGCGGTGTCCGGCCGCGCGGCCGGGGCGGCGGGCGGCGGGCCGGGCTCCGGGCCGGTCACCGGGCGCCCGCCGGGTGCAGGCGGTCCACCACGACGTCGGCGGCGGCCACGGGGGTGCCGGTGAGTTCGGTGACCCGGGCGCAGGCGGCCTCGCGGGCGGCCCGGGACCAGTGCGCGACGTCCGAGGGGAAGGGGAGTTCGAGGTGCAGGGTCAGCCGGACCCGGCCGTGCGTGAGCAGGGCCGCGACCTTCGGGCGGGGGGTCGGGTCCGGCGGGTCCGGGAGGGCCTGCCAGGCCGGGGCGAGGGCGTCGGCGGCCGCGCGGGCGGCGATCCGGCGGTAGACGCGGTCGGCGACGTGGTCCTCGCCGCGCCGCTGGGCGGGCGGGCCGGCGACCGCCCCGGGGTGCGCCATCAGCGCCGCCGGTCCCGGCCGCGCAGCAGCTCGCCGAGGTCACCGAGCTCGATGTCGCCCTCGACCAGCCGGCCCACCACGAACCCCACCGCCCCGAGCACCGCGACCAGCAGGAACGCCGCGAACCCCCCGAAGTAGCCGGCGAAGCCGAGGGCCATGCCGACGAGCAGGCCCACCAACGCCAGATTCATCCGCTGCTCCTTAGCGTCCTGCGCGGCCAGGGCCGCTCGGTCGGTTCGGCGTGCTCACTGCACGCGGGGGCGCTTGCCGGAGGAGGACGCGGGTTCCTCCTCCTCGGTGTCGTCCGGGTCGTCGGGCAGGTGGACGTCGTTGACGGAGATGTTCACCTCGACCACCTCCAGACCGGTCATCCGCTCGACCGCCCCGATGATGTTCGTCCGGACCTCGGCGGCGAGCCGGGGGATGATCACGCCGTACTCGACCACCAGCGCGATGTCGATGGCGGCCTGCTTCTCGCCGACCTCGGCCTTGATGCCGCGGCCGACGCTGGACTTGGAGCCGGGCACCCGGTCCCGCATCGCGCCGAACGTCCGGGAGAAGCCCGAGCCCAGCGCGTGGATGCCGGACACCTCCCGGGCCGCCATGCCGGCGATCTTCTCGACCACGCCGACGGCGAGCGCGGTGCGGCCGCGCTCGCCGTCCTCGGGCTGGGCCTCCGGCGTGTTCTTCTGCAGGTCGGCGGGAGTGGGGGTGTGGGGCTGCGCCATCTCGGATCTCCTGACGTTCGAGTCCAGCTATACCGCAATTCACCCCAACTCTGGCATTGCGCCACACCTGACGCACCGCCAGGAACCCGGACGGGTGGGCCGGTCGGCGGTGCGCCGGGCACCCGGCCGGCGCCGGGTCAGCGGCCGGCCAGGTCCCGGATGCGGCGCGCCTGGGCCTCGCGCTCGGCGGCCCGCTGGGCCTCGAAGTCGCGGCCGGCGGCGCCGCGCAGCAGCGCCTTGGTCTCGGTGACGGCGGCCCGCGGGGCGGCCAGCAGCGCGGCGGCCAGGTCCTTGGCCGCGGCGGCCAGGTCCTCCGCCGGGACGGCCAGGTTGGCCAGGCCGATCGCCACCGCCTCGTCCGCGCCGACCCGGCGGCCGGTCGCGCAGATCTCCAGCGCCCGGGCGTAGCCGACCAGTTCGGTGAGCGGCTTGGTGCCGGCCAGGTCGGGGACCAGGCCGAGCGAGGTCTCCTTCATGGCGAACTGGACGTCCTCGGCGACCACCCGCAGGTCGCAGGCGAGGGCGAGCTGGAAGCCGGCGCCGACCGCGTGGCCCTGGACGGCGGCGATCGTCACCAGGTCGTTGCGGCGCCACCAGGTGAAGGCCTCCTGGTAGGAGGCGATCGCGGCGTCGAGGTCGGCGTCGCTCGCGGCGGCGAGCTGGAGGAAGCCGGTCTCGCCGGGGATGCCCTCGGGGGTGAACATGGCGCGGTCCAGGCCGGCCGAGAAGGAGGAGCCCTCGGCCTGCAGCAGGGCGACCCGGACGGTGCCGGGCAGCGCGCGGCCGACGGCGGCGAGGGCGCGCCACATGGCGGGGGTCTGGGCGTTGCGGCGGGCGGGGTCGCAGAGCGTGACGACGGCGAGTTCGCCGTCCAGGTCGAGGCGGACCCCGGCCTGCTCCCACCCGGTGCGGTCGGCGTCGGGGATGCGGTCGGTCATGGCGGGGTTACCTCCAGCGGCAGGGCGGGGACGCCCGCCGACCCCGACGGGCTACTGGAGAGTAACAAAGCGCCCGATCCGCGTACAGGAACAGCGGCACCCGCCGCTGCGACCGGGCCCGGGAACGGCGGACGGCGGCCCGGGAGAACCCGGCCGCCGATCCGTGTGGAGCGTGGTGCGCGGCGTGCGGTGCGCCGGCGTGCCGTGGGCGGCCGGTGTCGGCCGACCGCCGCCCGCCGGGGCTGACGAACCGTCAGGACTCGCCTGCGGCAGCGCCCTTGCCCTTGCCGCGGGTGGCGCCGCCGCGACCCCGGAGGTTGACCCCGGACTCGCTGAGCATGCGGTGCACGAAGCCGTAGGACCGGCCCGTGGCCTCCGCGAGGGCGCGGATGCTCTCGCCCGAGTCGTACTTCTTCTTGAGATCGGCCGCGAGCTTCTCACGCGCGGCACCTGTTACCCGGCTGCCCTTTTTCAGAGTCTCGGCCACCCGTGCCTCCTCGTAGAGGTGATCGGTAAGGAATCCCATGATCACCCATTGCAAGGCTCCTGGCCACCCATTCGACAAGGTCGGTCGTGGGAAACCGGGCACGTGTGGTGGTGTTCGCTACGCACCAGGGCGCTCACGGAGGGTGTGCGCGCCCCCGGGCGGCTCGCTCCGACGAGCGAATCCGCTGATCAGCCAGGACCGTCAGCGGGCAAACCGCACCCCTCGACTCGGAAAACGGAGCGGCCCGTCCCGGTGTTCCCGGAATCGGCGGCGTACCGGTTCTTCTCGTACCGGTGCGGTAGCCGCCGTCCACTCCGCGGCCCCGTCGGTTCAGGCGAGCGACACCAGGTCGTGGTAGGCGGGGCTCCACAGGTCCTCGACGCCGTCCGGCAGCAGGATGATCCGCTCCGGCTGGAGCGCCTCCACCGCGCCCTCGTCGTGGGTGACCAGCACGACCGCGCCGGTGAAGGTGCGCAGCGCGCCGAGGATCTCCTCGCGGCTGGCCGGGTCGAGGTTGTTGGTGGGCTCGTCGAGCAGCAGCACGTTGGCGCTGGAGACCACCAGCGAGGCCAGCGCGAGCCGGGTCTTCTCGCCGCCGGAGAGCACGCCGGCCGGCTTGTCGACGTCGTCGCCGGAGAACAGGAAGGAGCCGAGGATCTTGCGGATCTGCACCAGGTCGGTGTCCGGCGCGGAGGACCGCATGTTCTCCAGCACGCTGCGCTCGGGGTCGAGCGTCTCGTGCTCCTGCGCGTAGTAGCCGATCTTCAGGCCGTGGCCGGGGATCACCTCGCCGGTGTCCGGCTGCTCGACGCCCGCGAGCATCCGCAGCAGGGTGGTCTTGCCCGCGCCGTTGAGGCCGAGGATGACGACCCGGGAGCCGCGGTCGATCGCCAGGCCCACGTCGGTGAAGATCTCCAGCGAGCCGTAGGACTTCGACAGGCCCTCGGCCGTCAGCGGCGTCTTGCCGCACGGGGCCGGGTCCGGGAAGCGCAGCTTGGCGACCTTGTCGGAGACCCGGACCTGCTCCAGGCCGGAGAGCAGCTTCTCGGCGCGGCGGGCCATGTTCTGCGCGGCGACCGTCTTGGTGGCCTTGGCGCGCATCTTGTCGGCCTGCGAGTTCAGCGTCGCGGCCTTCTTCTCGGCGTTGGCGCGCTCGCGCTTGCGGCGCTTCTCGTCGTCCTCGCGCTGCTGCTGGTACTGCCTCCAGCCCATGTTGTAGATGTCGATCGCGGCGCGGTTGGCGTCCAGGTAGAAGACCTTGTTGACGACCGTCTCGACCAGGTCGACGTCGTGCGAGATGACGATGAAGCCGCCCTTGTAGGTCTTCAGGAAGTCCCGCAGCCAGGCGATCGAGTCCGCGTCGAGGTGGTTGGTGGGCTCGTCGAGCAGCAGGATGTCGGCGTCCGAGAACAGGATCCGGGCCAGCTCGACCCGGCGGCGCTGGCCGCCGGAGAGGGTGTGCAGCTCCTGGCCGAGGATGCGGTCCGGCAGGCCGAGCGCGGCGGCGATGGTGGCGGCCTCGGCCTCGGCGGCGTAGCCGCCCTTGGTGAGGAACTCGGTCTCCAGCCGGGCGTACTTCTTCATCGCGTTGTCGCGGGTGGCGCCCTTGCCGTTGGCCATCCGCTCCTCGTTCTCGCGCATCTTCTTCAGCACGGTGTCGAGGCCGCGGGCGGAGAGGATGCGGTCCCGGGCGAGCACGTCGAGGTCGCCGGTGCGCGGGTCCTGCGGGAGGTAGCCGACCTGGCCGGAGGAGGTGATCGTGCCGCCCGCCGGGAGGCCCTCGCCGGCCAGCACCTTCGTCAGCGTGGTCTTGCCCGCGCCGTTGCGGCCGACCAGGCCGATCCGGTCGCCCGGGGCGATCCGGAAGCTGGCGGACTCGATCAGGACGCGGGCACCGGCGCGGAGCTCCAGGGAGTTCGCGGAAATCATGGCTCGGGGTCACTCCTAGACGTGGGGATGGCGCTCAGCCATGACCCCACCAAGTCTACGGGAGCGCGCGAACCGGTTTCCGGGCCCGCCCGGCGCCGCGGCCAGCGGTCACTTCTCGCAGGTCGCGGAGGTGACGGCGAACGGGACGGCGGACGCGCCGCAGGCGGTCTCCCGGACACCGAGCGCGGTGTCGTAGACCCAGCCGCCGATCACCGGGCCGTCCTCGATCCGGACCCGGTGCCCGTCCAGCGGGCGCATCACCACGTCGGGGCCGGTGTTGAGGAAGTTGCCGCGGTCGGTGAGCGAGAACACCATGACGCCGCCCGGCAGTTGGCGGGTGGCGCCGGGCGTCGGCGTGCAGACCCGGGGCACCAGCGAGGCGTCGTCGGTCTGCGCGGCCCGCTCCGGGTCGAAGACGCAGCCCGTCGGGGGGCGGGAGTTGAAGCGCAGGTCGCCGTCGCGCTCGCGGAAGCCCATCAGCAGGCCGGGGGTCACCACCGTCACGAAGGCGTCGTTCACCCGGTCCGCGGACGGGTGCAGGGCCATCGCGGCGCGCTGCGCCATGACCGCGCGGCGCTGCTCCTCGGTGCGGGTGTCCGCGCCGGGCTCGCCGGCCGCGGTCAGCCAGTCGGTCAGGCCGGGGACGCCGCGGTGCCAGCGCACCGAGCGGTCGGCGGTGTTGACGGCGGTCACCATGCCGTCGTTCCAGACCACCACCGCGTCGTCGCCGACCGGCGTCAGGTACAGCGCGGTCGCGCCCTCCCGGCGGTAGGACCAGAGCAGCTCGCCGGTGGCGGTGGAGTACGCCTCCATGCCGGGGCCGACCCGCAGGTCCAGCCCGCCCGAGGAGGCCGACTGCGCGCCGACCGGGCTGACGTCGGAGGCCCCGGGCAGCACCTGGTCGCCGAACGGCTCGGGCCGGTTGGCGTGCGCGGCGGCACCGGCCGCGAGGACCAGCAGGACGGCGGCGGCGGGCAGGACCGATCGGGGCGAGAGACTTCGCAGCGGGTTGAAGGACACGGCCGGAGCGTACCCTCCGGGCCCGTCCGGGACGGGTCGATTACCGCCCGGCCACGCGGATTGTGTCGCTGGTCACGGCCTTTACGCCGGTCTCACGCCACCCGTTCCGACCTGCGTCGAAGCAGACCCCCGGCATGGCCTCCGGACGCTAGGGTACGAGCTCGGACGGCCAACGGACTGTTACAGAGGTGAGACGGAATGCAGTTTGACGACGACGCCGAGCTGGACACCTCCCAGGTGCAGGACCGCCGGGGCATCCCGGGCGGCGGCCTGACCATCGGTGGCGGCGCGATCGGCATCCTCGGCCTGATCGCGGCCCTGCTCTTCGGGGTCGACCCGGGCCTGTTCGGGGCCGCCGACACCGCCGCCGCGCCGCCGGTCGGCCAGGCCACCAGCTCGGCCCAGCTGGCCTCCGCCTGCAAGACCGGCAAGGACGCCAACCAGCGGCAGGACTGCCGCGTCCTCGCGGTGGTCAACAGCGTGCAGACCTACTGGGAGGGCGATTTCAAGGCCCGCGGCCGGCAGTACTCCCCCGCCGCCACCGTGCTGTTCACCGACCGGGTCGCCACCGCCTGCGGCACCGCGACCTCCGCGGTCGGCCCGTTCTACTGCCCCGGCGACCGCAAGGCCTACTTCGACCTGGGCTTCTTCAACGACATGACCCGGCAGCTCGGCGCCAAGGGCGGCCCGTTCGCCGAGGCGTACGTGGTGGCCCACGAGTACGGGCACCACGTGCAGAACCTGCTCGGCACCATGGGCAAGGTCGGCAGCGACCGGCAGGGCGCGGACAGCGCCTCGGTCAAGCTGGAGCTGCAGGCCGACTGCTACGCCGGGGTGTGGACGCACCACGCCACCACCACCCCGCAGCCCTCCACCGGGCGGCCGCTGATCACCAGCCTGACCGACCAGGACATCGCGCTGGCCCTGGACGCCGCCGAGTCGGTCGGCGACGACCGCATCCAGCAGCGGGCCACCGGCCGCAGCAATCCGGAGACCTGGACGCACGGCTCCTCGGCGCAGCGCACCCAGTGGTTCACCACCGGCTACCGGACCGGGGACATGACGAAGTGCAACACCTTCGGCTGACCCGTCCGGGCGACTGACCCGTTGGGGTGACATGGGGCATTTCTGACGGTCTGTCAGGCTACGCTCCAGGGACCGGTGTTGTCCCTGGACCTGTTCGGAGAGCCCATGCGTCTCGGCCGTCTGACCCTGGCCGCCGCCGCTCTGCTGCTGGTGACGACCGCGAGCGTGCCCTCGGGCACGCCGCTCAGCCAGACCGAGCGGCACGCGGCCCTGCTCTCGGAGGCGATCCAGCCCCGTGGCGCGGCGCCCCGCCCGGTGGTGCAGCGGGCGGTGCACGAAGTCCCGTTCGGGGCGTTCGTCGGCTCCTGGGACACCTACATCCCGAACGTGGCCCGGATGGCGTCCTGGCTGAACAACGCCAACATGCAGGTCGGGCACACCTACCTGGCGGGCAACAGCTGGCAGGACATCGAGGGCGAGACCGCGGTGCTCGGGCTGTGGTCGCAGTGGCGTCAGTCCGACCAGACCAGGCGGCTGGTGCTGGGCGTGCCGATGCTGGTCCCCAACGAGGGCAACGTGCCGGACGCCGAGGTCGCCCGGCTGCTGGCCCGCGGCAACCAGGGCGAGTTCGACCAGCACTTCCTGCGGCTGGCCCGGAAGCTGGTGGCGATGGGCGGGGCCGACACCGTCCTCACCCTGGGCTGGGAGATGAACGGCGTCACCTACACCTCGCGCTGCAAGCCGGACCCGGCCGCCTGGAAGGCGTACTGGCGGCGGATCGTCGGCGTGATGCGCTCGGTGCCCGGCCAGCACTTCTCCTTCGACTTCACCCCCACCCGCGGGCTGGACGCGATCCCGTGGACGCGCTGCTACCCCGGCGACGACGTGGTCGACATCATCGGGATGGACAGCTACGACCAGCCGGCCGGCGGCACCTTCGACGAGTACGTCTCCGAGCCGTACGGGCTGCAGGACCAGGTCGAGTTCGCCGCCAAGCGCGGCAAGCCGGTGTCGTACCCGGAGTGGGGGCTGTTCCGCAACGGCGACAACCCGGAGTTCGTGCGCCGGATGGTCGAGTGGATGCGGACGCACGACACCGCCTACCAGACCCTCACCGACTACTGCCCGCACGGCTTCTGGCAGTGCCGGGACAACCCGAGGTCGGCGGCGGTGTACCGGCAGCTGATGTCGGGCTCCTCCGGCGCGACCGGGCCGCTGAAGGCCGGCCCGCAGGCCACCCCGCAGACGGTGCCGCAGGCCGCTCCGGAGGAGCCCGCGGCCTCGCCCTCGCCGGCCGCCCCGTCCCCCTCGCCGACCCCTTCGGGCTCGCCCTCGCCCTCGCCCTCGGCCTCAGCGGAGGCGGCGGCGCGCTAGCGCCTCCTTGAGCCTCGGCAGCCGGGTGCGCAGCAGGTGCACGGCGGCGGTCCTGGCCCGCACCCGCAGGGCCCGGGCGGCCGCCCAGGGGGCCAGCCGGCCCGGGCCGAGCACCAGCCGCTGGTTGGCCAGCCGGTCCGGACGCCAGCGCTGCTTGTAGGGCTCCTGGCCGCGCAGCAGGCTCAGCTGCGGGATGTCCGCCGCGCGCACCTCGTCGAGGGCCGCGCCGAACAGCATCCCGGCGATGTCGAGCTTCTCCCGCAGGTCGGGGTGCGCCCCGTACATGTAGAGGCCGCCGAACGGGGCGCAGAGGATCACCAGGTTCACCGCCACCACCTCGCCGTCCAGCTCGAACCGGTGTATCGCGGCCCGCCGGGTGGCGACCAGCGCGGTGGTGGAGTCGGTCAGGTGCCGGGCGAAGCGCTCGGTGCGGTGCTCCGGGGTGACCCCGCGGTCCTGCCACTGCAGGAAGTGCAGCCGCAGCAACTCCTGGACGGTCCACGGGACTTCCTCGGGGGTGGCGGAGTGCACCACCACCCCCGACCGGGCGATCCGGCGGAGCTTGACCCGGCTGCGCTGGGCGGTCTTGCCGGGCAGCCGCTTCAGCAGCTCGTCCATCGGGAGGGCCGGCAGGTACTGGCAGAGCGAGTCGGCGAACCGGTGCCGGCGGCCCCGCCAGTGCGCCCAGACCCGCTGCACGGCGGCCTCCGGGTGCACCTCGCGCAGCTCCAGGCTGTGCCAGGGGCGGCGCAGCGGCAGCGCGGCGGCGAGTTCGGCGGCGGCCCGGTCGGCGCAGCCGTCGTCGAGCAGCACGTCGGTGAAGTCGACCAGGCCCGCGCCGAGGTTGGTCAGGCCGCCGAACGGGCCGCGGCGGCGCAGCGCGGCGGCGGCGACCAGTCGGCCGTCCCGGCGGACCAGCACCAGCACCAGGGCGCCGGGGCGGCCGTACTGCCGCCACCAGGAGGCCAGCCAGGGCGCGGCCTGGAAGGCGGTGGCGGTGGCGCAGCGCCGGTGCAGGTCGTCCCACTCGGCGGTGACCCGCTCCAGGGCGTCGTCGGCGCGCAGCACCTCGGCCGTCCACTGCTCGCGGTCGGCGGCCGAGCGGGCGGGCTGCTCGGGCACCCGGGGGCCGGTGCCGAGCCGCTGACGGAGTCTCACCGGGCACCCCCCGAACCGGCCTTCGCGGGCGCGGACTTGGCGGGGGTGGCGGCCTTCGGGGCCGGGGTGGCCGCCTTCGGGGCGGCGGCGCCGACCGGGGCGGTCGCGGCGGCGGGCACGGTGGCGGCGGCCGGGGTCGCGGCGGCGGGCACGGTCGCGGCGGCGGGGGCGGCGGCCGGGGTCGCCGCGGCGGGGACGGTCGCGGCGGCGGGGGCGGCGGCCGGGGTCGCCGCGGCGGGGACGGTCGCGGCCGGGACGGGCTGGGCGGCGGCCGGGGCGGCCGCCTCGGCGGCGGGCTGCTCCTTGCGGCGGGTGAGCATCACCAGGGCGCCGACCAGCACGCCGGCCGCCGCGCCGACCGCGGTGTCCAGGGCGGCGGACGGCGAGGCGGGGGCGTCCGGCTCGGCGGCGGCGGCGAGCGGGACCAGCTTGACGCCGGTCTCCTTGCTGCTGGTGTTGCCGAACGCGATCAGCGAGCGGGCGACCGCGTCGGCGTTGCGGACCGCCTCCTGGGCGCGCGCGCCGGTGCCGGTGATCTCGATCATCGGGGCGTCCGGCGAGGTGGTGCCGCGGACCAGCCCGGCCAGCGTGGTCACCGAGTGGCCGCTGGCCGCGGCGGCGCCGATCAGCACCTGCGGCTGCCCGGCGAGCCGGCCGTACGCCTGGGCGAAGTTGACGGCGGTGGAGTTCTCGCCCGGGGTGTTCGGGACCACCACCACGTAGGAGCTGGCCGCGTACGAGGGGTGCGAGACGGCGGCGTAGCCGGCGCCGGCCGCCGCGCCGAGCGGCACGGCGACCGCCAGCGGCCACCAGCGGCGGGCCAGTGCGCGGGCACTGCGGCGGGGTTCGGGCATCGGTGTCTCCAGGAACGGTAGAGGGGTGAAGGTGTCAGTGCGCGCCGGCGCGGCGGCGCGCGGCGTGCCGGGGCCCGGGCAGGCCGCCGGCCGACTCCCGGTAGAGCGCGGCCAGTTCGGCCGCGATCCGGGCGATGTCGTAGTGCGCGACGGCGGGCGGGACCGGCACCGGACCGGTGCGGGCCACCGCCAGCAGCGCCAACTCGCGGGCGTAGGGCTCGGGTTCGGAGGGCAGCAGGCGGGCGTGCGGGGCCGCGTCCGGGGGCAGTTCGGCGAGCGCCGGGCAGGCGGAGTGCAGCACCGGCAGCCCGGCGGCCAGGCCCTCCAGCGCGGCCAGGCCGAAGGTCTCCTCGCGGGAGGGCGAGACCAGCACGTCCATCGCGGTGAGCAGTTCGGGCACGTCGTCGCGCTCGCCGGTGAGCACCAGCCGGTCGCGGACGCCCAGGCGTTCGGCGAGCGCGCCGAGGGCGTCCCGCTCGGGGCCCTCGCCGACCAGCAGCAGCCGGGCGTCGGGCAGCCGGACCAGGGCCTCCAGCGGCACCTGGAAGCGCTTTCCGGGCACCAGCCGGCCGACCGCGCCGGCCACGAACGCGTGGGTGGGCAGGCCGAGCCGGCCGCGCAGCCGGGCCCGGTGGGCGGCCCGCCGGGCCGCGCCGAAGCGGTACCGGGCGGCGTCCACGCCGTTCGGCAGCACCCGGACCCGGCCGGCCGGCACGCCCCAGTCGTCGAGCACCGCGGCGACCTGGCCGGAGACCGCGAGGGTGGTGCTGCCGAGCCGTTCCGCGCCCAGGTAGAGCGCCTTGACGCCGCGCGAGGTGGGGCGGCCCTCGATCACCCCGGCCTGCAGCGAGTGCTCGGTGGCCAGCACGGTGCGCACCCCGGCCAGCCGGGCGGCCAGCCGGCCGTACAGCATCGCCCGGTACAGGTGGGTGTGCACCAGGTCGTAGCGGCCGGAGCGGACCAGCCGGACCAGCCGGGGCAGCACGCCGAGGTCGCGGTTGCCGCGCATGTCGAGGTGGTGGACGGTGAAGCCGTCGGCGCGCAGTTCGCGGGCGACCGTGCCGGGGTTGGTCAGGGTGGCCACCTCGTGCCGCTGGTCCTTCGGCAGGTTCCGCAGCAGCAGGGCGAGTTGGCGTTCGGCGCCGCCCGCGTGCAGGCCGGTGACCACGTGCAGGACCTTCATCGCCGCTCCCCCGCGGCGGCCCGCGGCGGAGCCCAGCGCAGTCCGGTCACGGCGTCCCGCCAGCGGTGCCGGCCGTGCTTGGCGCGCAGCCGCCAGGCGCCGTCGCGGTCGCCGACGTAGCAGCGGGGCATTGCCCAGCGGCCGGTCAGCGAGGAGTGGTCGATGGCGCAGGCGTAGTCGTACCCGGCCTCCCGGACCGCCCGGGTGGCGGGCAGGTCGACGGCGCCGTACGGGTAGCAGAAGCCGGTCACCGGGCCGCCCACCAGTTCCTCCAGGGCGGCCCTGCTGTCCCGGGTCTGGCGCTCCAGCGCGGCGGCGGACAGGCCGGGCAGGGCCTGGTGGCCGAGGCCGTGCGAGCCGATCTCCCAGCCGGCGCCCGCGAGTTCGACGACCTGGTCGATGGTCAGCAGCTTCTTCCGCGGGCCCTCGACGTCCCAGTGGTTGTCCGCGCCGAGCAGGTCGGGCACCACGTACGCGGTGGCGGTGAAGCCGTGCTCGCGGAGCACCGGGACGGCGTGCCGGGCGAAGTCGGCGTAGCCGTCGTCGAAGGTCAGGCCGACCAGCCGGGACTCCCGGCCGCGGGACTGGGCGGCCAGCAGCTCGCGGACGCTGACGCCGCGCCGGCCGGTGCGGTGCAGCCAGTCCATCTGCTCGGCGAAGCGCTCGGGCCCGACGGTCAGCAGGTACGGGTCGTCGTCCTCCTCGGCGACCGAGTGGTACATCAGGACCCAGGGCGCGAGCCTGGGGGCGAGGGCCTGGGCCGGCAGGCGGGGGTCAGCGTCCATGCGGCTTCCCTTCGGCGGGGGGTGACGGTGGGTGCGGTCCCCGGGCCCGGGCGGCCAGTGCCAGCACCGGGCCGCGCACCTCGGCGGCGCCGAACAGCGCGCCGAGGGCGGCGAAGACCAGCAGGACGGTGGTGCCGCCGAGCAGGGCGGCGGACAGCGGGTCGGCGGCGGCCCGGGCGGCCAGCGCGCCGAGCAGCGCGGCGGCGACGGCGGCGGCCAGCAGCCGGGCCTGGCCGCCGAGGACCAGGCGCAGCCGCAGCGCGATGCCGCGCAGCACCAGGCCGCGCATCAGCAGCGCGGCGGTGGTGGTGATCCCGGCGGCGTTGCCGGCGGCCAGGCCGAGCGCCCCGAAGCGCGGGGTGGCGGTGACGCCGACGGCGCAGGTGACGGCCAGGCCGAGGGCCATCGCGCCGACCGGGTACCAGTCCAGCCAGGTGGTCCGGTCGCCCTCGGCGCGCGGGGCGTCGGCGCGGCGCACCACCGGGCGGACGCAGAAGTACGGCCGGACCATCACGCCGATCATCGCCTGCGCGGGCAGTCCGAAGGAGTAGACCCGGATCACGGCGGCGGTGGCGGCGGTGTCGGCGGCGCCGAACGCGCCGCGCTGGAACAGCAGCGCGACCACGGCGGGCGCGCAGGCCATCAGGAAGGCGGTGCCGAGCAGCACCAGCGCGGCGGCCTGGCCGAGGTCCTTCTCGACCCGGTCGCGGGCGGCGTCGAGGTCGCCGGCGGCCAGCGCCCGGGCCACCACCGGGAAGGTCACGGTGACGATCAGGATGGCCGAGGTCATCGCCAACTGGCTGACCTTCGCCGCGTAGTTGAGGTGCGAGATGGTGCCGGGCGGCAGGCCGGAGCCGAGGTAGCGCTCGATGAACACCTGGGCCTGCCGGGTCAGCGTGAACGCGGCCACCGGCAGCAGCGCCAGCGGGATCAGCACCAGGCCGCGGGGCCCGCCCCGGCCGAGGCCCCGCCGGCGGCCGTCGCGCAGCCGGCGGGCGAACGGCAGCACCAGCACCCCGGCCATCAGCACGCTGCCCACGGCCACGCCGATCGCGGCGGAGCGGACCCCGAGCAGCCGGTGGCCGCCCAGCAGCAGGGCCAGGATGCCGAGGTTGTACATCACGTAGATGACGGCGGGCGCGGTGAAGGAGTGCAGGGCGCGCAGCGCGGACGCCAGGTAGCCGGCCACGCCGAACGGCAGCACGGTGCAGGCGGTGATCCGGGTGCAGGTGACGGCGAGCTGCGGGTCGGCCAGGCCGGGGGCGAGCAGGGCGACCAGTTCGGGGGCGCCGAGCGCGACCGTGCCGGACAGCGCGCACAGCGCGAGCAGCAGCCAGGGCAGCGTGGCGCGGGTCAACTGCCGTACCGGGTCCGGCCCGTGCGGGCGTTCCTCGCGCAGCACCAGGGCCAGGCTGAAGGCCGGGACCATCAGGAACGCCATCGCGTCCTCGATCAGCAGCGGCGCGGCGGTCTCCGGCACCGTCCAGGCGACCAGGAAGGCGTCGGTGCCCTGGTTGGCGCCGAAGTAGCGGGCCAGCAGCAGGTCGCGGAGCAGCCCGAGGCCGGAGCCGGCCGCGCTGAGCAGCGCGGTCACGCCGAAGGCCTTGGCCAGGAAACCGCGCCGGGTCGCCTCCGGGCCGGCCGCGCGCGGGGCGGGGACGGTCGGGGCGAGTTCGGCCACCGGCTGTTCGGTCGTCATGCGCCCTTCGTTCCAACGGAGTCGGGACCGGGGAGTGCGGTGCGGGCGGCCAGGCCGAGCACCACGGAGGTGAGCACGGTGGTGGTGCCGCCGATGTCGGCGTAGAGGAAGTCCCAGAGCACCCAGCAGAGCAGGGCGAGCGCGGCCAGGCCGGGGCCGGTGGCACGGCGCAGGCAGCCGAGCAGCAGGGCGAGGAACAGCGCCAGGTAGGCGACCACGCCGAGCAGGCCCTGCTCGCTGAGGACCAGGAAGTACATGTTGTGCGGGGAGAGCAGCGGTTCGCGCTGGAAGCCGATGGTGGCGTCGGCGGCGTCGCTGCCGGAGGAGAGCCGCAGCGGGGCGTGGCCGTCCCGGAGCTGCTGGAACGCCTTGGGACCGGCGCCGGTGGCGGGGTGGTCCTGCCAGATCCGGCCGGCCGTGGCCCACAGGTCGTAGCGGTCGGAGACGGACTGGTCGGGGGCGGCGGACACCGAGCCGATCGAGCCGAGCCGCTCGGTGACGCCGGAGGCGCCGAGGCCGAGGCCGCCGACCAGCACCACGGCGGCGGCCGCGCCGACCAGTACGCCCTTGACGGCGAGCCGGGCGTCGGCGCGCAGCAGCAGCACGGTCGCGGCGACGGCGGTGGCGATCCAGCTGCCGCGGCTGAAGGAGACCGCGAGCGGGAAGGCCAGGAACGCGGCGGACGCCCACATCGCGCGGCGCAGCGCCGGGCTGCCGCCGGGGCGGCGCTCGGCCAGGGCGAGGGCGAGGGCGGCGAGCAGGCCGTAGGAGACCACGGTGGACATCGCCATGACGTCCAGCGCCCCGAAGGTGCCGACGGCGCGGACGGGCTGCCCGGCGTAGGAGGCGCCGGTGCGGGTGAGGTACTGGTGCGCGCCGACCGCGCCCTCGATCAGCGCGGCCAGCACGAAGGAGCCGAGCACCAGGCGCTGGTCGCGGGTGTCGTGGACGGCGAGCAGCACGGCGGCCGGGACCAGCACGAAGATCTGGGTGAGCCGGACGAAGCCGGTGGCGCTGGCCGCCGGGTCGATGGAGTGCAGGGTGGCGACGGCGGCGGCCAGCACCACCCCGCCGAACAGGGCGCAGGCGGCCCGGTCCAGGCGGGGCAGCCGGCCGCGCAGCAGGTCGACCGCGACCAGGCCGACCAGGGCCAGTGAGGCCAGGTCGGCCGGGGTGACGTGGACGGACGCGGTGACGTCCTTCTCCCCCGTCGGCACGCACACCAGCAGGACCACGGCGGCCGCCAGCCAGCTCGGCCGGGGTGCCGCCGCGCGGGTCGTCCGCAGTGCGGGGTGCGGCAGTCGGAGGGTCAGGGACATCGGTCGTTCAGCTCCCGTCCGGGCGGACCACCAGGGCGGCGGTGCGCAGCAGGATCTTGGTGTCCTCCCACAGGCCCCAGCCCTCGATGTAGCGGTTGTCGAAGCGGGCCCGGTCCTCGATCGAGGTGTCCCCGCGCAGGCCGTTGACCTGGGCGAGCCCGGTGAGCCCGACCGGGACCCGGTGCCGGTCGGCGTACTCGGGGTACGCCTGGCCGAACCGCATGACGAAGTACGGGCGTTCGGGGCGCGGGCCGACCAGGCTCATGTCGCCGCGGAGCACGTTCCACAGCTGCGGCAGCTCGTCCAGCGAGGTCTTCCGGAGGAACTTGCCGGTCGCGCCCATCCGCCGGTCGTGCGAGATGTTCCAGCGGGTGGCCGACTCGTGCTCGTCGGAGGGGCGCAGGGTGCGGAACTTGAGCACGGTGAACACCCGGCCGTCGAGGCCGGTGCGCTGCTGGCGGAACAGCACGCCGGGGCCGGTGTCCCAGCGCACCGCGAGGGCGCAGACGGCCAGCACCGGGGAGATCAGCAGCAGGCCGAGGCCGGCCGCGGCGATGTCGAAGGAGCGCTTGACGATCCAGCCGCCGCGCCGCATCGCCGGGGCGCCCAGGCGCAGGCAGGGGAAGCCCCACAGGTGGTCGCCGGCGCCCTGCACGGAGTCGAACTCGCGCAGGCCGGGCACCAGCCAGACCTGGCAGCCGAGCCGGGCGGCCTGCCGGAGCGCGGCCCGGGTGTCGGCCTCGTCGGCGGCGCCGGCGGTGGCCAGCACGTGGTGGATGCGGTAGCGGCGGAGCACCCGGCCGAGCGCCTCGTGGCCGCCGAGCACCGGGAGCGGGCTGCCGGAGGGCAGCAGGACCGGGTCGGCGTCGAGGTAGCCGACCGGGCGCAGGCCGTACTCGGGGTGGTCGGCGAGCACGCCGGCGATCCGCTGGCCGAGGTCGCCGGCGCCGAGGATCAGCACCGGGCTGGGCCGGCGGCGGCGGGAGCGGCGGGTCAGGTGGTGGACCAGGGCCCGGCCGAGGGCGGCCAGCGGGAGCATCAGCAGCAGCAGGCCGATCAGCCGCAGCGGGCTGATCGGGCCGAGGTCGGCCCAGCGGCCGGCCAGGCAGGCGTCGGCGGTGATGGCGAAGGCGGTGGCGACGGCGGCGCGGGCCGCCAGCGCGGGGAACTCGTCGAGGGCGGACAGGCTGAGCCGGCTGCGGTACAGGCCGCCGGCCAGGTTGAGCGGGAGGAGGGCGGGCAGCAGTAGCGCCGCGGTGGCGATCGGCCGGGTTCCGGCCGGTGTGGTGGCGGCCGCGGCCAGGCCGGCCGCCAGTGCGTCGGTGCCGGCCAGGGCCAGTGGCAGGGCGATCCGGGACCGGAGCCGGGACCGGTTCCGGCCGGCGCCTGGGGACGTCCGGGGGGCGGCTGCTCGCGACCTCGGCCTGGTCTTCGGCCGATCGAGCACACCCGCCCGACTGCTGCGGCGGTCCGGGCCCGTCATGGTTCTGCCCGGCCGAGGCACGCTCTCGTGGTCAATGGTCATCAGCGCACGAACTCCCCTGCTGTGTATCCGCCGTGACCGGGCAGCCGGACCGGGCGGACCCCGGCGCGACGCCCCGGCCCGGTGGACGCGGTCCAGGTAAGAACCTGCTGCCGTGGAAGGCGGTCGACCATTTCTGTGGAGAAAATGGGGACGTAGCAGGTGGAATCAGACGCTACCGAACACCCGGCCGGGGCACCGGGAGGCCGATCTGCCATTTCATCCCACCTGCCCAATAATCAGATTTTCTCGGAAACAGGGCCGCACCCGCACCGGCGGACTCCCCTGGTCTGACAAACGATCAGAATCGCTGCGGGACACGGCCCGTACGGCCCACCGGCACGGCCTGTGCTCGAACGATCGTCCGATAGACGACGGCCATTTGCTGGACCACTCCCCCGATATCGTGATGATCTGCCACATGGGCACGCGCGGAAACTCCGCGCCGTTCGCATTCGATCCGATCTCCGAGGAATTCGACCAGCCGTTCGGCCAGCAAACCCGGGTTCTCCACCGGCACCACCGCGCGCGCCCGCTCGGCGGGCGGCAGGCACTCCCGCGCGCCCGGCACGTCGGTCAGCAGCACCGGGCGGCCGCAGGCCATCGCCTCCAGCGGCGCCAGCGCCATCCCCTCCCAGCGCGAGGGCAGCACCGCCAGGTCGGCCGCCGCCAGCCAGAGCCGCGGGTCCGCCACGTCGCCCACCATCCGCACCCGGGACGGCTCCGGCAGGCCGCGCACCTGCTCGGCCAGCGCCTCCGCGTCCGGCCCGCCGCCGACCAGCACCAGTCGGGCGGCCGGCCGCGCGCCCTGCACCTTCGCCCAGGCGTCCAGCAGCACGTCCTGGCCCTTCTGCCGGCACAGCCGCCCCACGCACACCGCCAGCGGGTCGGACTGGTCCAGGCCCAGCGTCATCCTGGCCGCCCGCCGGGACGCCGGGTCGGCGGGCGCGAAGTGCTCCAGGTCCACCCCGTTCGGCACCACCCGCCAGTCCGCGACCAGCCCCGCCGCCTCGCCGTCCGCCCGCTCCCGCTCGCTGACGCACAGCACCGTGCGGGCCCAGCGGGTGGCGTGCCGCTCCCAGCGCAGGCTGGCCCCGGCCATCGCCCCCTCCACCGCCGCGAACGACCAGGCGTGCGGCTGGAACACCGTCGGCGGGGTGCCGCGGGCCGCCAGCCGGCCGGCCAGCCCGGCCTTCGCGCTGTGCAGGTGCAGCACGTCCGGCTCGGCCCGGCGGACGATCCGGCGCAGCCGCCAGACCTCCCCGGCGGTGCTCGGGCCGGGCGAGCGCTCGGCGGGCCAGTCCAGCACCCGGGCCCCGGCCGCGGCCGCCTCGCGGGCGAGCCGGCCGCCGGGCGGGCAGGCCACCAGGACCCGGCAGCCGGCCGCGCGCTGACCGCGGACCAGGTCCACCACCACCCGGGCCACCCCGCCGTCGACCGGCTGGGACACATGAAGGATCGTCATCTGCACGGGCCGGAGCCTAGGTTGGCGACGGGGGCCGACCGGGCCCGCTTCACCCGTCCCGGGGAAGCAGAACACCCGTACGGCTGACGCGCCGTACGGGTGTCCGAATGTTCTGCCGGGTTCTGCCGGGCGCGGCCGGGCGCGGCCGGATCAGCCGAGCGCGGCCGCCAGGTTGGCCAGCACCTGGTCGTGGATGCGGTTCAGGCCCTTCGGCGCGAAGGTCCGCTCGAAGAACCCGCCGATGCCGGTGGCCCCCGTCCAGGACGCCTCCACGGTGACCCGGCTGCCGCCGCCGGGCGCGGCCGCGACCGTCCAGGTGATCACCATCGAGGAGTTGGCGTCGGTCTCCACCAGCTGCTCCGGGCCCGGCGCCGAGACGGTGAACAGGCAGTCCCGCACCCGCTTCTCGGTCGCCTGCAGCTTCCAGTGCACCTGGGTGCCGGCACCGGTCCCGCCGGCCCGCACCTCGTACTCGCTGTACTGGGCGGGCAGCAGCTTCGGCCGGGTCACCGCGTAGTCCGCCAACGCCTCGTACACCTTCGCCGGGTCGGCCCCGTACGTCCGCTCGGTGGTGGCGTGCACCTTGCCCATCGCTTCACTTCTCCTCGGTCGGCTGCTCGACGGTCGGCCCCACCCAATCATCGCCCCGGACGGCCGCCCAACCCGGGGAGGCCCTTCGCGTTAGGGTGGGCGGATGCTCGAAGAGGTGACCGCGCTCCGGTACGTCGACCCGCTGCGGGCGGGCGGTTCGGTGCCGGGCGTGGTGGAGACCGACGACCTGGGCACCTACGTGGTGAAGTTCACGGGCGCGGCGCAGGGCGTGAAGGCGCTGGTCGCCGAGGTGATCGTGGGCGAGCTGGCCCGGCGGCTGGGGCTGCGGGTGCCGCCGCTGGTGCTGGTCGACTTCGACCCGGCGGTGGCGGCGGACGAGCCGGACCGGGAGATCCAGGACCTGCTGCGGGCCAGCGCCGGGCGCAACCTCGGGATGGACCTGCTGCCGGGCGCCCGGGACTTCCGGCCGGGGATGATCGAGGTCTCCCCCGCCGAGGCGGGCCGGGTGGTCTGGCTGGACGCGCTGACCGGCAACGTGGACCGCAGCGTGCACAATCCGAACCTGATGGTCTGGCACGGCCGGCTCTGGCTGATCGACAACGGCGCGGGCCTGGTCTTCCACCACCGCTGGGCCTCCGCGGCCGCCGCGGTGCACCGGCGCTACGACCTGAGCGGCCACGCGCTGGGCGGCTCGGCCCCGGACGTGGCGGCCGCGGACGCCGCGCTGGCGCCGCTGGTGACGCCCGAACTGCTGCGCGAGGTGGTCGCGTTGGTGCCGGACGAGTGGCTGTCCGACGAGCCGGGCTTCGACTCGCCGGACGCGGTGCGGGCCGCCTACGCGGCGCACCTGGCGGAGCGGGTCGCGGACTCGGCGGCCTGGCTGCCGGAGGGCTTCGCCACCCCGGAGCAGATCCGGGCCGCCGAGGAGCGGGCGGCCGCCGCCCGGCTGGCGGCGCGCCCGTCCTGGTTGAAGCAGGTGCCGAACCGGGCCGGTCTGGCCCCGGTGGAGCCGGACTGGTCCCGGCACGTCGGCGGCGAGTGAGCCGCCGACGGCCCGTCGGTCGGCTTTTCCAGTGAGTCGGTCGGACCTTCCGGTCCGTCAGTTGCGCCACCGGTCGGCGGCCTTGGCGGCGGAGACCACGCCCGCGCCGTAGAAGCCGTTGCGCGCGTCGGAGCCCTCGCAGGTGGCGGTGTACGCCCCGGTGCCGCCGGGGTTGTAGACGCCGGGCGGGCAGCTGTGCGCGTCGGCCTCCTTCACCAGCAGGGCGCGCAGCTGGTCCGGCCCGGCCCACGGGTGGGTGGAGGCGAGCAGCGCGAGGACGCCGACCACGTGCGGGGCGGCCATCGAGGTGCCCTGCATGTAGGCGTACTTGTTGCCGCGGACGGTGGACAGGATGCGGCCGTTGCGGTCGGGGGTGTCGGGCAGCTGGTAGCGGGAGTCGCCGCCGGGGGCGGCCACCGTGACCTTGTTCAGGCCGTAGCTGGAGTAGTACGACTTGTCGCCCTTGACGCCGACCGAGGAGACGGTGACCACGCCGGGGAGTTCGGCGGGCAGGTTGAGGCAGCTCGCGTCGATCGGCCGGTCGACGGGGGTGGTGTCGTCGGGGCTGCTCGGGTCGGTGGTCTTGTGCGCCAGGTCGATGTTCTCGTTGCCGGCCGCGGCCACGTTCAGCACGCCGCCGCGCCGGGAGTAGTCGACGGCCCGGCGGACGCCCTCGGTGATGGCGGCCTGGTCGGGGTCGTTCGCGCAGTTGAACATCCACGGGTCGACGAAGTAGCTGTTGTTGGTGACCTGGAAGTGGTGTTCCCCGGCCCAGACGAAGCCGCAGATCGCGTACTCGGGGTAGATGAACCCGCCGTCGTCGACCACCTTGACGGCGGCCAGCCGGACGCCGGGGGCGATGCCCTCGATGCCCTTGCCGTTCTTGGCGGCGGCGATGGTGCCGGCCACGTGGGTGCCGTGGTCGCTGGTGGTGGGCTGCCAGGACTGCCAGCTGGTGTCGGGCTTGCCGCTGAGGCAGGAGGCGGAGAGCGCCGGGTCGACGTTGGCGGCCAGGTCCTCGTGGGTGGCGTCGATGCCGGAGTCGAGCACGCCGACCACCACGGAGCGGCTGCCGAGCGTGCTGCGGTGGGCCTGGTCGACGCCGATCTGCTTCATGTCCCACTGGTTGGCCCAGAGCGGTTCGACGCCGTCCGCGGGGGCGGCGGTCGGGACGGCGGCGTCCTGGACCGCGTCGTCGGCGTTCGCGGTGATGCCGGCGGTGCGGCTGGCGCCGACCGAGTCGATGGTCCTGGACTGCCGGAGCCGGGCGGCGAACCCGGGGTCGGTCGAGCGGGCGATCAGGACGCCGATCTGCTCGTAGGAGGCCACCACGCTGCCACCGGCCGCCCGGATCTCGCGCTCGGCCTTCTGGGTCTGGCCGTGGTTGGCCCGGGTGTTGACCACGTAGCTGAGCAGCGGCCCGTCGGCGGCGGCCGACGGGGCGGCCGCGGCGCTGGTGACGGGCAGGGCCAGAGCTCCCGCCGTGGCGAGCGCGAGGCTGGCCGCGGCGAGTGAACGACGGCGGATCGGGGGAACGCTCATAGGGGTTGACCCTCCCGAGTGTGGCGGACGCGATCGTGGGTGATCGAAGGCGCACGAATGGGCGGGAGACTATTCAGCGCATAAGGTAAATATCAAGATGTATGACAACAATCTCCTCATAAAGAGCGAGTGCCCGGTCCGCTGTCGGTCGGACCGGGCACCCGCGTTCGAGTGACTGTCCGTCAGCCGCCGAACAGTTGGCCGTAGGTGGCCATCGCGGTGGCGATGTCGGCCTGCGCCCAGAACCGGTGGTACGTGAAGGTCGGCGCGGCGCCGCCGTTCAGGTACGTCTGGACCTTGGCGAAGGACGGGTCGTTCCGGTACCAGGACCGGATCGACAGGAAGGTCGAACTCCCGTTGACCGGATCGCCGTTGGGCATGGTGCCGGTCCAGCCGCTCGGCACCGACACCGGGTCGGCGAACCGCTTGTAGTCGGTCCGGGTCTCCGGCACCGAGATGCCCAGCGCGTCCTGGCTGTTGCCCCACATGCCGTCGAGCAGCTTCTGCGCCGCGGTCTTCGCCGCCGCGTTGCCGGACTTGGCCGCGTAGTAGGACAGCAGCTTGGCGTACGAGCCGGCCACGCCGACGTCGTTGGTGTAGTCGACCACGCTCACGTGCAGGCCGGTGTTGGCGCCCGGGGCGGCCGCGTTCCAGGTGTCCGGCTTGCCGCTCCAGCCCAGTGTGGACGGGAACTTGTAGCTGCCATCGGCGTTGAAGGTGGTCTGCGAGAGCGCCCAGGTCACCCACTTGTCCAGGATCGCCTTGGCCTTGGCGTCACCGCTGGAGTAGTAGTACTCGGCCATCCGCTCCAGGCCCCAGGCCTGGAAGCCGAACCACTGGTTGGACGGCGGGTCGTGGTAGACCGGCGCCTCGTCGTAGAACATCCCGTAGAAGGTCGGGGTGCCCGCCGGCGGGGTTCCGTAGTCGCCCTCCCAACTGTTCGTCGCGCCGCCCGCGATCGCGCCCTCGCTGGACTGCAGCCACTGGGTGAACTCGACCTGACGGCCCATCGAGGTGGTCCAGTCGGACTTGCCGGTGGCCGACTTCGGGGCCATCGCCGGGTCGTTGACCAGTGCGTAGGCGGCCATCGGGTTCTGGTAGCCGCCGTGCGCCGCACTGTCGCCGATCCGCCAGGCCCAGCCCGCCGAGGTGTCGCTGGCCCCGCCCCAGGCGTAGTACCAGGACAGCAGGTAGTGCTCGGAGTCCTTGCCGCTGCCGGCCGCGCAGGCGCTCGCGCCGACGCAGTTGCCGACCTTCTTGAAGTACTTGTCGAAGAACGAGTACCGCAGGTAGTCGCCCATCTTGCCGGCCTTGGCCACCGTGGTCGCCACCTGCCCGCCGTTGCCCTGCGCCTTGGCCCAGGTGTCGGCCCAGTAGGCGGCCTGGATGGCCCGGGCGTCGGCGTCCGGCGCGTCGGTGTACTTCCACTGCTTGGCGTACGAGTTGTCCTTGACGAACAGGTCCAGGTACCCGTTCTTGCCGCCGTACTTGAAGTTGTCGCAGGTCGGCTGCGGGACGGTCTCCCACACCGACTCCTGCGCGCCGCGCTGGTAGGTGTTGATGAACGACGGGCCGGTGTCGGACGGCCCGGCCTCGCACTTGCCGGGCGCGTTGCCGTAGCCGTAGACGTTGTCGACGTCCTGCAGCCAGTGCATGCCGTAGATGTCGTCGGTGCCGTACGCGCTCTTCAGCTCCCCGGCGATCGGGTCGCTGCCCGCGGTGACCGAGGTGTCCAGCTGCGCCGGGTAGTCGCTGGGCAGCGGGCGCTCGGGCGCGTAGGTGGCCGGCTTCGAGGCGTTGTAGAACGCGTTGGTGGGCTGGTCGGCGTGGCCCGGGATCATGTACGTCTCCATGAGCGTCCACGCCGCGTTGAACTTCGACCAGTCCTGGGTGATCCGCCCGTACTGGGCCTCCAGCCAGATCAGGTACGAGTACGCCTCCGAGGTGGTCTCGTGCCCCTGGTCGGGGGCCTCGACCAGCAGCGTCTCCACCGAGTGGTACGGGATGCCCTCGGGCGAGAAGTAGCCGTTCGCCGGGTCCTTGATCTTGTTGTACAGCTGCAGGAACCGGTCGTTGTACACGCCCGAGGCCGCGGTCAGCTCGGTCACCGTGACCGCCGAGGAGGTGTACCCGGTGGCGGTCGAGGTGAAGGTCGCCGCGCCGGTGGACGAGGCGTCGGCGGTGAGCGTGACGGTCTGCGCCGTCGACCAGTTGGCCGGCGTGAAGGTCAGCGTCGCCCCGGAGCCGATCGACAGTCCGGTGTTGCCCGAGCTGCGGGCGGTGGTGACGGTGACGTTGGCGCTCGGCTGGCTGCTCAGCTTCAGCGCGAAGCTGCCGGTCCTGCCCTGGTTGACCGACAGGGTCAGCGGCGTGGCGGTGATCGACGGCCCGGCCGCGACGGTGACGCCCGCCGGGGTCGACTCGCTGCTCGCGCCCAGGCTGTCGTACGCCTTGGCGTAGATCGAGTGGCTGCCGCTCGCCGCGCCCGTCCAACTGTAGGTGTACGGGGCGGTGGTGGCGGTCCCGAGCAGCGTGGTGTTGTCGTAGAACTCCACCTTGCCGATCGTCGCGCCGTCGCTCGCGGTGGCCGTGGCGGAGAGCGGAATCGCCGCCCCCGCCTGGTAGGTGGCGCCCGGGGCCGGGCTGGTCAGGGTGGTGACCGGGGCCGCGTGCGCACCCGTGCAACCGGTGCCGTTGACCGCGAAGGCGGTGGGCGCGGCGTTGGCGCCGCTGTACGAGAAGTTGGCGCCCGCGGTGGCCGAGCCGCCCGCCGCGATGCTGGTCGCCCAGGCCGGGGCGGCGACGGTGACGTTCTTGCCCGACTGACTCCAGGTGCCGTTCCAGCCACTGCCCGAGAGCGTCTGGTTGCCGGCGTAGGAGTAGGTCAGCGTCCAGCCGTTGAGCGCGGCGGTGCCCTTGTTGTTGATCGCCACGTTGGCGGTGAAGCCGCTGCCCCAGTCGTTCGTCGTGTAATCGACGGAGCACTGGACGACGGCGGCGGACGCCGGGACGGCGACCGCGGTCGACAGCCCGGCGGCGAGCAGCGTGAGGGCGGCGGTGAGCGCCTGGACCCGGTTGCGCGGTGGTGACATGACGGCTCCTCGGAGGGGGTGGGTGGGGGAGTCCGAAGACGTGCGCACGGCGTTCGCGGGGACCGCGGACGGCCGGGCGGGGGCGGGGTCCGCAGGAGGGGTTCGGGGCCCTCCCGGAGTGGACCTTGCCGGGGCCGTTCTGTGGGAGCGCTCCCAAATATCGGGAGGGGCGTGCGCACTGTCAAGGGAGTCCGCAGCCCCACGTGTTGGCAACTGCCGTACCCCTGGCTATGGTTCGGGGCGGGCCTGTGGGAGCGCGCCCATTTCCCCACTCCTCCGAGGAGCCGGACATGTCCGTCCGCACCACCGCCCTGGCGCTGGTCTCCGCCCTGGCGGCGACCGCCGCCGCCACCCTCGCACTCACCGGAGCGGGCCCCGCGGCCGCCGCCGGGGTCCAGTGCTCCGTCGACTGGACGACGAACGACTGGGGCAGCGGCTTCACCGCCAACCTGAAACTTACGAACACCGGCAGCACCGCGATCAACGGCTGGAACATCGGCTACGCCTACACCGGCAACCAGACCCTCTCCGGCTCCGGCTGGAACGGCACCTGGAGCCAGTCCGGCAAGAACGTCACCGTCACCGCCCCCGCCTGGGCCGCCACCGTCGCGGCCGGCGCCTCCGTCACCGCGGGCGCCAACTTCTCCTACAGCGGCGCCAACGCGGCCCCGACCTCCTTCACCGTCAACGGGGCCGCCTGCGGCGGGGCGACGCCTTCGCCGTCCCCCTCGCCGTCCGTCTCGGCGTCACCCTCCCCCTCCCCGTCCCCGTCCGCTTCGGTGTCGGCCTCGCCCTCCGCCTCCGCCTCGCCCTCCCCCTCGCCCTCCGCCTCCTCCACCGGGGGGAGCGGGAGCGGGAAGGCCCCGGCGCTGCACGTCTCCGGCAACAAGCTGGTGGACGCGGCGGGCGGCCAGGTGGTCCTGCGGGGCGTGAACCGCTCCGGCATGGAGTTCATGTGCGTGCAGGGCTACGGCTTCAGCGACGGGCCGGTGGACGCCGCCTCGATCGCCGCGATCAAGAGCTGGAAGGCCAACGCCGTCCGGGTGCCCGTCAACGAGGACTGCTGGAACGGCTACGCGAACGTCAAGCCCGAGTACGCGGGCGAGAACTACCGCGCGGCGGTGCGGAACTACGTCTACGCGCTGCGGGACGCCGGGCTCACCCCGATCATCGACCTGCACTGGACCCAGGGGCTCTACACCGGCAACTCCTCGGGCTGCTCGGACACCAACTCGACCTGCCAGAAGCCGATGCCGGGCACCGGCGCGGCGACCTTCTGGTCCTCCGTCGCCAGCACCTTCAAGAACGACCCCGCGGTCGTCTTCGACCTGTTCAACGAGCCCTACCCGGACCGCGCCGTCTCCGGCCTCGACCAGGCCTGGAACTGCTGGCGGGACGGCGGCAGCGCCTGCCCCGGCATCAACTACACCGTCAGCGGCATGCAGACGCTGGTCAACGGCGTCCGAGCGGCCGGCGCGAACAACGTGCTCCTGCTCGGCGGCCTCGCCTACTCCAACGACCTCGGCCAGTGGCTCGCCCACAAGCCCGCCGACCCGGCGGGCAACCTGGCCGCGGCCTGGCACGTCTACAACTTCAACACCTGCTCCAGCCAGTCCTGCTGGAACTCCACGGTGGCCCCGCTGGCCGCGCAGGTCCCCGTGGTGGTCGGCGAGATCGGCGAGAACGACTGCGCCCACTCCTTCATCGACCAGGTGATGTCCTGGGCCGACGCCGCCAAGGTCTCCTACCTCGGCTGGACCTGGAACACCTGGGACTGCTCCTCCGGCCCGTCGCTGATCTCCAACTTCGACGGCACCCCGACCGCGTTCGGCCAGGGCCTCAAGACCCACCTGCAGGCCGTCAACTGACGCCCCCGGTGCGGTCGCCCGGAACCCGACTCCGGGCGGCCGCCCCCGTCAACTCCCCTGCTCCCGCCGCCGGACGCCCGCGCCCGGCGAGCACCCGGGCCAGCCCGCCCCGCAGCCGCGCCGAGGCACCCGCCAACTCCCCCAGCGCACGCGCCCGTTCCACCGGGAACCCCGGCCGGGCGGCCAGCACCAGCACAGCCGCGTACGGCCGCTCCCCCGCCCCCAACGCCTCCGCGACGGCCTCCCCCACCGCCGCCAGCACCACCCCGTCCGCGGCCGGGTGCCCGGCGAGCAGGAACAGCACCCGGTTCCTGTTCCACCCGCCCCACCGCGCCCCCGCCAACGCCACCAGCACATCCACCGGCGTGTCCGGATTCTCCGCGAGCGCCTCGTCCACGAACGGGTACCCCGTCCCCACCAGCCCCCGCAGCACAGCGGCCTCCCCCGAACCCCGGGCCTCGGCAAGACGATCAGCGGGCGTGGGCACGACACGGACTCCTCGACGGACGGGACGGGAGGAACCAGTGTCCCGGAAAGCCACCCGCCCGGAGACACCCGGGGCCGGGCAGCCGACCCCCGGCACCGTTCAACGCCGAACGGCCGAGGCATGTCGGACCTTCCACAACCGCCCGTGCCGATGCTTCGGATACGGGTGATCCAAAGGTCTCAGATGTACATCTGTTACATTCATTGCATGAGTGAGCCGATGATCGAATCCATGGCCGAGGTCCGCAGCCACCTTGCCGACGTCATCGACCGGGCACGCCGCGAGGAGATCCCGACGATCATCACCCGACGCGGCAAGCAGGAGGCCGTGGTGATCGACATCGAGGAGTACCAGCGTCTACGCCGGATAGCGGAGGCCGCCGAGGAGTCTTGGCTCAACAAGCTGGCCGACGAATCGGAAGCGGAGGGCCTGCAGGGATCCGTCTCCCTGGAAGAGATGGCAGCGCTCCTCCGCAGCCACGAGGGCTGATGCCCGATGGGTCATGTCACGCGCTTCACTCCCCGGGCACAACGGGACCTGCTGAAGATCGAGCGCCCCGACGCCCTGCGCATCCTGCGTCGGCTCGCCGAGTTCCAGAAGGCGATGGACATCGGCGACACGACAGCGTTCGACGTCAAGGCACTCCAAGGGCACGCGGCCCGATGGCGCCTCCGGGTCGGTGACCATCGAGTCGTCTGCACCGTCGAGAACGGGGAGCTGATCGTCTGGGTCCTGGCCGTGGGCCACCGCGGCGAGGTCTACCGTCAGATCCCCTGACCGACCGCCCACAGCACCGACTCCGAACGGCGCCTCGCAGACCCGAGGGCCCGATGGGGTGCACTCCCGGTGCGATTTTCGGGGGCGACGTGGCGAGGCCGCCGCCCCTGGGGGAATGGGCGGCGGCCTCGGTCGGGATGGGGAGGGGGTGTCAGCTGTGGAAGGCGGTGGTGCCGTTGGGGGTGCCGAGGCCGGTGGGGCCGTCGTAGCCGGTGGTGGCGGTGCAGAGGTAGGAGGGGGAGCAGCTGCCGTTGTTGCCGGTGGTGACGTCGAAGAGGGCGGTGGTGTGGGCGTAGGGGAAGGAGGCCGGGCTGGTGCCGGTGGCGGGGGCGCCGGCCAGGGCGTAGACGCCCGCGATGATGGGGGCGGCCGCGCTGGTGCCGCCGTAGACGGCCCAGCCGCTGCCGCCGTAGGTCTGGTAGACGGCGACGCCGGTCGCGGGGTCGGCGACGGCCGAGACGTCCGCGATGGTGCGCTTGGTGCAGCCGGTGTCCTTCTGCCAGGTGGGCTTGGCGTCGTACTTGGAGCAGCCGGAGCCGGTGCCCTCGGTGGAGTTGGTGAGCCAGACGCTCTCGGTCCAGCCGCGGGTGTTGGACGCCTTCTTGAGCGCGGTGCCGCCGACCGCCGTCACGTACTTGGAGGCGGCCGGGTACTGGGCGCCGTACGCGGAGTCGCCGGAGGAGACGGTGATGGCGACGCCCGGGTGGTTGAAGTACGAGGAGTCGTAGGAGGTGTCGGCGGAGGACTCGCCGCCGCCGTAGCTGTTGGAGACGAACTTCGCGCCGAGCGAGACCGCGGTGTTGACCGAGGTGCCGAGGTTGCCCATGGTCGCGCTGCTGGCCTCGACCAGGATGATGTGCGCGTTGGGGGCGATCGCGGAGACCATGTCGAGGTCGAGCGAGATCTCGCCGGCCCAGCCGGAGTTGTTGGCGGGGAGGCTGGAGCCGCCGGTCTGGTTGACCTGCTTGAAGCAGCCGCTGGCCTTCGTGCAGGCGGGGAGCCCGTACTGGGAGCGGTAGACGGCCATGTCGGACTCGGCGTTGGGGTCGTTGTAGGCGTCGACGATGGCGATGGTCATGCCGGCGCCGCCGTTCGCGGGCAGCTTGTACGCGCTCAGCAGGTCGGCGGGCCCGTAACCGGACGGGGTGGCGTTCGGGGTGACGCCGAACGCCCGGACGGCCTCGGTGGTGCTGGTCACGCGCAGGGCGTGGCAGGCCATGGTGTCGCCCTTGGCGAGGGTGTCGCAGGCCCGGACCCAGGACGTGCCGTCCTTGGAGTGCACCTGCGGGCCGGTGGCCGCGCCGGCCGGGGCGGTGCCGGCCAGGGCGGAGAGGGTGAGGGCGGCGATGCCGGCGGCGGCGAGGGCCGTCCGGCGGGCTGCTGCGGGGAGAGTGCGCATGGGGGAATGCCTCCTGTGGCTGGGGTGACCGGAAGCGGTGCGCGCCCGCGCCGCGGGCCCGGAGTGGGTGGCCGGGTCCGTGGCGGAGCAAGGCCCGTCGCGGGTTCTGGAACCGTCGACGGGCCGGTGTGTCCCTGGAGCCTTGCGGCTGGCGTCCGACGCTAGCCGGGCGTGCTCATGCCCAACAAGGACGGCGACATGATCTCAACTCTCCCTTTACTCAAGGCAGTTGCCTCTTGGCCGAGCCCCGCCCAAGGGACTGGGGAGGGTTTGCCTCCGCTTCCGCCGCAGTCCTCCGCCACGCCCCGCGACCCACCTCACCCGCCGCCCTGCGCCCCGCGCCGCGCATCCCGCGCCCGGACGGCCGCCAGGGCGCCCGCGCCGAACCAGCAGAGCTCGAACACCGCCCGGGCGGCCCCGTGCAGCGGGTGGTTGGCGGTCGGGGCGGCGAACCACCCCCACGGGAGGGCGAGTCCGAGCACGGCGGCCACGGCGGCGGACAGTCGCCACGCGCGCCGCCCCGGCCGGGCCCAGCCCCACCACCCGGCGGCCGCGTAGACGGCCAGTTCGACGGCGAAGGCCGCCACGCCGAGGAGCGTCAGGCCGCCCGCCGAGCCGCCCGCCGCCATGCCCGTCACGCCCACCACCCCGCCCATCGGGCCGACCACCAGGCCGTGGCCAGGTGCAGGACGGCGAGGGCCCCCGCGCCGCACCCCATGCCGAGGTTGCGCTGCCGGAAGCCGATCGCCGAGTCCCCCACCTGCGCGGCGCCGGACACCAGCAGCAGCGCCCGGGCCGTCGCGGGGTCGCCCGCCAGGACCGCCGCCGCCGTGGCCAGCCCCAGCGGGACGGCCCGCACCGCGTACGCCCGGACGTACACCCGGACCCCGGCCGTGACCGGTGCGCCCGCGGGCAGTCCGAGCCCGGGCCGGGCCACCCCCAGCACGCTCGACGCCGCGCCGAGCAGCGCGCCGAGCGCGTTGGCCGTCGACAGGACATCCATTCCATCTCCCCCTGAATCATTCGAGCTATGAACGATATGACCGCAGTATTGTTCGGGGCATGAGCGATGTCAAGGGAGCAGCCACCCCGGGAGCGGCCGCACTGCGGGCCACCCTGGTCTTCAATCTGGGGACGCTCGGCGCCCTGGCCACCGACCGCTTCGCCGCCCGGGTCGAGGCCCTCGGACTGAAGCCCAAGCACGCGGGGCTGCTGGCCGCCCTGGACGCCGAATCCGCCGCCTCGCAGCAGGAGTTGGCGACCAGACTGGGGGTGGTGCCGAGCCTGATCGTCTCGCTGGCCGACCAGCTCCAGGCGCTCGGCGCGGTCGAACGCGTCCGCGACCCCGAGGACCGCCGCCGCCAGGTCCTCACCCTGACCGCCGAGGGCCGCCGCCTGCTGGCCCGCTGCGCCGAGGCCGCCGAGGCCGCCGACGCCGAGCTGGCCGCCGGCCTCACCGCCGCGCAGCGCACCGCGCTCGGCCGCGAGTTGCGCGCCCTGCGGGCCGCCCAGACCCCGGACGGACGGTAGCCCCCGGACGGACGGCAGCCCTCGAACGAACGGGAGAGCCCGGACGGACGGGAGAGCCCGAACGGACGGCAGGCTCCGGAGGCGGCGGCGAGGGGTTCCCCCTCCCGCCGTCCGCAATCTCATCCGTTCCGGTGAAACAGCGTCATATTCTTTTCCCACCAGCGCACTTGGGACGCCCGTGCGCCTCGCGCGCCCCTTGTGGCGACCCGCGCGGGGTTTCTAGGGTCGGCGGCATGACCATTCCCACCGAGGCGATCGGCTCCCTGCCGCGCCCGCGCACCCTGCTGACCGCTCTCGCCGACCACGCGGCCGGCCGGATCGACGACGCCGAACTGGCCAAGCACCAGGAGGCCGCCACGGCCGAAACCCTGTCCCGGCTCGCCGAGTTGGGCAGCCCCGTGCTGGTCGACGGCGAGCAGGCCAAGCCGAGCTTCCTCACCTACCCGGTGGCGGGCCTGGCCTCGCTGGCGCCCGACGGCGCGATCGTCCCGTTCGCGGACGGCCACACCCGGCAGCTGCCGGTGCTGACCGCCGGACCGTTCCGCTACCAGGTCCGGGCCGCCCAGTACCTGCGCGACGCCCGGCGGCACACCGAACTGCCGGTGAAGCAGGCGGTGATCGCCCCGTCCGCGCTCAGCCTGCTCTACCCGGCGGACGGGATCGCCGGGTACGCCCGCGAGGACTTCCTGCGGGACCTCGCCGACGAGGCCGAGGCCGACATCCGCGGCTGCCTGGAGGGTGGCGCGCACGCCGTCCAGCTCGACTTCACCGAGGCCAGGCTGTCGCTCAAGCTGGACCCGAGCGGCGGCCTGCTGAACGACTTCGTCGCCCTGAACAACCAGGTCCTGGACCGCTTCACCGAGGCCGAGCGGGCCCGGATCGGCGTGCACACCTGCCCGGGCGGCGACCAGGACTCCACCCACAGCCTGGACGTGGACTACGCCGACCTGCTGCCCGCCCTCTTCCGGTTGAACGTCGGCAACTTCTACGTCCAGCTGGCGAGCGAGACCGACCCGGAACGGGTGCTGGCCGTCATCGCCGACCAACTGCGGCCGGGCGTACGGGTCTTCGTCGGCGTGACCGACCCGGTCGACCCCCGGGTGGAGACCCCGGAGGAGGTCCGCGACCGGGTGCTGGCCGCCGCCCGCCACATCCCCGTGGACCAGCTCGGGACGTGCGACGACTGCGGCTTCTCCCCGTTCGCCGACGACACCTCCACCTCCCGGGAGACCGCCTTCGCCAAGATCGCCGCCCGGGTCAAGGGCACCGCGCTGGCCGCCGAGGCCCTCGGCCTGTAGGACCGCGGGACCGGCTCGTCCGAGGGTGGCCTGCCCGCCCCCGGACGAGCGGCCGGACCGCCGTCAGGGGGCGGGCAGGATCTCGACGCCCGCGGCGGCGAGCCGTTCCAGGGCGGGGTGCGCCGGGTCGGCGTCGGTGACCAGGCCGGCGATCCGCTCCCACGGGAGGACCCGGAACGGGGAGGCCGCGCCGATCTTCTCGGCCGAGGCCAGGACCCAGGTCTCGGCCGCCCGGCCCGCCAGCGCCCGCTTCATCGCGGCCTCGTCGGCATCGCCCGTGGTCAGGCCGGCGTCCGGGTGCACGCCGGTGACGCCGAGCAGGCAGAGGTCGGCCGAGACGTTCTGCGCGGCCTCGACGGCGGCGGCCCCGCAGGCCACCGCCGAGTGCTTGAACACCCGGCCGCCGAGCAGGAAGAGCTCGGCCCGCGGGTGCTCCAGCAGGGCCGCCACCACCGTCGGACTGTGCGTGATCACCGTGCAGTCCAGGTCCGGCGGCAGCTGCTCGGCCACCGCCAGCGCCGTGGTGCCGCCGTCCAGGATCAGCGTGCCGCCCGGACGGACCAGCCCGAGGGCCGCCGCCGCGACCCGGCGCTTGCCGCCCGGCGTCACCGCGCGGCGGGCCGCGTAGCCCGCCTCGGCGGGCGAGGCGGGCAGCGCCCCGCCGTAGACCCGCTGGCAGAGCCCTTCGGCGGCCAGGTCGCGCAGGTCGCGCCGGACGCTGTCCTCGGAGATGCCCAGGTCGGCGGCGACGTCCTTGGCCACCACCTTCCCCTCCCGGGCCAGCAGGTCGAGCAGGTGGTCACGCCGTTCGGCAGCCAGCATCTCTTGTTCCATCCCGTTGTTGCACGTTTCTGCGTGTATCGTAGCCGTCCATGACCGCCGACCACCTCCCCGCCACCCCCCGCCGCGGGCAGCCGGGCATCGACCTCCCGGACTACCGCGGGCGGACCGGCCTCGACCGGGCCGGACGCGGGCTGCACCGCAACCCGGACGTCCGGGTCCGCGAGGTGGAACTCACCTCGCAGGGCTGGCACGTGCTGCGCCGCACCACCTTCGACTATCGCCGCCGCGACGGGAGTTGGACCACCCAGCAGCGCGAGACCTACGACCGGGGCAACGGCGCCGCCGTCCTCCCGTACGACGCGGGGCGCGGCCTGGTCCTGCTCACCCGGCAGTTCCGCTACCCCGCGTACGTCAACGGCCACCCGGACGGCATGCTGATCGAGGCCGCCGCCGGACTGCTGGACGCGGACGACCCGGAGACCGCGGTCCGGCGGGAGAGCGCCGAGGAGCTGGGCGTCGAACTCGGGCCGCTCACCCTGGTGTCGGACGCCTTCATGAGTCCGGGATCGGTCACCGAACGCGTGTACTGCTACGCCGCCCCGTACCGGGCCACTGACCGGACCGGCCCCGGCGGGGGGCTGGCCTCGGACGGCGAGGACATCGAGGTGCTCGAACTCCCCTTCACCGAGGCCCTCCTGATGACCCGGGACGGCCGGATCGCCGACGGCAAGACCGTCCTGCTGCTCCAGTGGGCCGCGCTCTTCGGCCCGTTCGCGGCACTCCCCTGAGCCCGGGCCGCCGGGGGCGGGGCCGCGCCCCCGGCGGTCCGCCCCCGGCCAACAACATGCAGAAACGTGCAGGGCCTGCTCAGAACTCGCCCGGCTCGCCGTACTTCGCGTAGAACTCCTCGGCGAACAGCGCGAACAGCACCACGTCGACGTGGCGGCCCCGGACGAAGACGTGCCGCCCGAGCCGGCCCTCCTCGGTGAAGCCGATGGCCCCCTGCAGCGCGAGGGACGGCGTGTTGTGGCCGAACACCCGGGCGGTGGCCTTGTGGCAGCGCCGCTCCTCGAACTGGTGCCGCAGCACCAGCCGGACGGCCTCCCCGGCGTAGCCCTTGCGGCGGTGCTCCTCCGCGACGGTGATCCCGTACTCGAACCAGCCGCTGCGCGGGTCGGCCCGGTACACGCCGATCGCCCCGACCGCCGCCCCGTCGGCCACCGACTCGATCACCAGCTGATAGCTGTCCTCGCTCGGGTCCGCCCCGGCCTTCTCCCGCGCGAACGCCTGCCAACCCTCGGCCGACTTCGGCGGGTTGAGCAGATCACCGAGCCGCTCCTCCTCCGCGGTGAGCCGCGCGAACAGCCCCCCGTCCTCCGGCTCGACCGCCCGCAGGCGGACCCGTTCACCCGTCCAGTAACTAGTCATTCGATCTTCGTACCACGCGTACGCACACCCCGTCCCCCGGTTTTCCGGGACCGCGATGGCCCCGACCGCTGGGGGCGGTCGGGGCCATCGCGGTCCCGGATTGTCAGCTGAGCTGGGTCAGCACGGGCTGGGGGGAGTTGAGCGCGGTGACACCGGCGGGAGGCAGCGCGGTCTTCCAGAGTTGGACGTCGCCGATCCGGCCCGGGAAGTAGTCGCCGGTCTTCGCGGAACCGATGGTCAGAGGGCCGGTGGAGGCCCACGGGGACGAGTTGGTCGCGGTGGCGGCGGCCTTGCCGTCCACATAGAGGGTCATGGCCCCGGTGGTGGCGTCGAAGGTCGCCACCAGATGGGTCCAGGTGTTGAGCGCCGGCGGGGTCTTGGCGTAGGCCGCGCTCCAGGTGTTCGGGCTTGCCGCGTCATTGCTCGGCATGACAAACGTCCAGGCGTTGTACTGCTTGTTGTACTGCAGATAGAACGCGCTGGTGTTGGTGCCCGACTGCCCGACGACGGTCGAGTACCCATTGGTGTTGGCCAGGTAGGCCCAGGCCGACACCGTGTAGCTTCCGGACGTGTCCACGCTCTGTCCAGCGGTGCTGACCAGGGCGTCGGAAGTCCCAGGCAGGGAAAGGACCTTCGAGTTCCGGGTCGCATCGGAGACGAACGATACCGAGGCCGAAGCGGTCAGGTTGTTACCCCTCGTGTCGTTCACGGTGTCGGACAGCCGCCACCGGTCGACGGGCTTGTGCACGGCGCCAGGCAGGCCCAGACCACCACGGCCAACAACTCGGCGGGTCGCCTGATCGCCTCCACGTTCTACGACTCGCACGGCTGGCAGGTCTCCTCGATCTCCCCCTACGCCGACACCACCACGGCGCCGGGCACCACGCTGTTCGTCGAGAACAACCAGACCGGCCCGTCCGTCACCAGGACCGCCTACGACGACATGGGCCGACCGGTCACCACCACCCTGGTGTCAGGCGCGGGCGCGCTCCGGTCGTCCAGCGTCGACTACAAGGGCGCGGACCGGACCGATGTGACGCCGTCGATCGGGTCCGTGGACATCGGGGACAAGGTCGAGTCGGCCGATCCTGGGACGGCCCGGGAGCAAGGCGGCGCGAAGTCACAGCCACGTGGGTCAATCACGATCTCGACTTGGTCGACCTCACCGTCCAGACCCAGGAAGGCAATACGGAGACAGTCCACACGACCTCCAAGCACACGTTCTGGGACGACACCACCCGCACCTGGGTCCCCGCTGGGGAACTGACCCCCGGGCATGATCTCGTCACCGCAGGCGGCAGTCATGTCCGCGTCGTCGAACACCGGTCCGTCGCCGGTGAAGCCGACATGTACAACCTCACCGTTGCCCAACTCCACACCTACTATGTGTTGGCGGGCTCAACTCCAGTCCTGGTGCACAACTGCGGCGGCAGTGTCACCACTCCCCGACCTCATTCAAAAAAGTGTGACTGCGCGAATGGCGCGAATCCCAGGATCCCCCCGAATCCTTACGGATCCCGAGGAAAGCCATCCACCGTTGCCCAGCTTGCAGAACTGCGAGACGAAATTCTTGATGCCAATCCCGATTGGATTCACGCCCATGGCGGCGTCGACCGGACTACCGGCCTGGACCTGCCGGAGGAGCGGATATACAATCCGAACAATAAATCAGAGTGGTGGCAGACGGAGTGACGCCGGACTTGAGGGAGACCGTCGCCGCCTGGTTTATCGGGAGATATGGAAATGGGCCAATTGTCATGTATCCGAAAAAGTAACCCGAATAGGCATATCGGAAAATGAAGCGCGTAGCTGAAATATTCCTGACAGGAAATGACGAAGAGCTGCTCATTGCTGCCATCAGGTCAAGGTTCCAGTCGGTGGGCATCATCGATTCGATCCCATGGGAGAGTGGCTACACTCCCCCGGTGAGGGAAAGTATTTCGGACTGCAGCAAGCTGGTTTCCATCTGGAATCCGGAAACGCACCCTTCCCTGCCATCAGAAATTCGAACGAACGGGAAGATTTATGGCCCTCAGATCGGCCCGGTTGTACAGTGGGTCCGCAGCATCGAAGGCCCCCCGGGAGTTCTTCAGGTCGGCCGGTGGGCGGCATCGGTCGATCAGTCGGACTCGGCCATGAAGGAATTTGTCAAAGAACTGTGGAGAATACTCGCTCTCCGCACATCCAAAGAAAAAGGATTCTTCGTGGGGGACGGCGCTCTCGGCCTTGCCAATTCGGGAATGCTAAACCTCCGCGCCGGCTACCTTCAGGTGCTGCCCTGAGGAGCGCCCTCGGAATTGGCAGATCCGAAACCCTGACGCGAAGCTCTCCTCGTCGATCAACGCAATCATGACTGCGGCCCCGCCGGGCTCCCTCGGCGGGGCCGCGGCGCCCACGGAAGCGATCTCTTTTCGGAAGGCCTGAACTATGGGTTTCCTGGAATCCGGGAGGATGAACTGAAATTCAGAGGTACATCGACGCCTGACGTCAGAGATGCTTGGATTGGCAAATATTCCAGAGCTCCAACGACTTCTGCCAGAAGATCTCGGACCGCCCTCGAAGCGAGCGCAGAGCACCTCGATTTCGAAGATATGGGCAGAAGGCGCCACAACATTCGAGCCTTGGGTGGGCGTCGCGACGCATTCATCAGGACTGCGGTGGATACGGTCCAGGAGAATTGGTGCGGGGTTTCTCCAGTTCAAGGACGCCACCAAATTCCATAACGCCACCGTCTCCCAACTCCACACGTACTATGTTGTGACAGGCCAGGCAGCGATCATGGTTCATGACACGAATGGACTAGGCGATCCATACAAGGTCCCCGGCCACGATCAGCCTTGAGCGGACAATGAGAAGGATACAGTCGGCTCTGGCGCTGGATACAGGACGTCAGGTCGGCTCCGTGCCGATGTTCTCGGAACGGCTGGAGGGTTCGACTTCTACACCGCAGACGCCCGCGCAGATATGACGCCCGCCCAACATGGAGACCTCACGGATCTCGTGAGCACAGAATTCGGATTCCGAATTCCGCAGCGACTCGTGACACGGAGTGGGAAAGGGAGCGCGGTTCCCGCGTCAGTACCGGTAGCGGACGGCGTCGACCAGCTCGGCGGCCGTCCGCCCGGCGAAGCGGGCGGCCTCGGCCTCGCGGACGGCGAGCACGGAGCGCAGCAGCTGCTCGCCCAGCGCCGCGCCGAGCACCGCGGAGCCGCGCAGGGCGGCGGTGGCCGCGCCGAGCGAGGCCGGGAGGCGTTCGGCGGCGCCGTCCGGGTCGCCGGTGGTCTCGGGGGGCAGTCGCAGGCCCCGGTCGAGGCCGGCCAGGCCGGCGGCGAGGACGCCGCCGACCGCGAGGTAGGGGTTGGCGGCGGCGTCGAAGCACTTGACCTCGGCGTTGGCCTGCTCGGGCGCGGAGCCGGTGATCAGCCGCAGCGCGGCCTCCCGGTTCTCCCGCCCCCAGCAGCGGTACGGTCCGGACCAGCGGCCGGGGGCGAGCCGCAGGTAGCTGGCGACGGACGGGGCGCCGAGGGCGAGCAGCGCGGGCAGTTCGGCCAGGACACCGGCCAGGAAGCCCTCCGCCTCGCAGGTCAGGCCGTGCGGCCCGTCGCCGCCGTGGCCGAGGTTGCGGCCGTCCCGCCAGAGGCTGAGGTGCAGGTGGCCGCCGTTGCCGACGCCCTCGGGGTCGGTGACGGGGGCGAAGGAGGCCCGCAGGCCGTGCCGGTGCGAGACGGCCTGGACGGTGTGGCGGACCAGCAGGGCGGTGTCGGCGGCCTCGACCGGGCCGGTGGGGGCCACCGAGAGCTCGAACTGCCCCTCGGTGTACTCGGGGTGGAGCTGGAGCACCGTCAGGTCCTGCTCGCGCAGGGCGCGCAGCAGGTCGCGCAGGTAGTCGCCGTGGCCGATCAGCCGGCGCATGCCGTACGCGGGGCCGTCCTCGAAGGCCGCCCCGTCCCCGCCGCCCTCGACGATCCACTCGACCTCGATGCCGGCCAGCACGGCGAGCCCGCGCGCGGTGAGGGCGTCGGCGGCGCGGCGGGCGAACAGCCGCTGGCAGCCGGGGTGGGGCGTGCCGTCCTGGGCGTAGCGGTCGCCGGGGGCCCAGGCCCAGCCGGGCTGGGCGGCGAGGCGGTGCAGTCCGGCCAGGTCGGGGACCAGGCGGAGGTCGCCGACCGGGCCGCCGCCCGGTGCGAGCGAGTCGTCGACCAGGAAGGCGTCGAAGCAGGGGGCGGCGCCGACGCCCCAGCGGGCGGCGGACTCCAGGCCCTGCACGGGGACGGTCTTGACCCGGGTGACGCCGGCGTTGTCGACCCAGCCGACGATCACGCCGTCGACGCCCTCGGCCGCCAGCCGGGTGGCCACCAGCCGGGCCGCGGCCGCCCGTTCGCCGCGGGGTTCGGCAGTGCTCATGGCCCCATCCTGGCGGGCCCGGCCGCGCCCGCCGGGCGACCGGGCCGGGACTTCACCCGTCCGTGGCGCCACAGATGTGACGCAGGTCACATCGAATGATGAAATTTCCGGGGACCTACTCCCCGTTTGGACATCTGTCGGCAACAAACGGGGAGTGGCTCCCCGGTCCGGAGTCGACACCGGTCACCACCGCACCATCCGTACCACCCGCACCGTCAGCACCACCCGCACCGCGACCGCCGCTCGAAGGGAGCGCACCATGACCACCGTCGCCGCCGCCCCCCGCCTGCGCGCGGACGCCAGCCGCAACCGGGCCCGCATCGTGGCCGCCGCCCGGGAAGCCTTCGTCGAGTACGGGGCGATGGCCCCGCTGGACGAGATCGCCCGCCGGGCCGGGGTCGGCAACGCCACGCTGTACCGCAACTTCGCCGACCGCCGGACGCTGATCCACCAGGTCTCGCTCGCCGTGATGGAGCGGATCGTGGCGCACGCGCACGCGGCCGCCACCGAGGAGCCCGACTCGTTCGCGGCGTTCAGCCGCTTCGTGCTCGCCGCCGCCGACGAGCGGATCGGCGCGCTCTGCCCCCTGCTGTCCGACTCGATCGACCCCAACGACCCCGAACTCGTCGAGGCGCGGGCGGAGATGAAGCAGGTCACCGAGGACCTGATCACCCGCGCCCAGGCCGACGGCCTGCTCCGCACCGACATCGGCGCGGGCGACGTGGTGGTCGCCATGGCCCAGCTCACCCGACCGCTTCCCGGCTTCAACTGCCTCGACCTGGACCCACGGGTCCGGCGCCACCTGCTCCTGCTGCTGGACGGCCTGCGGGCCGCGCCGGCCCGGTCCGTCCTGCCCGGCGGCCCCGTCACCCTGGAGGACCTGCCGCCCCGCGCCTGACCTCCCGGGCCCGACCGCCGTCCCAAGACCTCTCCGCAAGACCTCTCCGCAGCGCCCCGCTCCGGGCGCCCGCTGCGGCCCCGCACACTCCGAACGTCTCGTACGCTCTCGCACACAAGTGGGTACCCCTCCATGTCTGACACCCTCCAGCCGGACCCGCGCCGGTGGAAGGCGCTGGTCTTCATCGCGCTCGCCCAGCTGATGGTCGTGCTCGACGCGACCGTCGTGAACATCGCGCTCCCGAGCGCCCAGATCGACCTCGGCTTCGCCGACAGCACCCGCCAGTGGGTGATCACCGCCTACGCGCTGGCCTTCGGCGGTCTGCTGCTCTTCGGCGGCCGCGTCGCGGACCTGTGGGGCCGCCGCCGGACCTTCACGGTCGGCCTGATCGGCTTCGCCGCGGCCTCCGCGATCGGCGGCGCCGCCGCCAACACCGCCATGCTGCTGGGCGCCCGCGCCCTGCAGGGCGTCTTCGGCGCGCTGCTCGCGCCCGCCGCGCTGTCGCTGCTCGCGGTGATGTTCACCGACGGCAAGGAGCGCGCCAAGGCGTTCGGCATCTACGGCGCGGTCGCCGGCGGTGGCGGCGCGATCGGCCTGATCCTGGGCGGCGTCCTCACCGAGTACCTGAACTGGCGCTGGACCTTCTACGTCAACATCCCGTTCGCGGCGATCGCGATCGCCGGTGCGGTCCTGGTCATCCGGGAGCCCGCCGGCGGCCTGAACCGCAACCGCCTGGACATCCCGGGCGTGCTGCTGGTCACCACCGGCCTGGTCTCGCTGGTCTACGGCTTCACCCGCGCCGAGAGCGACGGCTGGACCGACCCCACCACCATCGGGCTGTTCGTCGCCGCCGCGGTGCTGCTGGCCGCGTTCGTGTTCGTCGAGAGCCGGGTCAAGGCCCCGCTGCTGCCGCTGCGCGTGCTCACCGACCGCAACCGCGGCGGCGTCTACCTCTCGCTCGGCATGGCCGTGATCGGCATGTTCGGCCTGTTCCTCTTCCTCACCTTCTACATGCAGCAGGTGCTGGGCTACAGCCCGGTGAAGAACGGTCTGGCCTTCCTCCCGATGGTGGCCGGCATGATCACCGGCTCCACCCAGATCGGCGCCCGCCTGATGACCCGGGTCCCGGCCCGCTTCCTGATGGCCCCGGGCTTCGTGGTCGCCTCGCTGGGCATGCTGATCCTCACCCGGATCGACGTCGGCACCTCGTACTGGCAGATCCTGCCGGGCCTGGTCCTGATGGGCCTCGGCATGGGCACCGCGTTCATGCCCGCCATGAGCCTGGCCACCTACGGCGTGCAGCCCCGCGACGCCGGTGTCGCCTCCGCGATGGTCAACACCTCCCAGCAGGTCGGCGGCGCGATCGGCACCGCCCTGCTGAGCACCGTCGCCAACAGCGCCGCCACCGCGTACGCCAAGTCGCACGCCGCGGCCGCCACCAACCCGGACCTCTTCAAGCTCCAGGTCCAGGTGCACTCCTACTCCACCGCCATCTGGTGGGCCTTCGGCATCCTGCTGCTGGCGGGCGTCACCGCCTTCACCCTGATCAACGCCGGCAAGCCCGCCCCCCACGCGGCGAACGCCGACGCCGAGGACGCCGTCCCGGTCATGGCGCACTGACCCACCCCGCACATCCGAACGGCCCGCCCGGAACCCTCCGGGCGGGCCGTTCCGCGTTCTCAGCGGGCGAACTCCTTGAGCTCCTCGGTGTCGAGCGTGACGTTCACCGGCCCCGGCAGCTCCACCACGTGCCCGTAGGCCAGCGTCACGACGCTCAGGTAGCGCCCGCCCTCCGGCTCGCTGTGCACCGAGACCGCACCGGCGTCCCGGTCCACCAGGAGGAACACCGGGATACCGGCCTCCGCGTAGGCGACCGGCTTCTCCACCCGGTCACGCCGGTTGGCGTCGGCGTCGTACGAGGTCACCTCCACCACCATCAAGGCGTCCTCGGGCTCGGCCCAGCGGCCCCGGCCCGCGAAGGCGCGTCGCCGGGCCAGCAGACCGTCGGGCTTGGCGACGCCCCCTCGGCCGGTGCGGAGACGGGACGTCGGGTACAGCCTCAGATCCGGCCGCTGAGTGAGGCAGCACTCCAGAAGCCACATCACCGTCTCGCCGTGGTTGCCGTCGGGCAGCGGTTTGACGCCCAACCGCCCGGCGGTGAACTCGAGCGCGACGTCCTGTCTCTCCGCAGCCCCGTCGATCGCCTCGAACTGTTCGGGACTCATCTGCGGACGTGAAGCAGTCATGGGGACACGGTAGGGACGAACAGCAGTAGGAACGTCGCCTTCCCCTCTTCCTACCCGTGAGTAGCTGGGCTACAGTGTCCGCACGCACCAGCGCCGGGCTTCGGGAGCCGCACCGGCGGGTGGCGTTTCTTTCCTTGTGTGCGCGTCGGCGTCGCTTCTCGATCCCTTCGGAGCGGCCGGGCACCACGGTGTTTCCCTCGACGGAACCGGAGCGGACCGGTCCGTACGGCGGGTCGCCGCGTTCTTCCTTCCGTTCCCGTTTCTCCCGTGCCGCCGGCACACCCTCCCCCGTCACACCCTCCGTCCGGGGTCGCGTCGTCGCGGCCGGACGGTGGCGGGGGCCGGGGCACGGGGCCCATGACAAGGAGTCTGGACATGGAGCGTCCCTTCCCCACTGTTGCCGTGGTCGGCCTGGGCACCATGGGTGCCGGGGTGGCCGTGGCGGTCGCGCGCAGCGGCCGGCGGGTGATCGGCGTGGAGGCCGGTCCGAGCGAGGCGGTGCGGGCGCTGGCCCGGATCGAGGCGGCCACCGCGCGGGCGGTGGAGCGTGAGCGGCTGACCGCCGAGGAGCGCGCGGCGCTGCTGGCGCTGATCGAGGTCGGCGCCGATCTGACGGCGGCGGCCGCAGCGGACCTGGTGGTCGAGGAGGTCCCGGAGGACCTGGAGCTGAAGCGCGCCCTGTTCGCCGAGCTGGACCGGATCTGCCCGCCGGAGACGGTGCTGGCGACCGGCACCACCGCGCTGAGCGTGACCCGGATCGCGGCGGCCACCGCCCGCCCGGAGCGGGTGCTGGGCGTGCACTTCTTCAACCCGGTGCACACCATGAAGCTGGTCGAGGTGGTCCGCACCGTGCTGACCTCCCCCCAGGCGGCGGACCAGGTCGCCGAGTTGGCCCGCGACCTGGGCAAGGAGCCGGTGTCGGCGGGCGACCGGGCGGGCTTCATCGCCAACGGCCTGCTGTTCGCGTACCTGAACCAGGCGGCGGCGATGTTCGAGTCCCGGTACGCGACCCGGGAGGACATCGACGCGGCGATGCGGCTGGGCTGCGGCCTGCCGATGGGCCCGCTGGCGCTGCTGGACCTGATCGGGATCGACACCGCCCGGACCGTGCTGGAGGCGATGTACGAGCAGTCCCGGGACCGGCTGCACGCCCCGGCGCCGATCCTCGGGCAGCTGGTCGCGGCGGGCCTGCTGGGCCGCAAGTCGGGCCGCGGCTTCTACACCTACGAGGCCCCCGGCTCGTCCAAGGCGGTCGCCGGGGACGGGGCGGCGGCGGAGCCGCGGGCGGCCGGCCGCGAGGTGCGCAGCGTCGGCGTGTGCGGCAGCGGGACGATGGCGACCGGCATCGTGGAGGTGTTCGCGAAGGCGGGCTTCCCGGTGCTGCTGGCGGCCCGCAGCCAGGAGAAGGCGGAGCGGGCGAAGGCGCAGCTGGCGAAGTCGCTGGAGCGCTCGGTGGCCAAGGGCCGGCTGACCGGGGAGGCCCGGGACGCGGCGCTGGCGCTGGTCACCCCGACCGGCTCGTACCAGGACCTGGCCGAGGTCGACCTGGTGATGGAGGCGGTGGCGGAGGACCTGGCGGTCAAGCGCGAGCTGTTCGGCACCCTGGACAAGATCGTCAAGCCGGGCGCGGTGCTCGCCACCACGACGTCGAGCCTGCCGGTGATCTCCTGCGCGACGGCGACCTCCCGGCCGCAGGACGTGATCGGGATGCACTTCTTCAACCCGGCGCCGGCCATGAAGCTGGTCGAGGTGGTCTCCACGGTGCTGACCGCCGAGGACGTCACCTCGACGGTGCTGGAGCTGTGCGCGAAGGTGCGCAAGCACCCGGTGGAGTGCGGCGACCGGGCCGGGTTCATCGTGAACGCGCTGCTGTTCCCGTACCTGAACGACGCGGTGCGGATGCTGCAGGAGCACTACGCGACGGTGGACGACATCGACACCGCGATGAAGCTGGGCTGCGGCTACCCGATGGGCCCCTTCGAACTGCTGGACGTGGTGGGCCTGGACGTGTCGCTGACCATCGAGCAGGTGCTGCACCAGGAGTTCCGGGAGCCGGGCCTGGCGGCGGCGCCGCTGCTGGAGCACCTGGTGGCGGCGGGCTGCCTGGGCCGCAAGACGGGGCGTGGTTTCCGTGACCACGCACGGCGGTGACGGGCCGTCCGGTCCCCGCGCCGGGGGGTGGTCCGTCCCCCGGCGCCGGGGGCGGTCCGGCGGCGGCGCGACCGCCCTGGGGGACGGGGACGGTGTCCTCGCGGTGGCCGCGGCCGACCGTGGTGCCGCCCGCGGCGCCGGTGCGGCGGGCCGGGCCGGCGGGCGCCGGGCCGGGGGCGTGTAGCGTTCCGGGCATGGATCGCCAGACCTCTCCGCCCCAGCAGCAGCCGCCGGCCGCCGGGCCGGACACCTCGCGCCCGGGGGCGGAGTCCGGGGCGGGCGGCCGCCGGGCCGCCGCGCAGCGGCTGCAGATGCGCCAGGACCTCACGGCGGCGGCGATGGAGCTGTTCGCCACCCAGGGGTACGAGGAGACGACGGTCGATCAGATCGCCGCCGCGGCCGGGGTCGCCCGGCGCACCTTCTTCCGGTACTTCCGGTCGAAGGAGGAGGCGATCTTCCCGGACCACGACGACACCCTGGTGCGGGTGGCGGACCTGCTGGCCAGTGCCGACGCCGAGGAGCACCCGCTGGACGTGGTGTGCCGCGGCATCAAGGAGGTGCTGCGGATGTACGCCTCCACACCGGAGATGTCGGTGGCCCGCTACCAGCTGATCCGGCAGGTGCCGGCGCTGCGCGAGCGGGAGATCGCGGTGGTGTCCCGGTACGAGCGGCTGTTCACCCGCTACCTGCTGGGCCGGTTCGACGCGGCCGAGCAGACCCCGCCGGGCTGGCTGCGCGGCGGGGACGACGACTCGATGCTGGCCGAGGTGTCGGCGGCGGCGGTGGTCGCGGCGCACAACCACGTGCTGCGGCGCTGGCTGCGGGCGGGCGGCCACGGGGACGTGGAGGCACAGCTCGACCACTCCTTCGAACTGATCCGGGGGACGTTCTGGCCGACCCCGCCGAGCGGGGCGCGCCGCCGCGGCACCACGCTGGCACCCGGTGCCAATGGTGACGGAGCGCACTCGACGGACCCGCGGGCCGTGAGCGCACTGAGTGCCAGTCCGGGGGGTGAGGTGCTGATCACAGTCGCCCGGACGGACGCACCGCTGGAGGTGGTGGTGGATGCCATCCGCACGGCCCTGGCGGGCGCAAACCCCGGGTAATCCAGGAAGTTTCCGCAGGTGACAAGCAGAATCGAAGGCCCGTTCCCGGTTTCGGGAACGGGCCTTCGGGCGTTCCCGGTGGTGGCCGGCACCGCGTGTCCTGGCTCACGCCACGACTTGGCACCGCGTGTCTTTACGAGTGGCACAGGGTGCCACTACCTTGTTCCCACCGGCTGCGGCGCCGCGGCTCCCCACCTCGGCGCGCCGCCTTCCGGCGTCCCCTACCGAGGGGACGAGACCAGCAGTAACCCGACGCGACGACCCACCCTTCCGTCGCACCGCAGCACCCCACCAGACCCTCAGCGAAGCCGGTGTCCGCTCCCGGCTCCCCCAGACGCCCTGTGTCCCTCGCACAGGTACGCCTTCGGAGGCAGCCATGCAGGAAATTCTCGACGCGATCCTCAGCGGTGACGCCACGTCCGCGGACTACGCCGCCCTCGCGCTGCCCGAGTCCTACCGGGCCGTGACGCTCCACAAGGACGAGGAGCAGATGTTCGCGGGCCTCGCCAGCCGCGACAAGGACCCGCGCAAGTCGCTCCACCTGGACGACGTGCCGCTGCCCGAACTCGGCCCGGGCGAGGCCCTGGTGGCCGTGATGGCCAGCTCGGTCAACTACAACACCGTGTGGAGCTCGATCTTCGAGCCGGTCTCCACCTTCGGCTTCCTGGAGCGCTACGGGCGCCTGTCGCCGCTGACGAACCGTCACGACCTGCCGTACCACGTGCTCGGCTCCGACCTGGCGGGCGTGGTGCTGCGCACCGGCGCCGGGGTCAACGCCTGGAAGCCCGGCGACGAGGTCGTCGCGCACTGCCTGTCGGTCGAGCTGGAGTCCCCGGACGGCCACAACGACACGATGATGGACCCGGAGCAGCGGATCTGGGGCTTCGAGACCAACTTCGGCGGCCTGGCCCAGATCGCCCTGGTGAAGACCAACCAGCTGCTGCCCAAGCCCAAGCACCTGACCTGGGAGGAGGCCGCCTCCCCGGGCCTGGTCAACTCCACCGCCTACCGGCAGCTGGTCTCCCGCAACGGCGCCGGCATGAAGCAGGGCGACAACGTGCTGATCTGGGGCGCCAGCGGCGGCCTCGGCTCGTACGCCACCCAGTACGCGCTGGCCGGCGGCGCCACCCCGATCTGCGTGGTCTCCAGCCCGCAGAAGGCGGACATCTGCCGGGCGATGGGCGCCGAGGCGATCATCGACCGCTCCGCCGAGGGCTACAGGTTCTGGAAGGACGAGAACAACCAGGACCCGCGCGAGTGGAAGCGCCTGGGCGCGAAGATCCGCGAGTTCACCGGCGGCGAGGACGTGGACATCGTCTTCGAGCACCCGGGCCGGGAGACCTTCGGCGCGTCCGTCTACGTCACCCGCAAGGGCGGCACCATCGTCACCTGCGCCTCCACCTCGGGCTACATGCACCAGTACGACAACCGCTACCTGTGGATGTCGCTGAAGCGCATCGTCGGCTCGCACTTCGCCAACTACCGCGAGGCGTTCGAGGCCAACCGGCTGGTCGCCAAGGGCAAGATCCACCCGACCCTGTCGAAGGTCTACTCGCTGGAGGAGACCGGCCAGGCCGCCCTGGACGTGCACCACAACAAGCACCAGGGCAAGGTCGGCGTGCTCTGCCTCGCCCCGCAGGAGGGCCTGGGCGTGCGCGACCACGAGCTGCGCGAGCAGCACCTCACCAAGATCAACGCCTTCCGGGACATCTGATGGGCGCTCAGGAACGCGACCGCCCCTGGCTGATGCGCACCTACGCCGGGCACTCCACCGCGAGCGACTCCAACGCGCTCTACCGGCGGAACCTGGCGAAGGGCCAGACCGGCCTGTCGGTGGCGTTCGACCTGCCGACCCAGACCGGCTACGACTCCGACCACGTCCTCGCCCGCGGCGAGGTCGGCCGGGTCGGCGTGCCGGTCGGGCACCTGGGCGACATGCGGACCCTGTTCGACGGCATCCCGCTGGAGCGCACCAACACCTCGATGACCATCAACGCCACCGCCATGTGGCTACTGGCGCTGTACCAGGTGGTCGCCGAGGAGCAGGGCGCGGACATCGCGAAGCTCACCGGCACCACCCAGAACGACATCGTCAAGGAGTACCTGTCGCGCGGGACGCACGTCTTCCCGCCCGGCCCCTCGGTGCGGCTGATCACCGACATGATCGCCTACACCGTCGCGCACATCCCGAAGTGGAACCCGATCAACATCTGCAGCTACCACCTGCAGGAGGCCGGGGCGACGCCCGTCCAGGAGATCGCCTACTCGATGTGCACCGCGATCGCCGTCCTCGACGCCGTCCGCGACTCCGGGCAGGTCCCGGCGGAGCGGATGGGCGAGGTGGTCGGCCGGATCTCCTTCTTCGTCAACGCGGGCGTCCGCTTCGTCGAGGAGATGTGCAAGATGCGGGCCTTCAACCGGCTGTGGGAGAAGGTCACCCGGGAGCGCTACGGCATCGAGGACGCCAAGCAGCGTCGGTTCCGCTACGGCGTGCAGGTCAACTCGCTCGGCCTGACCGAGGCCCAGCCGGAGAACAACGTCCAGCGCATCGTGCTGGAGATGCTGGCCGTCACGCTGTCCAAGGACGCCCGCGCGCGGGCCGTCCAACTCCCGGCCTGGAACGAGGCGTTGGGCCTGCCCCGGCCCTGGGACCAGCAGTGGTCGCTGCGCATCCAGCAGGTGCTGGCGTACGAGTCGGACCTGCTGGAGTACGGCGACCTGTTCAACGGCTCGCACGTGGTCGAGGCCAAGACGGCGGAGCTGCTGGCCGGCGCCGAGGCGGAGATCGCCAAGGTGCTCGGGATGGGCGGGGTGATCCCGGCCGTCGAGTCCGGCTACCTGAAGTCCAACCTGGTCGCCTCGCACGCCGAGCGGCGGGCCCGGATCGAGGCCGGCGAGGACCGGATCATCGGCGTCAACTGCTTCGACACCACCGAGGAGAACCCGCTCACCGCGGACCTGGACGCCGCCATCATGGTGGTCGACCCGGCCTCCGAGCGCTCGGTGCTGGCCCACCTGGAGTCCTGGCGCTCCGCCCGGGACGAGGCCGCCGTGCAGGTCGCGCTGACCCGCCTGAAGGAGGTGGCCGCCACCGAGCAGAACCTGATGGAGGCCACCCTGGCCTGCGCCCGGGCCGGCGCCACCACCGGCGAGTGGTCGTTCGCGCTGCGCGAGGTGTTCGGCGAGTACCGGGCCCCCACCGGCGTGGGCGGCGCCCCGGTCGCGGTCGCGGCCGAGCCGGGCGGCGAACTCGCCGCCGTCCGGGAGGCCGTCGCCGCCACCGCCGCCGAACTCGGCGCCGGCAAGCTCCGCCTGCTGGTCGGCAAGCCCGGCCTGGACGGGCACTCCAACGGGGCCGAGCAGATCGCCGTCCGGGCCCGCGACGCCGGCTTCGAGGTGGTCTACCAGGGCATCCGGCTGACGCCCGAGCAGATCGTCTCCGCGGCCGTCGCCGAGGACGTGCACTGCGTCGGCCTGTCCATCCTCTCCGGGGCGCACCCGGAACTTGTGCCCGACGTCATACAGCGTCTGCGCCGGGCGGGGGTGGAGGATGTGCCAGTGATCGTCGGAGGCATCATCCCCGCCGCGGACGCCGAGGTGCTCAGGGCCGGCGGAGTCGCCGCCGTGTTCACCCCCAAGGACTTCGGCATCACGACCATCATCGGCCGGATCGTGGACGAGATCCGGCTGGCCAACAGGCTCCAGCCGTGGGCCGCGACCACCGCCGCGACCAGCTGACCCCGGAAGGAACACCCCACCTCATGACCGTGAACCGCCTCCGTCCGCGCCGTTCCTGCCTGGCCGTGCCCGGCAGCAACCCGCGCTTCCTGGAGAAGGCCCAGGGCCTGCCCGCCGACCAGGTCTTCCTCGACCTGGAGGACGCCTGCGCCCCGCTGGTCAAGGAGAGCGCCCGCCACCACATCGTGGACGCCCTCAACAACGGCGACTGGGGCGGCAAGACCCGGGTGGTCCGGGTCAACGACTGGACCACCCACTGGACCTACCGCGACGTCATCACCGTCGTCGAGGGCGCCGGCCAGAACCTGGACTGCATCATGCTGCCCAAGGTCCAGGACGCCCAGCAGGTGATCGCGCTCGACCTGCTGCTCACCCAGATCGAGAAGACCGTCGGCCTGGAGGTCGGCAAGATCGGCATCGAGGCGCAGATCGAGAACGCCAAGGGCCTGATCAACGTCGACGCGATCGCCGCCGCCTCGCCCCGGCTGGAGACCATCATCTTCGGCCCGGCCGACTTCATGGCCTCCATCAACATGAAGTCCCTGGTGGTCGGCGAGCAGCCGCCCGGCTACGGCGCCGACGCCTACCACTACATCCTGATGCGCATCCTGATGGCCGCCCGCGCCAACGACCTGCAGGCCATCGACGGCCCCTACCTGCAGATCCGCAACCAGGAGGGCTACCGCGAGGTGGCCCGCCGCTCCGCCGCCCTCGGCTTCGACGGCAAGTGGGTGCTGCACCCGGACCAGGTCGGCGCGGCGAACGAGATCTACTCGCCCTCGCAGGAGGACTACGACCACGCCGAGCTGATCCTGGACGCCTACGACTGGTGCACCTCGGAGGCCGGCGGCGCCAAGGGCTCGGCGATGCTCGGCGACGAGATGATCGACGAGGCCAGCCGCAAGATGGCCCTGGTCATCGCGGGCAAGGGCCGGGCCGCCGGCCTGGAGCGCACCACCAAGTTCGAGATCCCGGGGGCGTGACGCGATGCAGTTCGGACGCACCTACGAGGAGTTCGAGGTCGGCGCGGTCTACAAGCACTGGCCCGGGAAGACCGTCACCGAGTACGACGACCACCTGTTCTGCCTGCTCACCATGAACCACCACCCGTTGCACCTGGACGCCAACTACGCGACCACCACCGTGCAGGGCCGGAACGTCGTGGTCGGCAACTACGTCTACTCGCTGCTGCTGGGCATGAGCGTCGAGGACGTCTCCGGCAAGGCGCTCGCCAACCTGGAGATCGAGTCGCTGCGCCACATCGCGCCGACCTTCCACGGCGACACCCTCTACGGCGAGACCACGGTCCTCGACAAGAACATGACCTCGAAGCCGGACCGCGGCATCGTGTACGTCGAGACCAAGGGCTACAAGCAGGACGGCACCGTGGTCTGCGTCTTCCGCCGCAAGGTGATGGTGCCGACCGAGCAGTACCTGAAGGAGCGCGGCGGCGACCAGCCCGGCCGCCCCGAGCCGCTGGCCTGACCCCTCCCCCAGACCCCGGACGGGCGGGCCGCCGTCATCGGCCCAGCCCCTACCCGGTTCCCGGGGGCTCCGCGGCAGCCACGCGCCGCGGAGCCCCCCAACCCTCACCCCTTCTTCTCCCCCAGTTACGGAGCCGCACGATGGGACGCCTCGCACAGACCGACGGCCTCACCGAGATCCAGCGGGACATCCTCGCCACCGTGCGGGAGTTCGTCGACAAGGAGATCATCCCGGTCGCCACCGAGCTGGAGCACCGGGACGAGTACCCGACCGCCATCGTCGAGGGCATGAAGCAGCTCGGCCTGTTCGGCCTGACCATCCCCGAGGAGTTCGGCGGCCTCGGCGAGTCGCTGCTCACCTACGCCCTGGTGGTGGAGGAGATCGCCCGCGGCTGGATGTCGGTCTCCGGCATCGTCAACACCCACTTCATCGTGGCGCACATGATCAACGCGCACGGCACCCAGGAGCAGAAGGACTACTTCCTGCCGAAGATGGCGGCCGGCGAGCTGCGCGGCGCCTTCTCGATGTCCGAGCCGGGCCTCGGCTCCGATGTGTCGGCGATCTCCACCAAGGGCGTCAAGGACGGGGAGTTCTACGTCCTGAACGGCCAGAAGATGTGGCTGACCAACGGCGGCACCTCCAGCGTCGTCGCGGTGCTCTGCAAGACCGACGAGGGCGGCAGCACCCCGTACAAGAACATGACCACCTTCCTGATCGAGAAGACCCCGGGCTTCGGGCCGAACGAGACCGTTCCCGGCCTCACCGTGCCCGGCAAGATCGAGAAGATGGGCTACAAGGGCGTCGACACCACCGAGCTGGTGCTGCAGGACGTCCGCGTCCCGGCGGACCGGATCCTCGGCGGCGTCCCCGGCAAGGGCTTCTACCAGATGATGGACGGCGTCGAGGTCGGCCGGGTCAACGTCGCCGCCCGCGGCTGCGGCGTCGCCCGCCGCGCCTTCGAGCTGGGCATCGCCTACGCCCAGCAGCGGGTCACCTTCGGCAAGAAGATCTCCGAGCACCAGGCGATCCAGTTCAAGCTGGCCGAGATGGCCACCAAGGTCGAGGCCGCGCACCAGATGATGGTGATGGCCGCCCGCAAGAAGGACAGCGGGCAGCGCAACGACCTGGAGGCCGGCATGGCCAAGTACCTGGCCTCCGAGTACTGCAAGGAGGTCGTCGAGGACTCCTTCCGGATCCACGGCGGCTACGGCTTCTCCAAGGAGTACGAGATCGAGCGGCTGTACCGGGAGGCCCCGATGCTGCTGATCGGTGAAGGTACGGCGGAGATTCAGAAGATGATCGTGGGCCGCCGGCTGCTGGAGGAGTACAAGCTCGCCGACTGAGGCCCTCAGGACGTTCCCTCCCCAGGCCGGACCGCGGGCGTGCGGTCCCGTGTCCGGCCGCCCCGCCGCGCCCGTCCCCGGCTTGGTCGGCCGACCCTCGGCGGACGCGGCGCACGAGGCGGCCGACCAGCGCGTTTCCCCGGACGCGCGCCGGTCGGTCGCCTCCGTGCACCCGCCGTGACTGGCGTGTCGCTGAGACGTGAATCACCCGTGACCCGGGAGTCCTTGGGGAACCGACCCCCCTCCGGTTACGGTCGTACACATAGCAGGTGTACGACTCGGCAGGCAGGCGTAGTTCGACTAGCAGGCGGCTTGCCCAGATACCGGCAGGTCCCGATAGCATCCACCGGGACAGCAGCCGTCCCAGACAACTCGATCCCCGCGGTGGCCCCCGTCCAGGGGCCATTCAGTGTCCCCGCGCGGGGCCCGCGACCAAAAGGTCTTCGATGCCCATCAGCCCGTCCCCTCTCACCTCCGCCCAGGGTCCCGGACCCGAAGGGAGGCGTCCTCGCGTCACGATCGCGCGCGGCGCCACCCCGTGGTTCGTGCCCACGCTGGCCACCGCCGCCGTGACGACCGCCCTCACCCGGCGTTCCGGCAAGTGGGCCTTGGCTGCCGTACCGGCCTGCGCGCTCAGCGCGGGCATGCTGTGGTTCTTCCGCGACCCCGAGCGTGAGATCGGCCCCGGCCGGGTCATCTCCCCCGCCGACGGCGTGGTCCAGTCCATCGACGAGTGGCCGGACGGCCGGACTCGCGTCGCCGTGTTCATGAGCCCGCTCAACGTCCACGTCAACCGCGCGCCGCTGGCCGGCACGGTGACGTCCGTGGAGCACATCGCCGGTGGGTACGTCCCGGCGTTCAACAAGGACAGCGACCGCAACGAGCGTGTCGTGTGGCACTTCGACACCGAGCTCGGCGACATCGAGATGGTGCAGATCGCGGGTGCTGTGGCCCGCCGCATCGTCCCCTACATGGACGCCGGCACCAAGGTCGAGCAGGGCGAGCGGGTCGGCCTGATCCGCTTCGGCTCCCGCGTCGACACCTACCTGCCGGCGGGCGTCGAGGTCGGCGTCACGGTCGGCCAGAAGACCACCGCCGGGGTGACTCGCCTTGACCGTGACTGATCCTGAGACCCTCGTCTCCCTCGGCGACGAGGAGGAGACCGACCTCCGCCGCCGCCGCTGGGCGCGGGACCGCGAACTGCGGGCCCCCCGCTCCCCCCAGCACCTGTCCACCGCCGACTTCCTGACCCTCGGCAACGCCGTCTGCGGCTTCCTGGCGATCTACTCGATCACCACCGGAATCCTGATGCCGCACCTGACCGGCGAGTCCAGCGCCCCGGTCAAGCACAGCGCCGCCACCGCGGTGACGCTGCTGCTGATCGGCGCGATGTGCGACCTCTTCGACGGCCTGGTGGCGCGCAAGCTGCGCTCCTCCGCGCTCGGCGCCGAGCTCGACAACCTCGCCGACCTGATCAGCTTCGGCATCGCGCCGGCCTACTTCGTCGCGGTCTGGGGCATCGTCTCCCCCGGCTCCGACCAGCGGCTGTCCGCGCTGATCGCGCTGACCGTGCTGCTCGCGGTGGTGCTGCGGCTGGCCCGCTTCTCCGCCGTGAAGATGCGGCCGGGGATCTTCCAGGGCATGCCCTGCCCGATGGGCGCGATGACGGTGATCGCCATCGTGCTGCTCGACCCGCCGTTCGTCCCGGGCCTGCTGATGATCTTCGGCGTGGCCTACCTGATGGTCAGCCGGATCGAGTACCCGAAGCCGCAGGGCCTGCTGGCCACCGCCACCCTGGCCTGGATCGTCGTCTCCATCGGCTGCCTGGCCTCCTGGGCCGCGGGCCTGCCCGGCGGCGACACCCTGATGCACGTCGGCGCGGTCGCCCAGATCGCGCTGGCCGCGATGGCGCCGCTGCTGGTGATCCGCCGCAAGGTCGGCGAGAAGGTGGGCGTGGTCCGCGCCCGCCGCGCCGAGAACCGGGGCTGAGCCCCGGACCCGCACAGCAGGAAGCCGCCCGCCCGGAGATTCTCCGGGCGGGCGGCTTCCTGCTGTGCGGTTCTTCCGTCTCGCTTCCGTCTCCCGCAGTTCCCCGCGCCCGTGACGGGGCTTACGCGCCGCCGGTGTGGACGGAGAAGGCGCTGCGGCGGGCGGCGCGGGCGACGGCCGGGTCCGGGTGGACCGAGGCCACGGCGGTCAGCACGCTGGCGGCGCGCGGGTGGCCGGACTGGCGGGCCCGGTTGAACAGGCGGACGGGCTCGCCCGCGGACGCGCCCTCGACGTGGCCGACCAGCAGGTTGGTCTCGCCGTGGTCGAGGACGGCGGCGGCGGTGTCGACCCAGAGCCAGGCGGCGTCCTCCGCCCCCAGCACGTCGGCCGGGGACGCGCCCCCCTCGTCCAGCTGTTCGGCCAGCCAGAGCAGCGCGTAGGGCCGCAGGACGGCCTCCTCGACGGCGGCTCGGACGCCCTGCTCGGCGGTGGAGCCGGCCACCACCCGGAGCGCCTCGAAGGCGAGGCCGCGGACCAGGGCGTCCTCGCCGCGGGCGGCTTCGAGGAGTTCGGCCACCGCGCGGTCGGCGGGGCGGGCGGCGACCCAGGCCCGGAACTCGGCGCGGGCCGGTCCGGGGCTGTAGTCGGCGCAGGCGCCGAGCAGTTCGACGGCGCTCTGCTCGATGTGGCCGGCGGCGGTCTGCGCGACGGTGCAGATCTCCTCCAGCTTGGCCCGGACCGCCCAGTGGCCGAGCGGCGAGAGCTCGGCGGCCTCGTCCCGGCGGGCGAGCGCGCCGACGGCGGCCAGGCCGTCGAGCATCCAGTCCAGGACGGCGGCGACGTCGGCGGGCGAGTGCGGGGTGTCGATCTGCGGTTCGCGGCAGGTGCCGCGGACCGCGGAGACCGCGGAGGCGGCGTGCGGCACCGGGGAGAGCGGAATCGTTCCGCTGCTCGGGCCGAGCCGGCGCTCGTCGAGGCCGCGGCGGAGCAGTTCGAGCAGTTCGCTGTCGGCGACCGGCCCGTCCACCAGGTGCAGGAAGGACAGCAGCTGGGGCGCCTGGTCGACGGCCTGGCCGGCCAGCTGGGCGAAGACGCCGCGCAGCGCGGCGGGCGGGACGGGGGCGAGCAGCGTCCAGGCGTCGAACAGCGCGGACCAGCCGCGGACCACGGCCTCGTCGTCGCGCTCCCAGGCGTGCAGGCGCCAGCCGGGGCCGGCGCCGCCGTCGCGGAGCTCGACCAGGCCGACCAGCAGGGCCTGGCCCCAGGCGTTGGCGGCGGCCCCGACGGTCATCGCGAGGGCCCGGCCGGCGGCGCGGGCGTCCTCGGGGAGGAGTTCGCCGCGCTTGTCGACCTCGGTCAGCTCGCCGGCCCAGCGGGCGACCCGGACGGCGTCGGCGAGCATCCGGCGGGCGGCCGGGGCCAGCTCGGCGGGTGCCGGGAAGCCGTCCGGCACGGGCACGCGGCCGCGTCCCGGCTTGGCGGGGACCCGGCGGCGGGCAGCGGGGGGCGGGGGAGCCTCGGCACGGCCGACGGCCGTACCGGGCAGACGGGTCACCGTCGCACCGGTGCGGTGGGGCGGCGGGTGCGGGGCATCACGGTCGCGCGGGTTCCGAGACGTCACGCCGTGCAGTCTTCCCCTTGTACGGGCCTTCTGTCACATCGACCGGCGGCCTGTCTCGGCCCGTCGGCCGAACCGTTCGAACAGCGTAGGAGCAATCCCGGACGAACCGGGGCAAATCATTCCACTTTACGTCATGTTCATGGCGGGATTCGGCGGCGGCCCCCGCCCGATCGCTCGGGGACGGAGACGCGGCAGTCCGGATTCCGGTTCCCGCGTCTCCGCCATCCGTCGTCCGTCGTCCGTCGTCCGTCGTCCGTCGTGGGCCGTCCGCCGCCCGCCGCCCGTCCCGGAGCGGGGTGCTCAGAGCAGCGGGGTCAGGAAACGGCGCAGCGCCTCGTCGTACCCCGCCGGGTCGGCGTTCCGGAGGGCGGCGTGCTCGGCCTGTGGCACCGGGTGCAGGCTCACCAGGTCGTCGCGCTCCTCGGCGAGGCGCCGGGCGGCCGCCCACGGGGCGACCGGGTCGTCGGGGCTGTGCAGCAGCAGGGCGGGCGAGGACAGGTCGGCGCCGGAGGCGATCCGGGCGAAGTCGGCCAGGTCGACGCCGGTGCGGCCCTGCGCGGCCAGCGCGCCCAGTTCGCCGAGGGCCGGGGAGGACCAGGCCCGGGTGGTCTCCCGGCGGACGGTGCCGTTCCAGTCGAGCACCGGGGAGTCCAGCACCAGCCCGGCGATCCGCTCCCGCCAGGTGGAGCGGGCCGCGGTGTGCAGGGCGATGGTCGCGCCGACCGACCAGCCGTACAGCACGACCTTGCCGGCGCCCTGGGCGAGCGCGTACCGGACGGCGGCGTCGACGTCGTGCCACTCGGTCTCGCCGAAGTGGCCGAGGCCGTCCGCGGAGGGGGCGGTGTCCCGGTCGCCGCGGTAGCTGACGGTCAGGGTGGGCAGCCGCAGCGCGTGCAGCAGCGGCAGCACCGGCAGGGCCTGCTCGCGGTCGGCGCCGGGGCCGTGGACCAGCACCACCCAGGTGCCGCGGACACCGGCGGTGCGCCAGGCCGGGAGGTTGCCCAGGTCGCCGGCCACCGCGATCTCGGTGTGGTCGAGGCCGAGCGCGGTGCGCGGGTCGCCGCGCAGGACCCGGGGCGTGACCCGGACCTCGGTGCCGACGGCGAGGGTTCCCTGCTCGGCCCGCTCCAGCCGCCGGGTGACCAGGCCGCCGCGCTCCTCCAGCACCTCGCCGACCACGGCGTGGCCGTCCCCGTCCCACTCCAGCGCGTACTGGCCGCGCCGCACCGTGTCCGGCGTCGCGGTCAGCACCACCCGGCCCGGCCCCAGGGCCCGCACCACGGCGGGCGGCGGCACGAACGCGGCGCCGCCGCCCGACCTGACCACCTGCTCCGACACTCTCCGGCCGAGCGCCAGGAAGGCCGCCACCCCGGTTCCTGCGGCGGCGGCTGCGACGACGGCGGCGGTTCCCCAACGCATGGCGGTCTCCCGGGTGCTGACGGTCTGTCCCCCTCCAGTGCACCCGCCCCGGCCCCGGACGGCGAATCGGGACGGCGCGGCGGGTGACCCGAACGCCTGCGGCGGGGCCGGCGGCGGGGCGTGGTCGGGGCACCCGGGCTGAGCTGGGGGCTTGGGGGGTGGTGTGTGACCAAACGCTCTGTGGGGTCGGTTGACTGGTCGGAAGGGGGCGTGGTGGGATCTTCGGGCCAAACGGAGGCAAGCAGAGGAAGCCGGTGCGAGTCCGGCGCGGTCCCGCCACTGTGACCGTTCGCCCCATGCGGGGTGAGGGGAAGTCAGGAGACTCTGGCCGCCGTTCCGTCGATCCAGGGCGCGGACCCTGAGTGAGGACACGACGCCATGCGGGCTGCCCCGTACCTGGTGGGCGCGATCGCGGGTCATCTCGCGGACGCCCGGTTCGGCGATCCCCGGCGCGGGCATCCCGTCGCGCTGTTCGGCGCCGCGGCGTCCCGGTTGGAGCGCCGGATGTGGCGCGACGACCGCGGGGCCGGGGCGGCGTACACGGCGCTGGCGGTGGGGGCGGTCGCGGGCGGGGCGGCGCTGGCCGCGCGCGCGGTGCGGCGTTCGCCGGCGGCGAGCGCCGGGCTGACGGCGGCGGCCGTGTTCACCGTCCTCGGCGGGACGTCCCTGACCCGGGAGGCCCGCACCATCGGGCGCTCGCTCGCGGACGGGGACCTGACGGCCGCCCGGGAGCGGCTGCCGCACCTGTGCGGGCGCGACCCGTCCGGGCTGGACGAGCAGCAGGTCGCCCGGGCGGTGGTGGAGTCGGTGGCCGAGAACACCGCCGACGCGGTGGTGAACGCCCTGGTGTGGGGCGCGCTGGCGGGCGCGCCGGGCCTGCTGGCGTTCCGCGCGGTGAACACCCTGGACGCGATGGTGGGGCACCGGTCGGCCCGGTACCGCCGGTTCGGCTGGGCCTCGGCCCGGCTGGACGACGTCGCGGGCTGGCCGGGGGCCCGGCTGACGGCGCTGCTGACGGTGGCCGCCGCGGACTCCCCCGCCCGGGCGTGGCGGGTCTGGCGGCGGGACGGCTCCGCGCACCCGAGCCCGAACGCGGGCCAGGCCGAGTCGGCGTTCGCGGGCGCGCTGGGCGTGCGGCTGGGCGGGACGCTGCGCTACGGCGAGCGGGTCGAGCACCGGCCGGTGCTGGGCGCGGAGCTCCCGCCGGTGGCCGTCCCCGACATCGAACGCGCCTGCCGGCTCTCCCGCCGGGTCGGCGTCCTCGCCCTGGCGGCGACGCTCGCCGGGCGGGCGGTCCTGGCCGGACGGCGGCGCGGGTGAGCGCGGCCGCCGCGCGGTCCGTCCCCCGTCCTCTTCCTCCCCTGCTCCCCGAATTTCCCCTGCTCCCCGAAGGAGTCCCGCTGTGAGCGGCGCGTTGCTGGTGGCCGGTACGACCTCGGACGCCGGGAAGAGTGTGGTGACGGCGGGGATCTGCCGCTGGCTGCTGCGGCAGGGGGTGCGGGTGGCCCCGTTCAAGGCGCAGAACATGTCGCTGAACTCGTTCGTGACGGCCGACGGGGCCGAGATCGGGCGGGCGCAGGCGATGCAGGCGCAGGCGGCGGGGGTGGAGCCGGAGGCGGCGATGAACCCGGTGCTGCTGAAGCCGGGCGCGGACGGGCGCAGCCAGGTGGTGCTGCTGGGCCGGGCGGTCGCCGAAGTCGGGGCGCTGGACTACCGGGAGCGCAAACCGGTGCTGCTGGAGCGGTCGTTGGAGTGCCTGGCGGACCTGCGGTCGCGGTACGACGTGGTGGTGTGCGAGGGCGCGGGCTCCCCGGCGGAGATCAACCTGCGGGACCGGGACATCGCCAACATGGGCCTGGCGTCGGCGGCCCGGCTGCCGGTGGTGGTGGTCGGCGACATCGACCGGGGCGGCGTGTTCGCCTCGATGTTCGGGACGCTGGCGCTGCTGTCGCCGGACGACCAGTCGCTGATCGCCGGGTGGTTCGTCAACAAGTTCCGCGGCGACGCCCGGCTGCTGGCGCCGGGCCTGGAGATGCTGCGGCAGCTGACGGGGCGTCCGGTGCTGGGGACGTTCCCGATGCTGCAGGGCCTGTGGCTGGACGCGGAGGACTCGCTCGACCTGGCCTCGGTGGCGGCGCGCCCGGCGGCGGGCGGGCCGGTGGGGGCGGAAGTGCTGCGGGTCGCGGTGGTGCGCTTCCCCCGGCTGTCGAACTTCACGGACGTGGACGCGCTGGCGCAGGAGCCGGGCGTGCTGGTGCGCTGGGCGACCCGGCCGGAGGAGCTGGCGGACGCCGACCTGGTGGTGCTGCCGGGCACCAGGGCCACCGTCGCGGACCTGGCCTGGCTGCGCGCGCAGGGCCTGGCGGAGCCGCTGGCGGCGCGGGTCGCGGCGGGGCTGCCGGTGCTGGGGGTGTGCGGCGGCTACCAGATGCTGGGCCGGGAGATCGTCGACGAGGTGGAGTCGAGGGCGGGCGCGGTGGACGGCCTGGGGCTGCTGCCGACCCGGGTGGTGTTCGGCGCGGAGAAGGTGCTGGCCCGGCCGACGGGCACCGCGCTGGGCGAGCCGGTGGCCGGGTACGAGATCCACCACGGCGTGGTGGCGGTCGAGGGCGGCGAGGTGTTCGTCGCGGACACCGACGGGCGGGCGCTGGACGGCTGCCGGGTCGGCCCGGTGTGGGGCACCACCTGGCACGGCGTGCTGGAGAACGACGCGTTCCGCCGCCGGTTCCTGGCCGAGGCGGCCCGGGCGGCGGGGCGGGCCTTCGTCCCGGCCCTGGACACCTCGTTCGCCGCGGCCCGCGAGCAGCGCCTGGACGCACTGGGCGACCTGGTCGCGGAGCACGCCGACACGGACGCGCTGTGGAAGCTGATCGAGAACGGGGCACCGGCGGGCCTGCCGTTCGTGCCGCCCGGGGCCCCGGCCCCGCTGGAGATGGGGAGTAGCAAGTGACCGAGGCCCGTTATCCGTTCACGGCGATCGTGGGCATGGAGGACCTGCGGCTGGGGCTGCTGCTGAACGCGGTCTCGCCGGCCGTGGGCGGGGTGCTGGTGCGCGGGGAGAAGGGGACCGCGAAGTCGACGATGGTGCGGGCGCTGGCCGGGCTGCTGCCGTCGATCGCGGCGGTGGCGGGCTGCCGGTTCGCCTGCGACCCGGCGGCGCCGGACGGGCAGTGCCCGGACGGGCCGCACGCGGGGGCGGCGGCGGACGAACGCCCGGCGTTCCTGGTGGAGTTGCCGGTCGGCGTGTCCGAGGACCGGGTGGTCGGCTCGCTGGACCTGGAGCGGGCGCTCGCCGAGGGCGTGAAGGCGTACGAGCCGGGCCTGCTGGCGAAGGCGCACCGCGGCGTGCTGTACATCGACGAGGTGAACCTGCTGCAGGACCACCTGGTGGACCTGCTGCTGGACGCGGCGGCGATGGGGCGCTCGTACGTGGAGCGCGAGGGCGTGTCGGTGCGGCACGCGGCCCGGTTCCTGCTGGTCGGGACGATGAACCCGGAGGAGGGCGAGCTGCGGCCGCAGCTGCTGGACCGGTTCGGCCTGACAGTGGAGATCGCGGCGACCCGGGACGCGGACGAGCGCGCCGAGGTGGTGCGCCGCCGCCTGGCGTACGACGCCGACCCGGCCGGGTTCGCGGCGCGCTGGGACGGGCGGGAGCGGGAGCTGGCCGAACGGATCACCGCCGCCCGGGAGTTGCTGCCGGAGGTCGAGCTGTCGGACCTGGCACTGCGGCAGATCACCGCGGTCTGCGCGGCGTTCGAGGTGGACGGCCTGCGCGCGGACATCGTGATGGCCCGGACCGCGGTGGCGCTGGCCGCCTGGGCGGGGCGCATCGAGGTGCTGGAGGAGGACGTCCGCACGGCCGCCCGACTGGCGCTGCCGCACCGGCGCCGCCGCAACCCGTTCGACGCGCCGGGCCTGGACGAGGAGCAGCTGGACCGGACGCTGGCCGAGCACGCCCCGGAGGACGGGGACGACCCGGAGGGCGGGCCGGAGGGCGACGGCCCGGGCGACGGCGGCGGTGGCCCGGACGGCGGCGGCGCGCCGGAGCCGACCGACCCGTCCGGCCCGAACGGGCAGGCCGCGCCCGAGGATTCGGACACACCCGCCGACGCACCGGCCGACGCGCCGGCCGCGCCGCCGCAGCAACGGCCGGGCGGCGGGCGGGAGTCGGCCCCCGTGGCGTCCGAAAAGCCCTACCGGACACGGCTGTTCAAGGTGGACGGGACGGGCCGGGGCGCGCAGGGCCGCCGCTCCCCCGCCGAGACGGACGCCGGACACACCATCCGGGCGCGCCGTCCGCAGGGCCGGCTGGCCCGGCTGCACCTGAGCGCGACGCTGCGCGCGGCGGCCCCGCACCAGGTGGCGCGCGGCCGGGACGGGCGGGCGCTGGTGCTGACCCGGGACGACCTGCGGGAGCAGGTGCGCCGGGGCCGGGAGTCGAACCTGGTGCTGTTCGTGGTGGACGCCTCGGGCTCGATGGCGGCCCGGCAGCGGATGACGGCGGTCAAGGGCGCGGTGCTGTCGCTGCTGATGGACGCCTACCAGCGCCGCGACAAGATCGGCATGGTGACCTTCCGGGGCGCGGGCGCCGAGCTGGCGCTGCCGCCGACCTCCTCGGTGGAGGTGGGCGCGGCCCGGCTGGAGCAGTTGCCGACCGGCGGGCGGACCCCGCTGGAGGCGGGCCTGCTGCGGGCGCACGAGGTGCTGCGGGTGGAGCGGCTGCGCGACCCGGACCGGCGTCCGCTGCTGGTGGTGGTGACCGACGGCCGGGCCACCGGCGGCAAGGACGCGCTGGCCCGGTCGCGCCGGGCGGCCGGGCTGCTGGCCGCGCAGGGGGTGGCCGCGGTGGTGCTGGACTGCGAGTCCGGTCCCGTCCGACTGGGTCTGGCAAGGGAGTTGGCGGCGCACCTGAACGGCGACGCGGTGAGCCTGGACGAGCTGCGGGCCGAGGGTGTGGCCTCGCTGGTGCGCGAAACGCGCACCGGCATGACGACGACGCGAAAGGCGGCGTGAGCGGTATGCCCAAGGGAGTGGCGGAGAACGTCCCGGACGACGGCCTGACGACGCGTCAGCGCCGGACGCAGCCGATCACGGCGGTGCACACCGGGCCGGGCAAGGGGAAGTCGACGGCGGCGTTCGGGATGGCGCTGCGGGCCTGGAACCAGGGCTGGCCGATCGGGGTGTTCCAGTTCGTCAAGTCGGCGAAGTGGAAGGTCGGCGAGGAGAACGCGCTGCGGGTGCTCGGCGAGTCCGGGCAGGGCGGCACGGTGGCCTGGCACAAGATGGGTTCGGGCTGGTCCTGGGTGCAGCGCGACATCGAGTCCTCGGAGGAGGCGGCCCGGGAGGGCTGGGAGCAGGTCAAGCGCGACCTCGCCGCCGAGACGTACCGGTTCTACGTGCTGGACGAGTTCACCTACCCGCTGCACTGGGGGTGGATCGACGTGGCGGAGGTGGTCGAGGTGCTGCGGGACCGCCCGGGCAGCCAGCACGTGGTGGTGACGGGCCGGTACGCGCCCGAGCCGTTGACCGAACTGGCCGACCTGGTCACCGAGATGACCAAGGTGAAGCATCCGATGGACGCGGGCCGCAAGGGCCAGCGCGGTATCGAGTGGTAGCGAGTTGAGCACAGTGATTCCCCGCCTGGTGGTGGCCGCGCCGTCCTCCGGGGCGGGCAAGACCACGGTGGCCACCGGCCTGATCGCGGCGCTGGCCGCGCGCGGGCTGAAGGTCTCCCCGCACAAGGTCGGCCCCGACTACATCGACCCCGGCTACCACGCGCTGGCCGCCGGGCGGCCGGGCCGCAACCTGGACGCCTGGATGAGCGGCCCCGAGCGGATCGCCCCGCTGTTCGCGCACGGCGCGGCCGGGGCGGACGTCGCGGTGGTCGAGGGCGTGATGGGCCTGTACGACGGGGCCGCCGGGCGGGGCGAGTTGGCGTCCACGGCGCAGGTGGCGAAGCTGCTGCGGGCGCCGGTGGTGCTGGTGGTCGACGCCTCCTCGCAGTCCCGGTCGGTGGCGGCGCTGGTGCACGGCTTCGCGTCCTGGGACCCGGAGGTCCGGCTGGCCGGGGTGATCCTGAACAAGGTCGCCTCGGACCGGCACGAGACGCTGCTCCGGGAGGCCCTGGAGGAGGGCTCGGGCGTGCCGGTGCTGGGCGCGGTGCGCCGGGCCGGGGCGGTCGACACGCCGTCCCGGCACCTGGGCCTGGTCCCGGCCGTGGAGCGCTCCGCCGAGGCGGTGCGGGCGGTGCGCGAGATGGGCGAACTGGTCGCCGCCTCCGTGGACCTGGACGCGGTGCTGGCGCTGGCCCGGACCGCGCCGCCGCTGACGGCGGACGCCTGGGACGCGACGGCGGAGGTCGAGCCACTCGACGGGCCCCGGCCCCGGGTCGCGCTGGCGGGCGGCGCGGCGTTCTCCTTCTCGTACGCGGAGAACGCCGAACTGCTGGCCGCCGCCGGGGCCGAGGTGGTGCCCTTCGACCCGCTGCACGACGAGCGACTGCCCGAGCGGACGGCGGCGTTGGTGATCGGCGGCGGCTTCCCCGAGGTGTACGTCTCCGAGCTGAGCGCCAACGCGGCGCTGCGGACGGCGGTCGCCGAGCTGGCCGCGAGCGGGGCGCCGGTGGTCGGCGAGTGCGCCGGACTGCTGTATCTGGGGCGGGAGTTGGACGGCCTGCCGATGTGCGGCGTGCTGGACACCGCGGCCCGGATGACGCCCCGGCTGACCCTCGGCTACCGGGAGGCGGTGGCGCTCGCCGACTCGCCGCTCGCCGCGGCCGGCTCCCGGGTGCGCGGCCACGAGTTCCACCGCACCGCCACCGACCCGGCGGCCGGGCCCTCCCCCGCCTGGGGCTGGCGCACCCCCGCCGGGCCGCACACCGAGGGCCACCTGCACGGCTCGGTGCACGCCTCGTACCTGCACCTGCACTGGACGGGCGCGCCCGCACTGCCCGCCCGGCTGGTCCGGCACGCCGCGCGGTGGGCGGCCGGGCGCGACTGACCCCTCCCGGGGGCGGTCACGGGTGACGGACCGCCACGGGGGCCGGGCCGGTCGGGGCCGGCACTGCCTGGGACGGGCCGGTCGGGGCCGGGCCGGTCGGGCGCGGTGGCGGGTCGTCGACCGGTGAGAGCAGCGCGCCGGCCACCACCGCCACCGACCAGAGGGTGCCGGCCACGATGCCGGTGATCGCCATGCCCTTGCCGCGCCGCCCCGTGCGGGCGATCCGCGCCAGCGCGACGGTGCCCAGGACGATGCCGACCGGGCCGAGGCAGCAGAGCAGGCCCAGCACCATCGCGGCGACGGCCGGCCCGTCGGTCTCCGCCGACGCCGACCGGGGCGGCCCGAGGAGGGCCGGGCCCTCGTCGCCGGGCGCGGGCGAGGGCCGCGGGTAGGCCGGCAGGGCGGATTCGGTGTCCGCGGGGTGCTGCGGCTGGTCGGACGTCATGGTTCCCGCCCCGGTGGAGGAGTGCTTCGTCGGCTGCACGACCATAACCGGGGCGGTCCGTACGAGGACGAACCGCCCCCGGTGGTCGGCGGCCGGCCGGTCAGACCGTCCGGCCCGCCGCGTGCTTGCCGGGCTCCTCGTCCAGGGTGGCCAGGCCGGCGCCGCGCCGGAGTTCGACGATCTGGTCCATGCCGACGTGGTCGTAGGCCGCCTCCAGCTCGCGGGCGAGCGTCTTGTCGTCGATGGCGGAGGCCGCGGTCCGGAAGTGCCCGCGGGCGGTGCCGAGCTCGGCCACCAGCTTGTCCACGGCGGGCTGCTGGGCCGGGGTCCAGGTCCGGCTCTTCAGCCGGTCCACCAGCTCGGTCGAGGCGGTGTCCATGGTGCGGGCCCAGGCCCGGAACGCCGCCGGGTCGTCCTCGACCTCGACGTCCTCGTCCGGGGCCTCGTTCAGCGCGCGGTCGAACGGGTTGACGGCGTCGAGGACCTGCCGCTGATCGGCTGTCAGCTTCCCCAGGTCGGTGCGGAAGGTGCGGGCGAGGGGGGTCTTGTCCGCGTTGGCGAGGAAGCAGACCACGCGGCGGCCGCCGGGCCGCTTCCAGGCCACCGGGTCCGGGTAGTAGTACCGGTACTGGACGTTGTCCGGGATCGACCAGGTGTCCAGCACGTAGCCGTCCAGGTGCTCCATGCAGAGCTTCTCGGTCTCCGTCCGCATCCGGGAGCTGCCCGGGTACTCGCCCTGGGTGGTAATGCTGGCCCCGGCCCAGAAGACCTCGCCGCGGTGCGGGCCGGAGCAGGCCACCACCTTCGGCACCTGCGGGGCGCTCTCGTCGAAGCACTGACCGGTGGTCAGCAGGAACGGGGAGTTCAGCGGCTCGCTGCCCGCGGACTTCGAGGAGCTGTGCGGGGTGCTCGTGGTCGTCCCGCCGCTCTCCCACGGGTCGTCGTCCCCGCCGGGGTCGCCGAAGGCGAGGACCAGCGCGCCGACCACCAGCCAGGCGCAGCCCGCCACGATGCCGGTGATCGCCAGGCCCTTGCCGCGCTCGCCGGTCCGCTTGATCTGGTTCAGCGCGCCGATGCCCAGGCCGATCGCGATGAAGCCGACGCAGCAGATCAGCCCCGTCACCAGGGAGGCGATCGCCAGCCCGTTGGTGTACAGCGACCGCGACCCGCCCGGCTGCCCCGGGTACCCGGCCCCACCGGGCTGCCCGGGCCCGGCGGGCCCGCCGGGGAAGCCCGGGCCGACGGGCGGCGGGAGCGTGTGGCCGCCCCACGACTGCCGGGCGTCCGGCACCGCCCACGGGTTCGCGGCGGGCGCCGCCCCGGCCCCGCCCGACGGCGGCGGCCCGGCAACGGCCCACGGGTTGGCGGCGGGCGCGGGCCCGGCCCCGACCGGCGGCGGCCCGGCGGGCGCCCACGGGTTGGGCGGGGCCTGCGGCGGCGCGGCGGCGGCGACCTCGGGGGCAGGGGCCCCGGGGGCAGGGGCCCCGGGGGCGGCGACGGGCACGGGCTCGACGGCCGCGACGGCTATGGGCTCGGCGGGCTCGGGTGCCTCGGCGGCGGGCTTGGTGAAGGACACCGGCGCTTCCCAGGCCGCGGGAGCTGCGGGCTCGGCAGGCGCGTCGGCCCCGGCAGGCGAATCGGCCCTGGCAGGTTCGGGGGCCCCGGCGGGCTCGGCGGCCGTCGGCTTGGTGAAGGAGACCGGCGCGGGGGCGGCAGGCTGCTCCGGGGTGGTGGCCGGGTCGTGCTCCCCGGAAGGTTCCTGCTCGAACGGCATTGGGTGGTTCCCCCTGGGAGTGGTGCGGGTTCGGCGGTCGCGCGAATATAGCGGACCCGGCCGTCACGCTCCCAACGAGTTCCCGACGCCTAGGTGCGCGGCGTCCGCGCGCCCGTTGCATGCAATGCATGCAGCGTTCTAGGCTGGCCCCGTGCAGACCGAGAGCACCCGCCACCGCCTGCGGGAACTGATCCTGGACGGCCGTTACCCGCCGGGGGCCCGGCTGGGCGAGGTGGAGGTCGCGGAGGCGCTCGGGGTGAGCCGCACCCCGGTGCGCGAGGCGTTCCGGGCCCTGACGGCGGACGGGCTGCTGTCCGCCGCCGGGCGGGGCGTCCGGGTGGTGCGGCTGGCGGACGAGGAGCTCGGGCACGTCTACCGGGTGCGGGCCGCGCTGGAGGCGCTGACCGCCGAGTCGGCGGCCGAGCGGCAGCGGGCCGGACGGCTGGCCCCGGCCGAGCTGGTGGACCTCGCGGAGCTGGCGGACCGCACCCACCGGGCGACCGCGGACGGGGAGTTGACGGAGGCGGTGCGGCTGAACCGGCGCTTCCACCGCCGGATCGCCGAGCTGGCCGCCAACCCGGTGGCGCTGCACGCCCTGGACCGGCTGTGGGACCAGATCCAGGTCTCCACCCGGCGTTCCCTGCACGCCCCCGACCGCACCGACCTGGTGGACGCCCAGCACCGCGAGCTGCTGGCCGCGATCGTGGCGGGCGACCCGGCGGCCGCGGCGGCCGCGGCCCGCCGCCACGTGCTGGACACCTGCGCCGCCGACCGGCCGTCCGAGCAGTGGCCGCACGAACAGCGGTGACACGAACAGCGCCGAGCAACGAGCGACGAGCGAGCGAAGGAGTGACCCCCATGCACTTCGACCACCACTACGCGGTCCGGGTCGACTGGACCGGCAACCTCGGCACCGGGACGGACCACTACCGGTCCTACTCGCGGGCCCACGAGATCTCCGCCGAGGGCCTGCCGAGCATCCTCGGCAGCTCCGACCCGACCTTCCGGGGCGACCGTTCCCGGTGGAACCCGGAGCAGTTGCTGCTCGCCGCGCTCACCCAGTGCCACATGCTGGCGTACCTGCACCACTGCGCGGTGAACGGCGTCGTGGTGCTCTCCTACACGGACGAGTCCGCGGGCGCGATGCGGACGGCGGGCAACGGCGGGCGGTTCACCGAGGCGGTGCTCCGGCCCCGGGTGGAGGTCGCCGCCGAGTCGATGCGCGAGCAGGCCCTCGCCCTGCACGGGCCGGCCGGGCGGGACTGCTTCATCGCCTCCTCGGTGAACTTCCCGGTCCGGCACGAGCCGGTGGTGACGGTGCGGGCGGCGGAGTGAGCGACTGCCGCTGACGGCCCGTCAACCCGCTTGGTGGGGCTGGCCGCAGGACGGGGGCTGGAGCGGGCCGGAGGGAGAAGACGGAGGCTGGCGGGATCGTGCCGGGGAGCTTCGCGGCGAAGACTTGTCGGCATGCGAATCCTCCAGCGCGGCGCCGCGCTCGCCGCCGCCACCACCGTTCTCCTCGGCCCCGCCGTGCCCTCGGCCCTGGCCGCGCCCGCCCCGTCCCGGCCCACCTGGGGCGCGTGCGCGGGCGGCGCGCCCGATGCCCGGCAGCAGTGCGCCGAGATCGACGTCCCCGTCGACCACGCGCGGCCCGACGGGCCCTCGCTGCGGCTCGCGGTCTCCCGGATCGCCACCGCCCGGCCCGAACTGCGGCGCGGGGTGCTGGTGCTGATACCGGGCGGTCCGGGCGGCGGCGGGCTGGACGGGCCGAGCAGCGCCGCGAAACGGCTCCCGCAGTCGGTGCTGGACAGGTACGACCTGATCGGCTTCGACCCGCGCGGGGTGGGGCGGTCCACCCCGCTCGACTGCGGTTTCGACCACGCCGACCTGGCCCGCAGCCACACCCTGCCCTGGCCCGCCCCCGACGGCGGGATCGACGCCAACCTCGCCACCGCCCGGCGGATGGCGGAGCGCTGCGCCACCGCGGGCGGGCCGCTGGCCCGCAGCGTCAGCACCCGGACGGAGGCGCGCGACATCGACCGGGTCCGGCAGGCCCTCGGCGAGCGCCGGATCTCGGTCTGGGGCGTCTCCTACGGCACCTACGCGGGCGCGGTGTACGCCCAGATGTTCCCGGGCCGCACCGACCGGGTCGTGCTGGACAGCAACGACGACCCGGACCCGGGCCGGGTGGAGCGCGGCTGGCTGGCCGCCTTCGCCACCGGCGCCGAGGACCGCTTCCCGGATTTCGCGGCCTGGGCGTCCTCCCCCGCCGCCGGCGAGTACCGGCTCGGCGGGACGCCCGAGCAGGTCCGGGCCACCTACCTGGCGGCGGCCGGGCAGCTCGACGCCGCCCCGCTGCCCTGGCCCGGCGCCAACCCCGAGCAGTTGGACGGGAACGTGCTGCGCTCCACCATGCTGGAGAGCCTGTACGCGGACGCGAAGTTCCCCAGGCTCGCCGCCCTGGTCCAGGCCGCGGAGGGCCGCCGCCCGCTGCCCGCCCCCGGCACCCCGCCGGACGCCGCGCTGCAGGCCGGGACGGCGGTCCCGCTGACCACCCTCTGCAACGACGTCTCCTGGCCGCGCGACCCGGGCTCCTACGCCCGGGCGGTGGCCGCCGACCGGGCCGCCCACCCGCTGACGGCGGGCATGCCGGTCAACGTCACGCCGTGCGCGTTCTGGCCCTGGCAGCCCGCCGAGCCGCCGACCCGGATCACCTCCGCCGGGCCGTCGAACGTCCTGCTGGTGCAGAACCTCCGCGACCCGGCCACCCCGTACGCGGGTGCCCTGAAGCTGCGCGCCGCCTTCGGCGACCGGGCCCGGATGGTGACGGTCGACTCCGGCGGCCACGACGCCTACCTGGCCAACGGGAACGCCTGCGGCGACGCCCTGGTGACGGAGTTCCTGGTCACCGGCCACCGCCCGGCCCGGGACGCGTTCTGCCCGAAGGCCGGGTGAGCGCGGTGCCGGACGGGACGGGGTGACGCGCCGTCAGCCGAAGTCGCGGCGGCGCAGGGCGGTCAGGCCGACCGCGGTGGCGAGCGCGGCCAGGGCGGTGGTCCACAGCAGCGGGGCGGCTTCGAACGGGCCGCCGGGGAGGTGGGGCAGGTGGGTGAACGGGGACAGGTCGAGGAACCACTGCGGGAGTTGCAGGATCGGGCCGAGCCAGGCGACCAGCACGAACACCGCGAAGCCGGCCCAGCCCGCGGTCGCCAGCCGCGGGAGCAGGCCGTAGACGGCCAGCGCCACCGCCGCGGTCAGCCAGACCGCGGGGAGCTGGGCGAGCGTCGCGCCGAGCATCCGGCCCACCGCCGGGCCGGTGCCGCCGCTCCCCGTCCCGGTGCCGTCGAGCACGGCGCCCTCGGCGAGCCCGGCCGCCACCCCGGCCGCGGCCAGCGGGACGGCGCTGCCCAGCAACGGGAAGAGCAGGTGCCCGGCTGCCCAGCCGAGCCGGGAGACCGCCCCGGCGAGCACCGGTTCGGCCCGGCCGCCGACCTCCTCCGCGCGCAGCCGCAGCACCGACTGCACCGCGTACACGGCGGCGGTCATCCCGAAGATCGAGGCCACGGTGGAGAGGTAGGCGTCCAGCACGCCCTGCTGCCCGCCCAGCCGGGCCATCAGGTCGGCCATCTGCCGGTTGTCGCCGACCAGGTCGACCACGCCCTTGGCCACCCCGCCGAAGACGAAGCCCCCGGCGGCGAAGGCCAGCGACCAGCCGATCAGCGGGCCGCGCTGCAGCCGCCGGGCCAGCGCGCCGGCGCCCGTCAGCGCGGGGGCGGCCGCGGCCGGGCCGGGGCGCTGCGGGAGCAGTCCGGCGCCCAGGTCGCGGTGTTCGACCAGGGCCCGGGCCAGCGTGGTGAGCAGGGCGGCCCCGGCCAGCGGCAGGAGCAGCACCCACCAGCGGTTCCCGGCGAACGCCCGGGTCTGCTCGGCCCAGCCGATCGGGGAGAGCCAGCTCGCCCGGGCCGCGCCGCTGCCGGAGTCGCCGAGCGCCCGCAGCACGAAGGCCGCGCCGATCGCCGCGCCCGCCAGGCCGTTCGCGGCCCGGGCCGTCCCGGCGACCTGCGCGGTGACGGCGGCCAGCGCGGCGAAGAACAGTCCGGTGGCGCCCAGCGCGAGGCCGAACACCAGGGCGCCGCCCGCAGCCTGACCGGCCGCCAGCAGTGCGGCGGCGACCAGTGCGGCCAGGGCCGCGTTCGCGGTGAGGGCGGCGGCGAGCGCGGCCGTCAGCGGGGCGCGGCGGCCGACGGCGCCGGCGCCGACCAGTTCGAGCCGGCCGTCCTCCTCCTCGGCCCGGGTGTGCCGGACGACCAGCAGGGTCGACATCAGCGCGGCCAGCACCGTCCCGAACACGCCCATCCGCCAGGCGGTCAGGCCGCCGATGGTGGTGCCGTCGAAGACCGGGCCGTACAGGGCGCGCAGCGAGCCGTTGCCGTCGATGCCGGCGGCGAAGGTCCGCCGGGCGGCCTCGTCGCCGTACAGCTTGCGGAAGGAGAAGGCGGTGGAGGCGACCATGCCGGTGCCGACGTAGACCCAGACCGGCAGGGCGATCCGGTCCCGGCGCAGGGCCAGCCGGTAGAGCAGGCCGGTGCCCGTCAGGGCCGAGCCGCCCGTCCGGGCCGGGCCGCTCATCGCGGCACCGCCGACGACGCCGGGTCGGCCTCCGGCCCGTCGGCGGCGGTGCCGTAGTGGCGGAGGAACAGCTCCTCCAGGGTGGGCGGGCGACTGGTCAGGCCGCGGACGCCGACGGCGGTCAGTTCGGCGAGCAGGTCGCCGAGCCGGTCGGTGTCGACCTGGCAGCGCAGCCGGTGGCCGTCGACGGCCAGGTCGTGGACGTAGTCGGGGCGCGGCGGCGGGCCGGTCAGTTCGGCGTCGATCGCGGTGCGGGTGAGGTGCCGCAGGTCGGCGAGGGTGCCGGTCTCCACGGTGCGGCCGGCCCGGATGATCGACACCCGGTCGCAGAGCGCCTCCACCTCGGACAGGATGTGGCTGGAGAGCAGCACGGTGGCGCCCCGTCCGCGCGCCTCGGCGACGCACTCGCGGAACACCTCCTCCATCAGCGGGTCCAGCCCGGAGGTGGGTTCGTCGAGGATCAGCAGGTCGGCGTCCGAGGCGAACGCGGCGACCAGGGCGACCTTCTGCCGGTTGCCCTTCGAGTAGCTGCGGCCCTTCTTGGTCGGGTCGAGTTCGAAGCGCTCCAGCAGCGCGGCCCGCCGGGCCGGGTCGGCCCCGCCGCGCAGCCGGCCGAGCAGGTCGATCGCCTCGCCGCCGGAGAGGTTGCGCCACAGCGTCACGTCGCCGGGGACGTAGGCGAGGCGGCGGTGCAGGCGGACGGCGTCCTGCCAGGGGTCGCCGCCGAGGAGTTCGACGCCGCCGGAGTCGGCGCGCAGCAGGCCGAGCAGGACCCGGATGGTGGTGGACTTGCCGGAGCCGTTGGGCCCCAGGAAGCCGTGGACCTCGCCCTGACCGACCGTCAGGTCCAGTCCGTCCAACGCGCGGGTCCGGCCGAAGGTCTTCACCAGACCGGACACCGAGATGGCGGTAGTCATGGCATCGACGCTACTCTTGATTCACAGATTCGTGAAGTTGGTGAAACCTCGAAATACCGCCCGCCCGGACGGAGGCCCCCGGGCGGGCGGTGCGGTGGAAGGCGGGCGTCGGCGTGGGTGACGAGGACGGGACCGGGCGGGACGCCGCGGTGGTGGCGGAGTTCGTCGAGCGGTTCGCCACGGTGCTGGTCGACGCCGGGTTCCCGCGGATGCCGGCCCGGGTGTTCACCGCGCTGCTGACGGCCGACTCGGGGCGGCTGACCGCCGCGGAGCTGGGCGAGCTGCTGCAGGTGTCGCCGGCCGCGGTCTCGGGGGCGGTCCGGTACCTGGCCCAGGTCGAACTGGTCGGCCGGGAACGGGAGCCGGGCTCGCGGCGGGAGCGCTACCGGGTGCACGACCACGTCTGGTACGAGGCCACCGCCAACCGCGACCGGACGCTGGTGCGCTGGGAGTCGAGCCTCGCCGAGGGCGTCCGGGCGCTCGGCCCGGACACCCCGGCCGGTCGGCGGCTCGCCGAGTCGCTGGAGTTCTTCGCCTTCCTGCGGGTCGAGCTCCGGCAGATGATGGAGCGCTGGCGGGCGAGCCGCCCCTGAGCACCCGTCAACCGCGCGGCGCAGCAGGGGCGTCGGCGGTCAGCGGGTGGCGGAGGACCGCGGTGTCCCGGCGGACGAATCCGGCGCGTTCGTAGAGGCGGGTCGCGGCCTCCCGGGACGGCCGGGAGGTGAGGTCGACGGTGCGGGCCCCGGCCTCGGCGGCCAGCGCGAGGGCCCGGTCGACCAGGTGCGCGCCGATGCCGTGGCCGCGCGCCGCACCGTCCACCACCACGTCCTCGACGTGCGCGCGGACGCCGGTCGGCAGCGGGACGACCACCAGCGTCAGGGTGCCCGCGATCACGCCGTCCAGCCGGGCGGCCAGCACCGTCACGGCCTCGGCCGCCAGCACCCGGCCGAGCCCGGCCGCGTCCAGCGGCCCGGCGCTGCCGGAGAGTTGGGGCAGCAGCCGGGCGAACGCGGCGACCACCTCGGCGGTCGGCTCGGTCACGGTCTCGATCAGCACGCTCATGCCGGGCAATCTACCGCCGGGCCCGAGCGGGCCGTCCGGCCGGCGGACCGTCAGCCCAGGTAGGCGGCGGCGACGGCGGAGCGGACCAGCATCGCGGGGCTGCCGGTGCCGTCGGCGGGGACGGTCCACAGGTCGGAGCCGTAGTCGCCGGGCATCGAGTACATCAGGGTGTGCGCGTCGGTCCACAGCGCCTGGTCGTCGATGTCGCGCTGCTCGGCGGTCGCGGTCTCGGTCATGGTGGCCAGGTCCAGCACGTACAGCCGCCAGGGCGCGGCCGGGTCGACGCCCTCGACCCGCTTCTTGTAGGCGATCCGGGTGCCGTCCGGGGAGAGCGAGGGGCACTCGACGTTCTCGTGCAGGGCGGTCAGGGTGCGGGCCGCGAGGTCGCCCCGGACCAGGTAGGTGCGGCCGCCGGTGGCGACCGTCGCGTAGAAGTGCTCGTCGTCGGCGAAGGTGACGCCCCAGACGTTGGTGTCGGACGCCTGCACGGGGCGGCCGTCGCGGATCAACCGGAAGGTCTCCAGGTTGTCGTAGAACTGCCAGGTCCGGGTGTCGACGATCGCGGTCCGGGTGGAGAAGTCGGTGCCCGCGTAGGAGTCGCCGCTGACGAAGACCGTCCAGGCGACCAGGTGCCCGGACGGGGCGACCCGGGCCCGGGTCGGGATGCCGGGGGCGGGGAAGCGCTTCAGCTCGTGCAGCGAGGAGTCCAGCACCGAGGCGTGGTAGGTGTCGTCCAGCGCGCCGTGCTCGGCCTGCAGGCAGATGCCGGTGCCGGCGGCGGCGAAGAAGCGCAGGCACTTGACGCCGGACGCGGTGCGCGGGCCGTCGGGGGCGTCGGCGGGCACCGCGGAGACCTCGTCCCGGTGCGGGCCCCAGGCCAGGTTGCGGACCAGCAGCTGACGACCCGTCGGGGCGAGCGTCACCCGGCCCTCGCGCACCGGCGGCCCGCCCGCCTGCTCCTGGTTGCGCCGGTCCGCCCGGCCGGCGGCGTACCGGACGGCGCCGAGGCCGACCCCGGCGAGCAGCAGCACCGCGACCGCCAGCACCAGCACCTTGCGGCGGACGGACGGCGCCCCGCCGGGCCCGGACTCGGGCACCTCCGAGGAGTCGGGAGCGGGGTCGACGGCGGCGGGAGCGGTCATGCGAGTGCCCTCCGGGCGGGATGCGGGACAACAGGGGACGGAACAGCGGGCAACGGGCGCGGCGCGGCGGGCGGGCGGTGACGGTGGGTCAGCCCGCCTCCGGGGAGGGCGGGGCGCGGGACGACAGTGCTGCGGCGGGTGGTGACGGTGGGTCAGTCGGCGTCCGGGGCGGGCGCCGGGAGGGCGGGGCGGAGCAGGAGGGTGGCGGCGACGGCGGTGGCGGTCAGGGCGACGGCGGTGGCGGCGAGGGCGGTGCGGCCGCCCCACAGGGACCAGGCGGCGCCGAAGGCGAGGGAGCAGGCGAACCGGGCCAGCGCCTGGCCGGTGCCCACCAGGGCCTGTCCGGCGCCCTGCTGGCCGTCGGGGACGGTCGCGGCGGTGGCGGCGGCCAGCACCCCGTCGGTCGCGGCGTAGAAGGTGCCGTGCAGCAGCAGGACCAGGACGGCCGCCCCGGCGCCGCGCAGCGGGGAGAGCAGCACCGCGTAGCCGCCGAGCAGGACGGCGTGGCCGAGCAGGAACAGCGCCCGGCGGCCGATCCGGTCGGCGACCATGCCGAGCGGGACGGCGAGGGTCAGGAAGACCGCGGCGGTGCCGAGCGGCAGCAGCGGGAACAGGTGCGCGGGCAGGGCGAGTTCGCGCTGCAGCAGCAGGTAGAGGAAGGAGTCGCTGACGGTGGTCAGGCCGAGCAGCACGGCGGCCAGGGTCAGCCGGCGCAGCGCGGGCCGGGCCAGCAGGGCGAGCGCGTCCCGGAGCGTGGGGCGGGGGCCCGCGGGCGTCCCGGCGGCGGCCCCGGGGCGGGCGGCCCGGGCCGGGACGAACAGCACCAGCAGCAGCACGCCGAGCACGGCGACGCAGCCGGAGACGGTGAACACCGCGCCGTAGGAGGTGCGTTCGGAGCGGTCGTCGGCGAACCGGAGGACCGCGAAGGCGAGCAGCGGGCCGATCAGCGCGCCGGTGGTGTCCATGGCGCGGTGCACGCCGAAGGCGCGGCCGCGGTGCTCGGGCTCGGTGGCCAGCGAGATCATCGCGTCCCGGGGGGCGGTGCGCAGGCCCTTGCCGGTGCGGTCGACGGCCAGCACGGCGCCGATCAGCGGCACGGTGTGGACGAGCAGCAGCAGCGGCTTGCAGAGCGCGGACAGGCCGTACCCGATCCCGGCGACGAGCTTGTGGCCGCGGCCGCCCCGGTCGGCGAGGTGGCCGCCGAGCAGCCGGACCAGGGCGCCGACGCCGTTGTTGATGCCGTCGAGCACGCCGAAGCCGAGCGGGGACAGGCCCAGCGCGGCGACCACGTACAGCGGCAGGACCGCGCTGACCATCTCGGAGGAGACGTCGGTGACCAGGCTGACCGCGCCGAGCGCGAGCACGGTGCCGGGGACGGCGGCGCGCCGCCCCGGGCGGGTGCCCGGGACGACGGCCGCGGCGCGGTCACTCTTGGTGGAGCGGGCGTCCGCGAGGTACATCGGGCGTCAGTTCCAGATGCCGGTGATGTCGGTGGCGGAGGCGGCGTTGCCGGCGTGCGTGGTGAGGCCCGCCAGGTCCTCCAGGGTGCGCAGCACGTTGTAGTGGTTGTAGGTGGTGGCGGTGCTGGAGCCCGGGACGACGTGCTGGCCGTAGACCAGGGTCGGGATCCGGTTGCCGGACAGGCTGTTGTCCTCGTCGAAGGTGACGACGAGCAGGCTGTTGTGGGTCTGGGCCCAGGTGGCGTACGCGCCGAGGTTGTTCTTGATCCAGGTGTCGCCGGTGGAGACCGAGCAGTCGTGCATGTCGCTGCACAGGTTCGGCACCACGAAGGAGACCTTCGGCAGCGTGGTGTAGTCGGTGGGGAACTGGGCGAAGGTGTACGCGGTGTTGGTCGGCACGTTGGAGAAGCCGAACCACGGGTTGTGCTTCTGCGCGTACTTCCCGGCGGAGTTGGAGCAGACGGTGGAGCCCTGGCTGGGCAGGCCCTCGTTGTAGGAGCCCCAGGTCTTGCCGGCCGCGATCAGCTCGGAGGCCAGGTTGGGCGCGGTCTTCGAGCCGACGCCGACGCAGCTGTCGTCCGTGCGGCCCTGGTTGGAGCCGGAGAACAGCATGTAGTAGTTCGGCTCGGACGGGTGGGTCAGGCCGTAGGACTGGGTGAGGTTGGCACCGCCGGCCTTGATGGTGTTGTTCAGGTACGGGGCGCTGGAGCTGCCGATCACCTGGCTGTAGGCGTGGTTCTCCATCACGACGACGATCACGTGGTCGGGGGTCGGCAGACCGGCGGCCTGCGCGGTGGAACCGGTGGCGGCCCACAGGCCGAGCGAGGCGGCGGTGAGGGCGACGGTGCTGCCGATCGCGGTCAGGCGACGCTTGGCGCGGCGGCCGAGCTGGGCGGTCATGACAGTCCTCCGGGGCAAGGAATGTACGGACAAGGGGTGGTGGAGCGCCGGAAACCCTAGGGCCGGGCCGTGGCCGACGAAGCTTTTGACAGGTGAAGACCAAGCGAACGGTTGGCTGTGCAACTCGGGCCCCGGACCGCTTTTCGGCCAACCGCGCGACGCGTCTCACAGCTGTCCCGATTGACCCGGCTCGAACCGACATGGTGGGATCTCGGAGGCCCGGCGCGCACGACCGGCGCGGTGGACGGCGAACGGGAGGGCCGGGGGTGACGGTCCGCTCCGACCCGCCGTCGGCGGCCGCCCGGGTGGTGCTCGGCGTCGGCCTGCGGCGCGGCGTCCCGGCCGCCGAACTGCTCCGCACCGCGGACGCGGCCCTCGCCGCGCTCGGCCTCGACCGGGCCCGGGTGGTGCTGCTCGCCACCCTGGACGGCAAGCTGTCCGACCCCGAACTGCACCAGGCAGCGGCCGAGTTGGGCGTCCCGCTGGCCGGTTTCCCGGCCGCCGCGCTGGCCGCCGTCCCGGTGCCGACCCGCTCCGCGCGGGTGGCCGCCGCGGTCGGCACCCCGAGCGTCGCCGAGGCCGCCGCGCTGCTGGCGGCCGGTCCGGGCGGGCGGCTGCTGGCCCCCCGGACGGCCTCGGCCGCCGCCACCGTCGCGGTCGCCGCGCCCGCCGACCCGCCCCAGGAGGACAACAGGTGAACCCGGTGCCCGATCCGAACCGTCCCGGCGGCGCCGGGGTTTGCCCCGCCGACGCCGACGCCGACGCGGGAGCCCCGGCCGACGCGCCGCGCCCCGGCCCGCCGGAGGCCGCCCCGGGCCCGTCGGAGCCCGACCTGCGGCACCACGGCGACGCCGAGGTGCGCTCCGCCGGGCTGGTCGACCTGGCGGTGAACGTCCGCACCGGCACGCCGCCGCCGTGGCTGCGGGACCGGCTCGCCGCGACCCTGGACGGCCTGGCCGCCTACCCGGACGGCACCGCCGCCCGGGCCGCCGTCGCCGCCCGGCACGGCCGGCCGGTCGCCGAGGTGCTGCTGACCTCCGGCGCCGCCGAGGCGTTCGTGCTGCTGGCCCGGGTGCTGCGGCCGCGCCGGGCGGTGGTGGTGCACCCGCAGTTCACCGAGCCGGAGGCCGCGCTGCGGGACGCCGGGCACGCCGTCCACCGGGTGCTGCTGACCGCCGACCGGGGCTTCCGGCTGCGGGCCGGGGACGTCCCCGCGGACGCCGACCTGGTGGTGGTCGGCAACCCGACCAACCCCACCTCGGTGCTGCACCCGGCCGGGACGCTGGCCGCACTCGCCCGCCCCGGGCGGACCCTGGTGGTCGACGAGGCGTTCATGGACACCGACCCGGGCGAGACCCAGTCGCTGGCCGGGGTCCGCGACCTGCCCGGCCGGGTGGTGGTGCTGCGCAGCCTCACCAAGACCTGGGGCCTGGCCGGGCTGCGGATCGGCTACCTGCTGGCCCCGGCCGCGCTGGTCGCCGAACTCGCCGCCGCCCAGCCGCTCTGGCCGGTCTCCACTCCCGCCCTGACCGCCGCCGAACTGTGCTCCGCGCCCGCCGCGCTGGCCGAGGCCGAGCAGGCCGCCCGGACCACCGCCGAGCACCGCGCCCACCTGCTGAAGGGCCTGGCCGAACTGCCCGCCGTCCGGGTGCACGGCGAACCCGTCGCGTCCTTCGTGCTGGTCGAACTCCCGGACGCCGCCGCCGTCCGCGAACGCCTGCGCGCTGCGGGCTTCGCCGTCCGGCGCGGCGACACCTTCCCCGGCCTGGGCCCCGACTGGCTGCGGCTGGCGGTCCGCGACCCGGACACCACCGACCGCTTCCTGGCGGCGCTGGCGGCGGCGATCGAGCACTGACGTGGCGTCAGCTCCCCTGCGCACGGAGACCTTGCCGCCGGGCTCCACGACGCCGGGCGAGGAGCCGGACACGGGCACCGGGACAGGGCGGCGGCCCGGGCCGGGCAGCGCGGGGCGACGGCGCCGATCGGGAACCGACGGACCGTCGGCCCCGCCTCCCTCAGTGCACGGTGACCTGGTCGCCGGGCTCCACCGTGCCCGGGGTCAGGACCCGGGCGTAGACGCCGAGGCAGGGCAGCGGGTCCATGCCGGGCAGCGGGACGACCCGGTTCTGCCGGGCCGGGCGGCGCAGCGCCTCCGGGTCGGCGGGCAGGTCGCCGTGCGCGAGGGTGGGGACGGCGCAGCGCGGGGTGGCCGCGACGATCTGCAGCCGCAGCTCCGGGCCGATCGCCAACTCCCTTCCCTGCCAGGCGTTCTCGCCGAACGGCTCGGTGTCCGGCCCGGCGTCCAGCACCAGGTTGGGCCGGTAGCGGGCGGCGGACGCCCCGGCCAGGGTGGCGGTGGTGACCAGGTGCAGCGGGGCGAAGTCGAAGAGGCTGCCGGGCTCCGCGGCCCGGCCGAACTCCTGGACGGTGTACTCGACCTCGGCGTCGATGCCGTCGGCCAGCACCTGTTCGGGCACCGAGCGCAGCAGGGTCGCGCCGTCCGGCCGGCCGTCGATCAGCCGGACCTGCCGTCCGAGCAGCGCGCCGAGCCCGGCCTCGTCCAGCTCGGCCCCGTCGGGCCCGGAGATCCGCACCCCGTCGTCCTTGCCCTCGGCCCGCAGCGTGAGCAACCGCCGCCAGTCGCGCGGCTGTTTGGCGCTGGCCACCCGCCCGCTGGCCACGTCCAGCAGGGCCCGCCGCCGGTCCCCGTCCAGGCCGTACCGGTCGATCCGGGCCCGCGGCACCTCCTCGCCGAGCATCGACTTCACCGGGTACCGGTACAGCGCGAGGACCTTCACCGTGCGTTCCCTCCGGACTTCTTCGGCTGCTCGCGCCCCCGCCGCAGGTGCGGGGGCACGACGAACTCGGGGCGGCCGAAGGCGGACACGCAGACGTAGCAGCCCATCGCGCCGACGAACAGCACGAGCAGCACGAGCAGCGCCCAGGCCACCGCGGCCTGGGACAGGCCGTCGGACAGCAGGGCCCCGGCCGGGAAGAACACGCCCATCGCCGTCAGCGCGACCCCGATCGGGAGGTACGCCCGGGGGCCGGACACCTTCGGGTTGGTGCGCAGGGCGCGCCGGAACCAGCCCTCCGGGCCGGTCGGCGGCTCGTTCCGCCAGGTGCGCACCCCCAGCAGCACGTACCCCACGCCGACGGCCGAGGGCAACGCCCCCAGCACCGTCATCAGCAACAGGATCATCCCGCCCCGCCCCCGTCCGCTCCCCCGGCAGCCGGATCATAGCTCCGTGCACGGACGCCCCGTCAACTGTCCGGCGGGCTCAACCGAGCGCGGCCGCCCAGGCGGTGAGGGCGGCGAAGTCGGCGGGCCGCAGGCCGATCCGGTGGTCGACCGGCAGGGTGAGCGCGGGCCCCGGGTGGTGGGCGGCGATCCAGGCGGTGTCGGCCGGTTCGAGCTCGTCGTCCACCCAGGCGAACGGCCGCCCGGCGGCCCACTCGACCAGGTGCCGGGTCTTCCAGTGCAGGCCGTCCGGGTCGCCGTGGTGCATGGACGGCCAGTCCACGTACGGGAGTTCGGGCAGTCCGAGGAGCGGCGCCAGGTGCTCGTCGGCCTCGCCCTTCCAGGTGGTCGCCCAGACCAGCTCGAACGGCAGCGCGCGCAGCGCCGGGCCGTGCTCCGGGTGCAGCCAGACCCGCAGCGGCTTCGGGTTGCGCACGCCACTGGCCCGCTGCCGCTCCCGCCAGGTCCGCGAGGCGACCCGGTGCGTCAGGTAGCCCTCGGGGCGGCGGTACGGGGAGCCGACGTACGGGGCCAGCGGGCCGTCGACGTCCAGCATCAGCAGCGGACGGCCCGTCACCCGGCGCTCCAGGCGCGGGCGGCGGCGATCCGGCGGCCGCCGCTGGGGTGGGTGGCGAGCAGCAGTTCCAGAGCGCGCGGCGGGTACGGGTCGGCGACGTTGGCCACCACCAGGCGGCGCTGCATGGCGATGAACTGCTCGGCGTCGCCGGTCAGTTCGAGGGCGTGCCGGTCGGCGCGGGCCTCGATCCGGCGGCTGGCGGCGCACTGCGCGGGCAGGCTCGCCGCGCCGAGCAGCGCGGCCAGGGCGGCCAGCAGCGGCAGCGAGCGCGGGTCCTGGGCGGAGGCCGCGCCGGCCGCGTCCAGCAGCGGCCGCCAGGCCAGCAGGGCCGCCAGCACCGGCACCACGACGGCGGCGCCGAGCGCGCCCAGCACGGTGCCGGTGAGCACGTCCCGGTGCTTGACGTGGCCGAGTTCGTGCGCGGCGACCAGTTCGATCTCGCGCGGCTCGGCGGTGGTCAGCAGGGTGTCGTACACCACGATCCGCCGGGTCGGGCCGAACCCGGAGACGTACGCGTTCAGCGCGGTGGTGCGGCGGGAGGCGTCGGCGACCAGCACGTCGCGCACCGCGATGCCGTCCCGGTCGGCCAACTCCAGCAGCGCGGTGCGCAGTTCGCCCTCCGGCAGCGGCTCGAACCGGTTGAACATCGGCTCGAACACCAGCGGGTGCAGGAAGGACAGCGCCACCGTCAGCAGCGCCGCCGCGGCCGCGCCCGCCACCCACCAGTGCTCGGGCGAGCGGCCGATCAGCGCGTACAGGCCGAGCGCGAGCGGCAGGAACAGCCCCAGCGCCACGGCGGTGCCGCGCAGCGCGTCCACCGCCCAGCCGGCCCAGCCCTGGGTGACCAGGCCGAACCGGGCCGAGGCCGTCCGCACCCGCGCCGAGAACGGCAGCGCCACCAGCCGCCCCAGCAGCACCAGCGCCGCGCTCCCGCCCAGCACCCGGGCCGCCCAGCTCCCGCCGAACAGGTCGCCGGCGGCGGAGACCAGCCCCGCCCCGGCCCCGGTGAACCCGAGCGCCGCCGCCAGCAGCAGCGCGGCCGCCTGCCCGCCCAGCAGCCACGGCAGCCGGGCCCGCCGCAGCGCGCGCCCGCGCGCCAGTTCCTCCGCGGTGAAGTCGGCCCCGGCGCTCGCGGTCTCGGTCATGCCCCCAGCGTAGTGACCCCCGGCCGTCCCCGCGCCGGGCCGTTCGGCGCCGGGCCGCCCCGGGCCCTACTGCCCCGCGCCGTGCTGTCCCGGGCCCTACTGCCCCGGGCCCTACTGCCCCGCGCCGTGCCGCCGCAGCGCCGCGGCGAACCAGCCCAGCACCGGGGCCAGCACCGGCGGCCGCGGCCAGCCGTTGATCCGGGCCACCAGCTCCCAGTACCGCTCCACCCGCGGGTCCGCCGCCACCTCCAGGCGCTCCAGGATCCAGCGCCGCAGCTCCGGGTCGTCCGGCCGGTCGAAGGTCAGCGCGTAACGGGCCGTCAGCCCCGCCACCACCTCCCCCGCCGCCGGGCTGCCGGGCTCGGTCCCGGCGGCCAGCGCGCCGTTCACCGCCGCCACCACCTGCTCGGTCAGCTCGTGGTGCAGCCCCGTGCGGTCGCCCTCGGCGCGCTGCGCGGCCTGGTAGGCCGCCATCCGGCGGACCGAGGCCCGGAAGTCCCGGTCCGCGGTCAGGGCGGCCAGTTCGGCCCACGCCGCCACCTGCCCGGGGTCCGGGTCCTCCGGCAGCTCCGGCGTCACCGTCCGGACCAGGGCGACCAGTTCGGGGTTGGCGTCCGCCGTCCCGAACGTGTCGGCCACGAACTCCTCGATCATCAGCCGCCGTTCCTCGGCGGACAGCCGTACCAGTCGGTGCATCGTCGCGGTCTCCTTCGGGTCGGTTCCTCGTTCGGCCACCGCGCGCAGGACCGCGCGGCGCGAGCGCAGCGCCCGGATCTGCACGTCCAGTGCCTCCGCGTGCGTCCGGGCCACCTCCGGAAGGCTCCCCTCCCGTTCCAGCACCTGCCGGACCACCGCCAGCTCCAGCCCCAACTCGCGCAGTGTCCGCACCAGTTCGAGCCGCGCCAGGGCCTCCGTCCGGTACTTGCGGTACCCGGCCGCACTGCGCTCCGCGGACGGCACCAGACCGAGGTCGGAGTAGTACCTGACGGTCTTCACCGTCACCCCGGCCCGCCGCGCCAGCTCCCCGATCCCCATCAGCCCGTCGCCGTCCATGCCCCCACCCTCCGGTCTCCCCCGACGGGAGAGTCAAGCAGTTGCCGGAGCGGCCCGGCCGGGGGCCGTTCCCCGGGCGGCGGGAAATCCTGCGGAACCGGCGGAGGGGCGGCCTACGATGGCGGGATGTTCGAGGAGAGTCTGCAGGTGGCGCTGGAGTTCCGGCGCGGGTTCGCCCGGCGGCAGGCCGCCGAGGTGGTGGAGGTGCCGGGCGGGTTCGCGGTGCTGCACGAGCGGTTCGAGTATTCGCACGAGCACAACCAGCTGGTGCTGGACGTCCCGCCGGGCGGGCTGGACGTGGCGGAGCTGGCGGAGGACGTGCTCGGGCACCTGGGGCACCGGCGGATCTCGGTGTTCGACGACGCCGCGGGCCGGGCGCTGGTGCCCGGGCTGGTCGCGGCGGGGTACCGGCACGAGACCGAGGTGGTGATGGCGCACCGCGGGGAGGTGCCGCTCGGCGGCGGGGCCCGGGTGGTCGGGCTGGCGGAGGTCGCCCCGGCGCTGGAACGGCAGTGGCGGTGCTGGCTGCCGTGGGCCTCGGAGGACTCGATCGCGCAGCTGGTGGGCCGCCGGACGGCCCGGGAGGCGGGCGCGGACCGGGTGTTGACGGTGGCGGCGCACGACGCCGACGGCACGGTCGGCGCCTGGGCCGACCTGTACCAGGACGCCGCGGGCACCGCGCAGATCGAGGACCTGGCGACCGCCGAGGACCGGCAGCGCCGCGGCCTGGCCGACGCGGTGCTGGCGACCGCCCTGCGGCTGGCCGCCGACCGCGCGCCGGACGCCCTGCGCTTCCTGGTCGCGGACGCCGAGGACTGGCCGCAGCACTGGTACGCCCGGCGCGGGTTCGTCACGGTCGGCCGCACCCACGGCTTCGTCCGGATGTGAACCGGCTTCCCCGGCAGGGGAGTTCACGCGACGGCGCCCGCCGTTCCCCTCGCGGGGAGCGGCGGGCGCCGTCGTGCCGTGCCGGTGGGGCGGATCAGACCTGGCCGGCCTTCTCCAGGGCCTCGCAGCAGGTGTTGACCAGCAGGCGGGTGACCACGTACGGGTCGACGTTCGCGTTCGGGCGGCGGTCCTCGATGTAGCCCTTCTGCTCCACCTCGACCTGCCACGGGATGCGGACCGAGGCACCGCGGTTCGAGACGCCGTAGGAGTAGACGTTCCACGGGGCGGTCTCGTGCTTGCCGGTCAGGCGGGACTCGATGTCGTCGCCGTACTGGGTGACGTGCTCCAGCACCTTCTCCTGGGAGGCGCCGAGCGACTCGCAGGCGGTGATGATCGCGTCGTAGCCCTCGCGCATCGCCTTGGTGGAGAAGTTGGTGTGCGCACCCGCGCCGTTCCAGTCACCGCGGGCCGGCTTGGCGTCCAGGGTGGCGTCGATGCCGAACTCCTCGGCGGTGCGGTAGAGCAGGTAGCGGGCGATCCACAGGTCGTCCGAGACGGTCAGCGCGTCGACCGGGCCGATCTGGAACTCCCACTGGCCGGGCATGACCTCGGCGTTGATGCCGCAGATCGCCAGGCCGGCGTCGATGCAGCGGTCGAGGTGCAGCTCGACGATCTCGCGGCCGAAGACCTCCTCGGCACCCACGCCGCAGTAGTAGCCGCCCTGCGGGGCCGGGTAGCCGCCCTCGGGGAAGCCGAGCGGACGGGAGCCCTTGAAGAAGGTGTACTCCTGCTCGATGCCGAAGATCGCCTCCTGCGCGGCGTAGCGCTCGGCGACCTCGCGCAGCGCGGCACGGGTGTTGGACTCGTGCGCGTCGCCGTTGGTCTCCAGCACCTCGCACAGCACCAGGATGTTGTCACCGCCGCGGATCGGGTCCTTGACGACCTTCACCGGCTCCAGCACGCGGTCCGAGGCGTGGCCCTCGGCCTGGTTGGTCGACGAGCCGTCGAAGCCCCAGGTGGGGATCTTGTCCGCGTTCGGAAGCACCCGGGTCTTGGAGCGGAGCTTGGCGGTCGGCTTGGTGCCGTCGATCCAGATGTACTCGGCCTTGATCGCCACTGCGGTGATCCTCACTGCTTGGGTGGTGGGTGCCCGCGTAGCGTCGCAAGCCGCCGTTTCCCGGTTGTTCCTCCTATGTAACGCCCATGTGAACCAACGGTCCGCAGTGGCACGCTCACTGTTGGAGAGTGCCTGTCTCGGGATGCGAGCGCGCCACCGGGACGGAAGGGGCAGAACGGACGCCGTTCGGAACGGAACCGACGCCGCCCGGGACGGAACGGACGCCGCTCAGTGGCGCCGGGCGTGCGCGGCGCGGCGGCGGCGGGTCATCCAGACCGCGGCGCCGCCGGTGACCAGCAGCGTGACGGCGCCCGCGGCGAGCGCCGTCGTCCCGGCCGCGCCGGTGGCGGCCAGCTCCTCCCCCGCCGCCTTGGGCACCGGCCGGTTCTGCGCGGTGCCGGCGGTCGACGGGGCCGCGGCCGGGGCGCTGCCCGCGACGGCGGCGGGCACCGGCTTCTCGCAGGACACCGCGGCGACCGTCACCCGGCCCTCGACGGTGGCGACGTTCAGGTTCAGCGGGTTCAGCTTGACCTGCAGCTCCAGCGCGGAGGCCGCGGCGGTGGCGGAGGCGACCGTCTTCCTGGTGAACTCGACGTCGACGGTGCCGACGGCCGGCACGGCCACGTGGGTGGGCGAGTTGAGGCCGACGGCGACGGACCTGCCCAGCACGGTGACCCGCGCGGGCGCGACCACGTCGGCGGTCGGCTGCCCGTCGACCGGGCAGGTCACCTCGGCGCTCATCGCCTCCAGGCCGACCAGCGTGGTCAGCGGCAGGCCGGGCGCGTGCACGTCGGCGGCGACCAGTTTCACGGAGGCGGTGGCCTGTTTGTCGTCCACCTTGGTCACCGACTTGCCGACCTCGGCCTTCACCAGGGTGACCGGCCGCCCGCCGTCGACCCCGTCGACGGTGGCGGTGAGCATCGCGCCGTTGCGCTGGGCGGGCGACTCCACCTTGTTCAGCGCCACCGCGACCGGGACCTTCACCTTGTTCAACAGCGTGACGTCCAGCGCGAGTTCGGCCGTCACGGCGCTGGCCCGGCCGGGCTTGGCGACGGCGGGCGCGGCGGGCGCGGCGTCGGCCGCGGCGGCGTTCGGGAGCGGCAGCGCGACGGCGAGCGCGGACGCCGCCAGGGCGGACGCGGCGACGGCACGCAGGGTGCGCACGGGCAGAGCGGACATGGCAGGAACCCCCACACGACGGTGCTTGGCGGAGCGCGCCCGCGACCTCGCCCGGCGCACGGCGCTGCGGTGCCTCGCAGCTGCCTCGCTCGGGGAGGGGACTCGCGCTCCCGGCTGCCGCCAGTCTTCTCGAACAGTGCGTCACTTCAGCAACACAGAGCGTCATTTCACCCTTTGGGGTGGTGTTGACGCTCCACGTTGACCGTTCGGGGGTTCGACCTGACGGATTCCCGTCGGGATCTGCCCGCCCGCCGGGGGTCGGCGGGCGGGCACCGGCCCGGTCGGCCGATCCGTCAGCCGGTCAGGCCGAAGGCCAACATGCCGTCGATGTCCGGGAGTCGGGAGAATCCGGCGCGCTCCATGACCCGCTGCGAGGGGACGTTGTCGGGCGTGGTGGTGGCGATCACCTGCTCCACCCCGGGGCGGGACAGCGCCCAGCGGGCGAGCGCGCCGAGCGCCTCGGTGGCGTAGCCCCGGCCGCGGGCCGGCTCGACCAGGTCGAAGCCGATCTCCACCCGGCCGCCGTCCGGCCCGCCGTGGAAGCCCATGCCGCCGACGGCCAGGCCGTCCTCGACCCGGACCAGGGCGTAGTTGCCCCAACCCGCCTGCCACAGACCGGCCGCGGCGGCGCCGGCCATCATCCGGGCGCCCACCCGGGTGCCGTCGCCCGGCTCCCCGCCGAGCCACTCCAGGTCGGCCGTGCCGCCGTCCCGCAGCGACTCGGCCTCGGCCGGCAGGATCTCCCGCAGCCGGACCCGGTCGGCCGGGATCTCCGTCCGCTCCTGGGTCCCGGCGGCGGGCTGCTGGTCGGCGGGCGGGGTGGTGAGGTCGGTCACGTGCGCTCCATCATTGCGGTGGTACTGGTCAGTACCCCCGCAGCCTGCCGTAACTTCGTCCCCGAATCGAGGGTTTTTCGCAAGCCTCTTCGGGGCGTTCGGGGCGCTCGACCCGTCCGGGCCGCTCGGTGCGCTCCGGTGCTGCCGCGCCGGTGTTCAGGAGGGCAGTCGCCAGTCGACCGGGGAGCCGCCCTGCCGGACCAGCAGGTCGTTGGCCCGGCTGAACGGGCGGGAGCCGAAGAAGCCGCTCGCCGCGGAGTACGGGCTGGGGTGCGGGGACTCGATGCTGGGCACCTGGCCGAGCCACGGGCGCAGCTCGCGGGCGTCCCGGCCCCAGAGGATCGCGACCAGCGGGCCGCCGCGCGCCGCGAGGGCCTTGATGGCCTGCTCGGTGACGGCCTCCCAGCCCTTGCCGCGGTGGCCGTTGGTCTTGCGGGCCTGCGTGGTGAGCGCCCGGTTGAGCAGCAGCACGCCCTGCGCGGCCCACGGGGTGAGGTCGCCGTTGGCGGGCGGCGGGAACCCGAGGTCCTGGCTGTACTCCTGGTAGATGTTGACCAGGCTGGCCGGCACCGGCCGGACCTCCGGCGCCACCGAGAAGCTGAGCCCGACGGCGTGGCCGGGCGTGGGGTACGGGTCCTGGCCGACGATCAGCACCCGGACGTCCGCGAAGGGCTGCTGGAACGCCCGCAGCACCTGCGGGCCGGGCGGCAGGTACGTCCGCCCGGCGGTGAGTTCGGCGCGCAGGAAGTCGCCCATCGCGGCGACCTGCCCGGCCACCGGGGCGAGGGCCTGCGCCCAGCCGGATTCCACGAGTTCGTTCAGGGGTCGAGCAGCCATGGACGTCAGCCTATCGGCCGCGCCGACAACCGCAGTTCACCCGCCGTCGCCGCCCCGGCCGCCCCGCCCGCGGGGTCAGCCGACCACCCGGCCGTTCAGCACGATGTGCGCGGGGGCGGCCAGGACGCGCAGGTCGGCGCGCGGGTCCCGGGGGTAGAGGACCAGGTCGGCGGGGGCGCCCTCGGTGAGGCCGGGGCGGCCGAGCCATGCGCGGGCCGACCAGCTGGCGGCGGAGAGGGCCTGGAGCGGGGTGAGCCCGGCCTTCGTCAGCTCGATCGCCTCCTCGGCGACCAGGCCGTGGGCGAGCGAGCCGCCCGCGTCGGTGCCGACGTAGACGGGGACGCCCGCGTCGTGCGCGGCCGCGACCGTGTCGTAGCGGCGGGCGTGCAGCCGCCGCATGTGGGCGGACCAGGCCGGGAACTTGGCCTCGCCGCCGTCGGCGAGCTTCGGGAAGGTGGCGATGTTGACCAGGGTCGGGACGATCGCGACGCCGCGTTCGGCGAAGGCCGGGATCAGCTCCTCGGTGAGGCCGGTGGCGTGCTCGACGCAGTCGATGCCGGCGGCCAGCAGGTCGGGCAGCGACTCGGTGGCGAAGCAGTGCGCGGTGACCCGGGCCCCCTCGGCGTGCGCGGCGGCGATCGCCCCGGCCAGCGCGTCGCCCGGCCAGCACGCCTTCAGGTCGCCGGCGTCCCGGTCGATCCAGTCGCCGACCAGCTTGACCCAGCCGTCGCCGCGCCGGGCCTCGGCGACGACGTACGCGGCCAGGTCGCCGGGCTCGATCTCGTGCGCGTAGTTGCGGATGTAGCGGCGGGTGCGGGCGATGTGCCGCCCGGCCCGGATGATCTTCGGGAGGTCCTCGCGGTCGTCGATCCACCGGGTGTCGGCGGCCGAGCCGGCGTCCCGGATCAGCAGGGTGCCGGCGTCCCGGTCGGTGAGCGCCTGCTTCTCGGCGGTGTCGCGGTCGACGGCGCCGTGCGCGTCCAGTCCGACGTGGCAGTGCGCGTCCACCAGGCCGGGCAGCGCCCAGCCGGTGAGGACGGCGTCCGGCTCGGCGGCGGGGCGCTCGAAGGTCACCCGCCCGTCCACCGCCCAGAGTTCGTCCCGGACGTCCTCCGGGCCGACCAGCACCCGGCCCCTGATGTGCAGCACCCCGCGGTCCGTCATGCCCCGCACTGTACCCGCGGCGTCGCGGGTGCACCGGCGGCCGTGGGGCAGACTGGACGACGGTGTCGCTCCGCTCACGAAAGGCCCTTGCCGCATGCTGCTCGACCTGCCCCCGCTGACGGCCGACCGGTTCGCCGCGATCGAGGACCGGGTGGCGGCGCTGCTGCGCACCGCGTCCGACGTGATCGTCACCCAGGGCGAGGCGCTGCTGCCGCTGGAGGCCGCGATCAAGGGCGCGGCGCACCCCGGCTCCACCGCGCTGAACATCGTCACCGGCCCGTACGGGCAGACCTTCGGCGGCTGGCTGCGGGACGCCGGGGCGAAGGTCGTCGACCTGGCGGTGCCGTACGAGACGGCGGTCTCCGCCGAGCAGGTCGCGGCGGCGCTGGACGCGCACCCGGAGACCGGCTTCGTCTCGCTGGTGCACGCCGAGGCCGCCACCGGCAACACCAACCCGGTCGCGGCGATCGCCGAGGTGGTGCGGCGGCACGGCGCGCTGCTGATGCTGGACGCGGTGGCCTCGGTGGCCGCCGAGCCGCTGCTCACCGACGCGTGGGGCGTCGACCTGTGCGTGATCGGCGGGCAGAAGGCGATGGGCGGCCCGGCCGGCGTCTCGGCGGTCTCGGTCAGCGACCGGGCCTGGGAGCGGATCGCCGCCAACCCGGCCGCGCCGCGCCGCTCCTACCTCTCGCTGCTGGACTGGAAGGAGCGCTGGACGGACGCCGGGCGCACCCAGCTGCCGCACGCCCCGGCCCAGTTGGAGATGCTGGCGCTGGAGGAGTGCCTGGCCGCGATCGAGGCCGAGACGCTGGACGCGGTGATCGCCCGGCACCGCGCCGCGGCCGCCGCCACCCGCGCGGGCGTCCTCGCCCTCGGCCCGCTCACCCGCGGCGCCCTCACCCCGTACGTGACCCGCGCCGAGGACGCCGCCCCGGTCGCCACCACGGTGCGCACCACCGGCAACGCCACCGAACTCGCCGCCGAGATCCGCCGCCGGGCCCCGCACCTCCCCGTCCAGGCGGGCGGCGGCCTGCTCTCCTTCACCATGCTCCGGATCAACCACTACGGCCCGGCCGCCACCCCCGAGACCGTCCTCGCCGTCCTGGAGGCGCTGGCCCAGGCCACCGGCGTCCCCGCCGCCCCGGCGGTCACGGCAGCCACCGAGGCGTGGGAGCGGGCGGTCTGACGGTCCGTCAGATCAGCGGGAGCCGTTCGCAGAGTTCGTCGAGCGCCTCCTCGCTGTCCGCCCGGAGCGAGAACCAGGTGTCGCCGAGGGTGGCCAGCAGGGCGTGCGGGTGGGCGAAGAAGCGGGTGTCGACGCCGGGTTCGTGCAGACGGGGCAGGGCGGTCCAGCCTTCGAGCGCGGCGGTGTCGACCTCGCCGGCGTCGGTGTGGGCGTCCTCGTCGAAGAGCGGCTCCAGCAGGACCACGGCCAGGCACTCGACGGAGAGGCGGGCCGTCCAGGGGCTGGTCTCCGGCTCGACGGACGGGGCGGTGTCGGGCCAGCAGACGGTGGGCGGGTCGTCCCGGTCGAGGGTGTCGAGCGGGATGCCCCAGTAGGCGCAGGACTGGTTCTCCACCCGGTACACCAGGCAGCCGCGGTCGGTGTGGAGCTCGGCGGGCGGCAGCAGGGTGTCCTGGTTGCCGGTGAGGTCGGGGCGGTGGCCGAGCAGCGCGTACGCCTCGCGCAGGGCGGCGGGCAGCCGCAGGCCCAACCGGGCTTCGGCGGCGTCGAGTTCGGCGTCGGTGTGGCCCGCGCCGGGGACCAGCGGGGCGCCCCAGAAGGCGGCGAGGTCGGCGACCAGGCGCCAGGCGGCGGCGCGGTCGGTGAGCGCGGCGGGCAGGTCGCGGGGCAGGTCGAGCGTCATGCGGGCAGGGTAGGCGGTCCGGGTGACAGGGTTCGGCTGCCGGTGGTCCGCCGTTCACCGGGGCGGCGGCCGGTGTACCCGGAGGGCGGCTTGGCTGGGCAACCCCCGTCGAGTTGTCTGTACAACCGGAGGCTGCTCCATGTCCGTGCCCCACCCGTACTGGCTGCGGGACAACTGCCCGTGCGCCGACTGCCGCGACCCGCGCAGCGGGCAGAAGCGGTTCCGGATCGGCGACCTGCCCGAGGACCTGGCCGCCGTCGAGGCCGCCGAGGACGCGACCGGCCTGACGGTCCGCTGGTCCGACGGCCACCGCTCGCACTACCCGGCGGGCTGGAACGACCACGAGGAGCCCGACGACCGCACCGAGCGCGCCAAACGCCTGTGGCAGGCCGCCGACTTCGCCCGCGGCCTGCCCGAGGCCGACTGGGCGGCGTACCTGGCCGACCCGGAGGAGCGGATCGCGGTGCTCGCCGCCGTCCGCCGCTCCGGCTTCGCGCTGCTGCGCGGCGTCCCGGCCGAGCCGGGGCGGGTGCTGGAGGTGGCCCGCAGCTTCGGGTACGTCCGGGAGACCAACTACGGGGCGCTGTTCGACGTCCGGGTCGAGCCGGACGCCGCGAACCTGGCCTTCACCGACGCGGCGATCGCCCCGCACACCGACAACCCGTACCGCGACCCGGTCCCCACCCTGCAGCTGCTGCACTGCCTGCACAACGAGGCGGCCGGCGGCGACTCCGGCCTGGTCGACGGCTTCCGGGCCGCCGACCTGCTGCGGGCGGAGGACCCGGCGGCGTTCGCGCTGCTGGCCCGCACCCCGGTGCCGTTCCGCTACCGGGACCGCACCGCCGACCTGTCCGCCGAGCGGCCGATGATCGGCCTGGACCCGCGCGGCGCGATCCGCGAGGTGCGCTTCAACAACCGCTCCCTCGGCACCCTGCGCGGCCCGGACGGCGCCGCGCCGGACGCCTTCTACGCCGCCTACCGGGCGTTCGCCGCGATCACCCTGCGCCCCGAGCTGCAACTGGAGTTCCGGCTCGCCCCCGGCGACTGCCTGGTCTTCGACAACACCCGCCTGCTGCACGCCCGCACCGCCTTCGAGGGGGCGTCCGGCCGCCGCCACCTCCAGGGCTGCTACGCCGACCTGGACGGGCTCTCCTCCACCCTGGCCGTGCTGCGCCGCAACACCGCCGCGCTGGACGAACTGGAGGCGCTGTTCGAGGGCGAGGGGGCCAGCGAGTACCTCGGCGAGGCCGTCACGCTGGCCGAGCACATGCGGCAGGCCGGGGCGCTGGCCCGGGCGGCGGGCGCGCCGCCCGCGCTGGTGGCCGCCGCGCTGCTCCACGACATCGGCCACTTCCGGGGCTCCGGGCGGGAGTTGATGGCGGGCACCGACAACCGGCACGGCGAGACGGCGGCCGCCCGACTGTCCCGCTGGTTCCCGCCGGCCGTCACCGAGCCGGTCCGGCTGCACGTCGAGGCCAAGCGCTACCTGTGCACCGCCGAGCCCGGCTACTCCGACCGGCTCTCCCCCGCCTCCGTCCACACCCTGGCCGTGCAGGGCGGCCCGCACACCCCCGAGCAGGCCGCCGCCTTCGCCGCCCACCCCTTCGGCCCGGACGCGGTCGCCGTCCGCCGCTGGGACGAGGCCGCCAAGGACCCGGCCGCCACCGCCCCGCCCTTCGCCGAATTCCGCCCGCTGCTCCTGGAGTTGATGGGCTGACCGCCCCGCACCGCACCCCGATTACCCATCCGACCTGCGGATGTGCCATGATTCTTCTCGTTCGGCCGGAAGAGCGAAAAACCAAGGCCGATCATGCGTCGGTGGTGCAGCGGTAGCACACCTGTCTTCCTGGCAGGAGGGCTGGGTTCAATTCCTGGCCGGCGCTCGACAACAACGGAAGCCCCCGTCCTCCCGGACGGGGGCTTCCGCCGTTCCCGGACTCGTTCCCGGGCTGTCGCCCGCAGGCGGTTCTTTTCATTCTGACAGGTTGTCGGCACAGCGGTTCCGACCTGCGGCGAGGCACGCTTTTTTGTCACCGCCGCACTATCGGGAGCTCGGCCGGACGGCCCGTTCCTGGCACAGTCCCCTTATGTACACCACCGTCAAGGGCTCCGTCGCCCTCATCGGGAGCTTCCGGCAGCACTACGCCCAAGTCCTGGCGGCCGCGCGGGTCTTCCAGGCCTCCGGGCTGACCGTGACGAGTCCCCCGCTCGGTCCGATCCTCGACTCCGACCGCGAGTTCGTGCGTTTCGCGTCGGATCCCCCGGGCGCCTCGGACCAAGACCTCCAGGCCGCCACCATGGAGAAGATCTTCGCCGCGGACCTGGTCTTCGTCGTGGACCCGGACGGGTACATCGGCCGCACCACCGCCTACGAACTGGGACGGGTGCACGAGCGCGGCATGGCCGTGTACTACGCGGAGCCCCCGAAGGACCTGCCGATCTCCGTACCGCCGGGAACCGTTCTCGACGCCCGGCAGCTGGTGCAGATCCTCGGCGGGAACACTCCGGGCCCCGCACCGGTCAGACGGCCGCGGGTCTCGGCCCAACCCACCGCGGACATCGTGATCTTCACGATCCGCTCGGAGCAATTGCAGGTCCTGCTCGTCCGGCGTGGCAAGGATCCGTACCGAGGGAGGCTCGCGCTGCCCGGAGGCTTCGTCAGGCCCGGTGAGTCACTGGAGGACACCGCGAAGCGGGAGCTCCGGGAGGAGACCGGGTTGAGCGGACCAGGCATTCGGTTGAAGCAGTTGCACACCTACTCGCGTCCCGACCGGGACCCCCGGGGCCGGGTGGTGTCGACCGCCTTCCTCGCCATCGTGCCCGATCCCCCGCAGGTGGTCGGAGCGAGCGACGCCCGGGACGCCGACTGGGTCGAGGTCGAGGAGTCGCTGTGGGGGCCGAACAGCAGCCTCGCCTTCGACCACGGCGAGATCCTCCGGCACGGGCTGGAACACGCCAGGACGCTGCTGGAGCACACCACCGTCGCAACTGCCTTCTGCGAGGACTTGTTCACCATCACCGACCTGCGCAGGGTCTACGAGGCGGTCTGGGGCTGCGAACTGAACCCCGGGAACTTCCACCGCAAGGTCGTGGAGGAGACCACCGGCTTCGTGGTCAGGACCGGAAAGGTGCGCAGGGCGAGCCGGGGAAAGCCGCCGGCGCTGTTCCGTCAGGGGCCCGCCGAGTTGCTGCACCCGCCCATGATGCGCAGCCGCCGCAACCCCTGACGGTCTGCAACGGCTCTGGGCCGCACCGCCCCGGGCCGACCCCCGCTCCGGAAAGGACAACCTCGTGCTCCTGCTCCGCCACTGCGCCGCGTCTTCCGGTGCCGACGGCTTTCCGTCGTCCTGGACCTGGGGAGCCGTGATCGCGGTCGCCGCCCTGCTCGTCGGCACCTGGCTCACCGTCAGTCACCGCCGCCAGGACCGAACGGTCCGCTGGCTCGAGCCCGGATACGAGACCGCGGGGACCGTGCTGATCGTCCTGAACCGGCTGTCACTCACGATCGCTGTCGAGGGAGTCACCTCCGAACTGCCGGAGTTGGTCGACCTGGTCAGCAAACTCAGGATCGCCGAACAGCGCTCCCCCGACCTGCCGTTCGGCACGGTCATCGCCGCACTGGAGAAGTACCGGACGCACGCACTGCCACAGGACCATGTCGCCCGGCTCGCCGAGGACGGCGCCCTGCTGGCAGACCACTTGGCGCTGGCCCAGGCCCAGGGTGTCGTCCTGGAGGCGGCCCGCACCGCGACCGTGCAGGTCCAGCGGGCGATCGAGCGGCGCACGCGGCACTGACCCGGGCCAGGACCTCAGTCGTCGTCGCGGGCGTGCCGGGAGAGCGCGGACGAGGCCAGCGAGTTGTGGATGGAGAAGGCGACGGTGCCGGGCAGGTAGCGGTCCTGGGACCACTCGACGGGGGTGCCGGTGGGGTCGGTGGTGCGGCGCTTCTCGCGGAGCAGCGGGCTGCCGCGGCGGCAGGAGAGCAGGCGGGCGTCGTCGGCGTTGGCGGCGACCACGTCGATGGTGTGGTCGGCGTCGGTGAACAGGATGCCGTGCTCGCGCAGCGGTTCGGTGTGGGAGACCACGTCCGGGGGGAGCTGGGCGACCAACTCGCCGACCCGGGGCGGGTAGACGGTGCGCTCGACCATCACGGGCACGCCGGAGAGGGTGCGCAGCCGGAGCGTCACGTAGACCTCGGTGCCGGGCTCCAGGCGGAGCTGTTCGCGTTCGGCGGCGTCGGCGGGGCGGCGGATCAGCGATTCGAGCCGGCCGCCGGGCTCCTCGCCCATCGAGCGGGCCCAGTGGGTGAAGGAGAGCAGCTCGGAGAAGGACTGGACGCGGGCGCTGCCGAGGACGACCCGGCGGGTGCCGCGGCGGGAGGTGACCAGGCCGTCGGCGCGCAGCAGGGCGAGGGCCTGCCGGACCGTTCCGCGCGAGACGCCGTACTGCTCGGCGAGGGCGCCCTCCGCCGGCAGGCGTCCGGAGTCGCCGAACGAGCCGGAGGTGATCGCTTCGCGCAGGTCGGCGGCCACCTTGCGGTAGAGCGAGCCGGCGGCGCGGTCCTGGTCGAGTGCCACGTGCGTCGATGTCCCTTTGCTGGTACGGGGATTGGGCCGTGTCCGCACGGTGATCGCGCGTACACCACTGACTGTAGCCGCTGCTCCCGCCCCCTCCGGCTCCGGGCGCGACCGTTCCCGCAGCCGACCCCCGTACTGGGGCGTCCGTTCACTTTCCCGTCACCGGCCTCGGGCGTACTTGCTCTCGGCGACGGAAGTTGGCTGGCCAACTTGGCCGGTACCGGCCCGCGCCGCGCACCGAACACCTCCCGTGATCTCTCCAGCTCCACTTCCTCCAGGAGACCCTCCCGTGACCGTGCACCGCCACCGCGCCGCCGCCCTCGCGGCCGTGCTGACCGCTGCCGCGCTCTCCCTCACCGCCTGCGGCTCCGCCGGCTCGACCGCCAAGTCCGGCGACGCCGCCAAGGGCGGGAAGGACGCGAAGACCGCCACCTCGCTGGCCGACTTCGGCGGCATGGACGGCCTGGTGGCCGCGGCCAAGAAGGAGGGGAAGCTGCACGTCATCACCCTCCCCCGCGACTGGGCCAACTACGGCAAGCTGATGGACGACTTCAAGGCGAAGTACGGCATCGAGATCGAGGACGAGAACCCGGACGGCTCCAGCCAGGACGAGATCAACGCGATCAAGTCCCGCAAGGGCCAGGACCGCGCCCCCGACACCGTCGACCTGGGCTCGGCCTTCGCTCTGTCGGCCGCCAAGGAGGGCATCCTCGCCCCCTACAAGGTCGTCGCCTTCGACAAGATCCCGGACACCATGAAGGACCCGGCCGGCCTGCGGGTCAACGACTACGGCGGCTACATCTCGATCGGCTGCGACGCCAAGAAGGTCGCCAACTGCCCGAAGACCTTCGCCGACCTGCTGAAGCCCGAGTACAAGGGCCAGGTCGCGCTGAACGGCAACCCGACCAAGTCCGGCTCGGCGTTCGGCGGCGTGTACGCGGCCGCGCTGGCCAACGGCGGTTCGCTGGACAACATCCAGCCCGGCATCGACTTCTTCGCCAAGCTGAAGCAGTCCGGCAACTTCAACCCGGTCGAGTCCACCCCGGCGACCGTCGAGAAGGGCGAGACCCCGATCTCGATCGACTGGTCCTACCTGAACGCCGGCTACACCGACGAGTTCAAGGCCAAGGGCGTCGACTGGAAGGTGTCGATCCCCAGCGACGGCTCCTACGCCCAGTTCTACAACCAGGCCATCAACAAGGACGCCCCGCACCCGGCGGCCGCCCGCCTGTGGATGGAGTACCTGTACTCGGTCGAGGGCCAGAACGGCTTCATGGGCGGCTACGCCACCCCGGCGCTGTTCGACGCGATGAAGAAGGACGGCACCCTGGACGCCGCCGCGGCCGCCAAGCTGCCGGCCGTCGAGAAGCCCTTCACCACCTTCCCGGCCTCGGAGCAGATCGACGCGGCCAAGAAGGTCGTGACCGATAACTGGGCCAAGGCGATCGCGGGCTGATCACCGACATGACCACGGCTCCCACCCCGGTGCCGACCCCGGCCGCCGCTGACCCCAGCGGCGGCCCGGGGGCTCCCGGCCCCGTCACCGCATCCCCCACCCCCGCCACCACCCCGCCGCCCGCCGCCGCCCGGCGCCGGCTGCCGCGCGGCGGTTCCTGGCTGGCCACCGTGCCGCTGCTGGCGTTCTTCGCGATCGGCTTCGGCCTGCCCGCGATCGCCATCGTCACCGGCGCGTTCACCGTCTCCAGCGACTCGGACACCGACCCCGGGGCGTTCACCACCGCCAACCTCACCGACTCGGTGCAGGGCGCGTACTGGACGGCGCTGCTGTCCAGCATCAAGCTGTCCGCGCTGACCGCGCTGATCGGCACCGTGCTCGGCGTGCCGATCGCCCAGGCCGTGGTCACCTCCCGGTTCCGGATGCTGCGCGAGGCGGTGCTGACCGCCTCCGGCGTGCTCGCCAACTTCGGCGGCCTGCCGCTGGCCTTCGCCTTCGTCGCCACCCTCGGCAACGCCGGCGAGGTCACCAGGATGTTCCACCTGACCGACCACGGCTGGTCGCTGTACAGCTTCACCGGCCTGACCGTCACCTACCTGTACTTCCTGGTGCCGCTGATGGTCCTCACCATCACCCCGGCCCTGGAGGGCCTGCGGGTGCAGTGGCGCGAGGCCGCGCAGAACAACCGGGCCACCGCGCTGCAGTACTGGCGGCACGTCGCGCTGCCGATCCTGTTCCCCTCGCTGCTCGGCGGCTTCGTCCTGCTGTTCGGCTCGGCGTTCGCCGCGTACGCCACCGCCGCCGCGATGGTCGGCGCGACCGTCCCGCTGATCAGCCGTCAGATCGCCGACGCGCTCTCCGGCAACGTGCTGGTCGGCCAGGGCAACCTGGCGCTCGCGCTCAGCCTGGACATGATCATCGTCGCCGTCCTCGTGATGGCGGTCTACCTGCCCCTCCAGCGCCGGAGTGCCCGATGGCTCAGCTGATCTCCCGCCTGCGGATCTGGCGCGGAGCCGTCCTGCTGCTGGCCGGCCTGTACTTCCTGATCCCGATGGCGGCCTCGGTCTGGTTCTCGATCGACAACCCGGACGGGATCTCCTTCGAGGCGTACACCGGCCTGCTCTCGGCCCCCGGCTTCACCGACAGCCTGGTGCTGACCCTGGAGCTGGCCGCCGTCACCGTGGTGGTGCTGCTGCTCCTGCTGGTGCCCGCGATGATCGCGGTACGGCTCGGCTCGCCGCGGCTCCGGCCGGTGCTCGAAGTGGTCTGCACCCTGCCGCTGGTGGTGCCGCCGGTCGCGCTGACCGCCGGCCTGATCGGCGTGCTCCGCTGGGGCCCGGACTACCTGATGGACACCCCGTTCTTCCAGACCTTCGTGTTCGTCCAGCAGCCCGAGTTCCCGCTGGTCCTGGTCATCGCGTACGTGCTGATGGCGCTGCCGCTCGCCTACCGCGCCATCGACTCCGGCCTGCGCGCCGTGGACGTGCGCACCCTGGTCGAGGCCGCCCGCAACTGCGGGGCGAGCTGGCCGCGGGCCGTGCTCTCGGTGATCCTGCCGAACCTGCGCGGCGCGCTGCTGAACGCCTCCTTCCTGACCCTGGCCCTGGTCCTCGGCGAGTTCACCACCGCCTCGATCCTCGGCTACCAGCCCTTCGCCGTCTGGATCTACTCGGTCGGCAACAGCCAGGGCCAGATGTCCGTCGCGGTGTCCGTGCTCAGCCTGCTGATCACCTGGGTGCTGCTGCTCCTGCTGGCCGCGGCCGGCCGCGAGCGCCGCCACAAGACCGCCGCCACCTCCTGAGCCCCTGACCGGAGACCAGTCATGAGCACCGCCACCCTCGCCCCCGCCGGGTCCACCACCGCCAGCGCCACCGTCGAATTCCGTTCGCTGCGGCGGCAGTTCGGCACCACCACCGCCCTCGACGGGCTCGACCTGAAGGTCGAGCCGGGCGAACTCCTCGCCCTGCTCGGCCCGTCCGGCTGCGGCAAGACCACCGCGCTGCGCGTCCTCGCCGGGTTCGAGACCCACGACTCCGGCGAGGTCCTGGTCGACGGCGAGGACATCACCCGCATCCCCGCGCACAAGCGGGACGCCGGCATGGTGTTCCAGTCCTACAGCCTGTTCCCGCACCTCACCGCCGCCGACAACGTCGCCTTCGGCCTGCGGATGCGCGGCGCCGGCAAGGCCGAACGCCGCAAGCGGGCCCAGGAGCTGCTGGAACTCGTCGGCCTGCCGCAGCGCGCCGAGCACTACCCGCACCAGATGTCCGGCGGCCAGCAGCAGCGCATCGCGCTGGCCCGGGCGCTCGCCCTGCGGCCGCGGGTGCTGCTGCTCGACGAGCCGCTGTCCGCGCTGGACGCCAAGGTCCGGCTGTCGCTGCGCGAGGAGATCCGCCGCCTCCAGCAGGAACTCGGCATCACCACCCTGTTCGTGACGCACGACCAGGAGGAGGCCCTCTCGATGGCCGACCGGGTCGCCGTGCTCCGCGCCGGGAAGCTCGAACAGTGCGCCACGCCCTCGGAGCTGTACTCCCGCCCGGCCACCGCGTTCGTCGCCGAGTTCGTCGGCACGATGAGCCGCATCCCCTGCGCCCGGGCCGGCGCCGGCGAGGTCGAGGTGCTCGGCCGCCGCCACCCGGTGGACGGCGAGCTGCCCGCCGACGGCGAACTGCACGTGCTGGTCCGCCCCGAGAACGTCGAGCTGGCCCCGTCCGACGAGGGCCCGGCCCAGGTGGTCGCCGCCTCCTTCCTCGGCGCCGTCACCCGCCTCACCGTCCGGCTCGCCGACGGCACCGCGATCAAGGCCGACCTCCCCACCGAGGCCGCCGCCGCCCTCCCGGTCGGCACCCGCGCCGCCCTCACCCTCCCGGCCCGCCCGGTCCTGGTCGACCGCGCCGCCACCGCCGCCACCGCCTGACGGCCCGTCGGCTCCCGTCCCGCCGCCCCGCGCCCCGCCGAGGGGCGCGGGCGACCGCGCGGAGCGGGAGCCGACCGCCGGAACCCTTCCGCGGACAGGGGGCCGCACCCTCTCCACAACCCCCCTGTGCGCCCGAAATCCACCGTAAGGTACCGCCATGCCTGCATCCCGCCCCGCCGCCGTCCTCTTCGACATGGACGGCACCCTGGTCGACACCGAGCACCTGTGGTGGCAGGCCGCGGCCGAACTCGCCGCCGAACTGGACCTCACCCTCACCGACGCCGACCTCCCGGACGTCCTCGGCCAGGCCGTCGAGCACACCGCCGCCCACCTGCACCGCACCAGCCGGACCGCCCGCCCCGAGGCGGACCTCGCGGCCCGGCTGAACGAGAGCTTCGCCGCGAAGGTCGCCGCCGGGACCGTCCCCCGCCCGGGCGCGCTGGACCTGCTGGCCGCGCTGCACGCCGCCGGGGTGCCGACCGCGCTGGTCTCGGCCTCGCCGCGCCGGGTCGTCGACCTGGTGCTCGGCACGCTCGGCCCGCACTGGTTCACCACCACGCTCGCCGCCGAGGACACCCCGCGCACCAAGCCGCACCCCGACCCGTACCTGGCCGCCGCCGAGCGCCTCGCCCTCGCCCCGGCCGCCTGCGTCGCCGTCGAGGACACCCCGACCGGCGTGGCCTCCGCCCGGGCGGCCGGCTGCGCGGTGCTCGCGGTGCCCTCCACCGTCCCGATCCCGGCCGTCCCCGGCACCACCGTCCGCGACAGCCTGGCCGGCGTCGACCTCGGCTACCTCGCCGCGCTGACCCCGGCCGCCTGATGCCCTACCTGCTGCTGGCCCTGGCGATCGCCTCCGAGGTCTGCGCGACCAGCCTGCTGAAACTCACCGACGGCTTCTCCCGGCTCTGGCCGAGCCTCGCCGTCGCGGTCGGCTACGTGCTGTCCTTCGCCCTGCTCGGCCGCGCCCTCAAGCACATACCGGTCTCGATCGCCTACGCGGTCTGGTCCGGCGCGGGCACCGCGGCCGTCGCCGCGATCGGCGCGAGCTTCTTCGGCGAGTCCCTCGGCCGCCTCCAGTGGTGCGGCATCGCCCTGGTCATCGCCGGCGTGGTCCTGCTGAACCTGCGCTCCTCGCCCTGACCGCGCCCGGTAACCCGGTTGACGGGGCGTCGGGCGGGCGGCCACGATCCGGGCCATGAGCGTCCACTCCACCCTGGCCAGGGCCGCCGCCGAGCACCGGGACGGCCGGGTCGTCCCGGCCCGGCGGCGGCTGCACGGCCTGCTGTCGGGCGACCCGACCGACCTGGCGGTCCGGCACGCGCTGGCCCTGGCCTACGACAAGGCGGTGCCGGACGGGTGGCCGCCGCCCGGCGGCGCGGACCGGCGCTGGTGGGAGCGGCACCTGTCGGAGGTCGGGCGCTGGAACTACCTGGACGAGTCGCTGACCGCCGAGGAGCTGACCGCCTTCACCCACCGGTTCCGCACCCCGGCCCGGCAGTTGGCGGTGCTGCGCTGGCCCGACCCGGCCGGGAACCCGCCCGCGACCGCACTGGCCCGCCGCCGCCTCGCCGCCCTGCACCACCGGGCCACCGGCACCGCCCCCGACTGGCCGGAGCACCCGGAGGACGCCGCGACCACCGCCTTCCCGGGCCCGGCGCCGATCCCCCGCTTCCGGCCGCAGCCCGTCCCCCACCGCCCCGTCCCGCCGCCGCCCCCACCGCGCCCCGCCCGCCCGGCGTACCAGGCCCTCCTGCTGACCCTCACCGGCCTCGGCCCGCTCGTCCTCGCCCTGCTGGTCCTGGTGCTGCTCTTCTGAGCCCCTCCGGAGCCCGCGCCCCGGCTCAGCGCAGCGTGTCGCGCAGCGCGTCGACCCGGTCGGCGGAGGCGGTGAAGTCCTCCCGGTCGAGCCTGCCGGCGGCCAGCGCCGCGGCGAGCGCGGCGGCGGCCCGGTCGCCCTGGTCGACGTCCCGGGCGGAGCAGAGCAGCAGGTCGACGCCGGCCTGCGCGACGGCGAGGGCGCGCTGCCCGGTGTCGCCGACGGGCGCGAGGGCCTGGGCCTCCAGCGCGTCGGTGACGGTGACCCCCTGGTAGTGCAGGCGGTTGCGCAGTTCGTCCCGGACGATCGAGCCGGACATCCCGGCCGGACGGCCGGGGTCGAGCACGGGGTAGACCGCCCAGGAGAGCATCACCAGCTTCACCCCGGCCGCGACCGCGTCCCGGTAGGGGCGTTCGTCGACGGCGCGCAGCCGGTCCAGCGGGACGGGCAGGGTCACCGGCTCCTCGTCGGTGTTCGCCCCGGCGGGGGCGGTGCCCAGGCCGGGGAAGTGCTTGGCGGCAGCGGCGACCCCGGCGCCCTGCTGAGCGGTGACGAAGGCCGCGCCGAGCCGCCCGACCGCGGCCGGGTCGGTGCTGTACGAGCGCTGGGCGCTGTCGGCGAAGTCGCCGGGGGTGCGGTACACGTCCAGCACCGGCGCCAGGTTGAGGTTCAGCCCGTAGGCGGCCAGCGCGGCGGCGGCCTCCCGGCCGGTCCGGGCGGCGGCGGCCACCGGGTCGGCCGAACTCCCCACCGTCTTCGCCGAGTCGGCCGGTCCGCCGGGCAGCCGCCGGACCAGGCCGCCCTCCTGATCGGTCATCAGCAGCAGCGGACGCGGGTGCGCGCCCTGCCGCTCGGCGTCCCGCAACTGCTGGACGGCGCCGCGCAGCACGGCCGGGTCGCTGCCGACGTTCTCGGCGAAGAAGATCACCCCGGCCACCCGGCCCGCCCGGACCCGCTCCAGCAGCGCCTCGGGCACCGTGGTGCCGGGGTACGAGTAGACGATCCGCCGCCCGGCCAGCGCGGCCGCGGCCGCGGCGTCCACCGTGGGCGAGGGCGACGGGGCGGCCGTCGGACCCACCGCCGGGCTCGAACCCGGTTCACTGCTCGGGCTGCTGGGCACCGCGCTCCCACCCGGCCCGGCACTGCCGCTCGCGCCGCCGCTCGGACTCGTACTCGGGCTCGTACTCGGACTCGAACCGGTGGACGCGCCGTTCGACCCGCAGCCGGCGAGCAGCAGCAGGCCGAGGGCGAGCGCTCCGAGCGACCTCCGCGAAACCGGCATACCGCCAGCCAAGCACGCGAACGCGCCCCGGGCCAGCACCGCGCGCGCCCGGGGCGTCGCGCGGCACCGGCCCTCCGGCCCCGACGGGGCGTCAGCCCTTCAGCAGGGCGGGCAGCTCGGCGATCGAGGCGAGCACGTGGGTGGCCCCGTCCGCGCGCAGCCGGGCCTCGTCGTGCGCCCCGGTCAGCACGCCCGCCACCACCCGGGCCCCGGCCCGGGTGCCGGTCAGCATGTCGTAGCCGGTGTCACCGGCCACGGCGATCTCCCGCACCGAGTCGGTGCGGGTGCGCAGCAGCGCGGTCAGCACCATGTCGGGGTAGGGGCGGCCGCGGCCCGCGTCCGCCGGGCACAGCGTCAGGTCGGCGACGGACTGCCAGCCGAGCGCGGCCAGGATCCGGTCCTGCGTGGTCCGGGAGAACCCGGTGGTCAGCACGACCTTCCGCCCCTGCCCCCGCAGCTCGGCGATCGCCTCGGCCGCACCGGGCAGCGCCTCGCAGCGCCCCTCGTCCACCAGACCGTCGTACGCGGTCTCGAACGCCAGGTTCGCCCCCTGCGCCCGCTCCTCGTCCCCGGCGAACAGGTGCCGGAACACCGAGATCTTGGACTCCCCCATGGTGGCCCGGACATGCGCCAGCATCGTCGCGTGCTCGGGACTCCCGGTCTCCACCCCCTGCGAACGCGCGGCAGCCGCGAACGCGAGCTCCACCAGTCCGTCGTCGGCGACGGTGGTGCCCGCCATGTCGAGCACCACCAGGTTCACATCGTGCGTGGTCATGATCCTGCCCTTGCAGTCGAACGAAATATGACGATTCATCAGCCCCCGGCCCCGACCGAAGCCGAAAACCGGCCTCCGGCGACCGAGGCCCAACCTCCGGCCCCAGCCCCGAACTCCCGGGCTTCCCGGCCCCGGCCGGAGGCCATCGGCGACCGAGACCCGGCTTCCGACCCAAGCCCCGAACTCCCACAGCTCCGAGCCCCCGACCCGATCGCCCGGGCCCTTGGACACTCGAACCTGCGAGTGCCCGGCCGGAGGCCCGCAGCATCGGCGGCCGAGGCCCAACCTCCGGCCCCAGCCCCCGAACTCTTGAAGCTCCGGCACCCGGCCGGAGGCCGTGCGGGGTCAGAGGCCCGCGGTGTCGGCGGTGGTCTCGGCGATGGCCGGGGAGCAGGTCATGCCGCGGCCGCCGGGGCCGGTGACCAGCCAGGCGGCGGGGGTGAGTTGCTGGCGGTGGACGACGCGGGTGGTGTCGACGCACTGGGCGTAGACGCCGGCCCAGCGGCGGCGGATCTTCGGGAGCGGGCGGCCGAGGAGTTCCCCGGCGACCTCGGCGACGTGCTCGTAGGGGTCCTCGACCACGTCGAAGCCGAAGGGCTGGTCGTACTCGTGGGTGTCGCCGACGGTCAGGCCGCCGTCGGCGCGCTGGACCATGAGCAGCTGCATCTTGTGCTCGGCGGCGACCGGCGACTGCGGCTGTCCGGCTCGGAGGGCGTCCAGTTCGGGGCCGGCGAAGGCGGGGTAGTAGCGGAAGGAGTCGCCGTCGGCGACCGAGGTGGTGAGGGTCTCGCCGAGCGGGTCGGTCTGCATCATCTGCAGCCGGACCCGGCGGACCGGGAGTTCGGGGGCGAGTTCGCGGACCAGGCCGCCGAGCCAGGCGCCGGTGCAGAGGACGACGAGGTCGCCCTGGTGGAGCTGTCCGTGGTCGTCGCGGACGGCGCTGTCGCCGACGAGTTCGCGGACCTCGCGCCCGGGCAGGAAAGTGTACCGGCCGCTGGCCTCGAGCGCGGCGCGCAGCGCGGGCTGGGCGACCCGGGGTTCGACGGCGGCGTCCCGGGTGCAGTGCAGGGCGCCGAGGAAGCGGCCGCGCAGCGCGGGGTTGAGGGCGCGGGCCTCGGCCGGATCGAGCAGCCGGTAGCCCCGGGCCTCGGCGTCGGGGAGTTTCAACGCGGCTTCGGCGACGGCGAGTTCGGCCTCGGTGCGGGCCAGCGTGAGCGAGCCGTTGGGCCGGAACCACAGGCCGGGGACGCGTTCGCCGATCCGCTCCCACAGTTCGCGGGCGCGCAGGGCGGTGTCGAGTTCCTCCCCGGCGGCGCGTCCGCTGACCCAGACCAGGCCGAAGTTGCGGACGGAGGCACCGCGCGCCTCGGTCTCACGTTCCAGGTGGACGACCTCGTGGCCGCGCTCGACGGCCTGCCAGGCGTGCATGCTGCCGAGCACGCCTGCTCCTACGACGATGACTCTCATGCGGACAGGCTCCGGCGGCGAGGTGGCCGCAGTTCGTCCGGCTGCCGTCCGCGAGGTGAACCGACCGCAAGAGTTGTCCATACAGCTTGGCCGGTCCGGCCCGACGGTCCGTCAGCGCACCACCTTGGCGTGCAGGTAGTTGCGCCGCCCGAACCGGGGCTCGTCGACCGCGGTCAGCTCCTCCACCTGGAAGCGGTAGAGCGCGGCCGCGCCCCGCCCGGCCAGGAACTGTTCGCGCACCTCGGGGTCGGTGGCGAAGGTGGGGTAGCGGCCCTGGTAGGCGGCCAGCGCGGCCTCGGCCTGGTGGCCCCAGGCCTCGCCGGCGCTGCCGGTGAGCTGGATGCCGCGCAGCTGCTCGCCGAAGGCCGGCGGCGGCAGGTGGACGGTGCCGGCGGCCCGGGCGCAGTCGGCGAGCAGCCGGCTGTGCCGGGTGGAGCGCTCGCTGACGAAGTACAGCACCAGGTCGTCGTCGAAGGCGTAGAAGGCGAGGTTGGCGTGCGGCCCGCACTCGTGGCCCGTGGTGGCCAGGCTGAGCACCGTGCTGTCGGCGAGCAGCCCCGCCACCCCCGCCCCGAGCTCGTCCGCGGGCCAGCTTCCCTGGGTGACGTCGAGTCGGTACGGCATGGCGCGTCCCTTCGCAGAGCTGCGGAGCTGCAGAAAACACCGAGCCGGGCGGGGAGTTCACCCCCGGCCCGGCTCACATGCTCCCTCCGCCCGGCGCGGCCGCACAAGAGGCCGACCGGCCCGGATCGATCAGGCCGCCCCGACCGTCCCGGCGCCCAGCACGGGGGCCCAGCGGCCCGCCCGGAGGTGGTCGACCAGCGGCGCGGCGCGGGCGGCGAGCAGGGTGAGCGGGACGGCCACCAGGACGCCGACCAGGGCGCCGGCCAGCACGTCGTGCGGGTAGTGGGCGCCGACCCAGACCCGGGAGGCGCCCATCAGCACGGCGGCGAGGGCGGCGATCCGGCCGAGCCGGCGGTCGGCGATCCACAGCGCGGCGGCGGCCGCGAAGGCGATCACCGCGTGGTTGCTGGGGAAGGACCAGTCGGTGGCCCCGGGGCAGGTCTCCACCGTGACGGTGTCGGGGAGTTGGCGGCAGGGCCGGACCTCTTCGACCACCGACTTGAGCCCGGAGTTGACCAGGTAGGCGACCACCACGACGACCGGCGCGGCGAGCGCCCGCGCCATCGCCGCGGCCGCCTCGCCGCGGGCCCGCCACCAGGCCCACAGCATCAGCAGCGCGAACAGCGCCAGGCCGAACGCGGACCAGGTCTTGACCAGTTGGTCGAGCCAGTGCGGCGCGGCCTCGGCCCAGCCGTTGACCCGGGTGTAGAGGCCGCCGTCGATGCCGCTGCCGTCGTAGGCGAGCAGCCGGGCCGGGTGGGGGACATACGGAACCATGGCGACAATCTGTACCAGATCGGGCCTCGACAGTGGCGCAAGGGCCGCCGCGAGGGACGGGGTCCGGGGCCGCTCCGGCGGGCCTCCCGTTACGTTGGGGTGTCCGCAGGGGAAGCACCCCGACGTCTACAGCGATGTAGACGCAAGGTGGACTCTAGACGAACGTCGGAGGTTCGCGCGACATGACGGACACGCCCGCCCGTCGACCCGCCGGGGAACTGGAGGCCCAGGTGCTGACCGCCCTGTGGTCGGCCGGCACCCCGCTCACCCCGCAGCAGGTGCAGGAGGCGATCACCGCCGACCTGGCCCGCACCACCGTCGCCACCATCCTGGCCAGGCTGCACGAGAAAGGGACGCTGAGCCGCGACAAGACCGGCCGCGCCTTCGCCTACACCCCGACCGTCCAGGACGTCGACGGCCTCGCCGCCCGCCGGATGCGCACCGAACTCGACCGCGGCCGCGACCGCTCCACCGTGCTCGCCCGCTTCGTCTCCGACCTCTCCGACGAGGACGAGCGGCTGCTCCGCGACCTGCTCGGCGAACCGTCCGCCGACGCCCCCGCCGGACCGACCGCCGGACCGGGGCCGCACCGGGAGCGGCCGTGACCCTCGCCGTCTGGGCGCCGCTGCTGCTGCCGCTGCTGGCGGCGCCGCTGGCCCGGCGGCTCGCCGAACAGCTCGCCCCGCGCGCCGCCGCGCTCACCCTGGCGGCCACCGCCGTCGCCCTCGGCGCGGCCGCGCTCGCCTCGCTCGGCCTGCTCGCCGTCACCGGGCTGCTGCACCTGCCGTACGCCGCCGCGCTCGCCCACCTCTCCCCCGCGCACTGGCACCCCACCGCGCTCGCCGAGGTCGAGTGGGCGCCCACCGCGGGCGCGGCCGGCCTCGCCCTGCTGGTGATCGCCGCGCTCGCCGCCCGGACCGCCCACCGCCAGCGCGCCGACCTGCGGCGGGCCCGCGCCGCCACCGGCGACGCCCCGTCGGGACTCGCCGCGCTGCTGCGCCGGTCCGGGCCGGAGCCCGCGCTCACCGTGCTGGCCGACGAGCGCGCCGACGCGTACGCGCTGCCCGGCCGACCGCCCCGGGTGGTCGCCACCACCGGCATGCTGGCCGCGCTCAGCGGCCCCGAACGGGCCGCGCTGCTCGCCCACGAGCGCGCCCACCTGGCGGGCCGTCACCACCTGCTGCTGGCCGCCGCCGAGTACGCGGCCGCCTGCCACCCGGCGCTGCGGCCGCTGCGCGGGCCGCTCGGCTACCACGTGGAGCGCTGGGCCGACGAGTGTGCGGCCGCCGAGGTCGGCGACCGGGCGCTGACCGCCCGGGCGATCGGCCGGGCCGCCCTGGCCGCCGCCCGGAACCCGCCCGCCCCCCGCCCGCGGCTCGCCCCGGGCGCCACCACCGGCCCGGTCCCCCGCCGGGTCCGCGCCCTGCTCGCCCCGGCCCCGCCGCCGCGCCACCGCGCCCTGCGCGCCCTCGCCGCCCTCGCCCTGGCCGCCTGCCTCACCACCACCGCCGGCGCCGCCGCCGAAGCGGGCCACGACCTCCACGAGTCCGTCGAGACGGCCCGGTCCGACCTGCCCACCGACCGCGGCTGACCCCCCGTCACCCCACCCGCCCCGGGTCGTCCGCTTTTCTCCCCACCCGCTCCGTGCCCCGCGCGTCCACCTCCCGTCGTCCGGGTGTTCGACCGGCTCCGGCGGGGGAACAGATCACTCTGCACCGGCGCTCCGGGCGGCCTTACCCTGGCAGCCGAGCGGCGAGACGGGGGGACGCACATGCAGCGGAGCGCGGGCGGCGGGGCGCCGTCCGTCCGGCCGCCGGGGCGCCACGCGGCGGCCCGGGCGTACGAGCGGGCGATGGCCGGTGAGCGGACCGGTGAGCGGACCGGGGAGCGGGCCGGGGCCGGGGCCGGCGGCGGGGTGCGGCCGGAGATCGAGGACTCCTGGGCGCGCCTGCGCCGGCTCGGGCTGGACCCGGAGCGCTCCCGCGAGGTGCACCGGCTGCCGCCCGGCGAACTCGTCGAGCTGCGCCGCACCAGCGGCCTGGAGCAGGTGCTGCCGGTGCTCCGCTCGACCCTGTTCCTGCCGGGCGACCCGACCCCGGTGATCCTGGCCGTCGCCGACCCCAAGGGCCGGGTGCTGTGGATGGACGGCGAGCGCCGGCTCAAGCGCGAGGTCGACGCGATCGGCTTCGAGCAGGGCGCGCTCTGGTCCGAGGACGAGGTCGGCACCAACGGCATCGGCCTGGCCGCCCGCACCGCCCGCCCGACCGTGGTGCACTCCGCCGAGCACTACCTGCGCAGCCACCACAGCTGGACCTGCGTCGGCGTCCCGATCCGCGACCCGCGCACCGGCCGGCTGGCCGGCGTGGTGAACCTGAGCGGCCCCGCCGCCGGCATCCACCCGCACCTGCGGCAGCTCACGCTGACCGCGGCCCGGCTCGCCGAGACCGAGCTGCGGGCCGGCCACCTGGAGGCCCTGCACCGGCTGCGCACCGTCGCGGTGCCGCTGCTGGCCCGGTTCGGCGGCCCGGCCCTGGTGGTGGACGGCGCGGGCTGGACGGCGGCGGCCGTCGGCATGCCGGGACCGCCCCGGCTGGCCGCGCCGGAGGGCTGGGGCAGCGGCGGCCCGCAGTGGGTGCCGACGCTCGGCGAGTGCACGGTGGAGCCGCTGGCCGACGGCTGGCTGATCCGCCCGGCGGGGGCGCGCTCCGCCGAGCCGCCCGAACGCCCGGGGGCCGCGCTGCTGGAACTGGACCTGCGCCGCCCGGACCGCCCGGAGCTGCGGGTGGCCGGCAGCGCGGGCTCCTGGTCGCTGACGCCGAGTCCCCGGCACACCGAGCTGCTCCTGCTGCTGGCCCTGCACCGGGACGGCCTGAGCGCGGCCCGGCTCGCCGAGGCGCTGTTCGCCGACCCGGCCCGCACGGTCACCGTCCGGGCCGAACTGTCGCGGCTGCGAAGACACTTGGGGGCGCTGCTGGAGGCCAGGCCGTACCGGCTGTCGGCGGCCGCCGAGGTGGTGGTGCTGGGCCCGGACGAGCCGCACGACCTGCTGCCGGGCTCGGTCTCCCCGGCGGTGCGGGCGCTGCGGGCGGACCTGGCGCGCGGCCTGCTCCGGCTGCCGGGGCTGGCCGGGGGCGCTCAGCCGTCGGCCAGCAGCGCGGCCAACTCCTCGTCGCTGGGGAGCAGTTCGCCGTCCCACCCGTCGGGCACCACGGTGTAGGTGCGGGCCAGCCAGGCGGCGACCTGCGGCCGGGGGGCCTCCAGCAGGGCGCTGCCGTGCGGGGAGTCCAGCGCCAGGTGCACGGTCGCGCCGTGGCACGGGCAGGAGGCGGGCCAGAGCTTGATGTCCCCGTGCCCGCTGAGCGACAGCAGGCCGTCGCGCAGCAGGTCGCGGGAGAAGACCCAGTCCGCCTCGTCGGGTCGTCCCAGGTGGAAGGTGAGGCGCACCTCGTACGGCGCCGCGGCGTCGTAGCGGAAACGGGTGCGCACCTCACCGACCAGGTCCCGGTCCAGGGCGATCCGCAGGTCCAGTACTTCCTCCACCACCGACGGGGGCGCGGTGGTGGCTCCGTCCCGACCGTCGCCCGTGGGGGTGGCGGCGATCGGCTGGTCGGAAGGGGCGGACAGCGGGTCGCGCGGCATGACGGTCTCTCCGAGGCGGCTGGGTACCGGGCCCAGCCTGCTCCGGCGCCCGGCCGCCCGCAACGGTTGCAGGGGGTTGCACGGGCGGCGGGGCGGGGCCGCCGGGTTCCGATTCGGCCACACCGGCCGGTCCGGCATCTGGCGGTGCGTCAGACCGCTGGTAGGCTCGTCCCTCCCCGCCCCGTACGTCCGGGCCCGTCAGGGCCGCGCACGGGGCGCGGTGTCGCGTGCGGACCTGTCCAGGAAGGGGAGCCCGGTGGCGCTCCGCGAGCACTCCCGGTCCACCGGCCGGTCGGGACGGCACGGCCGCCCCGGTCCCTTCGGCGGGCGTCTGCGGCTGCCCACCATCCGGTTCTCCGGCGCGGCGATGGCGATGTCCACGGTGGTCGGCATCAGCCTGGCCACCACCTGGCTGCTGAACGAGCAGCAGCAGATCGGCCGCCGCCCGGGCGTCACCGTCGGCGGCCCGCCGGTGCCCAGCCCCGACCCGGCCCCGACCGGCGGCGGCAGCGTGCCCGACGCCGGTTCGGCCCGCGCCACCGCGGACGCGCTCACCGACGAGGCCGCGCACGAGACCGCGCCGACCCCGGTCGCCACCCGCACCGCGGCCCGGCCCGCCGCGGCCACCGCCCCGGCGCCGCCGGTCCGGGTCGCGGACACCCGCCCGTCGCCGGCCGCGGACACCCCGCCGACGACCGCCCCGACCGGGCCCGCCCCGAGCCCGACCGGCACGCCGCTCGCCCCGAGCGCCTCGCCCTCCTCCCCCGCCCCGTCCGGCTCGCCGCGCCCCGGCACGCCCACCGCCCCGGCGCTCACCATGTCCGGCCTGACCTGGGTGGACGCCCTCGGCCGGGCCGGCACCCGGCACAACCTGCGGCTGCGGCTGGACGAGACGATGACGGCGCTCCAGGTCGAGTTCCGGCTCAACCGCCCCGACGCCCTGCCCGGCACCGTCCCGGCCACCGACCTCCCGGGCGCGGTCGCCACCATCGCCCTGGACCGCGACACCCTGGTCTACCGCTTCACCACCCCGCCCGACCTCCCGCTCCCCCCGGGCACCTACACCTTCACCGTCACCGGCGCGATCGCCGCCCCGTCCCCCACCACCCCGGAGTCCTGGACCGCCTCCGCCTTCGCCCTCCCCACCTCCCGCGCGATGGCGGCCCGCGGCACCTTCTGACCCACCGTCGGCCCGCCACCGGCCCGCCCGCAACGCCGAGGGGCGGGGCACCGGATCCTCCCGGTGCCCCGCCCCTCCCGCTCTTGTTCCCCCCGGCGTCAGCCGCCGAAGGCCGCGCGGACGGCGCGGGTGCGGCGCAGGTCGTCGGTGGAGTCGGCGAGGTTGCGGCGCAGGGCCGGCGACAGGGCCGGGTCGGCGAGGGCGGTCTCGGCGGCGGCGATCACCTCGGGGGTGGCCTGGTCGACCGGGTAGAGCGCCTGGCCGAGCAACTGGGCGATGATGTCGCCGCGTTCGGCGGCCTCGCCGATCCGCTCGAAGAAGCGCAGCGCGTACCGGGCCCGGCCCGCGGGGTCGCCGGAGGCCCAGAAGCCGCGGGCGGTGGCCTCCAGCAGCCGGTTGGACACCGCGTCGGGGGTGAACAGCAGGTGCCAGGCGGCGGCCTTGGCCTCGTCGGCGGGGAGCGCGGCCCGGCAGCGGGCGGCCCCGTACTCGGCCTCGGTGCCGGGTGCGAGGGCGAGTTCGGCGGCGATCGCGTCCTCGTCGAGCGCGCCGAGCGCGGCCAGCCGGGCCAGTCCGGCCCAGCGCAGTTCCGCTCCGAGGGACAGTCCGGCGGGCAGGCCCTCGCCGGCCAGCCAGCCGTTCAGCTCGGCGAGTTGCTCGTCCCCGCCGCTGCTCTCGACGGCGGCGCGGAACGCGGCCAGCCGGATGCCCTGGCTGCCGCCGTCGGCGAGCAGCGCACGGGCGGTGCGGCTGACGGCGGCGAGTCCGGCGGTGCGGGCCGCGCCGGTGAGGTGGCGGCCGACGACGTGGGTCCGGGCGAAGCCGAGCACCGTCTCGACGATGACGTCGCAGCGTTCGGCGGGCAGGTGGCGCTCCATCAGGGCGAGGTACCCGGCGGGGTCGAGTTCGGCGTCCCGGACCAGGTCGCGGGCGTGTTCCCAGAGCACGGCCCGGGTGACGTCGTCCTGGACGGACGACAGCGACTCGGTGACGGCCCGCCAGGAGTCCGCGTCCAGCCGGATCTTGGCCCAGGCCAGGTCGCCGTCGTTGGGGACGGCCCACTGGGCGCCGGCCGCGACGAGTGCGGGGACGGCGACCCGCCGCCCGGGGCCGATCTCGACCTCGGCGGCGGCCACCGGCACGGCCCGGCCGTCGACGGTCCGGTAGCCGCCGATCCGGGCCAGGTGCGGCCGTTCGCCCTCGTTGACGACGGTGAGCGCGGTGAGGGTGCCGTCGGCGTCCCGTTCGGCCTCGGCCCGGAGGGTGTCGACGCCGCTGGTGCGCAGCCAGGCGTCGGCCCAGCTGTGCACGTCGCGGCCGCTGCTGGTCGCCAGCGCGCCGAGGAAGTCGGCGAGTTCGGCGTTGCCGTAGAGGTGGTCGGCGAAGTAGGCGTTCAGGCCGGCGAAGAAGGCGTCGTCGCCGAGCCAGGCGACGAGCTGGCGCAGGACCGAGGCGCCCTTGGCGTAGGAGATGCCGTCGAAGTTGACCATCGCCTCGGCGACCGAGCGGGTGCCGTTGCCGGCCACGGGGTGGGTGGAGCCGCGCTGGTCGGCGTCGTAGCCCCAGCCCTTGCGCTGGACGGAGAAGCCGGTCCAGGTGCCGGTGAAGCGGGTGGACTCGGCGGCGATCCGGTAGCCGAGCATCTCGGCGAAGGACTCGTTCAGCCACAGGTCGTCCCACCAGCGCATGGTGACCAGGTCGCCGAACCACATGTGGGCCATCTCGTGGCAGACCACCATGGCGCGGCGCTCGCGCTCGGCCTCGGTGGCGGCCGAGCGGAACAGCATCTCGTCGCGGAACACCACGCAGCCGGGGTTCTCCATCGCGCCCCAGTTGAACTCGGGCACGAAGGCCTGGTGGTAGTCGCCGAACGGGTAGCGCTCGTCGAAGAGTTCGTGCAGCCGGTCCAGCGAGGCCCGGGTGACCTCGAACAGCTCGGGGGCCTCGCGGTCGAGTTCGGCGGCCAGCGAGCGGCGGGCGTGCAGGCCGAGCGGGATGCCGTCGTGCTCGGCGAAGACCGAGTGCAGCGGGCCGGCCACCACCGTGAACAGGTAGGTGGAGATCGGCTTGGTGGCAGCGAACTCCCAGTGCCCGCCGTCGGACTTGACCCGGGTGCCGTTGGAGACCAGCGTCCAGTCCTCGGGGGCGGTGGCGGTGAGCGTGATCGGGGCCTTCAGGTCGGGCTGGTCGAAGCAGGCGAACACCTTGGCCGCCAGGTCGGGCCCGCAGGTGGCGTACAGGTAGACCGCGTCGTCGGCCGGGTCGGTGTAGCGGTGCAGGCCCTCGCCGGTGCGCGAGTAGCGCATCTCGGCCTCGACCAGCAGCTCGTTCTCGGCCCGCAGGCCGGGGAGGGCGAGCCGGTTGCCGTCCAGCGCGGACACGTCCAGCGGCTGCCCGTTCAGGACGGCGCGGCGCAGGGTCTCCGGTTCGAGGTCGACGAAGCTGTCGGCGCCGGGTTCGGCGCATCCGAACCGGATCAGGGTGGTGCTGCCGAACCGGTCCGGGCCGCGGGTCAGGTCGAGGTCGACGGTGTAGCCGCGGACCTCCAGGAGTCGGGCACGGACAGTGGCTTCGGATCGTTGCAGTGCTGGCATGACCGCATGCTCGCCGAGGCCGCCCGGCCCCGGCAAGCGCCCGGGCCCGGATTCGCTCGCGGCGTACCCCGCGGGGCGGGGGCCGTTGGCTAGGGTGAGCACGGCCGGGCACGGCGGTGAGACGAGGAGGAGCACGTGACGACGGATCTGGTGCAGGGCGGCAACGCCTCCCTGGGGACGGCCCGGGTGGTGGTGGAGGTCACCGCGCCCAAGCGGCTGGACGTCTCGGGGCTGCTGCTCACCCAGGCGGGCAAGGTCCGTTCGGACGCCGACTTCGTGTTCTTCAACGCCCCGCAGGGCCCGGGGGTGACGCACCGTCCGGCGTCCGGCAGCGCCCCCGACGCGATCGCGGTGGACACCGCGGCGGTGCCCGCCGACATCACCCGGATCGTGGTGACCGCCTCACTCGACGACCAGGGGGCCACCTTCGCGGGCACCGAGCCGACGGCGACCCTGCGGGACGCCGACAGCGGCCGCGAACTGTTCACCTTCACCCCGCCCCGGCTGTCCCGGGAGACCGCCCTGGTGGTGGTCGAGGTCTACCGGCGCGGGGCGGAGTGGAAGGTCCGCGCGGTCGGCCAGGGCTACGCGGACGGGCTGGCCGGCATCGCCACCGACTTCGGCGTCTCGGTCGAGGAGCCCGCCGCGAGCCCGGCCACCGTGCCCCCGGCGCCGCCCGCTCCCCCGGCGGCCCCGCCCGCCCCGCCGATGCCCGCCGCCGCCCCGCAGGGCGGCTCGGTGCCGCCGCCGATGCCGTCCGGCTCACCCGCCGTCGGCAAGATCACCCTGGACAAGGGCCGGGTCAACCTGGTCAAGGGCGGCTCGGTGTCGCTGGAGAAGGCCGGGCAGCCGTTCCTGTCCGCCGTCCGGATGGGCCTGGGCTGGGAGCCCGCCGGGCACGGCCGCAACATCGACCTGGACGCCTCCGTCATCGCCTTCGACGCCCAGCGCGGCAAGCTGGAGACGGCCTGGTTCATGAAGCTCCAGGTCTTCAACGGCGCGATCGCCCACTCCGGCGACAACCTGACCGGCCGGGGCGGCGGCGACGACGAGTCCATCACCGTCCACCTGGGCGGCCTGCCCCCCGAGGTCTGCGGCCTGGTCTTCGTCGTCAACTCCTTCTCCGGCCAGAAGTTCACCGACGTCAAGAACGCCTACTGCCGCCTGACCGACGCGGGCACCGGCGAGGAACTGGTCCGCTTCGACCTCACCCACGCCGAGCCCCGCACCGGCGTCGCCATGTGCAAGCTCGTCCGCCAGTTCTCCGGCGAGTGGGTGATGACCGCCCTCGGCGAGTACGTGGACGCCAAGACGGCCCGCTCCATGGTCAAGCCCGCCGCCGCCATGCTCTGACGCCCCCGCACGCCGAAGGGCCCGTGACGCGACGTCACGGGCCCTTCGGCGCCGAGGAGTCGACGGTGCGTCAGCCGCGGGTGGCCATCGCGCGCAGGAAGAAGGTCAGGTTGGCGGGGCGCTCCGCGAGGCGGCGCATGAAGTAGCCGTACCACTCCTGCCCGTACGGCAGGTAGACCCGCATGGTGTTGCCGGCCTCGGCGAGGCGGAGCTGCTCCTCGGGGCGGATGCCGTAGAGCATCTGGTACTCGAACGACGTGACGTCGCGCTTGTTCCACTCGGCGAGCTGCCCGGCGATCTTGATCATGTTGGGGTCGTGCGAGGCCACCATGGGGTAGCCCTCGCCGGCCATCAGGACCTTGAGCGCGCGGACGTAGGCGAGGTCGACCTCGCGCTTGCCCTGGAAGGCCACCGTCTCGGGCTCCTTGTAGGCGCCCTTGCAGATCCGCACCCGGGAGCCCTCGTGGGCCAGGTCGCGGCAGTCGGCCTCGGTGCGCCGCAGGTACGCCTGCAGGACGACGCCCAGCCACGGGAAGTCGGCGCGCAGTTCGCGGGCGATGGCCAAGGTGGAGTCGGTGGTGGTGTGGTCCTCCATGTCGAGGGTCACCGTGGTGCCGACCGCGGCCGCGGCCTCGCAGATCCGCCGGGCGTTCTCCAGCGCGATCTTCTCGCCGTCCACCGGCAGGAACTGGCCGACGGCGGAGAGCTTGACCGACACCTCGGCGTTCGCGGCCAGGCCGGTCTCGCCGAGCGCGGTCAGCAGGTGCTCGTAGGCGAGCGCGGTGCCGGCCGCCTGCTCGGCGTCCTTGGTGTCCTCGCCGAGGTGGTCGAGGGTGACCTTGCGACCGCTGGCGACCAGGGTCTCGGTCGCGGCGATGCCCTGGTCGAGCCGCTCGCCGGCGACGAAGCGCTCGACGATCGCGTGGGTGGGCGGGAACTTCTCGACCATGGTGCGCACCTGCGGGGAGCGCGAGGCGGCGAGGAGGGCGGAACGGAGCATCGTGGACTCCCGGCGAGGACGGATCGGCTGGCGGACCAACCGGCGGAGAAGGGGGACGGCCGGCCGGGGGTGGTGGCCGGCCGTCGGGCGGGCTCGGTCAGCCCATGTGCGGGTAGCGGTAGTCCGTCGGCGGGACGAACGTCTCCTTGATGGACCGGGTGGAGGTCCAGCGGGTCAGGTTCTGCTTGGCGCCGGCCTTGTCGTTGGTGCCGGAGGCCCGGCCGCCGCCGAAGGGCTGCTGGCCGACGACGGCGCCGGTCGGCTTGTCGTTGATGTAGAAGTTGCCGGCCGCGTTCCGCAGCACCCGCATCGCGTGCTCGACCGCGGTGCGGTCCTGGGCGATGATCGAGCCGGTCAGGCCGTAGGAGGAGACCGACTCCATCTGGGCCAGCGTCTCCTCGTACTTCTCGTCCTCGTACACGTGCACGGCGAGGATCGGGCCGAAGTACTCGTCGCGGAAGTACTCGGCCGCCGGGTCCTCGCAGACCAGCACGGTCGGGCGGACGAAGTAGCCGACCGAGTCGTCGTAGGTGCCGCCGGCCAGGATCTCGACCTTCGGGTCGGCGGCGGCGCGGTCGATCGCGGCCTTGTTCTTGGCGAAGGAGCGCTCGTCGATGACGGCGCCCATGAAGTTGGCGAGGTCGGTGACGTCGCCCATGGTCAGCCACTCGACCTCGTCGCGGAAGTCGTCCTTGATCTCGGCCCAGAGCGAGGCCGGGACGTAGGCGCGGGACAGCGCCGAGCACTTCTGGCCCTGGTACTCGAAGGCGCCGCGGGTCATCGCGGTCTTCAGCACGGCCTTGTCGGCGGACGGGTGGGCGACCAGGAAGTCCTTGCCGCCGGTCTCGCCGACGATCCGCGGGTAGGTGCGGTAGCCGGCGATGTTCTCGCCGACCGTGCGCCACAGGTGCTGGAAGGTCGGGGTGGAGCCGGTGAAGTGGATGCCGGCCAGCGCGGGGTGCTTCAGCGCGACCTCGGAGACGGCCAGGCCGTCGCCGGTCACCATGTTGATGACGCCCTTGGGCAGGCCCGCGGCCTCCAGCAGGCGCATCAGGTAGTGCGCGGCGAACTGCTGGGTGGGCGACGGCTTCCAGATCACCACGTTGCCCATCAGCGCGGGCGCGGTCGGCAGGTTGCCGGCGATCGCGGTGAAGTTGAACGGGGTGATCGCGTAGACGAAGCCCTCCAGCGGACGGTGGTCGGTGCGGTTCCACACGCCGTCCGAGGAGATCGGCTGCTCGGCCAGGATCTGCCGGGCGAAGTGCACGTTGAAGCGCAGGAAGTCGACCAGCTCGCAGGGGGTGTCGATCTCGGCCTGCTGGGCGGTCTTGGACTGGCCCAGCATGGTGGCCGCGGCGAGGGTCTCCCGCCACGGGCCGGCCAGCAGGTCCGCGGCGCGCAGGAAGATCGCGGCGCGGGAGTCGAAGGAGAGCGCCTGCCAGGCCGGGGCGGCGGCCAGCGCGGTGTCGACGGCCTCGCGGGCGTCGTCCTGGGTGGCGTTGCGCAGCGTGCCGAGCCGGGCCGCGTGGTTGTGCGGCTGCACGACGTGGATCTCGGAGCCGCCGCCGAGGCGCTGCTGCCCGTCGATCGTCATGGTGAGCTGGATCGGCCCCTGGCCGCCCAGTTCCTTCAGCTTGGCCTCCAGGCGGACCCGCTCGGGGCTGCCGGGGGCGTAGCTGTGGACCGGCTCGTTCACCGGCACGGGGACCTGGGTCACAGCATCCATGGCGCACGCTCTCCTTCTCGTCATGGGGCAGCGGCGGGGTCGCACGCCGGCCACGGAGAACGCTATTCCCCGTCCCGGGCCGCTTCTGTTGGCCGGGACGCCAAATTCCCCCGCACGCCGTTGTCCGGCCGGACGAAGGCCGTCACGCCCCGGTCACGGCCGCCCTTCCGCTGTCCGGTTCACCAGGACCGACCGGCACATGGAGGGCGGCGTCGCGGGCCGATGGCTGTCGCCCGGACGGCTTCTCCTCGGTCGCCGTGGCTCCGCCACGGCTCCCTCGTCGGCACCGCCCGGACTCGGCCCTCCCCCCGCTCCTTCTCCCACCCTCCATGTGCCGGTCGGTCTAAACTCGGCCCCCGGTTCCTGTCCGACCCGACGAAGGACCCCTCGATGACCGGCCTGCCCCTGCGCCAGCTGCTGATGTCGCTCGGCGAACCCCTGGTGGAGCTCCAGGCCGCCCCGGCCGGTCTCGACGTCCCGGTCCGGGACGTCGCGATCCTCGACCCGGAGGACCCGCCGACCGCCGCGCCGGGCGAGCTGGTCCTCGCCATCGGCGCCCGCGGCCGGGCCGCGCTGCCCGCGCTGCGCGCCGCCGGCCGGGCCCGGGCCGCCGCCGTCGCCGTCAAGCTCGACGGGCCCGGCCAGGCCGACGCGCTGCGCGAGGCCGCCACCGAGGCCGGGGTGGCGCTGCTCTCGGTGCGCCGGGAGACCCGCTGGGAGCACCTCGACTCGCTCGCCCGCACCCTGCTCACCGGGTCGGACGGCGCCGAGCCGGGCGAGTCCGCCAGCGGCGACCTGTTCTCGCTCGCCCAGACGGTGGCCGTCCTCACCGGCGGCATCGTCTCGATCGAGGACACCTCCAGCCGGGTGCTGGCGTACTCCCGGACCTCGGAGACCGACGAGGTCGACGACCTGCGCCGGCTCTCCATCCTCGGCCGCCAGGGCCCCGAGCCGTACCTGGCCAGGCTCCGCGAGTGGGGCGTCTTCTCGCACCTGCGCGGCTCCGAGGGCGCGATCGAGATCGCCGCCCACCCGGAGCTGGGCATCCGCCGCCGGCTGGCCATCGCGATCCGCTCCGGCGCGCAGCCGCTGGGCACCATCTGGGTGCAGGAGGGCTCCCGCCCGCTCACCGACACCGCCGAGCAGGCGCTGGTCGGCGCCGCCCGGGTCGCGGCCGCCCAACTGGTGCGCCGTCGCCGGGAGTTGTCGGCGGACGCCCGGCTCACCCAGACCCTGCTGACCGGCCTGCTGGAGGGCTCCACCGGCCCCCAGTCGCTGGCCACCCACCTCGGCCTGGACCTGCGCCGCCCCGCCACCGTGCTGGCCTACGCGCCCGCCGCCACCGACGGCCGGGACGCCGAGCTCTCCCGCGAGGAGGTCACCGGCCTGATCTCGGTGCACACCGCCGCCCGGCACCGCGGCGCGCTGCTCGCCCCGGTCGACTCCCGGGTCTACGTGCTGCTGCCCGACCTGCCGCCGAACCTGCCGCCCGCCACCCTGCGGGACTGGACCCAGGAGGCGGTGGACGCCGCCCGCGACCACCTCTCCATCCCGCTGCGGGCCGCGATCGGCCCCACCGTCCCGGGCCTGGCCGCGGTCCCCGAGTCCCGGGCCCAGGCCGACCGGATCCTCGACGCGATGGGCCGCGGCGGGGTCGTCCCGGACGTCGCCGCCCTCCAGGACGTCCAGGCCGAGGTGCTGGTCTCCGAGGTGCTGGCCCTGCTGCAGGACCGCCCCGCCCTGCGCGACCCCCGCCTGACCGCCCTGACCGCCTACGACGCCCGGCACCACACCCGCCTCGCCGAGTCCGTCCTCGCCTACCTGGACGCCCTCGGCGAGGTCCGGGCCGCCGCCGACGCCCTGCACATCCACCCCAACACGCTGCGGTACCGGGTCCGCCGGGCCGAGCAGCTGACCGGCCTCGACCTGGCCCAGCCCCGGCAGCGCCTGCTCGCCATGCTGCAGTTGCGGCTCGCCGAGTCCTGAACGCACCCGGGCCCCGCGCCCCTGTGCGGGGGGCGCGGGGCCCGGGCGGGTCTCGACGGCGCGTCACATGCGGTGCCACGGCCCGGTGATCGCGAGCATGATGCCGGGCTCCTGGATGTTCGCGAACAGCGTCCGCCCGTCGTGCGAGAAGGTCACGCCGGTGAACTCGCTGAACTCCGGCGCCTCCGCGGTGCCGAGGTTGAGCTCGTTGCGGGCCAGCGCGTAGGTGCGGCCGTCCGTGGTGGTGCCGAACAGGTGCTGCAGGCCGTTGCCGTCCTCGGCGATGATCAGGCCGCCGTGCGGCGAGACGGTGATGTTGTCCGGGCCGTCGAAGTTGCCCTTGTCGGCCCAGATGTCGTTGTTGACGCCGAGGATGACCTTCAGGGTCAGCGTGCGGCGGACCGGGTTGTAGAACCAGACCTGGCCGTCGTGCGGCAGCGGCGACTCCTCGCGGGCGAACGAGGAGACGAAGTAGATGCCGTTGTCACCCCACCACATGCCCTCCAGCTTGCGGGCCCGGGTGATCTCGCCGTCCTTGAACTGCTTGCGGATCGAAGTGGTCCGGGCGTCCCGGTCCTGCACCTTGACCCAGTCGGCGCCGTACGTGGTGCCGGGCTTGGTGGCCCGGGACAGGTCGTCGACCAGCTTGCCCTGGGAGTCGAACGCCTTGAGCGCCTCGAACGCGCCGGCGTCGGCGGCCAGCGTGCGCAGCTTGCCCTTGCCGTGGCGGAAGCCGGCCGGCGGGGTCCAGCGGTAGAGCAGGCCGTTCGGCTTGGAGGCGTCCTCGGTCAGGTAGGCGTGGCCGCGCTTCTCGTCGATGACGACGGCCTCGTGCGCGAACCGGCCGAAGGCCTTGATCGGCTGCGGGTTCCGGTTGGCGTCCTGGTCGCGCGGGTCGACCTCGAAGACGTAGCCGTGGTCCTTGGTGAAGCCGTTGGTGCCGGCCTTGTCCTCGGTCTCCTCGCAGGTCAGCCAGGTGTTCCACGGGGTGGCGCCGCCGGCGCAGTTGGTGGCGGTGCCGGCGATGCCGACCCACTCGCGGACCTGGCGCCCGCCGTGCCCGTGGCCCTTGCCGTGCTCGTCGTCGCGGCCGTGGCCGCGGCCGGAGACCTCGACGACGGTGCAGCCGCCGGCCGCGGCCGGGTCGTAGACGAAGCCGTCCAGCAGCGGCACCGGGTGCGGCCACTTGGACCGCGGACCGGCCAGCTCGTGGTTGTTGACCAGCAGGGTCGCGCCGTGGCGGCCCTCGAACGCGGCGGTGCCGTCGTGGTTGCTGGGCGTGGTCTCGCCGGTGACCAGCGTGGTCTTCCCGGAGTGCGTGATGATCTCGTACGAGAAGCCCTTGGGCAGCGCCAGGACGCCCGCCGGGTCGGACACCAGCCCGCCGTAGCCGACCGCGGTGTGCCCGCCCTTGGCGAGGGCGGCGTCGACGGGGGCCTCGCCGCCCGCGGGGGCGGCGATCGCGCCGGGCGCGGTGGCCAGCACCTCGGCGCTGCCGGCGATCAGCACGCCTGCCCCGAGCATGGTGGAACGGTTCACGAAGTCCCGGCGGGACAGCGACATGACGGTCACTCCTGGAGGAGGGGGTGTGCTTCGGTGTCCGTCAGAGTCCGGGCCCCGGATGAACCGGGCGTGAATCGGACACGTCCTCCGCGTGCCGATTTACCGACCATAAACACACCCATGACCAGGGCTTTACCGACGCGGCAGGTGCTGGGTACGCTCGACCCGCCACAGCTCCCAGGCCGTCAGCCAGGCCTCCTCGGTGCCCGACGGGAGCTCCGGCGTCCCGCCCGCCCACAGCCGCTCCCAGGCCCGCTGCGCGGGCAGGCTCGGTACCTCGCTGGCGAACGCCGTGAACCGGACGACCTCCTCGACGGCGGCCGCGCCCTCCGCCGTCCCGCTCAGCCAGTCGGCGTGGTGCGCCAGCCGGCTCAGGTGGTTGACCATCGAGGCGACCGCCCCGTCCGCCTCCTCCCGGGTCTCCGAGGCCAGCCGCATCTGCTGCCGCACCGCCGTCTCCCAGTGCTCCCGCCGCTCCTCGCCGCGCAGCCGCCGCGGCAGCCGGGGCGAGCGGCCCGCCCGCAGCCGGGCCTCCCGCGCCACCGCCCGCGCGATGCCCTGCTCCACCAGGGCGCGGTGCGCCTCCAGCCCCAGGACGGCGGGCTCCGGCGCGGGGCCCGGCCGGGCGGCCCGCCGCTCGGCGAGCTGCCGCAGCTGCGCGGTCCGGCCGAGCAGGTAGTGCTCGAAGTCCAGGATGCGGCGCAGCTCCACCGCGCCCGGCTCGACGCCGCGGCCGGTCACCGTCACGGTCGCGCCGTCCACCCGCAGCCGGCCGGCCCAGACCGTGCCGTGGCCGGCCGCGGTCCGCGAGTCCTCGTGCACCTGCACCGCGCGCGGCTCCCCGTCCACGGTGATCCACTCGCGCAACGCCCTTACCCGGACCGGGACTTCGCCCTCGTCGACGCCGAGGTGGTCGTAGACCCGGTCGCGCTCGTCCTCGACCACGTCCTCCAGGTCCGGCAGCGGGCCGCCCAGCTCCGCGCCCGCGCGGTGCGTGCGCACCGTGACGTACGGGCCGTGCTCCGCGCTCCAGTCGCCGGAGCGGATCTCCACCGCCTCCAGGACGCCGTTCCCGACCTGGTACTCGGCCAGCGCCCCGCCCGCGTCCCGCACCCAGCCGAACACCGGGAAGTCCGCGCCGGCCAGCACCTGCCGGCTGTACTCCTCCTGTGCGGAGTAGCCGGCCTCGACGTCGACCGGCCCGTTCGTGTGCTGCCTCTTCATCCCTCGACGCACCCCCGGCACTTCACCACCACGGTTCCCCGCCGGGCGGGCCCGGCGGTGGCCCCACCTTACGGCCCGGGGAACCTGTCGATCCATCAGGTCGCGCAAACCCCGGGAACGGACCGGGGCGGACCGGGGCCGGGCGGCTCAGCGCCCGGCGCGCAGCGAGCGGGCCTTGACCGCCGCCCGGCGGGCCTCCTTGGCGACCTTGCGGTCCAGGTGGAGCTCGCCGACGATCTCCAGGATCTCGGCCGTCATGGGGTGCGGCACCCGCCAGACCTCGCCGAAGTAGCTGGCCGGGTTGTCGGTGACCGGCAGGTCCGCGACCAGGGCCTGCAGCCGGCCGCCCTCGCCCGCGCTGATCAGCAGGACCGCCGCCATCGAGTCGATCATCCGCCAGAGCGCGACCCCGCGTTCGGCGGCGGCGACGTCCGCGCCGCGGGCCCGCAGCCACTCCCGGGCCAGGCCGCCCAGCTCGTCGTCGTCGACCACCTCCTCGACGGCGGGCGCGGCCTCCGCGCCGAGCTCGCCCAGGCCCGCCACGCACCAGTAGCGGCGCACCGGGGACTGCACGTCCCGGCCCCGGCCGCCGGCCAGCAGCTCGCGGGCCGCGTCCAGCGGTTCGCGGGCGGCGACCCACGCCTTCAGCTCGGCCTCGGCGAACACCTGGCCGTTCTCGGCGAGGGCGCGCAGCAGCGCCGGTCCGTCGCTGTCGGCGAGGTCGCCGATCAGCGGGGCGTCGTAGCCGTCGGCGAGCAGCCACTCGCGCACCGCGTACTGGCCGAGCGGGGTGAGCCGGACGGTGCCGAAGCGGGCCGCGTCCTCGTCGCTGAGCGGGCCGTCGCCGTCGGCGGCCCCGTCGCCCTCGGCCTCCTCGAACAGGTCGGGGTCGATCGGGGTGTGCTCGACCACGCCGAGTTCGGCGAGGTCGCCGAGCATCGGATCGAGGACCACCATCAGGTCGGTGATCTCGCCGAGCATCTCCTCGTCCGGCTCCTCGCCGTCGGGGACGACCAGCAGCGCGGCGAGCACGCCCAGCGGCACGGTCTCGGCGCCGGACTCGGCGAACGCGGTGGTCTCGTAGAGGACGTGCAGCGCCTCGTCGAGGATCTCGGCGGCCTGGTCGCGGGCGTCCTCGACCTCGGCCAGGCCCTCGGAGTCGTCGCTGTCGCCGCCCTCGACCAGCTCGGGGTCGACGGACTCGGCCTCGGCGGCGAGTTCGCGGACCAGCTCGGCGGCCTCGAACCAGAGGCCGAGCACGGCCGCCGGGTCGCCGGACTCGACGGCCTCCAGGTCGGGGCCGGGGATCGCCACGTGCGCGCCGTCGTCGGTGGTGCCGGTCTCGACCAGGTCGAGGTCGCAGGCCAGCGCCCAGGCCCGCATCGCCTCGACCACGTCGTCCTCGTCCGGGTCCGCGGCGCCGAGCAGCCGGGCCGCGCCCACCCGGTCCTCCTCGGCCAGGTCGCCGTGCTCGTCGACGGCCCGGTGCGGGGCGATCCACCGGGCCAGCGCGATCACCTGGGCGATCAGCGGGACGGCCAGCGCGGCGTCGGCCAGCTCGCGGTCGGACGGGAGGACGATCGGCGGGATGACCACGGCCGTGTCGTCGGGGTCCTCCTCGCCGGACTGCGCGCCGTACAGGTCGGCCAGCTCGTAGTCGGCGGGGAGCAGGCCCGCGGTCTCGGACGGCTGCTGGTCAGGGGTGAAACGGCTTCGTCCGGCCATCGCGCGCGGTCTCCGTTGTCGTGGCAGGGCACCGCGGTCCGACGGGCGGTCCTCGCGGGGGTGGGCGTCGGGCCCGGCGGCGCGGGCCGGATGCGTGGCGGCCCGTCAACCCAGCGTATCGGCCGCCACCACCATGTGCCTGAGCTGGGCCTGCGTCCGCCCGAACGAGTGGGGACGTGCGGCCGAACGAGTGTCCGCGACGCCGTATCCTTCGGGGGGCGCCGCGCACCATCCCCGCGCGCGCCCCCGGGACCGGGAGCGACGAAGCCCCGAAACCCTGTATCACGCGCACACCCGCGACGTCCGGGCCGCTCCGCCATGCCGCCACTCCTGGCCTGGCCGGGTCCGGCGGCGCCCGGCCACACCAGGAGACCCCTGCCATGGCGGACCTCTCCCCCGCCGGCCCCGGCCCGAGCACCGCTCGGTACACCGGCCGCCGACTGTCGGAGGCCCTGCTTCCACTGGAGCTCGCCCCCCGCAAGCAGCTCCAGCTCGCCGCGATCAGCCGCTGGAACGCGCTGCGCGGCATCCGCGTCGGCCTGGTCGCGGCGGCCCTGCTGCTGCTGCTGATCGGCGCGAACCTCGCCACCCCGCTCTACCCGGTGCTGCAGCAGCGGCTCGGACTGAGCCCGCTGGACACCACCGTCCTGTTCACCGTCTACGTGTTCGCCCTGGTCCCGGTGCTGGCCGCGGTCGGCCACTGGTCGGACCACCTGGGGCGGCGGGCGCTGATCCTGCCCGCGGTGGCGCTGGCCGCCGTCGGCGACACCGTGTTCGCCACCGCCGGGTCGTTCTGGCAGCTGGCCGCCGGACGGGCCGTGCAGGGCGTCGCGGTCGGCCTGTCCACCGGTGCGGCCGGCGCCGCCCTCGGCGACCTGCTGCCGGACCGGCCCTCGCTGGCCGCCAAGCTGACGCTGGCCTGCTCGGCGGGCGGCGTGGCGCTGGGGCCGCTGGTCGGCGCCGCGCTGGCCGACCAGGAGCGGCCGCTGCTCGGGCCGTTCCTGCCGCACGCCGTCGCGCTGCTGGCGCTGTGCGTGCCGCTCGCCCTGGTGCACCCCCGGATGCCCGGCCCGCACCGGCCGCCGGCCTCGCCGCCGCGCGTCACCACCCCGGCCCACCTGCGGCCGCGGCGGCTGCGGCTGCCGCGCACCGGGCGCCGCGAGTTCCTGCTCGCCGCGGCGGCGGGCTTCGTCTCGTACGCGGTCTTCGGCGTCTACCTGGCGCTCGCCCCGGCGTTCTCCGCCACCCTGCTGCACAGCGACTCCCGGATGGCGGGCGCGGCGGTGGCGGCCCTGCTGCTGGGCTCCTCGGCCGCGGCGCAGCTGCTGGTCCCGCCGACCTCGGACCGGATCGTGGTCGCGGCGGGCCTGGTCGGCCTGGCCGCGGGCCTCGGCCTGCTGACGGCCGCCGCCGCCACCGGCACCCCGGCCCTGCTGTTCATCGGCAGCGTGCTGGCCGGCGTCTCCCAGGGCATCGCCTTCCGCTCCCTGTTCACCGCCGCCGTCGCCGCCCTCGACCCGGCCCGCCGCGGCAGCGAGCTCTCCGCCCTCTGGATCATCGTCTACCTGGGCTCCTCCGCCCCGATCATCGCCGTCGGCGCCCTCACCCGCAGCTACGGCCTCCTCCCGGCCGTCACCGCCTTCGCCCTCACCGCCGCCACCGCCGCCCTCGCCCTGGCCGCGACCGTCCTGCGCCGCCGGTCCTGACCCCGGACGGGCCGGCGGGGCCACCGGGGCAGTGCCGCGGGCGCTGACCACGGGCGCCCCGGGAACACCCCCGCTCCACGGCGGGGCGGCGGGCAGGCGCGCCGTCGGGCCGGGGCCTCAGCGGGCCCCCGGCCCTCCCAGGAAGAGGCCGAGCGCGGAGTCGGCGATCTCCAGCGCCCTGCCGGGGTCCGTGCTCGTCGCCGTGCTGCCGGTGCGCGGGCCGGCGGTCGGGGCCGGACGGCGCGCCGGGGCGGTCGGGCCGGTCCTGGGCCGCTTCCCGGCCGGGGCCGTACTCGAAGCCGTACTCGGGGCCGGCGCGGTGGCCTCCGGGGCGGGCGGCGCCTCCGGCGTGGCCGGGCCCGGCGGGCTCGCGGAGCCGGTGGCCGTCGGGGCCCCGGTCGGGGCGGCCGCCACCGCCGGGTCGCCGTCCGCCCCGTCGCCCGGGCGGCCGCCGAGCAGGGCCGCGCCGCCGCCGACCAGGAGGAGCGCCGCCGCCCCGGCGATCCGCAGCCGCCGCCCGCGCCGCCGCCGCTCGCGCTCGTGCCGTTCGGCCATCGCGGCCCAGTCCGGCCGCCCGTCACCCGCCCCGACCCTCATGGTCACCCAGTGTAGTCGGACGTGCACGGAAGAAGGGGCGGGAACCCGGAGGTTCCCGCCCCTGCTCCGACCGCTGCCGGGTCAGACGTTGAAGCCGAGCGCGCGGAGCTGGTCGCGGCCCTCGTCGGTGATCTTGTCGGGGCCCCACGGCGGCATCCAGACCCAGTTGATCCGGAGGTCCTTGACCAGGCCGTCGGTGGCGGTCCGGGCCTGGTCCTCGATCACGTCGGTGAGGGGGCAGGCCGCCGAGGTCAGCGTCATGTCGACGGTGGCGGTGTCGTCCTCGTCGACGTGCAGGCCGTAGATCAGGCCGAGGTTGACGACGTCGATGCCCAGTTCGGGGTCGACGACGTCCATCAGGGCCTCCATGAGGTCCTCGGTGGAGACCGTCCCGACGCTGGTGAAGGCACCCGGGCTGTCGGCGGCCTCGGGGGCGGGAGCCTCTGCGGCGGCGGCCTCGGCGGCCTCCTCGGCCGGAGCCTTGACGGCCTCGGCCGTCTCGTTCTCGCTCATGTGTCCAGTGTCCTTACGGGCGTCAGTCGGTGAGAGGGGGCTGGCCGCCGAGCGCCTTGGCGGTGGCGTCCTTCCAGGCCATCCAGCTGAGCAGGGCGCACTTGACCCGGGCCGGGTACTTGGAGACCCCGGCGAACGCGACGGCGTCCTCCAGCAGGTCCTCGTCGCCCTCGGACTGGCCCTTGCTCTGCATCAGTTCCAGGAAGGCCTCCTGGATCTGCTGGGCCTCGCCGACCGGCTTGCCGACCACCAGGTCGTTGAGCACGGAGGCGGAGGCCTGGCTGATCGAGCAGCCCTGCGACTCGTAGGAGACGTCCGCGACGACCGCGCCGTCGAGCCGCACCCGCAGGGTGATCTCGTCGCCGCAGGTCGGGTTGACGTGGTGGACCTCGGCGTCGCCGTCCCGCAGCCCCTTGCCGTGGGGGTTGCGGTAGTGGTCCAGGATGATCTCCTGGTACATCGAGTCGAGCTTCATGGGGCAGCCACCTCAGCCGAAGAAGTTGCGGACGTGGTGGAGGCCGTCGATCAGCGCGTCCACCTCGCCGGGCGTGGAGTACAGGTAGAACGACGCCCTGGTGGTCGCCGGAATTCCGTACCGCAGGCAGACCGGCCGTGCGCAGTGGTGGCCGACCCGGACGGCGATGCCCTGCTCGTCGAGGACCTGGCCGACGTCGTGCGGGTGGATGTCGCCGAGCGTGAAGGAGATCGCCGCACCGCGGTCGACGGCCGTGCGCGGGCCGATGATCCGCAGGTCGGGGACCTCCAGCAGGCGCTCGATCGCGTACGCGGTGATGGTGTGCTCGTGCTCCGCGACCCGGTCCATGCCGATCGCCGTCAGGTAGTCGACGGCCGCGCCGAGGCCGACGGCCTGGGCGATCGGCGGGGTGCCGGCCTCGAACTTGTGCGGGGCCGGGGCGTAGGTGGACGAGCCCATGGTGACGGTCTCGATCATCTCGCCGCCGCCGAGGAACGGCGGGAGGTCCTCCAGCAGCTCCTGGCGGCCCCAGAGCACGCCGATGCCGGTCGGCGCCAGCATCTTGTGGCCGGTGAAGGCGACGAAGTCGGCCTCCAGCGCCTGCACGTCGAGGACGGCGTGCGGGGCGGCCTGCGAGGCGTCGACGCAGACCAGCGCGCCCACCGACTGCGCCTTGCGGACGATGGTGTCCACCGGGTTGACGGTGCCGAGCAGGTTGGACACCAGCGTGACGGAGACGATCTTCGTCTTCTCGGTGATCAGCTCGTCGATGTTCGACAGGTCGAGCCGGCCGTCCTCGGTCAGGCCGAACCACTTCAGCTTCGCGCCGGTGCGCTGCGCGAGCAGCTGCCACGGCACGATGTTGGAGTGGTGCTCCATCTCGGTGATCACGATCTCCGAGTCGGCGTCGACCTTGTACGGCTCCTCGGCCCAACCCAGCATGTTGGCCACGAGGTTGAGCGACTCGGAGGCGTTCTTGGTGAAGATCACCTCGTTCCGGCTGGGCGCGTTGACGAAGGCCGCGACCTTGTCCCGGGCACCCTCGTACAGCGCGGTGGCCTCCTCGGCCAGCACGTGCACGCCGCGGTGGACGTTGGCGTTGTGCTGCTCGTAGTAGGCGTTCAGCGCCTCCAGCACCTGGCGCGGCTTCTGCGAGGTCGCCGCGTTGTCCAGGTAGACCAGCGGCTTCCCGTCGTGCAGCTGCCGGGACAGGATCGGGAAGTCCTTGCGGACGGCGTCGCCGAACTCCTGTGCGGCGGCGAGCCTTCCGGTCAGCGGGGTCGAGGTCACTCGGAAGCGCCGCCCTTCACGTAGCTCTCGTAGCCCTCTTCCTCCAGCTTGTCGGCGAGCTCGGCGCCGCCGGACTCGACGATCTTGCCGCCCGCGAAGACGTGCACGTGGTCGGGCTTCACGTAGCGGAGGATGCGGGTGTAGTGGGTGACCAGCAGGGTGCCGACCTCGCCGGTCGAGCGGACCCGGTTGATGCCCTCGGAGACGATCCGCAGCGCGTCGACGTCCAGGCCGGAGTCGGTCTCGTCGAGGATCGCGATCTTCGGCTTGAGCAGCTCCAGCTGGAGGATCTCGTGGCGCTTCTTCTCGCCGCCGGAGAAGCCCTCGTTGACGTTGCGCTCGGCGAACGCCGGGTCCATCGAGAGGGCGGCCATCGCCTCCTTGACCTCCTTGACCCACAGCCGGAGCTTGGGGGCCTCGCCGCGGACGGCGGTGGCGGCGGTGCGCAGGAAGTTGGAGACCGAGACGCCGGGCACCTCGACCGGGTACTGCATGGCCAGGAAGACGCCGGCCCGGGCCCGCTCGTCGACGGACATCTCCAGCACGTCCTCGCCGTCCAGCAGCACCTGGCCGCCGGTGACGGTGTACTTCGGGTGGCCGGCCAGCGAGTAGGCCAGGGTGGACTTGCCGGAGCCGTTCGGACCCATGATCGCGTGGGTCTCGCCCTGCTTGACCGTCAGGTCGACGCCCTTGAGGATCTCCCGCGGGCCGCCCTCCGCGTCGACGGAGACGTGCAGGTCGCGGATTTCAAGCGTTGCCATGGGTACTCAGTTCTCCTGGTTGACGGAGACGAGCACATCGTCCCCTTCGATCTTTACGGGGTAGACGGCGACCGGCCGGGTCGCGGGCAGCCCGGACGGCTTTCCGGTGCGCAGGTCGAAGCTGGAGCCGTGCAGCCAGCACTCGATCATGCAGTCCTCGACCTCGCCCTCGGAGAGCGAGACGTTGGCGTGCGAGCAGGTGTCGTTGATCGCGAACACGCCCTCGTCGGTGCGGACGACCGCCACCGGGACGCCGTTCAGCTCCACCTTCTTGGGCACGTCCTCCTGGAGGACGCTCAGCGCGCAGGCCCGGACGTAGCTCATGCCACCGTCCCTTCCAGCTCCGCCTCGATCTTCTCCAGCAGCCGGTCCTGGACCTCGGCGACGCCGATCTGCTGGACCAGCTCGGCGAAGAAGCCGCGGACCACCAGGCGGCGGGCCTCGTCGGCCGGGATGCCGCGGGACTGCAGGTAGAACAGCTGCTCGTCGTCGAAGCGGCCGGTCGCCGAGGCGTGGCCGGCGCCGACGATCTCGCCGGTCTCGATCTCCAGGTTCGGGACCGAGTCGACCCGGGCACCGTCGGTGAGCACCAGGTTGCGGTTGAGCTCGTAGGTGTCGGTGCCGAGCGCGGCGGCCCGGATCAGCACGTCGCCGATCCACACCGCGTGCGCGTCCTGGCCCTGCAGCGCGCCCTTGTAGGCGACGTTGGAGCGGCAGTGCGGGGTGTCGTGGTCGATCACCAGGCGGTGCTCCAGGTGCTGCCCGGCGTCCGCGAAGTACAGGCCGAACAGCTCGGCCTCGCCGCCGGGGGCGGCGTAGTTGACCCGCGGGTGCAGGCGGACCACGTCGCCGCCGAAGGTGACGACGACCGACTTGAAGGAGGCGTCCCGGCCGACCAGCGCGTTCTGCTGGGCGACGTGCACGGCGTCCCGGTCCCAGTCCTGGACCGAGACGAAGGTCAGCTTGGCGCCGTCGCCGACCAGCAGGTCGACGTTGGCGGCCCGGACGCCGGTGCCGGTGTGGTTCAGCACCACGACGGCCTCGGCGAACGGCTTGACCTCGACCACCACGTGCGCGAAGGCGGTGCCGCCCTCGCCGTGGACGTCGATCCGGACCGGCTCGGTGAGCGCCGTCTCCTTGGGGACGGTCACCACCAGGGCCTGCTCGAAGGCGCTGAACGCCTGCGCGGCGACCCGGTCCACCGGGGTGCCGGCCTTGCCGACCCGGGCGTCGTCCCGGCCGACCAGCTCGGAGGTGACGCCCTCCGGCAGGCCCAGCTCGATCTTGTCGGTGCCCTTGGCGGCTTCCAGCGCCTTGCCGTCGTGCAGGCCGCCGAGGCGGTGCAGCGGGGTGAACCGCCAGTCCTCCTCGCGGCCGGTCGGCGCCGGGAAGTCGTTGACGTCGAAGGACGGCTTGACGGCGACCCGGGCGTCGATCGGCTGCCGGACGCTGTCGCGCCCGGTGCCCGGGCCGGCGAGCTGCGCGCCGGCGACGGCGGTGCCGACCTCGATCGAGCCGGCGGTGGTGGAGCCGGGGGTGTTCTGCTCAGCCATGGCTGTTCGTGTTGCTCTCTTTCGGAAACGGTCGACGGGGGGCGGGTACTGACGGCGCGTCAGCCGACCGCGCCCTCCATCTGCAGCTCGATCAGCCGGTTCAGCTCCAGCGCGTACTCCATCGGCAGCTCGCGGGCGATCGGCTCGACGAAGCCGCGCACGATCATCGCCATCGCCTCGGTCTCGCTCAGGCCGCGGCTCATCAGGTAGAAGAGCTGGTCCTCGGAGACCTTGGAGACGGTCGCCTCGTGGCCCATCGACACGTCGTCCTCGCGGACGTCCACGTACGGGTAGGTGTCCGAGCGGGAGACGGTGTCCACCAGCAGCGCGTCGCAGAGCACGTTCGACTTGGCGCCGTGCGAGCCCTCGCCGATCTCGATCAGGCCGCGGTAGGACGTCCGGCCGCCGCCGCGCGCCACCGACTTGGAGACGATGTGCGAGGAGGTGTTCGGCGCCATGTGGACCATCTTCGCGCCGGCGTCCTGGTGCTGGCCCTCGCCCGCGAAGGCGATCGACAGCGTCTCGCCCTTGGCGTGCTCGCCCATCAGGTAGACGGCCGGGTACTTCATGGTGACCTTGGAGCCGATGTTGCCGTCGATCCACTCCATGGTCGCGCCCTCGTACGCCACGGCGCGCTTGGTGACCAGGTTGTAGACGTTGTTCGACCAGTTCTGGATGGTCGTGTAGCGGCAGCGGCCGCCCTTCTTGACGATGATCTCGACCACCGCGGAGTGCAGCGAGTCCGAGGAGTAGATCGGCGCGGTGCAGCCCTCGACGTAGTGGACGTAGGCGTCCTCGTCGACGATGATCAGCGTCCGCTCGAACTGGCCCATGTTCTCGGTGTTGATCCGGAAGTAGGCCTGCAGCGGGATGTCCACCCGGACGCCCTTGGGCACGTAGATGAACGAGCCGCCGGACCACACCGCGGTGTTCAGCGCGGCGAACTTGTTGTCGCCGGCCGGGATGACGGTGCCGAAGTACTCCTTGAAGAGCTCCGGGTACTGCTTCAGCGCGGTGTCGGTGTCCAGGAAGATGACGCCCTGCTCCTCCAGGTCCTCGCGGATCTGGTGGTAGACGACCTCGGACTCGTACTGCGCGGCGACACCGGCGACCAGGCGCTGCTTCTCCGCCTCCGGGATGCCCAGCTTGTCGTACGTCGCCTTGATGTCGGCGGGCAGGTCCTCCCAGGACTCGGCCTGCTTCTCGGTCGAGCGCACGAAGTACTTGATGTTGTCGAAGTCGATGCCCGACAGGTCCGAGCCCCAGGTCGGCATGGGCTTCTTGCCGAACAGCTTGAGGCCCTTGAGGCGGAGGTCGAGCATCCACTCGGACTCGCTCTTCTTCGCCGAGATGTCGCGGACGACCTCCTCGCTCAGGCCGCGCTTGGCGGCGGCGCCGGCGGTGTCCGAGTCGGCCCAGCCGTACTCGTACGTGCCGAGGCCTTCGAGCTCGGGGTGTGCGATGTCAGTCATGCGAGGTTCCTCCGCGCGGACGAGCCGTTTTCGTTGGGGGACGTACCGGCAGTCGGCGCCGCACCGGGCGTCCGGGAGGACGACGGTGCGGCACCGGATGCCGGCACATACGTGGTGCAGACCCCGTCGCCGTGGGCGATCGTGGCCAGCCGTTGCACATGGGTGCCCAGGAGTTGCGAGAAGACCTCGGTCTCCGCCTCGCAGAGCTGCGGGAACTGCTCGGCGATGTGCGCGACCGGGCAGTGGTGCTGGCAGAGCTGCGCGCCGGCCGGTGCGGCGGGCGCAGCGGAGGCGGGCGGGACGCGCCGCACCGTGGCAGCGTACCCGTCCGCGCTCAAGGCTCGGGCGAGCGCCTCGGCGCGCTGTTCGGCGCCGGCCCGGCCGACCTCGTCCTGGTAGCGCTCGCCCTGCTTGGCGAGCCGGGCCCGGGCGAAGGCGGCGATCGCCTCCTCGCCGGCCCGGCCGCCGCCGGCGGCCTCCGAGATCCAGCGCAGCGCCTCGGCGGCGAGCTGGTCGTAGGCCTGGTAGAAGGCGCTGCGGCCGCTGTCGGTGAGGGCGAAGACCTTGGCGGGGCGGCCCCGGCCGCGGCTGCCGTGCACCCGCTGCTCGCGGGAGACGACCAGCCCGGCGGCGGCCAGGCCGTCCAGGTGGCGGCGGACCGCGGCGGCGGTCAGGCCGAGGCGGGCGGCCAGGTCGGCGGCCGAGGACGGCCCGTGGTCGAGGATCGAGCGGGCGACCCGGTCCCGGGTGGCCGGGTGGCCCTCCGCGAGCACGTCGGCCCCCGTCGCGGGCACGGCGCAGTCGGGGGCCTCGGGCTCCCCAAGCGGCGCGGTGTGCTCGCGGATGTTTTTCACAACACGATTGTTGCGTAATTCGTCCGCCGGAGACAAGCCGTGATCCCGGTCTCACCGGTGTCGTCCATCACGGAAGGCAAGCCTTACCTGAAAGGGGGTGCGAGCGGCTCCTACACTCGCCGGTATGCATGCAGAACCCGCCGTCCTGGTGACCGGACTGGTCAAGCGGTACGGCGCCAAGACGGCCGTGGACGGGCTCGACCTGGCCATCGCGCCCGGCACCGTCACCGCGGTGCTCGGCCCCAACGGCGCGGGCAAGACCACCACGATCGAGACCTGCGAGGGCTACCGCCGCCCGGACGCGGGCACCGTCCGGGTGCTCGGGCTCGACCCGGTGGCGCAGGCCGCGGCGCTCCGGCCGCGGGTCGGCGTGATGCTGCAGTCCGGGGGCGTGTACGCCAGTGCGCGCGCCCTCGAAATGCTCCAGCACACCGCCAAGCTGTACGCCCACCCGCTGCCGGTCGGCCCGCTGGCCGAGCGCCTCGGCCTCGACTCCTGCGGTCGCACCCCCTACCGCCGGCTCTCCGGCGGCCAGCAGCAGCGCCTCGCCCTGGCGATGGCCGTGGTCGGCCGCCCCGAGCTGGTCTTCCTGGACGAGCCCACCGCGGGCCTCGACCCGCAGGCCCGCCGCGCCACCTGGGAGCTGGTCGCCGAGCTGCGCGCCGCGGGCGTCACCGTCGTCCTCAGCACCCACCGGATGGACGAGGCCGAGCAGCTCGCCGACGACGTCGCGGTCGTCGACCGGGGCCGGGTGATCGCCCAGGGCTCCCCCGACGAGCTGCGCGGCACCGACGCCCGGCTGTGCTTCGACGGGCCGCCCGGGCTCGACCTGGCCGGCCTGCGCAAGGTGCTGCCCGACCGGGCCGCCGTCACCGAGGCCGCCCCCGGCTCCTACCGGGTCGAGGCCGCGCTCGACGCCGCCCTGCTGGCCGCCGTCACCGGCTGGTGCGCCGAGGCCGGGGTGATGCCCGACAAGCTCGCGGTGCAGCGCCGCAGCCTCGAAGACGTCTTCCTCGACCTGACCGGACGGGACCTGCGATGACCGCCACCGACCTCACCCCCCGCCCGGGCGCCGCCCCGGTCGGCCGGATGCTGCTCGCGCAGACCGCCCTGGAGACCAGGATGCTGCTGCGCAACGGCGAGCAGCTGCTGCTCACCGTGGTCATCCCGACCGTGCTGCTGGTGCTGTTCTCCACCGTCGACGTGGTCACGGTGGACGGCCCGGGCAAGCGGGTCGACTTCCTCGCCCCCGGCCTGCTGGCGCTCGCGGTGATGTCCACCGCGTTCACCGGGCAGGCCATCGCCACCGGCTTCGAGCGGCGCTACGGCGTGCTCAAGCGGCTCGGCGCCACGCCGCTGCCGCGCTGGGCGCTGCTGACCGCGAAGACCGGCTGCGTGCTGGTCACCGAGCTGCTCCAGGTGCTGCTGCTGTCCGGCATCGCGCTGGCGCTGGGCTGGTCGCCGCACGGCAACCCGCTGGCCGTGCTGCTCCTGCTGGTGCTGGGCACCGCCGCGTTCTCCGGCCTGGGCCTGCTGATGGCGGGCACCCTGCGGGCCGAGGCCACGCTGGCCGGGGCCAACCTGGTGTTCGTCCTGCTGCTGCTGGCGGGCGGCGTGGTCGTCCCGCTGGCGAAGTTCCCGGCCGCGGTGCGCCCGGTGCTGGAGCTGCTGCCGATCTCGGCGCTCTCCGACGGCCTGCGCTCGGTGCTCCAGCTCGGCGGCGGCGTCCCGTGGGCCGACCTCGGCGTCCTCGCGGCCTGGTCGGTGCTCGGCCTGGCCGCCGCGGCCCGCTTCTTCCGCTGGGAGTAGTCCCGGGGCGGGCGCCCCGGGACCGCCGATGCCTCGTCAGGAGGCGTTCGCCTTCCGCTTCCGGGCCGCGTACACCAGCCCGCCGCCGGCGGCCAGCACCACCGCGCCGCCGATCGTCAGCGGCAGCACGGCGTCCGCGCCGGTGAACGCCAGGCCGCCCTCCTTCGTGCCGCCGGAGCCGCCCGCCCCGCCGCTGCCGCCGGTGCCGCCCTGCGGGGCGGAGGGGCTGCCGGAGGGCGCCGGTCCGCCGGAGGACGGGCCGCCGGGCGTCGGGGTGCCCGAACCACCGGGGGTGGGCGACCGGGTGCCGGGCGGGGTACTGGCGCTGCCGGACGGCGCGGGCCCGCCGGTGGACGGCGAGCCGGAGGGCTGCGGGGTGCCGCCCCCGCCGGGCAGGCAGCCCGCGAACGGGTAGTGGTGGGTCTCCGCGCCGCCGCTGCCGGTCAGCGACTTCGCCCACACCGAGCCGTTGACGGGGCCGCCGGTGCCCAGGTCGAAGGCCGCGTTCGGGGCCAGCACGCCGCCGGGCCAGGCGTTGCCGCTGCGCTTGGTGACCGAGGTCGCGGTCGGCAGGTTCCACAGCAGCCGGGCGCGCTCGGCGCCGCCGTCCGCGGACTGCAGCTTGTCGTCCTGGACGTACTTCGCCTTGGCGTTGTCCCAGATCCAGAAGCCGGTGGTCGGGCCCTTGTTCTGGTCGTAGGAGCCGCCGGTGACGTTGACGACGGTGGTGGAGCCCGCCGGGACCTTGAGGTAGACGTCGCCGGCCTTCTGCAGCACCTCGGCGGTGACGGTGAACACGTTGGCGACCGGGTCGGCGCCGGTGAAGGTGAGGTTCCGGCCCTGGGCGACCGGGGCGCCGCCGACGGTCTTCGCCAGCTCGGTCGAGACCTGCCGCAGGTGGGCGAACTCCTTGCCGAAGTCGATCGGCGAGGCGCCCTTCTGCACGCCCTCCAGTTGGCCGCCGCCGATCCGGTCGCCCGCGTAGACGCCCTTGCCCTTCATCACCTGGACGTGCGCGCCGCCCTGGATCAGGTTGCCGCCCACCACCAGCGCGTACCCGCCGGGCAGCGCGGCGACCTCGGCCGGGGTGAGCTCGTTGCCGACGGTGAAGCCGGACCGGCTGAAGTCGGCGTTCCCGCCGATCGCCACCGCGCCCTCGGCGTCGGGGCTGTGGGTGTCGTCGCCCTCGATGAACTCGCCGTACTTCCCGGCGACCCCGAGGTCGAAGCAGTTGCTGCCGGCGGGGGCCGCGGTCGCGGCGGTCGGGAGGGCCAGGGCGGCGAGGGCGAGCGAGCCTCCGAGCGCCACGGCGGCGGCGGATATGGACGTGCGCATGTGCGGACTCCGCGAGTGGGTGCGGGCAGGTGGGATCGGTCCAACCGGGAAGAGGTATGGACCAATCGCACTCTTCCGGCCAATTGTGTGACTGGTCAAGACCTTTGACCGACACGCGCCGATCCGCCCGATTCGTCCGCGCGTCCCCGATCCGTCCCCGACGCGTCCCCACCCCGTCCCCGGCAGCCGCCGCGGTGCGGGCCGCGGCGGCCCGCCGGGGCGGGTCCGGGGCCGGGGCACGGCATAAGCCCGCCTACGATGGTCCGGTGACCAACCCGTTCTCCCTCCTCGCCGACCGCTGGCACCCGAGCGCGCAGCACGTCCGGCGGGCCGCCCTGGCCGCGCTGGTGATGAGCGTGGTCATCGTCGTCACCGGCGGCGCCGTCCGGCTGACCGCCTCCGGCCTCGGCTGCCCGACCTGGCCGCGCTGCACCGCCGACAGCCTGACGCCGACGCCCGCGATGGGCGTCAACGGCGTCATCGAGTTCGGCAACCGGATGCTGACCTACGTGCTGTGCGCGGCGGTCGGCTGGTTCATCCTGGCCGCGCGCTGCGCCAAGCCGTGGCGGCACTCGCTGACCAAGCTCGGCTGGGCCCAGTTCTGGCTGGTGATGAGCAACTCGGTGCTGGGCGGCATCACCGTGCTGACCGGCCTGAACCCGTACATCGTGGCGGCCCACATGGTGGCCGCGATGGGCCTGCTCTGGGTCGCGCTGCTGTCCTGGGAGCGCACCCGGGAGGGCGACGGCCCGCCGCGCGCGCTGGTCGCCGAGCCGATCCGGCGGCTGGCCCAGGTGCTGGTGACGGTGATCGGCCTGCTGCTGCTGGCCGGCACCCTGGTCACCGGCGCGGGCCACCACCCGGGCGCCTCCTCCAAGGACGGCAAGCCGGTGTACCGGATCCCGGTCGACTACGACCGCCTGGTCCAGGTCCACGCCGACCTGGTGTTCCTCTCGGTCGGCCTGACGCTGGCCGCGCTGCTGGTGTTCGCCGCCGTGAAGGCCCCGCCGGCCGCCCGGGCCCGGGTCCGCGAGCTGTTCGCGCTGCTGCTGCTGCAGGGCCTGCTGGGCTTCGTCCAGTACTTCACCGACGCCCCGGAGCTGATGGTCGGCCTGCACATGCTCGGCGCCGCGCTGGTCTGGGGCGCCGCGCTGCGGGTCCCGCTGGCGCTGCGCAGCCGCGCCGAGATCCCGGCCCAGGCGTCGGCGCCGTCCGCCGAACTGGTCGCCTGAGCCGCCCGCCCGCGGACACGACGAAGGCCCGCCGTTCACCGGCGGGCCTTCGTCGTACCCCTGGGATGACGGGCGGTCAGATCTGGATGCCCGCCATCCGCTTCCACTCGTACGGGCCGGTCCGCACCTTCAGGCCCAGCTCGCCCTCGAAGTCGTCGTGCAGGGTGAGCCCGGCCAGTTCGGCGGCCCGGCGGCCGATCGCGTACGTCGGGGCGACCTGGTCGCCCCAGGCGCCGTCGGCGCCGACCACGACGATCCGGGTCGCGGTCCGGCCGATGTACTCGACCACCCCGTCCGCGCTGCCGCCGTGCTGGGCGGCGAAGCTGCTGAGGTGCTTGGCGATGCGCTTGGCACGGCGCTCGGCGCGGGCGTCCGGCGCGGCGGTGGTGGCGGTCTCTGCGCTGCTCATGCCCGCATGCTACCGACCGGTAGTCCGGCTGGCGACGCCGCCGCCCTGTGCCGACGGCCACACGGCGTCCCCCGCCGGCCGCGCGGGCGGCACCGCCGGGCCCGCCGGGGCGGCGGGCAGCTCGCCCGCGCCCGCGTAGGCCCGGGCGAACGCCTCGGCCGCCGGGCCCGGCCGGGCGATCCGGTGGGCCCGCCGCAGCCGCAGCCGGAGCGCGAACTCGCGCTGCTCCGGCGGGAGTCCGGCGGGCAGGTGGAGCAGTTCGAGCAGTTGGTCGGAGAACTCCTGGGTCTCCCAGGCGGCCTCCAGCCGGCGCTCCTGGTAGCCGTCCAGTGCGCGCCCGTCCCCGTCCCGGACGGCGGCGACCAGCGCCCCGGCCAGGTCGGCGACGTCGGCGACCGCCGAGTTGAGGCCCTTGGCGCCGGACGGGGTGACGGTGTGCGCGGCGTCCCCGGCCAGCAGCAGCCGCCCGGCCCGCATCCGGTGGGCGACCCGGCCGCGCATCCGCAGCATGCCGGTCTCCAGCAGGGCGCCGATCGCGGGGTCGCCCGCGTCCAGCGCGAGCCGGCGCTCCAACTCGGCCCGGACCCGCGGCCCGTCCCAGCCGGACAGCTCCTCCCCCGCCGGGACCTCCAGGTAGAACCGGCCGACGTCGGCGGTGCGCGGCATCATCCCGGCGAACCCGTCGGCGTGCACCGCGTAGCGGATCTGCCCGACCGGGCGGGAGATCCGGGCCAGCACCGTCAGCCAGTCGTACGGGTAGCGCCGGGCGGGCCCGTCCGCGCCGCCGGGCGCGCCGGGGAACGCGGCGGCGACGGTGCTGCGCGCGCCGTCGCAGCCGACCGCCCAGTCGGCGCGCAGCTCGCCGTCGGCGGTGCGCAGGACGGGGCGGCCGTCGCCGTCGAGGGCGACCGACTCGACGGGCTGCCCGAAGGCGATGGCGCCGCCGTCCTTCTCGTAGGCGGCGATCAGGTCGCGGACCAGCAGCTGCTGCGGGTAGACCCAGTGCCGGACGCCGCCGGAGAGCGCGCCGTAGTCGACCAGGACCTTCTCGCCGAGGCAGACGACCTCGCACTCGCCGTGCCGCTCGCCCTCGGCGGTCAGCCGGTCGGCGAGGCCGAGGGCGCGCAGGTACTCGACCACCCGGTGCTCCAGCACCCCGGCCCGGGCGGTGCGCTCCAGCTCGGCGCGGGAGAGCCGCTCGTGGACGGTGACCCGGACCCCGGCCCGGCGCAGCACGTGGGCCAGGACGAGTCCGGCGGGTCCGGCGCCGACCACGGCGACGTCGGTGGTGCGGGCGGTCATCGGCTGCCTCCGGCGGCGAGCAGTTCGGCGCCGAGCGCGGCGGGCACCACGGCGGGGTTGAAGGTCTCGGTGACGGCGGCCAGCGGCCGGCGGTCGTGCCAGAGCAGGTAGGTCTTGTAGGCGGCGGGCGCGCCGTCCCAGTCCCGGACCCCGGCGTCCAGCACGGTGCGCCGGTGGGCGGTGCCGCTGGCCTGCAGGGCGGCGCCGATCGGCGCGTCGGTGTCGGTCAGGCAGCGGTCGGCGCCGGCGTCCAGCGCGGGCCGGGCGACCACCACGTTCCGGGAGAGTTCGGCGCCGTCGCGGCCGGTCAGCACCGAGCGGCGGACGATCAGCTGCTCCTCGGGCCCGGCGCCGAGCAGCGCGGCGGTCCCGGCGGGGGCCGCGGCGGCGGGCAGCCGGCGGTGGTCGGCCCCGCCGATCCGGGCGGGCGCCCCGGTCCAGGCTTCCAGCAGGGTGGTGGTGAGCCCGTCGGTGCTGAGCAGCATCCGGGTGGGCGGGGCGGCGAAGCGCCCTATCCGGACGGCCGTCTCGGCCGGTTTCCGGGTGGCGAAGGCGTGTGCGGACACGTCGATGGACTGCAGCGGCATCGGTTCCCCCGAGGATGTCGTCGGCGTTCGGCGTGCCGAACGGTGGCCGACCCTACTCGACAACTGTTTCCGCTGACGAAACGTCACCCCGTCCCCGGGCGGGACCGTTCGGCGGACCGCCCCGGGGCGTGAATACTGTCCGGGTGAGCGATTTCCGTGGCTGGCCGGCCGAGGCGCTGGAGTTCTACGAGCACCTGGAGGCCGACAACTCGAAGACCTTCTGGGCCGCGCACCGCGCGGTGTACGACGGGACCGTCCGGGCCCCGATGGAGGCGCTGCTGGCCCGGCTGGAGCCGGAGTTCGGCCCGGGGAAGATCTTCCGCCCGAACCGGGACGTCCGGTTCTCGGCCGACAAGTCGCCGTACAAGACGCACCTCGGCGGGTACCTGGAGTCCGGCGGCTACGTGCAGCTGTCCGCCGACGGCCTGGCCTGCGGGCTGGGCTACTACCGGTTCGCGAGCGACCAGCTGGCCCGCTACCGGACGGCGGTGGCGGAGGACGTGCCGGGCGCCGAGCTGGAGCGGGTGGCGGCGGCGGTCCGGGCGGCCGGGCCGCAGGTGGTGGGCCAGGACAGCCTGAGGACCGCGCCGCGCGGCGTCCCGAAGGACCACCCGCGGATCGAGCTGCTCCGCCACAAGGGCCTGATCGCCTGGCAGGAGTGGGAGCCCGCGGCCTGGCTGGGCACCGCGGAGGCGTACGGGCGGATCACCGGCTTCCTGCGCGCGGCGGCCCCGCTGCACGAGTGGCTGGAGAACCACGTCGGCCCCAGCGAGCTTCCGCCGCGCTGAGGCCGATGAGGACGAGGAGGGGTGGAGCCGGGGGCGTCAGCCCACGAACGGGTCGATCGCGACGACGAGGAACAGCAGCGTCAGGTAGGTGATCGACCAGTGGAACAGCCGCATCTCCTTGAGCTTGGGCCCGACCACGCCGGCCTTGGCGCGCGACTGGAGCGCGTACGCCTCCTTCATCCACAGCGCGCCGAGGACGGCGGCCGCGGTCGGGTACAGCCAGCTGGTGTGCGCCGCGGGCCAGAGCAGCAGCGAGGTCGCCACCATCACCCAGGAGTAGACGACGACCTGCTTGGCGACGCCGATGTTGCCGCGGATCACCGGCAGCATCGGCACGCCGGCCTTGGCGTAGTCCTCGCGGACCTTCATCATCAGCACCCAGGTGTGCGGCGGCGTCCAGAAGAACACCACCAGGAACAGCACCAGGGCCGCCCAGGACAGCGAGTTCGTGACGGAGGACCAGCCGACCAGCACCGGCATGCAGCCGGCGATGCCGCCCCAGACCACGTTCTGCGAGGTGCGGCGCTTCAGGCCCAGCGTGTAGACGAAGACGTAGAACAGCAGGGCGCCCAGCGCGAGCGCCGAGGACAGCCAGTTGACCAGGACGCCCAACCAGAGGGTGGAGACCACGGCCAGCGTGATGCCGAAGACCAGCGCCTCCCGGGGGGAGACCATGCCGGTGACGATCGGGCGCCGCTCGGTGCGGGACATCACCGCGTCGATGTCGCGGTCGATGTACATGTTGAGGGCGTTGGCGCCGCCCGCCGAGAGGTAGCCGCCGACCACCACCGCGAGCACCCGCCACAGGTTCGGCACGCCGCCCTGGGCGAGGAACATCACCGGCACCGTGGAGATCAGCAGCAGCTCGATGATGCGGGGCTTGGTGAGGGCGACGAATGCGCCGACCCGGGCCCCGAACGGCCGGGGCGCGGTCCTCGTCCCTACCACCACCCCTGCGGGGCGGGATTCGACGGCGGTCACGGACACCTCAACAGTCGATGAACTTCCACAGGCGACCCGGAGACCCGCAGGGTGCCCGCCGTCCGCTCTGCGCGTACCACGCCACCATAGACGTTCCATATCTCCCGATCCGCCCCGGGGTCCTCCGGCGAGCCGCGCCCGTTCCCGTCTTGCCCATCGGACGGGCATGACCTCCCCGGACGGGTGAAGGTAGGACAGAGCAGTTGACGGATCGCCGGCGGAATGCGACGCCTGGCGCTCACGTTGCCCGGCACAGAGGGTGAGGTGCCCAGCAAACGGTAGGCTCGCACAGAGAAGCGGGATCAACCCTCCGTGATCGGCACCACCACAGCGACGTGGCCGACCGGTCCCCTTCACGGGGTCACACTTCACAAAATCCGGAAGGAGCCCTGAGTCAGGGTGAGCACGACGCCGAACGTTTTCGAGTGGAGCGAGTTGGACCAGCGGGCCGTCGACACGGCCCGGGTACTGGCGATGGACGCCGTGCAGAAGGTGGGGAACGGGCACCCCGGCACCGCCATGTCCCTCGCCCCCGCGGCGTATCTGATCTTCCAGCGCTTCCTGCGCCACGACCCGACCGACCCGTCCTGGGTCGGCCGCGACCGCTTCGTGCTCTCCCCCGGGCACACCTCCCTCACGCTCTACACCCAGCTGTTCCTGTCCGGCTACGGACTCTCGCTGGACGACCTGAAGGCCTTCCGGGTCGCGGGCAGCCGCACCCCGGGCCACCCCGAGCACGGCCACACCGCCGGCGTCGAGACCACCACCGGCCCGCTCGGCCAGGGCATCGGCAACGCGGTCGGCATGGCGATGGCGGCCCGCTACGAGCGCGGCCTGTTCGACCCGGACGCGGCGCCCGGCACCTCGCCGTTCGACCACACCGTCTGGGCGATCGTCTCCGACGGCGACCTGGAGGAGGGCATCTCCGCCGAGGCGTCCTCGCTGGCCGGCCACCAGAAGCTGGGCAACCTGGTCGCGCTGTACGACGACAACCACATCTCGATCGAGGGCGACACCGCCACCGCCTTCTCCGAGGACGTGCTGGCCCGCTACGAGGCGTACGGCTGGCACGTCCAGCGGGTCGCCCCGAAGGCCGACGGCGACATCGACGTGGCCGCGCTCGCCGCCGCGCTGGAGACCGCGAAGGCCGAGACCGGCAAGCCGTCGATCATCGCGATGCGCACCATCATCGCCTGGCCCGCGCCGAACGCCCAGGACACCGCCAAGGCGCACGGCTCGGCCCTCGGCGACGCCGAGATCGCCGCCACCAAGAAGGTGCTGGGCTTCGACCCGGCGAAGACCTTCGAGGTCTCCGACGCGGTCGTGGCGCACGCCCGCGAGGTCGTCACCCGCGGCCAGGCCGCCCGCTCCGCCTGGGACGGCGAGCTCGCCGACTGGCGGGCCGCCCACCCGCAGCGCGCCGCCGAGTTCGACCGGATCCAGATCGGCGAGCTGCCGGACGACTGGGAGAAGGCGATCCCGGTCTTCCCGGCCGGCAAGGACGTCGCCACCCGCAAGGCGTCCGGCGACACCCTGAAGGCCGTCGGCAAGCTCGTCCCCGAACTCTGGGGCGGCTCCGCGGACCTCGCCGAGTCCAACCTGACCACCATCGACGAGGAGTCCTCCTTCCTCCCGGAGGGCAACGCGCTCAAGAGCGCCTCGCCGTACGGCCGCACCATCCACTACGGCATCCGCGAGCACGCCATGGGCTCCGTGATGAACGGCATCGCGCTGCACGGCCGGACCCGCGTCTACGGCGGCACCTTCCTGGTGTTCTCCGACTACATGCGCCCCGCGGTCCGGCTCGCCGCGCTGATGAAGCTGCCAGTGGTCTACGTCTGGACGCACGACTCGATCGGCCTCGGCGAGGACGGCCCGACCCACCAGCCGGTCGAGCACCTGGCCGCGCTGCGCGCCATCCCCGGCCTCGCCGTGGTCCGCCCGGCGGACGCCAACGAGACCGCCGTGGTGTGGCGGACGGTGCTGGAGCGGCAGACCAGCCACCCCGGCCCGGTCGGCCTGGCGCTGACCCGCCAGGGCGTGCCGACCTACGACCGCGAGGTGTTCGGCTCCGCCGAGGGCGCGGCCAGGGGCGGCTACGTGCTGGCCGAGGCCGAGGGCGGCGAGCCCAAGGTGATCCTGATCGGCACCGGCTCCGAGGTGCAGCTCGCCGTGCAGGCCCGCGAGGCGCTGCAGGCCGAGGGCGTCCCGACCCGGGTGGTCTCGCTGCCGTCGGTCGAGTGGTTCAACGAGCAGGACCAGGCGTACCGGGACAGCGTGCTGCCGCCGAACGTCCGGGCCCGGGTCTCGGTCGAGGCGGGCATCGCCCAGGGCTGGCGCGAGCTGGTCGGCGACGCCGGCCGGATCATCAGCCTGGACCACTTCGGCGCCTCCGCCGACTACCAGGTGCTGTACCAGGAGTTCGGCATCACCGCCGAGGCGGTCGCCAACGCCGCCCGCGCCTCGCTGCGCACGGTCGAGGCCGTCTCCCGCTGACGCGCTGATCCGCCCGGTCCGGGGTATCCGCACTGCCCCGGACCGGCTCCCCGGACTCCACCTGACGCACGCAAAAGAAGAAGAGGGACTGAGTACCATGACCGACGCTTTGAACCGCCTCAGCGAAGAAGGCGTGGCGATCTGGCTCGACGACCTGAGCCGGGACCGGCTGAACTCCGGCAACCTGGCCGAGCTGGTGCAGGAGAAGCACGTCGTCGGCGTCACCACCAACCCGACCATCTTCCAGAAGGCCATCGGCGGCGGCAGCGCCGCCTACGACGGCCAGCTGACCGACCTCGCGGTGCGCAAGGTCACCACCGACGAGGCGATCCGCATGATCACCACCTCGGACGTGCGCGACGCCGCCGACGTGCTGCGCCCCGTCTATGACGCCTCCAACGGCCGCGACGGCCGGGTCTCCATCGAGGTCGACCCGCGCCTCGCGCACGAGACCGCGGCCACCGTCGCCGAGGCCAAGCAGCTGTGGTGGCTGGTCGACCGCCCGAACGTGCTGATCAAGATCCCCGCCACGCTGGCCGGCCTGCCCGCGATCAGCGAGGTGCTCGGCCGGGGCATCAGCGTCAACGTCACGCTGATCTTCTCGCTGGAGCGCTACAAGGCCGTCATCGACGCCCACCTGACCGGCCTGGAGACCGCCAAGGCCGCCGGCCTCGACCTCTCGCAGATCGAGTCGGTCGCCTCGTTCTTCGTCTCCCGCGTGGACACCGAGATCGACAAGCGCCTGGACGCGGTCGGCACCCCCGAGGCCAAGGAGCTGCGCTCGAAGGCCGCCGTGGCCAACGCCCGCCTCGCCTACCGGGCCTACGAGGAGGTCTACGGCTCGGTCGACGGCGCCAAGCCCGCCTCGGCCCGCTGGGCGGCCCTGGAGGCGGCCGGCGCCAAGCCGCAGCGCCCGCTCTGGGCGTCCACCGGCGTCAAGGACCCGAACCTGCCGGACACCCTGTACGTGACCGAGCTGGTCGCCCCGGGCACCGTCAACACCATGCCCGAGGCCACCCTCGACGCCACCGACGACCACGGCCCGGTCACCGGCGACACCATCACCCCGAACTACGACGACGCGCAGGCCGTGCTCGACGCGGTCGCCGCCGCGGGCGTGGACTACGACGACGTGGTCCAGGTCCTGGAGGACGAGGGCGTCTCCAAGTTCGAGGTCTCCTGGACCGAACTGCTCGACACCGTCGCCGCGGCGCTCGACGCGCACGGCAAGAACTGACTCCTGCTCACGAACTGAAGCGACGAAAGCGGAGCACACCACAGTGAGCAACACCCAGCCGTACCCGGACGTGGAGGGGACGGAGCCGATCGCGGGAGACACCCCGGAACGCCCCGTCAATCCGCTGCGCGACCCCGCCGACCGGCGGCTGCCGCAGATCGCCGGCCCGTCCGGGCTGGTGATCTTCGGCGTCACCGGCGACCTGTCCCGCAAGAAGCTGATGCCGGCCGTCTACGACCTCGCCAACCGCGGCCTGCTGCCGCCGGGCTTCTCGCTGGTCGGGTTCGCCCGCCGCGAGTGGGAGGACGAGGACTTCGCCAACGAGGTCCACGACGCCGTCAAGGAGCACGCCCGCACCCCCTTCCGCGAGGAGGTCTGGCAGCAGCTCGCCAAGGGCATGCGCTTCGTCCAGGGCGACTTCGGCGACGACGAGGCGTTCGACACCCTGCGCCGCACCATCGAGGACCTCGACCGGGCGCAGGGCACCGGCGGCAACTTCGCCTTCTACCTGTCGGTCCCGCCGAAGTTCTTCCCGACGGTGGTCCAGCAGCTGAAGAAGCACGGCCTGACCGACCCGCCGAAGGGCTCCTGGCGGCGCGCGGTGATCGAGAAGCCGTTCGGCCACGACCTGGAGAGCGCCCAGGAGTTGAACCGGATCGTCCACGAGGTCTTCCCGCGGGACGAGGTCTTCCGGATCGACCACTACCTGGGCAAGGAGACCGTCCAGAACATCCTGGCGCTGCGCTTCGCCAACCAGATGTTCGAGCCGATCTGGAACCGGTCGTACGTCGACCACGTGCAGATCACCATGGCCGAGGACATCGGCATCGGCGGCCGGGCCGGCTACTACGACGGCATCGGCTCCGCCCGCGACGTGATCCAGAACCACCTGCTCCAGCTGATGGCGCTGACCGCGATCGAGGAGCCCGCGTCCTTCCACCCGAAGGCGCTGGTGGCCGAGAAGCTGAAGGTGCTCAGCGCCGTCAAGCTCCCCGCCGACCTGGGCGCGCACACCGTGCGCGGCCAGTACGCGGCGGGCTGGCAGGGCGGCGAGGAGGTGGTCGGGTACCTCGACGAGGACGGCATCAACCCCGAGTCGAAGACCGACACCTACGCCGCCATCAAGCTGGAGATCAACAACCGGCGCTGGGCGGGCGTCCCGTTCTACCTGCGCACCGGCAAGCGGCTGGGCCGCCGGGTCACCGAGATCGCGGTGGTCTTCCAGCGCGCCCCGTACCTGCCGTTCGACTCCTACGCCACCGAGGAGCTGGGGCAGAACGCCCTGGTGATCCGCGTCCAGCCGGACGAGGGCGTCACCGTGCGGTTCGGCTCGAAGGTCCCCGGCACCGCGCTGGAGGTCCGCGACGTCACGATGGACTTCGCCTACGGCGAGTCCTTCACCGAGTCCAGCCCCGAGGCGTACGAGCGCCTCATCCTGGACGTGCTGCTCGGCGACGCGAACCTCTTCCCGCGGCACCAGGAGGTCGAGCTGTCCTGGCAGATCCTCGACCCGATCGAGCAGTACTGGGACGCCCACGGCAAGCCCGCGCAGTACCCGGCCGGCACCTGGGGCCCGGTCGAGGCGGACGAGATGCTCGCACGAGACGGCAGGAGCTGGCGCCGGCCATGAAGATCGACCTGACGAACACCACGTCCAGCAAGATCAACGCTGCCCTGATGGACGCCCGCCGGGCCAGCGGCTCCACCGCGGCCGGCATGGTGCTGACCCTGGTCATCGTGACCGACGAGGGCAGCGCCTACGACGCCCTGAAGGCCGCCAACGACGCGTCCCGCGAGCACCCCTCGCGCACCCTCGCGGTCATCAAGCGGGCCGGGCGCTCGCCCCGCGCCCGGGCCGAGACCCGGCTGGACGCGGAGATCCTGGTCGGCACCGACGCGGGCAGCGGCGAGACCGTCGTGCTCCGGATGCACGGCGAACTCGCCGCGCACGCCCAGTCGGTGGTGCTGCCGCTGCTGCTGCCGGACGCCCCCGTGGTGGTCTGGTGGCCGGACAACGCGCCGCTCAACCCGGCCCAGGACCCGCTGGGCGCGCTCGCCCAGCGCCGGATCACCGACGCCGTCACCGCGGAGTCCCCGGTCGGCCAGCTCGCCCAGCGGGCGGCCGGCTACACCCCCGGCGACACCGACCTGGCCTGGACCCGGATCACCGGCTGGCGCTCGATGCTCGCCGCCGCGCTCGACCAGCGCGCCGTCGAGATCGTCGGCGCCGTGGTCGAGGGCGAGTCGTACAACCCCAGCGTCGAACTGCTCGGCCTGTGGCTGCACAACCGCCTGCGGGTGCCGGTCGAGCGGGTCGTCACCGGCGGCCCCGGCATCACCGCGGTCCGGCTGCGCACCCAGGACGGCGACATCACGCTCGACCGCCCCGACGGCCTGCTCGGCACGCTCTGCATGCCCGGCGCGCCGGACCGGATGGTCGCGCTGAAGCGCCGCGACACCGCGGAGCTGATCGCCGAGGAGCTGCGCCGCCTCGACCCCGACGACATCTACGCGACCGCCGTCCGGACCCCCGTGGACCGGCTGCGCGAGCGGATCGCCGGTGTCGAGCACGCGGGCCCGGGCGGCACCGTCGAGGGCCAGGCGCGCGCGGCGGAGCCGGCGGCCGCGGCGGCCCCGGCCGAGGAGGCTGCGGAGACCGAGGAGGCTGCGGAGACCGAGGAGGCCCCGGAGGCCGCCCCGGCGAAGAAGTCCGCCGCCAAGAAGTCCGCCGCCCGCAAGCGGAGCGGTCGGTGAGCGGCCGTCAGGTCCTGGTGCACGCGGACGCCGCGCTGCTCGCCCAGGCCGCGGCCGCCCGGCTGATCACCGCCCTGGTCGACGCGCAGTCCGCCCGCGGCACCGCCCACGCGGTGCTCACCGGCGGCCGCAACGGCAACGCCCTGCTGGCCGCGCTCGCCGCCCACCCGGCGCGCGACGCGGTCGACTGGGCGCACGTCCACCTGTGGTGGGGCGACGAGCGGTACCTGCCGGCCGGCGACCCGGAGCGCAACGCCGTCCAGGCGGCCGCGTTCCTGGCCGCCGTCCGGCCGCTCGGCGCCCGCGTCCACGCGATGCCGGCCGACGACGGCTCCTCCGCCGAGGAGGGCGCCGTCCGGTACGCCGCCGAGCTGGCCGCGGCCGCCGGACCGGGCGAACCGCTGCCGGTCTTCGACGTGCTGCTGCTCGGCGTCGGCCCGGACGCCCACGTCGCCTCGCTGTTCCCCGGCCACCCCGGGGTGCGGCAGTCCGGCGGAACGGTCCTGCCGGTGCACGACTCCCCGAAGCCGCCGCCGACCCGGCTCTCGCTCACCCTGCCCGCCCTCAACACCGCCCGCCAGGCGTGGCTGCTGGCGGCCGGGGCGGACAAGGCCGACGCCGTCGCCCTGGCCCTCACCGACCCGGGCCCGGACACCGCCCCGGCGAGCGCCGTGGCCGGCACCGAACGCACCCTCTGGTTCCTCGACGAGGCCGCCGCGGGCAAGCTCGCCTGACGCACCGTCGCACCGGAACGCCGGAAGGCCCGGCCCCCTCGGGGGCCGGGCCTTCCGTTTCGACGCTCAGATCTCGCCGCGCAGCTTGGCCAGCGCCTCGGCCAGGATCGCCTCGCCGTCGGCGTCGGTGCGCCGCTCGCGGACGTAGGCGAGGTGGGTCTTGTAGGGCTCGTTGCGGGCCGGGGCGGGCGGGTTGTGCTCGTCCTGGCCGGCCGGGAAGCCGCAGCGGGGGCAGTCCCAGGTGTCCGGGATGGCGGCCTCCGCCGCGAAGCTGGGGCGCGTCTCGTGCTTGTTCGCGCACCAGAAGGAGATCCGGTTGCGGGGGGCGGACTCGCCGCGCTCCGCCTCGCCCATCGGGCCGGCGCCCACTCTGCTGCCTCGGATCGCGTTGCCACTTGCCACGGTCTGACTCCCTGCGTGCTGGTGCCGTCCGGCCGCGGCTGGGCGGACGGTGGCGAAGTCGTCCTAGTGTAAGCGGCGGTTAAGCCTGCGCCACCACCGCCCGACGACTTCGGGTCAGTTGTTCTTGAGCAGCAGTCCGAGCACCACGATGCACGCGAACCAGGCGAGGCCGAGGATGACGGTGATGCGGTCGAGGTTGCGCTCGGCCACCGCGGAACCGCCGCCGGTGGAGGACGCGCCGCCACCGAACATGTCGGACAGACCGCCGCCCTTGCCCTTGTGGAGCAGCACCATCAGGATCATCAGCACACTGAGGATGATCAGAGCAATCTCGAACCCGAGAACCACGACGGGACCAACTCTCTCGAATCTGCGGCGAAGGGGCCGGGCCCGCTCCTCGCGGTCCGGCCCCAAAGCCTACGTTGCTGCGGCGGCGTTAGCCTACTGCCTGCTCACGGTAGCGCACGATCTTGACGAACTCCTCGGCGTCCAGCGAGGCCCCGCCGATCAGCGCGCCGTCCACGTCGGGCTTGGCCATCAGGCCGGCCGCGGACGAGGACTTCACCGAACCGCCGTACAGGACGCGGACCTTGCCGGCCAGCTCGGCCCCGTACAGCTCGGCGAGGCGGGCCCGGATCGCGCCGCAGACCTCCTGCGCGTCCTCGGGGGTGGCGACCTCACCGGTGCCGATCGCCCAGACCGGCTCGTACGCGACGACGATGCTCTCGGCGTCGGACGCCGGGACGCCGTCCAGGGCGCCGTCGAGCTGGGCGAGGGTGTGCGCGACGTGGGTGCCGGCCTTGCGGACCTCCAGCGGCTCGCCGATGCACAGGATCGGGGTGATCCCGTGCCGGTAGGCGGCCTTCACCTTGGCGTTGACGATCTCCTCGTCCTCGCCGTGGTACTGGCGGCGCTCGGAGTGGCCGATCACCGCGTAGGCGCAGTTCAGCTTCGCCAGCATCGGGCCGGACACCTCGCCGGTGTACGCGCCGCCGTCGTGCTGCGAGATGTCCTGCGAGCCGTACTTGAGCTTCAGCTTGTCGCCGTCGACCAGGGTCTGCACCGACCGCAGGTCGGTGAACGGGGTCAGGACCGCGACCTCCACGGCCGCGAAGTCCTTGTCCGTCAGCGAGAACGCCAGCGCCTGGGTGTGGCGCAGGGCCTCGAAGTGGTCGAGGTTCATCTTCCAGTTGCCCGCCATCAGCGGGAGACGCTCAGTCATGTCTTTCTCAGTCCTCCAGGGCGGCGAGACCGGGAAGGGTCTTGCCCTCCAGGTACTCGAGGCTCGCGCCACCGCCGGTCGAGATGTGTCCGAACTTCGTCTCGTCGAACCCCAGGGTGCGGACCGCCGCCGCCGAGTCGCCGCCGCCGACCACGGTGAACGCGTCGGAGTCGAGCAGCGCCTGGGCGACCGCCCGGGTGCCGTCGGCGAACGCCGGGTGCTCGAAGACGCCCATCGGGCCGTTCCAGAACACCGTCTTCGCGTCGGCGATCTTCTCGGCGAACAGCTGCGCGGTCCTCGGGCCGATGTCCAGGCCGAGCGCGCCGTCCGGGATCGCGTCCACGTCGACGACCGCGTAGTCCGCCACCGGGGCGCCGGTCTTGACGTCCGGGAAGCTGCCGGACACCGCGGTGTCCAGCGGGATCACGAACTCCACGCCCTGCTCCGCGCCGCGCTTCAGGTAGTCCTGGACGACCGGGATCTGGTCCTCCTGGAGCAGCGAGGCGCCGACGCCGTGGCCCTGGGCCGCGATGAAGGTGTACATCATGCCGCCGCCGATCAGGATCCGGTCGGCCTTGCCGAGCAGGTTCTCGATCACGCCGACCTTGTCGGAGACCTTGGAGCCGCCGAGCACCACCACGTACGGGCGGGCCACGTCCTCGGTGAGGCGCTTGAGCACGCCCACCTCGGTGGCGATCAGGTCGCCGACGGCGTGCGGCAGCCGGGCCGGCAGGTCGTAGACGGAGGCGTGCTTGCGGTGCACCGCGCCGAAGCCGTCGCCCACGTACAGGTCCGCCAGGGCGGCCAGTTCGTCGGCGAAGGCGCCGCGCTCGGCGTCGTCCTTGGACGTCTCGCCCGCGTTGAACCGCAGGTTCTCCAGCAGCGTGACCTCGCCGTCGCCGAGGGCGGCGACGGTGGCCTTCGCGCTGTCCCCGACCGTGTCGGTGGCGAAGGCCACCGGGCGGCCCAGGATCTCGCCGAGGCGGACCGCCACCGGCGCGAGGGAGAACGTCGGGTCGGGCTCGCCCTTCGGGCGGCCCAGGTGCGAGGCGACGACGACCCGGGCGCCGCGCTCGACGAGCTTGGCGATGGTCGGCGCGACGGCGCGGATCCGGCCGTCGTCGGTGATGGTGTCACCCGACAGCGGCACGTTGAGGTCGGCGCGGACGAACACCCGCTTGCCGGAGACCTCCAGGTCTTCGATCGTCTTCACGGTCTTGCTCCTCAGGGGTGGAACGGTGCGCAGACGGCGACACGACGGCGGGCCACCGGTAAGAGGGGTAGGACGGACGAGGGTGGGCGCAGCGGCAGGGCCCGGCGGCGGTGACCGCCGTCCGGGCCCTGCCCCTTACCGCACGTCAGCTACCGCTGGGATCAGAGCTGGTCGCCCACCAGGGAGACCAGGTTGACGAGGCGGTTCGAGTAGCCGAACTCGTTGTCGTACCAGCCGAGCACCTTGACCTGGTTGCCCTGAACCATCGTCAGCTGCGAGTCGAAGATGCAGGAGTGCGGGTCGTTCACGATGTCCGAGGAGACGATCGGGTCCTCGGTGTACGCCAGGTAGCCCTTGAGCGGGCCCTCCTGGGCGGCCTTCTGGAACGCGGCGTTGACCTCGTCCTTGGTGACCTCGCGCTCCAGGGTGACCACCAGGTCGGTGATCGAGCCGGTCGGGACCGGGACGCGCAGCGAGGTGCCGTCCAGCTTGCCCTTGAGCTCCGGCAGGACCAGGGCGGTGGCCTTGGCGGCGCCCGTCGAGGTCGGGATGATGTTCTGCGAGGCGGCGCGGGCGCGACGCAGGTCCTTGTGCGGGAAGTCCAGGGTGACCTGGTCGTTGGTGAAGGCGTGCACGGTCGTCATCAGGCCCTTGACGATGCCGAAGTTCTCGTGCAGGACCTTCGCCATCGGCGCCACGCAGTTGGTGGTGCAGGAGGCGTTGGAGATGATGTCGTGCGCCGCCGCGTCGTACTTGTCCTCGTTGACGCCGAGGACGATGGTGATGTCCTCGTCGCTGGCGGGCGCGGAGATGATGACCTTCTTCGCACCGGCGGTGATGTGCTTCTTCGCAGCATCGGCCTTGGTGAAGATGCCGGTGGACTCGACGACGATGTCGGCGCCCAGCTCGGCCCAGGGAAGGTTGGCGGGGTCGCGCTCGGCGGTGACCTTGAAGGTGTGACCGTCGACGGTGATGCTGTCCTCGGTGTGCGAGACCTCGCCGGGGAAGGTACCGAGAGTGGTGTCGTACTTGAGCAGGTGCGCGAGGGTCTTGGTGTCCGTCAGGTCGTTGACACCGACGATCTCGATGTCCGCGCCCTGGGCCTTGACCGCGCGGAAGAAGTTGCGGCCGATGCGGCCGAACCCGTTGATGCCTACCCGGATCGTCACGAACCGATCTCCTCTTAGGTACGCCGGGCCGGAGCCCGACGGGGGTGAAATTTTGGGTTTTCCCCGACCACTGCTGACCCTACCTCCCCCAAGTGTGGCAAGGCACATCGCCTCACCGGTAGGGCGCAACGGTCCCTACGGCGGAAAGGGGCGGGCGGCCCCGTCGCGGACGGGGACCGCACGCCCCTTCCGGGTGTGTACGGACGGTTGACGAACCGTCAGCTCAGGGCCATCTCCTCGGTCAGGTTGGCCTCGGTGTTGGGCAGGCCGAGCTCGCCGGCCCGCTTGTCCGCCATCGCCAGCAGGCGGCGGATCCGGCCGGCCACCGCGTCCTTGGTCAGCGGCGGGTCGGCGAGCGCGCCCAGCTCCTCCAGCGAGGCCTGCTTGTGCTGCATCCGCAGCGCGCCGGCCGCGGCCAGGTGCTCGGGCACCTCCTCGCCGAGGATCTCCAGGGCGCGCTGCACCCGGGCGCCGGCCGCGACCGCGGCGCGGGCCGAGCGGCGCAGGTTGGCGTCGTCGAAGTTGGCCAGCCGGTTGGCGGTGGCCCGGACCTCGCGGCGCATCCGGCGCTCCTCCCAGGCCAGCACCGACTCGTGCGCGCCGAGGCGGGTGAGCAGCGCGCCGATCGCGTCGCCGTCGCGGATCACCACCCGGTCGACGCCGCGCACCTCGCGGGCCTTGGCCGGGATGCCGAGCCGGCGGGCCGCGCCGACCAGGGCGAGGGCCGCCTCCGAGCCGGGGCAGGTGATCTCCAGCGAGGAGGAGCGCCCGGGCTCGGTGAGCGAGCCGTGCGCCAGGAACGCGCCCCGCCAGGCGGCCTCCGCGTCGCAGGTCGCGCCGGAGACCACCGCCGGGGGCAGGCCCCGGATCGGCCGTCCGCGTCCGTCCACCAGCCCGGTCTGCCGGGCCAGCAGCTCGCCGTCCTTCACCACCCGCACCACGTACCGGCTGCCGCGTCGCAGCCCGCCGGGGGCCATCACCACCAGATCCGAGGAGTGTCCGAAGATCTCCAGGAGGTCCTTGCGCAGCCGCCGTGCCGCAATGCCGGTGTCCAGCTCCGCCTCGATCACGATGCGGCCGCTCACAATGTGCAGTCCGCCCGCGAAGCGCAGGATCGCCGAGACCTCCGCCTTGCGGCAGCAGGCACGGGTGACGGGAAGCCGGGAGATCTCGTCTTTCACCGCTGCCGTCATCGCCATGGGCCGATCCTTCCATGAGTCCGGAAAATCCGGTCGTACGCGGCGGCCAAGAGCTCCGCGTCGTGTCGCGGGGTGCCGTCGTCGCGGGCCACCCGGTCGAGCACCAGTGCGGCTCCCATCCGGGCGGCGGCCTGTTCCAGGCCGGCCAGGTCGGCGACGCCGAAGGCGCCGCCGCTGACCGCGCGCTCGTCCACCAGGATCGCGTCCACCGCCAGGCCGGGGGCGTGGTCGGCGATCACCTCCAGGTGGCGCTGCGGGGTGAAGCCCTCGGTCTCGCCGGGCTGCGGGGCCAGGTTGAGGGTCAGCAGCCGGCGGGCCCGGGTGCCGGTGAGCGCCTTGGCCAGCTCCGGGACCAGCAGGTGCGGCAGCACGCTGGTGAACCAGGAGCCGGGGCCGAGCACCACCCAGTCCGCCTCCAGCACGGCCGCGACCGCCTCCGGGACGGCCGGCGGCTCGTCCGGCAGCAGCCGGATCGACTGCACGGTGCCGGGCGTGACCGCCACCGCGGCCTGGCCGCGCACCGCCGTCACCTCGGCGGGGCGCAGCGGGTCGTGGCCGCGGACCCGGGCCTCGATGTCGAGCGGGACGGCGGACATCGGCAGCACCCGGCCCTGGACGTTCAGCAGCCGGCCGACCCAGTTCAGCGCCTCGACCGGGTCGCCGAGCTTCTCCCAGAGCGCCACGATCAGCAGGTTGCCGACGGCGTGGCCGCCCAGCTCGCCGGTGCCGGCGAAGCGCTGCTGGATCACCTCGGACCAGGTGCGGCCCCAGTCGTCGTCGCCGCACAGCGCGGCCAGCGCCTTGCGCAGGTCGCCGGGCGGCAGCACGCCGAGCTCGGCGCGCAGCCGCCCGCTGGAGCCGCCGTCGTCGGCGACGGTGACCACCGCGGTGAGCTCGTTGGTGAGCCGGCGCAGCGCGGACAGCGAGGCGGACAGGCCCTGGCCGCCGCCGAGCGCGGTGATGCGTGGTGCCCGACGGGGTGGCCGCTCGGCAGTCCGGTGCTGGAGCTGCTGCCGCGGTGGCCCGTATACCGTCACGCCGACCCCATGTTCCTGTCTCGTGCCCGGCCGGCGGTGGTGGCGGGGACCGGTGGGTCCCCGGCCGTCACTCCCGGCCCATGTCGCGGTGGACCAGCACCGTTTCGACGCCGTCCGCGATCAGTCGCTTGGTCAGCTGCTCGGACATCGCCACGCTGCGGTGCTTGCCCCCGGTGCAGCCTACGGCAAGCGTCATGTAGCGCTTGCCCTCGCGGCGGTAGCCCTCGGCGATGATCCGGAGCAGGTCGGCGTAGCCGTCCAGGAACGGCTGCGCCCCGGGCTGCTGGAACACGTACTCTGCCACGTCGGGGTCGGTTCCGGTACGGGCCCGCAGCTCCGGCACCCAGTGCGGGTTGGGCAGGAAGCGGCAGTCCACCACCAGGTCGGCGTCGACCGGCAGGCCGTACTTGAAGCCGAAGGACATCACGGTGGCGCGCAGTTCGGGCTCGTCCTGGCCGGCGAACTGGGCGTCCATCTTGGCGCGCAGCTGGTGCACGTTGAGGTTGGAGGTGTCGACCACCAGGTCGGCCTCGCCGCGCAGTTCGCGCAGCAGTTCGCGCTCCTGGGCGATGCCGTCGACGATCCGGCCGTCGCCCTGCAGCGGGTGCGGGCGGCGGACGTTCTCGAAGCGGCGCACCAGCGCGTCGTCGGAGGAGTCCAGGAAGACCACCCGGAGCCGGACGCCGCGCTTCTCCAGCTCCTCCAGCGAGGTCAGCAGGTCGTCGAAGAACGTCCGGCCGCGGACGTCGACCACCACGCCGATCCGCGGGACCGCGCCCTGCGAGCGCGCGCCCAGGTCGACCATGGTCGGGATCAGCGCGGGCGGCAGGTTGTCCACCACGAACCAGCCGAGGTCCTCCAGGCACTTCGCGGCGGTGGACCGCCCCGCCCCGGACATGCCGGAGATGATCACCAGCTCGGGGGTGTCTTCTCCCCCGTTGGACACAGTCACGTCTCTTCCCCGCTTCTCGGTACTGCTGTGGCGGTGCTGTCTTCGATGATCTCGCCGGTCGCGGTGTTGACCGCGAAAGCGGCGGGTGTACGGGAGGCCAAGGCCGCGGCAACAGTCTCCGCGGTGCGGCGCCCGATCCCGGGGACCTCGCACAGCTCGTCGACCGTGGCCGCCCGCAGCTTCTTCAGCGAACCGAAGTGCTTGAGCAGGGCCCGGCGGCGAGTCTCGCCGAGGCCGGGGACGGAGTCCAGCTCCCCCGCCGTGAGCCGCTTGGCGCGCTTGGCGCGCTGGTAGGTGATGGCGAAGCGGTGCGCCTCGTCGCGGACCCGCTGGAGCAGGTACAGGCCCTCGCTGGAGCGCGGCAGCACCACCGGGTCGTCCTGCCCGGGCAGCCACACCTCCTCCAGCCGCTTGGCCAGGCCGCAGACCGCGACGTCGTCGATGCCCAGTTCGGCCAGCGCGCGGGCGGCGGCGGCGACCTGCGGCTGCCCGCCGTCGACGACCAGCAGCTGCGGCGGGTAGGCGAAGCGCTTGGGGCGGCCGTTCTCGTCGGTGAGCGCGTCCCCGTCCTCGGGCGCCTCCTCGGGGACCGCCCACTCGCCGGTCCGCTCGCGCTCCTGCAGGTAGCGGCGGAACCGGCGGGTGATCACCTCGTGCATCGAGCGGACGTCGTCCTGGCCCTCGAAGGACTTGACCTGGAAGCGCCGGTACTCGCTCTTGCGGGCCAGGCCGTCCTCGAACACCACCATCGAGGCGACCACGTCCTCGCCCTGCAGGTGCGAGATGTCGAAGCACTCGATCCGCAGCGGCGCCGAGTCCAGCTCCAGCGCGTCGGCGATCTCCTGGAGGGCGCGGCTGCGGGTGGTCAGGTCGGAGGCGCGGCGGGTCTTGTGCAGCGCCAGCGCCTGCTGGGCGTTCCGCCGGACCGTCTCCATCAGGTCCTTCTTGTCGCCGCGCTGCGGGACCCGCAGGTCGACCTGGGCGCCGCGCAGGCCGGTCAGCCAGGCGTGCACGGCCTCCTCGGGCAGCACCGGGACCAGCACCTCGCGCGGGACCTGCCCGGTGCCCGCGCCGTACAGCTGCTGGAGTGCGTGCTCGACCAGGCCGGCGGTGTCGACGTCCTCGACCTTGTCGGTGACCCAGCCGCGCTGGCCGCGGACCCGGCCGCCGCGGACGTGGAAGATCTGCACGGCCGCTTCGAACTCGTCCTCGGCGACGGCCAGCAGGTCGGCGTCGGTGCCGTCGCCCAGCACCACCGCGTTCTTCTCCATCGCGCGCCGCAGCGCGCCCAGGTCGTCGCGCAGCCGGGCGGCCTTCTCGTACTCCATGTCCTCGGCGGCCTGCTGCATCTGCTGCTCCAGCCGGCGCAGCTGCCCGCCCGTCCGGCCGGCCATGAAGTCGCAGAACTCCTCGGCGAGTTCGCGGTGCTCGGCGGCGGTCACCCGGCCCACGCAGGGCGCCGCGCACTTGCCGATGTAGCCCAGCAGGCAGGGGCGGCCGACCTGGCGGGCGCGCTGGAAGACGCCGTTGGAGCACGTCCGGACCGGGAACACCCGGAGCATCAGGTCGACCGTCTCGCGGATCGCCCAGGCGTGCCCGTACGGCCCGAAGTAGCGCACGCCCTTCTTGTGCGCCCCGCGCATCACCTGGACCCGGGGGTACTCCTCGTTCAGGGTGACGGCCAGCTCCGGGTAGCTCTTGTCGTCCCGGTACTTGACGTTGAACCGCGGGTCGAACTCCTTGATCCAGGAGTACTCCAGCTGGAGCGCCTCGACCTCGGTGGACACCACCGTCCACTCCACGGACGCCGCGGTGGTCACCATCGTCGCGGTGCGCGGGTGCAGGTTGGCCACGTCCTGGAAGTACGAGGCGAGCCGCTGGCGCAGGCTCTTCGCCTTCCCGACGTAGATGACCCGCCCGTGCGCGTCACGGAACTTGTACACCCCGGGCGAGGGCGGGATCGCGCCCGGCGCCGGACGGTAGGTGGACGGGTCAGCCATGTCCCTACCGTACCGACTCGCAGTGACGGTCCGTGGCCGGTTCCGCGGCTCGGACGATCAACGCGCCGCGCGGGTCACCCGGCGGCGCCGCTCCGGGCCAGCAGGTCGGTGCCGAGCGGGGTGATGGTGTGCAGCACCGCGCCGCCGCGGCGGCGGGTGGTGATCAGCCGGGCGTTGCGCAGCACGGTGGCGTGCTGGCTGGCGGCGGCCGGGGAGACGTCGAGGCGGCGGGCCAGCTCGGTGGTGCTGCAGCCGTCGGTGACCAGCTCCAGGGCGGCCGCCCTGGTCCGGCCGAGCAGCGCCGCCAGGGACGCGCCGCCCCCGCGCTCGCCGCCCCACAGCGCGGCCGCGGCCAGCGGGTCGCGGACGGTGGGCACCGCCAGGACCGGCGCGGCGGCCTCGTCGGCGACGTCGGTGAGCAGCTGGGGGCGGCCGGTCAGGAAGACCATCGGGGCGATCACCAGGCCGCGCCCGTCGAGGTGCACCTCGACCGGGCGGTAGGAGCCGACCTCCAGCACCGGGGGGCTCCAGCGGACCACCGGCGGGCAGAGGGTCTCCAGCAGGCGCTCCACCCCGCCGTCCAGGACGGTGCGGGCGCAGTCCGTCCGGAAGGCGTCCAGGTGCGCCCGCATCCGGCCCCAGTGCGGGGCGATCAGGTCCCGGTGGGCGGCGGCGAGCGAGTCGGCGAGCACCCGGCGGGCCGCCAGGTCGCCGTCCATCAGCTCGCCCAACCAGACCCGGTCGGCCGCCGGGGCGTCGATGTGCAGCAGTTCGAGCCGGAGCACCTCGTCGGCGACGCCGAGCAGCGCCTCCAGCCCGGCCTCGGCGGACGGGTCGGTGCCGGCCAGGCCGATCAGGTCCAGCGAGGGGCCGCTCTGCGGCAGCAGCGACCACAGCGGGCGGCACGCCCCGTCGAGCCGGCCGGGCAGTGCGGCGCGCCAGGGCCGGAACGGCAGGGCGGTGCCGCAGTGGGCCAGGATCTCCAGGCCGTGGAACGCCTCGGCGAGCGGCCCGGCGGTCGGCGCGACCCGGACCCGGGCGAGGTCCTGCGCCGTGAAGTGGATGCGCAGCGCCACCCGTCCCGCTCCCCCCGTCGTGCCCGCCTCCGGCGGTGCCGATTCTGGCCTGCGGGGGCGGGCGCGGTCCAGCGACCCTTAAGGCAGGGCTGAATGCTCTTGGTGGCGGGGCGGCCGGGCCGCGATGCTGGGCGGGGAGCGCGGGGCGCCCGGTCCCCTGCCCGGCACGGGGGTGCGGGCAGGGGCCGGGCCCCGTGCCGGTCAGCCCTTGGTGACCTGCAGGTTGCCGTTCTGCACGGCGACCTTGTACGCGGGCAGCGGCTTCGGCGCGGGGCCGTCCTGGACGGCGCCGTCGGTGATGCCGAACCGGCTGCCGTGGCAGAGGCACTGGATCTGCTGCTTCTCCACGCCGTTGACCAGGCAGCCCGCGTGGGTGCACTTGGCGCCGAACGCCTTGTACTCGCCGGCGGTCGGCTGGGTCACCACGACGGCCTGTTCCCGGTACACCTTGCCGCCGCCGACCGGGACGTCCGCGGCGGGCCCGAGGTCGACCGGGGCGGCCTGGGTGGCCGGCTTGCCGGTGTCCTTGGGCTCCCCGGCGCCGTTGGAGGAGGACCCGGTGGTGGACGCGGCGGAGGAGCAGCCGGCCGCCGTGGCGCCGGCCAGCGCGACGGCGGCGCAGCACAGGACGGTACGGCGAGAGGCGACGGGCTCGGTCACGTGGACTCCTCGGAAGCGGGGAACGGCCGCAGCAACCTAGCACGCGGGAATGAGTCCGCCCGGGGAGCGCGCTGGTGGCTCCCCGGGCGGAACTGCCGTGCCGCTACTGCTTCTTCCGGCGCTTCGCGGGCGTCGCGTCGGAGACGTTCGGCAGGATGTCGCGGAGGAACTTGCCGGTGTGGCTGGCGGTGCAGGCCGCGACCTCCTCCGGGGTGCCCTCGATCACGACCGAGCCGCCGCCGGAGCCGCCCTCGGGGCCCATGTCGACCAGCCAGTCGGCGGTCTTGATGACGTCGAGGTTGTGCTCGATGACGATGACGGTGTTGCCCTTGTCGACCAGGCCCTCCAGCACCTTGATCAGCTTGCTGATGTCCTCGAAGTGCAGGCCGGTGGTGGGCTCGTCGAGGACGTAGACCGTCCGCCCGGTGGAGCGCTTCTGGAGTTCGGCGGAGAGCTTGACGCGCTGGGCCTCGCCGCCGGAGAGCGTGGTGGCGGGCTGGCCGAGCCGGACGTAGCCGAGGCCGACCTCCTTGAGGGTCTTCAGGTGCCGGGCGATGGCGGGGACGGCCTCGAAGAAGTCGAGCGCCTCCTCGATCGGCATGTTCAGCACCTCGGCGATGGACTTGCCCTTGTAGTGGACCTCCAGCGTCTCCCGGTTGTAGCGGTCGCCGTGGCAGACCTCGCAGGGGACGTAGACGTCCGGCAGGAAGTTCATCTCGATCTTGATGGTGCCGTCGCCGGAGCAGTTCTCGCAGCGGCCGCCCTTGACGTTGAACGAGAACCGGCCGGGCAGGTAGCCGCGGACCTTGGCCTCCTGGGTCTCCGCGAACAGCTTGCGCACGTGGTCGAAGACGCCGGTGTAGGTGGCCGGGTTGGAGCGCGGGGTGCGGCCGATCGGTGACTGGTCGACGTGCACCACCTTGTCGACCTGGTCGGTGCCGGTGATCCGGGTGTGCCGGCCGGGGACGCTGCGGGCGCCGTTCAGCTCGCGGGCCAGGTGCGCGTACAGGATGTCGTTGACCAGCGTGGACTTGCCGGAGCCGGAGACGCCCGTGACGGCGGTGAAGGTGCCGAGCGGGAAGGCGACCGAGACGTCCTTGAGGTTGTGCTCGCGGGCGCCGTGCACCACGATCTGGCGCTTCTTGTCGCGCGGGCGGCGGGTCGCCGGGATCGGGATGCTGCGCTTGCCGGACAGGTACTGGCCGGTCAGCGACTCGTCGTTGCCGAGCAGTTCCTGCAGCGAGCCGGAGTGCACCACCTTGCCGCCGTGCTCGCCGGCGCCGGGGCCGATGTCGACGATCCAGTCGGCGGTCTTGATGGTGTCCTCGTCGTGCTCGACGACGATCAGGGTGTTGCCGATGTCCCGCAGCCGGACCAGGGTCTCGATCAGGCGGTGGTTGTCGCGCTGGTGCAGGCCGATGGACGGCTCGTCCAGCACGTACAGCACGCCGACCAGGCCGGAGCCGATCTGGGTGGCCAGCCGGATGCGCTGGGCCTCGCCGCCGGACAGGGTGCCGGCCGCGCGGTTCAGCGACAGGTAGTCCAGGCCGACGTCGACCAGGAAGCGCAGCCGCTCCAGCACCTCCTTCAGCACCCGCTCGGCGATCTGCTTGTCGCGGCGGTCGAGCCGCAGCGCGCCCAGGAAGTCCGCGCAGTCGTTGATCGACATCGCCGAGACCTCGGCGATGGACTTCTCCATCACCGTGACGGCGAGCACCACCGGCTTGAGCCGGTTGCCCTTGCAGGTCGGGCAGGGCACCTCGCGCATGTAGCCCTCGAAGCGCTCGCGGCCCGCGTCGCTCTCCGACTCGGAGTGCCGGCGCGTCACGAACGGGACGGCGCCCTCGAAGGCGGTGGTGTACGAGCGCTCCCGGCCGTAGCGGTTGCGGTAGCGGACCTCGACCTGCGTCTTGTGCCCGTACAGCAGGGCCTTCTTCGCCCGGACCGGCAGCCCGGCCCACGGGATGTCGGTGCGGAAGCCCAGCTCGCCGGCGAGCGCGTCGACCAGCCGCTGGAAGTACTCCTTGGTGGCGCCCTGCGACCAGGGGTGGATGGCGCCCTCGTCGAGCGTCTTCTCCTCGTCGGGGACGATCAGCTCCGGGTCGACCTCCATCCGGTTGCCCAGGCCCGAGCAGTCCGGGCAGGCGCCGAACGGGGAGTTGAAGGAGAACGAGCGCGGCTCCAGCTCCTCGAACGACACGTCGTCGTACGGGCAGTAGAGGTGCTCGGAGTACATCCGCTCGCGCTCGGGGTCGTCCTCCGGGAGGTCGACGAAGTCGAGCACCACCATGCCGCCGGCCAGCTTGAGCGCGGTCTCCACCGAGTCGGTGAGCCGGCGCTTGGCCGAGGACTTCACGGCGAGGCGGTCGACGACCACCTCGATGGTGTGCTTCTCCTGCTTCTTGAGCGTCGGCGGCTCGGTCAGCTGGACGGTCTGCCCGTCCACCCGGGCCCGGGCGTAGCCCTTGGACTGCAGGTCGGCGAAGAGGTCGACGAACTCGCCCTTGCGCTCCCGGACCACCGGGCTGAGCACCTGGAACCGGGTGCCCTCGGGCAGCTCCAGCACCTTGTCGACGATCGCCTGCGGCGACTGCCGGGCGATCGGGCGCCCGCAGTGCGGGCAGTGCGGCTTGCCGATCCGGGCGAACAGCAGGCGCAGGTAGTCGTACACCTCGGTGATGGTGCCGACGGTGGAGCGCGGGTTGCGGTTGGTGGACTTCTGGTCGATCGAGACGGCCGGGGAGAGGCCCTCGATGAAGTCGACGTCGGGCTTGTCCATCTGCCCGAGGAACTGCCGGGCGTAGGAGGACAGCGACTCGACGTAGCGCCGCTGGCCCTCCGCGAAGATCGTGTCGAAGGCCAGCGAGGACTTGCCGGACCCGGAGAGGCCCGTGAAGACGATGAGGGAATCCCGGGGCAGGTCGAGCGAGACGTTCTTGAGGTTGTGCTCGCGTGCACCACGGACGACGAGGCGGTCTGCCACTGCTTCTGGCGCCTTTCTCCGGGTCGAAGGGGAGAGTGGATGTGCTTCTTCCAGGATGCGCCCGCCAGCGTACTGACTCATTCGTTCGAATCATGAGCTGTCCACCGGGGAGCACCCGGACGGGTGAACGGCACCCGCGCCCGACGGTAGCGTCAACGACTGACAACCGGCCCGGGCAACGCCCGGGCCGGGACCGGACCCGCTCCACCGAACCTCGGGAAAGGCCTCCGATGAGCGACTCCAGCACCGCAGCGGCCCAGCTGCGGGCCACCGCCGAGAGCACCGACCTGCTCCTGCACACCCTCCGCGAGCTGCGCCCGGAGGAGGTGCCCGCCCCCTCCGGCCTGCCCGGCTGGACCCGCGGCCACGTGCTCACGCATCTCGCCCGCAACGCCGACTCGCTGGTCAACCTGCTGAACGGCGCCCGCACCGGGCAGGACATCCCGCAGTACCCGAGCGCCGAGGCCCGGGACGCCGACATCGAGGCCGGCGCCGGTCGGCCGCTCGCCGAGCAGCTCGCCGACGTCCGGGACAGCCAGCAGCGCTTCCTGGACGCCGCCGCGCTGCTCGACCCGGCGGACTGGAGCGCCGAGGTCAAGCACCGCTCCGGCTACGTCTTCCCGGCCTGGCAGCTGCCGGTGAAGCGGCTGGCCGAGCTGGAGTACCACCACGTCGACCTGAACGCCGGCTACACCCCGGCGCACTGGCCGGAGGACTTCGCCACCGCCGAGTTCCGCCGCCTGGGCGGGCACTTCGGCGCGCTGGACGGCCTCCCGGCCGTCCGCCTGGTCGCCGAGGACGCCGGCCTGGAGGCCCGGCTCGGCGCCCCGGACGCCGAGCCGGAGCTGACCGTCGAGGGCCCGGTGCGGGCGCTCACCGGCTGGCTCTCCGGCCGCTCCGACGGCGACGGCCTCCAGGTCCACCGGGCCGGCGAGGGCCTGGTCGACCCGCGCAGCGCGCTGCCGCGGCTCCCCCCGATGGGATGATGGCCGGGATCGACGGAGACCCGACGGCAGCGGCAGCGAGGAGCGGCGTGATGACGTACCACGGAGCGGTGAAGGTCGGCGGCGCGCCGGACGTGCGGGAGCTGGCGCACCTGATCGTCACCAAGGTCGCGGTCGGCCCGTACGACAACAACGCCTACCTGCTGCGCTGCCGGGCCACCGACGAGCAGTTGCTGATCGACGCGGCCGCGGACGCGCCGGTGCTGCTGGAGACGGTCGGCAACCGGCTGGCGATGGTGGTGACCACGCACCGGCACCGCGACCACTGGGAGGCGCTGGGCGAGGTGGTCGCCGCCACCGGGGCCCGGACGGCGGCCGGGCGGATCGACGCCGAGGGCATCGAGGTGCCCACCGACGTCCCGCTGGAGGACGGCTCGGTGCTCCGGATCGGGCGGATCGAGCTGACGGTCCGCCACCTGGTCGGCCACACCCCGGGCGCGATCGTGCTGGTCTACGACGACCCGCAGGGCCACCCGCACGTGTTCACCGGCGACTGCCTCTTCCCGGGCGGCGTGGGCAACACCTGGAACGACCCGGCGGCCTTCGACTCACTCTTCCGGGACGTCAACGAGAAGCTGTTCGACGTCCTCCCGGACGAGACCTGGGTCTACCCGGGCCACGGCAACGACACCACGCTGGGCGCCGAGCGCCCGCACCTGGCGGAGTGGCGCGAGCGCGGCTGGTGACCCGCCGCGGCGCGCGGCCGCGGCACGTGCGAGGGCCCCGCCGGACGGTTCCGGCGGGGCCCTCGCGGGCGGGTCAGGCGTCGATCTTCTCCGGCTGCTCGGCGGCCTGCTTCTTCGCCGCGACCAGGCTGGTGACGGTGGTGACCGCGAGGGTCAGCAGGATGAAGCCGAGCGAGAACGGGATGCCGATCTCCGGGACGTGCACGCCGCTCTCGTGCAGGGCGTGCAGCACCAGCTTGACGCCGATGAAGCCGAGGATCACCGACAGGCCGTAGGAGAGGTGGACCAGCTTCTTCAGCAGGCCGCCGATCAGGAAGTACAGCTGGCGCAGGCCCATCAGCGCGAAGGCGTTGGCGGTGAAGACGATGTACGGGTCCTGGGTGAGGCCGAAGATCGCCGGGATCGAGTCGAGCGCGAACAGCACGTCGGTGGTGCCGATGGCGAGCATCACGATCAGCATCGGGGTCATCAGCCGACGGCCGTTCTCCCGGACGATCAGCTTGGTGCCGTGGTAGCGGTCGGTGGAGGGGAAGCGCTTCTCGATCGACTTGAGCAGGCGGTTCTCCTCGAACTCCTCCTCCTCCTCGTCGGCCCGGGCCTCCTTGATCAGCTTCCAGGCCGTCCAGACCAGGAAGGCGCCGAAGATGTAGAACACCCAGGAGAACTGGCTGACCAGGGCCGCGCCGCCGGCGATGAAGACCGCCCGCAGCACCAGGGCGATGATCACGCCGAACATCAGTACGCGCTGCTGGTAGATCCGGGGCACCGCGAACTTGCCCATGATCAGGATGAAGACGAACAGGTTGTCGACGCTGAGCGACTTCTCGGTGATGTAGCCCGCGAAGAACTCGCCGGCCGGCTTCCCGCCGCCGTACCACCAGAGGAATCCGCCGAACAGCGCGGCGAGCACGATCCAGACGGCCGTCCAGATCCCGGCCTCCTTGACGGAGACCTCGTGCGGTTTGCGACCGCCGATGAAGAAATCAGCCACGATCAGGGCGACCAGCACCGCGATGGTGCCGGTCCACAGGCCCACGGAAACGTCCACTACTGCTCCTCCGGCAGGTAGGCGAACAACATCGTCACTTGCCGGAGGTCTCTTCCGCCGCGCGACACTCCCCGGTGCCGCACGACCAGCGCCCCGGGACGCCGCTGGGGGCGCCCGTGATGACGGGGACACTGAACGGGGAATACTCCCCTCCGCTCCCTGAAGGTTAACAGGAAGCCCAAGGTTTGGTAAAGAAGGTAAAGAACTTCCTTTGCTCGACGGCCCTTTACAGGAAGGGCTCGATGAACGGCAGCATGTCGCGGAAGGTGCGGCCGGTGGCGGGGGCGCCGATCGCGGTCATCTTCCAGCCGTCGCCGTCCCGTTCGACCTTGGCCATGATCTGGCCGGTGTGGGCGCCGCCGCCGGTCAGCTCGTAGCGGGCCAGCTCCTTGCCGGTGGTCTCGTCGACCAGCCGGCAGTGCGCGTTCTGCACCTCCAGGAAGTTCTGGCCGGTGTACGAGCTGACGGTGAAGACGATCTGGGTGACCCGGCGGGGCACCTTGGTCAGGTCGACCACGATGCTCTCGTCGTCCTCGCCCGCGCCCGCGCCGCCGACCAGGTTGTCGCCGGTGTGCTGGACCGACCCGTCGTTGCTGACCAGGTGGGAGAAGAACACCACGTCGCTCATCACCTTGCCGTCGTACAGCAGGGCGGACGCGTCGAGGTCGATCTCCTTGGGGCGGCGGCTGAAGAAGCCGCGCTTGCCGGGGGCGGACTTCCACCCGAGGCCCATCCGGACCACGGTCAGAGTCTCGCCGGTGGACTTCAACAGGCTCACGCTCTGGCCCTTGGCCAGGTTCACGGACACGCTGCCGACCTCTGCTTCCTCCGGGTGCTTCCCCGGAACTCACCGCGCCCCGGTCGGGCCGGGAACGCCGGACGGCCGCACTCCGACCGCGCCCCAGCCTACGCCGCCGCCCCGCCGCCCCGGCCCGGGACGGCGGGACTGTGGCAGAACCACGACACAACGGCGGTTTCCGGCGCCGCCCGGCGCCGGATCAGGCCATTCCGGCCTCGCGCATCTGGCGCAGCTCGCGCTTGAGCTCCTTCACCTCGTCCCGCAGCCGGGCCGCCACCTCGAACTGCAGCTCGGCCGCGGCGGCGTGCATCCGGTCCGTCATGTCCTGCACCAGCTGGGCGAGTTCGGCCGCGGGCAGGCTCTTGGCCGGCTTGCGCTCGATGCCCAGCGCCGGGACGGGGGCCCGGCCCTTGCCCTGCTGCCGGTAGCCGGTGGCGAGCAGCTCCTCGGTGTCGACGTCCTCCGCCGTCATGGTGGAGAGCAGGTCGCCGATCTTCTTCCGGAGCGGCTGCGGGTCGATCCCGTGCTCCTCGTTGTACGCCTGCTGGACGACGCGCCGGCGGTTGGTCTCGCCGATCGCCAGGTCCATCGCCGGGGTGATCCGGTCGGCGTACATGTGCACCTGGCCGGAGACGTTGCGCGCCGCGCGGCCGATGGTCTGGATCAGCGAGGTGCCGGAGCGCAGGAAGCCCTCCTTGTCGGCGTCCAGGATCGCGACCAGCGAGACCTCGGGCAGGTCCAGGCCCTCGCGGAGCAGGTTGATGCCGACCAGCACGTCGTACTCGCCGGCCCGCAGCTCGCGCAGCAGCTCGATCCGGCGCAGCGTGTCGACGTCGCTGTGCAGGTAGCGGACCCGGATGTCGAGGCCGAGGAAGTAGTCGGTGAGGTCCTCGGCCATCTTCTTGGTGAGGGTGGTGACCAGGACCCGCTCGTCCTTCTCCACCCGCTGCCGGATCTCGTGCACCAGGTCGTCGATCTGGCCCTCGGTGGGCTTGACGATCACCTCGGGGTCGATCAGGCCGGTCGGGCGGATGATCTGCTCCACCTGGCCGTCGCCGCGGGCGAGTTCGTACTTGCCGGGGGTGGCCGACAGGTAGACGGTCTGGTCGATCCGCTGCTGGAACTCCTCCCACTTCAGCGGGCGGTTGTCCATCGCCGAGGGCAGCCGGAAGCCGTGCTCGACCAGGGTGCGCTTGCGCGAGGCGTCGCCCTCGTACATCGCGCCGATCTGCGGGACCGTCACGTGCGACTCGTCGATGACGAGCAGGAAGTCCTCGGGGAAGTAGTCGAGCAGGGTGTTCGGCGGCGAGCCGGGCTCGCGGCCGTCGAAGTGCATCGAGTAGTTCTCCACGCCGGAGCAGGTGCCGATCTGGCGGAGCATCTCGATGTCGTAGGTGGTGCGCATCCGCAGCCGCTGGGCCTCCAGCAGCTTGCCCTGCTTCTCCATCCGGGCCAGCGACTGCTCCAGCTCGGCCTCGATGCCGTTGATCGCCCGTTCCATCCGCTCCGGGCCGGCCACGTAGTGCGAGGCGGGGAAGACGTGGATCGACTCGTCCTGGCTGATCACCTCGCCGGTCAGCGGGTGCAGCGTGTACAGCGCCTCGATCTCGTCGCCGAACATCTCGATCCGGATCGCGAGTTCCTCGTACACCGGGAAGATCTCGACGGTGTCGCCGCGGACCCGGAAGGTGCCGCGGGTGAAGGCCAGGTCGTTGCGGGTGTACTGGATGTCCACGAAGCGGCGGAGCAGCGCGTCCCGGTCGACCTCCTCGCCGACCTTCAGCCGGACCATCCGGTCGACGTACTCCTGCGGGGTGCCGAGGCCGTAGATGCAGGAGACCGAGGCGACCACCACGACGTCCCGCCGGGTGAGCAGGCTGTTGGTGGCGGAGTGGCGCAGCCGCTCGACCTCCTCGTTGATCGAGGAGTCCTTCTCGATGTAGGTGTCCGTCTGCGGGACGTACGCCTCGGGCTGGTAGTAGTCGTAGTACGAGACGAAGTACTCGACCGCGTTGTTCGGCAGCAGCTCGCGGAACTCGTTGGCCAGCTGGGCCGCCAGCGTCTTGTTCGGCGCCATCACCAGGGTGGGGCGCTGGAGCTTCTCGATCATCCAGGCCGTGGTGGCCGACTTGCCGGTGCCGGTCGCGCCGAGCAGGACGACGTCCTTCTCGCCGGCGCGGATGCGGCGCTCCAGCTCGGCGATGGCCGCCGGCTGGTCGCCACTGGGCTGGAAGGGACTGACGACCTCGAAGGGCGCCACGGACCGCTCAATACTCGTGTGGGGACGCACGCCCCCACCGTACGGCGGAGCACCGACACTCCGCGGCCGATCCGGCCCTGTCGGCGGGCCTTGCTAGCGTCCCCGGCATGACAGAGCTGGCAGAACTGGTCCTCACCGCCGCCGAGCGGGCCGCCGGGGCGGACGTCGACGCGGTGCTCCTCGTGCTGGACTGGAGCGGCGAGGACGAGCCCGGCCAGCTGGCCGCCTTCGCCGCCGGGCGGGCCCGGGCCCTCGGGGCAGACCCGTCCGCCGTCGACGACACCGCCGTCCGGCGCGCCGCCGCGGACGACCCGGCGCCGGCGCGCGGCGACCTGCTGGTCCGCCGACTCGACCACCTGTCCGGCGTGCTGACCGGCCTCGGCTGCGCGCTGCTGACGGTGTTCAGCGGGACCGACAGCTACGAACTGCTGATCGCCCGGACCGACGGGCGGGCGCCGGACGGGCTGACGCACGGGGGCTGCCCGGTACTGCCCTGGGGCACCGAGCCGGACCCGGCCCTGTACGGCTGAGCCTGCGGCACTACTTGGCGGAGTCGCGGGCCAGCGCGACCAGGCGGGAGACCGCGCGCAGGTACTTCTTGCGGTAGCCGCCGCGCAGCATCTCCTCGGTGAACACCTGGTCGAACGGCACGCCGGAGGCGGTGATCGGCAGCTCCCGGTCGTACATCCGGTCGGCCAGCACCACCAGGCGCAGCGCGGTCGCCTGGTCGTCGACCTGCCGGACCCCGCGCAGGAATACCGCGCCGACCTCGTCCAGCAGGGCGCCGTAGCGGCTCGGGTGCACCTCCTTGAGGTGCTCCAGCAGGGCGCCGAAGTCGTCCAGCGAGGCGCCCGGGGTGCCCGCCGCGCGGGCGGTGACCTCGGCGTCGGTGTACGGCGGCGGGGCGTCGGGCAGGCCGCGGTGGCGGTAGTCCTGGCCGTCGATCCGGATCGGGCGGAAGTGCGCGGACAGGCCCTGGATCTCGCGCATGAAGTCGGCGGCGGCGAACCGGCCCTCGCCGAGCTTCTCGGGCAGCGTGTTGGAGGTGGCGCAGAGCTTGACGCCGTTCTCCACCAGCTTGCCGAGCAGGGTGGAGACCAGCACGGTGTCGCCCGGGTCGTCGAGCTCGAACTCGTCGATGCACAGCAGCCGGTGCGAGGAGAGCGTGCGGACCGCGCCCTGGAAGGTCAGCGCGCCGACCAGGTTGGTCAGTTCGACGAAGGTGCCGAACGCCTTCGGGCCCGGGACGGCGTGCCAGAGCGAGGCCAGCAGGTGGGTCTTGCCGACGCCGTAGCCGCCGTCCAGGTAGACCCCGGCCGGGCCGGCGGGCACCGGTGCGGCGCGCCGGAACCAGCCGCGCTTCGGCGGTTCGGCGGCGCCGTTCAGGGTGGCCGCGAAGGACTCCAGGACCTGGACGGCCTCGTACTGGCTGGGCTGCGCGGGGTCGGGCAGGTAGCTGCCGAAACTCACCCCGGCGAAGCGGGGGGGCGGCACCATCTCGGCCACCAGCCGCTCGGCCGGGACCACCGGACGCCGATCGGTCAGGGCTATCGCGGTGTGAATATCGGACTCCGAGGCAGCAGCAGACACGGAACAACAGGGTACGCGAGCGGGTGGCCCGGAGCTGCGAGGCGGGTCCGGGCTCCCCGGACGGCCCGGCCGGCCGGGCTGACAGACTCTGGAGGCATGGAGCAGCTGAGCGGCATGCGGCAACTGATCGGCGGGACCCCCGACCTTCCCGGCGCCCCCGGCACCCCCGGCACCTTGGAGTGGCTGGCCGAGGCGTACGCCTACCCGGACGGGGGGCGGTGGCTGCGGGCGAACATGGTGACCTCGCTGGACGGGGCGGCCCGGCTGGACGGCCTCTCCGAGGGTCTGTCCAGCGAGGCGGACAAGCGGATCTTCGGGGTGCTGCGGGCGCTCTGCGACGTGGTCCTGGTGGGCGCGGAGACCGTCCGGGCCGAGGGCTACCGGCCGGGGCGGGCCCGGGCCGATTTCGCGGAGCGCCGGGCCGCGGCGGGCCAGCTGCCGGCCCCGGTGATCGCGGTGGTGACCCGCAGCCTGGACCTGGACCTGTCGGCCCCGCTGTTCACCGAGCCGCTGGTGCCCACCGTGGTGGTCACCACGGTCGACGCGCCGCCCGACAAGCTCGCCAGGACCGCCGAACGAGCCGATGTGATCACCGCAGGAACGGGGTCGGTGGACCTCCCCCGCGCGGTGGCCGCGCTCACGGAGCGTGGTTGGCGCCGACAGCTCTCGGAGGGCGGCCCCCGCCTGCTCGGCCAGCTCGCGGCGGAGGGCCTGCTCGACGAATTGTGCCTGTCGGTGGCCCCCCTGGTGACTGCGGGTGATTCACCGAGGATCGTGAACGGCCCGCAAATTGCCCACGTCCGCCCGATGCGGCTGGTGTCATTGATCGAGCAGAAAGGTTTCCTCTTCACCCGCTATCTGCGAGCGACCGATCCGGACCGATCCCCGAACGACCACGACCTCACCGGAGACGCATCCTGACCGATGTGGATCATGTGATCCGTGTGGCGCGTGTGCAGCGTGAGGAATCCTTCCTCCGGGCACTATGGACCAAGGGGATCTGAGCCGGACCCGGGGGCCCGTACCAGCGAAGGGACTCACGTGTTCAAGACCGTACTGATGATCGAGAAGGCACTCTCCGACGCCGACGTGGAGCTGGTCACGACACTCCACGGCGAGGAGAAGGTCTCCTTCGTCGTCCTGATGCAACCCCGCGGCAAGCAGGACGAACTGCTCCGCGCCCTGGACGACGTGGCCCTCGGCCATCTGGACCGGGCCGTGCACGAGCACGACGAGGACGACGACGCGCCCACCCTGGCGGGCGAATCCCTGGAGCACAGCCTGCGCCACCTGCAGCGCGCCGGGGCCGAGGCGGTCGGCGAGGTGGTGGAGGCGCACCCGCTGGTCCGGCTGCGCGAGGTGGTCGAGGAGAACCGGGCCGACGAGGTGCTGGTGCTCACCTCGCCGCACTTCGTCGAGGAGTTCTTCCACCGCGACTGGGCCTCCCGGGCCCGGCACGAGGTGGGCGTCCCGGTGCTCAAGCTGTTCGCCAGCGATTCCTGACCGGCCTGCCGATTAGGGCAGAATCGTGCCGGGGGGTGGTTTTTGGGGGCCGCGCACACCCCGGCGCCCCCCCCCCCCCCCCCCCCCCCCCCCGCCCCCCCGCCCCACCCCCCCCCCCCCCCCCCCCCCCCCCACC
>NZ_JBIVNB010000011.1:208973-285511 GCF_044753345.1 Kitasatospora sp. NPDC088391
GGGGGCGGCCGGGGGCTGGGCGTGGTGGGGGGTCCGGGGGTCATTTTCGTCGCCCGTGTTCTCCGTCCGGGGGTGGTTTTTGGGCGTCATGGGGGCCCGTGCGTTCTTGTTCGCGAACAAGAACGCACGGGACGCCTCCTTCCCCACTCCCCCGTACGGAGCCCGCCTTGAACGACGCCGCCCACGACCTGCACGCCCCGCACTTCATCGGCATCGGCGGCGCCGGCATGTCCGGCCTGGCGAAGATCCTCGCGGTGCGCGGCGCGACCGTCTCGGGGTCCGACGCCAAGGAGTCGGAGACCGTGCGGGCGCTGCGCGAGCTGGGGGCGACGGTGTTCGTCGGGCACGCGGCGGAGCACCTGCCGGCCGGGACAAGCAGCGTGGTGGTGTCGAGCGCGATCCGGGCCGACAACCCGGAGCTGCTGGCGGCGCGCGAGCGCGGCGTGCCGGTGGTGCACCGGTCGGACGCGCTGGCGGCGCTGATGGGCGGCCGCCGGGCGCTGGCGGTGGCGGGGACGCACGGCAAGACCACCACCACCTCGATGCTGGCGGTCAGCCTGGCCGAGCTGGGCCTGGAGCCCTCGTACGCGATCGGCGGCGACCTGGACGCGCCGGGGTCGAACGCGCACCACGGGGCGGGCGAGATCTTCGTCGCGGAGGCGGACGAGAGCGACCGGAGCTTCCACAAGTACGCGCCCGAGGTGGCGATCGTGCTGAACGTGGAGCTGGACCACCACGCCAACTACGCGTCGATCGAGGAGATCCACGAGTCCTTCGAGACCTTCGTCGGCCGGGTCCGGCCGGGCGGCACCCTGGTGGTGTCGGCGGACCACGAGGGCGCCCGCGAGCTGACCCGCCGGGTGGCCGGGCGCGCGGACCTGAACGTGGTGACGGTGGGCGCGGCCGAGGACGCGGACGTCCGGGTGCTGGAGGTCGCGGCGCACGGGATGACCAGCGAGGTGACGGTCGAACTGGGCGGCGAGCGGCTGGTGTTCACCGTCTCGGTGCCCGGCCGGCACTACGCGCACAACGCGGTGGCGGCGCTGGCCGCGGGCGTGGCGCTGGGCGTCCCGGCGGAGGGGCTGGCGAAGGCGCTGGGCGCGTACACCGGGGTGCGGCGGCGGCTGCAGCTCAAGGGCGAGGCGCGCGGCGTGCAGGTGATCGACTCCTACGCGCACCACCCGACCGAGATGGCGGCCGACCTGGAGGCGATCCGGGAGGCGGCGGGCGCGGGCCGGGTGCTGGTGGTGTTCCAGCCGCACCTGTTCTCGCGGACCCAGCAGTTGGCCGAGGAGATGGGGCAGGCGCTGGCGCTGGCCGACGGCTCGGTGGTGCTGGACATCTACCCGGCCCGCGAGGACCCGATCCCGGGCGTCACCGCCGAGCTGATCATCGACGCGGCCCGCCGGGCGGGCGCGGACGTCCGGGCCGAGCACGACTTCGCGGCGGCCCCGGCGGTGCTGGCGGGCCTGGCCCGGCCGGGCGACCTGGTGCTGACCATGGGCGCGGGCGACGTGACCAACCTGGGCCCGGAAATTCTGGCCGCCCTGGCGGACGTTGCACCTGCTGTCTGAGTCCCCGGCTGCCCTGGAGAGTGCCGTGAGCTACGAGGTCGAGAAGTCCGACGCCGAGTGGCGGGCCGAGCTGTCGCCCGAGGAGTACCACGTGCTCCGCGAGGCCGGCACCGAGCGCCCGTTCGTCGGCGAGTACACCGACACCAAGACGGTCGGCGTGTACAGCTGCCGGGCCTGCGGCGCGGAGCTGTTCAGCAGCGAGACCAAGTTCGACTCGCACTGCGGCTGGCCGTCGTACTACGCGCCGCTGGCGGGCGACTCGGTGGAGTACCTGGAGGACGTGTCGCTCGGCATGCGCCGGGTCGAGGTGCGCTGCAAGAAGTGCGGCAGCCACCTGGGCCACGTCTTCGAGGGCGAGGGCTACGGTACGCCCACGGACCAGCGGTACTGCATCAACTCGATCTCGCTGACGCTGAAGCCCGCCGAGTAGGCTCCCCGCCCCGCCCGCCCCGTGCCAGACTGATCGTCTTCGAGCGGTCGGACAGGGGTGGGCGGGGCGTGGCGCGGCGGCGGTCTTCCGGGGTGTGGTCGGTTCTGGCGGAGGCTCAGCGCGAGCAGCACCGCCGTGCGGAGGCGCAGCGCAGGGCCGCGGCCGCGCAGCAGCGCGACTACGAGCGCGCCCAGCGGGAGGCGCAGCGCACGGCGGCCCGCGGCGAGCGGGAGGCGCTGAAGGCGTACCAGCAGGGCCGGGAGTCGGACGCGGCCCGGCGGACCGCCGAACTCGACGGGCGGGTCGCCGAGTTGCGCGGGGTGCTGGCGACGGGGCTGGCCGGCCCGGGCCTGGCGCCGGGCGGCGCGCAGCGGGAGGCGCTGCCGCCGTTCGACCCGGGCCCGCTGGGCGTTCCGGTGCCGATGCCCGATCAGAACTGGTACCTGGTGCCGCCGTTGACGGGCGCGCAGGCGTACGACCCGAACGCCCGGCGGCACTGGGACGCGCAGGCCGCGCAGGCCCGGGCCAGGTTCGAGCACGACTGGCACGCGGCGTGGGCGGCCGAGCAGCAGCGGCAGCGGCAGCTCGCCGATTACCGGGCCCAGTACGACGCCTGGGCGGCGGAGCGGCACCGGCTGCTGGCCGGACAGGCGGAGCAGGCCGCGAAGCTCGCCGACCGGGTGCGGGCGGGCGAGGCGGCGGCCGTCGCCGAGTACTTCGAGGCCGTCGTGGACTGGCGCGAGGACTGGCCGGACGGCTTCCCCGCGGACGGCGAGACCGGCTGGGACGCCGAGGCGCGCCGCCTGGTGGTGCGCTGGGAGCTGCCCCCGTACGAGGCGGTGCCGGCCGTCGGCCGGTACCGGTACGTCCGGGCCGACGACCAGGAGGTGGAGGTCGCCCGGCCCGCGACCCAGCGCAAGGAGCTGTACCGGGAGGTGCTGGCCCAGTGCGCGCTGCGGGTGCTGGCCGAGGTGTTCCGGGCCGACCGCGACGGCCTGGTCGCCAAGGTGGGGCTGAACGGCGTGGTGGTCGCCCCCGACCCGGCGACCGGTCTGGAGGGCGACCGCTGCCTGGTGGCCGTCGAGGTCGACCGGGAGACCTTCGCGGGCCTCGCCCTGGACCGGGTCGCCCCGCTGGACTGCCTGGTCGACGCGCTCGGCGGGCGCCTCTCGGCCCGCCCCGAGAAGGCCGAGACCGTCCCGCCCGTCCCCGGGGCGAGCACCTACGAGGTGCCCGAGGACGAGGACGAGCCCGACCTGTTCACCATGGACCCGCTGGAGTTCGAGCGGCTGATCGCCGAGCTGTTCCGCCGCCGCGGCTTCCGCACCAGCACCACCGACCGCAGCGGCGACGAGGGCGTCGACGTCCTCGCCGAGGACCCGGACCCGATCACCGGCGGGAAGATCGTCATCCAGGCGAAGCGCTACCGGCACACCGTCTCCCCCAGCGCCGTCCGCGACCTGGAGTCGACGATGCGCCACCAGGGCGCCAACCGCGGCATCCTGGTCACCACCTCGGGCTTCGGGCCCGGCTCGCACCGGCACGTCAAGGACAAGCCGCTCACCCTGGTGGACGGGCCGATGCTGCTGGCGCTGCTGCGCGAGCACGGCCTGCCCGGGCGGCTCGGGCCGGCGGCGGCCCCGGCCGTCCCGCCGGTGGAGCTGACGCCCGGTCAGAACGCGGTGCTGCCCGCCGGGGAGGTCGGGGTGCGGTTCCGCTCCGGCGGCGCGGAGGCGGACCTGACGCTGCTGCTGCTCGACGCGGGCGGGAAGGTCCGCCGCGACGAGGACTTCGTCTTCTACCACCAACCGACGGCCGAGGACGGCGCGGTGACGCTCCGTCCGGCGGACCGCAGCGCGACCGTGCTGACCGGCCGGCTGCCGGAGGCGGTGCGGCGGGTGGCGATCTCCGTCAACCTCGACACGGACGGCGACGCGACCTGCGCCGACCTGGTCGACCCCGCCGTCGAGCTCTCGGCCGGCCCCGCGGCCTGGGTCTTCCGGCCGCCGGCCGACCCGGCGATCTCCGCGATGCTGGTCGCCGAGCTCTACCGCCATCCCGCCGACGGCTGGAAGCTCCGCGCCGTCGGCCAGGGGTGGTCCGACGGCCTGGCCGGCCTGGCCCGCGACCACGGCGTCGACGTGGCGTAGGCGGCGCTGCGCGGGCGGCCGGCGGTCAGAGCGGGCGGCTGTGCTTCCACTCCGTCGCGCACTCGCGGTAGCCGAACCAGTCGTTGATGGCCAGCATCGGGGCGTTGCCGGCGTCGTTCTGGGTGTAGGCGGCGGTGAGGCCGCGGGCCTTCGCGTGCCGGAGGGAGTGGGCCTTGGCGAGTTTGCCGAGGCCGCGGCCGCGGTGGGTGGAGCGGGTCGCGGTGAAGGCGGACCAGTAGGTGCGGCGGCCGTCGGTCTGGGCGGCGGAGAAGGCCACCGGTTCGCCGTCGGCGAGGACGACCGCGGTGAGGGCGTGCTCCTGGTCGGGGCGGTGCCAGATCTCGGCGAGCCAGCTCTCGTAGGGCTGGTCGTCGAGTTCGAGGTCGCCGGGCTCGGCGCGGGTGCCGTCGATGTCGACCAGGTAGATCGGGTGCGGGTCGTCCAGGTAGTCGGCGGCGGTGCGCAGTTCGACGCCGGGCGGGGTGGGCGGCAGCGGCGGCAGCGGGGCGGTGAGGTCGAGGCCGGAGAACCGGGCGGCCCGGCCGCGCAGGTAGCCGCGGGCGGTGGCGAAGCCGAGGGCCTCGGGGGTGCCGTCGGCCCAGCCGTGGGCCGCGCGGACGCCGAGCGCGGCGAGGTCCCGTTCGGCGGCGGCGAGCAGGGCGGTGCCGATGCCCGCGCCGCGGTGCCCGGGCAGCACGCTGACGTTCAGGAAGCCCTGGTGCGGGGTGGTGCTCTCGACGACGGGGCCGAACCGGGCGGTGCCGACGACCCGGCCGGCCCGCTCGGCGACCAGCAGGTGGTAGTCCGGCAGCGCGGCCTGCCAGGCGACGACCTCGGGAGTGACGACCAGGTGCGGACGGCCGGCCCGGTAGGCGTCGGCGGCGTCGGCCGCGTCGGACGGTGCGAACGGTCGGATGCGGTACGGCTGCGAAGTCATAGGCATGTCACGTTAGCCACTCGTTCGCCCGCCCGCCGCTGAATTTCCCCCGGCGCCCCCGGGCGTGTTCAGTACCGGTGAAAGCTCAAGTTCAGCTCTGAGTTCGCCCGGTGCCGCTTGGCACCGGGCCGCACCGGATACACCCTCGGCAACAGGGGGAATCGGCGTCGGCCACGGCCCGCCGGAAAGGGGTGGAGCATGTCTCCGAGCGGTATTCCGCGCCTGGGCACCGGGCTCGGCTGGCGGGCCGAGATCGACACCGCGGTGGAGCGGCTGCCCGGCCTGGACTGGGTCGAGGTGGTCGCCGAGAACGTGTGCGCCGACCACCTGCCGCCCTCGCTGGAACTGCTGCGGGCGCGCGGCGCCGCGGTCGTCCCGCACGGCGTCTCGCTGGGGCTGGGGGACGCCTGCGCGCCCGACCCGGGGCGGCTGGCCCGGCTCGCCGGGGTGGCGGGCGCGCTCGGGTCGCCACTGGTCAGCGAGCACCTGGCGTTCGTCCGGGCGGGCGGCCTGGAGGCCGGGCACCTGCTGCCGGTGCCGCGGACCCGGGAGGCGCTGCGGGTGGTGGCGGCGAACGTCCGGATCGCGCAAGCCGAACTGCCGGTGCCGCTGGCGCTGGAGAACATCGCGGCCCACCTGGCCTGGCCCGGGGACGAGCTGACGGAGGCCCAGTTCCTCGCCGAGCTGGTCGAGCGCACCGGCGTGCACCTGCTGGTGGACGTCGCCAACCTGCACACCAACCGGGTCAACCTGGGGGTCGACCCGGTCGCCGAACTGGAGCGGCTGCCGCTGGAGGCGATCGCCTACGTGCACGTCGCCGGCGGGATCGAGCGGGACGGCGTCTGGCACGACACCCACACCCACCCCGTCACCGCGCCCGTGCTGGAGGTGCTGGCCGCGCTCTGCGAGCGGGTCGACCCGCCCGGGGTGCTGCTGGAACGGGACGGCGCGTACCCGCCGCCCGCCGAACTGTCCGCCGAGCTCGACGCCATTCGCCGGGTCCACCGCGCGGCCCGCGCCCACCGGGGGGAGACCGTCCGTGTCTGAGCAGAACGAGTACCTGATCCGCGACCGGGCCGACGCCGAACTGGCCCTCGCCCGGCGCGACCTGGCGCACCGCCAGGAGGAGCTGCTGGCCGCCCTGGTGGCGGGCGGCCCGGTGCCCGCGGGGTTCGACCCCGAGCAGCTGCGGGTGCAGGCCGAGGGGCTGCTGGCCAAGCGCCGGGAGACCGTCGGCCACCTGATGCCGGAACTCCCGGAACTGCTGGGCACGGACTTCGCGCCGCTGTTCCGCCGCTACGCCACCGGCCGGCCGCTGACCGGCGGCTACCGGGCCGACGCCCGGGCCTTCGCCGAGTGGGTCCTCGACGCCGCCCCGGCCGCCGACCGGCACGCCGCGCTGGAGCGGCTGCTGCGCCCCGCGCCGAGCCGCTGGGGCCGGCTGCTGCCGCGCCGCACCGCCCGGGCGCACCCGTGACCGGCACCGCTGTCGTCGCTGTCACCGTCATCGTCTGAAGGGAAGTACGGGGGATGTGGAACATTCCGTTCGTCGTGGCACTGGCGCTCGTCGTCCTGACGGTGTCCGCCACCACGGTCTGCAACCGGCGCAGCCGCCGGGTCACCGCCCCGCAGGGGCTGCCGGGGCGCGGCATTCCGCTGCTGCACGCGGCCTTCCTGGCGGGCGGGCCGCGCCGGGTGGTGGACACCGTCCTGGTCCGGATGGAGCGCGAGGGCCGGGTGGTGATCTCCCGGGCCAACCGGGTCACCGTCACCGACACCGTGCCGCGCGACCCGGTGGAGGGGGTGCTGATCACCGCCGTCGGGGGCCGCGCGGGGCGGGACCTGGAGGTGCTGCGGGCCCCGGTGGCGGGCAGCCCCGAGGTGCAGGGCATCGGGGAGGCGCTGGCCGCCCGCGGGCTGCTGCGGCACCCGGTGGCGCTGCGGGCCGCCCGGCGGGCCTGGCGGGTGGAGCTGCTGGTGCCGCCGGCCCTGCTGGTGCTCGGCGCGGTGGCGGTCGTGCAGTGGCTGTCCGGGCCCCGTCCGGCTTCCGGCTTCCCGCCGTTCGCCCTGTTCGTCCCGCTGCTGATCCTGACCCTGGTGCACCTGATCGTGGGGCACCCGCCGCGGTCCCGGATCACCCCGGCCGGGCGGCGGCAGCTGCTGCTGATGCGCGGCAGCAGCCCGTGGCGGCCCGCCGGGGTCTCCCCCGAGCACGCCGTCCTGGTCGGCGCGTTCGCGCTGGGCGGGACGGCGGCCCTGACCGACCAGGAGCTGTGGCCGCTGCGGGACGCGATGGGCGGCGGGCGGACGGCGCCGGTCACGCTGGCCAAGGCGGGCCGGTCCGGGCGCTCGCGGCGCTCCGGCGGTTCGGACGCCGCGACGGACAGCGGGTACGCCGCGACCGGCGCGGCCTGGTGCGGGGCGGCCACCGCCTCCTGCGGGGCGTCCACGGACCACCACGGCCACCACGGGCACTCCGGGCACTCGTGCGGGGGCTCCTCGCACTCGTCCTCGCACTCCTGCGGGGGCTCCTCGCACTCGTGCGGCGGCTCCTCGCACTCCTGCGGGTCGTCGAGCTCCTGCGGGGGCGGCGGGTCGTCCTGCGGCGGCGGCGGTTGTGGTTCCTGAGTGCCCTTCGGGTGTCCGCCGGGTGCCCGCGGAGTGTCACAGTTCGGTATCGCGGTCCGGGTAGGCGTTCCGTTCGCCCCCGACGCGGGACTAGAACAACACGCATGTGGGTGTTGCTGCTGATCCCGTCCTGTGCCGCCGCGGTGCTGTCCTGCCTCCGGCTGGTCCGGGTGGCGGCGATCGCGGACGCCCTGTCCGGGCAGCTCCCGGCCCCGTCCGGCCGGCCCTCCGGGGTCGGCCTCTACGAGACCGCGTACCTGGCCGGCGGCCCGGCCCGGGTGGTCGACCTGGCGCTGGTGCGGATGGCCGGCCTGGGCCGGCTGCACCTGGCGCACACGGGGTGGACCACGGTGGTCGACCCGCAGGGCCGGGGCCGGCTGGAGCGGGCCCTGATCAACGCGATCGGGCCCGACGGCCAGTGCCGCACCGCGCAGCTGAAGGCGGCGCTGGCCGCGCACCCCACCGTCCGCGACATCGGCGACCGGCTGGCGCTGGCGGGGCTGGCCACCCCGGCGGTGGTCCGGAACCGGGCGCTGCGGGCGATCCGGCACGTCCGGTACGCACTGCTCGGGGCGGCCGCGATGCTGCTGCTGACGGTCCTGCTGAGCGCCCCGGACGAGGCCGCCGCCCGCACCGCGGTCGCCTGGTACGCGCTGCCGCTGGTCCTCACCGGCGGCACCCTGCTGATGGCCCGGGTCGACGTGCACGCCTACACCGCCTGGGCGGCCCCGGCCGGGCAGAGCCTGCTGCGCGCCCTGCGCTGGCCGCACCCGCACCACAGGACCCCGGACGACCTGCTCACCGCCGTGGCCATCTGCGGCCCGGACGCGGTCGCCGACCCGCGCCTGCGCGCCGCCCTGATCCACCGCTGACGGCAGCGCCCGGGGCCTGCTCCGGCACTCGTGCGCCTACGGGCTCGGCGGGATCACCAGGGCCGTGCTGAGGGGGCGGTGGCCGGCGTGCGGGCCGGCTTCCAGGAGGTGGGTGCCCGGGACGGTGCGCCAGGCGCGGGTGATCGGGTCCCAGCTCTGGGCCGCCCGGCGGGGGACGGTGAGGCGGACCGTGGCGCGGGCCCCGGCCGCCGCGGAGACCTGGGCGAAGGCGGCGAGCACACGGTCGGGGCGGGAGGGGTCGGCGCCGTCCGGGGCCAGGTAGAGCTGGACGGTCTCGCGCCCGTCGCGGGGGCCGGTGTTGCGGACCCGGACGGTCACCTCGGCCAGCACCTCCGCGGAGTCCTCCACCAGCCGGGCCTCCATCCCCTCGTAGGCCCAGGAGGTGTAGCCGCTCCCCTCCCCGAACCAGTACGCGGGCTGCGCGCCGGCCCTGCGCTGCCAGGCCCGGTAGCCGATGAACAGGCCCTCGGTGTAGGCGAGTCGGCCGTCCACGGGGGCGACCTCCCAGACCGGGGCGTCGGCCTCCGCCGCGGGCCAGGTGGTGGGCAGCCGCCCGCCGGGCTCGACCGCGCCGAGCAGGACGTCGGCCAGGGCCTCGCCCGCCTGCTGGCCGGGGAACCAGACGAGCAGCACCGCCGCCACCGACTCCCGCCACGGCATCAGGACGGGCGCGCCCGCGTTGACCACCACCACGGTGCGCGGGTTGGCCGCGGCGACCGCGGCGACCAGTTCGTCCTGCCGGCCCGGTAGCCGCAGTCCGGCCCGGTCGACGCCCTCGCTCTCCACCTCCTCGGTGGTGCCGACCACCACGACCGCGACCTCGGCGGCGCGCGCGGCGGCGACCGCCCGCGCGATCGACTCGTCGGGGGAGGGCGCCGGTTCGGCGTGCCCGAGGGTGAAGGAGACCAGGCCGAAGCCCGCGAACGCGCCCGCGTCGGCGTCCGGCAGGGTGGTGGTCAGGACGACGGCGGCCCCGGCGCCCTCGGCGAGTTCGAGTGCGAAGCGCCGCTCGGGCGGGTTGAGGAAGGCGGCGGCCGGGTCCTCGCCCTCGGGCCGCAGCACGCCGTCGAACAGGGTCGTGCCGTCGACCTCCAGGGTGAACCGTCCGACGCCGCGGACGGCCAGCGCGTGCCGTCCGGCCGGGCCGGTGACGGTGCCGGTCAGCCGCACCCGGCGGAGGTCGCCGAAGGAGTGGCCGCCGGGCAGCGCGCCGAGCCAGCGGACGGTGCCGTCGGGCAGCGCGACCGAGCCCAGCGCTCCCTGGTCGCCGAGCAGTTCGGCGGTGCACGGGAAGCCGGCCGGCGGCAGGAAGGTGCGCGGGTCGGCGCCCACGGCGTGCACCAGGGCGGTGTCCTCGCCGAGCGCGGCGCGCAGTCCGTCCAGCGGGCCGACCACCCGGGTGGGGAACACCTGGGCGCTGCCGCCGCCGCCGATCCGGGCCTCGACGGCGGCCTGGCCGATCAGCGCCACCGACCGGGGCGCGGGGTCGAGCGGCAGCACGCCGCCCTCGTTGCGCAGCAGGACGAAGGAGCGGGCGGCGAGTTCGCGGGCCAGCGCCTCGCCGTCGATCGGCGCGGGCAGCCGCTCGGCGGGGACGGCGGCGGGCGCGCCGGCCAGCAGGCCGACCCGGGCGGCGAGGCGCAGCACGCGGCGGGCCAGGTCGTCGACGGTGTGCTCGGGCACCAGGCCCGCGCGGACGGCGCGCACCAGGTGCTCGCCGTAGACGGTGGCGGGCCCGGGCATGGCGACGTCGAGCCCGCCGAGGGCGGCCCGGACGGTGTCGCGGGCGCCGGTCCAGTCCGAGACCAGGACCCCGTCGAAGCCCCATTCCTCGCGCAGCACGCCGTTGTTGAGTTCGTCGTGCTCGCTCATGCTGTCACCGTTGACGGCGTTGTAGGCGGCCATCAGGCCCCACGGGCGGGCCTTCTTGACGATGGTCTCGAACGGGGCGAGGTACAGCTCGCGCAGGGTGCGCTCGTCGATCCGGACGTCGACGGTGTAGCGGTCGGTCTCGGAGTCGTTGCCGACGAAGTGCTTCGGGGTGGTGCCGACGCCGCCGTCCTGGACGCCGGAGACCAGGGCGGCGCCGATCTCGCCGGTGAGCAGCGGGTCCTCGGAGTAGCACTCGAAGTGCCGGCCGCCGCGCGGGCTCCGGTGCAGGTTGACGGTCGGCGCGAGCACCACGTGGGCGCCCTTGCGGCGGGCCTCCTGGGCGAGCAACCGGCCGGCGCGGCGGGCCAGTTCGATGTCCCAGGTGGCGGCGATCGCGGTCGGCGAGGGGATCGCCACCGACGGGTCGTCGGGGGTCCAGTGTTCGCCGCGGACGCCGGCCGGGCCGTCCGACATCACCAGTCGGCCGAGTCCGATCTCCGGGTCGGCGGGCAGCGACCACATGTCGGCGCCGGCCAGCAGGGCGACCTTGGCGGGCAGGTCGAGCCGGGCGAGGGCGGTTTCGACGGCGGCCTCGCGGCGGGCGTCGGCGGTCGGGTCGGGGAGCGGTTCGGCCATGGTCAGATCCAGCCTTCGAGCGCGGTCAGGAAGCCGTCGTGGTCGTCGCGGTGCACGGTGTGGCCGGCGCCCGGCACGGTGCGCACCTCGAAGCCGCGGGTGCGCAGCAGGGCGGCGTCCGCGTCGTCCAGCAGGAAGCTGCCGTCGGCGAGCACCACCAGCGAGGGCACGGCGGGCGCGGCGGGCAGTTCGGTCGACTGTCCCGGCAGGGCGAGGGCGGAGTCCGGGTCCCAGGCGGCGAGGGTGGCGAGTTCCACGTCGACGTCGGCGGCCTCCCAGCGCGGGTTCATCGCCTCGATCTGTTCCCGCCCGGCGTGGCGGAACTCCACGAACACCGCCGGGTCCAGGCCGGCCGCCCGCTCCAGCTGCCAGGCGGGGTCGACGTAGACGGCGCGGGCCGGGCGCAGCCGGTCGACCGCGCGCAGCAGGGTCTGGCCGCCGAGCGAGTGGCCGATGGCGAGTTCGGCGCCGGTCGGGAGGGTGTCGACCAGGTCCTGGGCGTAGGCGTCGAAGGCGTAGCGCTGCCGCGGGCTGTCGCCGGTGCCGCGCGGGCTGGCGCCGTGGCCGCGCTGGTCGACGGCGATCGCCCGGTAGCCGAGGTCGGCGAGCGCGGGGCCGACCCGGCGCCAGGTGCGGTGGTCGGACATGATGCCGTGGACCAGCAGGGCGATCCGGTCGCCGGATCCCCATTCGTGGGTGTTCAACTGCATGACGGTGCGGCCTTTCTGACGGCGTGTCGGGTTTTCAGCGGACGCCGCGGATCGGGCGGACGGCGAGTGCGCCGGCCACCGCGAGGGCGGCGCCGAGCAGGAACAGCGGGGTGTAGCCGCCCAGGCCGACCACGGCGGAGGCGACGAACGGGGCGACGATCTGCGGCCCGGCGTTGGCGATGTTGAGCACGCCCATGTCGCGGGCGGCGTCCTCGGCCCTGGGCAGCACCATGGTGACCAGGGCGGTGTCGACGGCCATGAAGCAGCCGAAGGCGAGGCCGTTCACGGCGGAGAAGACGATCATGCCGGGCCAGGTCGGGCTGAGCACCGGGATCAGCAGGGACGCGGCGGACAGCCCGGCCGAGACGCCGACGAACAGCTTGCGCCGGTCCAGCCGGTCGGACAGCACGCCGCCGAGCACGGTGGAGACCGCCATGGTGACCGCGGAGATCGGCGTCAGGATCGCCACCGCGTCCTCGGGGGCCAGCCCGGCGGGGAGTTCGACGTGGTCCTGCAGGATGTACAGCTGGTAGCCGACCACGGCGAAGTAGCCGAGGACCAGCAGCGCCCGGCCGATGAACGCCCAGCGGAAGTCCGGCACCCGCAGCACGCCGAGGAAGGCGGCGGCCTGCTCGCGCAGCGGCACGGGCTGCCGGGCGGGCATCCGCCGCTCCCGGGCCAGGCCGCCGAACAGCAGTCCGGCCAGGGCGACCAGCAGGCCGAGCGCCAGGTAGCCGGTGCGCAGGCGGTCGGAGAACGCGGACGCCACCAGCACGCCGAGCACCGAGCCGACCGGCAGGCCCAGGCCGACCGCGGCGGAGGCGGTGCCGCGGCGGGCCGCGGGGACCCGGTCGGGCACCACGGAGGTCAGCGCGGCCTGGTAGCAGTTCATCGCGGCCTGACCGAGGCACCAGGCCAGGCAGACCAGCAGCACCGTGTCCACGCCGCCGAGCAGCGCCATCGCGGCCACGGCGGCCAGGCCGCCGCCGAGGATCCACGGGTTGCGGCGGCCGGAGCGGTCGGAGAGCGCGCCGGCGACCGGGTTGAACACGGTGGCGAAGATCGCCGACACACCGCCGACCAGGCCGAGGTTGGCGACCTTGGCGGCCGGGTCGAGGTGTTCGATCTGCAGCGGCAGCAGCACACTGCCGACGCCCAGGTAGAGCGCGTACATCGCGGCGTTGCCGGTGAACAGCAGCGGGAGCAGGCGGCGGGTGGAGCCGGCCTCCCCGGGAGCGGCGGCGGGGTCGGCGCCGGGTTCCGGGAGGTCCTGCGGGACGTCGTCGGTGGGGGAAAGGGCCACGGTGCCCTCCAGGGGACGTGCCCGGCGGCGGGGGTGCCGGGCGAGGTGTCGGGAGTGACGTTACACGTGTAACGCTTACTCGTGTAACCAGATGTCTAGCAGGGCCTTCCGGCCCACAGCCAGAGCCCGTCGTGAAAAGATTCGAACCGTTATGGACAGCGACCCCGACAGCGCGGCCCCCGCCGCCGCCACCGCCACCCCGCCGACCAGCGCGGACGTGGCCCGGCTGGCCGGCGTCTCCCGGGCCACCGTCTCCTTCGTGCTCAACGACACCGCCGGCGGCCGGGTCGGCGAACAGACCCGGGCCAGGGTCCGGGCCGCGGCCGAACAGCTCGGCTACGTCCCGCACGCCGCCGCCCGCTCCCTGCGGGCCGGCCGCACCGGCCTGGTCCTGCTGGTCGGCAGCACGGCCCCGATCGGCCCGCTGTTCAGCGGCTTCTACCGCGAACTGCAGGAGTCCCTGCACCGCCGGGGCTACACCGCGGTCCTGCTCGGGCCCACGCCCGGCACCGGGGCCGACGCCGCCCGGTCCTGGGCCGAGCTCCGGCCCGCCGCCGTGCTCTCGCTGGCCGGCGGCCTCTCCCCCGAGGGCGTCCGCCTGCTGCACCGCTCCGGCACCCGGGCCGTCTTCACCCTCGGCGCCTCCCGGGTGGCCGGGGCCCACACCCTGACGCTGGACCAGCGCAGGGTCGGGGCCTGCGCGGCGGCCCACCTGCTGGAGCGCGGGCGGCGGCGGATCGGGGTCGTCGTGCCGCGCGACCCGGCACTCGCCCTGTTCGGCGAGCCCCGGCTGGCCGGCGTCCGCGCCGCGCTCGGCGACCTGCCCGTGCAGCCGCTGCCGCTCGACCTCACCGAGCAGTCCGGCGCCGAACTCGCCTCCCAGTGCCGGGAGTTCGCCCTGGACGGGATCTTCGGCTACAACGACGAGTACGCCATGCTGGCGCACCGCGCCCTCCAGGACGCGGGCTTCCGCCTCCCCGGGGAGGTCGCCCTGGTCGGCGCGGACGACCTCCTCCTGGCCCGCCTCCTGCGCCCGCGCCTGACCTCCGTCCGCATGCGCCTCCCCTCCGGCGAGGACCTGGCCGCCCTCGTCGACCACGCCGTCGACTCCCCCGACGCGCCGCTGCTCGACCGCGACATCACGACCGTCGAACTGGTCGCCCGGGAGTCCTCCTGAGGCGGGCCCCCGGCCGGTGGACGCGCGGGGGCCCCGGGAGCGCGGCTCCCGGGGCCCCGACGGGCTTTCGGGCCGGCGCTAGCAGAGGCCGGCCAGCAGGTCGGCGACCGGCTTGCGGCGGCCGGTGAAGAACGGGACCTCTTCGCGGACGTGCAGGCGGGCGCGGGACGGGCGGAGGTCGCGCATCAGGTCGACGATGCGGTGGAGTTCGTCGGCCTCGAAGGCGAGCAGCCACTCGTAGTCGCCGAGCGCGAACGAGGCGACGGTGTTGGCGCGGACGTCCGGGTAGCCGCGGGCCATCTTCCCGTGCTCGGCGAGCATGCCGCGGCGCTCCTCGTCGGGGAGCAGGTACCACTCGTAGGAGCGGACGAACGGGTAGACGCAGACGTACTCGCGGGCCTGCTCGTCGGCGAGGAACGCCGGGATGTGCGACTTGTTGAACTCGGCGGGGCGGTGCAGCGCCATGTTCGACCAGACCGGCTCCAGCGCGCGGCCGAGGCCGGTGCGGCGGAAGCGGTTGTACGCCTCCTGGAGGTCGTCGGAGGACTCGGCGTGCCACCAGACCATCAGGTCGGCGTCGGCGCGCAGACCGGACACGTCGTAGGTGCCGCGGACGGTGACGTCCTTGGCGGCGAGCTGCTCGAAGAGGGCGTCGACCTCGGCGGCCAGCGCGGTGCGGTCCTCGGGGAGGGCGTCCTTGAGCCGGAACACCGACCACATGGTGTAGCGGATGACCTGGTTGAGGTCGCGGGCCTTCTTCTTCGCGGGCTGCGCGGGGCTTTCGGTGCTATCGGTCATGGGGCCATTGTCCCTTTCCGGGTGCGGTGTTCAGGTGCCGGGGGTGAGCAGGGCGGTGGCGGCCCGCCGGGCGCTCGCGACGACGGCGGGGATGCCCACGCCGTCGTAGGCGGCGCCGCAGACCGCGACCGCGCCGAGGGCGTCGAGCCGGGTGCGGACCCGGGCGACCCGGTCGAGGTGGCCGACGGGGTACTGCGGGAGGCCGTCGGTCCACCGGGTGACGGCCCGGTCGTACGGGGTGGCGCGCAGGCCGACGGCGGTGCGCAGGTCGGCGAGCGAGCGGGCGACGAGTTCGGCGTCGTCCAACTGCAGCGCGGCGTCCTCGTGGTGGCGGCCGAGCGAGGTGCGCAGCAGGAACGCGTCGGGGGCGGAGCGCTCCAGCCAGCCCCACTTGTTGCTGGAGAAGGTGGAGGCCTTGATGTGGCGCCGGTCGACCGGCGGGACCAGGAAGCCGCTGCCGGTGAGCGGGGTGTCGGCGAGGTCGGCGCGCCGGAAGGCCAGGGTGACCAGGGCCATCGAGGCGTACTCGATCCGGCGCAGTTCGGCGGCCGCGGCCGAGGCGTCGGCCTCCAGCAGGGCGGCGGCCTGCGGGGCGGGGACGGCCAGCACCACGGCGTCGGCGGTGAGTTCCCGCCCGGCGGCGGTGATCCGCCAGCCGTCGGGGGTGCGGCGCAGCGCCTCGACGGGGTGGCCGGTGCGCAGGTCGGCGCCGAGCGCGCGGGCGTGCGCGGCGACCGCGTCGGGGAGGGTGCCGAGGCCGCCGCGCAGGCCGTTGAAGACCGGTCCGGCGGCGGTGGCGCGACTGCCGAGTTCGGCGATCGCGGCGGTCAACGAGCCGGGGCGGCGGGCGAGTTCGAGCAGTTGCGGGACGGCGGCGCGGATCGAGATCTCGTCGGCGTGCCCGGCGTAGACGCCGCCGAGCAGCGGTTCGACCAGCCGGTCGACGACCTCGCGGCCGAGCCGTTCGGTGAGGTAGCGGCCGATCGGGGCGTCCTCGCCGAGTTCGGCGGGCCGCTCGTCGTGGACGCGCCGCAGGCCCTCGGGGGTGAGTACGCCGGACTCCCGGAGCGCGGCCAGGTCGCCGGGGACGCCCATGAGTTGGCCGCCGGGCAGCGGGCGCAGGCCCTCGGCGGTCCAGATCGCGGCCTTGGCGGTGCTGGGCGGTTCGAGCAGCTCGCCGAGGCCGGCGGCGCGGGCCAGTTCGACGCCCTCGGGGCGGCGGGCCAGCATCGACTCCGCGCCGAGGTCGACCCGGACGCCGCCGACCTCGCCGCCGAGGAGCTTGCCGCCGAACCGGCCGGAGCCCTCCAGCACGGTCACCCGCACCGGCCCGGAACCCGCGGCGCTTCCGGCGCTTCCGGCGCCTTCGGCCCTTCCGGCACTGAGGAACGCGGCCGCGGCCAGGCCCGCGACGCCGCCACCGATCACCACGACGTGAGGTTTCGCCATGCCGTCCAGTCTCCCAGCCTTTATCCGGATTCCCCGGACCGGCCCGGCGCGACCCGATACCGGTGCGAGTCCGCAGCGTGATCGATCCGGTACCGCCGGTGCGGGTCCGGTCCCGGGGGCGGCGCGTCCAAGGGTCGTGCGGCGGGCGAACGGCCCGCCGGAGCCACGGGGAGGGTACGGATGGAACGTCGGGTACGCAGAGCGGGCGCGGCCGGGGCGCTGGCCGCGGTGCTGCTGCTGGCCGGGTGCAGTGCGGGCGGCGGCTCGTCCGCGTCCTCGCACGGGGTGGTGGCGAACGACGCGGCGGCGCCGCAGGCCGCGGCGGGCGCGGCCACCCCCGCCGCCAAGGGCGCGGCGACGCCGGGGACGGGCGGGGCGGCGACCGCCGGGGCGAACGGCGCGGCGGCGGCGACGAACCGTCAGATCGCCTACCAGGCGCGGCTGACCCTGCGGGTCGACACGGTGGACACCGCCCGCGGCAAGGCGGTCGACCTGGTGACGGCCGCCGACGGCTACGTCTCCGGCGAGGACCTGAGCGGCGGGGCGGAGCGCAGCGCGCGCTCGGTGCTGACCCTGAAGGTGCCGTCCGACGCGTACCAGAAGACCCTGGACGCGCTCGGCGGCCTGGGCACCCGGATCGCGCTCAGCAGCAAGGCCGACGACCTGACCCAGCAGATCGCCGACGTCGACAGCCGGGTGAAGTCGATGAAGGCCAGCGTGGACCGGGTGCGGGCGCTGATGGCCGACGCCAAGACCCTGTCCGAGGTGGTGTCGCTGGAGAGCGAGCTGACCCGCCGCGAGTCCGACCTGGAGTCCCTGCAGCGGCAGCAGCAGGAACTGTCCGCGAAGACCTCGCTCTCCACCATCACCCTGGAGCTGACCACGGTCGCCCCGCCCGCGCCGGTGGTGCGGGACCGGGAGCCGGGTTTCTGGGGCTCGGTCGGCCACGCGCTGGGCGGCGGCTGGCGCGCCCTGCTCGGCTTCTTCCGGGTGGTGCTGATGGTGCTGGCCGCGGTGGCCCCGTTCCTGCTGGTGCTGGCCCCGCTCGGCTGGCTGGTCCGCCGCCGGCTGCTCCGGCGCCCGCCCCGGGTCGAGCAGTTCGTCCCGGCCGCCCCGCCGCAGCCGTTCGACCCGCCCCAGCCGTTCGATCCGCCGCGGCACACCGAGGAGTAGCCGTCCGGCCGTCGGGGCCCGGCGCCCGGGCCCCGACGGGGGGTCAGCGGGCGCTGGCCTCGTGGACGAAAGCGGTGAGGCGGGTCAGGGCGTCCGGGTCCATGGTGGGCATGACGCCGTGGCCGAGGTTGAAGATGTGGTGGCTGCCGCCGAGCGCCTTCGCGGCGTCCAGCACCTCGCGGGCCTTGGCCTCGACCACGTGGGTGGGGGCGTAGAGGACGGCCGGGTCGAGGTTGCCCTGGAGGCCCTTGCCGGGGCCGACCCGGCGGGCCGCCTCGTCCAGCGGGACGCGCCAGTCGACGCCGACGATGTCGGCGCCGGCCTGCCCCATCAGGCCGAGCAGCTCGCCGGTGTTCACGCCGAAGTGGATGCGCGGCACGCCGTAGGGGGCGACCGCGTCGAAGACCTCGGTGCTGGCGGGCAGCACGGAGCGGCGGTACTCCTCGGGGGCGAGCGCGCCGGCCCAGGAGTCGAAGAGCTGGACCGCGGAGGCGCCGGCCTCGATCTGGATCTTCAGGAAGGTCGAGGTGATCCGGGCGAGCCGGGCGACCAGGTCGGCCCACAGCTCGGGCTCGCCGTACATCATCGCCTTGGTGTTCTCGTAGCTGCGCGAGGGCCCGCCCTCGACCAGGTAGCTGGCGAGCGTGAACGGGGCGCCGGCGAAGCCGATCAGCGGGGTGGCGCCGAGTTCGGCGACCAGCAGGCCGACCGCCTCGGTGATGTACGGCATGTCGCCGGGCTCCAGCGGGCGCAGCCGTCGCAGGTCGGCCCGGGTGCGGATCGGGTCGGCGATGACCGGGCCGACGCCGCCCTTGATCTCGACGTCGATGCCGGCGGCCTTGAGCGGGACGACGATGTCGGAGAAGAAGATCGCCGCGTCCACCCCGTGCCGGCGCACCGGCTGCAGGGTGATCTCCTTGACCAGGTCGGGCCGCATGCAGGCGTCCAGCATCGGGATGCCCTCGCGCACCTTCAGGTACTCGGGCAGCGAGCGGCCGGCCTGCCGCATGAACCACACCGGGGTGTGCGGGACGGGCTCGTTGCGGGCGGCGCGCAGGAAGACGGAGTCGTACGCGGCGCCGCGGGGCCGCTGACCGGACTGGGCTGCGGGGGTCTCACTCACGGGCCCCATCCTCGCACGGGGCCGACGCCCGTCCGGCCGCCCGCCCGGCTCTCCCGGCCCGCCCGTCCCGGACCGGGAGCGGGTCCGTTCCGGGGCGGTTCGGTGCCGGTTTCGGGGACTCCGGCACGCCGGGGGGAGGAAAGTGCTCGGATTGCGGGCCCGCGCCACCTAGGCTTCCCGACATGGCAGCGGTCGGCGGGCAATCCGCACAGGGTGGAGGAACGGGCAGGGAGTCGGCGCCGATCGGTTTCCGCGACGCGGTCGAGGCGCTGACCGGGGCGCGGTTGCGCCCCGAGGTACGGCTGTCCCCGCAGCCCGCCCCCCGCCGGTTGGCCCCGTACACCTTCGCGCTCTCCGCCTCGGTCGAGGTGGACGGCGAGGAGCTGGCGGACGGCACCCTGGTGCTGCTGCACGACCCGGCCGCGCCGGAGGCGTGGAACGGCGACTTCCGGGTGGTCACCATGACGCGGGCCGAGCTGGAGCCGGAGATGGCGGGCGACCCGCTGCTCTCCGAGGTCGGCTGGACGTGGCTGCTGGACGCGCTGCAGGCGCACGCCGCCGGGTACGCCGAGCCGTCCGGCACGGTGACGCGGTGTCATTCCCAGTACTTCGGCGCGCTGGCGGAACGCGGCGCGTCCACCGAGATCGAGATGCGGGCGTCCTGGACGCCGGCCGACCGCCGCTTCGAGCGGCACCTGGCGGCCTGGGCCGACCTGCTGTGCGTGTGCGCGGGCCTGCCGCCGTCGGCGCCCGCCCCGCTGCCGGCCGACGGGCCGGTCCTGCTCGGCGGCGTGGTGCCGATGCCGGCCCGCCGCCGGCCGCGCAACTCGCACTGACCCCGGCGCCGGCCCCGCCGCCCCGCGCCCGATCACCCCCGCGCGCCCACGCCCGCGCGCCCGCAGCCGGACCCGGACCGACGGCCCGTCAGCGGGTCTCCGCGGTGCGGCCCGTCGCGCCCCGACCACACCACGGGGGGATTTGTCCGGGCCCGGTCCGCGGTTCCACCCGCAGGACTGACGGAGTGTGACTTCGTATGCGCTCCCGGTCAATTACCTGCCCGTTCCCGATCGTCGTGTCGCCGGTAGTGATCGAATCTGTGCGATTTCCAGGCATGTCGTACCGGTCATCTGCGCGATTTGTCCGTATTGTTACTCACCAGATCGTGATCACCCGCTAAAGCCGGGCACGGTTGTTGCCGAAGGTGTCAGTGACCCTTTCCAGACGCGGAACACTCCGACCGCCCCCTCGGGGTTCCGTCCGCCACTCCCCGCCGGAGGCCCCAGGTGTCGGTCCTTCTTGAGCACCCCACGAGCGTCGTCGCGTACCGTCCGACGAAGCCCACCGCCATGGTGGTCATCGCTGATCCCCGCGTCCGGAACACGGTGACCCGGCACCTATGGGCGCTCGGCGTCCGTGACGTGATCGAGGTCTCCTCGATCGCCGAGGCCCGCCCGCGCATCTCCACCCCCCGTGACATCTGCATCGCCGACGTCCACCTGCCCGACGGCTCCGGCCTGACGGTGCTGGCCGAGACCCGTGCCGCGGGCTGGCCGAACGGCCTGGCGCTGTCCGCCGCCGACGACATCGGCGCGGTCCGCTCGGCGCTGGCCGGCGGCGTCAAGGGGTACGTGGTGACCGGCACCCGGACCAACATGCCGATGCCCGGCCGCCCCGGCCTGCCGATCGGCGCCGGCCTGGCCGGCCGGATGCGCCGCCCCGGCATCCCGGGCCACCACCACCCGGGCGCGCCCGGCGCCCCCGGCCAGCCCGGCGCCGCCCCCGGTGCCCCCGGTGCTCCCGGCGCTCAGCCGTCCGCCTACCGCGAGCTGTCCGGCCGCGAGGTCGAGGTGCTGCGCCTGGTGGCCGAGGGCCAGTCGAACAAGGCGATCGGCGTGGCGATGGGCCTCTCCGCGCTGACGGTGAAGAGCCACCTGGCCCGGATCGCCCGCAAGCTGGGCACCGGCGACCGGGCCGGCATGGTCGCCGTGGCGCTGCGGACCGGCATCATCCACTGACGGAATCGTCGCTGGTGACGGCCCGGAGGAACGTTTCCTCCGGGCCGTCGTCGTTCCCCGCGTCGTTCCCCGCGTAGCGCCCCTGCCCGGCCGCCGGGGCGCACCCCGGCGGCGCGCCCGGCGCGTTCGCGCACGTGACGGGCCGTCAACGGCCCGCCGCCGCAGGTCCGGACCGGGGCCCCGGCGGGCCGTCCGCACCGCCCGGCATATGTCGGAACATCGTCCGACCAGTCGGACAACACTCTCGGCGGCGGCGCACGACGTACCCTTGGGGGGTGACCGACGCCGTAGCCGCCATCCCCGAAGAGACCGCCCCGGTTCCGCTGCTCGAACCCCGGGACGGGCTCCCACCTGTGGTGGCGGACGAGCAGGCGCTGGCCGCGACGATCGCGGCGTTCCGCGCCGGCACCGGCCCGGTCGCCGTCGACGCCGAGCGCGCCTCGGGCTACCGCTACGGCCAGCGCGCCTACCTGATCCAGCTCCGCCGCCAGGGCGCCGGGACCGCGCTGGTCGACCCGATCGCCTGCCCCGACCTGTCCGGGCTGGACGCGGCGATCCAGGACGCCGAGTGGGTGGTGCACGCCGCCACCCAGGACCTGCCCTGCCTGTTCGAGGTCGGCATGCACCCCGGGGTGCTGTTCGACACCGAGCTGGCCGGCCGGCTGGCCGGGTTCGCCCGGGTCGGCCTCGGCCCGATGACCGAGAACGTGCTCGGCCTCTCGCTGGCCAAGGAGCACTCCGCGGTCGACTGGTCCACCCGCCCGCTGCCCGAGCCCTGGCTGCGCTACGCCGCGCTCGACGTGGAGGTGCTGGTCGACCTGCGCGACGCGCTGGAGGCCGAGCTGGAGCGGCAGGGCAAGCTCGACTGGGCGCACCAGGAGTTCGCCGCGCTGGCCGCCGCCCCCCGCCCGGCCCCCCGGGTCGACCCGTGGCGGCGCACCTCCCAGCTGCACAAGGTCCGGCGCCGCCGCCAGCTGGCCGCCGTCCGCGAGCTCTGGCAGGCCCGGGACCGGATCGCCCGCGAGCGCGACGTCTCCCCCGGCCGGGTGCTGCCGGACGCCGCCATCGTCAACGCCGCGCTGGCGATGCCGCTGAACGCGCCCGCGCTGATCGCCGTGCAGGGCTTCGGCCCGCGGGTGAACCGCCGTCAGCTCGACCAGTGGCTGGCCGCGGTCGAGCGGGCCCGGCAGCTGCCGGAGTCCGCGCTGCCGCCCGCGACCGCCCCGCACGAGGGCCCGCCGCCGCCGCGCGCCTGGGCCGAGAAGGACCCGGTGGCCGCGGCCCGGCTCACCGCGGCCCGGGCCGCCGTGACGGCGCTCGCCGAGCAGCACCAGCTGCCGGCCGAGAACCTGATCGCGCCCGACCTGGTCCGCCGGGTCTCCTGGGAGCCCCCGGCCGAGGCCGGCCCGGACGGGATCACCGCCGCGCTGCGGGCCCTGGGCGCCCGCGCCTGGCAGACCGAGCTGGTCGCCCCGGCGCTGGCGACGGCCTTCCGCGAGGCCGCGGGCTGACCTCGGGGGCGCCGGTCCGAGTGACGGCTCTCACGGTCCTTGCCCGGCGTTGTTACTCGCGGGTAGATTGGTGGACGCAGCAGCGCAGACCATGTGCGCGCTCATTGCCATGTCCCCCTGGGAGGAGAGCCCCCGTGCCTCGTATCGCGAGGGACGTCGTCTTCGTCGACGGCGTCCGCACCCCGTTCGGCAAGGCCGGCCCGAAGGGCATCTACCACGAGACGCGCGCCGACGACCTGGTCGTCAAGTGCATCCGTGAGCTCGTGCGCCGCAACCCGAGCCTGCCCGTCGAGCGGATCGACGAGGTCGCCGTCGCGGCCACCACCCAGATCGGCGACCAGGGCCTGACCATCGGCCGCACCGCCGCGCTGCTGTCCGGCCTGCCGAAGTCCGTCCCGGGCTACGCCATCGACCGGATGTGCGCCGGCGCGATGACCGCCGTCACCACCACCGCCGGCGGCATCGCCTTCGGCGCGTACGACGTGGTCGTGGCCGGCGGTGTCGAGCACATGGGCCGCCACCCGATGGGCGAGGGCGTCGACCCGAACCCGCGCTTCGTCTCGGAGAAGCTGGTCGACGAGTCCGCCCTGTTCATGGGCATGACCGCGGAGAACCTGCACGACCGCTTCCCGCACCTGACCAAGGAGCGCTGCGACGCGTACGCGGTGCGCTCGCAGGAGAAGGCCGCCAAGGCGTACGCCAACGGCGACATCCAGCCCGACCTGGTGCCGATCTCCATCCGCAACACCAACCCCGAGGTCGGCGAGACCGGTTGGGGCCTGGCCACCACCGACGAGCCGATGCGCCCGGGCACCACGATGGCGAGCCTGGCCGGTCTGAAGACCCCGTTCCGCCCGCACGGCAACATCACCGCGGGCAACTCGGCCGGTCTGAACGACGGCGCCACCGCCTCGCTGCTGGCCGCCGAGGACGTGGCCCGCGAACTGGGCCTGCCGGTCAAGATGCGCCTGGTCAGCTTCGCGTTCGCGGGCGTCGAGCCCGAGGTGATGGGCATCGGCCCCGTCCCCGCCACCGAGAAGGCGCTGGCCAAGGCCGGCCTGACCATCGACGACATCGGCGCGTTCGAGGTCAACGAGGCGTTCGCCGTCCAGGTGCTGGCCTTCCTCGACCACTACGGCATCGCCGACGACGACGAGCGGGTCAACCCGTACGGCGGCGCGATCGCCTTCGGCCACCCGCTGGCCTCCACCGGCGTGCGCCTGATGTCGCAGCTGGCCCGCCGCTTCGAGCAGCGCCCGGACGTCCGCTACGGCCTCACCACCATGTGCATCGGCTTCGGCATGGGCGGCACCGTCATCTGGGAGAACCCGCACTTCGAGGGTGGTAAGTGACCATGAGCACCACTGAGCTGCTGCGCCGCGCCGCCGAACTCTTCCCCGGCGAGGTCGTCACCACCGCGCACGTGCGCCACCTGGACCTGCCGCTGCAGGCCGGCCGGCTGGCGCTGATCACCCTGGACAACGGCTTCGACCACACCAAGCCGACCACCTTCGGCCCGGGCTCGCTGGCCAAGCTCTCCGAGGCGCTGGACCAGGTCGAGGCCGAGGCCGCCGCGGGCGAGGTGGTCGCCGTCGCGATCACCGGCAAGCCGTTCATCTTCGCGGTCGGCGCCGACCTCAAGGGCGTCGAGGTGCTGAGCGACCACGCGGACGCGCTGGCCATCGGCAAGGGCGGCCACGACGTCTTCAAGCGGATCGCCGCGCTGCCCGTCCCCTCCTTCGCCTACTACAACGGCGCGGCGATGGGCGGCGGCGTCGAGGTCGGCCTGCACGCCACCTACCGCACCGTCAGCTCCGGCGTCCCCGCCTTCTCGCTGCCCGAGGTCTTCCTCGGCCTGGTCCCCGGCTGGGGCGGCTGCACCCTGCTGCCGAACCTGATCGGCCCCGCCAAGGCGGTCAAGGTCATCGTCGAGAACTCGATGGCCCAGAACAAGCAGCTCAAGGGCCAGGAGGTGTTCGAGCTCGGCATCGCGGACGCGATCTTCGAGCCGGCCGACTTCCTGGAGCAGTCGCTGCGCTGGACCGCGCAGGTCCTCAAGGGCGACGTCGCCGTCGAGCGCGAGGAGTTCGACCGCGGCAAGGCCTGGGACGACGCCGTGCTCTGGGGCCGCTGGGTCGCCGACGCCAAGGTGCACGGGGCCGCCCCGGCCGCCTACAAGGCGCTCGACATCATCCAGCAGGTCAAGGACGGCGACCTGCAGGCCGGCTTCGACGCCGAGGACACCGCGCTCGCCGACCTCATCATGAGCGGCGAACTGCGCTCCGGCCTCTACGCCTTCAACCTGGTCCAGCGCCGCGCCAAGAAGCCGTTCGGCGCGCCGGACAAGTCGCTGGCCCGCCCGGTCTCCAAGGTCGGCGTGGTCGGCGCGGGCCTGATGGCCTCCCAGCTGGCGCTGCTCTTCGCGCGCCGCCTGGAGGTGCCGGTGGTCCTCACCGACATCGACCAGGAGCGGATCGACAAGGGCGTCGGCTACGTCCACGGCGAGATCGACAAGCTGCTCGCCAAGGGCCGGATCGGCGGCGACAAGGCCAACAAGCTCAAGGGCCTGGTCTCCGGCCACCTCGACAAGGCCGTCGCCTTCGGCGACGCGGACTTCGTCATCGAGGCCGTGTTCGAGGAGATGGGCGTCAAGCAGAAGGTGTTCGCGGAGCTGGAGGCCGTGGTCTCGCCGACCGCGATCCTGGCCACCAACACCTCCTCGCTGTCGGTCACCGAGATGGCCTCCAAGCTCCAGCACCCGGAGCGCGTGGTCGGCTTCCACTTCTTCAACCCGGTCGCGATCCTCCCGCTGCTGGAGATCGTCCGGGCCGAGAAGACCGACGACGCCTCGCTGGCCACCGCGTTCGGGGTGGCCCGGAAGCTGAAGAAGACCGCGGTCCTCACCAAGGACGCCCCCGCGTTCGTGGTCAACCGCATCCTGACCCGCTTCATGGGCGAGATCCAGAGCATCATCGACGAGGGCACCCCGTTCGAGACCGTCGAGGCCGCGGTGAAGCCGCTCGGCCTGCCGATGTCGCCGATCGCCCTGCTCGAACTGGTCGGCCCCGCGATCGCCCTGCACGTCTCCGAGACCCTGCACCGCGCCTTCCCGGAGCGGTTCGCCGTCTCCGAGAACCTCGGCAAGGTCGTCGCGGCCGGCAAGCGCGGCTTCTACGTCTGGCAGGACGGCGCCCAGGTCCTCGACCCCGAGGTCCTCGCCCTCCTCACCTTCGGCGACTCCGTCCTGACGGAGGACCAGGTCCGCGCCCGCGCCCTGGAGGCCGTCGCCCAGGAGATCGGCCTGATGCTCGACGAGAACGTGGTCGGCGAGGCCCAGGACATCGACCTCTGCATGATCACCGGCGCCGGCTGGCCCTTCCACCTCGGCGGCATCACCCCGTACCTCGACCGCGAGGGCGTCTCCGAGCGCGTCAACGGCAAGAAGTTCCTGGCCCCCGGCCTGGCTTCGCTCCCCGCCTGACGCACCCCCGCACCACCCGCCGCAGGGCGGCACCCCTCCCTCCGGGACGGGGTGCCGCCCTGCGGCGTTCGCACGACTACGCTGGACGGGTCGGCCCAGGGAGGACTTCATGACCGCACAGCCCGAGCATCCCGCGTGCCACGACGACGAACTGGTCCCGCGGCCCGCCAAGACCCCCGAGGCCCTCCGCGCCGCCCTCGCCACCGTCGCTCCGCACCGGATTCCCGAGCTGACGGCCCAACAGGACGAAGCTTTCGCCCTCGCCGTCCGCACTGGCTCCATCGACCCGCTCCGGGCCTTCCTGAACACCTGGGCCGCCCACGTCGAGGTCGCCCGCAACCTCGACACCGCCGCCCGCCTGCGCCGGGCCGAGCACACCGTCCAGACCCTGGACCGCGACGACCCCCGCTGGTCCGCGGCCGTCCGCGAATCCCTGGAGATCTTCAACCACGCCTACGCGGCGGTGAACGGGTGACCTGGTCCTGGGAGTACCACCCCGACGAGCAGCACGTCGCCGCCGGAGCCCCGCCCGCGCTGCTCGCCGAGGTGGCGTCCCGCGCCGACGAACTCGTCCGCGCCGCCGAGGCCCGTTACCTCGACGGCACCACGCACCAGGGCCCGGGCGAAGGACTACGGACGATCGCCGTCGCCGACGGCTTCTTCGCGTACTTCGTCGTCCCGCGCCAGCAGCGCGTCTACGTCTGCCAGTTGACCAGCCTGTAGCAGACGGAGGTCAGCCGTCCTGGGTGAGCCAGGACTCGGTGCGGCGGTGGCGGCCGAGGCCGACGGCGTCGAACTCGTCGACGTGGCCGTCGGGGGTGGCGCCGAGCCGGCGGAGGGCGAGGGAGATCGGGCTGCCGGTCGCCTCGACGAGGGGGCCGAGGGTGAGGGCGCCGCGGGTCCACACGGCGACGGCCTGTTCTCCGGTGCCGCCCCAGATGTCGGCCTCGACGTACGCGACGGGGCCGTGCTCCGACCAGGCGGCGAGCGTGCGGTCGAAGCCGTTGGGGAGCATCCGGAAGGGGGCGAGCGGGGCGTCGTCGGTGCGGATCGCCTCGTCCAGGGCGTCGCTCATCGGGAGCAGGGCGAGGCCCCGGGCGACGGGGACGACACGGGTGGAGGGGAGCCCCGCCGCGGCGGCGCGGAGCAGCGGTTCGGCGGCGACGACGGCTTCGAGGTAGTAGCCCACCGCGGCGGCCTACTTCTTCTTGAGGCGGTAGATGACGGTGTCGCCGGTGACGCCGACCACCTCGTAGTGGGTGTCGAGGAGGGAGGCGATCCGGGGGACCAGGTCGGGCTGGTACGGGGAGGTGCCGGAGTCGTCGACGAAGACCTCGGGGAAGCCGTTGGTGGAGATCTCGTTGTCGAAGGTCTGCCAGGCGTCGGAGACGGAGTACTGCTCGCCGACCTTCTCGCCGCCCTTGCCGCCGCTGAAGTTGGTGAGGAAGCCGGCGGTGAGGTAGCGGGTGGCGGGGCGGCGGTCGGCGAGCCAGTAGAGCTCGGGGTGCATGCCCCAGACCAGGACGGTGTCCTTGGGGGTGGTCTGGGCGGCGACGGCGGTGGCGACCTCGGTGGTCTGGGTGAGGCGCTGGCCGGGCCAGAAGACGGCGAGGGCGCAGAAGAAGGTGGAGGCGACCGCGGAGTAGGCGACCACGGGCCGCCAGGGGACGGCGGAGGTGGCGACGGCGCCGATGCCGAGCAGGACCAGTGGCGGCATCAGCTGGAGGTAGTAGTGGCCGAAGAAGTGGAAGCCGACCGAGACCGCGACGATCGAGGAGGCCAGCCAGACCCACAGGTCGGCGGTGGAGCCGTGCTCGGGGCCGCGGCCCGGGACCGGCCGCCGGTGCCGGCGCAGCCAGAGGCGGTGCGCGTAGGGCAGCAGGAAGGCCAGGCCGGCCGACAGCAGGATGGCGGAGTTGCCGAGCGCCCGGCCGAGCATCTGGGGCCAGTTGGAGCCGAGCACGGCGTAGTCGCCGGAGCCGGTGACCACCCAGAACAGGAAGCCCTTGGGTTTGGTGAGGATGACGGCGACCAGCGCTATCGGCAGCGCGAACCCGAAGCCGATCTTGGCCAGGGCGGGGGGCCAGCGGACGCCGCGGCGGCGGGTGTCCTGGAGCAGCATCCACAGCACGGGCAGCAGGACGGCGCCGCCGGTCTGCTTGGTGAGCGAGCAGAGCGCGACGGCGATGCCCGCGGCCAGCCAGCGGCGGCGCTCCGCGTAGCGGAAGGCGGCGACCATGGCGGGCAGCATGAAGACTTCGAAGGTGGCGGCCTGGGTGTCCTCGGGCGACAGGCCGATCGAGACCAGCAGGTAGATCAGGCCGGCGTAGCGGCCGGCCCGGTCGCCCCAGCGGCCGCGGGCGATCGAGGCGAGCAGCACGGCGGTGGCGAGGTGGGCGCAGATCGCCAGGGTGCGCAGCGGCCAGAGCGAGACGGAGCCGAAGACGGCGAAGCAGGCCTCGTAGAGCCAGGGCAGCAGCGGGGGCTTGCGGTCGACGACGGTGTCGTAGAGGACGCCGCCGTCGGCGAGCATCCGGGCCTGGGTGGCGAGATAGCCCTCGTCGGGGCTCCAGACGGGGCGCAGGAAGGACGGGAGGTGGGTGAGGGTGGCCACCAGCGCGAGCAGCGGGACGAGCCCGGTCCAGTACCCGGTCCGGACGTTCGCCGTCAGTCGGTCGGCGAAGGAGCGCGGGCGGCTCGTGGTGAGGGACACGGATGACAACCTACCTGCCGTGAACGCGCGGGGAAGTGCCGGTCCGCGAAAGAGTGTGACGATCGGATGATCGGCGCACCGCCGGACGGGCTCCGGCGGTGCGCCAGGGGTGTTCCGGGGCGTCAGCTCCGGGCGAGCGCGCGAGCGTTCAGCAGCGCGGCGGTCTTCGCCGCGACGACCGGGGCGGTGAGGCCGATCTCCTCCAGGATCTCGGCCCGCGAGGCGTGGTCGAGGAACTCCTGCGGGATGCCGAAGTCGCGCAGCGGGACGTCCACGTCGGCGTCGCGCAGCGCCTGGGCGATCGCCGAGCCGACGCCGCCGGCCCGCCCGTTGTCCTCGACGGTGACCACCAGGCGGTGCCGGGCGGCCAGGCCGGGCAGCGCGGCGTCCACCGGCTTGACCCAGCGCGGGTCGACCACGGTGCTGGTGATGCCCTGCTCGGCGAGCAGGTCGGCGGCCTCCAGGCAGAGCGGGGCCATCGCGCCGACCGAGACGATCAGCACGTCGGCGGCCTCGTCGGCGGTGCCCCCCTCGGCGCGGCGCAGCACGTCCATCCCGCCGACCGTGCCGACGGCGGGGACGGCCGGGCCGACGCTGCCCTTGGAGTAGCGGACCACGGTGGGCGCGTCGGTGACCTCGACGGCCTCCCGCAGCTGGAGCCGGACCTGCTCGGCGTCGCGCGGGGCGGCCAGCCGCAGGCCGGGGACGACCTGCAGGATCGACATGTCCCACATGCCGTTGTGCGAGGCGCCGTCGGTGCCGGTGACGCCCGCGCGGTCGAGCACGAAGGTGACGCCCAGCCGGTGCAGCGCGACGTCCATCAGGACCTGGTCGAAGGCCCGGTTGAGGAAGGTCGCGTAGACCGCGACCACCGGGTGCAGGCCGTTGGTGGCCAGGCCGGCGGCGCAGACCGCGGCGTGCTGCTCGGCGATGCCGACGTCGAAGATCCGGTCCGGGAACGCCTGGGCGAACGGGGCCAGGCCGACGGGGTGCAGCATCGCGGCGGTGATCGCGACGATGTCGCGGCGCTCGCGGCCGAGCGCCACCATCTCCTCGCCGAACACGGACGTCCAGTCCTTGCCGGAGGTCTTCACCGGCAGGCCGGTGTCGGGGTGGATCACGCCGACCGCGTGGAAGCGGTCCTCGTCGTTGTTCTCGGCGGCGTGGTAGCCGCGGCCCTTCTCGGTGATGCAGTGCACGATGACCGGGCCGCCGAAGCCGCGCGCCTTGGCGAAGGCGGACTCCAGGGCCTGCAGGTCGTGGCCGTCGATCGGGCCGATGTACTTGAGGCCGAGGTCCTCGAACATGCCCTGCGGGGCGATGAAGTCCTTCAGGCCCTTCTTGGCGCCGTGCAGGGTGTCGAACATCGCCTGGCCGACCACGGGGGTGCGCTGCAGCGCGTCCTTGCCCCAGGACAGGAAGCGCTCGTAGCCCTGGGTGGTGCGCAGGGTGGAGAGGTGGTTGGCCAGGCCGCCGATGGTCGGCGAGTAGGACCGCTCGTTGTCGTTGACCACGATGACGATCGGCAGGTCCTGGCTGTCGGCGATGTTGTTCAGCGCCTCCCAGGCCATACCGCCGGTGAGCGCGCCGTCGCCGATCACGGCGACCACGGGGCGGTCCTTGTGGCCCTGGATCTTGTTGGCCTTGGCCAGGCCGTCGGCGTAGCCGAGCACGGTGGAGGCGTGCGAGTTCTCGATCACGTCGTGCTCGGACTCGGCGCGCGAGGGGTAGCCGGACAGGCCGCCCTTCATCTTCAGCCGGGAGAAGTCCTGGCGGCCGGTCAGCAGCTTGTGCACGTAGCTCTGGTGACCGGTGTCGAAGAGGATGCGGTCGCGCGGGGAGTCGAAGACCCGGTGCATCGCCAGCGTGAGCTCCACCACGCCGAGGTTGGGGCCCAGGTGGCCGCCGGTCTTGGAGACCTCCTCGACCAGGAAGCCGCGGATCTCCTCGGCGAGCTCCGACAGCTGCGCGGGCGTGAGCCGATCGAGATCGCGCGGTCCCCGAATGCGGGTCAGCAGGGCCACCCGTTCCTCCTCGTCCAATTTCCCGCGCCCGTCCGGGCCCGGAGGGCGTACGCCCCGGTTGAGTCTAATGTCCATTACCCGGGCGTAGTGCGGCGGGCAACCCGGACCACCTTTCGGGTGGTCCGGGGCCGAACGCACGCGACCGCGCGACCGGTCCCTGTATAGAAGGGGAGACCGGTCGCGCGGTTCCGGGCGGGGCGGGGTCAGCCGCGTCCGTGCGACTTCTGGGTGCGGCGGGAGACCGAGTCCAGGACCACCGCGGCGAGCAGCACCGCGCCGGTGATCATGTACTGGATGGCCTGCTGGGCGCGGACCATGTCCAGGCCGGTGGTGATGGACTGGATGACCAGGATGCCGAGCAGCGCCGACCAGGTCTTGCCGCGGCCGCCGAACAGGCTGGTGCCGCCGATGACGGCCGCCGCGATGGCGCTCATCAGGACGTTGCCGCTGCCCAGCGCCTTGTCCGCGGAGCCCTGCTGGGAGGCGATGAACAGGCCGCCGAAGCCGGCCAGGCCGGCCGAGATCATGTAGACCGAGATCCGCACCCAGGCGACGTTGATGCCAGAGCGGCGGGCCGCCTCGATGCCGCCGCCGACCGCGAAGATCTGCCGGCCGTAGGAGGTGCGGCGGAGCACGAAGTCGCCGAGCGCGACGATGCCGACGAAGATCACCAGCGGCAGCGGCAGGCCGCTGTCCTGGTTGAGCATGTAGGCGGCGACCAGCACCACGACGCCGATCAGGCCGGTGCGCAGCGCGATCTCGCTGAGCGGGCGGGCGGGCAGGCCGGCGGCGGAGCGGCGGCGGGAGTCGAGCAGCTGGCCGCCGGCGAACAGCACGATGGTGACGACCGCGAACAGCCAGGCCCAGATGATGTCGCCGTCGCCCAGGAAGTAGGTGTCCAGGTTGGCGACCACGCCGTCGTTCGGGTTGTTGACGGTGCCGAGGGTGCCGAGGACCAGCATCTGCAGGCCGTTCCAGGCCAGCATGCCGGCCAGCGTGACCACGAAGGCCGGGACGCCGATCTTGGCGAAGAAGTAGCCGTGCAGGGCGCCGATCGCGATCGCCGAGGCGATGGCGACCAGGATGGCCAGCCACTCGTTCATGCCCTGGCGGACGGCCAGCACCGAGGTGATGGCGGCGGTGGCGCCGGCCACCGAGCCGAGCGAGAGGTCGATCTCGCCGAGCAGCAGCACGAACACCACGCCGACCGCGATCAGGCCGGGGCCGGCGATCCACTTGGTGATGTTGGTGAGGTTGTCGGCGTTGAGGAAGGAGCCGGTCTTGAACTGGAAGATCGCGGCGATGATGATCAGGCCGATCACCACCGGCAGCGAGCCGAGCTCGCCGCTGCGGATCTTGCGGGTGAACTCCTCGAAGTAGCCGGCCAGGCCCTCCTTGCGGACCAGCAGACGCGGGTCGACGGCCGGCGGGGCCGGCTCGGGGGAGGTGGTGGTGGGGGTCTCGGTGGTCACTTGGCTTCCTCCGCGATTCGGGCCTGACGACGTGTCACCGCGTTGTCGGTGGCGCCGGTGATGGCGGAGATGATCTCCTCGTGCGAGGTGCTGGCGACCTCGAAGCTGCCGTTGTTGCGGCCCAGCCGGAGCACCGCGACGGTGTCCGCGACGGCCTTGACGTCGGCCATGTTGTGGCTGATCAGGATCACGCCGAGGCCGCGCTGGCGGAGCCGCTCGACCAGGTCCAGGACCTGGGCGGTCTGCTCGACGCCGAGGGCGGCGGTGGGCTCGTCCAGGATGACGATCTTGGGGTCGCCGACCAGGGCGCGGGCGATCGCCACCACCTGGCGCTGGCCGCCGGAGAGGCCGGCGATCGGGATGCGCACGCTGGGGATGCGGATCGACAGGGTGTCGAGGAGTTCGCGGGCGCGCTTCTCCATGGCGACCTCGTCCAGGGTGCCGAAGCGCTTGAGCTCGCGGCCGAGGAACAGGTTGCCGACCACGTCGAGGTTGTCGCAGAGCGCGAGGTCCTGGTAGACGGTGGCGACGCCGAGCGCCTGGGCGTCGTGCGGGCGGTTGATCGGAACCGCCCGGCCCTCCCACTCGATGACGCCCTCGTCGATCGGGTGGACGCCCGCGATGGTCTTGACCAGGGTGGACTTACCGGCGCCGTTGTCGCCGACCAGGGCGACGACCTCGCCCGCGTGGACCTCCAGATGCACGTCGGTGAGTGCCTGGACGGCGCCGAAGCGCTTGGAGACCCCGCGCAACGCCAGTACGGGTGCGCCTGTCACGTGAACCAACTCCTTGAGTCCCGTGCCGGACCTGACGTTTCCGGCACGGCCGTCCCGCGCGCCGGGCCGGGCGCGCGGGGTACTTCCGGGGTGAAACGGGGCGGGCGGGGGGCCGCCGCGATCGGGAGGCCCCCCGCCCGGCGGGTGCTACTTCAGGCCGGCCGCGGTGCAGGCGGCGGCGAAGTCGGCGGTGCAGATGTCCGAGACCTTGTAGAGCTTGTCGGCGATCACGGTGTCGGTGATGTTCGCCTTGGTGACGATCTTCGGCTCGAGCAGCTTGGCCGGGATGCCCTTGTCGGTGTCGCTGTCGATGGTCGAGCTGGCGACGGCCTTGACGTCCTTGCCCTGCAGCAGGTTGACCGCGAGCTCGGCGGCCGAGTCGGCCAGCGGCTTGTAGGCCTTGTAGATGGTGTAGGCCTGGTCGCCGGAGACGATCCGCTGGATGGCGTCGAGGCCCGCGTCCTGGCCGCCGACCGGGACGTTGATGCCCTGGGACTTCAGCTGGGTGATGATCGCGGCGGCCATGCCGTCGTTGGCGGAGTAGACGGCCTGGAAGCCGTCCTTGCCGAGCTGGGTGATGGCGGCGCCGACCTTCTGGCCCGCGACGGTGGGCTTCCACTCACCGCTCTGCTCGTAGACGACCTTCTTGACCTTGCCGTCCAGCACCTTGTGCGCGCCGGACTTGAACTTGGCGGCGTTCGGGTCGGCCTCGTCACCGTTGATCATCACGACGTTGGCGTCGGCGGCCTTGGCGCCGAGGGCGTCGACCAGGGCCTGGCCCTGGAGCTCGCCGACCTTCTCGTTGTCGAAGGAGACGTAGGCCGAGACCGGGCCGGTGGCCAGGCGGTCGTACGCGATGACCTTGACGCCCTTCTTGGCCGCGTCGGACACCCAGGCCTGGGTGGACTTGGCGTCGAACGCGTCCAGGATGATCACCTTGACGCCCTGGGCGATCAGGGTGTCGAACTGCTGCTTCTGCTTCGAGGCGGAGCCCTCGGCGTTGTTGTACTCGACCTTGCAGTCGGCGCAGAGTTCCTTGACCTTGGCCTCGATGAACGGCTTGTCGAAGGACTCGTAGCGGGTCGAGGACGCGTTCTCCGGCAGCAGCAGGCCGATGGACTTGTTGTTGCCCGAACCAGCGTCGGCCTTCTTGTCGTCGCCGGCCTTGCCGCAAGCGGCCATGGTCAGAGCCATCGAGGCGGCGGCGGTGCCGATGACGACGCGACGCATCATTGCGTTCATGGTGGGGGGTGCCTCCCTGACAGAGCCGCGGAACATCGCGGCGAGGTGGGCAGGAGTCAACCCCGTCACGGAGCTTGTCGTCAATAAGTAAAACCTGAGGCCCCCGGATTCAAACCCATTCGTTATCTTCCTGAAGGCTCGCCCGAGACCGGGCGAGCCGTCGGATTCCCCCGTGCGGGTGCTCCGGGTACCTCAGAGCACCCCGGTCTCGCTCATCTCGCTCATCACCAGGGCCAGGGCGCCGAGCACCTCCGCGCGGCCGCCCAGGGTGCCCGGGACGACCGAGAGCTGCCGGGCGGCACTGGGGATCGCGTACCGCGCCACCGAGTCCCGGATCGGGGAAAGCACCAGCTCACCGGCCTCGGCCAGGTCTCCACCGAGGATCACCCGGCGGGGATTGAGCAGGTTGCAGAGGGTGGCCACGCCCATCCCGATCTGCCGGCCCGCGTCGGCGATCACCCGGCGGCAGCCCAGGTCGCCCTGCTGGGCCAGTTGGACCACCCGCCCCAGGGTCAGCTCGCCCGGGTGGTTGGCGTTCAAGAGGTTGAGCAGGTACCGGGAGCCCACGAAGGTCTCCAGGCAGCCGCGGTTGCCGCAGCGGCAGACCGGCCCCGCCTCGTCCAGCGTGATGTGCCCTATCTCCCCCGCGGTGCCCCCGGGGCCGCGGTAGATCTGCCCGTTGATCACCAGGCCGGAGCCGACGCCGCTGGCCACCTTGATGTACGCCAGGTCGCCCAGGCCCCGCCCGGCGCCCCAGACCAGCTCGCCCAGCGCGCCCAGGTTGGCGTCGTTGTCCACGTGCACCGGCATGCCGAGCCGCCCGGCCAGCTCCTGCCCGGGCGTCACGCCCGTCCAGCCCGGCAGGATCGCGGTCGAGCCGAGCGCCCCGGTCTCCTGGTCGATCGGGCCCGGCACGCCCAGGCCCACGCCGATCACCTTGTCGGCCGGGAAGCCGGCCTGGCCGAGCAGCCGCTCGACCATCCGCTCGGCCCGGTCGAAGCCCTGCTGGGCGGAGACGTCCACGTCCAGCGGCTCGCTCTCCTCGGCCAGCACCCGGTGCGCCAGGTTGCCGACCGCCACCCGCAGGTGGGTGTGGCCGAAGTCGACGCCCACCACGATCCCGGCGTCCCCGCTGAGCGAGACGCTGCGGGCCCGGCGCCCGCCCGAGGAGGTGTCCGCCACCACCACGGTGCCGGACTCCTTCAACTCCCGGACGATGTTGGACACGGTGGCGGCCGACAGGCCCGTGCCGCGGGCGATCTCCGCCTGGGTGAGCGACCCGGCCATCCGGACCGCCCTGAGCACCCGTTCGAGATTCGCCCGGTGCAGCGAGGACTGCGATCCCGGTGTGTCCGTCGACATGTTCCACCCTCCAGGGCGTACTCGCGGTTCGTCCAAAGTTCAGCTTCAACTTCTGAACTCTATGCTCGGGCACCCGCCGGAGGGGCAGTCAAATACGAACACGAATTGTTACCCACGTGGGAGGATGCCCGGTAACCATGCCCTGACGAAGGAGTCCTGCGAGTGCCTGGCACCAACTTGACCCGTGAGGAGGCCCGCACCCGGGCCGCGCTCCTGCACGTGGACGCGTACGAGATCGAGCTCGACCTGAGCTCGGCGCGCGAGGGCGGCACCTTCCGGTCCACCACCGTGGTCCGGTTCACTGCCGCCGAGACGGGCGCCGCCACCTTCATCGACCTGGTCGCCCCCGCCGTCACCGAGATCGTGCTGAACGGCCGCGCCCTGCCGCTGGAGAACTTCGCCGACAGCCGGATCGCGCTGCCCGACCTGGCCGCCGAGAACGAGCTCCGGGTGGTCGCGGACTGCGCCTACACCAACACCGGCGAGGGCCTGCACCGCTTCGTCGACCCGGCCGACGGCGAGACCTACCTCTACACCCAGTTCGAGGTGCCGGACGCCCGCCGCGTCTTCGCCAACTTCGAGCAGCCCGACCTGAAGGCCGCCTTCGCCTTCACCGTCACCGCCCCGGCCGGCTGGGTCGTGGTCTCCAACTCCCCCACCCCCGAGCCGACCGGCGAGGGCGACACCCGGGTCTGGACGTTCGAGCCCACCCCGCGGATGTCCACCTACATCACCGCGCTGATCGCCGGCCCGTACGTCGGCGTCTTCGACAGCTACGACAACGGCGCCCAGCACGTGCCGTTCGGCGTCTACTGCCGGCCGTCGCTGCGCGAGTTCCTGGACGCGGACGCGATCTTCGCGGTGACCCGCCAGGGCTTCGACTACTTCCAGGAGAAGTTCGACTTCCCCTACCCCTTCGCCAAGTACGACCAGCTCTTCGTCCCGGAGTTCAACGCCGGCGCGATGGAGAACGCGGGCGCCGTCACCTTCCGTGACCAGTACGTCTTCCGCTCCAAGGTCACCGACGCCTCCTACGAGGCCCGGGCCGCGACGATCCTGCACGAGCTCGCCCACATGTGGTTCGGCGACCTCGTCACCATGGAGTGGTGGAACGACCTCTGGCTGAACGAGTCCTTCGCGACCTTCGCCGAGGTGGTCTGCCAGGCCGAGGCCCCCGGCTCCAAGTGGCCGCACTCCTGGACGACCTTCGCCAACCAGATGAAGACCTGGGCGTACCGGCAGGACCAGCTGCCGTCCACCCACCCGATCATGGCGGAGATCAACGACCTGGAGGACGTCCAGGTCAACTTCGACGGCATCACGTACGCCAAGGGCGCCTCGGTGCTCAAGCAGCTGGTCGCCTACGTCGGCCAGGACGCCTTCTTCCAGGGCGTGCGCGCCTACTTCAAGCGCCACGCCTGGGGCAACACCCGGCTCGCCGACCTGCTCGGCGCGCTGGAGGAGGCCAGCGGCCGCGACCTGCGGACCTGGTCCGAGGCGTGGCTGGAGACCGCCGGCATCAACGTGCTGCGGCCCGCGCTGGAGGTCGCCGAGGACGGCACCATCAGCTCCTTCGCCGTCCTGCAGGAGGCCCCCGCGCTGCCCGCCGGCGCCCGCGGCGAGGCCGTGCTGCGCCCGCACCGGATCGCGGTCGGCCTGTACGAGCTGGTCGACGGCTCGCTGGTGCGCACCGAGCGGATCGAGCTCGACGTGGACGGCGCGCGCACCGAGGTCCCGCAGCTGACCGGCCGGGCCCGGCCCGCCGTGCTGCTGCTCAACGACGACGACCTGTCCTACGCCAAGGTCCGGCTCGACGCCGACTCGCTGGCCGTCGTCACCGAGCACCTCGGCGACTTCGCCGACTCGCTCCCGCGCGCCCTGTGCTGGGCCTCCGCCTGGGACATGACCCGGGACGGCGAGCTCGCCACCCGCGACTACCTCTCGCTCGCCCTCTCCGGCCTCCGCCGCGAGAGCGACATCGGCGTGGTCCAGTCCGTGCAGCGCCAGGTCAAGCTGGCGCTGGACGTCTACGCCGACCCGGCGTGGCGGGAGACCGGCCTGCAGCGCTGGGCCGCCGCCGCCGAGACCGCCCTGCGCGAGGCCCCGGCCGGCAGCGACCACCAGCTCGCCTGGGCCCGGACGCTCGCCGCGGTCGCCCGCACCGACGGCCAGCTCGACCTGCTCGCCGGGCTGCTGGACGGCACCGAGACGGTCGAGGGCCTGGCCGTCGACACCGAGCTGCGCTGGACGCTGCTGGTCCGCCTGGCCGCCACCGGCCGGGCCGACGAGGCCGCGATCGAGGCCGAGCTGGTCCGCGACAACACCTCCTCCGGCCAGGAGCACGCCGCCACCTGCCGGGCGGCCCGCCCGACCGCCGAGGCCAAGGCCGCCGCCTGGGCCTCCGTGGTGGACTCCGACGCGCTGACCAACTACGTGCAGGAGGCCGTGATCGCGGGCTTCCAGCAGGCCGACCAGCGCGAGCTGATCAACGGCTACGCCGAGAAGTACTTCGCCTCGGTCAAGCAGGTCTGGGAGACCCGCAGCCACGAGATCTCGCAGCAGATCATCGGCGGCCTGTACCCGTCCTACGCCGTCTCGCAGTCCACCCTGGACGCCACCGACGCCTGGCTCGCGAGCGCGGACCCGGCGCCGGCGCTGCGCCGCCAGGTGATCGAGGCCCGGGCCGGCGTGGAGCGCGCGCTGAAGGCGCAGTCCGCCGACCGCTGACGGACCGTCAGGGCCCCGGCTCCCCCGCCCGTTCCACCGGGCCGGGGGCGCCGGGGCCCTGCGCGTTCCCGGCCGGCAGCACCACGGTGAACACCGTCCGCCCGGGGGCGCCGCTCAGCCCGACCGTCCCGCCGTGGGCCAGCACCACGGCCCGGACGATGGCCAGGCCGAGGCCGGTGGAGCCGGTGCGGCGGGAGCGGGCCCGGTCGCCGCGGGTGAACCGCTCGAAGACGTGCGGGGCCAGCTCGGCCGGGACGCCCGGCCCGTCGTCGGCGACGGTGAGCCGGACCTCGCCGCCGCGGGGCTCGATCCGCAGCGTGACGGTGCTGCCGTCGGGGGTGTGGGTGCCCGCGTTGGCCAGCAGGTTGCCGACCACCTGGGCCAGCCGATGCGGGTCGCCGGGGACGGTCACCGGCTCGGCGGGCAGCTCCAGCAGCCAGCGGTGGCCGGGGTGCGCGGCCCGGGCGTCGGCGGCGCCGTCCAGCGCGATCCGGGTCAGGTCGGCGTCCTGGACGGCCAGCGGCCGCCCGGCGTCCAGCCGGGCCAGCAGCAGCAGGTCCTCGACGATGTCGCCCATCCGGAGCGACTCGGCGCCGATCCGCTCCAGCGAGTGCCGGACCGGACCGGGCACCGGCCCGGGGTGCCGGAGCGCCAGCTCGGCGTGGCCGCGGACGGCGGCGACCGGGTTGCGCAGCTCGTGGCTGGCGTCGGCGGCGAACGCGCGCAGCCGCTCCTCGACGGCCTGCCGGCGGGTCAGCGCGTCGCCGACGTGGCCGAGCATCCGGTTGAGCGCGGCCCCGACCCGGCCGACCTCGGTGCCGGGGTCGGCGTCCGGGACGCGTTCGCCCAGCTCGACCGCACCGTTGGCGAGCGGCAGCGCGGAGACCCGTTCGGCGGTGGCGACCACCCGCTCCAGCGGGCGCAGCGCGAGCCGGACGCCGAGCGTGCCGGCGGCCGCGGCGACGGCCAGCGCCGCGCCGAAGACCACCAGTTCGATCAGCAGCAGGCGCTGCACCGTCTCGTCGACGGGGTGCAGCGGCAGGCCGGTGACCAGGGTGTCCCCGTCGTGGCCGGTGACGGCGGCGGCCCGGTAGTGGCCGAGCGCGGAGAGCTCCAGGCCGCGCGGGCGGCCGTCGGCGGGCAGCGCGCGCAGGGCCCGCAGGTCGGTGGCGTCCAGCGGGACGGCGGCGTCGGCGGCGGACCCCTTGACGATCGGCACCGGGTCGTCGTCGCCGGGCGGGACGCCGCCGACCACGGCGGCGTGGGTGAGGCCGCCGTCGACCAGCCGGGCGCCGAAGGTGCCGGGCGACTGGGCCCGGGTGTCGTGGCCGCCCTGGCCGGGGTGTTCGAGGCTGGCGGCGTAGCGGCCGCCGGCGGCGGCGAGCTGCTGGTCGAGCCGGTCGGTCAGGAAGTGCCGGAGCGCCTCGCAGGTGGCGACGCCGACCCCGGCGCAGATCACCGTCAGCAGCACCAGCACGCCCGCGACCAGCCGGGCCCGCAGGGTGCGCGGGCGGCGCGGCAGCGGGACCCGGCGCGGCAGCGGGACCCGGCGCCGCATCAGGGGGCCGGCCGCAGCACGTAGCCGGCGCCCCGGACGGTGTGGATCATCGGCGGGCGGCCGGTGTCGATCTTGCGGCGCAGGTAGCTGATGTACAGCTCGACCACGTGGGCCTGGCCGCCGAAGTCGTAGGACCAGACGGCGTCCAGCAGCTGGGCCTTGCTGAGCACCTGGCGGGGGTGCTCCATCAGGTGCTTGAGCAGGGCGAACTCGGTGGGGCTGAGTTCGACCGGCTCGCCGCCGCGGTTGGTCTCCCGGGCCGCCGGGTCGAGCCGCAGGTCGCCGACGGCCAGGGTGCCGGGGCCGCCCGGCCCGGCGGGCGCGGCCCGGCGGAGCAGTCCGCGCAGCCGGACCACGACCTCCTCCAGGCTGAACGGCTTGGTGACGTAGTCGTCGCCGCCCGCGGTGATCCCGGCGATCCGGTCCTCGACGGCGTCCCGGGCGGTGAGGAAGAGCACCCGGACCTCGGGGTCGGCGGCGTGCAGGCGGCGCAGCACCTCGAAGCCGTCCAGGTCGGGGAGCATCACGTCGAGGACCACGGCGTGCGGGCGCCAGTCCGCGGCGGCGGCGACGGCGGCCAGGCCGTCGGTGGCACCGCGGGCCTGCCAGCCCTCGTAGCGCAGGGCGCCGCAGACGACGTCGACCAGGTCGGGCTCGTCGTCGACCACCAGGACCCGCCAGGGGGTTTCGGTCTGCTGCACCGGACCATTCTGGCCCGCCGCGATGAGAAAGCGGTGAGATCCCCGCACCGGTGTTCGCCCAGGTACACCGGCTCCGACCTGCCCGAACGCCGTTCCGGAGGCCGTCGCGGGCGGCGGATTCATAGGGAACTGAGAGCTTGCGGTGCGACGGTGGGGCCCGGCACCACCGAAGGAGGCCCCGTTGACCGCACTGTCCACCCCGCCCCGGGCCGCCCGGCGCGCCGCGGCCGCGCGCCGGGGCCTGCCGCCGGACGCCGTCCGGCACGCCGTGCCCGCGCTGATCGCCCTCGGGGCGCTCGGGGTGCTCGCCCTGTGGTGGTCGGACACCCCCCGGGTGGCCGGGGCCGCGGACTGGCTGACCGGCACCGGCCGGATCACCGGCCTGCTGGCCGGGTACGCCGCGCCCGTCCTGCTGCTGCTGATGGCCCGGGTCCCGCTGCTGGAGCGCGAGGTCGGCGCCGACCGGCTGGCCCGCTGGCACGCCTTCGGCGGCCGCTACCTGGTCGCGCTGCTGACCGCGCACGTGCTCACGATCGTCTGGGGCTACGCGCTGACCGACGGCCGGGGGGTGTGGGGCCAGGGCGTGGAGATCGTGCTGCACTTCCCCGACATGCTGAAGGCCACCGCCGGGACGCTGCTGCTGCTCGGCACCGGCGCGGTCTCCGCCCGGGCCGCCCGCCGCCGGCTCAGCCACGAGACCTGGTACTACCTGCACCTGGCCACCTACCTGGCGGTCGCCCTGGGCTTCGGCCACCAGCTCACCACCGGCGCCGACCTCGGCGACGGCCCGGCCCGGGCCGCCTGGTACCTGCTGTACTTCGGCACCGCCGCCGTCCTCGGCTGGTTCCGGCTGCTGCGGCCCTGGCTGGGCGAGCGGCGGCACCGGCTCCGGGTGGCCGAGGTCCGCCCGGAGGGCCCGGGCGTGGTGTCGGTCTTCCTGACCGGCCGTCACCTGGACGAACTGCGGGCCGAGCCCGGCCAGTTCTTCCGCCTCCAGTTCGCCGCCCCGGGGCTGCGCTGGACGGCCAGTCCGTACTCGCTGTCCGCCCCCGCGCACCCGCACTTCCTCCGCTTCACCGTCAAGGACCTGGGCACGCACAGCGCCGCCGTCGCCGCGCTCGCCCCCGGCACCGCCGTCCGTGCCGAGGGCCCCCACGGGGCGTTCACCGCGCGCCGCCGGCACGGCGGCGGGCCGGTGCTGCTGCTCGGCGCGGGCGTCGGGATCACCCCGCTGCGCGCCCTGTTCGAGACGCTGCCCGGGCGGGTCACGCTGGTCCAGCGCGCCCGCCGCCCCGAGGACGTGCTGTTCCGCCGCGAACTCGCCGCCGTCGCGGAGCGCGGCGGCCGCCGGGCGCACGAACTCCTCGGCACCCGGCGGCAGGTCGGCCCGCTCGGCCCCGCGCTGGCCCGGCTGGTCCCCGACCTGGCCCGGCACGAGGTCTGGCTGTGCGGCCCAGAGGAGTTCACCGCCGAGGCCGTCCGCGCGCTGCGCGCCGCCGGGGTCCGGCCGTCCCGCATCCACCACGAGTCCTTCGCCCTCTAGGAGCCCCGCCACCATGCGCCGAGCCGTCGTCACCGCCTCCGCGACCGCCGCCGGGGTCGTCCTGCTGCTCTCCCTCAAACCGCACGACCCCGCCGCGCCCGTCACCGCGATCGGCGCCACCGGCGCTTCCGGCGCTTCCGGCAGCACGGGGGGTACGGGGGGCACGGGGGGTGCCACCACCGACGCGTCGAACGGCGGCACCTCACGGTCCGTCACCGGAGACGCCGTCAGCACCCGCTACGGGCCGGTGCAGGTGAAGGTCGCCCTGGACGCCGACCGGAGGATCACGAAGATCGACGTCGTCCAGTACCCCAGCCGGGACCACCGCGACCAGGAGATCAACAGCTACGCCATCCCCGTCCTCAACCAGGAGGCGCTGGCCGCCCAGAGCGCGAAGATCGACGTGGTCTCCGGCGCCACCTACACCAGCGACGGCTACACCCGCTCGCTGCAGAGCGCGCTCGACAAGGCCGCCGAGTGACCACCCGGGTCGAGCACGTGATGGGGACGGTCTTCTCGATCACCGTCCGCGACCCCGGCCCGCGGACCGCCGCCGCGGTCGAGCGGGTGGTCGAACGGCTGCACCGGATCGACGAGCTGTTCTCCACCTACCGGCCCGGCAGCGAGATCTCCCGGCTCGGCCGGGGCGAGCTCCGGGCCGACGGGTGCGACCCCGAGGTGCGGTGGGTGCTCGACCGCTGCACGGAGCTCGCCGCCGAGACCGGCGGCTGGTTCACCCACCGCCCCGGCGGGCGGCTCGACCCCAGCGGCTACGTGAAGGGCTGGGCCGTCGAGGAGGCGTCCCGCCTGCTGCGCGAGTCCGGCTCGGCGGACCACTGCGTCAACGGCGGCGGCGACGTCCAGACCGCGGGCGGCCCCTGGCGGATCGGGATCGCCGACCCGCACCGCGCGGGGGCCCTCGCCCGGGTCCTGACCGGCCACGACCTCGCCGTCGCCACCTCCGGCACCGCCGAACGCGGCGCCCACGTCCTCGACCCGCACACCGGCCGCCCCGCGACCGGCTACGCCTCCCTCACCCTGGTCGGCACCCGCCTCGCCCGCCTCGACGCCCTCGCCACCGCGGCCTTCGCCATGGGCCCGCCGCACGCACTGCGCTGGCTCGCGGACCACGGCATCACGGCGTTCGCGATCCACCCGGACGGGACCAGGGAAGAGACGTTCGGAAGGAGCGAACCCAGGGGCCCGGGGAACGGCGGGGCCGAGAGGCTGATCGCCGGAACACAGTGGGGCGCAACGGGGCTTTCGCAAAAGAACCTTCGGCCCGAAACGGGGTAGCGCATCGCAGCCTGTTGGACGCCCGCCACTCGGCTCCGCCGTTCCCCGGGCCCCTGACGGGGCTCCTTGGTCAGGAGGTCGAGGTGGCGAGGGCCAGGGTGGTGGCCATGACCGGGCTGGTGAAGGTGTTCGTCGCATCGCCCGGGGACGGGTGGTAGGAGCCCCACTTGAGGTAGTTGCGGTCGCCGTCCCAGGTGGTGCCGGTGAAGGTGCCGGAGCCGGTGGTGAAGGTCTGCTTGACGCCGTCGTACCAGAAGTCGATGGTGCCGTCGGTGCGCCCGAGGTGGATCTTCAGCGCGTAGGAGTGCCACTTGTCGTTGGCGATCGGCGCGGTCCACAGCGCGTGCGCGACGTGGTCGGTGTCCCACTCCTGGAGGCGGACCCGCCCGTTGGCGATGTCGATCTCGATGGGGTGGTTGGCGGTGCCGGTGCTGGGCGAGCACTTGAGCTGGAAGACGTAGCGGCTGTCGCTGTCGGCGATGTTCACCCGGGACGACCAGCCGAGGTAGAAGGTGTCGCCGTTCCTGAGGTCGGGCCCGACGGTCTCGCAGCGCTCCTCGCCGGCGGCCTGGAAGGCCCGCCAGACCTTGCCCTTGGCGGAGTCGCCGGTGACGCCGAAGTTCCCGGACTTGCACTGGACGTCGTTGAAGGCGGACGCGCCCTTGGCGGTGCTCGGCGTCCACAGGATCTTGCCCGTGACGGGGGCGGGGCCCGGCCCGGGGGTGCTGACCGTGCCACCGGTGCCGCCGGTGCCGCCCGTCCCGCCCGTGCCGCCGGTGCCCGAAGTGCCACCGGTGGAACCCGAACCCGTGGAGCCCTGGCCCGCGGAGCCGGCGGAGCCCGAGGAGTCCGTGGAGCCGGAGGTGCCGGTGCCGCCGGGGACGGTGTCGCCCTGGCGGCCGGTGCCGCTCGGGGCGGGGGTGCCCGGGGTGGCGGTGCTGCCGGGGGCGGGGGTGCCGGTCGGCGGTGCGGCCGGGGTGCCGGGGGCGGGCTTGCCGGGGGCCGTCCCGCGGGCCGGGGCGGCGTCGGAGGCGGTGGCGGGGCCGGTCGCGGAGGCGCAGCCGGTGAGGGCGGTGGCGGCCGCGAACAGGGCGGCGGTCCGGCGGAGGCGGTGGTGCGTCATGGGCGTTCCTCGGGTGACGGGGACGTCGGACGGTGCACCGGGACGGGGCGGTCGATCCGATGCCCCGTCACCGTCGGGGCGTCGGCGGCGCCGTTCGGGTTGTCCCAGGGCGCGCGCCGACCCCCGGGAGGCCCGGGAGCCCGAAAAAACGGCGACCGCCGGGGCGGTCGCCGTCCGGGTCCGGGGGCCCGTGGGTTACTTCTTCTTGCTGCCCGGGAGCATGCAGAGGCCGGCGATCACCGCGAAGGCGAGGATCGGGAGGCCGACGAACAGGCCCAGGCTGGCACCGACGCTCAGGCCGCTGCCCGGGTCGTCGCCGTCGTCGCGTACGAGCGCCATGGCGGGCGACGACATCAGCATCATCAGCGTGGCCGCCGCGGTGACCGCACCGGCGCGCATTGCGTTCCTCTTGTCCACGTTTCCCAAGGTACCGGCCCCCTACAGCGGGTGGCCCGGCGGGGTGGGCCTGTCGGCGCGTCCGGGTGACGGGGCGTCGGACGGGACGTCGAGCGGGGCGAGGGTGGCGGCGATGCCGGCGGTGCCGGGGGCGGCGGCGAGGGCGTCCAGGGTGCGGGGGGTGCCGGTGGCGTCGGCGATCGGGAGCCGCCAGTTGGGGTACTGGTCCCAGGTGCCGGGGAGGTTCTGCGGGCGGGGGTCGCCGACGGTGTCGGGGAGCCAGACGCCGACCAGCTGCGCGGGGGTGGCGAGCAGGAAGGCGTACAGCGCCTCGGGGGTGGTGGGCTCGCCCTCGGCGAGCAGGCCGATCCGGACGAGTTCGCGCTGCCAGTCGGCGAGTTCGGTCGCGGCGGCGGCCTGTTCCTCGGCCAGCGGGCGGGCCAGCAGGCCGAGGTGGTGCCGGAGCGCGACGTGCTCGCCGGTGAGCCGGGCCGCGGTGGAGGGCAGGTCGTGGGTGGTGAGGGTGGCCAGGCAGCCGGGGCGCCAGCGCTCGGGCGGCAGGACGGTGCCGCCGGCCTGCCAGTCGCGTTCGAACCAGAGCACCGAGGTGCCGAGCACGCCGTGCTCGGCGAGCCGTTCCCGGACGCCGGGTTCGACGGTGCCGAGGTCCTCGCCGATGACGGCGGCGCCGGCCCGGTGCGCCTCCAGGGCGAGGACGGCGAGCATCGCCCCGGCGTCGTAGCGGACGTAGGTGCCCTGGGTGGGGCGGGCGCCCTCGGGCACCCACCAGAGCCGGAACAGGCCCATCACGTGGTCGATCCGGATCGCGCCGGCGTGCCGGGCGGCGGCCCGGATCAGTTCGGCGAACGGGGCGTAGCCGGCCTCGGCGAGGGCGTCGGGGCGCCAGGGCGGCAGGCCCCAGTCCTGGCCGTGGGCGTTGAAGGCGTCGGGCGGGGCGCCGGTGGAGATGCCGGTGGCGAGGACGTCCTGCAGGGCCCAGGCGTCGGCGCCGTCGGGGTGGACGCCGACCGCGAGGTCGTGGATCAGGCCGATCGGCATGCCGGCGTCGAGGGCGGCGCGCTGGGCGGCGCGCAGCTGCTCGTCGACCAGCCAGGCCAGCCAGCGGTGGAACTCGATCCGGTCCTTCAGCTCGGCCTTCTCGGCGGCGACCTGGGGGTTGTCGGGGTGGCGCAGCCCCTTCGGCCAGGCGTGCCGGCCGGTGCCGTGCCGCTCGGCGAGGGCGTTCCAGGTCGCGTACCGCTCCAGCCACTCGCCCTCGCGGCGGACGAACGCCCGGTAGGCGGCCTCCCGGCCGACGCCGCGCGGGACGGCGTGCAGCAGTTCCAGGGCCTGCCGCTTGAGCGCCCAGACCGCGTCGCGGTCGATCAGGCCGTCGTGCGCCAGCACCTCCTGGCGGAGCAGCCGGGCCCGGCGGGAGAAGTCGTGCGCCTCCTCGCAGCGGGCGTACTCGGGGACGGCCTCGATCCGCAGGTGCACCGGGTCGGCGAAGCGGCGCGAGGACGGCCGGTAGGGGGACGGGTCGGAGGGGGCGCCGGGCAGGCCCGCGTGCAGCGGGTTGATCTGCAGGAAGCCGGCGCCGAGCCCGGCCCCGGCCCACTGGGCGAGTTCGGCGAGGTCGCCGAGGTCGCCCATGCCCCAGGACTGCTCGCCCAGCACGGAGTACAGCTGGGCCAGGAAGCCCCAACCGCGCTGCCGGGGCCCGGGGACGCGCGGCGGGGCGACGACGAGCGCGGCCCGGCCCGCGCGGTCCCCGGCGCTCGCGGTCAGCACGTGGTGGCCGAGCGGCAGGTCCTCGGGGAGCCACCAGGAGTGGTCGTGCGACAGCTCCCAGGTGCCGCCGTCCTCCAGCTCGATCCGGACGGCGGCGTCGGCGGGCAGGTCGAGCGCGGTGCGCCGCCCCTGCCAGGCCACCACGGTGGGCGGCAGCAGGCGGCGCGCGGTCTCCTCGCGGTGCTGCTCCAGCGCCTTGGCGGCCAGCTCCGGCGTCCCGGCGGGGACGCCGAGCGCGGCCAGCACGGCGCTCAGCGTGCGGGCCCCGACCTGCACCGGCCCGGCCCCGGCGTCGTAGCCGGTGTCCACCCCGTACGCGTGCGCCAGGGCCACCAACTCCGGTGGTGCCGACGGGTTGTCCTCCGCCGGTACCTGCTCGACTCCCGCCTGGTCACGGTCAAGGTATGCGGCCACCCCGCGCACTCCGTCCTCGGACTCCCGAACGCCAACACCCGAACGCCAACAGCCACAGTCCTACCCGCGCCGCCGCTCCCCGACCCCGACCGACACGGCCCGCCCCCGACCCCGGTCGGGTGAACCCGCCCCCGTCCGGTTGCCGGGCCGGCCGACCCGCGGGCGCAATGCCCCATATCGGGCATAGCCGCCAAGCTCGTTGACAGCGGCGCGGGGAGCTGGTGGGCTGGGCGGGCCGGAATGCCGAGGGGGCTCGGGGTGGCCCGGCGGGGGGCCGTTGAGCTGGGTTTTTCGGGCGAGGAGGCTCCGGTGCGGGCGCGGGTGTCGGAGATGGCGGGGCGTCGGCTGCGGCAGCGGTGGGAGCAGAGCGCGGCCCTGCGCGAGGTGGTGGAGCATCCGGCGGCGCTGGCCGCCCGGCGGGCGGTGGCCCGGACGGCGCGGCAGGTCGCGCCGCGGACCGCGGACCGCCTGATCGCCGATCTGAAGGGCACCGTCCCGCTGCTGCCCGGGGTGCGCGCCGAGCGCCGGGCGGGCCCCCGGGGCCGGTCGCTGCGGCTGGCCGCCACGCTCTCCGCGGCGGCCGTGGTCGGCGGCCTGCTGGTCCCCGCGCAGTCCTTCGCGGTCGGCCGGGACGGCGGGTACGGGGCCGCCCGGCTGCTGGCCGCGGACGCCGACCGCGACGACCTGGTGGCGCCGGCCGAACCCCCGCTGCCGCTGGGTTCGCTGACGGACCCCCAGGTCTTCCCGCGCCCGCAGCAGCTGCGGGCCGGCGGGCAGGCCGTGGTGGTGCCGCACCGGGTGACGGTGGTGCTCGCCGACAGCGCGGACGGCCCGGCCGCCGACGCGGTGCGCGGGCTGCTGACGCGGGCGGGCGCGCAGGAGGTGGTGACGGCGGAGCGGGCGCCGGACGTCCCGGCCGCCGGTTCGCTGGTGGTGTTCCTCGGGGGCCCGCACGAGGGCGCCGGCGGGGCGACCGACCGGGCGCTGCGGCAGCTCGCCGCGGCGGCCGGGCTGAAGGACACCGAGGTGCCGGGGCTGGCGGGCCTGCCCTCGGGCGGGTACCTGCTGGCGGCCGGGCGGCTGCCCGCCCCGGGCGGCGCGTACGGGGCGGTGGTGCTGGCGGGCGCGGACGGCGCGGGCACCTTCTACGCGGCGCAGAGCCTGGCCCAGCTGCTGTCCCCGGTCGGGCCGGGGCAGGGGCAGGGCGGCGAGGGCGACAAGGGTTTCCCGGGCGTGCTGGTGCGGGACTGGCCGAGCGGCGCGCCGGTCCGCGGCACCGCGGAGGCGTTCTTCGGCGCGCCGTGGAGCGCGGAGCAGCGGCTGGCCGCGGTGGACTTCCTGGGCCGGACCAAGCAGAACTTCTTCCTGTACGCACCGGGCGGCGACCCGTACCGCTCGCAGCGCTGGCGCGAGCCCTACCCGGCGGCGCGGGAACGGGAGTTGACCGAGCTGGCGGCCCGGGCCCGGGACAACCACGTGACCCTGGGGTACTCGCTGGCCCCGGCGCAGAACTTCTGCTTCTCCTCCGCCAAGGACGTCGACGCGCTGGTCGCCAAGCTCGACGGGCTGCGGCAGCTGGGCTTCCGGGCCTTCCAGTTGGACTTCCTGAACGTGTCCTACGACGAGTGGCACTGCGGCACCGACCGGCGGAAGTTCGGGACCGGCCCGGTGGCCGCGGTGAAGGCGCAGGCCCAGCTGGTGGCGGCGGTGCAGCGGCGGCTGGTCGCGCCGCACCCGGAGCTGGCGCCGCTGGCGGTGGTGCCGACGGAGTACCAGAAGCAGGGGTCGACGCCGTACCGGGCGGCGCTGGCGGCGGCGCTGCCCGCCGAGGTGCGGGTGGTGTGGAGCGGCGGCGCGGTGATCCCGCAGCAGGTGACGGGGGCCCAACTGGCCGAGACCGCAGGACTGTTCCGGCGCCCGCTGGTGACGCTGGACAACTACCCGGCCAACGACTCGACGCCGGACCGGCTGTTCCTGGACGGCTACCGCGGCCGCGAGCCGGAGGTCGCCACCCGCTCGGCGGTGCTGCTGACCTCGGCGATGAGCCGGCCGGTGGCGTCCCGGCTGCCGCTGGCCACGGCCGCGGACTTCGGCTGGCAGCCGGACGGGTACCGGCCCGAGCAGTCGCAGGCGGCCGCGCTGCGGCTGCTCACCGCCGGTCCCGCGCAGCGGGCCGCGGCGGCGGCGCTGGCCGGCAACTCGGCGTCCTCGCCGCTCGGCGGCAAGGAGTCCGCCTACCTGGCGCCGCTGCTGGACCGGTTCTGGGCGGCGGCCGAGCCGGCGGCCGGCGCGCCGGTGGACCCGGCCGGGCCGGCGGCGGCCGCGCAGCCGCTGCGCGAGGCGTTCTCGGTGATGGCGGACGCCCCGGCGACGCTGGCCGGCGACCCGCTGGCGGCCGACGCCGCGCCGTGGCTGGCCCGGCTGTCGGCGTACGGCGCGGCGGGCCGGGCGGCGCTGGACATGCTGCTGGCGCAGCACGCCGGCGACGGCACGGCGGCCTGGCGGGCCCGGCTGGAGCTGGGCCGGCAGCGGGCGGTGCTGGAGCAGAACCCGGTGACGGTCGGCAAGGGCGTGCTGGACGCGTTCCTGGACCGGGCGGCGAAGTCCGCCGACACCTGGTCGGGCATCACGGCGGGCGCGGCGCCGACCACCTCGCTGGGCACCGCGCACGACCACGGCCCGGCGCTGATGGCGGACGGCTCGCAGCAGACCTTCTACTGGTCCTCGGCGCCGCCGCAGGTCGGCGACAGCTTCGGCCTGGACCTGGGCACGGCGCGGCCACTGGGCTCGGTGACGGTGCTGATGGGCTCCTGGGGCGACGACCCGGACGCCGGGGCGGCGGCCGACGACTACCTGCACGACGGGGTGCTGGAGTACTTCAGCGGCTCCGGCGGCTGGCAGCGGCTGGCGACGGTGCACGAGCAGCGCAGCGTCAGCGTGACGGCCCCGGCGGGCACGGTGGCGAAGGCGGTGCGGCTGCGCGCCACCGGGGGGCAGCAGGGCGCCGTGGCGGTGCGCGAGTTCACCGCCGCCGCGCCGGACGCGGTGGACGCCGCGGTGTCCGGCCCGCCCGCGCTGCCGGGCTCCTCGCCGGACGCGGTGCTCTCCGGCGACCCGGACTCGGCGTTCCGGGCGGCGGCCCCGCCGGCGGCGGGCGACGCCCCGCTGACGGTGGAGCTGGGCGCGGCCCGTCCGCTGGACCGGCTGACGGTGCTGACCGATCCGGCGGTGCGGGCCGAGGCGGTGGCGCAGGTCCGCCGCCCGGACGGCAGCTGGGCGGCGCTGGGCGCGGTCCGGCCGGGCTACAACGAGCTGCGGGCCGACGGCGGTCCGGTGGACGCGTTCCGGCTGGTCTGGCAGCCCGGCGGCGAGGCGCCGGTGGTGAACCAGGTGATCCCCTGGTACGCGGACGTCCCGGCGGCCCGGGTGACGCTGGCCGATCCGACGCTGGACGTGGTGGCGGGCGCGGCGGTCCCGGCGCAGACCCGGGCGACCGTGGAGTCGGGCCGGGCGGACGCGCTGACCGGCGCGCTGACCGCGGAGGTGCCGCCGCTGGCCAGGGGCCTGGCGGTGGTTCCGGCCCCGGCGGTGACGGTGCCGCGCGGCGGCCGGGTGGGCGCGCCGGTGCTGGTCACGGCGGCGGCCGGGACGCCCTCGGGCACCTACCGGGTGCCGCTGGTGTTCACCGGCGGCGGGCTGACGGTCCGCCAGGAGCTGCTGGTGCACGTGGTCCCGCCGACCGGCGGCCCGGACCTGGCGCGGGGCGCGAGCGCCTCGTCCTCGGGCGACGCCTCGGCGAAGGGCCCGGCCTCGGCGGTGGCGGACGGCGACCCGAAGTCCGCCTGGACGGCGCCGGCCCAGGACGACGCCTGGGTGCAGCTGCGGCTGCCGCAGCCGGTCCGGCTGGGGTCGGCGGTGCTGCGCTGGGGTGCCTCGTACGCCTCCGGGTACCGGGTGGAGACCTCGGCGGACGGCGTGGAGTGGACCACCGTCGCGGTGGTGGAGAACGGGCAGGGCGGCACCGAGACGGTGCGCTTCGACGCCCCGGACGTCCGCTACCTGCGGGTGCAGGGCATCAGCCGGGCCTCCCGGTACGGGTACGCGCTGGCCGGGATCGAGCTGTACGCGGTGCCGGGGCCCTGAGCGGCCGGGTGCGCGGCGGGCCGCCGGCGCTCCCGCTGCGGAGTGCGCCGGCGGCCCATGAGGCGTACCGAGGTGTGGTGTCGGGCAGGCCCTTGTCGGTTCAGGCGGAGAGCGGGGCGTGCTGCTCGCCGCGGCGGACGGGACGGGGACGGACCGGGGCCGGGACCGCGGCCTCGGGGTGCTCGTGGAACTCGACGAACTCGCGGAACTGTTCGAGGCCGCCGTACGGCTCCAGGTAGGGCCGCCAGCGCGGGTCCTTGATCCCGGTGCCGATGACCCGCCAGGCCAGGCCGCTGGGGGCGGCCGGGGCCCGCTTCATCCGCCAGCCGAGGTCGGCGAGGTGCCGGTCGGCCTTGGTGTGGTTGCAGCGGCGGCAGGCCGCCACCACGTTGTCCCAGCGGTGCTGGCCGCCCCGGCTGCGCGGGATGACGTGGTCCACGCTGGTGGCGGCGGCCCCGCAGTACACGCACCGACCGTGGTCGCGGGCGAACAGCGCCCGCCTGGTCAGCGGTACGGGGCCGCGGTAGGGGACCCGCACGAAGCGGGTCAGTTTGACGACGGACGGTGCCTGGACGGCACCGGTGGCGCTGTGCAGTGTGGTGCCCGCATCCTCCAGGGCGATCGCCTTGTGGTTGAGGACGAGGATGAGGGCGCGTCGCATCGGGACGACGCCGAGTGGCTCGTACGACGCGTTGAGGACAAGGACATGCGGCACGGGGCCTCCTTGGACGCCTGCGGCGCGTGGCTCGCGCCGAGTCGAGCGGGGCGATCGTGGCCCGTGCGGGACGCGATCTCCCTCAGTGTCGCCTTACGCCGTCGTACGACGCCACCATTTCTCCGTGAACGGGCCGCGCGGGTGCGGTGATCGCGCGCGGTCCGCCATAGCCGGTATGCCCAGCTCGGGGCCGTCCTGCACGTACCGTGCGGGGGTCGGCGCACAGGGTGGCCGGAGCCGCCCGGTGGGCCGTCCGGGCGGGTGAACGGGCTCGCTACAGTGGGGCGATGCTCGACGATTCCACTCCCGGCGCCGCGACGCCGACGTTCACCCTGCCGACCAGCGCCGCCGACGTGACCGACACCACCCGGCAGGCGGCCGGCTGGCTGGACGACAACTGGCAGGGCTGGTTGGTCAACGGGCTGCGGATCGTGTTCGTCCTGGCGCTGGCGCTGGTGCTGCGGGCGGTGGTCCGGAAGGTCATCGACAAGCTGGTGGCCCGGATGGGGCGGCCCGCGGAGCACGAGAGCGACCACGGGGTGCTGGGCGGGCTGCTGGCCAACAGCGGGGTGGTCAACACCGAGCGGCGCCAGCAGCGCTCCGAGGCGATCGGCTCGGTGCTGCGCTCGGTGGCCTCGTTCTCGATCATGGGCACCGCCTCGCTGATGGCGCTGTCGGTGCTCGGCGTGGACCTGGCCCCGCTGCTGGCCTCGGCCGGCGTGGCCGGCGTGGCGATCGGCTTCGGCGCCCGGAACCTGGTCACCGACTTCCTGTCCGGCGTCTTCATGATCATGGAGGACCAGTACGGCGTCGGCGACGAGATCGACACCGGGGTGGCCACCGGCACCGTGCTGGAGGTCGGCCTGCGGGTCACCAAGCTGCGCGGCGCGGGCGGCGAGATCTGGTACATCCGCAACGGCGAGGTGAAGCGGATCGCCAACATGAGCCAGGGCTGGGGCACCGCCACGGTCGACGTCCAGGTCGGGTACAAGGAGGACCTGGAGCGGGTGCAGGCGCTGGTGCTGGAGACCGCCGAGCAGCTGTCCAAGGAGTCCCCGTTCGACGAGCTGATCTGGGGCCGGATCAAGGTGCTGGGCGTGGAGTCGGTGGCGGTGGACTCGGTGCAGATCCGGATCGAGGCCCGCTGCACGCCCGGCCGGACCGCCGAGGTGGCGCGGGCGCTGCGGCTGCGCCTGAAGGCGGCCTTCGACCTGGCCGGGGTGAAGCTCAAGGAGGAGGCGGCGGCGGTCGTCCCGGCCCAGGCCGCCGCGCCGGAGGTGCTGCCGCCGTCCGCGCTGGCCGATCCGAACTCGGTGCGCTCGCTGGCGACCAAGCCGATACCGAACCAGCTGTAGCGGCACCGCCGCGTGCACGACCTCCGCAGACGGCAGGGCCCGGGACGTTCTCCCCGTGCCCTGCCGTCTGCTTTCCGGTAACGAACGCGTCTCCGACCGTTGACATCGCCGCCCCGTGATTGGAAACTTTCCTAACAGTTGGCCGCAGGCGCTCACGCAGAGGAGGATCGGGCCGTGACCACCCGAAACGCACCCCGTTCCCCACTGGCCGGCACGCCGAGCCTGCTGCGGGCCATCAACGACCGCGCCGCGCTGGAGCTGCTGCTCGCCCACGGTCCGCTGTCCCGGACCGGGATCGGCAGCCTGACCGGGCTCTCCAAGCCGACCGCCTCCCAGCTGCTGGCCCGGCTGGAGGCCGCCGGACTGGTGGTGCCGGTCGGCACCACGGCCGGCGGGCCCGGGCCCAACGCCCAGCTCTACCAGGTCAACCCGGCCGCCGGGTACGTCGCGGGCCTGGACGTCACCAGCACCTCGGTGCGGGTCGCGGTCGCCGACATCACCGGCGTGACGCTGGCCGAGCACCGGGTCGCCACCAAGGGCTGGCCGGCCGCCGCCACCGTCCCGCAGGTCGCCGAGGCGGTCGCCGAGACCGTCCGCCGGGCCCAGCTCGCCCCGGGCGCGCTGCGCGAGGTGGTGATCGGGATCGGCGGCGCGCCGGACCCGGTGACCGGCAAGCTCCGCTACGCCGCGCACCTGCCGGGCTGGCACTCGCCCCGGCTGGCCGAGGAGCTGGCGGCGGCGATCGGCGCGCCGGTGTCCTTCGAGAACGACGTCAACCTGGCCGCGGTGGCCGAGCAGTCCGGCGGCGCCGCGACCGACTGCGAGGACTTCGTGCTGCTCTGGGCCGAGGAGGGCGTCGGCGCGGCCATCGTGCTGGCCGGGCGCCTGCACCGGGGCTTCACCGGCGGCGCCGGCGAGGTCGGCTACATGCCGGTGCCGGACGCCCCCGCCAAGCTGAAGTCCCGGCAGAAGGTGACCGGCGGCTACCAGGACCTGGTCGGCGACCCGGCCGTGCTGGCGCTGGCCCGCCGGCACGGGCTGCGCGGCACCGACGCCGCCCAGGTGGTGGCCGACGCGCTGGCCGCCCCCGCGGGCGACGCCTTCCTGGCCGAACTGGCCGAACGGCTGGCGGTCGGGCTCGCGGTGATCGCCTCGGTGGTCGACCCGGAGCTGATCGTGCTGTCCGGCGCCACCCCCACGGCCGGCGGCGAACGCCTCCGGGAGCTGGTCCAGGAGGCGCTGGGCCGGATGTCCATCCCGCGGCCCGAGGTGCGGCTGTCCGCCGTGCCCGGCCCGCCCGTCCTGACCGGCGCGCTGCAGCGCGCGCTGGCCACCGCCCGGGACGCCCTGTTCAGCACGCACTGACCGTTCACTCCGCCCTGCTCCACTGATCCGATGCACGCCGTCCCCGCTCCCGTCCCCCCGCAGGGGTCGCCGGGCCATGCCGCCCTGCCCCCGCACCCTCGCAAGGAGAGCAACACCGTGGACCTGACCCGCAGATACCGCCGGCCGCTGGCCGCGCTCACCGCCGCCGTCTGCACCGCTCTGCTGGCCTCCGCCTGCACCGGCACCAACGCGGCCGGCGGGGACGACGAGTCCGCCTCCGGCAAGGACGTCACCATCACCTTCTGGCACGGCTGGAGCCAGGACAACGAGGTGAAGGCGATCAACGACAACGTCGCCGCCTTCGAGAAGGCCCACCCGAACATCCACGTCAAGGTGGTCGGGAACATCGCGGACGACAAGAGCGACCAGGCGCTGCGCGCGGGCGGACCGGACGCGCCGGACGTGGTCTCCTCCTTCACCACCGACAACGTCGGCAAGTTCTGCTCCTCGCACGTGTGGGCGGACCTCGGGCCGATGCTGAAGAAGGACGGCATCGACCCGGCCAAGACCTTCCCGGCCGCGATGCTCAAGTACAGCCAGTACGAGGGCAACCAGTGCTCGCTGCCGCTGCTCGGCGACGCCTACGGCCTGTACTGGAACAAGACCATGTTCGCGGCCGCCGGGTACACCCAGCCGCCGAAGACCTTCAGCGAGTTCGCCGAGATGGCGGCCCGGCTGACCACCCCCGACGGCGACTCGTACAAGCAGCTCGGCTTCATGCCGAACTACCACGGCTACGAGACCTCGATCGCGCACTACCTGGGCCAGTACGGCTCGACCTACTTCGGCGCCGACGGCAAGTCCAACGTGGCCACCGACCCGACCGTGGCGGCCGGGCTGACCTGGCAGAAGTCGCTGGTCGACAAGCTCGGCGGGTTCGAGAAGCTGGAGAAGTACCGGACCACCTTCGGCGACGAGTTCAGCGCCAAGAACCCGTTCACCGCCGGGCAGGTGGCGATGAGCCTGGACGGCGAGTGGCGGACCGCCTCGCTGGCCGAGGACAAGCCGGACTTCGAGTGGGCGACCGCGCCGTTCCCGGTGCCGGACGACCAGGCGGCGACCTACGGCCGCGGCTACCAGACCGGCACCATCATCGGCATCGCCAGCGGCTCCAAGAAGCGCACCGCGTCCTGGGAGTTCGTCAAGTTCCTGACCACCGACACCGACGCGGTGGTGTCCTTCGCCAACGCGATCCACAACGTGCCCAGCACGCTGGCCGCGCTGGACTCGCCGAAGCTGGACGCCGACCAGAACTTCCGCACCTTCATCGACATCGCCAAGAACCCGAACTCCTCGACCACCCCGGCGAGCGTGAACGGCGGCGCCTACCAGGTCTCGCTGCAGAACCTCAGCTTCGAGGTCGAGGCCGGCCGGAAGAACGACCTCAAGGCGGGCCTCGCGGCCACCGCCAAGGAGATCGACGACGCCGTCAACCAGGCGAAGTGACGCGGACGCCATGGCACTCGTGAGCTCCACCGTCCCGCCGGCGCTGCGCAGGAAGCGCCGGCGGGAGCGGGCCAGGACCCTGGCCTTCCTCTCCCCCTGGCTGATCGGCTTCGGCTTCTTCTTCCTCTACCCGCTGGTCTCCACCGTCTACTTCTCGTTCACGCACTACGACGGGTTCCTGGCGCCGACCTTCTCCGGCTTCCAGAACTGGGACTTCGTCTTCACCAAGTACCCGGCGTTCTGGCAGGGCCTGGGGAACACGCTCTGGCTGGTCGTGGTGATGGTCACCCTGCGGGTGGCGTTCGGCCTCGGCGTCGGCCTGCTCATCACCAAGGTGAAGTCCGGCGCCGGGTTCTTCCGGACCGCCTTCTACCTGCCGTACCTGGCCCCGCCGGTGGCCGCCACGATGGCCTTCGCCTTCCTGCTCAACCCCGGCACCGGCCCGGTCAACCACCTGCTGGGCGAGCTCGGCCTGCCGCAGCCCGGCTGGTTCACCGACCCGTCCTGGTCGAAGCCGGCCCTGACCATGCTGGCCATGTGGGGCATCGGCGACCTGATGGTGATCTTCATGGCGGCGTTGCTGGACGTCCCCCGGGAGCAGTACGAGGCGGCCGAGCTGGACGGCGCGAGCGCCCTGCAGCGGTTCCGCTTCGTCACCCTGCCGAACATCTCGCCGATCGTGATGTTCGCCGTGGTCACCGGCGTGATCCAGACCATGCAGTACTACACCCAGGCGATCGTGGCCGGGAAGGTCGCCTCCGGCGTGATCGGCGGCTCCGGGCAGCAGTTCGAGTCCGGCTACCCGCACGGCTCCACCTGGACGCTGCCGCAGATGGTCTACAACCTCGGCTTCCAGCACCACGACTACGGCTCCGCCTGCGTCGTCGCCGTCATCCTGTTCGCCCTCTCGATGGCGTTCACCTCGCTCCTGCTGCGACGCAAGTCCGGCTTCCTGACGGAGGACTGATCCCGTGGCCGTCGCCTCCACCCTCCCCCGCCGGCGCCCCGCCGCGGCCTCCGCCGCCGAACGCACCGCCCGCCGCCGCACCGCCCTGAACTGGGTCGCGGTGCACTCGCTGGCGATCGCCGCCGCGCTGTTCTTCCTGCTGCCCTTCGTGTTCGTCTTCCTCACCTCGGTGATGACGGACAAGCAGGCGCTCACCTCCGACCTGTGGCCGCACCAGTGGCAGTGGTCGAACTTCGCCAAGGTGTGGAACACCGACGGCTTCCTGGTCTGGTGGCGCAACACCCTGCTGTACGCGGCGGCCGGCACCGCGCTGACCGTCGTCTCCAGCCTGCCGGTGGCCTACGCGCTCGCCAAGTTCCGCTTCCGCGGCCGCAACCTAGCCCTGATGGCGGTCGTCTCGATGATGATGCTGCCGCCGCAGGTCACCGTCATCCCGATGTACCTGTTCTGGGCGAAGCAGCTGCACCTGTCCGGCTCGCTCTGGCCGCTGATCATCCCGATGGCGTTCGGCGACGCCTTCTCGATCTTCCTGCTGCGCCAGTTCCTGCTGACCATCCCCAAGGAGTACATGGAGGCCGCCCGGATCGACGGCTGCGGCGAACTGCGCACCCTGCTGCGGGTGGTGCTGCCGATGGCGAAGCCCGCCATCGCCGCCGTCGCGCTGTTCCAGTTCTTCTACTGCTGGAACGACTACTTCGGGCCGCAGATCTACGCCTCCGAGAACCCGGGCGCCTGGACCCTCAGCTATGGCCTGGAGTCCTTCAAGGGCGCCCACCACACCAACTGGAACCTCACCATGGCGGCCACGCTGCTGGTGATGGCACCCGTGCTCGTTCTGTTCTTCTTCGCACAACGCGCCTTCATCGAGGGCGTCACACTGACAGGGGTCAAGGGCTGATGTCCGCACTGAAGCTGGCAATCGTCGGCGGTGGTTCCACCTACACACCGGAGTTGATCGACGGGTTCGCGCGGCTGCGCGACACCCTGCCGATCGGCGAACTCGTGCTGATCGACCCGGCCGCCGACCGGCTGGAGCTGATCGCCGGGCTGGCCCGCCGGATCTTCGCCAAGCAGGGGCACCCCGCGACCGTCTCCACCGCCACCGACGTCACGGCCGGCGTCCAGGGCGCCGACGCGGTGCTGCTGCAGCTGCGCGTCGGCGGCCAGGCCGCCCGCAACCAGGACGAGACCTGGCCGCTGGAGTGCGGCTGCGTCGGCCAGGAGACCACCGGCGCGGGCGGCCTCGCCAAGGCGCTGCGCACCGTCCCCGTGGTGCTGGACATCGCCGAGCAGGTCCGCCGGGCCAACCCGGACGCCTGGATCGTCGACTTCACCAACCCGGTCGGCATCGTCACCCGCGCCCTGCAGACCGCCGGGCACAAGGCCGTCGGCCTGTGCAACGTGGCGATCGGCTTCCAGCGCAAGTTCGCCGCCCACCTGGGCGTCGCCCCCGAGCTGGTCCGCCTCGACCACGTCGGCCTGAACCACCTCACCTGGGAGCGCGGCGTCACCCTGCTCGACGCCCCCGACGCCGCCACCGGCCGCGAGGTGCTGCCGCAGCTGCTCGCCGAGCACGGCGAGGAGATCGCCGCCGACCTGCACCTGCCCCGGCCGGTGATCGAGCGCCTCGGCGTCGTCCCCTCCTACTACCTGCGCTACTTCTACCAGCACGACCTGGTGGTGGAGGAGCTGAAGGTCAAGGGCTCGCGGGCCGCCGAGGTCTCCGCGATCGAGAAGCAGCTGCTGGAGATGTACGCCGACCCGGCCCTGGACACCAAGCCGGAACTGCTCGGCAAGCGCGGCGGCGCGTTCTACTCCGAGGCCGCCGTCCAGCTGATCGCCTCGCTGCTCGGCACCGACGGCCGCACCACCGTGCAGGTGGTCAACACCCGCAACGACGGCGTGCTGCCGTTCCTGCCCGACGACGCGGTGATCGAGGTCCCCGCCGAGGTCGACGCGGCCGGCGTCCGCCCGCTGGCGCAGCGCCCGGTCGAGCCGCTGTACGCGGGCCTGATCGCCAACGTCACCGCGTACGAGCACCTGGCGCTGGACGCCGCGCTCAAGGGCGGCCGGGACCGGGTCTTCGACGCGCTGCTGGCGCACCCGCTGGTCGGCCAGCTGGACCTGGCCGAGCAGCTCACCGACCGGCTGCTCGCCCACAACCGCGACCACCTGGCCTGGGCGTGACCCCCGCCATGCGCACCCGCTCCACCATCCGCACCACCACCGGGCACCACCAGAGGGGGGCCGGCCGATGAGCCACGCCGAACACCTGCCCGGCGTCCTCGCGATAGACGCCGGCAACAGCAAGACCGACCTCGCGCTGGTCTCCGCCGAGGGCCGGGTGCTGGCCACCGCCCGCGGCGGCGGCTTCCAGCCGCAGATCACCGGCGCGGCGGGCGCCGTCGGCGCGCTGGCGCCGCTGGTCGCCGACCTGGCCCGGCAGGCCGGGGTGGACCTGCAGCCCGGCGGCCGCCCGCTGACCAGCCACGTCAGCGCCTGCCTGGCCAACGCCGACCTGCCGGTCGAGGAGCAGCAGCTGCACGCGGCGATCACCGCGCACGGCTGGGCGCCGTCCGCGTACGTCGCCAACGACACCTTCGGGCTGCTGCGGGCCGGCACCGACGGCCCCGAGGGGGTGGCCGTGGTGTGCGGCGCCGGGATCAACTGCGTCGGCCTGCGGCCGGACGGGCGCACCGCCCGCTGGCCCGCGCTCGGCGAGCTGACCGGCGACTGGGGCGGCGGCGGCGGGCTGGCCCGCGCCGCGATGTGGCACGCCGCCCGGGCCGAGGACGGCCGCGGCGGGCCGACCCTGCTCTCCGCGATGATCGGCGCGCACTTCGGGGTGGCCGGCGCCAACGCGCTGGCCGAGGCGGTGCACCTGGGGCGGATCGAGGAGTCCCGGCTGCACGAGGTGGCGCAGGTGCTGTTCGCCGCGGCCGAGGCCGGCGACGCGACCGCGCTGCGGCTGGTCGACCGGCAGGCCGACGAGGTGGCCCGGCTGGCGGTGATCGCGCTGACCCGGCTGGAGCTGCTGGAGCGCCCCGTCCCGGTGGTGCTCGGCGGCGGCGTGCTGGCGTCCCGTCAGCCGCTGCTGCTCGACAACGTGCTGGCCCGGCTGGCCGAGGCGGCGCCGCTCGCCGAGCCGCGCGTGGTGGTCGCCCCGCCGGTGCTCGGCGCGGCCCTGCTGGGCCTGGACCACCTGGCCGCCGACCCGGACGCGCACCACCGGCTGCGCGACGCCTACCTGACGGACCGTCCGGTCGCCGCCTGACGGGCCGTCACCACCTGACCCGCCGTCGGCGGGAGCCCCGGGGTACCGCACATACCCCGCCCCGCTCCCGCCGACGGCGTTCGGCGTTCCCGGCGGCTCGGCGCTCCGGGTCCTTGGACGGGGCGACCGGGCGACCGGGCGGCCCGGCGGGGTGTCAGCGGGTCAGGTCCCAGTCGAGGCTGTGGGTGAGCGCGGGCAGCAGGTCCGGGTCGATCACCGCCGGGGTGGGGTCGGTGGCGGTGGCGGTCAGCCGGTGGTGCAGCCACTTCGGGCCGGTCAGGTGCAGTGCGGCGAGGTCCGGGCGGGTGCGGCCGCGCAGGGCCGTCAGTTCGCGGCCGTCGAGGTACCAGCGCACGCGGGTGCCGGCGACCGGCAGGGCGATCTCGACGCGGTCGGCCGGGGTGAGCGTCCCGGTGGTCGGGGTGGTGCTGGTGAGGGTCGACGCGTAGCGGTAGAACCCGGCGATCATCGCCTCGCGGCCGGGCAGGCTGAACTCGCGGCCCAGCGACCGCATGATCGAGTTGTCGGTCGGCCGGTAGAGGCCGGTCGGGTAGTAGCCGCCGCCCTGGTAGGCGCCGACCGTGCCGCCGTCCGGCGAGGTCCGGCCGAGCCAGCGGTACCACTTGGTCCTCGCGCTCCGCATCCGGTCGGCCGTGAGCCCGCTGAGGTTGGCCTCGGCCGGCTCGGCCCCCGTGTACGGGCCCTGCCCGTCGTACCAGTACTCGTCGGCCAGGTGCCCCAGCGAGTGGCCGGTCTCGTGGACGGCGATCTGCCCCGACCGGTCGTTGCCGCCGGAGACGGTGGCGATGCCCGAGTAGCCGAGCGGGGAGACGAGGTCGTTGTAGCCGGCGCCGCCGTACTTGGTGCTGTTGGCGACCACCAGCACCAGGTCGGCCTGCGGGGCCCTGGCCGCGTAACGGTCGACGGCGTCGGTGTCGACGCACAGCAGGCGCTCGACGCCGCTGCACCAGAAGTAGGAGCCGAGCGCGGTGCGGCGGACCGTCGCCGGGTCCGGGTCGCCGGAGACGCCGGACTCCGCGGAGACCGCCTGCACCGCCCAGACGTTGAACAGGCCGCGGTAGCTCGCGTACGGCTCGACGGCCGAGATCTCCCGCCACTTGGCCGCCGCGTCGGTGAGGAACCTGCCCTGCTCGGCCGCGGTGTAGCCGTCGCCGACGACCACCAGGTCGAGCTTGGCGCCGGTCGGGCCGGCCTGGACGATCGGGGTGACCGTGCCGTCGACGCCGCCGACGCCGCCGACGGCGAGGGCGGCCGCGGGCGGGGCGGCGGTGAACGGCGAGCGGGCCGGGGCCTGGGCGCGGGAGATCGAGCCGTCCTCCCCGAATGCCTCGACCTGCCGGGTGGCCGCGGCAACCGACGGGCCCGCCGGGGCGGGGGCGGCGACGGCCGGTCGGGCGAGGCCGGCGCCGGTGAGCGCGAGTACCGCGCCCAGGGCCAGCGCGGCGAGACTTCTGGTGCGCACGGTGAAACTCCCGTCGATCGACGTTAAATTGAGGGATAATCAGAATTACGTGCCGAGTTAATGTAGGGCATCGTCGCGTCCCCGACAACGGGTCGGGGCCCGGCGGACGGCGGAAGGGCAGGCCATGACCGAGGAGACCGGGACGACCGGGGAGGCCGGGACGACCGGGACGACCGGGGAGGCCGGGACGACCGGGCCCGACGACGCCGTCGGGCAGCGCGTCCAGCGGCTCAGGCGCGCGCGCGGCCTCACCCAGCGCGCGCTCGCCGAACCCGTCTGCACCGCCGCGTACGTCTCCACCCTGGAGGCCGGCCGGGCCAACCCGTCCGAAGCCGTCCTGCGCCACCTCGCCGAGCGCCTCGGCGTCGGCTACGACGAACTCGCCACCGGCCGCCCCGCCCACCTCGCCACCGAACTCAACCTCGCGCTCACCGAGGCCCAGGGCGCACTCGCCACCGGCGACGTCGAGGAGGCCGCCGACCGCTTCGCCGACGTCCTGGAACGCGCCGCGCGGCACGACCTCCCGGCCGTCCGCCCCGCCGCCCTGCTCGGCCTCGGCGAGTGCGCCCTGGAGAGCGGCCGGCTGGCCGACGCCCGGCGGCACTTCGAGGCGGTCGAACAGCTCCGGGGGGACCAGCCGCTGCCCCGCCGGGCGGCAGCCGTCCGGGGCCGGGCCGTCGCCCACCTGCTGGCCGGCGAACTGCGCTACGCCTGCTACCTGCTGGAGACCGAGATCGACCGGCTCAACGCCGCCGGCCTGCACGACCCGGACGCCCTGCTGCTGCTCTACTCCGCCGTCATCGGGCCCTACATGGACATGGGCGCCCACGCCCGCGCCGCCCAGGCCGCCGAACTCGCCCTCGCCCTCGCCCCGACCGCCACCGACCCCGCCCTGGTCGCCCACCTCCACCGCAGCGTCGCCCGCACCCTGATCGCCGAGGGCCGCACCGCCGAGGCCGACGCCTCCCTCGCCAAGGCCCAGGAGCTCTACCGGCGGCTGCGGCTGACCGGCGACCTCGCCAAGTGCCACTGGATGCGCGGCTACGTGCACGCCCAGGCCGACGACCTCGACCGGGCCGAGCAGAGCCTGCGCACGGCGCGCGACCTGCTGGCCAGCCGGCGGGCCGAACTCCTCATCCACCAGGTCGACGTGGAACTCGCCGACGTGCTGCGCCGCCGGGGCAGCCACCGCGCGGCCGAGGACCTGCTCACCGGCCTGCTCGCCCGCACCGGCCCCGACCCGGCGGACCCGGCGGGCCCGGGGGCGGCCCCCGAGCTGGGCGCGGTCCACGCCGGGGCCGCCCACCGCCTGCTCGGACTGCTCGCCGAGGACCGGGACGATCCGGCCGCCGCCGAGGAGCACTACGTCCGCGCGCTCTCGCTGCTGGAACGGGCCGGCGCGGCCGGCGACCTCGCCGACCTCTGCCGCCTCTTCGGCGACCTGCTGCGCCGGACCGGCCGGACCGAACTCGCCCTCGACGTCTACCGCACCGGGCTCGGGCACCGCGCGGCCCCCGGCACCACGACGCTCGGGCCCGCGCCCGCCGCCCCGCCGTTCGCCGCCGGCCTGCCGTTCACCGGCGGACCGGGCGCGGAGAATCGGGCTTGACCTTCCCCCTCGGGGAAGGCCCAGAGTCGGTGGGGCCGGGCCGCGCGGTCCGGTACGAGGAGGGCGGGGATGGAGCTGCTGACCATCGGGGCGTTCGCCCGGGCGGCCCGGCTGTCGCCGAAGGCCCTGCGGCTGTACGACGAGCTGGGGCTGCTGCGGCCCGCCGAGGTGGACCCGGTGTCGGGCTACCGGCGTTACGCCGCCGGGCAGTTGGAGCGGGCCCGGCTGGTGGCGTGGCTGCGCCGGCTCGGCATGCCGCTGGCCCGGATCAGGTCGGTGCTCGCCCTGGAGCCCGGTGCGGCGGCCGCGGAGGTCGCCGCGTACTGGGAGCGGGTGCGGGCCGAGACCGAGGCCCGCCGGGAGCTCGCCGCCTTCCTCGTCGACCACCTCTCGGGGAAGGACACCGCCATGGGGAACACGACGGGCACGCTGCGGGTCGAGTACGCGGCCGGATCGGACCGGGGCCTGGTGCGCGAGCGCAACGACGACTGCGCGTACGCCGGGCCGGGCCTGGTCGCGGTCGCCGACGGGATGGGCCCGCAGGGCGGCGGGCAGCAGGCCGGGGAGGCCGCGATCGCCGCGCTGCGCGGGCTCGAACCGCCCGCCGGCGAACTGCTGAACGCGCTGGAGGACGCGCTGGCCGGGCTGGACGCCGAGGTCGGCGCGGCGGGCGGGCTGCCGGGCGCGGGCACCACGCTGACGGCGGTGCTCTGGTCCGGTTCGCAGCTGGCGCTGGTGCACATCGGCGACTCCCGGGCCTACCTGCTGCGCGACGGCGGGCTGCTGCGGATCACCCACGACCACACCCTGGTCCAGTCGCTGGTCGACGAGGGCCGGCTGACCCTGGCGGAGGCCGCCTCGCACCCGCAGCGCACCCTGCTGGTGCGGGCGCTGACCGGCTCCGGCGACGGCCGCCCGGACGTCTCGCTGCACGGGGCCCGCCCGGGCGACCGCTACCTGCTGTGCTCCGACGGCCTGTCCCGCTGGGTCGCCGAGGAGCGGCTGCGGACCGTGCTGGCCGCGGCCGCCGACCCGGCGGAGGCCGTCCGGCGGCTGATCGCGCTGGCCCACGACGCGGGCGCGCCCGACAACGTCGCCTGCGCGGTGGCCGACGTGCTGCCCGGGGCGGACGGCCCGGACGGCACCGGCGGTTCGGACGGCGCCTCGGGGTGACGGTACGTCACGAAGCCGACAAGTTCCCGGCCCGGGTCTCGGTTGGGTGAACATTCCGCGCTGTTGTACGAGTTGCCCGTTCTGTCCGTTGAAGGGCGGAGCCCGGGGCCGCTAACGTCCCGCGCTCACAGTGCGTCCGAACGGGGGCGTGCGCCCGAAGACCGGAGCAGGTGCCAGATGGCGATCCGCAAGTCCACCATGCAGGAGCAGGTCGCCGCGGCGATCGCCGCGATCGAGCCGAACGACCGCGCGGTGACGACCTTCCACACCATCACCGGCCCGAGCCCGTGGCTGATGAACGAGCTGGGCCTGATCGGCCAGCTGTTCGTGAAGTACTACTTCGTCACCCTGACCGAGCGCGTGGTCGTCGTGCACAAGGCCTCCCGGATGAGCAACCGTCCCAAGGAGCTCGTGCACGTGATCCCGCTGGACCAGGCCCGGGCCTCGATCAGCGACGTGCGCCGCAACACGCTGTGGAGCTCGCTGCGCTTCCAGCTGCCGGGCGAGCCGAAGCCGACCCGCCTGAACATCGGCCGCTACTGGCGCGCCGAGATGGACGTCTTCACCGCCGGCCTGCTGGGCGGCGGCGCGGGCGTCCCGCCGCAGGGCCAGCCGGTGCCGAACCCGTACCAGACGCCGAGCGCCTGATCCTCCGTCGGAGCGCCCGTCCCGTGCCGCCGCGGCCGGGGACGGGCGCTCCGTCGTCGGCGGAGCCACCGGCGGCACCGGCCCCGGGGGGGCGCGTCAGGCCAGGCGGGTGCGGGCCCAGTCGGCGAGCAGCTTCGCGCAGGCGTCGACCGACTCCTGCCAGCTGCGGAACGCGCCGTCGCCGGCCTCGTCGCTGACGTGCTTGACCAGCCGGACCGGCAGCCCGGCCCGGCGGGCCACGTGGGCCACCGCCCAGCCCTCCATGTCGACCAGGTCGGCGCGGGCCGCGAGCAGGTCGCGCTCGGCGTCGGCGGAGACGAAGCGGTCGCCGGTGGCGAGCACCGGACCGGCCGGGGCCAGTTCGATCGGGCCGTCCATCGGACGGCCCGTCAGGCCCTCCAGCAGCGCGGTGTCCAGGTCGTGCTGGAGCACCCGGGCGATCTCGTGGGTGCCGGCCAGCCCGGGCCGCAGCGCCCCGGCGGTGCCCAGGTTGACCACCTCGGCGGGCCGCGCGCCGCCGCCCAGCACGGTGGCCAGCGCGGTCGCGGCGTTGACCTTGCCCATGCCGGTCAGCAGCACCGGCAGGCCGCCGTCCAGGTGCGCGGCCTCCTCGGGCAGCGCGACGACGAGCAGCGGGCGGTCCGGGGCGACGGTTCCGATCAGGCGCATGGCCCCAGCTTACGAGGGCGCGGAACCGGACGGCCGCCGCCCGGCGTCGCAGCGGACGCGAGGGGGGCGGGCCGGGCCGCCGGCGCCGGGCCGCCGGGCCGCCACCGGTCGGGAACGAACCGGTCACCGGTGGAAGAACTCCCGGACAACTCGGGTGTGGTGATCGCTCCCGACCGCCATACTGCCGGGTGACGGGCCACGACAGGGGGAAGCGGACCGATGGGGGGAACGGTGCTCGCACAGGCACAGGAGGGCGCCGCCGCGCCGCCCGCGACCCGCGGGCCGGGCCCGGTGGCCCGGCTGCGCGCCGCCGGGCGGACGCCGCCGGGGCGGCTGCGGGCCGCCGCCGCGGTGCTGGTCGCGCTGGTGCTGCTGTTCGGCACGGCCGGGCTCTGGCAGTCCGCGAACCGTTCGGCCGCCTCGGGCGGGCTGGTGTCCCGCAGCGAGCCGCTCAGCCAGGACGCGGCGGAGATCTACCGCTCGCTGGCGGACGCCGACACCACCGCCGCGGCCGGCTTCCTGCTGGCCGGCCAGGAGCCGCCCGCCCTGCGCAAGCGCTACCAGGACGACCTGGCGACCGCCGCCCGGCTGATCTCCGAGGCGGCCGCCCGGACCGGCTCCACCGGCGGCGACGCACAGCTCCGGCTGGCCGAGCTGAACCAGCAACTGCCGCGCTACGCGGGCCTGGTGGACACCGCCCGGGCCGCCAACCGGGAGGGCCTGCCGCTCGGCGGCGCCTACCTGCGGTACGCCTCCGGGCTGATGCAGCAGACCATCCTGCCGACCGCGCAGAAGCTCGCCGACAGCGAGGCCGCCGCGCTGGACGAGGAGTACGACCGCGCCGCGGCGACGCCCTGGCTGTCGCTGGCGCTGGGCGTGCTGGCGCTGGGCGCGCTGGCCCGCTACCAGGTGCTGCTGTTCCGCCGCACCAACCGGGTGTTCAACCCGGGCCTGCTGGCCGCGTCGCTGGCGGTGCTGACCGCCCTGGTCTGGCTCGGCGCGGGCGCCGCGGCGGCCGGCGGCAGCCTGCACGACGCCCGGGTGCAGGGCATCCACCCGCTGCGCCAGCTCAACCAGGTGCGGGTGGAGGCGCTGCAGGCGCACACCGCGGAGAACCTCAACCTGGTCTCCCGGGGCGCCACCGACGCCTACACCCAGCGCTGGGACCAGCTGGCGAAGGAGCTCACCGGCCCGGCCGGGCAGGCCGGCTCGGTGGACGGCCTCTCGCAGTCCCCGCCGAACGCGGCGCGGGCGCAACTGGCCGACGCCCGCAAGGCGTTCGGCGACTGGCAGGACCGGCACGCGCAGGCGGCCGGGAAGGACGCGGACGGCGACTACGAGGCCGCGCTGGGGCTGACGCTGTCCGCCGACGGCGGGGACACCGCCGACACCGCGTTCGGGGCGGCGGAGCAGAAGTGGGCGGCGGCCGAGCAGGCCGAGCAGGGCGCGTTCGAGGCCGCCGCGGGCGGCGTGGACACCGTGCTGGCCGTCCAGGCCGCCGCCGTCGCGCTGCTGGCCGCGCTGGCCGCCGCGGGCACGGTGCGCGGCATCGGGCGCCGACTGGCCGAGTACCGGTAACGGGGGGATCGAAGGATGCGCAAGGCGAGGACCCGGGCCCTGATCGCGGCCGCGGCGCTCACGGCGGGCCTGCTCGGCACCGGCGGCTCGGCCGCCGGCCTGGCCGGGGGCGCCCCGGCGCGGGCACCGGAACTGGCGGTGGCCGCCGCCGAGGACTGCGACCTGGCGGCCTCGCTGCCGCCGAAGCAGCAGGCCGGGGCGAAGATCGCGAAGATCCGCCAGCGCGGGAAGCTGGTGGTCGGCGTCGACCAGAGCGCCTACAACTGGGGGTACCGCAACCCGCAGACCGGCAAGATCGTCGGCTTCGACATCGACCTGGCGCACGCCGTCGCCAAGTCGGTGCTGGGCGACCCGGACAAGGTGGTGCTGAAGACCGTCTCGACCGCCCACCGGATCGACGCGCTGAAGAGCGGCGAGGTCGACCTGGTGGTCCGGGCGATGACCATCACCTGCGAGCGCAAGAAGGACGTCGCCTTCTCCGTCCCGTACTTCCGGGTCGCCCAGCAGGCGGTGGCCCCGAAGTCGCTCAAGGCGCGCGGCACGGCGGAGGCGATGAAGGGCCGCCGGGTGTGCGCGGCGCTGAACTCCTCCTCGCACACCGAGCTGAAGGCCGACTCGCGGGGCGCGGCCGCGATCGTCACGCCCGACAACCAGTTGGACTGCCTGGTGCTGATGGAGCTGGGCGAGGCCGACGTGACGCTGTCGGACAGCTCGCTGGCCGCCGCGATGATCGCCCAGGACCCGACCATGGAGCTGGTCGGACAGCCGTTCCAGTCCGCCTTCATGGGCGTCGGGATGAACCAGAACGACACCGACCTGATCGCCTGGGTCAACCAGGTGCTGGCCGACTGGCGGTCCTCCGGGGGCTGGCGGGCGAGCTACGACACCTGGCTGCGGGCCAGCATGGGCGCGTCGCCGGACCCGTACCTGCCGTGACCGGCCGCCCCGGTGCGCGCCGCGAGCGGGGGTCCGCCGTCCGCTCCGCGCCGGGCTTCGGGGAGACTGGGCGGCCGACGGGACGTCACCCGGACCGCCCGGCCCGCCCGCCCCGTCACCACGACCGTGGCCGAGAGGAGGAACCGCGTTGGCCGGAACGACCCGCCCGGTGATGAACCGTGAGGAGGTCGACCGCGCGCTGGCCCGGCTGGGTGCCGAGCGCGACGCGGTCGAGGCGGCGCTGCTGGCGCTCCAGGACCACCCCGGGCTGCGGCTGCTGACCGGTGCCGAGCTGTCCGGGCGCACCCGGGAGCGCTGGACCGTCGCCGAGGGCGGCGTCGCCCTGCTGTGGGCGCTGTTCGACCGGTACGCGGAGGCGCTGGCCTCGGCCCGCGCGGTCCGCTCCCGGCGGGCCCGGCCCGGCTCGGCCGAACTGGCCGAGCTCAGCGAGCTGCTGTCCGGCCCCGCGGTCACCGTCTCCGGCGGCCGGCTCCCCGAGGCGGCCGGCCAACTCGGCGCGCCCGCCCGGCTGGTGGAGCGGGTCACGCTGGCCGAGCTGCTGGAGCGGATGAACAGCTGGTACGCGGTGGTGCTGGAGGTGGTCGGCCCGGTCGACGCCGTCTGGTCGGCGCTGCCCGCCCGGATCGACCTGCTGCTGGCCGAGCTGGGCCGGGTGCAGATGCTCGCCGTCTCGGTCGGGGTCCGCCCCGGCGGCCACCCGCTCGCCGACGACCTGTCCGAGCTGGCCGGGCAGTTGGCGGCGCTGCGCTCCCAGGTGGTGGCCGACCCGCTGGCGCTGTGGCGGCCCAGCCGGGTGCCCGCGCAGCGCGGCCGGGCCGCCGAGGACGAGGCGTGGGCCGCCCCGACCGGGGTCGTCGACACCGCGGGATTCGACCGGATGGGTCGCCAACTCGACGACATACGCGTCGAGTTGGAGGGGCTGCTGCGGCTGCGCGACGAGTCGCACGAGCGCCTGCAGCAGGTCGCCGACCTGCTGCAGCGGGCCGACCTGACGCTGGCCGAGGCCCGCCGGGCCCGCGGCGAGGTGCTGGCCAAGATCGCCGCCACCGAGGTGCCCGCCGTGCCGGGGCCGCCGTCCGCGCTGCGCGAGGCGATCGCACAGGCCGTGGACTTCCAGCAGACCGGCCAGTGGCACCGGCTCGGCCCGCTGCTGGACGCCCTGGAGGACGCCGCGGCCAAGGAGCTGGGCCGGGCCCGGCAGTCGCTGACCGAGGTCGCCCAGCCGCTCGCGGTCCGGGCGGAACTGCGCGGACGGCTGGAGGCGTACAAGGCGATGGCCGCCCGGCTCGGCCTCGCCGAGGACCCCGAGGTGGTCGAACGCTTCGAGAAGGCCCGCTGGCTGCTGTGGAGCGCCCCGTGCGACCTGCGGGCGGCCGCGGAGGCGGTGGGCCGGTTCCAGCAGGCGCTGCGGCCGCCGGCGCCGCAGCACATCCAGGACAGTCGCCAGGGGGAGGAGACCGATGGCTGAGGCGTGTGCCCGCGCGGGTTGCGGCGGGGAGATCGACCCGGACGGGTACTGCGACACGTGCGGACTGGCCCCCGAGGGGGCCGGGACGGCGTCCGCGAAGGCGTCGGCGAAGGCGTCGGCGGCCGTGTCCGGCGGGCCGTGCGGGCGCGACGGCTGCGGGGGCGCCGTCGACCCGGACGGCTACTGCGACGAGTGCGGCCTGGCCGCCGAGCCCGCGGCCTCCCGCCAGGTGCCCGCGCAGCGCGCCGCCGCCCCGGCCCCGGGCGGCCCGTGCGGGCGCGACGGCTGCGGCGGCACCGTGGACCCGGACGGCTACTGCGACGAGTGCGGCCTGGCCGCCGAGCCCGGCACCGGGACGGCCGCGCGGGCCTCCTCGGCGGTGTCCTCGGCGGCGGCCTCCCGTCCGGCGTCGGGGCGTTCGGGCTCCGCCCGGACCACCTCCGGCCGGTCCCGGGCGGGCCGTTCGGCGCGCAGCGGCTCCGGCCGGTCGGTGTCGGTGCGCAGCTCGCGCGGCTCGGCGGGCACCGGGCGGCGCGGCAACCTGGGCGCGGGCCTGGTGACGATCGCGCCGGTGCCGACCCGCGACCCGGCGCAGGCGGTGCTGGTGAACCCGGAGGTGCCGGAGCGCAAGCGGTTCTGCTCGCGCTGCGACCAGCCGGTGGGCCGGGAGAAGAACGGCGTCCCGGGCCGCCCGGAGGGCTTCTGCACCAAGTGCGGCACCCCGTACTCGTTCAGCCCGAAGCTGGGCCGCGGCGACCTGGTCGGCGGCCAGTACGAGGTGATGGGCTGCCTGGCGCACGGCGGCCTGGGCTGGATCTACCTGGCGGTGGACCGCCGGGTCAACGACCGCTGGGTGGTGCTGAAGGGCCTGCTCGACACCGGTGACGAGGACGCGCTGGCGGTGGCGATCGCCGAGCGCCGGTTCCTGGCCGAGGTCGACCACCCCAACATCGTCCGGATCATCAACTTCGTCGAGCACCCGGACGCCCGCACCGGCCTGCCCGACGGCTACATCGTGATGGAGTACGTCGGCGGCAAGTCGCTGAAGGACATCGCCAACGAGCGCCGCGCCCCCGACGGGCGGCGCGACCCGCTGCCGGTCGAGCAGGCCATCGCGTACGCGCTGGAGGCGCTGCCCGCGCTCGGGTACCTGCACGCGCGCGGGCTGGTGTACTGCGACTTCAAGCTCGACAACGTGATCCAGTCGGACGACACGCTCAAGCTGATCGACATGGGCGCGGTCCGCCGGCACGACGACGACGGGCCGATCTACGGCACCACCGGCTACCAGGCCCCGGAGATCGCCACCGACGGGCCCTCGCCCTCCTCCGACCTGTACACGGTGGCCCGCTCGCTGGCCGTGCTGACCTTCGACTTCCAGGGCTACGCGGACCGCTGGCGGCACGAGCTGCCGGGCGCGGACGAGGTCGAGGTGTTCGCCCGCTACGAGTCCTTCCACCGCTTCCTGGTCCGCGCCACCGACCCCGACCCGGCCCGCCGGTTCGCCTCCGCCGAGGAGATGGCCGCCCAGCTCACCGGCGTGCTGCGCGAGGTGCTCAGCCTCCAGGACGGCCGCGACCGGCCGGCCGCCTCCACCCTGTTCGGCCCCGAACTGCGGCTGGTGGACAGCGAGTTGGCCGAGGAGCCGCCGGCCGCCCGGGCGGTCGCGCTGGCCCTGCCCGCGCCGCTGGTCGACCCCGCCGACCCGAACGCCGGCTTCCTCTCCGCGCTGCCCGCCGCCGCCCCGGCGGAGCTGCTGGCCGCGCTGGGGGCGGCCGCCGCCGACTCCCCCGAGCTGCGGCTGCGCACCCTGCGCGCCCACCTGGAGCTGGGCGACCCGGCGGCCGCCGCCGAGGCGCTGGCCGGGCTGGAGGACGAGCACGCCGGCGACTGGCGGGTGGTCTGGTACCGGGCGCTGACCGCGCTCGCCGACGGCCGCACCGAGCAGGCCGCCGACTCCTTCGACGCGGTGTACGACGCCTTCCCCGGCGAGGCCGCGCCCAAGCTGGCGCTGGCCGCCTGCGCCGAGCTGCTCGGCGAGACCGAGGACGCCACCGCCTACTACGGCCTGGTCGGCGCGACCGACCGCTCCTACGTCGGCGCCGCGTTCGGCCTGGCCCGGGTCCGGCTCACGGCCGACGACCGGCCCGGCGCGGTGGCCGCGCTGGAGGCCGTCCCGGAGAGTTCCGCGCACTTCACCGCGGCCCGGGTCGGCGCCGTCCGGGCCCGGCTGCGCGGCCGGGCCGCCACCGAGCCGCTGGCGGCCGAACTCGCCGCCGGCTCGGCCCAGCTGACGGCGCTGCGGCTGGACGCCCGGCGGCACGAGGAGCTGGCCGTCGAGGTGCTGGACGCCGCGCTGCGGTGGGTGCTGGCCGGAGCGGCCGGGAAGCCCGCCACGCTGAGCGTGCTGGGACATCCCGCCGCGGAACGGGAACTGCGGCTTGCCCTGGAACACTCCTACCGGGTGTTGGCGCGGTTGTCCGACCGGGCCGGAACGAGGATCGAGTGGGTGGAACGGGCCAACCGGGCCCGCCCCCGGACGTGGGTGTGAACATGCCGCAGCAGACCGAGTGCCCGAACTGTGCCGAACCGCTGGGGCCCCAGGACGCCTTCTGCGGGGCCTGCGGCACGGCGCTGACCGGGCCGCCGACCCTGCGCGACCTGCCGGTGGTGCCCAGCTGCCCGCACTGCGGCTCGGTCGACCTCGCGGACGGCTGGTGCCAGGCCTGCGGGCACGCCCAGCCCCGCGAGCGCGACCACCAGGAGCGGGAGACGACCGGCGTCGCCGCCGTCTCCGACCGCGGCCTGCGCCACCACCGCAACGAGGACGCCTTCAGCGTCGCCACCGCCGAACTCCCCGGCGGCACGCCTGCCGTGCTCGCCGTGGTCTGCGACGGCGTCTCCTCCTCGTCCCGGCCCGACGAGGCGTCCGCCACCGCCGTCACCGCCGCCGCCGACTCGCTGGTCAACGCGCTGCGGGCGGGCCGCGAGCCCGGGCAGGCGATGCGCGAGGCGATCGGCGCCGCCAACCGGGCCGTCAGCGCGCTCGCCCACGACGGCACCGCCCCCGACGGCCGGCACAGCAACGCGCCCGCCTGCACCTACGTCAGCGCGATCAGCGCGGCCGGCCTGGTCACCATCGGCTGGGTCGGCGACACCCGCGCCTACTGGGTTCCCGACGACCGGGAGTCCGCCGAGCCGTACCGGCTCACCGAGGACGACTCCTGGGCGGCCCGGATGGTCGCCGCCGGGCTGATGAGCGAGGCCGAGGCGTACGCCGACCCGCGGGCCCACGCCATCACCGGCTGGCTCGGCGCCGACGCCGAGGACCTCGACCCGCACACCGTCGGCTTCACCCCGCACGTCCCCGGCGTGCTGCTGATCTGCTCCGACGGCCTGTGGAACTACGCCGAGGCCGCCACCGACCTGGCGGCCGTGGTCCCGGCCGACGCCCGCACCGAACCGCTCGCCGCCGCACGCGAGTTGGTGCGGTTCGCGGTCGGGCGCGGCGGGCACGACAACATCACCGTCGCCCTCCTGCCGATCGACCCGCCGGCCGCCCCGACCGCCCACGACGACACCCTGCTGGACGTCCCGCTGCCGCGCGCGGCCGACCCGGACGCCACCGTCCCGCTGCGGACGGTCACCGCCCCGGAGCCGGACCCGACGATCCCGCTGCGGACGGTCGCCCGACCGGACGCGGGCTGATCCCCCGCTCCCGCCCGACTCCCCTCCACTCCCCACTCCTCTCCCATTCCTCCGACAGGAGCTCTCCGCCATGGCCTCGCTGTCCAAGCCCGGCGCGCCCCGGTTCGACGTCGACGTCTTCCAGAACGAGTACCTCGCCCAGGGCGCCCGCGAGGTCAACGCCATCGTCACGGTCACCGCGACCGGCGGCGGCACCTCCGGCGGGCGCCCGCTGGACGCCGGTGCGGCGGGCGGCCCCGGCGCCGCCGTGGTCCTGGTGATCGACTGCTCCGGCTCGATGGAGTACCCGAACACCAAGATCCGGCACGCCCGCGAGGCCACCGCCGCCGCCATCGACGAACTCCGCGACGGCGTGGCCTTCTCGGTGGTGGCCGGCACCCACGAGGCCGGCGACATCTACCCCGGCAACGGCCGGCTCGCCGTCGCCGGCCGGGACACCCGCGCGCACGCCAAGGACGCGCTGCGCCGGCTCCGCCCCAACGGCGGCACCGCGATCGGCACCTGGGTCACCAAGGCCCGGCAGCTGTTCGACTCCCGCCCGGAGGCGACGATCCGGCACGCCATCCTGCTCACCGACGGCCGCAACGAGCACGAGAAGCCCGCCGACCTGCAGCGCGCCCTGGACTCCGCCGCCGGGTACTTCACCGCCGACTGCCGCGGCGTCGGCACCGACTGGGAGGTCGCCGAGCTGCGCCGGATATCCGACGCCCTGCTGGGCACCGTCGACATCGTCGCCGAGTCCTCCGGCCTGGCCGAGGACTTCCGCTCGATGATGACCACCGCGATGGGCAAGCAGGTCGCCGACGTGGCGCTGCGGGTCTGGACGCCGGTGGGCGCGCAGGTGAAGTACGTCAAGCAGGTCGCCCCCGACGTCGCCGACCTCACCGGGCGCCGGACCGAGGCGGGGCCGCGCGCCGGGGACTACCCGACGGGTTCCTGGGGCGACGAGTCCCGCGACTACCACGTGTGCGTGGAGGTCCCGGCCGCGGCCGTCGGCAACGAGATGCTGGCCGCCCGGATCAGCCTGGTGCTGCCGCACCCCGACGGCACCGCCGAGGTGCTCGGCCAGGGCCTGGTCCGCGCCGTGTGGACCGACGACCTGGCCTCCTCGACCCGGCTGAACGCCCAGGTCGCGCACTACACCGGTCAGGCCGAGCTGGCCGACTCGATCCGGGACGGCCTGGAGGCCCACCGGTCGGGCGACCTCGACCGCGCCACCGCCAAGCTGGGCGCCGCCGTGAAGCTCGCCCACGCCAGCGGCAACGAGGGCACCCTCAAGCTGCTGCGGAAGGTGGTGGACGTGGTCGACGAGCGGGAGGGTACCGTTCGGTTCCGTAAGAACGTGAGCGAGGCCGACTCGATGACCCTCGAGACCCGGTCCACGAAGACCGTGCGCGTGAAGAAGTGAGCCGGACACCCGCCGGACCCGAACCTGCTGGAGTGGGGACCTGATGCCGATCTGCCCTAGGGGACACGAGTCGCAGGCCGAGGACTGGTGCGACTACTGCGGATTCCCCATGACCCCGCCGCCCGGCCTGGCCATCCCGGGCTTCCCCGGCGGCCCGGACCGGGCCGCCGGCCCCGGCGCGCCCGCCGCGCCGCCGGCCGCCCCGCCCTACCCCGGCGCCTACCCGCCCGCCGGACCGGGCAGCACCCCGCCGTCCGGCACCCCGACCGGCGGCGGCTACTTCGAGCCCCGCCGCACCCCGACCCCGCCGGCCGGCACGCCCACCGGCCCCGGCGCGCCGCAGCCCGGCGGCCCGTACGGCGCCCCGCCGCCCCCGCCCCCGCCGCCCACCGGCGCGCTGGCGAACTGCCCGATCTGCCGCAGCCCGCAGACCGGCCGGTACTGCGAGGAGTGCGGCTATGACTACAACCTCGCCACCACGGCCCGCCCGCCGGGCCCGGCCCCCGCCGCGGGCCTGCCGCAGGGCTACGGCTTCCCGCCGCCGAGCCCCCAGCCGCCCGCTCCCCCGGCCTCGGCGGCCCCGCCCGCCGCGCCGCCGGCCGCGCCCCAGGCACCCTCGGCGTTCGAACCGCGCCGGCCGCCGCAGTCGCCGTACGAGCCGCCCCAGCCGCCCCCGGCGCAGCCGCAGTCGCAGTCGCCGTACGAGCGCCCCGGCTTCCCGCCGGCCGCGCCCGGACCGGCCGCTCCCCCGCCGCCGCCCGCCTACCCGTCCGCACCGTCCTTCGACAAGGGCCCGGCCGCCGCGTTCCCGGACGTCGACTACGAACGCACCGGCCCGGTCTACGCCGAGCCGTCCGCGCCGCAGCAGCAGCCCGGCGGCGAGGAGTTCGGCACCTCGTTCCGGCTCTCCCCGCCGGGCGCACAGCCGGGGCAGCCCGGACAGCCGGGCCCGGGCGGGCAGCACGGGCAGCCGCCGGCCGCGCCGCAGCGCGCCACCTGGTACGCGGTGGTGGCCGCCGACCGCGCGTACTTCGAGGACATGATGGCCCGCAGCGGGCCGGAGGCGTCCGGCCTGTACTTCCCGCCCTACGGCAACGAGCGGCGGGTTCCGCTGACCGGCCGCGGCCAGCTCCGGATCGGCCGGCGCAGCCAGCAGCGCGGCACCGTCCCGGAGATCGACCTGTCGGTCTCCCCCGAGGACCCGGGGGCCTCGCACCAGCACGCCCTGCTGGCCGAACAGCCGGACGGCAGCTGGGCGGTGGTCGACCAGGACTCCACCAACGGCACCACGCTGAACGGCAGCCCGGACGCGCTGCCGCCGCACACCGCGATCCCGCTGCAGGACGGCGACCGCATCCACGTCGGCGCCTGGACCACCATCACGGTGCACCGGGCCTGACCGCCCGTCAGCCCATACGGCGTCACCACCGGCCCGGGGGGGGGGGGGGGGGGGCCCCGGCCCCCGGGGGGGGGCGGGGGCCCCCCCGCGGGGGGCCGCGGCCGAGCGACAAAAAAAAACCCCAAAGGGGGTGGGGCGGGGGGGGGGCCCCCCC
>NZ_JBIVNB010000012.1:0-272784 GCF_044753345.1 Kitasatospora sp. NPDC088391
GCAACGGCAGTCTCACGAGCCATCACCACTGCAGTCACCCCTTCCAGGCGACTGGGAGCCTAGCGAGTCACATGATCGGCCGGACAGCTCCTAGGCGGTCCGGGTCCTGCGCGGTCGAGGCGTCGAGGATGTGCTCCGGGACGCTGTCGACCGGCACGGGGCGGGCGAAGGCCGCGGCGACCAGGTCGGCCTGCTCGGGCGAGAACCGCCGCTTCGAATCGGGGTGGCCGGTCAGTTCCTTCTTCGCGGCGGCGAAGTCGCCGTTCGTGCGGGCGAGCGCACCCATGAAGGAGGCGGCGGCGTCGCGGGCCGAGCCGGGGGCAGCCTCGCGGGTGGCGGCGGCCCGACCGTCCAGCTTGGCCCGTTGGAAGGCGTAGGAGGTGAACTCGGCGGTGTTCTTGCCGTCGACGTCCCACGAGTGGATGGCGCGCCAGAAGCTCAGCCGCATCTCCTGGGCGATGTCCTGGGCGGCCTGGTGGCTGTCGCCCTCCATCTGGGCGGCGCGCTTGCGGGAGACGGAACGGGCGATGCCTTCCAGGTCGTTCAGGATCTCCTCCGTGGCGACCCGACCCCGGTCGAGCTTGCCCACGCCGGTCAGGGCGGGCAGGGGCTTCGGGGTCTGGGCCTGGCGGATCAGCGAGGAGGGGATGCAGGGGGAAGGCATGAGTATTCCTTGACGTGTACAGATCAGATAGAGGGGCGCGACTCATCGCGGCGCGGCGCGGTGCGCAGGGCGTGAAAAAGCCCCGTCCGGCGGGCAGCCGGATCGGGGCGCAAAGAGGCCCCTGCCGTGGACGTGAGCCGGTCGGCAGGGGCCTAGGGAAAACCGCCTGGGCGGTCGATGGAATTAGGCTTCGGGTGCACTCCGGCGGGGCCGGTGGTCGGCCAGCGCGAGGGTGCGGGTATAAAGAGCCATGTGATGAGCAAGGTGGAAGTCGGGCAGGCGCCGGTATCCGGCGCGGGCCCACTCGGGACTAACGGCCCGGTGGGTATGGGTGTCCGCTAAGGTGCGCAGGGCCTCCCAGAATAAATCTTGATCGTCCTCGCGCTCGGTGCGCTCGTGCGGGTCGGAAGACCCCTGGCAAGTGACACCCATGGCCTGAAAGACCATCACGACCGCCGTGCGGCTGATGGTTTGGGCAATGACCCTCCGGGCGACCGCGAGGCGCGCGAGCAGCCGACGACGGCCCGCGGTGCGGGCCCAGCCTCCGCTGCTCATTCCGGCTCCTTCGCTTCTGAATGGCCACCTTCAGGTGTGCTTTACCTGAACTTTAGGAAACAGGCGTGACCTTCGCAATTGATCAAGCGGGACCTTTTCCTCAAGGAAGAGGTCCCTAGTAGCGCATTCACCAGCAACTCTCACGCAGAGTTAATGAAATGTGTGACCGGCTTCACTTCCCATGGCTCCGCAAATACTCGGCGCCCTTGTCGAGTCGACAAGGAGAATCGCCGAAATGACCGAGCGCGCTGTTCTCGCCCCGGCACAGCAGGCGGCGGACGGCCTGCCCGTGCGGCTTGTCGTGGTCGTGGTCGACCACCAATCGGTCGCCGACGGCAGCCTTCTGCCCGCAGATCGCGCACCGCCAGCGCTGCTGACGGCCCATCCGCTCGTAGTCGGCCAGCGTGATCCCGTAGACCCGGCGGAGCCGGGTGTCACGGCGCTTACGGATGACCACCGGGTCGCGGCTGGCCTTGTGGTTGGCGGCCTTCACGCACGGCCGGCAGACGTTCGCCCGCCCGGTGGGCGCGCGCTTGCGCCTGCCGAACTGGCCGAGGGGTTTCTCGTCGTCGCACACCTCGCAGAACTGGGTGTGCGCGCTCTCCGGCTCACGCTGCATAGGCCCACTCCTCCGGCAGGCCGTAGCCGTCGGCCCAGCTCGGGCCGTAGACCTCGGCATCGGTGTCCAGCGGCACCCCGAGCAGGTTCATCTTCATGGCCTCGGCGCACGCGCGGGCGACGTCCGCGGCCTCCTTCTTCGGGGCGGTGCCCACCACCTCGTCGTGCACCCACATGGTCAGGTACGGGGTGAGGCCCTGCTTGTCCATCGTGATCAACGCCTGCCCCATCGTGTCGCGGGCGGTCGACTGGCAGGCGTACGCCACCGACTTGTAGAGCTTGTCCCGGTCCAGGTGCAGCCGCCGGCCGGTGACGGTGGTCATCGTGCACTTCTCCGCCAGGGCTGTGCGCTGCATCTTCCGCGCCCACCGCTTGATGCCGGGGAACGCCCGGCTGTAGCGCTGGAGGGTGTCGCGCATGACGTCCACCGGCTGGCCGGTCTGCTTGGCCAGCGTCGCGGCCCCGCCCTGGTAGGCGGTGCCCAATCCGGCAATCTTCGCCAGGGTGCGCTGGGCCTTCGTGTAGCCGGTGCCGAACATCATCTCGGCGGCGAACCCGTGCAGATCCGCGCCCGAGGCGATGGCCCGGATCATCCGGGACTCGCCGGACAGCGCGGCCAGCACTCGCAGCTCGACCGCCTGCTGGTCGACGCTGAAGTACACGTTCCCGGGCTCGGCGACCACGGCGCGGCGGATCTCCCACCCGTGGGAGGGGAGTTGGGCCATCGCGGGGTCGGAGTGCGAGGCGCGTCCGGTCTGGGCGCCCAGCGGGTTGATCTTCGGGTGGATGCGGTCGCCGCTGTCGCGGTTGTCCAGCATCGCCTGGGCATAGCTGGTCGACCACTTGCCCGCGCGCTTCGCCCGCAGGACGGCGTCCGCGAGCTGGTTGGGCTCGCGCATCCCGAGGCGCTTCCAGTCCTGGTCGAGGTCGGCCAGCGGCAGAAGCACTTCCTTGGCGACCGACAGCGCGCCGCTGTCCGTCTTTTCCGTCAGCAGCTCGCCCATCCCGAGCAGCGCGCCGGCCACCTGGTCGGGGCTGTTCACCGAGTCCACGCCGAAGCGGGCGGCGATGTCGGAGAACCACTTCTTCTCGTCCGCGAGGCGGCCGACCAGGCCCTTGGTGTAGCCCGGGTCGACCAGCATCCCGGTGCGCTGGAGCTTGGCGCACACCAGGGCGAGCTGATGCTCGTAGGGCAGCAGCGCCGAGCGCAGGCCCTCCGCCTTGTACCGCTCCAGCAGCTTGGGCAGCAGCCGGGCGGCGAGCAAGGCGTCGAGACCGGCGTACAGCTCGAACGTGGGGTGCGACAGGCTGATGCCCGCCCACCCGGTCGCCTTGGTCAGCCCTAGCCCGTTGAAAACCCGGGTCAGGTCGCCCTGGGTGTCGGGCGCGGTGGGGTCGACGTACCAGGCCGAGAGCGGCTTGAGGCTCAGGCCGACGCCGCCTTCGTAGTCGTGGCGGCTGTCGAGGAGGTGGGCGGCGACCCGGGAGTCCTGGGCGCGCGGGTAGAGGTCTTCGAGCCGGATGCCGAACTCGGTGTCGACCTTCAGCGCGTCGAAGCTCAGGTTGTGCGCGACGAGGTTGGGCAGCGTGGCCAGGGCTTCGATCGCGGCCGAGCGGAACGGGTCGCCGAGTTCGACGGGGATCACCCACGCGGTGTGGGTGTCGCCGAGCTGGACGAGGCGTATTCGGTCCGTCCACGCCAGGCCGGTGGTCTCGGTGTCGAAGCCGAGCAGGGTGCCGGCCGCCGCGTGGGCGGTCCACCAGGTGCGGAACTCCCGCAGGTCGGCCGCCCGTTCGGGGACCTTGATCTCGACGGGCTCTCCGGCCAGTCGGTACGGGTGTACCCGCATGTGCTCGCTTCCTAGTAGTCGGTGGTGGTGTCGAAGACGCCCGGCCCGGCGGCCGGCTGGTCGGCGAAGCGGACGCCCAGCAGCACCCGGCCCTTCGTCATGCGGTGCTGGCGGATACCGCGCTCGTCCAGCGCGGAGATGAAGCCGCGGCGGGTCCACGCCTTCTCGCCCTGGGCCTCGCACCAGTCGCGGTACGCCGTGTATGCGTCCTGGCTGGGGACGTGGCTCTTGTCGCTGTCGACCTTCACCAGGACGTCCGTCAGGAACTCCGCCAGCGCGTCCGAGTTCTCCTTGAAGTTGGAGGTCGCGGTCTTGATGCAGTCGGGCTCCTTCAGGCCCTCGGCGTACCAGGCGACCGCCCCGGCGACCGCCCACGCGGCGATGCCCTCGGCCTCCCCGCGCAACGTCTCGAAGATCGAGTGGTCCCGCTCGTCCGGCTTGAAGAAGCGGTCGAACTTGATCAACTTCACGCGCCGCCACAGGCCGGCATCCTGCGAGCGGAAGGCCGGGGTGTGGTTGGAGGCCAGCCACAGGAGGAAAGTCGGCTGGTAGGTGAAGAAGTTCTCCCTCATGAAACGCGCCGTCAGCTTGTCGCTGCCGGTGGCGCGTTTGAGCACGGACTCGCTCATCGGCTTCCCGGCCTCGCCCTCGCTGGCCATCACCATCCGGGCCCCGCGCAGCGCGGCCAGGTCGGCGGGGATCGAGCTGCCCCGGTCCTCGAACGTCTCGAAGCGGGTGGTCTCGGACAGCGCGTCGAAGACGTACGACAAGGTGTCCAGGAACACCGACTTGCCGTTCGCGCCGACACCGACCAGCACGGCGAACGCCTGCTCCGCGGTGCTGCCCGTGATGCCGTACCCGCACAGGCGGTGGATGTAGGCGGGCATCGTCGGCTCGTTGGGAAACACCTCGTCCAGGAACCGCAGCCAGCGCGGAGCCGTCGCCTGCGGGTTGTAGTTCCACGGCAGCGACTTGGTCAGCATGTCCGCTGGGTCGTGCGGCTGGAGGCGGCCGGTGCGTAGGTCCACGGTCCCATTGGCGAACGACAGCAGGTGCGGCTGGTGGTCGAAGTCGTCCACCGAGCAGTTCACCCCGCGCACCGACGCCAGCTCGCGCATCAGGTCGTCAATCCGCCGCGCCATGGTGAAGCCCTTCGCGGCCTTGGCCAGCGGGAGCGCCTGCACCTGCTTCTCGTACTCGGCCTCCAGCGCGTCCCCGGCGAGCTTCAGCGCCAGGGCCTCGCGGATGATGGCCTTCTCCCTGGCCAGGGTCTCGACCATCGCCGCGCCGAGATCGTGGGCGGCCTGGCGTACCAGCACCTCCGAGCGCACCCAGTGCGTCCCCGCCCAGACGTGGAACCCGACGCCGTCGGCGTACTTGATGCCGCCCTTGGTGTACTGCACCAGCGCGTGGGCGTTGACGATGTCGCTCGCCCCGTACCGGGATGCCGCCGCTCGGTAGGCCGCCACCGCGTCGGCCGGCGGCAGCGTCAGCGCCACCGATTCCGGGGCGAAGTGGACGGTCAGGCTGTCTATTGCGTACGGCACCGCTCAGATCTCCATGCTGCGTAGTCCTTGAATGCGGCAGGAATGTTCAACTGCCTTGCTTGCAAGCCCCGTTGGTGAAGGGCGGTGAGGATGGTGCGGGCGAACTCACGCCCGGAGCGGTCGTTGTCGCCGCACACCCGCACGTCGCGGCCGGCCAGTCCGGCGGCCAGCGCGTCGAGGGTCGGCGAGTCGTTGTTGAGCAGCGCGGCCCCGCGCACGCCCACGGCGCTGTAGCCGTCGGCGACGACGGCCAGCGGGTCCGACAGGCCCTCGGCCACCACCCACGGCGCGCCCGGGTCGGGGCCGGGGAACACGCCGTAGCGCTGCCACTCGAACCCGTCGGGGTTGGCGAGCGAGATCCACCGGCCGGGGCAGCGCCCCGAGAGGTCCCGGCCCTGGGCGCCCCTGGCCACTCCCGCGAAGTCGGCCATCGGCACGACGAGGCGGGGATACCGGACGAACGAAGTCGGAACCCACTCGGGGCACGGTTGCGGGCCAGGCCACCAGCGCAGGCCCAACCGGTCCTGTTCGGCCGCCGACAAGGCGAAACGTTTCTGCGCGTAGGACGTGGCCGGGGCCGCGTCCTCCTCACCGGCCGACAGGCTGTCCAGCCACACCCGCAGGCCCGCCGTCAGAAACGGGCTCACCGGCTCCGGCCGGGCCTCGGCGACGGCCGCTAGGCCCTCGGGGTCGACGTTGAACAGGTGCCTCGGCAGCAGGCCGATCGCGGCGACGATGTCCTCGAAGGCGCACCCAGCGCGGCAGGCCAGGCCCACCATGCCGGACGTCTTCAGGTTGATCCACAGCGACGGCTTCCCGTCGTCGTGGGCCGGGCAGCGCGCTACCCACTCGCCCGCCTGGTAGTCCCGCCGTTCCTCCAGGCGGTCCAGGATCTCCTGCATGCGCACTGCCCTGCTCCTCTCTTCAGTAACCGGCCTCCCGCAGAGCGCGGACGATCGCGGCGTGCGTGCGGATGGACGTGACGGCGTATCCGTCCTCGGTCTTCGCCCGGGGGCGCTTCACGTAGGCGACGCCGAACGGCATCCCGGCGTTGACGGCCTCGGCCTCGGCCTGGCGGACGTACGAGGCGAGGTCGTACGACTTCTCGGCCTTGCACTCCCCGGCGAACGGATGCACCGCGAGGTCGCCGATGTCGGCCGCGCCCTCTTGGACGTTGCGGCGGATGTTGTCCGGGTCGGTGGGGTCCTTCCAGCGGACCGAGCGGTCGCCGTCCTTCCACGCCTCCCGGTACTGGCCGAGCTGTTGGTTCAGGTAGTCGGCCACCGCGGTCTCCCAGCCGGTGCCCTTCACCTTGTTGCGGTTGGCCACTAGGCGGTCACCACCGCGAGGGCCGCGCCCCGGAAGACAGCCAGGCCGGCGGCCTCCCAGTAGCGGGAGAAGTCGGGGCGCTGGCGGGCGTCGTACAGGAACAGCAGCCGGTCACCGGGACCGGCACGGCGCAGGTCGCCGAGCGCGGGGGCGATGCCCAGCCCGATGCGGTAGGTCACGTCTCCTCCGGCGGCCGGGCCTCGCGGAAGTCGACGGTGTGGGCTGCGTCGGAGGCGCGCAGCAGTCGGCGCGGGTGGGCGCCTTCGGCGGCCAGCGCCCGGGTGCGGGCGTGCAGGGCGGTCCGGCGCTGGTCGGGCGGTATCCGCCACAGCGGCGTCGTGGTGTCGTTCATCGGCTCAGCCCTGCTCGGGCAGGTGCGACCAGGACGTCCGGTCGGCGATGTGCCGGCAGGTCCGTTCGCTGATGCCGAACGCCTCGGCCAGCGCGGCGAGGTTGGCGCCCAGGTCGGCGGCGCGGCGGATCGCGGCGACCTTGCGCTCGGTCAGCTTGGCCTGCGAGTTGCGGGTGCCGCTCTGCGAGCGGCGCGGGGTGTCGCGGAACGCGGAGCGCATGATCTCCTGCGCGCGGTCGGTGGCGGCCAGCGGGTTGATCAGGCGGGCCGGGGTCGGCTCCGCGTAGGTCGGGGTGTGCACGGGGTTCTCTCTCCGGGAAACGGGAGCGGGACCGGCCCCGAAGGACCGGCCCCGCTGGTGGTGCTCGTGGTGGGTGAAGCGCCGGCTAGAACGGCGGCTCCTCCTCAATGGCCGTGGCCGGGGTGTCGGTGATCGCATCGCCGTACGGCTTGACCACCTTCACCTTGGCCATCTGGTAGTCGACGTCGCGGCCGGCCTTCGAGTGGTACTGCACCCGCTCGTTGATCAGATGGGCCAGCGACGGGCCCGCGGACTTGGCCAGCGCGCCCTTCAGCGCCGGGAGTTCGGGGATCAGCGACCAGCCCGACGACTTGTAGCGGAAGCGGCCCAGCTCCAGAGCGTGGGGCAGGGTGAAGTCGATCTCGATGCTCGGCTTCGGGCCGCGCTCCGCCTTCGCCCGGTCCTTCAGCTCGGCGATGGTGCCGGGGCAGCGGCACGGCACGCCGACGTCCTCCGGCGGCGACAGGAAGGTGCGGGTGTCGCAGTGGTGGGCGAGCTTGCCGTTCACCCACTGCTTGAAGTCCATCCTCACGGCAGCGGGGCCGTCGATGACGACCTCCACCCGGTCGGCGTCGGTCTTGACCGCCATGGCGTCCTCGGCCTCGGTCTCCCGCTCGTACGGGGTGCCGCCCAGCAGCTCGGCCACGGCCTCGGCGGTGGCCGGCAGTGCGGTGGTCACCATCCACTGGTGCTGGGCGATCGGGAAGCCGCCGTCGGGGTCGGCCTCGTAGTTGCGGAAGACACCGGCCAGGTCCGGGCGGGCCGCGGCTTCGGCGCGCTCCGCGCGCTCCGCCAGCTCGGGGTCGCTGGCGAAGATGTTGTCGAGTGCGCTGCTCAAGGTCTCTCTGTTCTCTCGGGACCGGCGAACCGGGCGGTCCGCCGTGTGCACTGCTGTTGAGCGGGGGCGGTTAACAGCCGGGTCAGGCGGCGCGGCGGGCGGTGCCGGTCAGGTGGCCGGCCTCGTGCTTCCAGGCGACGCGGCCGATGATCCCGGCGTCCGAGGCGCGGTCGTCGGCGAAGCGCTGGCGCAGGGTCAGGAAGCGGTCGAAGACCGGCCGGTCGATCGTCACGGGGCGGAACTCGGCGCGGGCCGGGGTGACATGCAGCACCGCCCCGGCGTCGACCTTCGGGAACGGGATGATCTTTCGGTCCACCGTGATCAGGTCGTCCGCGTGGGCGTAGGCCGCGAGCTGGTAGGAGACCGACAGGTACACAGACTTGCTGGTCTTCAGGTCGCCGAGGATCGTCCTACCGTTGATCTTCACCATGAAGTCGAACGACCCGGCATAGCCGTGCTCCCGCGACCAGGCGACGTCTTCCGCGTGCAGCAGCTCCGGCTGGTAGCGGTCGAGCCACGACTCGATCGCCGGGACGTACGGCTCGACGTCGTGGTGCGGGTACGGCACCTCTTCCCCGCGAAGGCGCAGCTCGAAGTAGTCGTGCACCAGCGAGCCGACGTCGGCCCGGAGCTTGGTGTAGCGCTTGGCCGCGTACTTCAGGAAGTCGACGGCGGCCTGGCGGTCACGCGCGGCGATGCGCTGGACGACCTCCAGGTCGGTCACCGCGGCTTCGGCCGCCATGCCGGCCGACCAGTCCTGAAGGAAGGGCTTCGCCTCCATGTTCAAGATGGAGGTGACCGAGGGGGCCAGCTCGGAGCTGACGGGGTGGACGTAGTAGCGGGAACCCCGCTGGTGGACCGTACGGACGCCTTCGGACATGCGTTCCTCTCTCGTTTGGGCATGCAAAAGCCCCGACCATCCGAAGGACGGTCGGGGCTGACGCCGGGAAGATAAGTAACTAAATGACTCCATGAAACCGCAGGTCAGCGGCCCTAGGGATTTACTTACTTACCTTCCCCGTCGTTCTTTCATTCGTTCTTTCGTAGCTTCAAGCGTCGCCGCGCGGCCTACGCCGCAGCAGCTCCCACGTCACCACACCGGACAGGCCGACCGCTGCAGCCGCCGAGGTCGGCCAGCCGACCTGGAGATGGAGGGACGTGGCGGTCAACGTGCCGTGACCATAGACCAGCGCATCCCGCCACGTCACGGGGCGGTCGAGTGGGGCGTCGCCAGGAGATGACGACTGGGGGTGTGCCATGATTGAACCTCTTCCAACTCTTTCCGAGAGTGCGAGGAAACGCGGACCGCCCCCATGCAGGGGGGCGGTCCGTCTCGCTTGGATCGAGGGTACCGCCACTTCTGATGAATCATCAAACATGCACCGCCACAGCGCGTTTCCGATCGCAAGCGGGTTCGGATTTGCACTATGAAGCGAGGGGCGATCCAGAGGTGGAAGCCAAAAGGCAAAGTTCTCATGGGAAGTTATATATCATCCACAAGATGCAGGTCAGGGGCGCTTTTGTCATGCACCTGACATGTAGTGTCTAAAACATGAAACGTCGCAACTTCCACACCCTCAAGGGCCAAAAGAGTGTCACCCTTTTGGCCCTTGCTGCCGGGTCAAAGTGAAGCGCCTGGATGCGGAAGAAATGGCCTTATTGCAATGCATTTGTGCAGCGCAATGCAATGCATTCGCGCGCTGCACGGTAGCGGTTCCGAGCAGTTTGGCAGCTCACCCGGGCGCGGTCGCACAGGGTCATCCAGCCTCCAGGGCTTCGCGGATTCGGGCGTGGAAGTCGGAGAGCGAGCCGATGTTCGGGACGACGCGGTCGGCATGCTCGGCCCCGAGCTGCTCGCTCGGGTGGTCGCCGTCGGCCCCGCCCCGGTCGATGAACCAGACGGCGAGGCCCGCCTTCCGCAGCGTGTTCACCTCGTTCAAGAAGCGGACGTCGGTCACCACGACCGGCCCACCGATCGCGGCGGCGGCCCGGCGAACCTGCTTGATCCAGAAGTCCGCGGTGACGTGGCGTCGGATGCCTTCGGTGCCGAGCCGCTGGAGGAAGCGTCTCGCCTCCGGGAACCGGTCCTTCACGGCCTCCCAGCCGTAGCGGTCCACCGCCTCGGCCAGGTGGACGGGCGTCGGGGCTTGAACGCCCAGCAGCTCGAAGCCCACCACCGGGTCGACGTCGTACGCCATGCGCTTCAGCGGGTCGGCCAGCGCGAGCCGGGTGAACCCGTACTCCCGCAGCAGGCCGGCCGCCGTGTCCTTGCCGGATCTCGCCCGGCCGATCAGGGCTATGCCGTGCACTCGTGTCTCCTCTCTCCGTGGTCACCGGGGTTGAGCCGGTGCGGTTAACACGGTGCGGAAACACGACAAGGCCCCGCCCTCCCTGGCCGGGGAAGACGGGGCCTGGTGCCGGGCTCAGCCCAGCTTGTTGTCGAGGTCGAGCAGCACGACGGCGGTCTCGCGGAGTTCCTGGCGGAGTTGGTCCGCGGCGCTCGGGTCGAGCCCTTCGAAGGAGGACGGGGAGAGCGCAGTGGCGAGGCGGTGTAGTCCGTGGACGGCTTCGACGCAGTTCTCCTGCGAGATCCCCCCATCGGCACTGAGCAAGGCTGCTCCGACGTGCTGCTGCGCTGTGCGGCGCTGGTAGGTCTCCGCGCGGACCTCGCTCTGGGCCCTCGGGACGATCCGGTAGTAAGCGAAGATCGCCACCGAGTCGGGCAGATCAGGGAACCGCCGCGCTCGCTCGGCGGGGTCGTCGTCCATGCTCCGCACGAAGCGGACTCGGATCGGGTTCATGGCGGCCCGAACGCCTTGCAGGATGGCGTCGCGCTCGGCGGCCAACTGCTCCCGCCGTTCATTGGAGTCGCCAGGCACCGGCTTCAGCCCGGCGGCGTCCAGCAGATCGGACATCCACCGTTTCGCTTGATGGCTGGCCCGCCGAAGGTCGGGCAGACCCTCGCGGTTCTTGAACAGAAGCGTGGTCTTGAACGCCTCCGTCGCAAGGGGCCCGTAGTCCTTCTCCCGCCGTGCAACCGCTACAAGGGGTAGCGCCTTGTCCCAGATGTCCTGGGCTCCGGGCACGTCGCGCCAGTCAGCGGCCGACTTCTTCTGTGGGGGCATGGGGTCCTCTCGCTCCGATCGGGGACCGTTGTGCAACCAACGGTGCCTCACTCCCATTCCACCACGGGTGCCGGCCGCGACGAGAAAAGGCCCCGACCCGCCCGAAGGCAGGCCGGGGCCTGGGTTACCGCTTGGCCTTCATCTCGTCTCCGAGCGCGGTGGGCTCGGCGATTTCGGCGTGCGGGCACGCGCAGCACTCGGCGAGCGCTTCGGCGCGGGCCGCCTCGCTGTTGGCGGCGTCGGTGGCGTGGGTGACCACGCGCTTACCCGCGGAGTGGCCGCCGGCCATCGCGGCGACCGCAAGCAGCAGGCCGACCACGGCCTCGTTGCTCTCGATCCCGGCGAGCTTCGGCACGACGGTGCCGAGCACGGTCAGCACCGCGACGACGGCCGAGCGCGCCCGCACGGGGTTGTCAGTGATCCAGTTCTTCAGGTTGTCGATGGTGTTCAGCCCTTCAGGCGTACGACGACGTCAGTGATCAGCGCGGTGCCGCCCGCGAGGCCGGAGGCCACGACGCCGTAGCGCCAGACCTCAAGCGCGCGGACGCGGTCTTCGTGGTCGCGGAGGGTCTTGTCCACGGCGTCGCTGCTCTGGGCCAGCGAGCGGACGTCCTCCCGGACGCCCACCAACTGGTCGTAGATCTCCCTCGGGCCGATCACCACGCCGCCCAGGTGCTCGTTCTCGTCGGGCATCAGTAGCCGCCTTCGTTCCAGGCGATCGACTCGAACGAACCGTAGGTCGCGTTCGCGTAGCGGACCCCGGCGATGATCGAGTCCACCGGGTCGAGGATGTCGCGGTGACCGGGCAGCGAGTAGGCGTCGAAGGTCGGGCGGATGGTCTGGAGCAGCCCGTAAGTCCCGCCGTACAGCGCCTCGTTGCTGTCCCAGTGGTTCTCGGCGCGGGGGTTGCCGCTGGACTCGACCATGGCGCGGTGCTCGATCGCCTCGGCGCTGGGGACCAGGTCGCCGTTCACGCGCAGGATGTCCCGCGCCTCCTCGATCCAGCCGGGAAGGTCGTTCGAGTAACCGGTGCTCGGGGCGGTCGGCTCGTCGGTGGCCGGCAGCGGGGCGGCCGGTTCCTCCACCGGAGCGGACGCCTCGGCGGTCGGGGCGGTCGGCTCGCTGGGCGCCACCGGCTCCGGGACGGGCACCCCGACGGCGCACGGCGCGGGGGCCGGGGCCGGAGCGGTGGCAGCGTCGGGGATCACGAGCTGCTGGCCGGGGAAGATCAGATCCGGGTTCGCGGCAGTGGCCGGGTTCGCGGCGATCAGGGATTCCAGGGTGACGCGGTGGGCGCCCGCGATGGTCCAGAGGTTGTCACCGGGGACGACGGTGTAGAGCCGCTGCTCGACGGCCGGCACCTCCGGCTCCGCAACGGGGGCGTGCTCGGCCGGAGTGCTCTCCACCGGGTCGGGAGCGGTCGGCACCTCGGGGGTGGCCGGGGTGGCGGCCTGGGCCTGGTTGGGGACGCTGATCTGCTGGCCCTCGGTGATCCGGTCGGCGTCGCGGATCTGCGGGTTCAGCGAGAGCAGTCCGGCCACGGTGGTACCGAGCGCCAGCGCGATGCCGCCCAGGGTCATGCCCTGGCGGACGGTGAAGCGCCGGGTGGCCGGCGGCTGCGGCGCGGGGGTGGTGCCGAACTCGGCGAGCAGGCGGGCGAGCTGCTTCGGGCCGGGGATGCCGTCGGCGTCGGCGGCGTCGCCGAGCTTGAGCTGCCAGGCGCGGAAGCTCTCGGTGTCCGCGCTGCCCCAGACCGGGCCGGGGCCCTCCTTGTAGCGGGAGCAGCCCGCGCGGACGAGGGCGCGGCCCATCACGGTGACGTGGTCGCCGACCGCGCCGGGGCCGTAGGGCTTGCCGTTGATGGTGACGGCCTGGCCGGTCGGCGGAGTAGAGGTGCCGGTGCCGCCGTTGGTGGAGTAGGCGGGGCGGCCGACGCCCAGGACGCTGGAGCGGGGGCGGACCTTGCGTGCGACGCATCCGCCGGAGCCCTGGCCCGCGCCCGAGGTCCGGGCGGTGTTGCCTTCCACGGTCTTCACGCTCTGGCCGGGGGCGGAGTCCTCCAGGACGATGCCGACGTGGTCAGCAGTCGGACCGCCGTCCCAGCTGAAGAAGATGATGTCGCCGCGCTTGAACGCAGCGGAACTGCCGTGCCACCGGCCCTTGTTGCGGAAGAACTGGACGTGCGAGGGACAGTAGGCGAACCGGCCGACGGCCGCGGCTTCGCCGCCCTTGTCGGCGCACCAGGAGACGAACATGTCGCAGAAGGGCTCGTGGTTGAAGCCTGGGGCGTACCACTTCCCGAACGGGGTGTCGTAGTACTTCCCCGAGGGGCTGAGGCCGCCCCGGTAGTTCTGGTCGGCCCACTTCAGGGCTTCGGTGATGACTGCTTCGCGGGAGATGGAGCAGGGTCCTTTCGGGCGTGCGGCGGGGGCACCTACTCACGTGAGTAGGTGCCCCCGCGAGGTCGAGGGGTCAGGCGTAGCCGGGCGGGATCGGCACGGCGGTCCAGGTGCCGGCCTCGGTGGCGGTGGGTGCCTGGTTGATCGGGAGGGCCATGGCCACGCCGGGGTCGACGGTGCCGCCTCCGGCAATGTCGGTCCTGGCCTGGAGCAGGAGGCGCTGCCACTCGCCGGGCTGGCCGCCGCCCATCGGCAGGACCCAGTCGAGGCGGACCCAGCCGTTGTTGAGCGAGCCGCCGGTGTACTTCCATTCGGTGGTGACGGCGCGGGCCTTGTCGACGTCGAACAGGCGCAGCCAGACGGTGGCGCCCGTCTTGGAGGAGACGCGGCAGTCCAGGCGGATGACGGGGTGGGCGATGCCGGCCGTCGGGATGGTGGCGGCGGCGCGCCAGGTGGTGACGACGTCGAGGCCGGGCCGGTAGGGGGTCATGGGCAGCACCGCGCCCAGGGCGGACGCGGTGCGCTCCATCGTGGACAGCCGGGTGCCGATGGTCTGGAACTCGTCGGCGAGGGTGGGGCGGCCGTAGACGGTCATGCGGTCAGCTCCAACTGGCCCTGGACCCAGTCGTCCACGCGCTCGAAGATCGTGACGGGGACGAGGGCGAGGGTGGTCTCCTCGCCGGTTCTGGTGACCTTGGTGTCGATCTCCTGGACGACGTAGTCGGCGGAGATGCCGGGCCAGTTCGCGGTGCGGGCGCGGACGCGGACCTTGTGGCCGACGCGCAGCTCGGCGACGGAGTACTCGCCGCCCGGGTGGAGGGTGACCTCCGGGACGACGATCGGGAACGCGCCGACGGCGGTCATGCGCTCGGCCTGCGCGGTCAGGGTCTCGACCCGCACCACGCTGTTGTTGGTCTCGACGGCGGCCAGGCGCGGGATGCGGCGGCCGTCCTCGGTCTCCAACTGGCCGTTGTACCACCAGCTTTTGAGCTGGCTCCAGCCTTCGCCAGCGCCGTTGACGCCGGTCTCGGTGCACATCTTGTCGCCGTCGGACGTGACGGTGGTGACGGTGCAGTTGGTGCCGTGCTCCAGCACGATGCCGGTGTCCTGGCCACCCGCCGGGTACAGCCAGCGCATCCGGTTGCGGATCACGCGGGCGTCCACGTCCCAGTCGTGGTCGATCCGGAAGTCGAAGCCCTTGATGACCGCGCCGAGCTGTTCGACGGCCTCACCCACCGACTTCCACTCGAACCAGGGGTAGGTGCGCTCGCGCTTCACGCTGTCCAGGTCGGGGTCGAAGGTCAGCGCGCCAGGGCCGTTGCTGCCCCAGTAGCCGGGCTGGCCGGGGGCGACCGGCGAGGGGTTGTCGGCGAACTGCTGGATCAGCTCGCGGGCGATCGTGGTCTGCTCGCGCGGGGTCGTGCCGGTGGAATAGCCGAGGTTGATGATGTTGCGGCGGTAGTACTCCCACAGGCCCACGCAGTCGAGGGTCATCTCCTCGGCGGCCAGGTCGACCGACCAGGCCAGCAGCGGGCCGCCCCACAGGACGCGGCTGCCGCGCTGGACGTGGGCGATGATCCGCCACGGGGAGACGAGCGACCAGTCGAGTCCGGCGAGGGGTTCGGCAGCCAGCGGCACGGTGAAGCTCGCGGAGCCGGGGGCGTTGAGGATCGAGCGGTAGGTGATCGCGGAGACGGGCAGCTCGGCCAGCAGTCGGCCGCCCTTGAACTCGGAGAGGATCACGCGGTACTCGGGTATCTCGGGCATCAGGCAGCGACCACCACGGCATCGGCCTGCGACGTCCACGCCACGTTCAACTTGCAGTTGTACCCGGTGGGGTTGTCGGACCCGATGGTCGAGGCGGCCGACAGCGGAGTCCCGGCCGGCACCCGGATGGTGGCGCTGCCGCGCACGTCCCGGGTGTCCCCGGCGCGGACGTACTGGAGGCGACCGGCGCGGCGGCGCTCGCCGTGGCCGATGACGAGCGGGGTGTACCAACCTTCGCCGAAGTCGCCCCGGTAGGTCACCTCGAAGGAGATGGTGATCAGCCGCGGGTACGGGGCGGCCGGTGCCGTGAACTGCTGCCACGCCTCACTTCCCCACGCCCCCTCCGGGGCCTGGTAGGCGATGTCGAGGCGCACCGCCCCCGGCACCAGCGGCGCGGTGGTGTTGGCTCCGGTGACCTTGTGCAGGGCAGTGCTGACCGAGTCGTAGACCAGGCTGCCGGCCGGAGCCCCGGCGGCGGTCTGGGCCACGCCCTGGGCCCCGGCGGTGCGCAGGTGGCGCAGCGGGGTGGTGTCGAGTTGCCCGGCGACGACGAAGCGGACGTCCTCGATGCCGGTGATGCCGGTCTGGGCGATGGACACCTTGGCCAGGCGCACGCAGTTGGACGGCACCGGCCAGTCCTTCGCCCCGGGGGTCGACTCGGCCAGGACTGCGATCGACCAGCCCTTCGCGCCTTCCCTGGTGACCTCCGCGCCGGTCGCGGCGGTCGCGTACGGGGTGCCGTCGGAGGCGTAGGCGACGGACTGCATGTACTGGTCCGCGGTGGTGCGGATGTCCATCAGCAGGGGCCCGGACGGGGCGCTGTCGGGGTCGGCGAAGGCCACGACCAGGTCGACCCGGGCGGCCTCGCCGGGCTTCGGGGTGGAGCACTGGAGCTGAATGCCGGCGTCCAGGTTGGCGAAGTGCACGGCCCCCTTGTGGCTGACGGCGACGTCGTCCGGGAGCCAGATCGACCCGGCCGCCACGGACACGCGGGGGGTGGGGTTGTCGACCTTCTCGACCAGCAGGGCGGTGGGTCCGGCGACGCCGACGTGGGCGCCCCGGGTTCCGCCGATCATGGTTCGAAGGTCGAGCGCGTCGTAGCGGCCCTGCTGGACGAACAGCGGGGCGCGGAGTTCAATTGCCAAAGCGGGTGGGGTCCTTACATCCAGGCGGAGCGCCAGAGCACGTCCGCCGTGACCCCTTCGGGGCCTTCCAGTACGTCGAGTTGCAGGGTGTTCGCCCCGGGCGGGAGGGCGAACCAGGTGGAGGTCGGGTCGACCTGCCCGAAGCGGGAGCTGCCGTTGAGGGTGATCCGGCGGCGGGCCATGTCGATCACCAGGGCGTCACCGCGGCCGACCCGAAGTCCCCGGGTGGCGAACCGCTTGCGGTTGCCGTTGTGGACGAGGGTCAGCGACGGGTCGCGGATCTCGCCGGTGGCTGGGGTGAGCCGGATGACCGGCCAGCTGTCGACCGACCCGGCGTTGGTGATGTCGGGTGCGCTCCGGGTGCCGGGGCCGTTGCCGAGGTCGAGGGGGAAGACCAGCGGGAAGAGGGGATGCCCCTCGCGGGGGACGGCCACCGCCACGGTCGCCCGCGCCTCGTCGGCGGAGTACAGGCGGGGATCGGTGGCCACCAGCTCGACCGTCACCCGGCGTCGGCCGGCGTGGAAGTCGCGGTCGACGGTGGCAGCGCGCTTGCGCACCCGGGCCGTGAGCCGCCCGTGGCCTCCGGCGATGCCGGGGAATGCGAACTCGAACGGCCGCTCCGCGCCGCCGGGCGCGAACGCGGCCAGCAGAGCTGGGAGTTCGTGGTCGTCCAGGGCGAGCATGGTGAGGGTGACGGTGCGGGCGCCCATGTAGTCGGTGCCCGGGGTGAGGCCGTCGCGCTGAAGCAACTCGGCATCCGAGGTGCGTACTTCGGGCGCGTCCAGGAGGCCGCCCACCTCCTCCAGGACGACGGTGGAGCCCTCGCCGAGCAGCATCCCGCCCCACGTCGCCGTCCACGGCGCGGCCGTGTACGGGTTGTGGGCGCTGGGCTGCGGGCCGATGTCCGGCTCTGCCGGCGGCGGGAGTTCCGGCAGCGTCCGGACCGTCACCGGCTCCGACCAGAGGTCCAGGTCGGAGCCGGTGACGCGGTAGCGGACCCGGTACTCGGTGTCCGGTTCCAGCGGCGGGTCGTCCGCCAGCGGGCCCCGGTCGCCGACGAGCGCGGAGCCCGGCCAGTCGGGGTCTTCGCCGTCGTAGTGGGTGGCGCCCGTGGCGGTGTTGGTGGTTTCGACGTCCGTCCACGCGCCCGGCCTCTTCTCGAAGAAGATCCGGGCGGTGTGGGCGGTGACGTCGCTGACGAAGGGTGGGGAGAGAGCCCCGATCTTGCTACCTCCCCGAGGTCTTCAGCTCCCACGCGATGGCCTTGCCGATCTCGTGGGGATTCGCGTTGGTGGTGGCGTTGACGGTGATCTGCGGTGCGGAGCGGGCCCGGTCGGGCGCGGGAGCTTCCTGGGGGCGCAGGCTCGCGGCGGCGCGGCGGCCGTAGCCGTAGCTGTCCAGTCCGCGCAGCTCGGAAGTGACCGGGCGGAGTGCCTGCTCCAGCGGGCTCGCGTACGCGGCGGCGGGCATGGCGGCGAGCATCATCGGCGTGGCCGCCAGCGAGCGCGGCGCGGCGGCGGGGGCCGCGGCGCTGGCCTTGAACGGGTTGAGTGACCCGACGATGCCGGAGACGACGTTGCCGACGCTGATCGACTTCATGCCGTCGAGCAGTCCTTGGATCGCCGACTTGCCCTTGTCGTACAGCAGGTGGCCCAAATCGCCTATGGCACCCAGGATTTGGCCGGGGAGTGCTGAGACGAACTTGACCGTCTCGCTGATCCCCGTGGACACCCCGGAGGTGATGGTCGACCAGGCCGAGGCAACGGTTCGCACGCAGGCGTCCCAGGCGTCGGAGGTCCACTGGCGCACGTTCCGCCAGGCCGTGGCGACGGCCGAGCCCGTGGAGCTGGCCGCCGACGACGTGGTGGAGGCCACCGACGACCAGGCCGATGCCGTCCACGACGTCACGTCGGCCCAGGTGGACGCCGTCCAAGAGGAAACGTTTCTCCACGCTCCGGAGACGGCCGAGGCCGCCGAGCTGGCGGACTCGGAGGTCCACGACTTCACGGAGGACCAGGTATCGGACGTCCACGACTTCACGGACGACCAGGCCGACGCCGTGGCGGAGGTCACCCCGTCCCAGGCTGCCTGGATGCCGTGCCAGGCGGCCACAGCTCCGCTCGCCAGCAGGTCCCAGGCGCCCATCGTGACCGCGAAGGCGATCACGAGGGCGCGCAGGCCGATGTCAACTACCCTCATCATCAGGGCAGTTGCCTGCGCGTTGTCCCGGAAGACGCCGAAAAAATCGCGGAGGGTGTCCGCGAACCACGAGATCGACGCGGCGATCTCGGGAGCGAAGGCGACCGCCAGGGAGGCGACTCCCTGAAGGAAGGCGTCGAGCAGGCCGACCAGCGGGCCCAGGATGACCTGGAGCTGGGCTCCCCCGTTGGACAGGGTGAGGAAGAAGTCCCCGAGCGCGGCCCCGAGCGCGACCAGCGCGACGGGCAGTTGCTCGGTGAACGCCCGCATCCCGGGCGTGGACATCGCTGCCGTGAGCTTCGGCAGCAGGACATCGGCGAAGTCGGTGATCGACCCCACCATGGGGCGTACGAACTGCGCCCCGGCGTCGAAGAACGCCTTGACTTCGGTCTGGGCCTGGCGGTACCAGCCGACGACGTCGCGTAGTGCTCCGCCAAGTTCCGTGCGGATGGCGGCAGTTGCAGGCTTCAGCGCCTCGCTGGCGGCCTGCATCGCCTCCTCGGCCTTCTTGCCGAGGGTGCGCATGTCGCCGGCCGCCGCGATGGCCGCGAGGCCGATCGGCAGGACCGGCAGCGCCGCCAGCGCGATGACGGCGATCAGCCCGGAGGCGACGACCGTCACCCAGGAGGCGATGGCGGTTACCGCTACCAGCAGCGGCAGAGCCGCAGCGGCCGACTGGGCGAGGCCGGCCGCGATGCCCAGGGTGCCCTGGGCGGCCGAGCTGATGCCCGACCCGATGCCCTCCAGCGCGGACGCCGTCTGGCTGATCGAGAGGGTGAACAGCCGCCCGAAGTTGCGGGCGAACTCGGCGGCCCCCGAACCGATCTCTCGAAGGCCGCCCTTGACCCGGTCGACGCCGCCCCGGGCAAGGTGGACGTTGACACCCAGCCGCCAGCGGCGGCCGGTGAACGCGCGCACCCGGGCCTCGGCCGGGTCGGTGTCGGCGTCGACACCGACCCGGGTTCGTCGCTCCCGGGTCAGGGCGGCGATCCGGGCCGCGGCCTCCGCCGTGTCGGCGAAGACGTTGACCCGGGTGGTGCGGTCCTGAGTCAGCTCCCGCAGTCGGGCGCTGACGCCCGTGGTGTCGAGGTTGAGCTTGACGGAGAGCTTGGTGTACTTCTCCAGCATCTCCAGGTACTGCTTGAGGCGCTGGCGGAAGTCCGAGGTGTCGGGCAGCACCCGAACGTGCACGCGCCCGGCTTCCTTGCCGCCGGGACCGGCCACAGGCTCACCTCCTACGTGAGTCGGACCGGCGCGGGCCGCTCAGGCGCGGCGGAGCGCGCGAGCACGGCCGCCGGAAGGCGGAACGTTTCTGCATGGGGGGAAAGAGGCTCGGCGACGGCCGGGCCGCCACCCTCGCCGACCTCGCGCTGGAGCGCGGCGGAGAAGGGGTTGCTGGCGCCGGTCGGCCGGCGGGCCTTCTTGGCGTACGGGCGCGGGTACGGCTTCGGCCGCTCGACCGTCCGCGGGTTCTTCGCCGCCTTGGCGACCTGAACGTGGGTGAGCGCCTGGACGGCATCCACCAGGTCCGCCAGGACGTACGTCCCGGCGTCCCAGCCCAGGGCCTCGCGGCCCCCGCGCATCGCGGCGACCGTGGCGGAGTCGTCGGGGAGCGTCCCGATCAGGGCGAGGACGTAGCGGGCGGAGTGCCGGCCCCGGAACCAGTCCAGGACATCGACGCCGTAGAAGCGCCGCAGGTCGGCGGTGATCTCCGCGCCGTGGCTGTCCAGCAGCCTGATCAGGCCGCGGCTTCCCCCGGTGCGGCGTGCTCCATCCACCCCTCAAGAACCTTCATCTGCTCCGGCAGCGGCAGCGCGTCCACGGTCTCCCGCATGGCCTTCTTGTGCGACGCGACCGCGACCAGCAGACCGGAGATCGCGCCGATCCGGCGCTCGTTGGACACCTTCTTCGACTGCACGAGGTCCAGCAGCGCGAGCGCGGCGCTCAGGTCCGCGCCGGGCAGCGTCTCGATGGTGCGCAGCTTGATCTTCTTGCCGTTCTTGGCGACGAAGGGCAGGCCGGTGCCGTGCTCGGTCCGGCGCGCCTCGGCGTCCAGGTCCGCGTAGTTCAGGGTGGTCAAGAGGGTCTTTCTCCAGGTGGTTTGACAGAGCTGACGGTAGATCAGGAAACTACGGGTGCGGGAGATGGCTACTCCCGCAAGTCGGACCCCTATCGCCGTTGGGTGCTCGGCAAGCACCCGCCCTCACGAGGGGTACTAACCCGGTAGCCGGTGTTATCGGGAAGTGCCCCGTGAGGAAGCACTCGATCCGAACCATCAGAGGTTTCTTGCTTGGCCCTTGAAGGCCAAGCGGTTGTACCCGAGAGACCTGCACCGGCAGATCTCGACTGATGACTTATCCATTGGGGTAGGTCGGGTCGAGCCTGCCAAAGAACAGGTCAGCTCCCGATCTGCTTTTAGAGCAAGGGAGTTGTGGTGCAGGTTCCTGGTTGGCTGGCGCCTGTTGTCCTCGGTGCCGCCGGGTTGGTGACCGTTCTCCGCGTGGTGCTAAGGCGGTGGATTCCGTCGCTGAGCGAAGACACGATCATCTCGATTCGTGCGATCCGCAAGGTTCAGGCGGAGCTGCGGAAAGGCCAGCCGCCAGCCCGGCCAACGCTGCCGGCCGAGGAAGATCAGGCGGCGGACTGAAGTCCGGCGTCGAGGTCGAAGACGGGCGTCACGGTGCCGAGCGGGGTCGACTGGTTGAGGGCCACGACGGTGGCCTTCACCGGCATCTCGCCGAGCGCGGCCGGGTCCATGGTCACGGAGTCCGCGCCGATGATGCTGGTCTTCGGGTAGTGCCAGACCACGGCCTTGGTGCCGTCCACGGCGGCGACCAGCAGCGCGCGGTTCTGCGCGGCCGGGCTGGTCGGGATGGAGAACAGGCCCTTCGAGTCGAGCCCCTTGTCGGTGCCGTAGTAGAGCTTGTACGACTCCGCGGTGAAGTCGGACAGGTTGATCGACACCGCGTAGGTCTTGCCGGGGTCGGTGGTCTTGAGGCTCTTGTTCTGCCAACTCCCCAGCACTTCGGGCTCGTCGCCGTCGACCGACATCTCGATGCCGTTGTCCAGCGAGGTGTTCCCGATGGACTTCCACGTCAGGCCCTCGGGGCCCCACTTGGTGTTGTCCTTCGGGTCGAAGCCCGGCTTGCTCAGGTCCGGCAGGGCGGTGCCCGGCGGGGCGACGTAGATGTATCCGGTGCCCGGTACCAGGACCGGGGCGTCGTCAGCAGCCATCGCTGACTCCTTTCCGGCCCGCTAGCGGGGCCTCGTGGTGATCATGTAGTTGGCCGAGAACCGGTAGAACTCCGGTTGCGCCTCGGTCATCGGGTCGGTGGTGGCGAACGGGCCGGTTGCCTCGCGGAAGCGGGAGAGGTAGCCCTCGGCGTTGCCGAACTGCTCGAAGCAGAGGCGGACCAGGCCGGCGCGGGCGCGGCGGGCCAGTAGGGAGGCGTCGGCGCGGCTGGTGGCGTAGGTCTGGACGACGAACATGCCCTCGTCCACGTACCGCTTGTCGCGCATCACGCCGCCGACCCGGCGGGCGATCACCAGGCCGCCGGTCTTGCGCAGCGCGGGCTGCCAGTCGGTGGGCAGGTAGACCGCGCAGCGGTGCTCGGGTAGCACGGTGCGCAGGGCTTCCAGGACGAGGCGTTCGGAGTCGGGCATCAGGTACGGCTCGCGGGTCACCACAGGGCGGCCTCCATCGCGTGGATGCCGTCCACGTGTCGGTGCGCCCGCTCGTTGAAGCCGCCCCAGTTCTTGTGTGCGGCGAGCGGGTCCTCGTTGACGATGGCGTAGCCCTTGGCGTGCCGCTTCACCTTGATTCCGGCGATGAACTCGCCGGTGTCGATGTGCAGCGCGGCCTTCGCCACGACCCGGGCGGCGCGTTCCTCGGCCTGAAGCTTGAGGGCGCCCATCACGCCGGGGAGCCCGGCTATGACGGCGTCGAGGTCAGGACGGATCTCCGCCACTCTGGCCGCCTCCCTCCACGATCACGGTGACGAACCGCAGGCGGTCGGAAGCGCCGTGGTGGGCGCGCGGGGCGTCGACCACGGTCCAGCGGGTGCCGGGGTCGCCCTCGTCGGCGAACTCCACGGCGGACCACTTGTCGATCACCGCGTGCGGCGGAAGGACGATCTTGCGGCGGATCGGCGGGGACCAGCCGACCTGTGCGCCGACGGGGGCGCGCCAGCCTGCGGCGTCGCCGACGGGGGCGACCCAGGCCGAGTAGGTGGCGGAGGGCCCGGCGGTCGGCCGGCGGTCGCCGTAGCCGTCATCGACGTACCGGACGGTGTGCACGGTCACGGGGGTGCGGCCACGCTCCAGCAGGCTCACGCGGCACCCCGCCAGTCCTCGGGGGACGGGAACGGGTAGCCCGTACGCATGCCGCGCGAGACGACCTCGCGGCGGGCCTGGACGGAGCGAAGCCCGCCCCGGCCGGCCACCCGCTCGATCAGCGCGACCTCGCCCCGGGTCAGGGCGAGGCCCACCGGAGAGCCGTCCGCCATGCGGTAGGACACCTCTCCGGCCTGCTCCTGCACGTAGGACTCCGGGTTGCGGAAACGGCGGTCGGCGACGGCCAGGGCCAGGGTGCGGATCACGGGCGGGTGCCGCTCGGGCGACCACGCGGGGTGGCCGGTGGCGGCGATCACCCAGAACGCATCCTCCAGGGCAGCCGACGCCCGCGCCCAGTCCGGGGTATCCGGTGCGGGGGCGGGGCGGCCGAGCCGGGCGAACAGCGCGTCGACCGTCAGCCCGGCTGCCGTCACGCGGCCGGGGCGAGCTTCGGCTCGCCGGTGAAGGCGACCTTGATGCCGCGCACCTTGACGATGTTGGCAGGCTTCGACCAGTCGGTCTCGCCCTTCTTCAGGTCGGTGACCAGGGTGGCGCCCCAGTACGAGGAGAGGAACGAACGCTCCATCGCCGCACCGGAGTTGTAGTCCTTGATCCAGCGCAGCGAGAAGCCCTCGGCGCTGGTCCGGCCGCCCTTGGCGGACTCCGGGACGTTCGGCGCGCCGGAGACGAGCTGGATCGCGGAGCGGTGGAAGGCGTAGACGCCCATCGGGTTGAGGGTGTCGGAGGTGGACTCCACCAGGCGGAAGCCGTGGACCCGGCCGAGGGTGCTCTCCTTCAGGGCTGCGCCGCCGTCGGCGTGCTCGGCGGCGTTGAGGATGGAGGAGGCGTTCAGCAGGTAGAACGCGGCCTCGCTGCCGAGCACGGCGGTGCGGCCCTCGGCGGGCACGTTCTCCTTGTTGAGCTGGACGCGCAGGCGGGCGAGCGCCTTGCGGATCATCTGGCCGGCCGCCTCGTCGGTGGTGGCCTTGGTGAGGTCGACCGGGATCTTCGCGGCGGCGGCGACGTCCGGGAACTGCTCCATCGCCGTGGCGACCTTGCGCTCCAGGCGCTCGGTGATGGTGTCGATCTGCGGCACCATCACCTGCTCGCCGAAGCTGAGGAGGTCGAGCGACAGCTCGGCGTCGGAGAGGTCCACCGCGGAGTAGGCGTGGGTGTCGAGGCGGACTTCGAGCAGGCCCTCGTTCAGGTTCTCCGACTGAATCCAGGTGGAGGTGTCGTTGAACTTGCGCTTGGCGTCGATGGCCTCCTCCGCGCCCTTCAGGCGGGCGGGGCGGCGGATGCTGATGACCTGGCCGGTGGCGTTGACGAACTGCTCGGCCGGGCGGCGGTCGAACATGCCGGCCAAGACCACGGAGTCCTTCAGGTTGGCCAGGGCCACCTGGACCAGCTTGTCCGGGTTCTGGAAGGCGTTGGCACGTGCGGGGTTGAGAGAGATGGCGCTGTTCCTCGGGGAGACGGAAAGCCGCCCCGGGGGTAGGGCGGCTCAGGCGGGGGCGGGTGGAATCAGATGCCGTAGCGGCGCTGGCGCAGCTTCTCGGCGAGGCCCTTGTACGGGTCGGGCTCGGCGTGCGGGGTCAGCCCGCCAGCACCCAGCAGCGGCTTCGGCGCGGCGACGGCGGCCAGCTGCTCGGCGTGCGCGCGGACGGCCGCCTCGTCGGCGCCCTGGACCAGGGCGGCGAGGACCGGCGGAAGGGCGTACTCGGCGGCGATCCGGTCGCGGAGCGCCTGCTCCTGGAGCTGGGCGACCTGGGCGCGCAGCTCGTCCGCTTCGACACCGGCCTCGGTGGAGCGCTCGCGCGTGGCGTCCAGGTCGGCCTGCATCTTCTCGTACAGCGCCTTGTAGTCCGGTTCGACCGGAGCGGGCGCGGCCGGGGTCTGCTCGGTGCTCTCCGCGGCGGGGGCCTCGGGCTGCTCGGGCTCGGACGCGGGCGGGGTGGCCGGGTTCACCACGCCGCCGGGGATCGCCTCGGCCGGGGTCGGGGTCTCGGGCGTGGGGGTCTCGGGCACGGCTCTCCTAGGTCGTCGTTGTCTTGCGGTAGTAGGTGCGCCAGTCGGCCAGCGACCCGCCCCCGAACTCGCGCCACATCCGGGCGTACCGGTCGTTCTCGGCGGGGAGCTGGTAGCGGCGGGAGAAGATCGGGACGGCCTGGCAGTGGCAGTGCGGGTGAGCGCCGAACGCGGCCGTCGACCGGGACTTGTAGACCGCGCCCCGGGAGGCCATCAGCGCGCAGAAGTAGCAGGGGCTCGCGTCGGTCTTGCGGTAGTAGCCGAGCGCCCCGGGGTCGTCCTGCAGCGCGTTGTGGATCATGTTCCGGCCGCCGTCCTGGACGAGCATCCCGCCCGCCCCGCTGCTGCCGGTGCGCAGCGCGTCCAGGAACTCCCGCTCCCAGGCCAGCAGCTCGGCGTCGCCGAGGGCGGCGGAGCCCTGCCGGCCGCGCTCGCGCTCGTGGCGCTCGACGCGGTCGGCGACCTCCTGACGGAACGCCTCCTCGGCCCTGCGGGCCTCGCGCGCCAGGTCGGCGGCGGGGAAGGGGTTGCGGGTGTCGACGGGCAGAGGCTCGCGCGGTCCGGAGCCGGTCCGCTTGCCCGTCAAGCTGTTGAAGTCCGCCCACAGCGAGCCGAGCGAGGAGGCCGGTCGGTAGCCGGGGCCGCCGATCACGCGGCCGGTCTCCAGCGCCCGCACCAGCCGGTAGAAGGCGATCGACAGGACGCGGGAGGCCGCTGCGGCTTCGCTGATCGCCGCCGCGTACTCGGTCTCCAGCTCGGTCAGCGCGCCCGCGAGCTCGCGGGCTTCGACGGCGGCCAGTACCTCGGCCCAGCGGGCGGCGAACTCACCGGCCAGCCGCTCCTGCGCGAGCTGGTACGCGGCCACCGCCCGCAGAATCTCGGCGGTTCGGGGAGTCCACGCCACCGGCCGTCGCCTCCTTCTGCTGCTTCAGGGCCTCGGCTTCGGCGGCCTCCGCCTTGCGGGCGGCTTCCTCGGCGGCCTTCACCGCCTCGTCAATGTCGGCCTGCGAGAAGCCGGGGATCTTGCGCAGCGCGACGCTGAGCGGCACTCCGGCCTGCATGAGCTTGACCATCGCGTCAGCGGCCTGGGCGAGGGAGCGGGTTGCCTTCTCGGCCCATTCGACCTGGCTCTCGTCCTGCTCGATCTCGCCCCGGCCGGCCGCGACCGCGCACAGCCGGAACACCGACTCCCAGGACTCGCCCAGCGAGTCCTGGAGGGTGGACAGGAACCGCTTGAACGAGGTCTCGGCTGCCGCGAGGGCGTCCGCGTTCAAGTTCACGAGGTTCGACCCGGCGAGGTAGTGCGGGGGGACGTCCGCGAGGCCCATGATCTCTTCGACGGTCTGACGGCGGGAGGCCAGCAGATCGCCGGTCGGCATCGCCGGGAGCTGCCCGAACTTGGCGTCCGAGTTGGGTGCCATCAGCAGGGTGGAGGGGTCCAGCGAGGGGACGTCGTAGACGGGTTCGCCGGTCTCCGGGTCGCGGACCGGGTCGCCCGTCTCGGGGTCGAGGCGTTCGGCCGGCGCGAGGCCGGTGGCGAAGCGGATCGCGTGCGCGCCCCAGTGCTCGTTGAGCAGCAGCGAAAGCGTCTGCTGGTTGAGGCGATCCTGCGAGACGATCAGCGGCTCCACCAGGCCCCGGGTGCGGCCCCGCAGGTCGACGGCCGGGGAGAACCGGACCACCGGGCAGACGTTCATGCCGTGCGGCTCGGTGGTGAGCACCGCGGCTTCCGGCTCGGCCTCCAGGTCGACGGTGTACTTCGCCACGTCGTCCCACAGGAAGGCCAGCGTGCGGTGCTCGTCCGGCTGCTGCTCGGGCACGTGCAGCGCGTACACGGGGAACTCGTCCCACGCCGGGTCGACGTAGACGGCCACCGTGCTGATCGCGTCGTAGGCGCGGATCAGCGGCTCCTTGCGGCCCTTGCGCGGGTCGGGGGTGACGACCACGTACGCGGCCCCGGAGGTGAGCGCGGCGCGATGGACGGCGTTCTGCCGCTCGTCCAGCCGGTTCTTCTGCCAGTACCGCCACTCGTAGGCGTTCTCACCGCTGCCCGGCTTGCGGAAGCCCTGCACGCGCAACGCGTTCAACGGGGCCTCCACCGCCAGGGCGGAGACGTTCACGATCGAGCGCTTCACCAGGTCCTTGAACTCGGCGTTCGCCTTGGCCGGCATCCACGGCGCGCGGTGCAGGCCGCGGGCGTACCGGTCGACCAGGTCCAGGCGCTCCTGGTCGCGGTCGACCAGGCCCTTCGCGTGCCGGGCACGCTGGAGGACGGCGGGGAGGGACATCAGAACCCTCCTCGGGTCTGTAGCGTTCCGGGCCGCTTCTGCGGCTTGAGCTTGCCGCTCTCGGTGAGGCGGCGGTGGGCGATCCAGGCCAGCACCATCGCGGCGTACAGGTCGACCTTGAGCCGCGACTCGCGCGACTCCTTGCCGAAGCTGATGCCGTACTGGTTGGGGCGCTTGCGGGCGTTGAGGGTGTGGCGGGTCAGCGAGTAGTCGCGCACGTGCGGCAGCGCCGCCGTCTCGATCGCGCCCACCATCGCCATGTGCTCGGTGGTGATCTCACGCTGGTTGCCGCGCATGTCGAAGCCGACCGAGGAACGGCCGGACGCCTTGATCAGCAGGTGCTTGCCGTACTTCTCCGACCAGTCGGCGACGTACGACTCCCAGCCCGCGATGTCGGCGAAGAAGCCGACGACGGTGTACTTGCGGAAGGTGTGGGCCACCATGTCGTTAACCTCGGTGCCGTCGACTTCCCAGGTCTTGCCAGCCGGGCCGTCGGGCTTCTCCCACAGCGCGAGCTTCTGGACCAGCTTGTCCCGAACTCGCATGCCGACAAGGGCTGTTGAGTCGTCCGTCTTGCCACCGTCGAAGGCGAGCACGATGCGCTCGCCCGCCTTGAGGCCGTCGGCGGGCTCGACCGTGGCCAGGTCCCAGGTGTCGCGGTCGACCAGGGCGTCATCGTGGCTGGAGAGCTGGTTGAGGTACTTCCGGCGGCTCTCGTCCTCGGTGGTGGACGCCGACCAGATGTCCTTCATCACGCGGTCCGGGTTGATCCAGACCGAGTCGCCCCGCGCGCACAGGATCGCAGCGCGGAGCTGCTGCTCGTCGGCGAGATCGACCCCGGGCGGGGCCTCCACCGAGTCGTAGTAGATACCGGCGTCGCGGTTGATCCCGTCGCGCTGCTTCTCGAAGGCGTACCAGGTGCCTTCGGCGACCGACTCTTCACCGATCACCGGGGCGTTCGTGATCTCCATCGTCCGCCCGCCCACCTTCGTGGCGTTCGGGCGGATCGTGGCCGCCAGGCGGGGGCCGTGGTTGCCCTCCACCCAGTGCCAGGTCTCGTTGAGCAGGGCGAAGCTCGGTCGGCCGCCCTCGGCGGCGCGGAAGCTCGATGCCTTCGCCTCCAGGCGGCACTGGCGGCCGTCGGTGTCGGTCTGCGAGGCGTAGCAGACCTCTTGGCCCAGCTTGATCGCGTACCGGTCGATGGCGGCCTGGCTGAAGATCGTGGACAGCGCCGACATGGTGTTGACGTTCTGGCCGGCCGCGGTGGCGAAGATCTGCACCCACGCCTCTTGCGGCGGGCCGCCGATCGGCGAGCCGTCGGCGCGGAAGCCGACCAGGCGGCACGGACCGACGAACTCCATCGCCGCGACGCTGGCCATCTTCGGGTCCTTGCCCCACCCCTTCAGGCGGCGCAGCGTGCCGGACTCGTAGCGGAACGACCGGCCCCAGGTCTCAGGGTCGTTCGGGTCCTCCGGCACGGCGTCGTCGCGCAGCTCGTACCAGCGCGCCAGGATGCGGCACTGCTCGGGGGTGTACTTCCAGTCCGGCCGGAAGGCGTGCGCTGACCAGCGCAGCAGCTCGCCCGCGAGGGTGCGGTGCGGGTGCGGGACGTCGTCCGGGATCGTGCGCACCGGCTCGTAGGTGATGGTCAGGACGGCCACCTCCTGATAGCGCTCCACCAATCGGCGCGTGGGCATCTGCTGCCCACGCGCTTCGAGAACACCTAAGCTGACGCCATGTCACCGACGTCAGAGTCAAGTTGGACGAGAATGATTCGCGCCGCGGTAAAGCGAATCAGGATGCGGCGGCACGAACATGCGGAGGTGAACCTTCCCGCAACGGCGATGCCTCCTGCTGAAGTGCTCGCTAGTCTGACCGCTGCGGCAGGGGCCGCCAGCGTGATCGCCAAGGCGAAGATTGAGTCCCGGACCGAGATCCGCAAGGCAGAAATCGAAGCTGAGACTCGTCGGCTTGAAATCACCGAAGAGACCAAGCGTGAGCAACTACGCATTCAGGGTGAATCTCCCCCTCCGGACGAAAGCTGATCTCTTCTATCCGGCGCCACGTGCCTCTCGGCGTGCGCGAGCCTCAAGTAGCCGAGCAGCGTCAGCGGAGACGTGCTCACCGGCCGCGAAGGGCGTGGTCATGTCGTGAGCCCACAGTTCGCGGGCAACGGCGTGCGGGACCTCGCGGTCGAGGCACGCCTCGTAGTAGACGATCGTCCGCGCGATGCGCAGCGACTCGTCCGAGGGGCCGGAGGCCCGGGTCTTACGGCGTGCCACGGCGGCCCCTTTCTCAGACTCGGTTGCCCCAGCGGGCGCCCACGGCGTCGCGGGCGTTGTGGCCGCGCTTCGGGCCCTCGCCCTCACCGCGGATCTTGGCGAGGTGACCGGCCGCGCTGGCCCGGTTGGTCTGGGCCTGCGCGATGCCGGGGTGCAGGACGAACATGCCGGCGCGGTTGCCACCGGGGATCATCTGGCCCTCGCGCTTGACCACGGCGTCGAGCTGGGCAGCGCGGGCGAGCATCGGCGCGGCGATATCGATCAGCGCGAGGTCCGTCGGCTCCAAGTCCAACTCGGTCTCGTACAGGGCGATCAGCACGGCGCGGATCTTGCCCGCGTCCTTCTCGGTCGGGTCGATCAACGAACCTCCCCGGGGTGGCGACGGAGGTTTCGGGCGGGCTGCCAGCGGTCCGCGGTGGCCCGCTTGCGGGCTCGGCCGGCGTCGGCGGAGTCCTTGCGCAGGACGTGCCAGTCGCACAGGGCGCGGAGGTTGGCGGGGTCGTCGGAGCCGCTTTCGGAGGCGGGGACGATGTGGTCGCAGTGGCGCGCGGGCTCGCCGCACAGTTCGCCGGTGTCGTAGCGGATGTGCTGGCAGCGCCAGGCGTCGCGGTTCATCACCGCCCGGCGGAGGCGGGTCCAGTGCGGGGGCAGGGGCGCCACGCGGCGCGAACTCGCGTGCAGGCGGGCCTCCTTGAAGCGCAGGGCCCCGCCAGGTGCTCGACCTCGGCCGGGGAGAGAGTGCCGGCGGGGAGCGGTGTCCTGGCGGGGCTGCGGGAGGAGGCCGGCCGGGGTGCCGCAGCAGCGGTTTGCGCGCACGCGCGCGGAGCGGCCTCCACATGTATTAAGCGGGGGCGGTTAACACCGCCGACGCCCGCGACCTCACTCTCCGCAATCAGTGCGTGGCACTGAGTTCATTACTGCTGGTCACGCTGCGTATATCACCGAGAAGAAGGGGTCGGCCGGCGTTCGTATCGGATCTCGGCTGCTATGACGCCCCGGGCAATGAAGGAACGCGCGCGGGAGTACCCCCCCGGGTCGCGCCCGGTCAAGCCCTCGCCGCCGCTGTGATCGATGCCTCAACTAGCCTGCTGAGCTTGCCTTTTGCTGCGCGTTCGCCTACTCGCGCACCCTTCGATCAAGTGCAGAGCGAGAGCCGCATTGATGTGACGACCATCACTCATCCACCGTTGGACATTCACTGATGCACTGGTGCAGTGTTGGCCCTGCAAGCGAACGACCGACCGGAACGAGTGACCACGATGCGTAAGTACCTCACCCCCGCCGCCCTGGGTGCGGCCATGCTGCTGGCCGGGTCTCCCTGGCAGACGCACAACTGGGGCGGAGGGGCCGCCGCCGCCCTTCTGGCCGCCCTTCTCGCCCACTGGGTGGGCAAGGTGCCCGGATTGGTCCGGCGAGCCGTACAGGGCCCGTCCGTGGCCGCGCCGGAACCGGCCGCCGCCACCCCCGCGCCGGTCGGTCCGTACGACCGCGACCGCGCCGAGGCCGCGCGCCGTCCGCGCCGAGGCCGCCGCTCCCGTTGACCGCCCCGACTCGACCCCCGGAGAACCCGCGATGAACCCCCGCCGAGTGCTGGCCGCCCTTGCCCTGTTGGCCGCAACAGCCTTTGACGGGTGGGCAGTTGGGCACTCCACTGCCGAATCGGCCGCGTCCGTCTCCGGGCAGGTCGCAGCCTTCAACGACGGGTGGTCCGACGCGATGCGCGACGCCTGCGACCAGGGCAGCGCGTATGCCTGCAACTGGCTTGACACGAAGGCCCGTTGACCTTACCGACCCGCACCATCGCTAGGAACTGATCATGAGCGCGACCCTGACTGACGAACTCCTCTCCGCCACCGGTCAGCACTGCCACCGGTACGACTTCGTGACCCGCATGGAGTCGGAAGCGGACGCCCACGGATGGGCCCGGATAGGCATGGTGCTGGACGGCACGGGGGCCCTACTGGAGGACGGGGAAGGCTGGTACCAGCACGAGGCGGAAGCGCTCCGCGCACAGTCCAACTGGGCTGCCGCGTGCCGGATCATGGGTGACGCCGCCGGGGTCTGCGGGACGCTGTGGGACGCAACCGGCGACGGGATCATGTACGACGCCGACTCGTTCCTGGCCAGCGACGCCGCACGCCGGATCGCGGACGCGCTGGCCGGATACCCCCTGCTGGACGACGAAGACCACAGCGAGCGCGAACACGCCGCCATGGTCGAAGAGATCGAAGGGTCGCCCGTCGGTCTGCCGGACGGGGTCGACGGCGAGGACGTGCTCCGCGAACTCGACTTCCCGTCCCCGGGCGAGATCACCATGACCATGATCGAAGACGCCTTGTCCGGCATGGGCTACGCGCAGTGCTCCGACTGCGACGAGTGGCTGACCCCGATGGACGCCCGACCCGGTGAACCCCTGTGCCGTGACTGCGCGTTGGCCGAGTCCTGCCCGCCCGTGCACTGGACGTCCGCGACCCTGGCGGGCGGGTCCGGCTGGACCACCGGCGAACCGCTCACGGCCGTGCTCCGGCCCTACCTGGACGGCTACGCCACCCGCCAGGGAGCCGCGTACCGCGACGACGTCCGCGCCATCGTCCGGGGCAGCGCCGAGGGCTACAGCGCCGTCTACGGCCGGGCCGCGTAGGCAACAGGCCCCACCCCCTCAACTTATCAACTCCCGTACCAAAGAACGGAATTGCCATCATGACCCGCGCCGACATGATCCGCCTGTCCGGCTACTGGCCTCGTCTCGCCCGACTCGGGATGGACCACCCGGACGACGTATCCGCGATGTTCGACGCGTTCCGCGACATGCGCCACGACCCGGAGTTCGCCCGGGGCCTGGACATCCTGCTGGATGAGCTGTTCGAGGACCCCGACGCCGCCTGACACCCACCCCCGCCCGCACCGCCGCACCGACCCGAGAGAGCCACCGTGAGCCGCACCGCCGAATACCTGACCGAACTTGCCGAAGACGCCGGAGTCGTCGCCGAGTTGGAAGCCCTCACCGCCTACGCCGCGCACGTCGGCAGCGCCGAGTACGCCGTCGACACCTTCGAAGACGCCTACTGCGGCGAGTGGGACGACCTGGAGGACTTCGCACATGACCAGCTCATGGAGATGGACGCCGAGTACCGCGCCGCGATGGAGAGTTGCCGGGGGTGGCGGCCCGCGCTGGACATGATCGCTTGGCACTGCGACTACATCCACACCGGCGGCCACGTCTTCCGCTCCGTCTGAGCTGTGCGCCCCTGGTGGCGGCCCGACTCCCGCCCGTCGGGCCCCCGCCAAGGGTGCACAGGCACCAGACCCCACCCCGACCCCGAGGAACAGCGCCATGGCCGAGCACACCCCCAACCCGACCCCGAACGAGACGGCCGAGCAGTTCGCCGAGATCGTCGCCGAGTTCCCCAACCCTGAAGTCACCGCCACCACCGACGAGTTCGGATGCGAGTTCTGCGGCGGGAAGCTGGAGGCCGCTGCACCGCTCTGGTTCAACGTCTCCCGCCGCGAGGACGGCAGCCCCTACCTGGATGTGTACGGCGTCGGCGTCGAAGCGTCGACCGTCAGCTGTGCCGACTGCGGGCAGGCCGCTGGCGAGTACCTGGACCGCCTGATCACCGACGCCATGTGCCCGTTCGACAGCGCGCTGACCGGCATCACGGTCTGAGCCGACACGGTGGCGGCCGGACCCCCGTCCGGCCCCCGCCGTGCCCACTCAGGCACCAGGCCCCGCCCCCGCCCGTACCGAAGGAACAGCGCAACCATGCCCACCATCACCGACCCGCACCGCCTCCCCGAAGGCGTCGAACTGGACGTCTACACCTGCCGCTTCTGCGGCTACTTCATGGAAGCCGACGCACGCCTGTGGCTGTGCATCCGCCGACAGCCCGACGGCACCCCGCTGGTGTACGTCGACGGGTTCGCCACCGGAACCGCCGCCGTCCGCTGCGGCCGGTGCGGCTACGCGGCGGACGACGAGATCGGCAGGGCCGTGGCCGCCCTGGTCGCCCGGGGCACCACCCAGGTTGCGGGGATCGTGCTGTGACCTCCGAGCCCCAGACCCTCCGCTGCCCGTGCGGCGGAACCCTCGTGATCACCGCCCCCGTGTTCCTGCGGGTCGCCCACCCACACGGCGACCTGCCCCCGGCCCTCTCGGTCCTCGGCCTGGACATCGAGTACGCCGAGACCGCGTGCAGCACCTGTGAAGCCCCCGCCCCCGAGCAGTTCGGCCAGCAGCTCGGAGACCTGATCTGCGCGGCGGAGAACCGGCTCCACGGCTCCGACTGCTGACACCAGACCCCACCCTCCCCGCACCACCAAAGGAACAGCGCCACCGTGAACACCACCATTGCCCGGCTCGAAGCCCTCGTTGCCCGCGTCCACCGCCACGAACGGGAATGGGAAGCCTCGTTCGAGACCATCCCCACCTACGACGCCAACCCCGCCGCCGAGCAGCCCGCTGACGACAAGTACATGGGCGACGTGGACGAGATGGGCACCGCCCGCGCCCACGACAGCCGGGACCTGCTGCTCACCCTGACCACCGAACTCGAAGCGCTCGTAGCCGCGTTGGAGTACACCCCGGGAGACCGTCCGCTGATCAGCGCCAAGGACTTCGCGCTCCTGTCCCACTGGGTCTTCGGCGACCGGATCGGGGCCAACATCGCCGACCCGGACGGCACCGCCACCGCCCGACTCGCCGAGGCCGGATACCTCACCCCCGGAACCGTCCCCGGCGCGTGGAGGCTCAGCAAGGCCGGGCACACCGCCCGCGCCGACTACACCAGGGCCCACCCCGTCGGCCGCGTCGTCGGCCGCATCCCGCTCGGCTGACCTGCCCGCTCGGGGTGGCCCCCAGGCCCCACCCCGAGTGGCTGGCCCCAGGCCCCACCCGCCCCGCACCACCGAAGGAACAGCGCCACCGTGAGCACCGACTACTCCTCCCTCGTCCTCCAGCTCGGCGACTACGCCGCTCTTAACGGCGCATTGGCCTACGCCACCGAGCCCGACAGCCCGAGCACCCCGCCGTACGTCCTCGCCTCGCGGCTCGCCCGCCACAGCCTCCACCACGGCGCAACCGTCACCCCCGAGCCCTGCGGAGCCCTCGCCATCGAGTGGCCCCGCCCCGCCCGCACCGTCCGCGTGGTGTGGCGCCCGGTGATCCGCGCCAAGTGGGTCGACCTGTCGGAGCCCCTGCCCGAGTGGACGCCGGACAGCCGCGCGTACGGCAAGGGAGCCGAGGACGCGAGCAAGCTGCGGGCCTACCGGCTCAGCCGCGCGGGCTTCCGCGCCTGGGCCGAAGCCGCCGGACTGAGCGGCGACGACGGCGAGTGGTTCGCCTACGACACCGGCTACGACGACTGGGTCATCTCCTCCGACCGCTGACACCAGCCCCCGCCCCGGCCGGCATCAGGCCCCACCCCCGCCCGCACCACCCGCAGGAGATCCACCGTGCCCCGCTTCGCCGTCCACATTGACGAGACCGTGTCGTACCGCTTCGTGGTCGAAGCCGACGACTACGAAGCCGCCGAGGCCGCCGCCGTCGACCTCTTCGAGAGCGACGCCCGCGACGACGGCTACAGCCACTCCAACGAGATGCAGGTCTACGACGCCGAGCTGCTGGACGCGCTCCCGGCCGCCGCGTGACCGCGCGCTGACACCAGGCCCCACCCTCCCCGCACCACCGAAGGAACAGCGCCACCGTGAGCACCACCGAACTGACGACCCTGCTCCGCCTGCCCGGCGAGGACGGGCACCAGGCCGTCACCATCACCACCCCGGCCGGTCGCCGCGCACAGGCCGAGCACTCGAAGGCCGTGCAGACCGCGCTGGACCTGCCGATGCTCAGCAGCCCCGGCAGCCCGGTGAAGATCGGTCCCGGGCCCCGCCCCCGGATCAAGCCCAGCCGCACCCGCACCCCTGGCGCGGGGTGGCAGCGCTGGACCGAGCCCGACGGCCGGGTCCGGTACGGCGTCGCCAGCGACACCGACCCCAGCGTCCTCGGCCTGCTCCGCCCGGCCGTCCGCGCGACCCGCGCCCGGTTCCGGGTCGTCGTCCCCGCCGACGGCGGGGAGCCGTTCGCCATCGCCACCGCCCCCGGCCACCCGTGGATGCGCGACCGCGACACCGAGATGTTCCCCGCCCTGCTCCAGGAGTGCCTGCCCGGCCTGCTCGCCGACTCCACCGCGCTCGCGGCCTGACCCGCCCCGGTGCGGCCCGGACCACCGTCCGGACCGTGCCGAGGCCCGGCCAGACCCCAGGCCCCACCCCGAGCAGCGCAGGAGAGAGCAGCATGTCCCGCTACATCGTTCCCGTGGACCTCATCACCGTGCACCTGGTGAGCGTCGAAGCCGAGACCCACGAGGCGGCAGAAGCCAAGGCCGCCGACCTGGTAGCGGCCGACTGGGAAACGCACTTCCACCACGCGGTGGACCCCGTGGTCGGCGACGCCCACGACGAACAGGAGTGGGCCGCCGAGGCGGCCCGCTGGGAAGGGCTGAAGAAGGCCGCCAAGGACCGCGAGCGCGAGGGACACCAGACCTCGCCCCGGACCCGCCGGCCGAAGCCGGACGTCCCCGTCACCAAGCCGCGCACCACCCGCACCGACCACCACGCCGACGACACCGAGTGCCCGCCGAGCCACAAGCACACCAGCTCGGGCCAGCCGCGCACCGAGGGTTGCCCCGGCCGGACGTACTCCACCGCGACCTGCACGTGCGGGTGGTCCACCCGCAGCGACACGAAGACCTACGTGGACGAGACCCGTCGGCGGCACCTCCGCACCGACCACGCCTGAACGCGCCCGTTGACACCAAGCCCCACCCCGTCCCCGTAAAGGAACACCCCGTGCACGTCATCCCCGAGCCGCTGCGGGTCATGGACCTGCCCCGGCACCTGACCTTCGGCTACACCAGCCCCGGCAGCGCCCCGCACGTCACCAACGCAGACATCCCGCTGCCGGAGCGGCGCGCTCTGTGCGCCCCGGACAGCCCGCTGCTCTCCGACTGGGCGCTCAACGGCGACCCGCTGTGCACGGCCTGCGCCGCGCTCGTCCAGCCCTGACGCCCAGCACCCGACCAGCACGGAGCACAGTGAACAGCGCTACCGCCGCACCCGCCACCGCCCGCTACACCCTGACCTACCCGCAGGCCCGACCCGACCAGCCCCGGCTGGCCGTCCGGTTCACCGCCACCGCCGACAGCCGGGGGACGTGGACCGTCGAGCGGCAGCCGCACGGGCCCGCCGGCCGAATGCTGACCGGCGACCAGCCCCGCCGCTACTTCGGCGACGACGCCCAGGCCCGCGCCGTCTCTGCCTTCCGCGGCCTCGTCGTGCGCGAAATCCTGCACGCCGCGCAGACGCTCGGCATGGAACTGGAACCGCGGGACGTCCGATTCTGCGGCGCCCACCCGACCATCGACGGCATGGACGCCGGGGAGTGGCTGGACGCCCTCGGCTCCGACTGACCACCGCCCCGCTGACACCAGGCCCCACCCCTCGCACCACCGGCAGGAGACACCAGTGCCCACCCCCACTCTCGCCCCTTGGATTCCCGGGGGCGGCACCGCCCTGGAGTGGGGGTTGCTCAACCCCTGCCCCGTCGGGGTCGGCCCCGGCGGTACCGCCCGGGTGCGGTGGTGGCTGGTGTGGTGCCTGGACTGCGGCGACCGGTACGCCGGCCGCCCGGCCCAGGTCGGCGACGAGCACAACCACCGCGACGACGCTCGGTTCGCCGCCCGGCTCCACGCCGACGAGCACGAAGCGGACTTCCGTCGGTTCGTCGCCGCACTGCGCACCGAGGAGGCCCGCCAGAAGTCCGGGTGGACGACCCGCGTGTACGACCTCGTCGCGGCGGCCACCCGGGAGGACCCCGACGGCGGGGTCTGGTGGGACGGCACCGGCTACCGCCTCGTCCCGGCCGGAGCCCGGCTCGACGCGAAGGGCCGCCGGGTGCGCCGCCGCGTGGTCGAGCTGGTGCTCGCCGCCGGGTTCCTCCGCCAGGACGAGCGCGGCGAAGTGTGGGCCACCGCCGACGGCCGCGCCATGCTCACGGCCTGGCGCCAGCACCGCGCCGACCTCGCCCAGCCGTGGCCCGCCCGCCACGAACCCGAGGCCCTGCCTCCGCTGCCCGGCGGCGACGAGGCCGCCCGCCGCAAGGAGGCCGCCCGCCAGCGCGCCGTCGAGCTGGACCGGTGGCGCGCCGAGACCCGTGCCGAGGCCGAGCGAGTGCGCGAGCGCGCCGAACAGCAGCACCAGGCCGAGCTGGCGGCCAAGCGCGAGCGCGCCGCTGGCGCCCAGGCCGAGCGCGAGCGTGCCGAGCGCGCCCGCACCGGATCGGACATCACCCTGACGTGGTCCGCGGTGGGTGCCGGCCGTTGGACTGTCACGGGCTCCGGCCACGACCGTCGCCTGGAAGTCGCCCTCAACGAACGCGACTTCGCCACGGACATGTACGAGATCCGGGAGAACGGGCACTTCGTCTCCCGTCACCCTTACCGCCACCAGGCCGGGGCCGCCGTGCGGCAGCTACTCGCCGACGGAGTCGAGATCGGGGAGCGGACACCAGACCCCACCCCCGCCGTCCTCGGTCGACCGACCGCCCGGGGCCTCGCCGACCGTTGGCACCAGGCCCCACCCCGACCGCTCCCGACGGAAGGAATCACCCCTGACCATTCACCCGGACAACGTGCTGCCCGACGGCCGCTGGGACGAACGCCTCTTCGAACTCGACTACGAGGGCCGCAGAGGGCTCTACCGGGTCGTGCGCGGCCTGGGCGAACAGATCGGCACCGTGGAGAAACGCGGGGGCGTCTGGATGCCCAGGAACACCGCTGGCGCGTGGGTGGGGGCCGCCGCCGGCCGACGCGGCTACCTCACCCGCCGAGTGGCCGCCATCGAACTGTCCATCACCGTTCCGCTCCCGCCGCCGGCCGAGCTAGAGCAGTACCGGGTGGCACCAGGCCCCGCCCCCGCCGTGCTGTCGGAATGCCGGGTGTCGGAGCCCGATTCGGGTTGAGCCCCACCACTGTAGGCGCATGTATAGATATTTTTAGAATGTCAAAAAAAATGACATATTGACATCAACCACTCCGCCGTACCCCTCGGCCCCTGCCCGACGGCTAGGGGCCGAGGGTCCGAGTCAGGTCAGCGCCTGCTCGATGGCCTCAAAGATGTCCGAGTCGGTTTCTTGTTGCCAGGACGGAAGTTCGCTCCAGTCGGCGACGTAGCCCGGCTTGGGGTTCTCGATGTGCTTGTAGATCTGCGCGATCCAGCACAGTGCCACGAACCGGCCCTTCTGCTCCCGGGTAAGTTTCGAAGCATTCCCGTTACTCACCTGAAGGAAATCCCGGACCTGGCCGAAAACTGCGGCAGCACACTCGCGCTCCCAGTCCGGCGTTTCTTCCCACGGGGCGACATACCCGGGCTTCGGCTCCCCGGGATAGTACTTCGAGACACCGGCGATCCATGCTTCGCGGAAAAACTGCCCGTCAGTCGACATGTGCTGCTCCTCGGTCAGGCGGCGCTGTCGAGCGCCGAAATTTTCTGGTGCAACGCCAGGGCGCGTCTATCAGGCATGAGCGGAACTAGGCGTGCCTTGACGGCTTCCAGCTTTTTCCCGACATACCCCGAGCCGGTCTGCCCTACTAGATCAAGAGCAGCGCGGATGTAGTGGTCCGCCTGGTCGAGGTCTCGGCGCTCGGCACCGAGGGCCGCCAGCTCCGCGAGTACGGCCCCCCTGCGGCGCAGCGAGAGCTGCTGAGCGAGTGCCGCAGTCAGCGCCTGTTCTGCCAAGTCGGGTCGCCCCAGGGCCAGGTAGCAGGTCCCTCGCTCCTCCGCGAGCCGCGATCCGTCGAATCGAAGCCAGCCCCCGTTGTGCGGCTTCCCCGGAAGGTTGTGCACTTCCTCGGCAGCGTCGAGCGCTCGGCCAACGGCATCAAAGTCACCAAGCCCTGCATAGACCTCGGCCTGCACCGCTGCCACCCAGTAGCGCGTCGACAACTGGCTGTCTCCTCGCTCAGCCACCTGTGCCGCTGCTGACAGAATTGGAGCGGCAACTGTGAAGCGGCGTTCGTACAGCTCCACGAAGGCGTGCCGCGTCAAGGCGCAAGCCCACATGTCGAATGCGCCCGCCTCCCTGCAAGCGTTGGCAGCCAACGCATAGCACTGAGCGGCATCGGAATACCTGTTGGCATCGAAGAAGACTTCTCCAGCCAGTTGATAGAGGTCTCCGACCAAAGAGCACAAAAGTTGGCGAGAAGCATTGCTCTGACTTTCTTCCAACCCCTTAGCAAGAAGCCCGAGCTGATGCCGGATCAAGGGATATACATCTTGCTTTGAATCGGAAAGCGAGAACGTTTTCCACAAGGCTTTATTCAGCTCCGGGCCGGACTCCTCCAGCGCCGCAGATACGCCGTTACGGGATGGTGAATTAACGATTTCTGGCAGGGAGATGAGAGCCCCTGTTACGGCCAGCAGGCTCAGAACATCACGGCGCTTCATGTCGTCGGTGTCCCCAGAGGGAATAGCGGCGGTTGAAGCCGCCGGAAAGGCTGGAGGGGCCGCTTCGGGAACCAAGAGGTCCGCAAGATTCTCGGGTGTGACCTTGAGGGCCCTGGCGAGCTTGGGAAGAACCCATCCATGGGGGTCAGCGCCGGCCTCCCAGCGAGCAACGGTGGATGTTGCCACCCCCAACAGTTCGGCCAGACGGTCCTGACTGTAACCGAGCGCCTTCCGGCGGGCCGCAAGCCTTCGTCTCTTCGCTGGCATGTGTGCCTCCCCCGTTCAGTCCGAAGGCCCAGCTCAAGCCTGACAACGCGTTGATTATGCCTGATCAACGCTCAACTTCCGCTCTGGTTCCGGACACTGCGTGGGTCTTTCACTTGGTGCAGCGACATCAACCACCAGCAGGAGGACCAGCATGTCCACCAGTACCATGCCCTCGGCCGGCAAGGTCGGCGAGCGCGCCCGCGAGATCCTGACGGCGATCCAGGCGGACCCGGAGTTCCCGGCGTTCGAGGCCGCGACCCTGGAATACTCGTCCGACTGGCAGTGCTTCACCGGCTTCCCGGTCGTCAGCAAGTGGAACCTCGACACGGACAAGGCCCCGCTGTTCGCCGAGGGCCTGCGCGCCATCGCGTTGAAGGCCGCGGCCTTCGCGCTGACCGGCAGCGAGACCGCCGCCGAGCTGGCGCTGCCCGTGCCCGTGGACGAGATGACGCACGCGATGATCGCGCAGCCGCAGCTCCTCGCCCGCATCGCCGCGCGGACCGGCTTCACGCTGATCCACCAGACCGACCAGGAACACACCGACTACACCGGCGGCAAGTACACCCACGCCGCGTACGTGGCCGCCTGGGGCACCGAACCGCCGACCCGGTACTGGCTCGACAAGGCCGAGGTCGACCGCCGTCTGGCCGTCCTCGCGGGGCTGTACGACTTGATCGGCTTCAGCCGCAGCGGGCGCCAGCACGCCATCGCGTTCTAGCCCTCCGGCAAGTCCCGGCCGGCACTCGCGTACCGGCCGGGAGGCAGCCCGATGCGGTCGGCGTGTACGCAGGCCGGGACTCCCTCCCGGTTGTACCGGAAGCCGTCGGCCGGGTTGAACGGGTAGTCCCGGCTGGGGCGTTCGAGCACATCGAACTCCCCGGCCGGGAGCCGGAGGCTGGGACAGATCCAGCAGGCGTCGTGATCGTCGTCGTCGTTGATGAACGGGGCGGCGGACATGGACGCACAGTAGCGAGAAGTTCACCGAGACAGACGCGAGGACTCACGAATGCCTCGCCGCACCGCCCCCCGGGTGTACCGCGAGGTCGACCCCGGGCCGACCAAGGCCGAGAAGAACGCGCCCCCGCCGGGCTGGACGCCGCTGGACGACTACCGACAGGCGAAGGCCGAGGGCACGGCACCCTCGCTCGGCAGCGAGATACAGAAGTCCGCGGTGCTGTCCTCGTGCACCTGCCCCTCGTGCCGGGTCCGCCAGGGTGCCGTGTAGCCCGGGCGGACAGCAACCGCGTACGTGGACAGGCCAGTTCAACGACTTGATGGAGAGGCGCAACTGTGAAGGCCGCGAGGGTCGACGGAGGCCAGGGCGCACCGGTCCGCCACCGTACCGAAGGGTGGACGGGCGTGGTCTCCCCCCTGCCGAGCAACTTCTCCGGCTGCGTCTGGGTGGACCGGAACAGCTCCACCGCCGAGCACCCGGACCTGGTCCGCCTGGCCGACTTGGAGGATGCGAGTTGAGCCGGGACAAGCCCCCGCCCTTCCGGCTGGTGGGCGAGGAGTACAGCTACGACCGCCCCGACGGCTACCGCCGGGGGTGCTGCTCGGTGTGCCGGCGGGACACGCTGGTCTGCGCCGGGGTGACCCTTCAGGCGCCCGACGAATCCGAGGGCACCGTGCACCCCATCTGCGACGACTGCATCATCCGGGCGCGTACCCCCCGCCGCCGGGCCGCCCTGCGGGCCGCGCTCGACGCGAAGCGGACGGCGTAGGTACCCGTGGACGAGCAGGACGAGTACCGCGCCGCCACCGAGCGCACCTCTCACGGAGCACCCACCCCCAAGTCGGTCGCCGTGGCCTACACCGTGGCGCTGCTGGTGCTGCTGGTGCTGGTCACCCTGCTGATCGCATCCGGCCGAGGCAGGGGCCATCCGCGCCCTCCGGCACCCACGAACTCCCGGTTCGGCGGCAGCGAGCCTGTTGCCGAACCGGGGCACCACCACCCCGCTGCCCAGCCCGCCGACCGGGCAGCGCCAACCCGATAGGAGAGGCACGTGAACCCCGTCAACGAAACCGACTCCGCGCTGACCGAGTTGGGCAAGTTCTTCAAGATCGCCGGTGCCCGCGCCACCGCCGGCCTCCCCGCCCCGCAGATGTTCTCCAGGGCCGTCGACAAGGCGTGGCACCGGCTGACCGAGAACCCCGCCGAGCACGCCGCCTTCACGACCGAGTACGCCGGCCGCACCCTCGGCCACGCGGAGAGCGGCGGCGAGGGCTGGATCGACTGGGTGTCCGCCTACACCGAGGCGTACGGCCCGCTGCCGGAGATCTGGTTCACCGACGCCGACGGCACCCTGGACACCGAACTCCTCGGCCGCTACCGCGAAACGGGCAAGGTCTGGGCGGAGTGGGACTGCTCGCCCGTGCCGGACGACGGCGACGTGGCCCCGGCGGCGTCCTACCTGTGATTCCCGCACCGCACGACGGGGCGTCCCGGCCGACCGCCGGGGCGCTCCGCCTCATCGAGGCCCGGACGGAGCACCCGGCCTCCGCCGACGTGCACGGCTACCTCGCCGCGCTGTACGAGCACTGTCCGTTCCTGCGCCCGTCCGTGCGTCGGGGCATGACCGGGTGGACGGTCTACGAGATCGCGCCGGGCAGCCACCGGTACGCGGTGGAGGCCGAGTTGTTCCACGCCGGGGTCCAGGCCGCGGAGTGGGTGCGTCCGTTGATGGCGCGGCCGTTCGGCACGCTGGTGTGCGAGAACGTGGTGCTGCTCGGGCGCTGCGTGGACGCGGACCACCGGGAGCTGCTGGCCTGGCCGCACTGGGTGTTGAAGCACCTGTACGCCCCCGTCGGGGTCATGTTCGGCAAGTTCGTCCGGGGCGAGGTCGAGACCGGCCGACAGGGGCGGAGCATCCCGCCGCCGCCCTTCTCGTTCCTGCCCGTGAGGGCGGGCGTGCGACCGCTGGACCCGAAGTTCCTCATGGGGACGCCCGATCTCGCCACGGCCCTTGCTGTGGGCGTGGACGACGGCCGGGACGTCTTCGAGCACATCTCTTGCGAGTGGAAGGCAGTTCGAGAATGGGCGAGTTCCCTGCCGAGGCCGCAGCGGCCCTGAAGGCCGCAGAGTCCCTGTGCGGGCCCGTCACGCTGACGGAGATCAGCGACCGGCGCGGCTCGGCGGTGTGGAAGGCCGGCGGTTCGGAGGGGGCGGCGGCCGTCAAGCTCGGCACCGGGGAGGCCGCCGAGGTCACCGCCCGCGAGGCGTCCGTGCTGGAGCGGCTTCCCGGGCACGACGTGCTCGTCGGCCGGATCGACGGCGGCGGGGTCTGGTACGTCACGCGCTGGGAGGAAGGCCCGAACACCTGGCAGCGGTTCAAGTCCGTTCGCGCCGGGTGCGCCAGCACCCGCTCCGAGGCGCTGGCGAGCGCCGTCCAGGTCGCCCGAGCCGTCGCGGACCTGCACGGCCTCGGTTGGATTCACGGCGACCTCCAGCCCGCCCACGCGGTCCACACCGCGGACGGGGTGCGGCTGCTCGACTTCGCCTGGTCCCGTCAGCTCGGAGAAACGCCCTGGACGGCGTTCCGGGGGACGATGGTGCACCTCACCGCGCCCGAGCTGGCCACCGAGATCACGGCCGGGCACCAACCCGTGCTGACTACCTTCATGTCCGACGTGTACGCCCTCGCCGCCTCCCTGTGGACCGCCGCGACGGGAGACTGGCCCCTGGACTACGAAGCCGCGGGGATCGACCGGAAGTCCGCCGGACCGGTCGCGCTGCTCGAAGCCATCGGAGAACGGGCCGTGCCGCTCGCCCACACCGAGGCATGGCCCGAGCTTCAGCAGGTACTCAAGGACGTGCTGCTCGCCGATGCCCGGGACCGCCCGCTGGCCACCGAACTCGCGGACCGGCTCACTGCTCTCCATGAGGCCGGCCGCTGATGATCGAACTGCGGGAACTGGTGCTCGGCGACGCCCGGGCGATGCCCGGCATATACACTCCCGAGGCAGTGCGCTACCTCGGCCGGCCGCCGATGGGACCGACGGAAGCACTCTTCCGCACGCGGCAGGCACTCACACCCCCTACCGGGCCGCCCCGCGACCACGTGCTGGGCATCACCGCCGACGGCGAACTCGTCGGCATCGCCACGCTCCACCAGCGCTCCGACACGAGTGCGGCCGTCAGCTACCTGCTGCGGCCCGATACCTGGGGCCGGGGGTACGCGACCCTCGCTGTCAGCCACCTGCTCGACCTGGCCCGGTGCCTCGGGGTGACCCGAGTGCACGCCCGGCACCACCCGGACAACCCGGGTTCCGGCCGCGTACTCATCAAGGCGGGATTCGTCCCGACCGGTGAACGTGGCGGCTTCCGAACCTACGTCGCCAGGACACCCTGACCATCCCGCACCCCCGCCGGCCTCCCCCTCCGGCGGGATCAGGCCCCGCCCCGTGGCTTTCTTCAGGCCGCCACGGGGCGGGGTCCTTCACAGGGGAGGGGCTGATGGAGACGAACCTCTGGGCGTTCAAGGTGGCGAGCCTGTTGAGCGGCATCACGCGGCAGGAGATAGGACTGTCCCGGTTGAAGGAGGGCGGCTACCGGTTGTACTGGCAGACCACCGGTGATCTGTTCCTAGAGACAGCTACGCTCCCGGTCCTGTCTCTGGGCACTTCCTACGGCTTCTCCTCCCGTACGCAGACGGTCTGGATGGAGGTCGGCGAGTATCCGGGTTGATCATTTTGCTGAGCCGGGCGGTCAGGGCTCTGACCTGTGCGTTCGTGCACCGGGGAACAGGGCGAGGGGGTAGGACGTTCTCCAGCGTGTAAACGAATCTGGCCCCGGCCGGCTGGACCCTCGACGAACGCATCGCCGCCCTCCGCACCGGCGTCGACGCCCTCGAACGGGCCGGCCTCGCCTAGCGGCGGACACCCCGGGGCCGGGTCTCCCGCACCGGCCCCGCACCGGCCCCGGACCGGCCCTCAGTGGAAGCGGTCGAGGCCGGACGGTGTGAGTTCCCACCCGTCGAAGAAGTCGTCGCGGACCCGCACCGCGAGCAGGACCGCTTCCGCCGACGTCGGCCCTCCCGGGTCCGAAGCGGTCGGCTCCGCACCCGTCGGCTCCGCGTCGGCCTGCGCCGAACCGAGGTGGAAGACGACGACCGGGGCCGCAGGGTCGTCGGTGGCGTAGCCGAGGGTCTTGGGCAGGTGCGGGTCCCGCGGACCGAACGTGACCGACGGCTGCCCGAACTCGGCCAGGACGTCGGACAGGGAGCGGTCGGTCCCCGACCAGGCCACGGCCCGGTCGACGACGGCGGCGTGTTCGGCGGGCGGCAGGCTGCGGTCGAGCCGGAGCCAGCCCCGGCGGTGCGCGTCCTCGCCGTACTGGGACGCGATCACGTGGACGTCCGAGTCGGGGAAAGCGCCCCGCAGCAGCCCCGACGGTGCCAGCCGCGCGTTCGTGTCGGGAATCCACACCGAACCCGCGGTCCGCTGCTCACCGGCCGCGAGCCGGTCGAGGAGACGCGCCACGGCCGACAGGCCGCCGCACTCGTCGGGTCGGCGCACCGTCCGGTTGAACTCCGCCTGCAGCCGCTCCCCGTCCCCGCCGACCGGTCCCGGACGGGCCGCCCCGGGTACCGCACGGTGTCCTCGGAGCGGTGACGAAACCTCAAGAGCCATGCCCACCAGTGTTCCAGCGCCGCCCGGGGACCGGCAACGACCAGCCGGGCCCGGTCCGGTGGGGCGGACGCGCACCCGGTCGAGTCCGGTCCCCGGGGCTGCCGAACCGGCCCACGGACCCACCCGTCAGCAGGCGCGCGGGCGCTACAGCCAGCCCGCGCGCTTGAACAGCCGGTGCAGCACCAGGCAGACCCCGACCATCAGTCCGACGGCCACCGGGTAGCCCCAGGCCTGGCGCAGCTCCGGCATGTGCTCGAAGTTCATCCCGTAGATGCCGGCGATCATGGTGGGGACGGCCGCCAGCGCCGCCCAGGCGGAGATCTTCCGCATGTCGTCGTTCTGCTGGACGCTGACCTGCGCCAGGTTGGCGGAGAGGATGTCGGAGAGCAGCCGGTCCAGGCTCTCCACCACCTCGTTGACCTTGGCCAGGTGGTCGGCGACGTCCCGGAAGTACGGCCGCAGGCCGTCCGCCACGAACGGGACCTTGACCTCGCCCGCGCTGCCCGCCCGGGTCAGCCGCAGGGCGGGCTCCATCAGCGGGAAGGTCGCCTTGCGGAAGCCGACCACCTGCCGCTTGAAGCCGTAGATCCGCTCGGCGGCGCCGCGCGAGCGGCCGGGGGAGAAGATCTCCGCCTCCAGCTCGTCCAGGTCGGTCTGCAGCTCGGTCGCCACGTCCAGGTACTGGTCGACCACCAGGTCGCAGATCGCGTACAGCACCGCCGCCGGGCCGTGGGCCAGCAGTTCCGGCTGCTTCTCCAGGTCGCCGCGGAGCGCGGCCAGCGGGCTCTCCGGCCCGTGCCGGACGGTCATCACGTACCCGTCGCCGAGGAAGATGGTCAGCTCGCCGATCGAGACCGTCTCGTCGTCGGGGTGGTACGCGGCGGTCTTCAGGACGGTGAAGACCGAGTCCTGGTAGATGTCCACCTTCGGGCGCTGATGCGCCGTCACCGCGTCCTCCACCGCCAGCGGGTGCAGGCCGAACTCCTCCGAGACGTGGTCGAACTCCGCCTCGGTCGGGTCCGCGAGGCCGATCCAGAGGAAGCCGTCGCCCGCCGCGCGGACCTCCGCCAGGGCGTCCGAGAAGTCCGCCGGGCCCTCGGTGCGCCGCCCGTCCCGGTAGATGCCGCAATCCACGATCATGCCCGCCATTGTGACCCGGCCGGGCCGCCCGCGGGGAGCCTTCGACGCCGTACCCTGGTCCGTATGCCCACCCTGCTGCTCGTGCGCCACGGCCGGTCCACCGCCAACTCGGCCGGAATCCTGGCGGGCTGGACGCCCGGCGTCGACCTGGACGAGACCGGCCGCGCCCAGGCCGCCGCGCTGCCCGACCGCCTCGCGGGGCTGCCGATCGCCCGGCTGGTCAGCAGCCCGCTGGAGCGCTGCCGGCAGACCCTGGAGCCGCTGCGCGCGGCCCGCCCCGACCTCGCCGAGCCCGACGCGGACGAGCGGCTGGGCGAGTGCCACTACGGCGAGTGGACCGGCCGCCCGCTGTCCGAGCTGGCCCAGGAGCCGCTCTGGCGCACCGTCCAGGACCACGCCTCGGCGGCCGCCTTCCCCGGCGGCGAGTCGCTGCGCGCGCTCAGCCACCGCACGGTGGACGCCGTCCGCGAGTGGAACGACAAGATCGCCGTCGACCACGGTCCGGACGCGCTCTGGGTGGCCGCCACCCACGGCGACGTGATCAAGGCGATCGTGGCCGACGCGCTCGGCCTGCACCTCGACCACTTCCAGCGGATCTCGGTCGAGCCCTGCTCGGTCACCGCGATCCGCTACACCCCGCACCGCCCCTACCTGCTGCGCCTCGGCGACACCGGCGACCTCGGCGCGCTGGCCCCGCGCCCGCACGGCCGCTCCGCCGGGGACGACGCGGTGGTCGGCGGCGAGACCGGCACCGCCTGAGCACCGGCTGAGCACCGCCTGAGCCCCGCCCGGGCACCGCCCGGGCCCTGCTCGGGCACCGCCCGAACCCCGGCCAGCACCGGAGCACCGCCGGAGCCGCCGCCGCGAACTCCCCGGCGGAGCGCGGAAACCGGCCGCCCCCGGGCCCACCTCCGGCCCGTTTGGCCGTAGGGTGAGATCGAGAACACCGCAACCCATTCGGAGCGAGCAGCGTGTCCCGTCAGGTCCACTTCTACGACCAGCCCGAGCGGTTCGTGGCCGGCACCGTCGGCCAGCCCGGCGCCCGCGCGTTCTACCTGCAGGCGTCCTCGCGCGGCCGGATCACCAGCGTGCTGCTGGAGAAGACCCAGGTCATGGCGCTCGCCGAGCGCATCGAGGAGGTCCTCGACGAGGCGCTGCGGCGCAGCGGCGGCGAGGCCCCGATCCCGGCCGTCGCCCCGGCCGAACTGCTCGACACCGCGCCGCTGGACGTGCCGCTGGAGCAGGAGTTCCGGGTCGGCACCATGGCACTGGCCTGGGACGCCCGCGAGGACTGCCTGGTGGTCGAGGCGCAGGCGTACGTCGAGGAGGACGAGGGGGCCGACGAGGACGGCGGCGAGACGGTCTTCGACGACGAGAACGGGCCCGACATGCTGCGGGTCCGGCTCAGCGGCGCGATGGCCCGGGTGTTCGCCAAGCGCGCCCTCGACCTGGTCGCGGCCGGCCGCCGGCCCTGCCCGTTCTGCAACCTGCCGCTCGACCCGGAGGGCCACCTGTGCCCGCGCGCGAACGGGTACCGGCGCTGAGCGAGCAGCCCGCCGCGGACGCCCCCGGCACCGAGACCCACCCGGACCCCCGGAACACCGGCGCCACCGAGAACACCGGGGCCACCGGGGAGCGGGCCGCCCCGGAGGCCCCCGGCACCGACCCGGCCACCAGCGCCGCGCTCGCCGCCGACCCGGCCGCCGCGCTGGCCCTGCTGCGCGACGGCGTCCTCGCCGTGCACGGCCGGGTCACCGACGCGTCCAACGCCGTCCTCTACTGCACCGCCACGCTGGACGGCCTGACCGCCCCCTGCGTGTACAAGCCCGTCGCGGGGGAGCGCCCGCTGTGGGACTTCCCCGACGGCACCCTGGCCGGCCGGGAGACCGCCGCGCACGAGGTGTCCGCCGCCACCGGCTGGCGGCTGGTCCCGCCGACGCTGCTGCGCGAGGGCCCGGCCGGGCCCGGCATGGTGCAGCTGTGGATCGAGCCCGACCCGGACGCCCCCGAGCTGCTCGACCTCCAGCCGCTGGAGACCGGCCCGCACCCGGGCTGGCTGCCGATCCTGCGCGCCGAGGTCGACGGCGGCCGACAGGCCTGGCTGGTGCACCGCGACGACGAACGGCTGCGCCGCCTCGCCGTCCTGGACGCCGTCCTGAACAACGCCGACCGCAAGGGCGGTCACTGGCTGCCCGCCGCCGACGGCCGGATCTACGGCATCGACCACGGCGTCACCTTCCACACCGACCCCAAGCTCCGCACCCTGCTCTGGGGCTGGGCCGGACAGCCGCTCACCGACGAGGCCCGCGAGGTCCTCGACCGGCTCGCCGCCGACCTGGCCGGACCGCTCGGCGAGCGGCTGCGCCCGCACCTGACGGCGGGTGAGCTCGCCGCGCTGGCGGCCCGGACGGACGCGCTGCGGTCCGCCGGACGGCATCCGCTGCCGTCGGCGGAGTGGCCTTCTATTCCCTGGCCGCCGGTCTGATACCGATCCGAAACCGAGGACGAACGGATTCCGGCCGATCGCGTCCGTAGGTTGGTCTTTCAAATGATCGCAAGGTTAGAGTCGGTCCCATGCATGCCTGGCCCGCCTCCGAGGTTCCCGCCCTGCCCGGTCAGGGGCTTCCCCTGCGCATTTACGACACCGCCACGAGCAGTGTCCGAGAGGTCGTGCCCACCGGCCCGACCGCCCGGCTCTACGTCTGCGGCATCACCCCCTACGACGCGACCCACCTGGGCCACGCAGCCACCTACAACACCTTCGACCTGGTCCAGCGGGTCTGGAAGGACGCCGGCCACGACGTCCTGTACGTCCAGAACGTCACCGACGTCGACGACCCGCTGCTGGAGCGCGCCGTCGCCACCGGCCAGGACTGGACGGCCCTCGCCGAGCGCGAGACCGCGCTGTTCCGCGAGGACATGACCGCGCTGCGGATGCTCCCGCCCGCGCACTACGTCGGCGCCGTCGAGTCCATCCCGTGGATCGTCCCGCTGGTGCAGGGGCTGCTCGCCTCCGGCGCCGCCTACGAGGTCGACGGCGACGTCTACTTCTCGGTCGAGTCCGACCCGCGCTTCGGCGAGGTCTCCGGCCTGACCCGCGAGCAGATGCTCCCGGTCTTCGCCGAGCGCGGCGGCGACCCCGAGCGCCCCGGCAAGAAGAACCCGCTCGACGCCCTGCTCTGGCTGGCCGCCCGTCCGGGCGAACCCGCCTGGGACACCGAACTCGGCCGCGGCCGCCCCGGCTGGCACATCGAGTGCGTCGCCATCGCGCTGAAGTTCCTCGGCATGGACTTCGACATCCAGGGCGGCGGCAGCGACCTGTCCTTCCCGCACCACGAGATGGGCGCCGCGCACGCCCAGGTCGCCCTCGGCGAGCACCCGTACGCCCGCGCGTACGTGCACGCCGGCATGGTCGGCCTGGACGGCCACAAGATGTCCAAGTCCCGCGGCAACCTGGTGTTCGTCTCGGCGCTGCGCCGCGACGGCGTCGACCCGGCCGCGATCCGGCTCGCCCTGCTCGCCCACCACTACCGCAGCGACTGGGAGTGGACGGCCGCCGACCTGGACGCCGCCCTCACCCGCCTGGCCGCCTGGCGGGCCGCGGTCTCCCGCCCCGACGGTCCGCCCGCCGAGGCGATGCTCGCCGAGATCCGCGCGGCCCTCGCCGACGACCTCGACGCCCCGGCCGCCCTGGCCGCCGTCGACCGCTGGGCCGCGACCGCCGCCACCGAGGGCGGCGAGGACACCGGCGCCCCGGGCCTGGTCTCCCGCACCGTCGACGCCCTGCTCGGCGTGGCCCTGTAGGACCCCGCGCGGTTCCCCCGTCCCGTCAGGGGAGCGGGGAACCGCGCGGGCAACCCGGCACCCACAGCAGGATCGGCCCGGGGAGAGCACCGCTCTCCCCGGGCCGATCCGCGTTGCGCCCAGCGCTCGGCGCCTACTCCTCGTCCTCGTCCTTCGGCCGCTCCGTCGCGTGCCCCGCCGCGGGCTTCTCGCCCTTGGGCCCCTGGTTGTCCCGGCGCCGCAGGTAGCGCTCGAACTCGCGGGCGATCGCGTCGCCGGACGCCTCCGGCAGCTCCGCGGTGTCCTGCGCCTCCTCCAACTGCTGGACGTACTCGGCGACTTCGGCGTCCTCCGCGGCGAGCTGGTCGACGCCCAGCTGCCAGGCCCGGGCGTCGTCGGCCAGCTCGCCCGGCGGGATGCGCAGGTCGAGCAGGTCCTCGACCCGGTTGAGCAGGGCCAGCGTCGCCTTCGGGTTGGGCGGCTGCGAGACGTAGTGCGGGACGGCCGCCCAGAAGGTGACGGCGGGGACGCCCGCGTGCGCGCACGCCTCCTGGAGGACGCCGACGATGCCGGTCGGGCCCTCGTAGCGGCTCTCCTCCAGGTCCAGCGTGCGGGCCACCGCCGGGTCCGAGGTCACCCCGGAGACCGGCACCGGCCGGGTGTGCGGGGTGTCGCCGAGCAGGGCGCCCAGGACGACGACCAGCTCGACCCCCAACTCGTGCGCGAAGCCCAGGATTTCGTTGCAGTACGAGCGCCAGCGCATGCTCGGCTCGATGCCCCGGACCAGCACCAGGTCGCGCGGCTTGGGGTCGGTGACCCGGACCACCGACAGCCGGGTGGTGGGCCAGGTGATCCGCCGGACCCCGCCGTCGAGCCAGATGGTCGGCCGGTTGACCTGGAAGTCGTAGTAGTCCTCGGCGTCGAGCGCGGCGAACACCTTGCCGCCCCAGGTCTCGTCGAGGTGTCCGAGTGCGGCCGAGGCCGCGTCTCCGGCGTCGTTCCAGCCCTCGAAGGCGCAGATCATCACCGGGTCGATCAACTCGGGAAGGTCTTCCAGCTCGATCACCCGGCATCTCCCTCCGTCAACGGCGGAGGCGGTTTCCGCCCCCCGTGGTCCCTTACTGCCCAGCCTACGGGCTTTGAAAGCCGCCGTGGGCCGGGCGGGCGACCCAAGCGTAGTGGTGTCGGCCGACCGGCCCGGTCCGGACGGCGGCCGCGGTCCCGGCGCGTCCGTTCGCGCTCCGAACGGACGGTCGGCAGGCTGGGACGGGGAGTTCGTCCCCCCATGTACCGCTTCGCCCGCTTCCGTGAGGAGACAGAGACATGAAGGCTGCCGTCGTCCGGGACTTCACCGCCCCGCTCAGCGTCGAGGAGCGCGAGGTCCCGGCCCCGGGCCCGCACCAGGTGCTGGTGCGGATCGAGTGCTCGGGCCTGTGCCACACCGACATCCACGCCGCGCACGGCGACTGGCCGGTCAAGCCCGTCCCGCCGTTCGTGCCCGGCCACGAGGGCGTCGGGATCGTCGAGGCGGCCGGCCCGGAGGTCCGGCACGTGACGGTCGGCGAGCGGGTGGCGATCCCCTGGCTGGCCGACGCCTGCGGGCGCTGCGACCACTGCGTGACCGGCTGGGAGACGCTCTGCCTCCAGCAGCACAACTCCGGCTACTCGGTGGACGGGGCGTACGCCGAGTACGCGCTCGCGCACGGCGACTACGTCGTCCCGGTGCCGGACGGCGTCGACCCGCTGGACGCCGCCCCGCTGTCCTGCGCGGGCGTCACCACCTACAAGGCCGTCAAGCTGTCCGGCGCCCGGCCCGGCACCCGGGTGCTGATCTCCGGCATCGGCGGCCTCGGCCACCTGGCCCTGCAGTACGCCCGGATCTTCGGCGCCGAGACGGTCGCCGTCGACATCACCGACGACAAGCTCCGGCTGGCGAAGGAACTCGGCGCCGACCACGTGATCGACGCCCGCACCCAGGACGTCGCGCACGAGGTGCGCAAGCTCGGCGGCGCGGACGCGGCGGTCTCGCTGGCGGTCTCCAACGCCTCGTTCCGGGCCGCCTACGACGCGCTGCGCCGCGGCGGCACGCTGGTGCTGGTCGCGCTGCCCGCCGAGGGCGAGCTGACACTGCCGGTGTTCGACACCGTGCTGAACGGGACGAAGGTGGTCGGCTCGATCGTCGGCACCCGGCAGGACCTGGCGGAGGTGTTCCGGCTGCACCGGCTGGGCCGGACCCGGGTGATCCGGGAGACCCGCCGGCTGGAGGACGTGAACAGCTGTTTCGAGGAGGTGCTGTCCGGCAAGGTCACCGCCCGGCTGGTGTTCGACCTGCGCTGACGGCCCGTCGGCCGGCCCGTCGCCCGGTCGGCCGCGGAAGGGGACGGAACCGGCCGGTTCCGTCCCCTTTTGCAAATGAGCGCAAGCGGCTTGCGTTTTCTGTCGTACACTCGGCGCATGACACGACGACTCGCCGAGGTGGCGAAGAAGGTCGGAGTCAGCGAGGCGACCGTCAGCCGGGTGCTGAACGAGAAGCCCGGTGTCTCCGCGGCGACCAGGGCGGCCGTGCTCACGGCCCTCGACGTGCTCGGCTACGAGCGCCCCACCCAGCTGCGCGGCGAGCGGGCCCGGCTGATCGGGCTGGTGCTGCCGGAGCTGGGCAACCCGATCTTCCCCGCCTTCGCCGAGGCGGTCGGCGGCGCGCTGGCCGGCCAGGGCTTCACGCCGGTGCTGTGCACCCAGACCGCCGGCGGGGTCTCCGAGGCCGACTACGTGGACCTGCTGCTGGAGCAGCACGTCTCCGGCGTGGTCTTCTTCGGCGGCCTCTACGCCCAGGGCGACGCCCCGCACGACCACTACGAGCGGCTCGCCGAGCGCAGCCTGCCGACGGTGCTGCTGAACGCCGCGATCGAGCACCTGGACTTCCCCCGGGTCTCCTGCGACGACGCGGTGGCGGTCGAGCAGGCGGTCGGCCACCTGCGCCAGCTGGGGCACCGGAAGATCGGCCTGGTGCTCGGCCCGCTGGACCACATGCCCTCGCAGCGCAAGCTGGCCGCGGCCGAGGCGGTGCTGCGCAAGTTCGGCCTGGAGCTGCCCGAACAGCACGTCGAGCGGGCCCTGTTCAGCCTGGAGGGCGGCCAGGCGGCGACCACCCGGCTGCTGCGCCAGGGCGTCACCGGCGTGGTCTGCGCGAGCGACCCGCTGGCGCTGGGCGCGGTCCGCGCGGTGCGCCGGGCCGGGCTGTCGGTGCCGGACGACGTGTCGGTGGTCGGCTACGACGACTCCTCGTTCATGATGTGCACCGACCCGCCGCTGACCACCGTCCGGCAGCCGATCGAGGCGATGGGCCGCGCGGTGGTGGACCTGCTGGTCGGCGAGATCGCCGGGGTCCGGGTCACCCACGACGAGCTGCTGTTCGAGCCGGAGCTGGTGGTGCGCGGCTCGACCGCGCCGGCCAGGGAGCGCGGCTGACGGACCGCGGGCAGTAGGCCCCCCGACCGGGGGGCGGGCAGGACCGCCGAGCGGGCGGGCACTTCGGTGCCCGCCCGCTTTTCGTATGCGCACACCCGCTCCCGTCCGTTGACATGCTCGTAGCGCCACGGTAACTCTTGGCTGCCATCACGCAAAAGATGGACAGAAGATTGAATCTTCTCGACCTTGTGAAGGGACGTCATGAGATCGAAGCGCGTCACCACACGGCTGACGGCGTCGTCGGCCGTGCTGGGAATGCTCCTGCTCGCCGGGCCCCTGCTCCCGGCGGCACAGGCGGCGGGAGGGCCGAACCTGGCCCTCGGCAAGACCGTCACCGCCTCCAGCAGCAACGGCGCCTACACGCCGGGCAACGCCGCCGACGGCAGCCAGGACAGCTACTGGGAGTCCAACGGGCTCGCCTCCGCGCAGTGGCTCCAGGTCGACCTGGGCGCGGCCGCGGCCATCGACACCGTGGTGCTGAAGGTGCCCGGCGGCTGGGGCGCCCGGACCGAGACGCTCAGCGTGCTCGGCTCCACCGACGGCACCAATTTCTCCACCCTCACCTCCTCGGCGAACTACACCTTCGACCCGGCCTCCGGCGACAAGGCGACGATCTCCTTCGGAGCCACCAGCGCCCGCTACGTGCGGGTCGCCATCACCGCCAACACCGGCTGGCAGGCCGCCCAGATCTCCGAGTTCGAGGTCTACGGGGCCGCCTCCGCCTCCGCCAACCTGCTGGCCGGGCGCACCTTCACGGCCAGCGGCAACTCCCAGAACTACACCGCGGGCAACGTCGGCGACGGCAACACCGGCACCTACTGGGAGAGCGTCAACAACGCCTGGCCGCAGTGGATCCAGGGCGACCTGGGCTCGGCCGTCCCGGTCAACAGGCTGGTGCTGAAGCTGCCCGCCGGATGGGGCCAGCGCACCCAGACCCTGAAGGTGCAGGGCTCCACCGACGGCAGCAACTTCACCGACCTGGTGGCCTCGGCCGGCTACAGCTTCGACCCGGCCGCGGGCAACGCCGTCACCGTCAACCTGGCCACCAGCACGACCCGGTACCTGCGGCTGACCTTCACCGGCAACACCGCCTGGCCGGCCGGCCAGCTCGCCGAGTTCGAGGCGTACGGCCCGACCACCGGCGACACCCAGGCCCCCACCGCCCCGGCCAACCTGGCCTACACCCAGCCCGCCGCCGGGCAGGTCAAGCTGACCTGGGGCGCGGCGAGCGACAACACCGGCGTCACCGGCTACGACGTGTACGCCAACGGCACGCTGCTGACCAGCGTGTCGGGCAGCACCCTGACGTACACCGACAGCCGCTCCGACAGCGAGACGGTGTCGTACTACGTGAAGGCGAAGGACGCGGCGGGCAACCAGTCCGCGGCCTCCAACACCGTCACCCGCACCGGCGCGAGCGGCGACACCCAGGCGCCCAGCGCGCCGAGCGGCCTGGCGTACACCCAGCCCGCCGCCGGGCAGGTCAAGCTGACCTGGGGCGCGGCGAGCGACAACACCGGCGTCACCGGCTACGACGTGTACGCCAACGGCGCGCTGCGCGGCAGCGTCAACGGCAGCACCCTGACGTACACCGACAGCCAGCCGGACACCGCGACCGTCTCGTACTACGTGAAGGCGAAGGACGCGGCGGGCAACGTCTCGGCGGCCTCCAACACCGTGGTGCGCACCGGCACGGGCGGCGGGACGGGCACCAACCTGGCGGCGGGCAAGCCGATCTCGGCCTCCTCCACCGCCTTCACCTTCGTGGCGACCAACGCCAACGACAACGACACCGCCACCTACTGGGAGGGCGCGGCGGGCAGCTACCCGAACACCCTCGCGGTGAAGCTGGGCGCGAACGCGAACACCAGCGCGGTGGTGGTCAAGCTCAACCCGGGCTCGGCCTGGGGCGCCCGGACCCAGACCATCGAGGTGGACGGCCGGGAGCAGAGCGCGAGCGGCTTCAGCACGCTCGTCCCGGCGCAGAGCTACAGCTTCGACCCGGCGAGCGGCAACACCGTCACCATCCCGGTGTCGGCGACCGTCGCCGACGTGCAGCTGAAGATCACCGCCAACTCCGGCTCCAGCGGCGGCCAGGCCGCCGAGTTCCAGGTGATCGGCGTCCCGGCCCCCAACCCGGACCTGACCGTCACCTCGGTGAGCAGCAACCCGGCCACCCCGGTGGAGACCGACACCCCCACCCTGTCGGCGGTGGTGAAGAACGCGGGCACCAACCCCTCCGGCGCCACCTCGGTGAACTTCTACCTGGGCGCCACCAAGGTCGGCACGGCCAACGTCGGCGCGCTCGCGGCCGGTGCCTCCACCACCGTCTCCGCGCAGGTCCCGGCGCAGAACGCGGGCAGCTACCAGCTGACCGCGAAGGTCGACGAGGACAACAAGGTCATCGAGCAGGACGAGACCAACAACGCGCTGACGGGCTCGCTGACGGTCAACCAGGTCGCCTCCTCCGACCTGGTCGCCGCCCCGTCCGCCTGGTCGCCCTCCAACCCGGCCGACGGCAGCCCGGTGAACTTCACCGTCGCGGTCAAGAACCAGGGCACGGTGGCCAGCGCCGCCGGCAGCCACGGCATCACGGTGACCGTCGCGGACGCCGCCTCCGGTACCGTGCTGAAGACCCTGACCGGCGCGTACACCGGCACCCTGGCACCCGGCGCCACCAGCAGCCCCGTCTCGCTGGGCAGTTGGACCGCCGCCAACGGCCGCTACACCGTGAAGACGGTGATCGCCGCCGACGCCAACGAGCTGCCGGTCAAGCAGGCCAACAACACCACCAGCCAGTCCCTGTACGTCGGCCGCGGCGCGAACATGCCGTTCGACACCTACGAGGCCGAGGACGGCGTGCTCGGCGGCGGCGCCCAGCTGGTCGGCCCGAACCGGACCATCGGCGACCTGGCGGGCGAGGCGTCCGGCCGCAAGGCCGTCACGCTCAACTCCACCGGCTCCTCGGTGGAGTTCACCACCAAGGCGGCGACCAACACCCTGGTCACCCGGTTCTCCATCCCGGACGCGGCGGGCGGCGACGGCACCAGCGCCACCCTGAACGTGTACGTCGACGGCACCTTCCTCAAGGCCATCGACCTGACCTCCAAGTACGCCTGGCTGTACGGCTCGGAGACCAGCCCCGGCAACGCCCCGAGCGCGGGCAGCCCGCGGCACGTCTACGACGAGGCCAACGTCCTGCTGGGCACCACCGTCCCGGCCGGGCACAGGATCAGGCTGCAGAAGGACGCGGCGAACACCTCGCAGTACGCGATCGACTTCGTCAGCCTGGAGCAGGCCACCCAGATCGCCAACCCGGACCCGGCCAAGTACGTCGTGCCGACCGGCTTCGCCCACCAGGACGTGCAGAACGCCCTGGACAAGGTCCGGATGGACACCACCGGCACCCTGGTCGGCGTCTACCTGCCCGCCGGCGACTACCAGACCGCGAGCAAGTTCCAGGTCTACGGCAAGCCGGTCAAGGTGATCGGCGCGGGCCCGTGGTTCACCCGCTTCTACGCCCCGACCGGCCAGTCCAACACCGACGTCGGCTTCCGGGCCGAGGCCACCGCCAACGGCTCGACCTTCAGCGGGTTCGCCTACTTCGGCAACTACACCTCGCGGATCGACGGCCCCGGCAAGGTCTTCGACTTCGCCAACGTCGCCAACATCACGATCGACAACATCTGGACCGAGCACATGGTCTGCATGTACTGGGGTGCCAACACCGACTCCATGACGATCACCAACTCGCGGATCAGGGACACCTTCGCCGACGGCATCAACATGACCAACGGCTCCACCGACAACCTGGTCTCCAACAACGAGGCCCGGGCCACCGGTGACGACTCCTTCGCGCTGTTCTCCGCGATCGACGCGGGCGGCGCGGACGAGAAGAACAACGTGTTCCAGAACCTCACCTCGATCCTGACCTGGCGCGCGGCGGGCGTCGCGGTGTACGGCGGCTACGCCAACACCTTCCGCAACATCTACATCGCGGACACCCTCTGCTACTCGGGCATCACCATCTCCTCGCTGGACTTCGGCTACCCGATGAACGGCTTCGGGACGGACCCGACCAACCTGCAGAACATCTCGCTGGTCCGGGCCGGCGGCCACTTCTGGGGCGGGCAGACCTTCCCCGGGATCTGGGTGTTCTCCGCCTCCAAGGTGTTCCAGGGCATCCGGGTCAGCGACGTGGACATCGTCGACCCCACCTACAGCGGCATCATGTTCCAGACCAACTACGTGGGCGGCCAGCCGCAGAACCCGATCAAGGACACCGTCTTCACCAACGTGTCGATCAGCGGGGCGCAGAAGAGCGGCGACGCCTTCGACGCCAAGTCCGGGTTCGGCCTGTGGGCCAACGAGATGCCCGAGTCGGGCCAGGGCCCGGCCGTCGGTGACGTCACCTTCAACCACCTGACGCTGAGCAACAACTACCGGGACATCCAGAACACCACCTCGACGCTGCACATCACCGTCAACCCGTAACACCCCTCCGACCCCGGACAGGAGGGGCGCGCCTGACTGCGCCCGTCCTGTCCGGCATGCCCGGAATCCGGCCGTTCCGAGCACCCCGACGATGCGCAGTCGTAACTTTTCAATGTCTCGTCGATATCTTGCGTAGCAGCTGCGAAACACATACGTTCCTCCCACGCCGGGCTTTCGGTCCGGCCGCACCCGAAACCTCTTCCCACCCATGGGGTACGCATGAAGCTGAACAGATCGAGCAAGCTGGCCGCCCTCGCGCTCGCCACCGGCCTGCTCCTGAGCACCGCCGCGTGCAGCAGCTCCTCCTCCACCGGCAGCGGCGGCGACGCCGCGGGCGGCACGGCGGACGGCAAGCCGCTCGACCCGAACGCGACCGTCACCATCTCGATCGACTGCGCCCCGGGTGCGGACCAGGCCGCCGGCAAGGCCAACTACGCCGACGACCTCGCGCTCTTCAAGAGCAAGTACCCGAACGTCACCATCAACGCGAAGCCGTACGTCGGCCAGTGCGAGGTCCCGGCCCAGCAGACCGCGCAGTACAAGGCGCACGACGAGACCGGCGCGTTCCACGCCTACTTCACCGACCGCGACGCCACCCTCAACTCCGGCGACGCCCAGGACATCACCAAGTACGTCAACGACCAGACGCTGCCCGGCTTCTCCTCGATGCTGCCGTCGGTCAAGGACAACATGACGGTCGACGGCAAGGTCTACGCGCTGCCGATCAACTACTACACCACCGGCCTGGTCTACAACCGCGACCTGTTCAAGCAGGCCGGCCTCGACCCCGACAAGCCGCCGACCACCTGGGACGAGGTCCAGGCCGCCGCCAAGAAGATCGCCGCGCTCGGCAACGGCATCTCCGGCTACGAGGACTACAGCGGCGGCAACACCGGCGGCTGGCACTTCACCTCGGAGCTGTACAGCCTCGGCGGCACGATGGTCTCCGCCGACGGCAAGAAGGCCGCCTTCAACTCGCCCCAGGGCAAGCAGGTCCTCAAGCGCCTGCACGACATGCGCTTCACCGACCAGAGCATCGGCGCCACCCCGGTCACCCAGTGGGCCGACGCCTTCCCGCCGCTGGCCACCGGCAAGGTCGGCATGTTCCTCGGCGCCCCCGACGTCGTCAAGCACCTGATCGAGGTGCTCGGCGCCGACCCCAAGGCATGGGGCCTCGGCCCGATGCCCGGCGCCACCGGCCCCGGCAACAGCCTCGGCGGCGGCGACCTCTACTACATCAAGAAGGGCCAGACCCCGAACCAGATCAAGGCCGAGATCGCCTGGATCAACTTCCAGTACCAGACCCCCGACGCCGGCCAGTTCAACTTCCCCCGCGCCAAGACCCTGGCCGGCTCCAGCAAGGACCCGGTCGCGATCGCCGTCCCGCAGCCGTACTTCTGGTCCGCCGACTCGCCGCAGATCAAGGCGATCACCGAGTCGCTCAAGACCAACGGCAACCTGCCGCTGTCCAACTACGACCCCTACATCAAGAACCCCACCAAGTCGCTCACCGAGCCCCCGGCCGCGCAGCAGCTCTACAAGATCCTCGACACCGCGATGTCGGCCGCGATGACCGACCCCAACGCCAACCTCGACAGCGTGCTCGCCACCGCCGAGACCCAGGCCAACCAGATCCTGGCCAACCAGTGACCGGCGCCGCCGGCCGGACCGCACCCGCCCCGCGGTCCGGCCGGCGGCCGGCCCCCTGACGAGGAGTCACCACCCATGACCACCACACTGACCCGCGGGCGGCCCCGAGCCGACACGGCCCGCACCCCCGACCGGAGCGGCGGCGGCCGACTGCGCCGCTCCCTCGCCCGGAACCTGCGCGCCCACGCCTTCCTGATCGGCGCCCTGCTCTGCTTCGCGCTGTTCACCTGGTACCCGATGGTCCGTGAGATCGTCATGTCGTTCCAGAAGGTCCGCTACGGAGAGACCCACTGGGTCGGACTCGACAACTTCCGGCAGATCTTCGCCGACCCCGAGTTCTGGCCCGCCTGGGGCCACACCCTCGAGTTCACCGGCATCGCCCTCTTCTTCGGCTTCGTCGCCCCGTTCGTCACCGCCATCGTGATCAACGAGTTCCGGCACGCCCAGAGCTACCTGCGCATCCTGGTCTACCTGCCCGTGATGCTGCCCCCGGTCGCGGGCATCCTGCTGTTCAAGTACTTCATGGACCCCGGCTACGGCCTCTTCAACCAGATCCTGGGCTTCCTGCACCTGCCCACCTCGTCCTGGCTGGCCTCGCAGGACACCGCGATGTTCTCCCTGGTCATCGTCTCCACCTGGGCCAACATGGGCAGCGCCACCCTGGTCTACCTGGCCGCCCTGCAGTCCATCCCCGGCGAGCTCTACGAGGCTGCCGAACTCGACGGCGCCGGCCTGCTGCGCCGGATCTGGCACGTCACCGTGCCGCAGACCCGGCTGATCCTCTCGCTGATGCTGATGCTGCAGGTGGTCGCCACCATGCAGATGTTCACCGAGTCCTTCGTCCTCACCGGCGGCGGACCCCAGGGATCGACCACCACCGTGGTCTACCTGCTCTACAACTACGCGTTCAACTTCGACAAGTTCAACACCGCGGCCGCACTGGGCGTCGTCCTGCTGCTGGTGCTCGGCGCCTTCTCCGCCCTCTACCTGTGGCTGGAGCGCCGGGGCGGGGAGGAGTGACCATGAGCAAGCCCGTCCACAGCGGAACCCGGACCCTGATCTCGCCGGTCCGGCTCAACCAGCCCGGCGGCCGCCGGATCTACCGGATCGTGCTCGGCCTCACCCTGGCCGTCGCCACCACCGTCTTCGTCGGCCCGCTCTACTGGATGGCCACCGGCGGCTTCAAGTCCTCCCAGGAACTCGTCCGCACCCCGCCCACCCTCGTCCCGGAGAACCCCGGCACGCACGCCTTCACCGAGGCCTGGGACCGCCTCGGCATGGGCCAGCTCCTGCTCAACACCGTCGTCTACGCCGGCGGCGCCCTGCTCCTGCAGCTGATCTTCTGCGTCGCCGCCGCCTACTCGCTCTCCAAGCTGCGCCCGATCTTCGGCAACGTGATCCTCGGCATGATGCTGGCCTCGATGATGATCCCGGCCGCAGCCCTGGTCATCCCGCAGTACCTGACGGTGCTCGACCTGCCGCTGATCCACGTCAACCTGATGAACACCCCCTGGGTGATCTGGCTGCCCACCGTGGCCAACGCGTTCAACGTCTTCCTGCTCAAGCGGTTCTTCGACTCGATCCCCAACGAGCTGCTCGATGCGGCCGCCATCGACGGGGCGGGCCCGCTGCGCACGCTCCGGTCGGTGATCCTGCCGCTGTCCCGGCCGATCCTCGGCGTGGTCTCGATCTTCGGCCTGGTCGCGGTCTGGAAGGACTTCCTCTGGCCGCTGATCACCGTCCCCGAGCACGAGACCCTCAACGTCGGCGTCAACACCGCGGCCACCTCGATGCCGCAGAACACCCTGATCGCCGGACTCTTCCTCGCCTCGATCCCGACCATCGCCCTGTTCCTGGTCTTCCAGCGCAACATCATGGCCGGCCTCACCGCGGGCAGCCTCAAGGGCTGAACCCGCCCTCCCCCTCCCGAAAGGAAACCCGGACCGTGTCAGAGCAGTGGTGGCGGAACGCGGCGATCTACCAGGTGTACCCGCGCAGTTTCGCCGACGGCAACGGCGACGGCACCGGGGACCTCGCCGGAGTACGCGCAAAGCTCCCGTACCTCGCCGAACTCGGCGTCGACGCCGTCTGGTTCAACCCCTGGTACCCCTCCCCGATGGCCGACGGCGGCTACGACGTCGCCGACTACCGGGACGTCGACCCGCTGTTCGGCACCCTCCCGGACGCCGAGAAGCTGATCGCCGAGGCCGCCGGGCACGGCATCCGCACCATCGTCGACGTCGTGCCCAACCACGTCTCCGACCGGCACCCGTGGTTCCGGGCCGCCCTCGCCGCCGCCCCCGGCAGCCCCGAACGCGAACTGTTCCACTTCCGCGAGGGCCGCGGCGAGAGCGGCGAACTCCCGCCCAACGACTGGAGGTCCGAGTTCGGCGGCTGCCCCTGGACCAGGGTCGAGGACGGCCAGTGGTACCTCCACCTGTTCGCCGCCGCCCAACCCGACCTCAACTGGGACCACCCGCTGGTCCGCACCGAGCACGAGGAGATCCTCCGGTTCTGGTTCGACCGCGGCGCCGCCGGCGTCCGGATCGACTCGGCCGGCCTGCTCGCCAAGGACCCCGCCCTCCCCGACCTGGCCGACGGCACCGACCCGCACCCCTACCTCGACCGCGACGACCTGCACGCCATCTACCGCTCCTGGCGGGCCATCGCCGACTCCTACGCGCAGCCGCGCGTCCTGATCGGCGAGATCTGGGTGCCCGACGCCGAACGCTTCGCCCGCTACCTGCGCCCGGACGAGATGCACACCGCGTTCAACTTCGACTTCCTCGCCCGCCCCTGGGACGCCGCCGAACTGCGCGCCTCCATCGACACCACGCTCGCCGCGCACGCCCCCGTCGACGCCCCCGCCACCTGGGTGCTCGCCAACCACGACGTCACCCGCACCGTCACCCGCTACGGCCGCGCCGACACCCGCTTCGCCTTCACCGCCAAGACCTTCGACACCCCCACCGACCTGGACCTCGGCCGCCGCCGGGCCCGCGCCGCCGCCCTCCTCACGATGGCCCTCCCCGGCGCCCTCTACCTCTACCAGGGCGAGGAACTCGGCCTGCCCGAGGTCGAGGACCTCCCGCTCGACACCCTCCAGGACCCGATGCACTTCCGCTCCGGCGGCACCGACCCCGGCCGCGACGGCTGCCGCGTCCCGCTGCCCTGGAGCGGCGACCACCCGCCCTACGGCTTCACCCGCGACGGCGCCGCCCCCTGGCTCCCCCAACCCGCCGACTGGGCCCCGCTCACCGTCGAGGCCCAGCAGCACGACCCCGCCTCGATGCTCACCCTCTACCGCACCGGCCTCCGACTCCGCCGCACCGAACTGCGCGGCCCCTTCGGCTGGGACACCGACGCCCCCGAAGGCGTCCTCGCCCTCCGCCGCGGCGACGTCCGCTGCCTGGTCAACCTCTCCGCCGCCCCCCTCCCGCTCGACGGCGAAGTCCTGCTGGCCAGCGGGGAGTTGACGGACGGCCGGCTCCCCACCGACACCGCCGTCTGGCTGAGGTGACCGGAACCGCGAGAATGCGCGGATGGAACGGGAACGGGAACGGGAATCGGGACCGGTGTGCCGCTCGCTCGAGTACGAGGTGACCTGCGACGGGTGCGGTCACGGCGTGACGGCTTCGCGGGGGCAGCAGATCGCGGCCGGGAAGTTCGGCTGGTTCGACGAATGGCAGTGCGAGGGCTGCGGCCTGGTCAGTGACGACTGGGGCGACGGGCCCGGGCCGGAGGACCTCAGACAGGGCCTGCTGGCGCAGCACGGCGGCTTCCGGCCCCGCCCGGTGGAGGGCCGGGACGGCACCGTCGCGGCCGCCCGCCACCTGCGGACCCTCCTCGACCTCGGCCCGGCCGAGGCGATCGGCCTGCTGCGCGCGGCGAAGGCCGGCCGCCCGCTCGGAACCGCCGTCGAGGTCGAGGCCCTGGTCCGGGCCCTGCGCCGGGACGGGTACGCGTACGAGACGGTCCCCGCCGGGCCGGAGGGCTGAGCGGCCGTCAGGCGCACCAGCCGTCCCGGTAGGCCGCCCAGTGGTCCGGGGTGGCGGCGAAGTCCACGTAGAGGGCGAGGCCGAAGTTCTGCCGGGCGCCCGGGCCGAGGGCGAGGCGGGCGCCCCGGACGGCGGCCCGGACGGTCTCGGCGTCACCGCGGTGGGAGGGCGTGTCGGCCCAGTAGGCGGGCAGGCCCATCAGCAGGTCGACGCCGGCGGGCGTGTGCGCGAGCGCCAGTCCGGTCTGCCGGGCGACGTAGCCGCCGTACAGCGACTCCACCGGCATCCCGGTGTCGTAGGACATCACCGCGACCTGGTCGACCCGCCCGGCCACCGCCCCGAAGTACTCCGCCGACCAGTACTTGCCGTGGCCGCTCAGCGCGAAGGTCACCCGGCCCAGGCCCGGCACCGGGTCGATCTGCGGGGCGGCCACGGACAGCGGCACCCCGCGCGAGCGGGTCAGCACCCGCACCCGGTCCAGCAGCGCCAGGAAACCGGGGGAGCCGGAGTGCACCGGCTCCAGGTCCAGGTGGACGCCGTCGAAGCCCAGGTCGAGGACCTGCCGCGCGGAGGCGGCGATCCGCTCCCGGACGTCGTCCCGGTCCAGGTGCAGGCCGTCCTTCTCGGGCGCCACCACGTCGCCCAGCCAGGACTGCACCCGCACCCCGGGCAGCGCCGCGTGCGCCCGGGCCACGAAGTCCGCCGCCCTCGGCGCCAGCGCCGGGTCCAGCGAACCGTCGTGCTCCAGCGGGCCGGTGTGCACGTACAGGTCGCGGATGCCGGTGCCGCGCAGCTGCCCGGCCAGCGCCTTCAGCTCGGCGTCGCTGCGGCGCCCGTCCACCCAGGCGTGGCCGAGCCAGAGCGCGTCCCGGCCCCGGGTGCGGGCGTCGGCCGCCGGGTCGCCCGCGTACGCGACCTGCAGGCACCCGGCCGCGGCGACCACCGGCGCGACCAGCAGCACGGCGAGCAGGCCGAGCGCCGTCAGCACCCGCCGCCGCCGGCCCCAGCGCCGCCGCGCCCGCACCCGGCGGGCCGCCCGGCCCGGCAGTGTCCGCCATTCGGACGGACGCAGCACCTCCCCGGCGCGCTGCCACCGGCTCTGTTCCCCCGCAACGGGCATGATCGTGCTCCCTTCCGGTGGACAAGGACGCCCACGATGCGAAACGGGTTCCGTCGCACCGTCCGCGGGCCGATACCCTGGCGGGGTGCGCCCCCGGTACCGGTGGGGCCGCATAGCCGACAGCCGTCGCACTCAGGGAGCAGCCCCATGGCCACCGTTGTACCCACGCCCGCCCCGCAGGACCGCGCCGACGCCCTGCGCCAGGCCCTCGCCACCCGAGTCGTGGTGGCCGACGGGGCGATGGGCACCATGCTCCAGGCGCAGGAGCCGACGATGGAGGACTTCCAGCAGCTCGAGGGCTGCAACGAGGTCCTGAACGTCACCCGCCCCGACATCGTGCGCTCGGTCCACGAGGCGTACTTCGCGGTCGGCGTGGACTGCGTGGAGACCAACACCTTCGGCGCCAACCACTGGGCGCTGGCCGAGTACGACATCCCCGACCGGATCTTCGAGCTCTCCGAGGCGGGCGCCCGGATCGCCCGGGAGACCGCCGACGCCTTCACCGCGCGGGACGGCCGGACCCGCTGGGTGCTCGGCTCGATCGGCCCCGGCACCAAGCTGCCGACGCTCGGCCACACCACCTTCGAGGTGGTCCGCGAGGGCTTCCGGCTGAACGCGGCCGGCCTGGTCGCGGGCGGCGCCGACGCGCTGCTGATCGAGACCAGCCAGGACCTGCTGCAGACCAAGGCCGCGGTGCTGGGCTGCAAGGCCGCGCTCGCCGAGGCCGGCCTCGACCTGCCGGTCCTCGCCCAGGTCACGGTGGAGACCACCGGCACCATGCTGCTCGGCTCCGAGATCGGCGCGGCGCTGACCGCCCTGGAGCCGCTCGGCATCGACTTCATCGGCATGAACTGCGCCACCGGCCCCGCCGAGATGAGCGAGCACCTGCGCTACCTGGCGAAGAACGCCAAGGTCGCGCTCTCCTGCATGCCGAACGCCGGCCTGCCGGTGCTCACCAAGGACGGCGCGCACTACCCGCTCAGCCCGAGCGAACTCGCCGACGCCCACGAGGCGTTCGTCCGCGACTACGGCCTGGCCCTGGTCGGCGGCTGCTGCGGCACCACCCCCGAGCACCTGCGCCAGGTGGTCGAGCGGGTCCAGGGCCTGCCGCTGACGCCCCGCCACCCGAAGCCGGAGGCCGCGGCCGCCTCGCTCTACCAGGCGGTGCCGTTCCGGCAGGACACCTCCTACCTGGCGATCGGCGAGCGCACCAACGCCAACGGCTCCAAGAAGTTCCGCGAGGCGATGCTCGCCGCGGACTGGCAGACCTGCGTGGAGATCGCCCGCGAGCAGATCCGCGAGGGCGCCCACCTGCTCGACCTGTGCGTCGACTACGTCGGCCGGGACGGCGTCGCCGACATGCGCGAACTCGCCGGCCGGCTCGCCACCGCCTCCACCCTGCCGATCGTGCTGGACTCCACCGAGCCGCCGGTGCTCAAGGCCGGCCTGGAGATGCTCGGCGGCCGGGCCGTCCTCAACTCCGTCAACTACGAGGACGGCGACGGCCCCGACACCCGGTTCGGGCGGATCGCCTCGCTGGCCCGCGAGCACGGCGCCGGCCTGATCGCGCTCACCATCGACGAGCAGGGCCAGGCCCGCACCGCCGAGGCCAAGGTCGCCATCGCCGAGCGCCTGATCGAGCAGCTGGGCCGCGAGTACGGCATCGACGAGTCCTCGATCCTGGTCGACTGCCTGGCCTTCACCCTGGCCACCGGCCAGGAGGAGTCCCGCCGCGACGGCATCGAGACCATCGAGGCGATCCGCGAGCTCAAGCGCCGCCACCCGGACGTGCAGACCACCCTCGGCCTGTCGAACATCTCCTTCGGCCTCAACCCGGCCGCCCGACAGGTCGTCAACTCGGTCTTCCTGCACGAGTGCGTGGAGGCCGGCCTGGACTCCGCGATCGTGCACGCCGCCAAGATCCTCCCGATGAACCGCATCCCCGAGGACCGCCGGCAGACCGCCCTCGACCTGGTCTACGACCGCCGCAGCGAGGGCTACGACCCGCTGCAGAAGCTGCTCCAGCTCTTCGAGGGCGTCTCCGCCGCCTCCAGCGCCGCGTCCAAGGCCGAGGAACTGGCCGCCCTCCCGCTGGAGGAGCGCCTGCAGCGCCGGATCATCGACGGCGAGCGCAACGGCCTGGAGGCCGACCTGGACGCCGCCCTGGCGGAGCGCCCGGCCCTGGAGATCATCAACGACACGCTGCTGTCCGGCATGAAGGTGGTCGGCGAGCTGTTCGGCTCCGGCGAGATGCAGCTGCCGTTCGTGCTGCAGTCCGCCGAGGTGATGAAGGCCGCCGTCGCCCACCTCGAACCGCACATGGAGAAGTCCGACAGCGAGGGCAAGGGCACCATCGTGCTCGCCACCGTCAAGGGCGACGTGCACGACATCGGCAAGAACCTGGTCGACATCATCCTCTCCAACAACGGCTACAACGTCGTCAACCTCGGCATCAAGCAGCCGGTCTCGGCGATCCTGGAAGCCGCCCAGGAGCACCGGGCCGACGTGATCGGCATGTCCGGCCTGCTGGTCAAGTCCACGGTGATCATGAAGGAGAACCTGGAGGAGCTCAACCAGCGCGGCCTGGCCGCCGACTACCCGGTCATCCTCGGCGGCGCCGCCCTCACCCGCGCCTACGTCGAGCAGGACCTGCACGAGATCTACGACGGCGAGGTCCGCTACGCCCGCGACGCCTTCGAGGGCCTGCGCCTGATGGACGCCCTGATCGGCGTCAAGCGCGGCGTCCCCGGCGCCGCCCTGCCCGAACTGCGCAAGCGCCGGCACGCCCGGGTCGAGGTCGAGGAGCCGGAGGAGGTCAACCTCGGCCAGATCCGCTCCGACGTCGCCGTCGACAACCCCGTCCCCGTCCCGCCGTTCTGGGGCGACCGGATCATCAAGGGCATCCCGTTCCAGGACTACGCCTCCTGGCTCGACGAGGACGCCCTGTTCAAGGGCCAGTGGGGCCTCAAGGGCGGCCGGGCCGGCGGCCCGTCCTACGAGGAGTTGGTGGAGACCGAGGGCCGCCCCCGGCTGCGCGGCTGGCTGGACCGGCTGCAGACCGAGGGCTGGCTGGAGCCCGCCGTCGTCTACGGCTACTTCCCCGCCAACTCCAAGGCCGACGACCTGGTCCTGTACCGCGAGGACGGCTCCGAGCTGACCCGGTTCACCTTCCCCCGCCAGCGCCGCGGCCGCCGCCTCTGCCTGGCCGACTTCTTCCGCCCCGAGGAGTCCGGCGAACGCGACGTGGTCGGCCTCCAGGTCGTCACCATGGGCAACCGGATCTCCGAGGCCGCCAACGAGCTGTTCGCCGGCGACTCCTACCGCGACTACCTCGAACTGCACGGCCTGTCCGTCCAGTTGGCCGAGGCGCTGGCCGAGTTCTGGCACGCCCGGGTCCGCTACGAACTCGGCTTCGGCGACGAGGACCCGCAGGACGTCAAGGACATGTTCGCGCTCAAGTACCGCGGCGCCCGCTTCTCGCTCGGCTACGGCGCCTGCCCCAACCTGGAGGACCGGGCCAAGATCGCCGAACTGCTGAAGCCCGAACGGGTCGGCGTGATCCTCTCCGAGGAGTACCAGCTGCACCCCGAGCAGTCCACCGACGCCATCGTGCTGCACCACCCCGAGGCCAAGTACTTCAACGCGCGGTAGAACTTCAACCGGAGATCATCCGTTCGCCCCGCCACCGTCCGGTGCAAAGCACCCCGGCGGGCGTATCCTTGATGATCCTGAACGGGCCGGTCCGCAGACCAGCGGGCCGGCCCGTGCCATCCCCGGAGGCGCTCGCGCCGGGGCATCCAGCAGGAAGGACGGCGCGCATGACGACGGTCTCGACCCCGGTCCGCATCGGCGGGGACGGCGAGGACAGCGGCCTGCAGGCGGTGCTGCTCGACATGGACGGCACCCTGGTCGACACCGAGGACCTGTGGTGGCAGGCCGAGGTCGACCTGTTCGCCGGGCTCGGCCACCGGCTCACCGCGGAGGACCGCACCCACGTGGTCGGCGGCCCGATGACCCGGGTCATCGACTACCTCACCGCCCGCACCGGCACCACCCTCACCGCCGCCGAACTCACCGAGCGCATCAACGGGCGCTTCGTCGACCTGCTGGCCGGCGGCGTCCCGCTGATGCCCGGCGCCGAACGGCTGCTCAACACGCTGGCCGCGCACGGCGTCCCGACCGCCCTGGTGTCCGCCTCGCACCGGCACATCATCGACATCGTGCTGCGCAGCCTGGGCGCCGAGCACTTCGCCTTCACCGTGGCCGGCGACGAGGTCCCGCGCACCAAGCCGCACCCCGACCCCTACCTGGCCGCCGCCGCCCGGCTCGGCGCCGACCCGGCCCGCTGCGTGGTCGTGGAGGACACCCCCACCGGCGTGGCCGCCGCCGAGGCGGCCGGCTGCCCCGTCGTCGCCGTCCCCTCGATCGCCCCGATCGAGCCCGCCCCCGGCCGACTGGTGCTGCCCTCGCTGGAACGCGTCGACCTCGACCTGCTGCGCGGCCTGGTCGCCACCCGGGTGTGAGCTTCGTCTCGCTCCGGCGCAACGCCGGTTTCTTTCCGCTCCCGGTGCTATGCGGAACGTGTCCGTCAAGAGGTGCGAAAACGGGCATTGGCTGACAACTCGTCGGCCGCCCGGGGACGATCACCCGCCCGCGGCCCCCGCGCCCGCCGGACCTCCGGCACCCGCCCGGAACCGATGTGGCACGCTACAACCGATCAGTCCCCATACCGTGCGCCGTCCACCGCCGGGAGACCCCGGAGAACGGGCGCGCGCGGTCGTACCAGACCCGCGGCCGCCGCCCCACCCCGGCGCCGGCCGCCGGGCCACCGGCGACTGCCGGCCGCACGCAGTGAGGAAGACCACCCCGCATGACTACGCCCAACCGCCTGGCCGTGCTCGGCTGCGCAGCGCTCGTCGTCTCCACCGCGGCCGGCTGCGCCTCCGTGGAGAAGGTCGCCTCCGGCGGTGACGGCGGGGGCGGCGCGATCACCATGGGCACCACCAGCGTCACCAGCACGCTGGACCCGGCCGGCGCGTACGACGTGGGCTCCTGGCTGATCCTCAACAACACCTTCCAGTCGCTGCTGACCTTCCCGGCCGGCGCCACCGTCGCGCAGCCGGAGGCCGCCGAGGCCTGCCAGTTCACCAGCGCCGACGCGCTGACGTACAAGTGCACCCTCAAGTCCGGGCTGAAGTTCTCCAACGGCCACCCGCTGACCGCCCAGGACGTCAAGTTCTCGATCGAGCGCACCAAGAAGATCGACGACCCGTCCGGCCCGTCCTCCCTGCTCTCCACCATCAAGTCGGTGGAGACGGCGGGCGACCGCGAGATCACCTTCCACCTGGAGACCCCCGACGCGGTCCTCCCGGCGAAGCTCGCCTCGGCGGCCGGCGCGATCGTCGACCACCAGGTCTTCCCCGCGGACAAGCTGCTCGGCAACGACAAGCTGATCGGCTCCGGCCCGTACAAGATCGACTCGGTCGAGATGAACGGCAAGGCCCCGAGCAAGGTTGTGCTCAGCGCCAACTCCGGCTACCAGGGCAACGCCAAGCTGGAGAACAGCAAGTTCACGATCCGGTACTACGACAAGCCGGAGGGCCTGAAGAGCGCCCTCGACAACGGCGACATCGACCTCACCGACAACAGCCTGGACCCGACCATCTCGGCCCAGATCAAGGACGACGACCAGGTCGGCAAGGGCAACCTCAAGGTCGCCGACGGCGCCGGCGGCGACACCCGCTACCTGGTCTTCAACACCAAGAACGAGACCACCGGCAACCCGGCCGTCCGGCAGGCCGCGGCCCAGCTGATGAACCGCGGCGCGCTCGCCCACGACGTGTACGCGGGCACCGTGCAGCCGCTGTACTCCGTCGTCCCGGCCGGCGTCGCGGGCCACAACACCGCCTTCTTCGACAAGTACGGCGAGGCCGACGTCGCCAAGGCCAAGCGCATCCTGGCCAACGCGCACGTCGCCACCCCGGTCAAGATCAACCTCACCTGGTCGCGGGCCCGGGCCGGCGCCGCCGAGGGGGAGCAGCTCAAGAAGCAGCTGGAGAACGGCGGCCTGTTCCAGGTCACCGTCGCCCAGGAGCCCGACTGGACGGCCTACCAGGCCGGCTGGAAGAACGGCAGCTACCAGGCGTACACCGTCGGCTGGACCCCCGACTACGCCGACGCCGACGACTACATCAGCCCGCTGGTGGTCGACGGCGGCGCCTTCCACAACGGCTGGGACAACCCGCAGATCAGCACCAAGCTGGTGCCGGACTCGATCAAGCTCACCGACCGCTCCGGCGGCGGCGCCTACGACCAGATCCAGAAGCTGCTGGCCGACGGCGTCCCGATGATCCCGCTGTTCCAGAACAAGTCGTTCTACGTCTACAAGAACGGCATCTCCGGCGTCGACTCCACCGTGGACAACACCGGCGTCTTCCGGCTCTGGCTGGTCGGCCGCACCGGCACCAAGAAGTGACGTTTCGCCAAGCGCCGCGGCCCGCCACCCCGGAAGGGGCGGCGGGCCGCGGCGCGTGCGTGCGGGCTCAGATCGCGCCGGGGCGCACCAGCCCCGACTCGTAGGCGTACACCGCCGCCTGCACCCGGTCGCGCAGCTGGAGCTTGGTCAGCACGTGCCCCACGTGCGTCTTCACCGTGGTCTCGCTGACGAACAGCTCGGCCGCGATCTCCGCGTTCGACAGGCCGCGCGCCACCAGCCGCAGCACCTCCACCTCACGCTCCGTCAGGACGGTCAGCGCCTGCGGCGGCGCCTCCTCGCCCGAGGGCAGCTTGCCGGCGTACATGTCCAGCAGCCGGCGCGTCACCGACGGGGCCAGCATCGCCGCGCCGTCCGCCACCACCCGGATCGCCTGCACCAGCTCCTCGGCCGGCACGTCCTTCAGCAGGAAGCCCGACGCGCCCGCGCGCAGCGCCTCCACCACGTACTCGTCCAGGTCGAAGGTGGTCAGCACCAGCACCTTCGCCGGGCCGCCGCGGTCCGGGCCGGCGATCCGCCGGGTCGCCTCCACCCCGTCCATCCGCGGCATCCGGATGTCCATCAGCACCACGTCCGGCTGCAGCGCGCGGACCTGGTCCAGCGCCTGCTGCCCGTCGCCCGCCTCGCCGACCACCACCAGGTCGGACTCCGCCTCCAGGATCATCCGGAAACCGGTGCGCAGCAGCGGCTGGTCGTCCACCAGCAGTACACGGATCGTCACCTACGACTCCTTGCCGGGAATGGTCTCAGTAGCGAGCGGCAGCGGGTACGGCGGGGGAGTGCCGCCGAACTCCGGGCAGGACGCCTTGTGGTCGCACCAGTCGCACAGCCGGTTGCGGGTCGCCGGGAAGTCGCCGGAGTCCACCGCGGCCGTGACGGCCTCCCACAGCGCCTCCAACTTCCGCTCCACCGCCAGCAGATCGGCCTCGTCCGGGTCGTACGTGACCACGTCCCCGCCGCCGCCCAGGTACACCAGCTGCAGGCGCTTGGGGACCACGCCCTTCCACCGCCACACCACCAGCGCGTAGAACTTCATCTGGAACATCGCCTTGCCCTCGAAGTCCCGCGAGGGCGCCCGGCCGGTCTTGTAGTCCACCAGCCGGACCTCGCCGGACGGCGCGACGTCCACCCGGTCGATGTAGCCGCGCAGCAGCAGCCCGGACTCCAGCGCGGTCTCCACGTACAGCTCGCGCTCCACCGGGTGCAGCCGGGTCGGGTCCTCCAACCGGAACCACTTGTCGACCAGCTTCCCGGCGTCCGTCAGCCAGCCCGCCAGACCCGCCGGGTCGTCCGGGAACAGTTCGGCCAGCTCCGGCCGTTCCCCCAGCAACCGCTCCCACTGCGGAGCCACCAGCTCGTGCGCCCGCTCCGGGGTGCGCGCCTGCGGCGGGTGGTCGAACAGCCGCTCCAGCACGGCGTGCACCAGCGTCCCGCGGGTCGCCGCGGCGCTCGGCGGCTCCGGCAGCCGGTCGATCACCCGCAGCCGGTACAGCAGCGGGCAGGTCATGAAGTCGCCCGCCCGGGACGGCGACAGCCCGGTCGGCCGGGAGGCCGGCCGCGGCGCGGGCGAGGGCTCGGTCTGCTGCATGCCCCGACCCTATTGCACCGGACGGACCGCCCGGGCGCACGGGCCGGGGCATCCGGCGAACAGGTGGGTACAAGGAGGGGGAGCGCGGGGTGCGCCGCCGATCCCGGGGAGGGATCACGTAGCGTACGAGCAGCAGCGGCCGACGGCACGGACGGTGGAAGGAGCAGGGTGAACGACACCGAGGGGCGGGCGCCGGGGAAGCCGGAGTCCCCCGACAGGGACGACCGGCCCAGGGGCGCCATCCTGATGGGCCGTCCGTTCGGCGTGCCCGTCTACGTCACCCCGTCCTGGTTCCTGGTGGCGGGCCTGATCACCTGGCTCTTCGGCAGCCGCCTCGCCGACGTGCTGCCCGACCTCGGCGGCGCCCGCTACCTGCTCGCCTTCTCCTTCGCCGTCGCCTTCTACGCCTCCGTCCTGGTCCACGAACTCGCCCACACCGTCGTCGGGTTGAGGTACGAGCTGGGCGTCCGCCGGGTGCAGCTGCAGTTCCTCGGCGGCATCTCCGAGATCGAGAAGGAGGCCGAGACCCCCTGGCGGGAGTTCTGGCTCGCCTTCGTCGGCCCGCTGCTCTCGCTGCTGCTCGGCGGCGGCTTCTGGCTCGGCCTGCGCGCCGTCCGCCCCGACACCGTCCCCGGCGTGCTGCTGGCCGGCCTGATGGTCGCCAACCTCGTGGTCGCCGCCTTCAACTTCCTCCCCGGCCTGCCGCTGGACGGCGGCCGGATGCTGCGCGCCCTGGTCTGGGCCCTCACCGGCGACCCGATGAAGGGCACCCTGGCCGCCGTCTGGACCGGCCGCGCGCTCGCCGTCGCCGTCGTCCTCGGCCTGCCGATCTTCAGCTCCTCCCAGGACGTCGAACGCTCCGGCGCCGAGGCCATGCTGGACGGCGTGCTCGCCGCGATCCTCGGCTTCATCATCTGGCAGGGCGCCGGGAGCGCGCTCCGCAACGCCCGCCTCAAGCAGGTGCTGCCCCGGCTCAAGGTCCGCGAGCTGGCCCGCCGCAGCATCGACGTCCCCGCCGACACCCCCCTCGGCGAGGCCATGCGCCGGGCCCGCGAGGCCCACGCCGGCGCCATCGTGGTGGTCGACGGCACCGGCCGCCCGGTCGCCCTGGTCAAGGAGTCCGCGGTCACCGGCATCCCCGAGCACCGCCGCCCCTGGGTCGCCGTCACCGCCGTCTCCCGCGACCTCGAACCCGGCCTCACCGTCCCCGTCGACCTGGCCGGCGAGGACATCCTCGACACCCTGCGCCGCGCCCCCGCCACCGAGTACCTGGTGGTCCGCCCCGACGGCACCGTCTACGGCGTGCTCTCCCTCACCGACCTCGAACGCCGGCTCACCGCCGCCCTGATGGGACGCCCCGCCGGCGCGAACTGATCATGTGGTCGGGGGAGCCCCCGGGCTCCCGTAGGATGGCCCCCATGTCCGAACCGACCGGTGCCACCCGCCGACGCGGGCCCTTCCAGGTCGGGGACCAGGTCCAGCTGACCGACCCCAAGGGCCGCCACTACACGTTCACGCTCCAGGCCGGGAACCAGTTCCACACCCACAAGGGTATGTTCCCGCACGACGAGCTGATCGGCGCTCCCGAGGGCACGGTCGTCCGCACGACGGGCAACGTCCCGTACCTCGCGCTGCGCCCCCTGCTCCCCGACTACGTCCTGTCCATGCCGCGCGGCGCGGCCGTGATCTACCCCAAGGACGCGGGGCAGATCCTGGCCATGGCCGACATCTTCGCCGGCGCGAAGGTGGTCGAGGCGGGCGTCGGCTCCGGCGCCCTCTCCACCTACCTGCTGCGCGCCGTCGGCGACACCGGCTCGCTGGCCTCCTACGAGCGCCGGCAGGACTTCGCCGACATCGCCAAGGGCAACGTCGAGCGCTACTTCGGCGGCCCGCACCCGGCCTGGAAGCTCACCGTCGGCGACCTCCAGGACAACCTGGTCGAGACCGACGTCGACCGGGTCATCCTCGACATGCTCGCCCCCTGGGAGTGCCTGGACGTCGCCTCCAAGGCGCTCGTCCCCGGCGGCCTGATCTGCTGCTACGTGGCCACCACCACGCAGATGTCGCGCACCGTCGAGGCGCTGCGCGACCACGGCACCTTCACCGAGCCGCAGGCCTGGGAGACCATGGTCCGCACCTGGCACCTGGAGGGCCTCGCCGTCCGCCCGGACCACCGGATGATCGGCCACACCGGCTTCCTGCTCACCTCCCGCCGCCTCGCCGACGGCGTCGAGCCCCCGCTGCGCCGCCGCCGCCCCGCCAAGGGCTCCTACGGCGAGGACTACGAGACCGGCCCGGACACCGAGCTGACGCTCGCCGAGCGCGCGGCGATCCGCAAGGCGCAGCGCGAGGCGGCCTCGCACGACGCCAGGGACCTGCCCGAGTAGGCCCCGACCGACCGGTCCGACCCGGCGCGCACCGCGGGGCCGCGAGGTGACGGCACGTCAGTGCCCGCCCCGCGGCCCCGCCGTGCGCGCGCTCCCGCTCCGCGCGGTCCGCGGCGCCCCCGAACGCCCCGCCCCGGCCCCGATGTGCGAGGATGCGCGGACCGGAAAGGGGTGTGGCGTGGGGATGCGGCATTGGGCGCTGGTCGCGGCGGGATGCGCGGCCGTCGTGGGCGGGGCACTGGGGAGCACCTCGGCGACCGGGGCCGTGACGCCGGCCGGCGGGGCCGTCGCGCAGCCGGCGGCGGCACCGCCGGTGGACGTCACCAAGGTCGCGCTGCCGATGGACTGCGGGCCGTTCCTGGTCGCCACCTCGCTGAAGGCCGCGGCGACGGTCGGCGGCAGCGCGCTGACGGTGGTCGCCGCGCACTGCCAGGCCGACATGGGCACCCCGCCGGACGCGGTGTTCCTGCTGCGCGCCGACTCGCCGAAGCCCGTCCAACTGCTGCGGGACGCCGACGGCTACACCCTCACCGAGCTGGTGATCCGCAGCGACGGCTCGATCCGCGGCAAGGCCCGCGGCTACTCCTCCGACGACGTGCCCCGGTTCGCCCCGGACGTCCAGGTCGAGCTGGTCTGGACGCGCAGCGGCGACACCTGGACGAAGACCGAGACCCGGACGCCCGTCCACGCCGTCTGACGGACGGTCAGTCCGCCTCCGGCCCGTACACCTCGACGCCGTCCGCCGACCGGCGGACGTGGATGCACTCGCCCGGGCAGTCCTTCACCGAGTCGACCACGTCCTGCAGCAGCGTCAGCGGGACGGGAACCGTCTCGCCGGGCTGCTGGCGCAACTCGTCGTCCGCGCCCTTCACGTAGGCCAGCCCGTCGATGTCGAGTTCGAAGACCTCGGGCGCGTACTGCGCGCAGATGCCGTCCCCGGTGCACAGATCCTGATCGATCCAGACTTCGAGTGCCTCGCCCGTCCCCGCCATTGCCCCTGCCGTTTCTGCGCTCGTCTCCCCTGCATTCGGGGACATTCCTGTCACGATACATCCGCGCTGCTTTGAACCGTTGAGCGGTGGGCATCTCCTTGTCAGAGGGGAAGCACCCAGGGCGACCAATCGGACACGCCCGACCCACCTTCCGATCACTGAGGGGTTTACATGACCCTGGTCCCAGGTAGGTTTGGGTCGTCCAGCTCCCCCAGGAGGAGGTGAGGACCGTGGCAGCCCAGGATGACGACTACGACCGCAGCGCCGGCAGGCCCGCACGGGGGTCCGACGAGGCCGCGCAGGTCTCGTACCTCGAGCAGGAGATCGCCGTGCTCCGGCGCAGGCTCGCCGATTCCCCCCGCAGTTCGAGGGTCCTAGAAGAGCGGATCATCGAGCTGCAGACCGGTCTGGCCGGTGTGACCGCCCAGAACGAGAGGCTCGTCGCCACCCTGCGCGAGGCCCGCGACCAGATCGTGGCCCTCAAGGAGGAGGTCGACCGGCTCGCCCAGCCGCCGGCCGGATTCGGCACCTTCCTCGAGAAGAACGAGGACGGCACCGCCGACATCTTCACCGGGGGCCGCAAGCTCCGGGTCAACGTCAGCCCCAGCGTCGAGCTGGACGAGCTGCGCCGCGGCCAGGAGGTGATGCTCAACGAGGCGCTGAACGTCGTCGAGGCGATGGAGTTCGAGCGGATCGGCGAGATCGTCACGCTCAAGGAGGTGCTGGAGGGCGGCGACCGCGCGCTGGTCACCGGCCACACCGACGAGGAGCGGGTGGTCCGGCTCGCCGAACCGCTGCACGGCCTCAAGCTCCGCCCGGGCGACGCGCTGCTGCTGGAGCCCCGCTCCGGCTACGTGTACGAGGTGGTGCCGAAGTCCGAGGTCGAGGAGCTGGTCCTCGAAGAGGTCCCGGACATCGACTACCGCCAGATCGGCGGCCTCGGCAACCAGATCGAGCAGATCCGCGACGCGGTCGAACTCCCGTACCTGCACGCGGACCTGTTCAAGGAGTACGAGCTGCGCCCGCCCAAGGGCGTCCTGCTCTACGGCCCGCCCGGCTGCGGCAAGACGCTGATCGCCAAGGCGGTCGCCAACTCGCTGGCCAAGAAGGTCGCCGAGGTGACGGGCCGTCCGCAGGGCAAGAGCTACTTCCTGAACATCAAGGGCCCCGAGCTGCTCAACAAGTACGTCGGCGAGACCGAGCGGCAGATCCGCCTGGTCTTCCAGCGGGCCCGGGAGAAGGCGAGCGAGGGCACGCCCGTCATCGTCTTCTTCGACGAGATGGAGTCGCTGTTCCGCACCCGCGGCTCCGGCGTCAGCTCGGACGTGGAGAACACCATCGTCCCGCAGCTGCTGGCCGAGATCGACGGCGTGGAGGGCCTGGAGAACGTCATCGTCATCGGCGCCTCCAACCGCGAGGACATGATCGACCCGGCGATCCTGCGGCCCGGCCGCCTGGACGTCAAGATCAAGATCGAGCGGCCGGACGCCGAGGCGGCCAAGGACATCTTCTCCAAGTACCTCAAGGACTCGCTGCCGTTCCACCCGGACGACGTCAAGGAGCACGAGGGCTCGCTGCCCGCGACGGTCGCCGCGATGATCCAGTCGGTGGTCGAGCGGATGTACACCGAGACCGAGGAGAACCGCTTCCTGGAGGTCACCTACGCCAACGGTGACAAGGAGGTCCTGTACTTCAAGGACTTCAACTCCGGCGCGATGATCCAGAACATCGTGGACCGGGCCAAGAAGATGGCCATCAAGGACTTCCTGGACCACGGCCAGCGCGGTCTGCGCGTCTCCCACCTGCTCGCCGCCTGCGTGGACGAGTTCAAGGAGAACGAGGACCTGCCGAACACCACCAACCCGGACGACTGGGCCCGCATCTCCGGCAAGAAGGGCGAGCGGATCGTCTTCATCCGCACCCTGGTCACCGGCAAGCAGGGCGCCGAGTCCGGCCGCTCCATCGACACTGTCGCCAACACGGGGCAGTACCTGTAGTACGCGAACCACCCCGTCCGGCTGCGGAGCCCCGCCGAGCACCGCAGCCGGACGGCGCGTCTGCACCGGCAGTACCGACGGGTTAGGAGGGCCGCATGACCGTACGGCGCGTGATGGGGATCGAGACCGAGTACGGCATCTCGGTGCCCGGCCACCCGAACGCCAACGCCATGCTCACCTCGTCCCAGATCGTCAACGCCTACGCGGCGGCGATGCACCGGGCGCGCCGCGCCCGCTGGGACTTCGAGGAGGAGAACCCGCTCCGCGACGCCCGGGGCTTCGACCTGGCCCGGGAGGTGGCGGACTCCAGCCAGCTGACCGACGAGGACATCGGCCTCGCCAACGTCATCCTCACCAACGGCGCCCGGTTCTACGTCGACCACGCCCACCCCGAGTACTCGTCCCCCGAGGTCACCAACCCGCGCGACGCGGTGCTCTGGGACAAGGCCGGCGAGCGGATCATGGCGGCGGCCGCCGAACGGGCGCTGGAGCTGCCCAACGGGCAGCGCATCCTGCTCTACAAGAACAACACCGACAACAAGGGCGCCTCCTACGGCACCCACGAGAACTACCTGATGCAGCGGGCCACCCCGTTCGCCGACATCGTCCGCCACCTCACCCCGTTCTTCGTCTCCCGCCAGGTGGTGTGCGGCGCCGGCCGGGTCGGGCTCGGCCAGGAGGGCGGCGGGCACGGCTTCCAGATCAGCCAGCGCGCCGACTACTTCGAGGTCGAGGTCGGCCTGGAGACCACCCTCAAGCGCCCCATCATCAACACCCGGGACGAGCCGCACGCCGACGCCGAGAAGTACCGCCGGCTGCACGTGATCATCGGCGACGCCAACCTCTCCGAGATCTCCACCTACCTCAAGCTCGGCACCACCGCGCTGGTCCTGTCGATGATCGAGGACGGCTTCGTCGCCGTGGACCTCGCCGTCGACCAGCCGGTCCGCACCCTGCACCGGGTCTCCCACGACCCCGAGCTCAAGCACCTGGTGTCGCTGCGCTCCGGCCGCAAGCTGACGGCCGTCCAGCTCCAGATGGAGTACTGCGAACTGGCCCGCAAGTACGTCGAGGACAAGTACGGCCAGGACGCCGACGAGCAGACCCTGGACGTGCTGGCCCGCTGGGAGGACGTGCTGGGCCGGCTGGAGCGCGACCCGATGAGCCTGTCCCGGCAGCTCGACTGGATCGCCAAGAAGGAGATCCTGGAGGGCTACCGGAACCGCGACGGCCTCGACTGGGACAGCCCCCGGCTGCAGCTGGTCGACCTCCAGTACAGCGACGTGCGCGCCGAGAAGGGCCTCTACAACCGGCTGGAGGCCCGCGGCCGGTTCGAGCGCCTGGTCACCGAGGAGGAGGTCCGCCGGGCCGTCTCCAGCCCCCCGGAGGACACCCGGGCGTACTTCCGCGGCCGCTGCCTGGAGCAGTACGCCGACGACGTCGCCGCGGCCTCCTGGGACTCCGTCATCTTCGACCTGCCCGGCCACGACAGCCTGCAGCGGGTCCCCACCATGGAGCCGCTGCGCGGCACCCGGGAGCACGTCAAGGAACTGCTCGACCGGTGCCGCACCGCGCAGGACCTGGTCCGGGTGCTCTCCGGCGGGTAACTTTTCGATCACCACGGGTGAACAATTCCCGGACTGGGCATCATTCGGGTGAGCAGCCAGCGTTGAACGAGAACATCGAGCGAGCGGGGTGAGGGAAATGGCGGACAAGGACACCGGCGGCGGCCAGCAGCGGGCCAGTCGCAACTCCGAGGAGGTCGAGGAACAGGCCGCGGAAACCCAGGCCTCGGACGACCTCAAGGAGCGCCAGGAAAAGCTCGGCGACGACGTCGACGCGGTACTCGACGAAATCGACGAGGTACTGGAATCCAACGCCGAGGATTTCGTCCGCGGATTCGTCCAGAAGGGCGGCGAGTGAGCCGGAGGGGAGTTCCTCCCGTTCACCGCTGAACGGGACGGCGAGCGCCGCAGGCGGGCCCGAGCGCGCCTGCGGCGCCGCGTTCCCGGAGCCTTCGGAGAACCCTCCCGAGGGACGTGGACCGAGCCCGCGAAACGGGTAGGGTCCGGGGCACAACCCAACTTTCGATCTTCGATCCGGAAGGACACGCGTGGAAGCCAACCTCAGTGGCACCGGGCGTCTGCCGGCCGCCTTCCTCACTCCCGGCTCCTCCTCGTTCCTCGACTTCCTCGACAGCCACGCGCCCCAGCTGCTCCCCGGCCGGCGCGCCCTCCCCGAGGGCCTGACGATCGAGGCCCCGCACGGCACCACCATCGTGGCGGCGGTGTTCGACGGGGGCGTGGTGATCGCCGGCGACCGCCGCGCCACCATGGGCAACGTGATCGCCCAGCGGGACATCGAGAAGGTCTTCCCGGCCGACGAGTACAGCGCCGTCGGCATCGCCGGCACCGCGGGCCTCGCGGTCGAGATGGTCCGCCTGTTCCAGCTGGAGCTGGAGCACTACGAGAAGATCGAGGGCGCCGTGCTCTCCTTCGAGGGCAAGGCGAACCGCCTCACCACGATGATCCGCTCCAACCTGGCGATGGCCATGCAGGGCCTGGCCGTGGTCCCGGTCTTCGCCGGCTACGACCTCGGCCTCGGCCGCGGCCGGATCTTCACCTACGACGTCACCGGCGGCCGCTCGGAGGAGCGCGGCTTCGCCGCCACCGGCTCCGGCTCGGTGTTCGCCCGCGGCTCGATGAAGAAGCTCTACCGGGACGGCCTGACGGGCGATCAGGCCGCCACGCTCGCCGTCCAGGCCCTCTACGACGCCGCCGACGACGACTCCGCGACCGGCGGCCCCGACATGGCCCGGAAGATCTTCCCGATCGTGGCGCTGATCACCGAGGACGGCTTCCGCCGGCTCACCGAGGACGAGGTCTCCGCGATCGCGGTCTCCATCACCGACCAGCGCCGCGAGCACCCGAACGGCCCGCAGGCCCCGCTGCTCTGAGTCCGCGCCCCACCCACCCGAAGGGAGACCGGCGGTGTCCACGCCGTTCTACGTCTCGCCCCAGCAGGCCATGGCGGACCGCGCGGAGTACGCCCGCAAGGGCATCGCCCGCGGCCGCAGCGTGGTCGTGCTCACCTACGCCGACGGCATCATGTTCGTCGCCGAGAACACCTCCCGGGCCCTGCACAAGGTCTCCGAGATCTACGACAAGATCGCGTTCGCCGCGGTCGGCCGCTACAACGAGTTCGAGAACCTCCGGATCGGCGGCGTGCGCTACGCCGACCTGCGCGGCTACTCCTACGACCGGGCCGACGTCACCGCCCGCGGCCTGGCCAACGTCTACGCCCAGACCCTCGGCACCATCTTCTCCTCGGTCGGCGAGAAGCCCTACGAGGTCGAGCTGATCGTCGCCGAGGTCGGCCGCACCGACGCCGACGACCAGATCTACCGGCTCACCCCCGACGGCTCGGTGGTCGACGAGAAGAACGCCGTGGTCGTCGGCGGCAACGCCGACTCGATCGGCAACTACCTCGGCCAGCGCCACCGGGCCGGCATGACGGTCACCGAGGCGCTGAAGCTGGCCGTCGACAGCCTCGCCCGGGACCCGAACGGGGGCACCCCGCGCACGCTGACGCCGGAGCAGCTGGAGGTCGCGGTGCTGGACCGGCAGCGGTTCCAGCAGCGCAAGTTCAAGCGCGTCCTGGGCGGCCAGCTGGCCCGCCTGCTCGGTGGCGACGAGTCCGCCGCCACCGAGGAGGAGGGCACCGGCGCCGCCGCCGAATGACCGAGCGACCGTCGGGGCGGGCCCGTCGCGGGCCGCCCCGACGGACCGTCACCGCCACCGAGGGGTTCCACCGGGCTTCGAACAGAGAAGAGTCGCCATCATGGACCGCCGAATTTTCGGGATCGAGAACGAGTACGGCGTCACCTGCACCTTCCGCGGTCAGCGCCGCCTGTCGCCGGACGAGGTCGCCCGCTACCTCTTCCGCCGGGTCGTCTCCTGGGGCCGCAGCAGCAATGTCTTCCTGAAGAACGGCGCCCGCCTCTACCTCGACGTCGGCTCCCACCCCGAGTACGCCACCCCCGAGTGCGACGACGTGATCGAGCTGGTCACCCACGACAAGTCCGGCGAGCGGATCCTCGAGGGGCTGCTGGTGGACGCCGAGCGGCGGCTGCACGAGGAGGGCATCGCCGGCGACGTCTACCTGTTCAAGAACAACACCGACTCGGCCGGCAACTCCTACGGCTGCCACGAGAACTACCTGGTGGCCCGGCACGGCGAGTTCTCCCGGCTGGCGGACGTGCTGATCCCGTTCCTGGTGACGCGTCAGCTGATCTGCGGCGCCGGCAAGGTGCTGCAGACCCCGCGCGGCGCGGTGTACTGCGTCAGCCAGCGCGCCGAGCACATCTGGGAGGGCGTCAGCTCCGCCACCACCCGCTCCCGCCCGATCATCAACACCCGGGACGAGCCGCACGCCGACGCCGAGAAGTACCGCCGGCTGCACGTCATCGTCGGCGACTCCAACATGTCGGAGACCACCACGATGCTCAAGGTCGGCGCCACCGACCTGGTGCTGCGGCTGATCGAGGCCGGCGTGGTGATGCGCGACCTGACGCTGGAGAACCCGATCCGGGCGATCCGCGAGGTCAGCCACGACCTGACCGGCACCCACCAGGTCCGGCTCGCCAACGGCCGGGAGGCCTCCGCCCTGGAGATCCAGGAGGAGTACTACACCAAGGCGCTGGAGTTCGCCGACCGCAAGGGCATCAACGAGGGCACCGTCGCCCGGGTGCTGGACCTGTGGGGCCGCACCCTGGAGGCGGTCCGCAGCGGCAACCTGGCCGAGGTCGGCACCGAGATCGACTGGATCATGAAGTACCAGCTGATCGAGAAGTACCGGGCCAAGCACCAGATGACGATGTCCAACCCGCGGGTCGCCCAGATCGACCTGGCGTACCACGACATCCACCGCCGCCGCGGCCTGTTCTACCTGCTGCAGAAGAACGGCCAGGCCCAGCGGGTCACCACCGACCTGCTGACCTTCCAGGGCAAGTCGGTGCCGCCGCAGACCACCCGGGCCCGGCTGCGCGGCGACTTCATCCGGCGCGCCCAGGAGCAGCGCCGGGACTTCACCGTCGACTGGGTGCACCTCAAGCTGAACGACCAGGCGCAGCGCACCGTGCTGTGCAAGGACCCGTTCCGGTCGGTGGACGAGCGGGTGGAGAAGCTGATCGCCGGGATGTAGCCGGTCCTGACGGGTCGTCGGGGGCGCGCGCCGCGCCTCCGACGACCCGGACGAATCCGGTCATAGGGTGACGGCATGCGTCGAATCGCCTCCCTGCTCACCCTTCCCCTCGCCGCCGCGCTGCTGGTCTCGTGCGGCAGCGGCTCCGGCAAGTCCGCCTCGGCGACGCCCTCGGCGACCGGCACCGCGGCCGCGGTGCCCAGCCCGGTGGCCTCCGCCTCGCCGATGCCCACCCTGGGCGGCGGGGACTTCGGCGCGAAGGCGAGCATCACGCTGCCCACCGAGCCGCCGAGCGGCCAGTTCGTGGTGTCGGTGGCGACCGAGGGCTCCGGCGCGACGGTCAACAAGAACGACTGGGTGACCGTCAACTACACGGCCAAGGACTGGACCACCGGCAAGGACCTGAACAGCTCGTACGACTCCGGCGGCAAGCCGCAGCTGTACCAGGCCGGCACCGGGCAGCTGGTGCCCGCGTTCGACCAGAGCGTGGTCGGCAAGAAGGTCGGCTCCCGGCTGCTGGTGGTGGCGCCGCCCGCGGCCGGGTTCGGCAGCCAGGGCTCCTCGGCGCTCGGCGTCGGCAAGGACGACACCGTGGTGTTCGTCCTCGACGTGATGCAGGCCGTCCCGCAGGACTCCTCGGTCACCGGGGCGATGACCCAGCCGCCCGCCACCGCCCCGCAGGTCACCGACAACGGCAAGGCCGCGCCGACCATCACGGTCCCGGCCGGGCAGCAGCCGCCCACCGACCTCCAGCAGTACGTGCTGGTCAAGGGCGAGGGCCCGGAGGTGAAGAGCGGCCAGACGCTGGTGGTCCAGTACACCGGCGTGACCTGGGCCGACGGCAAGCAGTTCGACTCCTCGTGGAACCACGGCGGCGCGCAGGCGCTGCAGGTCGGGGCCGGCAGCCTGATCAAGGGCTGGGACCAGGGCCTGGTCGGCAAGACCGTGGGCAGCCGGGTCGAACTGGTGGTGCCGCCCGCGCTCGGCTACGGCGACCAGGCCAGCGGGTCGATCCCGCCGAACTCCACCCTGGTGTTCGTGATCGACATCCTGCAGGCCGTCTGAGCGTCCCCTGACAACGGGGTGAGGACCGGACTGACCCGCTCTCATTCCGACCTGACATACTGCTGCCCCGTATCAGTGGTACACGCGTCGTCGGGCGAGATGAATGGGGAGTCATGTCTGAGAAAGCGTCGAGCCCGGACGAGGGCGACAAGACCGGGAAGCTGACCTCCGCGGAGCGCGAGTCGATCGTGGTCCCCGCGGAGATGCTCTCCCAGGCCGGCTGGGCCCCGCCGTCCCCGGCGGCCAGGCCGGCCGAGGCCAAGGAGGAGCCGCAGGTCTTCGCCTCCACCCAGCGCAAGGTCGACCTCTCCGAGGCCGGCTACGCGGAGGACCCGGGCAGCTCCGGCCGGCTCGGCGCGATCCTCGGCTCGGTGGTGGCGGTGCTGCTGATCGGCTCCGCGGTGACGATGTACTACGTCAACAAGGACGACGGGAAGCCCGCCGCCAAGGCCGACGCGGCCAAGCCGACGGCCAGCGCCCCGGCCACGCCGACCCAGCCGCCGGTGCCGCCGATCAAGGACAGCGCCAAGGTGTTGCCCACGGTGGCCGGCGAGTTCGGTTCCAAGGCGACCATCACCGTGCCCAAGGACGCGCCCGACGGCACCTTCGTGGTCAAGGAGCTCTCCGCGGGCAGCGGCGCCAAGGTCGAGAAGGGCAACTGGGTCACCGTCGACTACACGGCGATGGACTGGCAGACCGGCAAGGAGATCCCCGGCTCCTACGAGGGCGACAAGCCCAAGCCCCAGCTGATCCAGGCCGACGCGGGCAAGCTGATCCCGGCGATCGACCAGGCCATCGTCGGCCACAAGGCCGGCAGCCGGATCGTCGTGGTCGCCCCGCCCGCCGCCGCCTTCGGCGACCAGGGCAACCCCGACCTCGGCATCGGCGCCAAGGACAGCCTGGTGTTCGTGCTGGACATCAAGCAGGCCACCGCGCCCGACGCGGTGCTCTCCGGCGACATGACCCCGCCGCCGGCCGGCTTCCCGCAGGTGAAGGACAACGGCAAGAAGCCGTTCGACATCACCCCGCCGAAGGACACCACCGACCCGACCGAGCTGAAGAGCCACGTCCTGATCCAGGGCAAGGGCCGCACGATCGAGTCCGGCGAGAAGGTCGTCGTCCAGTACACCGGCGCGCTGTACAAGGACGGCAAGAAGTTCGACTCCTCGCTCGACCGCGGCCAGGCGTTCAGCTTCGTCACCGGCGGCGGCAACGTCATCGAGGGCTGGGACAAGGGCATCGTCGGCCAGAACATCGGCAGCCGGATCGAACTGGTCATCCCCGCCTCGCTCGCCTACAAGGACCAGGCCAGCGGCTCCATCCCGGCCAACTCGACCCTGGTCTTCGTGGTCGACATCCTGGACGCCGGCGTCGGCGGCGCGGACTGACGGAGCGTCCCCGCGCCGTAGGATGAACCCCGTTCACGCAACCGAACGAGAAGAGCAACCGTGAGCCTGACCAAGCCGGAGATCGACTTCCCGGGCGGCGACGCCCCGACCGAGCTCCAGATCCGCGACATCGTGGTCGGCGACGGCGCCGAGGCCAAGGCCGGCGCGGTCGTCGAGGTCCACTACGTCGGTGTCACCTTCGCCTCCGGCGAGGAGTTCGACGCGTCCTGGAACCGCGGCCAGACCTTCCGCTTCCCGCTGGGCGGCGGCCGGGTCATCAAGGGCTGGGACCAGGGTGTCGAGGGCATGCGCGTCGGCGGCCGCCGCGAGCTGGTCATCCCGCCGCACCTGGCCTACGGCAACCAGTCCCCGAGCCCGCTCATCCCGGCCGGCTCCACCCTGATCTTCGTGGTGGACCTGCTGGGCGTCTGACCTCGGACGCACCGCCGAGCCCCCGGTTCCGTCAGGAGCCGGGGGCTCGGCTTTCACTGGACGTGCCCGTACCGGTACGGTCAGGCGGGTCACCCCCGAACGGAGGAAGGGTCAGCGATGGCGATCGCCAAGGCGGAGCGGCTGATGAACCTCGCCCTGTGCCTGATGAACACCCGGCGTCCGCTCTCCAAGAAGGAGCTGCGCGAGTCCGTCGAGGCGTACCGGGAGGCCTGGCAACAGGGCTCCGAGGACGCCTTCAACCGGATGTTCGAGCGCGACAAGGACGACCTGCGCGAACTCGGCCTGGTCATCGACGTGGACGAGAACGCGATCGACGGCGAGATCGGCTACCTGGCCCGCCGGGACCGCAACCGGCTCCCGGAGATCGCGCTGGACGCCGAGGAGGCCGCCGCGCTGACGCTGGCCGCCCGGGTCTGGCAGCAGGCCAAGATGTCCGGCGCCGCCAGCGGCGCCCTGCAGAAGCTGCGCGCGGCCGGCGTCCCGTTCGCCGAGGACCGCGAGCACGGCGCGCTGGAGCCCCGCATCCCGGGCCGGGAGGCCGCGTTCGAGCCGCTGCTGACCGCCGCCCGCGACCGCCGCCCGGTCACCTTCGACTACCGCAAGGCCGGCGCCGCCGCCGCCGAGCCGCGCTCGGTCGAGCCCTGGGCGCTGGAGTGCTGGCGCGGCCACTGGTACCTGGCCGGCTTCGACCGCGACCGCGGCTCCGCCCGGGTGTTCCGGCTCTCCCGGATCACCGGCAAGGTCCGCTCCCGGGCCGGCGCCTTCACCGGCGAGGTCCCCGAGCACGTCGACGTGCGCGCCGTGGTCGCCCGGTTCGCCGGCGAGGGCGCCACCGCCGTCGCCACCGTCAAGGTCCGCTCCGGCGCCGCCTACCCGCTGCGCCAGCGCGCCCTGGAGACCCGGCCGGCCGGCGCCGACTGGGACGAACTCGACGTCCCGCACGGCAACGGCCTGGGCGCCGACCTCGCCGAGTACGGCCCCGACGTCATCGTGATCGGCCCCGAGGACCTGCGGGCCGACGTCATCGACCGGCTGCGCGCCGTCGCCGGTCTCGCGGAGGTGCAGGCATGAGCAACGCCATCGACCAGACCCGGCGGATGCTGTCGCTGGTGACGTACCTGCGCGAGCGCCCCGGCGCCGAGGTCGCCGAGGTGGCCCGGGCGTTCGGGATCACCGAGCGCGAACTGATCGGCGACCTCAACGTGCTGCCGATGTGCGGCACCTCGTTCCGCGGCGGCGACCTGCTCGACATCGACACCGACGGCGAGCGGATCTGGTGGCACAACGTCGACGACGTCGCCCAGCCGCTCCGGCTCGCCGCCGACGAGGCCACCGCGCTGCTGGTCGCCGCCCGCGCCGTGGCCGGGCTGCCCGGCCTGCGCGAGCGCGACCGGCAGGCGCTCACCCGGGCCGTCGCCAAGATCGAGGACGCCGCGGGGGAGAGCGCCCGCTCGGCCGCCCGGATCGGCGTCACCTTCGAGGCCGAGGGCACCGTCTTCGCCGACATCGACCGCGCCCTCAGCGAGGGCCGGCTGCTCTGGCTGCGCTACTGGTCGCACGGCCGCGGCGAGCTGACGGAGCGCGAGGTCGACCCGATCCGGCTGGTCACCGAGGGCCACACCTACCTGGAGGGCTGGTGCCGGACCTCCGAGGACCGGCGCACCTTCCGGCTCGACCGGATCGCCGAGATCAAGGTCCTCGACGAGCCCGCCAACCCGCCCCGGCTGCAGCCCCGCGACCTCTCGGCCGGCTTGGTCGCCCCGGCCGCCGACGACCCCGAGGTGGTGGTCGAGGTCGGGCCCGGCGGCCGCTGGGTCGCCGAGTACTACACCCACGACAGCGCCGAGGAACTCCCCGACGGCGGCCTGCGGATCACGCTGCGCTCCGCCGAGCCGTCCGGACTGCGCCCGCTCGCCCTGCGGCTCGGCCGGGACGGCCGGATCACCGCCCCGCCGCTGCTCGCCGAACAGGCCCGCACCGCCGCGCTCGCCGCGCTGGAGCACTACCGGGACGGACAGGCCCCCACCACGTGACCGACGGCACCAGATTCAAGGTGTACTGCTCGCAGTGCCGGGAGAAGGTCGAACTCCCGGCCCCCGAGTTCCGGCTGGCCCTCGGGGCCAGCAAGGAGCGCACCTTCTACAGCTTCACCTGCCCGGCCTGCGGCGCCGCCGTCCGCAAGATCGCCGGGGAGAAGATCGTCGCCGCGCTGACCGAGGCCGGCGTGCACACCATGCGGCTGCTGCCGGTGGACGGATAGGGAGGCCCCGCGCGTGAACTGGACCCTGGTCGGGGCCGTCCTGCTCTCCACCGCCGGGCTGCTGGTGCTCGGCGTCCTCGCGCTGCGCCTGTGGCTGGACGCCCGGGCGCTGGCCCGGGAGATCGACGGCGCGGTCACCGCCCTGCAGCGGGCCGGGGACGGCGGCTGAGCTGCGCGGACCCACCGGTATCCGATCGTTGGGTACCGGGTTCCCGCCGCGACACCCCGAGCGGCTACCATCGCCCGCAGAGGGGGAGTCCTGCCTCCCGGACTACAGGAGGGCGGTGCTCCCCGATGCGACTGCTGTCACCCGGATCGCTGCTGCTGGTCTCGGTCTTCGCCGTGCTGCTGTTCGGCGGCAAGCGGCTGCCCGGGGCGGCCCGCGCGCTCGGCCGCTCGCTGCGCATCCTGAAGAGCGAGGGCAGGGCGCTGCGCCGGGAGTTCGACGCCGGCCGGGACGCGCCCGCCGCTCCCGCCCCCGCGCCGCCGGCCGCCGAGGCCGACCGGGTGGTCAAGGCCGCCCCGGGCGCGTCCCGCACCGACCGGGCCGCCTGAACCGCGGCCCGTCCCACTCCGACCACCTGCGCACGATTCGAGGACCGGGTTGAGCAAGACGACCAAAGCGCCCAAGGACCCTGAGGGGCGGATGGCGCTCGCCGACCATCTGCGCGAGCTGCGCAACCGGATCGTCAAGGCGCTGCTCGCGATCATCGTGTTCACGATCGTGGCGGCGTTCTACCACAAGAAGCTGCTCGACTTCCTGATCGCGCCGCTGCCCGCCTGCGGGCCGGACGGGAAGCCCCCGACCGGTCTGGACCACTGCGCGCAGATCTCCAACATCGGCCTGACCACGCCGTTCACGGTCATGCTGAAGGTCAGCCTCACGGCCGGCGTGGTGGCCGCCACCCCGGTCTGGCTGTACCAGCTGTGGAAGTTCGTCTCGCCGGGCCTGCACCAGCACGAGCGGCGCTACTCGGTGACCTTCCTGGTCGTCGGCACCCCGCTGTTCCTGGCCGGCGCGGTCCTCGCGTACGTGGTCATGCCGGTGACGGCGCAGATGCTGATCAGCTTCATCGCGGACGGCGTCACCTCGATCGTGCCGGTGGAGGACTACCTCGACCTGATCACCCGCATGGTGCTGGTGTTCGGCGCGGGCTTCGAACTGCCGCTGTTCCTGGTCATGCTGAACCTGGTCGGGGTGCTCACCGGCAAGCGCCTGCTGGGCTGGTGGCGGGCGATGGTCATGGGCATCACGGTGTTCGCCGCGTTCGCCACGCCGTCCGCCGACCCGCTCTCGATGCTGGCGCTGGCCGCGCCGATCTGGGGGCTGTACTTCATCGCGGTGGGCATCTCGCTGCTCAACGACAAGCGCAAGCTGGCCCGCAACCCGGACGCGCTGCTGGACGACGAGGTGGCCTCCGAGGTCGACCTGACGGTCGAGTCGGTCGAGGGCGCCGAGTCGGTCGGCGGGGTCGAGGCGGTGGAGGCGTCCGCGCCGGTGCCGGCCGCCCGCCGCGAGCAGATCGACGACATCACCTGATCCTCCGCCGCTGTGCGCGGACGGCCCCGGACCCCAGCGGTCCGGGGCCGTTCCGCGTTCCTGGGCCGCTGCGGCCGGGCGCCCGGCCGGGTGATCTTCGCTGGTGGGGGGCTTGCCGGAGGTTCAGGCCATGTGACATATTACTGAGGTGCTCAAGCGAACCCCCTACGACGTCGTGGTGGTCGGTGCCGGCGTGGTCGGCGCGGCCTGCGCCTACTACGCCGCCCGGGCCGGGCTGAAGGTCGCCGTGGTGGACCGCGGGCCGGTGGCCGGCGGCACCACCGGCGCCGGCGAAGGCAACCTGCTGGTCTCCGACAAGGAGCCGGGCCCGGAACTCGACCTCGCCCTGCTCTCCACCGGCCTCTGGCAGGACCTCGCCGCCGAGTTCGGCGACCTGGTCGAGTACGAGCCCAAGGGCGGCCTGGTGGTCGCCGCGCAGCCCGCCGGGCTCGAAGCCCTGCAGGGCTTCGCCGCGAAGCAGCGCGCCGTCGGCGTGGAGGCCGTCCCGGTCGCCGCCGACGACCTGCGCACCCTGGAGCCGCACCTGGCCGCGGGCCTGCCCGGCGGCTACCTCTACCCGCAGGACGCCCAGGTCCAGCCCGCGCTGGCCGCCGCCCACCTGCTGCGCGCCTCCGGCGCCGACCGCTACCTCGGCGAGGCCGTCACCGCCCTGCTGCGCGGCCCCGGCGGCGCCGTCGCCGGCGTGGTCACCGGGCGCCGCGAACTCGCCGCGCCCGCCGTGGTCAACGCCGCCGGCACCTGGGGCGGCGAACTCGCCGCGCTGGCCGGGGTCCGGCTGCCGGTCCTGCCCCGGCGCGGCTTCGTGCTGGTCACCGAACCGCTGCCGCGGATCGTCCGGCGCAAGGTCTACGCCGCCGACTACGTCGCCGACGTCGCCTCCGGCTCCGCCGACCTGCAGTCCTCCGCCGTGGTCGAGGGCACCCCCGCCGGGCCGGTGCTGATCGGCGCCAGCCGCGAACGGGTCGGCTTCGACCGCTCCCTCGCTCCCGAGGTGCTGCGCCGGCTGGCCGCGCAGGCCGCCGCGCTCTTCCCGGTGCTGCGCACCGTCCAGGTGCAGCGCTGCTACCGGGGCTTCCGCCCCTACCTGCCCGACCACCTGCCGGCGATCGGCCTGGACGGCCGGGTGCCCGGCCTCTACCACGCCTGCGGGCACGAGGGCGCGGGCATCGGCCTGGCCCCCGCCACCGGACTGCTGATCAGCCGTCAGCTCACCGGCGCGGAACCGGACTTCGACCTCGCGCCGTTCCGCCCCGAGCGCTTCGAGGGCCGGGAGGACGCGGAGTGAGCGCGCAGCAGCCCCGTCCCGACGTCCGCCCCGACGTCCGGTCCGAAGCACGCGAAGGCAAGGAGTAGCCGTGGACCCGCTCGACCTGGTGGGCGCCGAACCCGGCCCCGCCCGCACCGTCCTGTTCGACGGCCGCCCGGTGCCCGCGCTGCCCGGGCAGACGCTGGCCGCCGCGCTCTGGGCCGACGGCGTGCTCGCCTGGCGCACCACCCGGATCGGCGGCCGCCCGCGCGGCGCGTTCTGCGGCATCGGCCAGTGCTTCGACTGCCTGGCCACCGTCAACGGCCGCCCCAACCAGCGCCTGTGCCTGCTGCCCGCCGAGCACGGCGACACCGTCACCACCCAGGAGGGCCACGGCCATGCCGACCTCGAAGCCTGAGCCCGGCCGCTACGACCTCGCGGTGGTCGGCGCGGGCCCGGCCGGCCTGGCCGCCGCCGACGCCGCCGCCCGCCTCGGTCTGCGGGTCGCGCTGGTCGACGCCGGGGCCCGCCTCGGCGGCCAGTACTACCGGCACCCCGCGCCCGAACTGGGCGCGGCCCGGCCCGATCGGCTGCACCACGGCTGGGCGGCCTTCGCCCGGCTGCGCGAGCGGATCGGCGCGAGCCCGCTGGTCGACCACCTGGCCGGGCACCACGTCTGGGCCGCCGAAGCCGGCGACGGCGACCGGCCCTGGCGGCTGCACGCCACCCGCGGCCCCGAGGCCGGCGACCGGGCCACCGTCCTGGCTCGCGCCGTCCTGCTGGCCACCGGCGCCTACGAGCGGCACCTGCCCTTCCCCGGCTGGACGCTGCCCGGAGTGGTGACCGCGGGCGGCGCGCAGGCGATGCTCAAGTCCGGCCTGGTGCTGCCCGGCCGCCGGATCGTGGTGGCCGGCAGCGGCCCGCTGCTGCTGGCCGCCGCCTCCTCGCTGGTCGCCGCCGGGGCGAAGGTCCCGGCGATCGTCGAGGCCACCTCCTACCTCGGCTACGCCCGCGGCCTGCCGGTGCTGGCCGGCAACCCGGCCAAGCTCGCCGAGGGCGCCTCGCACGGCTCCCGGCTGCTCCGCCACGGCGTGCGGCTGCGCCGCTCCGGCGCCGTGATCGAGGCGCACGGCACCGACCGGGTCACCGCCGTCACGGTGGCCCGGTTGGACGCCCGCTGGAAGCCGGTGCCCGGCACCGAACGGCGGATCGCCTGCGACGCGCTGGCGATCGGCCACGGGCTGGTCCCGCAGCTGGAGCTGGCCGTCGAACTGGGCGCCGCCACGGTGACCGGCCCGGACGGCGCGGCCGCGCTGGCGGTCGACGCCCAGCAGCGCACCAGCGTGCCCGGGCTGTGGGCGGCGGGGGAGACCTGCGGCGTCGGCGGCGCCGACCTGGCGCTCGCCGAGGGCGTGCTGGCGGCCCACTCGGTGGCCGGGGCGCCCGCGCCCGCCCGGGAGCTGACGGTCCGTCGGCGGCGGCGCGCGTTCGCCGCGCTGATGGCGGCGGCGCACGCCCCGGGGCCGGACTGGACCGGCTGGGTCACCGACGACACCGACGTCTGCCGGTGCGAGGAGGTCCCGGCCGGGGAGATCCGCGCGGCCGTGACGGACCTCGGCGCGGCCGACGCCCGGACGGTCAAGCTGCTCACCCGGGCCGGGATGGGCTGGTGCCAGGGCCGGATGTGCGGCCCCGCGGTGGCCTGCCTCTCCGGCGGCCCGGCCGGCCGCCCGGACAGCCGCCCGCTGTCCTGCCCGGTGCCGCTGGCCCAACTGGCCGAGCCCGACCAGTAGTTCCGATATGGGCGGTGGGGCCCCTTGTGCACCTCCGTCGCCTGTTTATAAAATGTCACACATCATATCGAGGGAGACCCCCGTGACCCGCACCCCCCACGACTCCGCCCGTCCCTGGCGCGGCATCATGGTCGCCACCACGCTGCCCTTCCGTGACGACCTCACGGTGGACTACGACGCCTACGCGGAGCACGTCCGCTGGCTGATCGACAACGGCTGCGACGGCGTCGTCCCGAACGGCTCGCTCGGCGAGTACCAGACCCTCACCCCGGAGGAGCGCGCCAAGGTCGTCACCACCGCCGTCGAGGCGGCCGGCGACGGCGCCCGCGTGATGCCCGGCGTCGCCGCGTACGGCAGCGCCGAGTCCCGCCGCTGGGCCGAGCAGGCCGCCGAGGCCGGCGCCGGCTCCGTGCTGCTGCTCCCGCCGAACGCCTACCGCGCCGACCACGACGCCGTGCGCGCCCACTACGGCGAGGTCGCCAAGGCCGGCGTGCCGATCGTCGCCTACAACAACCCGATCGACACCAAGGTCGACCTGGTTCCCTCGCTGCTCGCCCAGCTGCACGCCGACGGCTCGATCGTCGCCGTCAAGGAGTTCTCCGGCGACGTCCGCCGCGCCTACGAGATCGCCGAGCTGGCCCCCGAGCTGGACCTGCTGATCGGCGCCGACGACGTGCTGCTGGAGCTGGCGATCGCCGGCGCCGTCGGCTGGATCGCCGGTTACCCGAACGCGCTGCCCGCCGCCAGCTCCGAGCTGTACCACGCCGCCGTCTCCGGCGACCTGGCCACCGCGCTGCCGCTCTACAAGTCGCTGCACTCGCTGCTGCGCTGGGACTCCAAGACCGAGTTCGTGCAGTCCATCAAGCTCTCGATGGACATCGCCGGCCGCCCGGGCGGTCCGACCCGCGCCCCGCGCCTGCCGCTGGTCCCCGAGATCGAGGCCGCGGTGCGCGCCGCCACCGAGAAGGCGCTCGCGGACGGCCACAAGTAGGTCCGCGGCCCGGGCACAGGTCCGGACCGGCCCAGGGGGAGCCGGTCCGGGCCCGCGACCCGTTGCCCGTCCGGCCCCGCGGGGGCACCGGACCGACGCACCGTCAGCCGATCCCAGCCGACTGGAGAGAACACCGCGATGCGGACCCGTCACGTCTTCCACGCCGTCGACTCGCACACCGAGGGCATGCCCACCCGGGTGATCACCGGCGGCTTCGGCACGATCCCCGGCGCCACCATGGCCGAGCGGCGCGCCCACTTCCAGCAGCACCTGGACCACTTCCGCACCCTGCTGATGTACGAACCCCGCGGGCACTCGGCGATGAGCGGCGCGATCCTGCAGCCGCCGACCCGGCCCGACGCCGACTTCGGCGTGCTCTACATCGAGGTCTCCGGCCTGCTGCCGATGTGCGGCCACGGCACCATCGGCGTCGCCACCGTGCTGGTGGAGACCGGCATGGTCCCGGTGGTCGAACCGGTCACCACCGTCCGCCTGGACACCCCGGCCGGCCTGGTGGTCGCCGACGTCCGGGTGCAGGACGGCGCGGCCGTCGGCGTCACCCTCCGCAACGTCCCCTCCTACGCGGTCGGGCTGGACCGCAAGCTGGAGGTGCCCGGGTACGGCACCGTCACCTACGACCTCGCCTACGGCGGCAACTACTACGCGATCCTGCCGCTGGAGCAGTTCGGCCTCCCGTTCGAGCGCTCCCGCAAGGACGACATCCTGGCCGCCGGCCTCGCCATGATGGACGCCGTCAACGCCTCCGACGAGCACCGCCCCGCGCACCCCGAGGACCCGGCCATCCACGGCTGCCACCACGTCCAGCTGCTCGCCCCCGGCTCGGACGCCGCGCACTCCCGGCACGCGATGGCCATCCACCCCGGCTGGTTCGACCGCTCCCCGTGCGGGACGGGCACCTCCGCGCGGATGGCCCAGCTGCACGCCCGCGGCGAACTGGCGATCGGCGCCGAGTTCCGCAACGACTCCTTCATCGGGACGACCTTCCTCGGCCGCCTGGTCGAGGAGACCACCGTCGCGGGCCTGCCCGCCGTCGTGCCGACCGTCACCGGCCGGGCCTGGGTGACCGGCACCGCGCAGTACTTCCTCGACCCGACGGACCCGTTCCCGGCCGGCTTCCTGCTCTGAGCGCTCCGCCGCCCCGTCGCCCCCCATCGAAAGGTTTCTGGACATGAGCACCATCGACTCGTACAACCCGGCGGACCCGGAGGACCTCGTCGCCTCGGTGCCCGCGGTCGGCGCCGACGGCGTCGCCGCCGCGATCGCCGCGGCGCGCGAGGCGCAGCGCGGCTGGTGGGCGCTGGGCGCGGCCGGGCGGTCGGCCGCGCTGACGAGGGCCGCGGCGGCGATCGAGGGCGCGGCCGAGGAACTGGTCGCGCTGGTCGTCCGCGAGGTCGGCAAGCCGGTCACCGAGGCCCGCGGCGAGGTCGCCCGGACGGTGGCGATCTGGCGCTACTACGCGCAGGCGCCGTTCGCCGCCTCCGGCGAGGTGCACGAGCCCGCGGCCGGGCAGGGCCTGCTGCTGACCCGCCGCCGCCCCTACGGCGTGGCCGGGCTGATCACGCCGTGGAACTTCCCGCTGGCGATCCCGACCTGGAAGGCCGCGCCCGCGCTGGCCGTCGGCAACGCCGTGGTGCTCAAGCCGTCCTCCGAGGCGGTGGCGGTGGCCCTGCGGCTGGCCGAGCTGGCGGGCCTGCCCGAGGGCGTGCTGACGGTCGTGCCGGGCGGCGCCGAGGCGGGGACGGCGCTGATCGGCGGCGCCGACGTCATCTCCTTCACCGGCTCGACCTGGGTCGGCCGCTCGGTGATCGCCGGCGCGACCGGGCGCGGCATCCCCGTGCAGTCCGAGATGGGCGGCCTGAACGCGGCGCTGGTCCTCCCGGACGCCGACATCGCGCAGGCCGCCGCGCACCTGGCGAACGCCATCGCCGGGTACGCGGGCCAGAAGTGCACCGCCACCAGCCGGGTGATCGCGGTCGGCGACGCCTACGAGCCGCTCGCCGAGGCCCTCGCCAAGGCGCTCGCGCAGACCCCCGCCGCCGACCCGTCCGCGCCCGCCACCTCCTGCGGCCCGGTGATCAACCGCCAGGCGCTGGAGCGGCTGACCGACGCCGTCGACACCGCCCGGGCGGGCGGCGCCACCGTGCTGGCCGGCGGCGCCAGGGCCGACCGCGCGGGCTGGTTCCTGGAGCCGACCCTGGTCGAGGGCGTCCCCGCCGGGCACCCGCTGCTGGAGGAGGAGTTCTTCGGCCCGCTCGCCGTGCTGGTGCACGCCGCCGACCTGGACGAGGCGGTCGCGCTCGCCAACGACACCCGGCACAGCCTCTCCACCTCCGTCCACTCGCGCAGCCTGGACGTGGCGCTGGCCGCCGCCGACCGCCTCGACGCGGGCATGATCCGGATCAACGCCCCGTCCAGCGGCGTCGACTTCCACCTGCCCTTCGGCGGCGCCAAGGGCGCCTCGTACGGCTCGCGCGAGCAGGGCCAGGCCGTGCTGGACTTCTACACCGCCTCCCGCACCGTCAGCGTGCTGCCCGCCGGGGAGTACTGAGTGAACGTCACCACCACCGACTACCACACCGCCGGCGAGCCGTTCCGGATCGTCACCGGCGGCCTGCCGCCGGTCCCCGGCGACAGCGTCGCCGAGCGCCGTTCGATCGTGATCGGCGCGGGCGGCCGGGCCACCGCGCCGCGCCGCAGCGCGCTCGACGACGTGCGCCGGCTGCTGACCCGCGAACCGCGCGGGCACGCCGGCATGTACGGCGGGTTCGTCGTCCCCGCCGACGACAGCGAGGCCCACTTCGGGGTGCTGTTCTGGCACAAGGACGGCTACTCGACGGCCTGCGGCCACGGCACCATGGCGCTCGGCGCCTGGGCCGTCGACTCCGGCCTGGTCACCGCCCCCGAGGACGGCACCGCGCTGGTGCGGATCGACGTCCCGTCCGGACGGGTCAGCGCCACCGTGCACCGCACCGCCGGCCGCACCACCGCCGTGACCTTCCGCAACGTGCCGACCCGGGTGCTCGCCCGGAAGGTGGAGCTGACGGTCGGCGGGCGGACCGTCGCCGTCGACCTGGCGCACTCCGGCGCGGTCTACGCCTCGCTGCCCGCCGCCGCCCTCGGCCTGTCCGTCGTCCCCGACCGGCTGCCCGAACTGACCGCCGCCGGGCGGGAGATCAGGGCCGCCCTGGAGGGCCACGAGGCACTGGCCGGCGACCGCGACGGCGTCTACGGCGTCATCCTGTACGACGAGCTGCCCGACACCCCGACCGGCCCCCACCAGCGCAACGTCACCGTCTTCGCCGACGGCCAGATCGACCGCTCCCCGTGCGGCTCCGGCACCTCCGCCCGGCTCGCCCTGCTCGCCGACGACGGCCTGCTCGGCCCCGGGCGCACGCTGCGCCACGACTCGATCATCGGTACCGTCTTCACCGGCCGGGTCCGCGAACGACAGGGCGACGGCGTGGTCACCGAGGTCACCGGCGCGGCGCACCGCACCGGCGAGCACCGCTTCGTCCTCGACGCCGAGGACACCCTCGGAGCGGGCTTCCTCCTGTGAGAAAGGGGTCCGCCGTGATCGGTCCGCTGGAGCTGGAACTCGACCACCTGGAAGCCGTCGCCGCGCTGGAGGCGGTGCTGCGCGGCGGGCTGGACGTGGAGGCGTGCCCCGCCCGGTCGGCGGTACCGGTCCCGGCCGGGGAACTGCTGATGATGCCCGCCGCCGCCGGGGAGTTCGCGGGCGTGAAGATCGCCGGCGTGGCTCCGGCCAACCCGACGGTCGGGCTGCCCCGGATCACCGGCTCGTACCTGCTGCTGGACGGCCCGACCCTGCAGCCGCTGGCCCTGCTCGACGGGGCGGCGCTGACGACGCTGCGCACGCCCGCCGTGACGGCGCTGGCGGTGCGCGAGCTGGCCGCGCCGGACGCCCGGCACCTGGTGGTGTTCGGCGCCGGACCGCAGGCGCTCGGGCACCTGTCGGCGCTGCGCGCGGTGCTGCCCGGGCTGGAGCGGGTCACCGTGGTGGCCCGCCGCCCCGGCCCCGCCGCGGAGGCGGTGGCGCACGCCGCCGGGCTGGGCCTGGCGGCCGCGGCCGGCGGGCCGGAGGCGGTCGCCGGGGCGGACGTGGTGGTGTGCTGCACCACCGCCCGCACCCCGCTGTTCGACGGCCGGCTGGTGCCGGACCGGGCGGTGGTCGCGGCGGTCGGCTCCCACGAGCCGGACGCCCGCGAGGTGGACGCCGAACTGGTGGGCCGCGCCGACCTGTTCGTGGAGGCGCGGGAGGTGGCGCTGCGCGAGGCCGGGGACCTGCTGATGGCGGGTGCCGGGGCCGAGCGGCTTGCTAATCTGTCCGAACTGGTCACCGGGGCGGCCGCGGTCCGCCATGATCGACCCAGGTTCTTCAAGAGCGTCGGCATGGCCTGGCAGGATCTGGCGGTGGCGGCGGCCCAGTACGAGCGGCAGCACTGACGGACGGCGTGGAGACCCCGCGCACCGACGGCCGCCGTCGTGCGCGGGGCATTCACTCTCCGCAACGTGACATTGTACAATCGGGGTCCTTGAACCCCCGGAGGAACACCATGGCCGACCTGAAGCCCCGCAACCTCATCTCCGTCCAGGAGCGGCTGCGCGACCAGGTCGCCCACGCCCTGCGCGCCGCCCTCATCTCCGGCGAACTCCGCCCCGGCGTGGTCTACTCCGCCCCGGCGCTGGCCGCCGACTTCGGGGTCTCCGCGACCCCGGTCCGCGAGGCGATGCTCGACCTGGCCCGCGAGGGCCTGGTCGAGGCCGTCCGCAACAAGGGCTTCCGGGTCACCGAACTCAGCGAGCGCGACCTCGACGAGTTCACCGAGATCCGCGCCCTGATCGAGGTCCCCACCATCGGGCAGGTCGCCCGCACCGCCACCGCCGACCAGCTGGAGGCGCTGCGCCCGCAGGCCGAGGCGATCGTCGCCGCCGCCCGCAAGCACGACCTGATCGGCTACCTGGAGGCCGACCGCCAGTTCCACCTCGACGTGCTCGCGCTGGCCGGCAACGCCCGCCTGGTCGAGACCGTCGGCGACCTGCGCAAGCGCTCCCGCCTGTACGGCCTCAACCGGCTCGACCAGCGCGGCGAACTCACCACCTCCGCCGAGGAGCACCTGGAACTGCTCGACGTCCTGCTCACCGGCGACGCCGAGGCCGCGATGGCCTGCATGACCCGCCACCTCGGCCACGTCCGCCACCTGTGGGCCGCCGACGAGCAGGCCGCCGAAGCCGGGACGGTGCTGCGGCTGCCCAGCCGCTGACGGTCCGTCGGATCGCTTCCGGAACGCCGGAGGCCCCCCGCGGCGCCGCGGGGGGCCTCCGGCGTTCCGCGCGGGCGGCGATCAGGCGGGGCGCAGGCGGCCGTCGTGCATCTCCAGCACCCGGTCCACCCGGCCGAGCAGGTCACGGTCGTGGGTGACCATCACCGTCGCCGTGCCGTGCGCGCGGGTGACGGACGCCAGCAGGTCGACGATCTGCGCGCCGCGCTCGTGGTCGAGCGCCGAGGTCGGCTCGTCCACCAGCAGCACCGACGGGCTGCCGAACAGCGCCCGGGCGATGTTCACCCGCTGCCGCTCGCCGCCCGACAGCTGGTGCGGACGGCGGTGCTGCTTCGCCCCCGCCAGCCCCACCGACGCCAGCAGCTCCTCGGCCCGTGCCCGGGCCGCCGCCGGACGCCGCCCGCGCACCGACTCCAGCACCAGCAACTGCTCCACCGCCGTCAGCGAGGCCAGCAGGTTCGACTGCTGGAACACGATGCCCAGCCGGTCGCGGCGCAGCGAGGTGCGCTGCCGCTCGCCCAGCGCGCCCGCGTCCGTGCCGTCGATCAGCACCTCGCCGCGGTCCGGGCGCTGCAGCGTCGCCGCGACCGCCAGCAGACTGGACTTGCCGGACCCGGACGGGCCCGCGATCGCGGTGAACTCGCCCGGCGCGACCACGAGTTCGACCTCGTCCAGGGCGGTCAGCCGGCTCTCGCCGTCCGGGTAGGTCAGCGTCACGCCGCGCAGCGCGAGGCCGGTGCGGGCCTCGGGGGCGGTGGTGGCGGCGGTACCGGCGGTGCCGGTGGTCTCGGTGGTCTCGGTGTTCATGGGGAAGCTCCCGGGAGAGGGGTGGGCGGTCATCGGTTGGCGCCGAGCGCGGCCAGCGGGTCGACGGCGGTGATCCGGCGCACCGCGAGGGCCGCGCCGGCCAGGCCGAGCAGCACCATCGCGCCGACCGGCACCGCCACCGTCCCCACCCCCACGTCGAACGGCACCGCCGCCGAGGCGAACGCCCCGCCGGCCGCGCCCAGCGCCCCGCCCAGCAGCGCGCCCGCCAGCAGCACGGCCGCGGCCTGGGCCAGCGCGTCGCGCACCAGGTAGCCGCTGGACGCGCCCACCGCCTTCAGCACCGCGATGTCCGGGCGGCGCTGCACCGTCCACACCGTGAAGAACGCGCCGACCACCAGGGCGCTGACCGCGAACAGGAAGCCCTGGATCAGCTGCAGGCTGCCCTGCTCCGCCGCGTACCCGTTGATGCCCGCCAGCGCGTCCGCCCGGGACACCGCCTTCAGACCGGCCGGCAGGCCGTGCGCCGTGCCGCGCAGCGCGAGCGCGGTGGGCTGCGGCTGCCCGGAGACCTGCTGCCAGGTCGCCGGAGTGGTCCACACCGTCGGCGCGTGCGAGAACGAACGCGCCGCGACGACCCCGCTGACCGTCAACCTCTGCGCCCCGACCGTCAGTTGCGCGCCGGGGACGAGGTGGTAGGTGTCCGCGGTGTCCTTGCCGACGGCCAGCTCGCCGTCCTGCGGGGCCCGGCCCGCCGACAGCGGGGGCAGCAGCGCCGGATCGGTGCCCAGCACGCTCACCGAGGCCGCGCCGCCGTCCGCCGTCAGCCGGCTCATCGCCACGCCCAGCGGGTACACCGCGCCCGGACCGGCCGCCGCCACCGCCTGCCGCTGCGCCGCCGACACCGTGCTCGACGCGAACGACACCTCCGGGTCCGCGCCCGCCGGGGCGCCGAACACCACGCCGTCCACCGGCAGTTCGGCCACCGTCGAGGACGCCGCCGAGGCCAGGCCGCCGGTCAGGCCGTACAGGAACACCACCAGGGTCGTGATCAGGGTGACCACCGCGCCCATCAGGGCGAACCGCCCCCGGGCGAAACGGATGTCACGCAGTGCGACGAACACGGGAAACCTTCCGGAGCAGAGTTGATGGACCCAGCCTGCTCGGCGCGGCCCCCGCTGCCATCGGGGAGAGGAACGGAGTGCGCACCGTCCGAGAGGTGCAGCCGAAAATCCATCGAACGGTTGATGCCGCGCCGCGCCGGGCGGCCCCCGGCGCCCCGTACCCTCGGAAGGCGTGCCCCGTACCGAACCCGTTCCCGTTTCCCAAGGTGAGCCGCACGCCTCCCCGACCGGCCCCACGCCGGCGCTGCGGCTGGCCAACCTCGCCGTGCACGGCCTGTTCTTCACGCTGCTCGCCGTGCTGCTGGTCCGCGCCGCCGCCGACGGCGGGCTCGGCCCCGGCGGCTGGGCCACCGCCGTCGCGCTCGCCGCCGGGTACGCCGCCGGCGGGATACTGCGGCCGGTCCGCGAGTCCCGGGCGCTCGGCGCGCTCTGGCTGCTCGTCGTCGCCGTGCTGTGGATCGGGCTGACGCTCCAGCACCCCGAGTTCAGCTACCTCGCCTTCCCGCTGTACTTCGTCTGCCTGCACGCCCTGCCGCCGCGCCTCGGCCTGCCCGCCGTCGCCGCCCTCACCGCCGCCGTGATCGCCGCCCAGACCACCACCCCCGGCGGCCTCACCACCGCCAAGGTCCTCGGCCCGCTGGCCGGCGCCGCCGTCGCCCTGCTCACCGCGTACGGCTACGCCGCCCTCTACCGGGAGAGCCGGGCCCGCCAGCAGCTCATCGACGACCTGGTCCGCACCCGCGACGAACTCGCCGCCAGCCAGCGCGAGGCCGGCCGCCTCGCCGAACGCCAGCGCCTCGCCCGGGAGATCCACGACACCCTCGCGCAGGGGCTGTCGGGGATCGTGCTGCTCGCCCGCGAGGCCGCTGCCGCGGCGGGCCCGGGTGCGGACGGGGTACCGGATGCGGACGGTATGCCGGGGGACGCCGCCGCGCCGTCGTCCGTCCGGGCACTGCTCGGGGAGATCGAGCGGACGGCCTCCGCGAACCTCGCCGAGGCCCGGCGCTTCGTCCACGCGCTCACCCCGCCCGCCCTGGACGACGCCACCCTCGCCGACGCGCTGCGCCGCCTGGCGACCGGCGCCGACGCCGCCTTCCACCTCGACGGCGAGCCCTACCCCCTGCCCGTCGAGGCCGAGGTCGCACTGCTGCGCCTCACCCAGGAGGCACTGGCCAACGCCGTCCGGCACGCCGCCGCCCCGCACGTCGCCGTCACCCTCGGATACCTGGACGACACCGTGACCCTGGACGTCTACGACGACGGCGTCGGCTTCGACCCCGCCGCGCCCGCGCCCGGCTCCTTCGGCCTGCACGGCATGCACGAGCGGATCGCCGCGCTCGGCGGCACCCTCACGGTGGAGTCCGCCCCCGGCGAGGGCACCGCCGTCGCCGCGACCCTGCCGCTGCGCGCCATCGAGGCCCCCGCCCCGGCCGGCCCGCCCGCGCAGGCGCCACCGGAACCCGAACGTCCGGGCGGCGCACTGCGGTTCGGGCTCCGGCCCGCCCTCGCGGGGGTGCGCCGGTGATCCGGGTGCTGCTGGTCGACGACCACCCCGTGGTGCGGCGCGGCCTGCGCGCCATGGTCGACGAACTGCCCGACGTCACCGCCGTCGGCGAGGCCGCGGACGGCGCCGCCGCGCTCGACCTGCTGGCCGCCCTTCCGGACGGGCAGCGGCCCGACGTGGTCCTGATGGACCTCCAGATGGGCTCCGGCATGCACGGCGTGGAGGCCACCCGCCGCCTCACCGCGCTGCCCGACCCGCCCGCCGTGCTGATCCTCACCACCTACTCCACCGACGCCGACATCCTCGCCGCCGTCGAGGCCGGCGCGACCGGCTACCTGCTCAAGGACGCCCCGCCGGAGGACCTCGCGGCCGCCATCCACGCCACCGCCCGCGGCGAGACCGTCCTCGCGCCGCCCGTCGCCGCCCGCCTCCTCGGCCGGGTCCGGGCCGGCCGGCCCTCGCTCTCCCCGCGCGAGACCGAGATCCTCCAACTCCTCGCCGAGGGCCTCCCGAACCGTCGCATCTCCAAACGCCTCTTCATCAGCGAGGCCACCGTCAAGACCCACCTCGTGCACGTCTACGACAAACTCGGCGTCGACTCCCGCACCGCCGCCATCGCCGCCGGCCTCGCCGCCGGCCTGATCCGCCCCGCCGAACGCTGACCCCCGGCCTGGGCCCGGTCGGCGACGGTGGGGGAGGAGGAACGGTATGCCGCTGCCGTGGAGTTGACGGGTCCGGGGGCGGGGCGTGGCTGAGGGGGTGTCAGTTGATCGTGTCACGCTGCCGTTCATGAGCAACGAGAGCACGATCACGCTGCGGGCGGACTGGGGTACCACCAGGCTGGGGAGCCAGCCGATTCCCGTGCACTGCGGGCGCCTCGCCTACGACCTCGATCTCGGTGAGTGGGAGTGCGCCTGGTGCGACGACCGGGTCCACGTGCGGGACGTGCCCGGCTGGCCGCACCGCAACCCCGGCCCCGGGGAGGTCCGTTGAGGATCTCCGGGGGCCGGGTCCGGGTGGGGCGGGTCAGGCGAACTGGCCCGGGACGTAGTCGCCCGCGGGCTGGCGGATGAGCACGTTGACCCGGTTGTAGGCGTTGATCAGGGCGATCAGGCCGACCAGGGCGGCGAGCTGCTCCGCGTCGTAGTGCCGGGCGGCCTCGGCCCAGGCCGCGTCGTCCACGCCGCCCGCGGCGTCCGCGATCCGGGTGCCCTGCTCGGTCAGCTCCAGTGCGGCGCGCTCCGCCGGGGTGAAGACGGTGGCCTCCCGCCAGGCCGCGACCAGGTTCAGCCGGACCTGGGTCTCGCCGGCGTGCGCCGCGTCCTTGGTGTGCATGTCGGTGCAGAACCCGCAGCCGTTGATCTGGCTGGCCCGGATCTTCACCAGCTCCTGGGTGGCGGCCGGCAGCGCCGACAGGCCCAGCGCGTGGCCGGCCGAGTTGATGTGCTTCAGGAACTTCGCACCGACCGGGTTGGCGAAGTAGTCGAGACGAGCGTCCACGGTGGTTCTCCCTGGTGTCTGCGCCGCTGCGCGGTGAGTGCTTCCACCAGGAGTGACCCCGCCGCCCGTCCGAGTGTGACAACCCGTCGATGTGACCCCCGTCACACAATCGGGTCGTCCAGGTTCCAGTGCTCCGGGAGGTCCGCCTCGCAGAACACGCACACGAAGAACCCCTCCCGCACCACCTGCGCCGCCCCGCACCCCCGGCACCGCCGGAACACCACCGCCTGCGTGAACCCGCCCGGATGCCCGGCCCCCGCCGCCGCCAGCGCCGCCGCGACGGCCGGCCAGCACGCGGTGTCCGGGCAGTACCCCGTCGACAGGTTCGACACCTCCACCGCCCGCACCCCGCCCGCCGGGCCGAACGTCACCTCGCCCGCCGCCAGCACCGCCGCGCCGCCCGCGCAGGCCACGTGCTCGCTGCGCCGGTCCGCCAGGTGCAGGACCCCGTCCGGGTCCACCGTGTAGGTGAACGGCCCCTCCCGGGAAGGCTGTTCGGCCAGCCAGGCGGCCAGTGCGGTCGGATCGGGCAGGGCCGCGCCCGGCGGGGCGTGCCGGGCTGCCGCCGCGATGTCCGGCGGTCCCACGTACGGGTACGTTCGCAACTCCGGCCCTTCCTCGGTGCGGCCATGGTCGCACGGGGCGGACGTAGGGTGGGGCGACGGGGTTCCGGCGGTGAGGGAGCGGGCATGGGCGGCGACTTCGACTGGGCGGTGCCGCTGGTGGCGGCGCCGATGGCCGGTGGGGCGAGCACGCCCGCGCTGGTGGCCGCCGTCAATCGGGCGGGCGGCCTCGGGTTCCTTGCCGCGGGCTACCGCAGTGCCGCGGAGATGCTCCGACAGGTGGAGCGGGCAAGGGAGTTGACGGGCCGGCCGGTCGGGGTGAACCTGTTCGTGCCCGGGGCGTCCGGTGGGTCGGCGGCGGTGGCCGCGTACCGGGAGGCGCTGCTGCCCGAGGCGCGGCGGTGGGGCGTCGAACTGCCCGCCGTGATCCCGCCCGACCGGGACGACTGGGACGCCAAGCTGGAGGCGCTGCTGCGCCGCCCCGTGGAGTGGGTCTCGTACACCTTCGGCCTTCCCGAGCCCGCGGAGGCGGCGGCCGTCCGGGCCGCCGGGATGCGTCAACTCGGCACCGTCACCAGCCCCGAGGAGGCCCGGGCCGCGACCGTCCTCGGCCTCGACGCCCTCACCGTCCAGGGCCCCGAGGCCGGCGGGCACCGGGGCACCCACCGTGCCGAGGACCGGCCCGGCACCCTGCCGCTGCTCCCACTCCTCGCGGCGGTACGGGAAGTGACGGACCTGCCGGTGATCGCCGCGGGCGGGCTCGGGGACGGGGCGTCGATCGCGGCCGCGCTGCGGGCCGGGGCGGTGGCGGCGCAACTCGGCACCGCGTACCTCCGGACGGAGGAGTCCGGTGCGTCCGCCGCCCACCGCCGGGCCCTCACCGCGCTCGGCGCCACCACCGTCACCCGCGCCTTCACCGGACGCCCGGCCCGCGCCCTGCGCAACGCCTTCACCGACGCCCACCAGGACCAGGCCCCACCGGCCTACCCCGAGGTCCACCACCTGACGCAGCCCCTCCGCGCCGCCGCGACCCGCCGGGAGGACCTGACGGCGATGCACCTGTGGGCCGGCACCGCGCACCGCCTGGCCCGCGCGGGCGGCGCGGCCGACGTGACGCGGGACCTGTGGGAGGACGCGCTGCGCGCGGGCTGAGCGGGCGAGGGGCAAAGGGGAGGGCAAAAGGGAGGGGCGCCCGGGGAGGGGAGTCCCTGGGCGCCCCGGGCGGGGTGGGTCAGGGGAGGAGGGCGGCCATCCAGGATTCGATGGCGGCGGGGTCGCGGGGGAGGGCGCCGGACATCAGGCGGGCCCCGTCGGCGGTGATGACGAGGTCGTCCTCGATGCGGACGCCGATGCCGCGGAGTTCGGCGGGGAGGGTGAGGTCGTCGGGCTGGAGGTAGAGGCCGGGTTCGACGGTGAGGACCATGCCCTCCTCCAGGACGCCGTCCAGGTACGTCTCGGCGCGGGCCTTCGCGCAGTCGTGCACGTCGAGGCCGAGCATGTGGCCGCTGCCGCAGAGGGTGTAGCGGCGGTAGAGGCCGGAGTCGTCCCGCAGGGCCTCCTCGGCGGAGACCGGGAGCAGGCCCCACTCGGCGAGGCCCTCGGCGATGACCCGCATGCCGGCCCGGTGGAACTCGCGGAAGGACGCGCCGGGGCGCAGCGTGGCGATGCCCGCGGACTGGGCGGCCAGGACGAGGTCGTAGACGTCGCGCTGGGCGGAGGTGAAGGTGCCGGAGAGCGGCAGGGTGCGGGTGATGTCGGCGGTGTAGAGGGTGTCGGTCTCGACGCCGGCGTCGAGCAGCAGCAGCTTGTTCGGGTCGAGCGGCCCGTCGTTGCGGATCCAGTGCAGGACGCAGGCGTGCGCGCCGGAGGCGACGATGGTCTCGTAACCGGTGCCGTTGCCCTCGGCGCGGGCGCGGGCGTTGAACGCGCCCTCCAGCCAGCGTTCGCCGCGGTGGTGGCGCAGCGCGGCGGGCAGGGCGCGGACGACGTCCTCGAAGCCGCGGGCGGTGTGGTCGACGGAGAGCTGGAGCTGCTCGATCTCCCAGGCGTCCTTGACCAGGCGGAGTTCGGAGAGCGCGGCGGCGAACTGCCCGTCCAGGACGGCGGACGCGGCGGAGGGCCGGCCGGCCAGTTCGTCGAGGACGGGGTCGATGCCGGCGGCGATCCGGGTGGGGACGGAGCCGGTGAACAGCTTCGGCAGGTCGTCGAGGTGGGCGGTGCGCAGGCCGGTGAGCTGGGCGGCCTCGGCGAGGTCGGCGCGCCGGCCGACCCAGAACTCGCCGTAGCGGCGGTCGCGGTAGAACTCGCCGGAGCCGCCGGAGCCGCCGGAGCCGCCGGAGCCGCCGGAGCGGTCGGAGCGCGGGCGCAGGTAGAGCACGGGCTCGCCGTCGGGCTCGACGACCAGGACGTGGCCGACCTGCTCCTCGCCGGTGAGGCCGGTGAGGTGGGCGTAGCCGCTGTAGGGGCGGAAGCGGTAGTCGCAGTCGTTGCTGCGGATCTTCAGCTGTCCGGCGGGGACGAGCAGCCGCTCGCCGGGGAAGGCGGCGGCGAGCCTGGCCCGGCGGGCCGGGAAGAAGGCGTAGCCGGGGACGCGCTCGTCGGCGGGCAGCGGGGTGGCGGCCCACTGCCCGGCCATGAAGGCCTCCAGGGCGGGGGTGACGGGGAGGTCGTGGCTTCCGGTGTTCAGCGTGGGCTGGTCGGCCATCGTCGGGGGCTCCTCTGACCTGGTCTGTTCGGTGTTCCGGCGGGCGGGCGGTTCTCTGCCGGCGGGTCGGACGGGTGGTCCGGTCCGGCGGGGTGCACGGGCAACTCGATTGGCGGAGACGGTACTTCGCCAGCGGTCGGCGGCAATGACACGGCTCGATAACAGTCCGGCCGCCTCATTGCGCAGTGCAATTTCACATTACTATGTTACGGGTCACACCTCAGAGCGGGCCAGACCCCGGCGGAACGGATTCCCCGTTGAGCGGCCCCCACTTCCGGAGTTGCACATGAACAGGCGTACCCATGCCGCCCTCGCGGCGGCCATCGCGGCTTCCCTCTCCCTCGGCCTCGGGGCCTGCAGCAGCACCAGCGACAACAGCGGCGACAACGGCGGCGAGAAGGGTGTGACCACCCAGGGCAACGGCATCATCGGCGGCACGCCGGTCAAGGGCGGCACCCTCACCATCCTGTCCAACCAGGACTTCGACCAGCTCGACCCGGCCCGCAACTGGACCATGCCGGTCATGGACGTCGGCGTCCGGATGCTCTACCGCACCCTGACCACCTTCAAGGCCGCCCCGGGCGCCGAGGGCCTGAAGATCGAGCCCGACCTGGCCACCGACCTCGGCACCCCGAGCGACGGCGCCAAGACCTGGACCTTCCACCTGAAGGACGGCCTCAAGTACGAGGACGGCACCCCGATCGTCGCCGACGACATCAAGTACAACGTCGAGCGGTCGTTCTCCGCCGAACTGGCCGGCGGCCCCGACTACGCGGTGCGCTACCTGGCCGGCGCCGACAACTACAAGGGCCCGCTGGGCGGCGAGCGCCTCGGCAAGGACTCCATCGAGGTCCCCGACGCCAAGACCATCGTCTTCCACCTCAAGCGCCCGGTCGCCGAGTTCGGCTACACCGTCACCCTCCCCACCTTCGCCCCCGTGCCGAAGGCCAAGGAGACCGGCGCCAACTACTCCAACCACCCGGTCTCCTCCGGTCCGTACAAGATCGAGAGCTACGACCGCGGCAAGCGCATGGTGCTGGTCCGCAACACCAACTGGGACCCGGCCTCCGACACCGTCCGCAAGGCCTACCCGGACAAGATCGTCGTCGACCAGACCCTGAAGAGCGGCGGCATCGGCGACCGCCTGATCGCCGACCAGGGCGAGGACAAGAACGCGATCTCCTACGTCGACCTGCTGCCCGCGAAGATCTCCGAGGTGCTCACCAACCCGGACGTCAAGGCCCGCCTGATCAGCGAGAACGCCGGCTGCACCACCATGCTCGACATGAACAACAGCAAGGCGCCCTTCGACAACCCGAAGGTCCGCCAGGCGCTGCAGTTCGCCGTCGACAAGGAGTCCTTCGCCGCCTCGATGGGCGGCCCCGCGTTCAACGACATCGCCACCACCTACCTGCCGCCGGTGCTCACCGCCGGTGCCCCCGTCGACCACTTCATGATCAAGCCGGCCGGCGACCCGGAGAAGGCGAAGCAGCTGCTCGCCGAGGCGGGCTTCCCGAACGGCTTCGACACCGAGATGGTCACCTCCACCGGCGGCAAGCAGCAGGCCGAGGCGCTCCAGGCCGCCCTCAAGCGGGCCAACATCAACGTCACCATCACCACCGTCGACCCGACCGCCGTCAACTCCATCGTCGGCGACAAGGACAAGCAGCCCGGCCTCGCCCAGCTCGGCTGGTGTCCCGACTACCCGTCGGCCGCCACCTTCCTGCCGATGATCTACGACGGCCGCCTGATCCGCGACAAGGGCAACAACGGCAACATGACCCGCTTCAACGACGCGGAGACCAACGCCGAACTCGACCGGATCGCCGGCCTGTCCGACCTCCAGAAGGCCAACGCCGCCTGGCTGGAACTCGACTCCAAGATCATGGACAAGTCGCCCGCCGTCCCGCTGGTCTGGGCCAAGAAGCCGCTGCTGGTCGGCTCCAACGTCGCCGGCGCCTTCGCCCACCCGGTCTGGGCCGGCCAGATCGACTACGCGGTCATCGGCCTCAAGTCCGTGAAGTAAGGCTGGAGTCCACCATGACCACCCCGCTCGCCCCGGCTCCGGCCGGGGGAGCGGGGGCCCCGGAGGCCCCCGAGAAGGCCCCCGCCGCCCCCGCCTCCCCCTGGGCCCTCGCCCTCCAGAACGTCCGACGCCGGCGCACCGCGCAGATCGGCCTCGGCATCATCGTCTTCTTCGTCCTGGCCGCCGTCCTCGCCCCGGTGCTCACCGCGATCAGCGGCACCGAACCGGACACCATCGACAAGAAGTCCATCGACCCCTACCTCGGCGGCCTGCCCCGCGGCGACTTCGGCGGCATCAGCCCCAAGCACTGGCTCGGCGTCGAACCCCTGCTCGGCCGCGACATCTTCGCCCGCCTGCTCTACGGCGCCCAGATCAGCCTGTTCGTGGCCTTCAGCGCCGCCCTGCTGATCACCCTGATCGGCACCGTCCTCGGCATCACCGCCGGCTACTTCGGCGGCCGCGTCGACGCCGTGATCAGCCGCTTCATGGACGTCATGATGTCCTTCCCCAGCCTGATCTTCATGATCGCGCTGCTCTCGGTCGCCCGGGACGTCAACCGGGTCGCCCTGCTCATCGGCGTGATGTCGGTCTTCTCCTGGCCCTACATCGCCCGCGTCGTCCGCGGCCAGACCCTCTCGCTCAAGCACCGCGAGTACGTCGAGGCCGCCCGCGCCAGCGGCACCACCGACCGGCGCATCCTGTTCGGCGAGATCCTGCCCAACCTCACCGGCACCATCATCGTCTACATCACCCTCGCCATCCCCGGCCTGATCGGCACCGAGGCGGCCCTCACCTACCTCGGCGTCGGCATCCGCCCGCCGACGCCCTCCTGGGGCCAGATGATCTCCGACGCGGTGCTCTACTACAAGGTCGACCCGATGTTCTTCATCCTGCCCAGCGCCTGCCTGTTCCTGGTGGTCCTGGCCTTCACCCTGGTCGGCGACGCGCTGCGCGACGCGCTCGACCCGAAGGGCAGCCGGACGTGATCGGATTCCTGCTCCGCCGGCTCGCCGCGATGGCCGCCACCCTGCTGGTCATCTGCGCGCTCACCTTCACCGTCTTCTACCTGCTGCCCAGCGACCCCGCCGCCCAGTTCTGCGGCAAGGACTGCTCCGCCGACCGGATCGAACTCGTCCGGCAGCAACTCGGACTGGCCGACCCCCTGATCGTCCAGTTCTGGCACTACCTGGTCGGCATCTTCGCCGGCCAGACCATGGGCACCGGCCAGTACGCCGTGCACTGCGGCTTCCCCTGCTTCGGCTACTCCTTCCAGTCCGCCCAGCCCGTCTGGGACCTGATGATGGACCGGCTGCCCACCAGCGTCGCGATGGCCCTCGGCGCGGCCGTGCTCTGGCTCGTCCTCGGCGTCGGCACCGGCGTCGTCTCCGCCCTGCGCCGCGGCACCTGGCTCGACCGCACCCTGATGGTCGGCACCATCGGCATCGCCGCCCTGCCGGTCTACTTCACCGCGATGATCCTGCTCTACCTGTGCGTCGTCGGACTCGGACTCCCGATGAACCCCGGCTACGTCGCCTTCTCCGAGAACCCCGGCGAGTGGTTCGGCCACCTGATCCTCCCCTGGATCACCCTCGCCCTGCTGTACGCCGCCATCTACGCCCGGATGACCCGCAACTCCGTCATCGAGACGATGGCCGAACCGTACGTCCGCACCGCCCGCGCCAAGGGCCTGCCCGAACGGCGCGTCGTCGGCAAGCACGGCCTGCGCCCCGCCCTCACCCCCGTCGCCACCATGCTCGGCATGGACCTCGGCGGACTGCTGGCCGGCGCCCTCATCACCGAGTCCATGTTCAGCCTCCCCGGCGTCGGCAAGCTCTTCGCCGACTCGCTCAACAAGTCCGACCAGCCGGTGATCATGGGCGTGACCCTGCTCGCCTCCTTCTTCATCGTCAGCTCCAACCTGGTCGTGGACCTCGTCTACGCCTGGATCGACCCCCGGGCGAGGCTCTCATGACCGAACCCCTGCTGGCCGTCGAGGACCTCCAGGTCCGCTTCCGCACGGCCGAAGGCACCGTCCACGCCGTCAAGGGCGTCGACTTCACCGTCGAACGCGGCCGCACCCTCGGCATCGTCGGCGAATCCGGCTCCGGAAAGTCCGTCACCTCGCTCGCCGTCATGGGCCTGCACCGCGGTGCCACCGTCACCGGCTCCGCCAAGCTCGACGGCACCGAACTCATCGGCGCCGACGACGAGCAGTTGCGCCGGCTCCGCGGCCGGAAGATGGCGATGGTGTTCCAGGACGCCCTCACCGCCCTCCACCCCTACTTCACCGTCGGCGACCAGATCGCCGAGGCCTACCGGCAGCACTTCGGCGGCAGCCGCAGACAGGCCCTCGCCCGCGCCGTCGACGTCCTCGGCGACGTCGGCATCCCCGAACCCGCCCGCCGCGCCGAGGAGTACCCGCACCAGTTCTCCGGCGGCATGCGCCAACGCGCCATGATCGCCCTCGCGCTGTCCTGCGAACCCGACCTGATCATCGCCGACGAGCCCACCACCGCCCTCGACGTCACCGTCCAGGCCCAGGTGCTCGAACTCCTCGTCCGCCTCCAGCAGGAACGCGGACTCGGCATCGTCCTGATCACCCACGACCTCGGCGTCATCGCCCGGGTCGCCGACGAAGTCCTCGTCATGTACGGCGGCTCCGCCGTCGAACAGGCCACCGCCGACACCCTGTTCGCCCGCCCCCGGCACCCCTACACCCGCGGCCTGCTCGACTCGCTGCCCCGCCTCGACGCCGAGGACGACGCCGAACTCCGCTCCATCCCCGGCAGCCCGCCCTCCCTGCTCGCCCCGCCCGCCGGCTGCGCCTTCCACCCGCGCTGCACCGTCCACGCCGCCAAGCAGGACACCCGCTGCACCGGCGAACGGCCCCCGCTGCGCACCGTCGACCCCGGCCACCGCAGCGCCTGCGTCCTCGATGAGGTGACCGCATGACCACCGAGACCGCCGTCACCACCGGACCCGCCGACGGCCGCACCCCCGACGCCCTGCTCAGCGTCCAGGACCTCGGGATGACCTTCCCCGGCGCCCGCGGCGCGCTGCGCCGCCTCCCCGGCGTCCGGGCCGTCGACGGCGTCACCTTCGACGTCCGCCCCGGCGAGACCCTCGGCCTGGTCGGCGAGTCCGGCTGCGGCAAGTCGACCACCGGACGGATGCTCGTCCGCCTGCTCGACCCCACCGCCGGCACCGTCCGCTTCCGCGGCCAGGACATCACCCGCACCCCGCAGGGGCGGCTCCGGCCGCTGCGCGGCAAGTTCCAGATGATCTTCCAGGACCCGTTCGCCTCGCTGAACCCCCGGCAGACCGTCCAGCAGATCATCGCCGCCCCGCTGCGCGCCCAGGGCGGGAGCACCGCGAAGATCCGGGCCGAGGTCCGCGACCTGGTCCGACTCGTCGGCCTCGCCCCCGAACACCTGGAGCGCTACCCCCACCAGTTCTCCGGCGGCCAGGCCCAGCGCATCGGCATCGCCCGCGCCCTCGCCACCCGCCCCGAACTGGTCGTCGCCGACGAACCCGTCTCCGCGCTCGACGTCTCCATCCAGGCCCAGATCGTCGGCCTGATGGAACGCCTCCAGCGCGAACTCGGCGTCGCCTACGTGTTCATCGCGCACGACCTCGCCGTGGTCAAGCACATCAGCCACCGGGTCGCCGTCATGTACCTCGGCCGGATCGTCGAGATCGGCGACAAGCAGCAGGTCTACGACAACCCCGCGCACCCCTACACCAAGGCGCTGCTCTCCGCCGTCCCGCTGCCCGACCCGGCCGCCGAACGCGCCCGCGAACGCATCGTCCTGCTCGGCGACCCGCCCAGCCCCGCCAACCCGCCGAGCGGCTGCACCTTCCACCCCCGCTGCCCCAAGGCCCAGGCACTCTGCCGGACCGAGGCGCCGCTGCTCACCCTCAACACCCCCACCCGCCAGGTCGCCTGCCACTTCCCCGAGGCGTAGCACACCCGGCAGGGGTGCGGTCGACCGCACGAACAGCCGTTCCCTGGAAGCGAACTGACGGATCGTCGGGAAGCCTTCCGGGAAGTCCGGCCGCCCGCACGATCGCCCGCACCCCTGCCGTCCCCTCCCCGCATCCCCCCGCATCCCCCCGCATCCCCCCGCATCCCCCCGCATCCCCCCGCATCCCCCCGCATCCCCCTGTACCCCCCTGTACCGCCCCCCACCCCGCACCAACCAGGGAGCCCCCCATGCGCCCGACCCGAAAGGCCGTGCTGGCCGCCGCCATCGCCGCCGCCCTCGCCCTGCCCGTCCTGCAGGGCGCCCAGACCGCCGGAGCCGCCCCCGTCGCCGCGGCCGCCGCGGCCGCCCCGACCCCAGCCGCGGCCGCCCCCGCCGAGCGCGGGGCCTACGACGAGGTCGCGCACCTCGGCCAGGCCGCCGAACGCACCGGCGCCGCCGCGCCCGCGCCCGGCGGCGGCGCGCTGGGCGACCCGCACGTGCCCGGACAACTGCCGCAGCGCGACGGCCGCCCCGCGCCCACCGCCGGACAGCCCGCCGCCACCGCCGCCGGCGTCCCCTGCGACCTGGGCGGCCTGACCGGCCTCTCCCCGCAGGCCCTCGCCGACTTCCTCGCCGACCCGGCGGTCACCGAAGCCTGCCTGAGCAGCACCCTGTGGACCTGGGACGCCCGGTTCGCCACCACCATGGACGCCGCGCACGTGCAGGCCGTCGCCGCGAAGGCCCAGGCCCTCGCCGCCTCCGGCAACCCGAACCTGTACCAGCTCTGGTACTTCCTGCACGCCGCCGTCTACCACGACTTCTCGCACGCCGAGATCGACCTGACCACCGCCGACACCACCGGCGCCGTGCAGCGCGCCATCGACGCCTACCTGGCGGCCGGCCACGCCTTCGACCCGACGCCGGCCGCCGGCCTGGTGATGCGCGAACTCGGCACCACCGCGACCGCCCCCGGCATCCGGGCGAACAACCTGCCGCTGGTGAAGAAGGTCCTGGCCCAGTTCGCCCCCGGCACCGCGCTCGCCGGCTCCTGGGAGTGGGGCGGCGCCGCGCTCTCCGCCCTGAACATCAACTACCTGGGCATCTACAACCGCGACGACGCCTTCAAGGCCGCCGTCACCGCCGACCCCGCCTACCGGGCCGCGTTCCGGGCGTTCGCCACCGCCGGACACCTGAAGGGCACCCAGAACGACTGGCTGGCCCGCGACGCCATGGGCGAGTACGGCCGGTTCGGGCAGATCGACGCACTGACGGCGCAGATCACCGGCGAGATCGGCGGCCTGCTGACCGACACCGGGGCGACCTTCGGCACCTACTCGGGACCGTGGATCAAGGTCGTCGGCTGGGCCAACACCTACCAGGTGTGCGCCCAGTACGACGTCTGCACCGACAAGATCGAGGCCCGGCTCTTCCCCCGGACCTACAAGTACGACAACGGCGCGATCGAGGTGCACACCGCCCTCGACAAGGCCACCGTCGACCGGATGTACTACGCCAGCAAGCAGGTCAAGACCCAGTTCTTCCGCGTCCTGGGCACCGACGTCCCGCTGGCCGGCGACACCAACGACACCCTGCACATCCACCTCTACGCGACCCGCTCCGACTACGAGGTCTACCACCCCCTCCTCACCGGGATGGCCACCAACAACGGCGGCATCTACATCGAGAACGGCGCCACCTTCTACACCTACCAGCGGACCCCCGCCGAGTCGTACCTCACGCTGGAGGAACTGTTCCGGCACGAGTACGTGCACTACCTCAACGGCCGCTGGGCGGTGCCCGGCTACTTCGGCGACCCGCGCTGGTACGCGAACGACCGGACCACCGCGATGGACGAGGGCACCGCCGAGTTCTTCGACGGCGCCACCCGCGACCAGGGCATCGAGGTCCGGCAGGCCCTGGTCGCCGCCCTCGCCCGCGACGAGGCCGCCGGCATCCCGCGGATGACCGTCGACCAGCTGCTGCACGCCCGCTACGACGACACCCCGGCGTTCCACTTCTACAACTACGCCGGCACCTTCTTCGAGTTCCTCTGGACCGCCCACCCCTCGCTGCTGCGCGAGATGTACGGCTACCAGCGCGCCGACGACCCGGCCGGCTTCGACGCCTGGCGCACCCGCCTGGGCGCCGACCGGAACCTGAACGCCGAGTACTCCGCGTTCCTCGACGCGCAGATCAAGAACGTCGACCGGCTCGACGTCCCCGAGACCGACTTCACCCCGAACGGGTCCCTGCAGTACGCCTACCCGTCCGAGGTCCGGGCCGCGTTCGCCAAGGCCACCTACAACACCCCCGACTGCAAGGACAACGGCGACTGGGACAACAAGCCGATGCGCTTCGTCTGCACCGGCCGGATCACCGCCAACCTGTCCGCCTCCGGCAACCCGGACCAGGTGTTCAAGGACATGTCCGCCACCGTCGACTACTTCATCCTCGACCGCACCAAGGGCGTCGCCAACAACCTCGACGACATGAACTGCTGGTTCGGCAAGGTCGACGTCTGGACCGGCGGACAGGCCGGCACCGCCGACTACACCTGCGAGGGCCCGCTCCGCCGCTGAGCACCCCCGCCCCAACGCCCCCGCCCCGACCGGCCGTTCGACCGCTTCCGCGGCCGGCCGGGGCGGGCCCGCCCCGCGCCCGCGGGCCCTGCGCGCCCGCGGACCCCCCGAAAGGAACCACCGCGTGACCGCGCTGTCCTGGGACGGCTCCGCGCCGTCGTCCGGCCTGACCGAGACCACCCGCACCGTCGAGGCCGGACCGCTCGCCCTCGGCGTCACCGCCATCGGCGGCGACGCGGCCCCCGCCGTCACCGTCACCGCGACCGGAACCCCCGGCGTGCTGCTGATCGAGGCCGCCGCCACCGGCCCGGACACCCGGCTGCGGATCTCCTGGCAACTGCCCTGCACCGGCGCCACCGGCTACTGGACGCCCCACACCAACGCCCGCTGGCTGCCCCCGAGCTGGGCCCTGCCCCGCGAGGCGTCCCTGCCCAAGGGCGCGCCCGTCGGCAGCCTGGTCGGCCCCGGCGACGGCGCCCTGTGCACCTTCGCCGTCGGCGAGCTCGTCCGCCCCGTCACCATCGGCGAGGGCGCCGTCGAGGAGACCGGCCGGTTCAGCTGGTGGGTCGAGCACGACGGCCCGAAGCTCGCCCTCCGCCTCGACCTGAGCGGCCGCCACTTCGCCGACACCGTCCGCGAGTGCGCCGACTGGTGGGCCGGTCTCGCTCCCGCCCGCACCGTCCCCGCCGCCGCCTTCGAACCGGTCTTCTGCACCTGGTACGCCCTGCACCTGGCGATGACCTCCGCCGACGTCGAACGGCTCGCCACCCTCGCCGCCCCGCTCGGCTTCCGCTCCCTGATCGTCGACGACGGCTGGCAGACCGACGAACGCACCCGCTCCTACGCCACCACCGGCGACTGGCAGCCCGCCCCCCGGGACTTCCCCGACTTCGCCGACCACGTCCGCAAGATCCAGGGCCTCGGCCTCAACTACCTGCTCTGGCACGCGATCCCGTTCGTCGGCGACCGCAGCGAAGCCGCCCGGGAACTCGCCGGGCACACCCTCGCCCACCTGCCGCTGCTGGAGACCCACCTGCTCGACCCGCGCAGCCCCACCGTCCGCGCCCACCAGGTCGACCGGCTCGCCGCCGCCGTCGAGGAACACGGCGTCGACGGCCTCAAGGTCGACTTCATCGACACCTTCGCCCGCAAGCCCCAGCCCGGCGCCGCCCCCCACACCGGCTCCCCGGAAGCGGACTGCGCCACCGTCGCCGAAGGCGTGCAGAAACTCCTCGCCGAACTCGACACCCGGCTCCGCGCCACCCGCCCCGACGTCCTGATCGAGCACCGCCAGGACTACATGGGCCCCGGCCTGTGGCCCTACGCCGACATGGTCCGGGCCACCGACTGCCCGCACAACGCCGTCGAGAACCGGGTCCGCACCGCCGACCTCCGGCTCACCGCCGGCCCGCTCGCCGTGCACGCCGACCCGCTGACCTGGCACCCCGACGAGAGCCCCGAGCAGATCGCCGTCCTGCTCCAGTCGGTGCTGTTCGCCACCGCCCAGGTCTCCGTCGACCTCGGCGCCCAGGGCGCCGACCGGCTCACCGCCGTCGCCTTCTGGCTGAGCGTCATGAAGGAGCACCTCGACCTGCTTCAGCGCGGCGAACTGCGCCCGCACCGGCCCGAGTTGGCCTATCCGCTGATCGAGGCCCGGAACGGTGCCCAGCTGGCCTTCGGCCGCTACGCCCCGCTGCCGGTCCGGGCCGCGGGGGAGTGGGAGCTGCTGCTGGTCGCCAACGCCGACCAGGACACCCTGGTCCGGATCGAGTTCGACCGCGCGCCCGGCACCGTCGACCTGCTGGTGCAGGACTGCCTCGGCGGCACCGTCGCCCGGGCGCAGACCCCGGTCGGCGGCACCGAACTGTCCGTCCGGGTGCCCACCGGGGGTCTGCTCACCCTGCGCAGGTAGGACTCAGATCTCCAACTCCGGTTCGATCCGCTTGAGCTGGTGCCGGGCCATCGCCAGGTTGGCCCGGTTCCGGTCCAGCGCCAGGTACAGGAACAGGCCCTTGCCGGTGCGCGAGGTCAACGGGCGGATCAGATGGTACTGGGTGGAGAGGCTGATCAGGATGTCCTCGATCGCCTCGTTCAGGTTGAGCAGCTCCATCGCGCGCAGCTTGGCCCGCACCACGTCGGTGTTGCCGGCCGCGGCGACGTTCAGGTCCAGGTCCGCCCCACCGCCGATGGTGCCCAGCGCCATCCCGCTGTTGTAGTCGACCAGGGCCACGCCGATGGTCCCCTCGATGCCGCTCATGATGTCCTTGAGCGCGGTTTCGACACTAGCCATTTTCTCCGAGTACCTCTTTCTGGAAAGGAACTGACGGCCCGTCAGGTCGCGCGACCTGCGGGTGGGTGGAACAACGGTGGGGGAGACGACAGTGGGGGCGGTGTCGGCGGTCAGGAGGGCGTCCGGTCCAGGTCCGCGTCGGCCAGGGCGGCTATCCGCACCCCGGCCCGGCGGGCCTCCAGGTGCAGCCGGCCCACATTGGCCTGCGCACCGGCCAGCAGCGTCAGCACGGTGTACGCCCCCGCCGCGTACGTCGCCGTGTAGCCGCGCTCGCCGCGGGTGATCAGCTCCCGGAAGGCGCCCTGCCCGGTCGCCTCGACGAGCCGCGCGCCCACGCCGAGCGCGGCGGCCGTCAGCGCGGCCACGCTCTCCGCCTCCAGCGCCGCGGTGTCGTGCGCCACCACCAGCCCGTCGGTGGTGGCGACCAGCGAACCGGTCAGGTGCGGGATGCGCGCCCGCAGGCCGCGCAACTCGGCCTGGACCTCGGCCTCCGGCAGCACCGAGGGCCTCCTGGCGGTCAGTTGTCGGAACGTCCGCTTCATGACGGGACGGGCAGGCAGGGACGACGGGTGGTCGGACATGTCACAGAGCCTCCAGAGCGGCGCGTAGTCGGAGCAGCAGGCCCACCTCCGGGTCCGAGGGGTCGTAGGAGCGCGGACCGGGCGGCAGCAGCACGTCCGGCAGCGCGGGCTCCGGCACGGCGACCGGGGGCGGGTCGAGGACGGCGGGAGCCGGCCGGCAGGCTGCCAGCAGCCCCGCCGCGGCCAACTGCCGGACGTCCAGCAGCGTGCCGAAAGTGGAGCGCCCCAGCAGCCGGGCCAGCTCGGGCACCGTCCGGGAGCCGTCCGCCGCCGCCAGCAGCGCCTGCCGGCGGCGGCGCGGCACCGCGGTGCGCCGGGTCGGCTCGGCGCCGGTCGGCAGCGGCGGCACCCGGTCCAGCTCGGCGGACGGCCAGCAGGCGTCCAGCAGGGCCCGGCGGCGGCCGACCGCGCCGCGCAGCTCCAGCACCGACAGCGGGCGGGCCAGCCGGAACGCCGGGCGGGCCGCCGGGTCGAAGCGCAGCTCGCCGCCGTGCTGGGCCAGCGCGTCCTGCGCGCCGTCCAGCGTCGCGGCCAGCCGGGCGAGTTCGAGCTCGCCCGCGCCCAGCAGGCCCGCGCCGAGCAGGCGCTCGGCGAGCCCCTCGCCGGTCGGCGGCAGGGCCTCCTCCCAGGCGCGCACCGTGATCCGGCCCGCGCCCACCAGCAGGTGGCCCACCGACGCGGCGTGCGGGGACTCGGCGTGCACCACCAGGCCGCCCGCCAGGTGCACCGCGCCGTCCGGGCCGTGCAGCGCGCCGGTGGCGCCCTCCGCGGCCAGGTCGGTCAGCGCGGCCTCGAAGGTGGTGGCGGGCGCGCAGCTGGAGCGGCGGCGGCGCGGCAGCGGGGCGGCGTGCGTCCGCCGCGGCCGCGGGGCGGGGGCGGACGGCGCGGGCACCGGGGGCGCGGCGGGCACCGGCTGCTCTGCGGAGGGTCGATCGGTGAACGGCTGCTCGGTGAACGGCTGCTCGGTGAACGGCCGCTCGGTGAACGGCCGCTCGGTGAACGGCCGTACGTCGGCCGGGCGTTCGGCGAACGGTTGGGCGACGAAAGAGAGTTGGGGCGCGGCGACCGGGGAGGCCACCAGCAGCGGCGGCACCCCCGGCGGCACCGAGGGGGGCAGCAGCGGCCGCGGCGGGACGGCGACGGCGGTGACCGCCTGGACGGGCTGTGGCGGGGCGAGGGTGTCGGCGGGCCGCATCAGGAGAGCACCAGCCGGTCGGCGATCGCCGCGAGCCGCAGCCGGGCCATCGCCAGGTTGCCGGCCTCCCGGTCGAGCCGCAGGTAGAGGAAGACGTTGGCGTCGAAGGACGCGGGGACGAAGCGCAGCAGGTGGTAGTTGCCGGCCGAGGTGACGATGACGTCCTCGGCGGGCGGGGCCCCGGTCTCCGGGTCGGCGAACGAGGGGGTCTGGGTGACCGCGCGGGCGAGTTCGGTGGCGTCGGCCGCCCCGACCTCGTGGTCGCCGTCGGGGCCGAGACCGGCGGTGCCTATCGCCAGGCCGTTGGTCCAGTCGACCAGGCTGACCCCCAGGGCGCCGGTGATCCCCATGGCTTCCGCAAGGCACTCCTCGATCCCGGGCACGTACCGCCTTCCCTCCCCACCGTGCGGCGGGCACGGCGCGTCGCTGCCACCGCGCTCACCTGCGGTAGTCTGACCAGGACGCAACGCTACCGTCGGCACCCCGGGAGGACGAGACTTTCCGGCATATCCATCGGGCATATGCGCGAATGCGCTATGGTGCCCGGCCCGTTGAGCCCCCGTCAGGTCCCGTCGGCCCTCGTCAGGCCCCTTCGGGCTCCGCCGCCGCCGCTCCGGGCCCGGGCAGTTCGCGCATCCGCGGGATCGGCGAGAACAGCACCCACAGGCCCGAGGCGATCGCCCCGACCGCCGCGATCCACAGCGCCGGCCGCAGCCCCAGGGTGCTGCCGAGCAGACCGCCCAGCAGCGAACCCACCGGCCGCACACCGTAGTTGACGGCCTGGTAGGCACCCGAGACCCGGGACCGCAGGGCGTCCGGGATGCAGGCCGCGAAGATGCTGCCCGCCGTGATGTCGAGGATCATCACGCCGATGCCGGACAGGAACTCGGCGCCGAACAGCAGCGCCGCGCCGCCCGCCGAGCCGCCCGCCATCGGGACCAGCAGCAGCGGCGCGGGGAAGGCCACCAGGCCGAACAGGAAGGCCGGTCCGACGCCGATCCGGGCCGCCAGCCGCCCGGTGAGGGCCGCGCCGATCAGCGTGCCGACCGCCGCGGCCGACAGCACCGCGCCCAGCAGGCCCGCGCTGAAGCCGAGTTCACGGGTCGCGTAGAGCACGAACAGGGCGCCGACGACGAAGGTGAACAGGTTGACGGTGGCGGTGCCGAGCAGCGCCGCCCGGACCACCGGGTCGCGGCGGATCCAGCGCATGCCCTCGGTGGTCGAGCCCTTCCCGGGCGCGGCCGGCGGCGGCTCGACCGGGTCGATCCGGCGCAGGAACAGCGCCGAGGCGACGAAGGAGAGCGCGTCCAGCACCAGGGTCAGCGGGGCGGCGAGCAGTTGGACCAGCAGGCCGCCGAGGCCGGGGCCCGCCACGTAGGCGGCGGCCCGGCTGCCGTTGATCAGCGCGGTGCCGCGCAGGTACTGGTCGGCGGGCACCAGGGCGACGAACAGCGGCGGGTTGCAGACGTTGAAGAGGACCGAGAGCACGCCGGTCAGCAGCACCGCCGCGTACAGTTGCCAGAGCGTCAGCAGGCCCGCGGCCCAGCAGGCCGGGACGGTCAGCAGCACCGCGGCCCGCCCCAGGTCGGTGGCGATCATCACCCGGCGGCGGTGCCCGTAGCGGTCCGCCCAGCCGCCCGCGTGCAGCGACAGCAGCAGGTAGGGCAGGTAGCCGGCGGCGGACAGGTAGCCCATCTGCGCGGCGTCGGCGTGCAGCGCGGTGGCCGCGATCAGCGGCACCACCAGCAGGGTGATCTGGTCGCCCAGCGAGGAGACGGTCTGCCCCGTCCAGTAGCGGCGGAACGCCGGGTCGTGCAGCAGTTCCGGTATCCGGCGGCGGAGCGGGCCGGCGGCGGCGGGGCGGGTGTCGAGGGCGGTCACATCCGCTCCCCGGACTGCTCGGGCCGCTCGGACTGCCCCGGCTGCCCGGGTCGCGTCATCGGCACGGAGAGCTGGACCAGCAGCACCGGGCGGGAGCCGTCCGGGCGGAGCGCCGGGTCGTCCGCCCGGTCGAGGTAGGGGCGCGTCAACTCGGCGACCTGCCGGTCGAGTTCGGTCAGCTCGGCGGCGGTGAGGTGGAGCACGGTGTCGCCGTACCCGGCGGCCTCGCGCCACTCGGGGGCGTCCGCGGCGCGGTGCGCCAGCCACTCGACGGCGCGGGCGAAGTAGGTGTCCAGGACGGCCCGTTGCAGCGCCTCGGTGGCGGCGGCCTGCTCGGGGTCGGCGGGGGAGGCGTCCCAGCTGGTGAAGACGGCGGTGGCGCGCCAGGGCTTCTCCCGGCCGCGCCCGCCGCCCGCCTCCTCCACCAGCCCGTACTTGGCGAGCTGGCGGAGGTGGAAGGAACAGCTCGCCACCGATTCGGTGCCGAGCAGCTCCGCCGCGCGGGTCGCGGTCAGCGGACCCTCGCGGCGGAGCAGGCCCACCAGGGCCATCCGGGTGGGATGGGCGTACGCGCGCAGGGCGCGCGGGTCGGTGAGCCGGATCTCCGGCGGCTGCTCGCTCATGTTCTAAAGCTAGCTTTAGAAAGAACTCTTTACAAGCCCTGGGCGAGCGGGCGGCCGCCGGAGTGTCGGATCGTTCGCGGGCTCAGGAGGCCGGACCCACCTTGATGGTGGTGAGCTTGCCGCCCTGGGTCTCGCGGACCACCTCGATCCTGGTGTTGGTGTCCGGCACCTTCACCCCGAGCTGCGGGATCGCCGGGTCGGTGTAGACCCCGGTGTGGTCGTTGAACACCGGCACCGCCGGCTTGGCCGGGACCTTGGTCGCCACGCCCGCCTTGTGCAGGGTGAACGCGGTGGTCGGCTTCAGCGAGAAGGTCGCGTCGTACGGCTGCGACCGCCCGTTGGTGACCGTGCCGTCCGCGAAGCGCTGCGCCTGCGGCCGGGCGTCGACCGGCAGGATCAGGCCGCCGCCGAGGTGGTCGACCGTGTTGTTGTCGCCGTAGGCGGTGTCCCACAGCCAGACCAGGACACCCTCCTGGTACGGGTAGGTGTCGATCACGTTGGTCTTGCCCGTGACGCCCGAGTACCCGAAGTTGTACGGGCCGGTCTGCAGGAAGGAGCCGTAGCCGGTGTAGCGGCGGTTCTCCACCAGGTACGCCCGCGGGTGCTGCTTGACGGCGTCCTTGCCCTGGATGACCGAGAAGCCGACCTGCGCCCAGCCGTCGGCGCCGCCGTTCTCCGCGCCGTCGGCGAGCAGCACCGTGCCGCCCGCGGTCAGCTTGACCGCGTCGACCAGCACGCCCTTGCCGTGGGTGTTGGAGTCCGAGGTGACGTGGAAGCGCACCTGCACGCTCTTGCCCAGGTAGGCGTCGAGCGGGATGTGCAGCTGCCGCCAGGCGTTGGAGGTGCCGCTCAGGCCCGGGGTGAGGGCCGTGGTGTCACCGATCGGCTGTCCGTCGACGGTGCCGTGCAGCGGCGTCCAGGTCTTGCCGCCGTCGGCCGAGGCCTCCACCGAGAGGAAGTCGTAGTCCTGCTCGATGTCGTACCAGGTCGCCGCGTCCAAGGCGGCCGGGCCGGTGGCGCCGGTCAGGTCCACGGTGCGCGACAGCGAGGCGTCCATGTTGTCGCCGGTGTCGCTCCACCACTGCTTGCCGCCCTCGAACGGGGTGGCCAGCGAGGTGGTGGTGCTGCTCGGCGGCAGGTGCACCAGGACGGCCTGCGCCTGGTCGGTGTTGTAGCCGCTCACGCCCAGGGTGTGGCTGGAGCGGGTCGCGGACTGCGCCTCGTCGTAGTCGAGCCAGCCGAGCTGCAGCTTGCTCCACGCGTCTAGGTCGCCCGGGTACTCGCCGGTGGTGTTCTTGCCCCGGCCCAGGTACGAGGCCGAGGACATCAGCGACCAGAAGCTGACCGAGTTGTCGCCGCCGGTGGTCGGGTACAGGTCGGGCAGGCCGATGTTGTGGCCGAACTCGTGCGAGAAGAGGCCCACGCCGCTGTTCTCGCCCGCCTGCACGTAGTCGTAGACGTACAGCCCGGTGTCGCCGACCGGCGCGCCGCCGATCCTGTTCCCGGCCGGGCCGGTCTGGCCGGACGGGTCCGGGAAGTCCCAGCTGCGGTGCGCCCACAGGGCGTCGGAGCCCTGCGCGCCGCCGCCCCAGGTCTCGTCGACGCCGGCGTGCACCACGATCACGTTGTCGAGGTAGCCGTCCGGCTCGTCGAAGTTGCCGTCCTTGTCGTAGTCGTAGCGGTCCTGGGTGTCGTACTGCGCCAGTTCCGCCTTGACGTCCGCCGCGCTGCGGCCCTTGGCGATCTCGCCGTCGTACCAGGCCTTGGTGGCGTCCCGGACGAACTCCTGGGCCTGGGTCCAGGCGCCGCCGCCCTGCGGGCCCTTGTTGGAGCCGTAGCGGGCCTCGTTCCACGGCACGGTCACCCAGTCGGTGACGGTGCCCTGGATGTCGTACCGGCCCGAGGACTGGGTCCGGTAGTAGTTGCGCATGGAGTTCGCGCCGGGCGTGCTGTCGAAGAACATCTTCTGGTAGTAGTCGCGGCTGAAGTCGCGCTCCCAGTAGGTGTGCGTGTCGTCCTTGCCCGGCTTCGGGATCGCGTTGTGCTGCGGGCCCGGGGTGCCGCCGTAGCGGGCCTGGCCGTTGTACTGGGTGGTGTTGTCGACCTGGTCGCCGAACTGGGCCAGGATCACGAACACCTTGTCGGTGCGCTGCTTGGCCAGCTGGACGTAGTCGTTGCCGACCTTCACCTTGGCCGGCGCGGACTTGCCGTTCTTGGCGACCTTGCCCTGGTTGACCTGCTGCAGGGCCTGCGCGGTGAGGGCCTGCCGGGCCTTCTCCTGCGGCGGCAGCGGCGACTGCGGGGCCTCCTGGCCCTCCGGCGCCTGCTCGGCCGTCAACTGCGGTGTCTGGACAGAGGGTTGGGCGAACGCCGGGACGGCGGTCAGCGCTATCGCGCCGGTCGTCAGCGCGGCCATGAGGGCCGTGGGGAGTCTGCGCAAGTGACGTGCTCCTCAAGGAGAGTGGGTAAAGGGATGAGCGGTAATATTTCACATGTCATCTGCTACAGGGAAGGGGTCGCGCCGAACTCCGGGCCCAGGCCCAACTTTTCCCGCAGGAAGGCGAGTTCCGCCGTGGCGACCCGCTCCAGCGCCCCGTCCGGGAGCATGTGGCTGACGCCCGACAGCGGCAGCACGCTGTGCGGCCGGCCCGCCCGGGTCAGCGCCGAGGACAGCAGGAGGGAGTGCGAGGGGTGCACGTTGTCGTCGGCCAGGCCGTGGATCAGCAGCAGCGGCCGGGACAGCCCCGGCGCGTCGTCGACCAGGCAGTCCGCCGCGTACCCCGCCGGGTTGTCCTGCGGCAGGCCCAGGTACCGCTCGGTGTACGCGGTGTCGTACAGCCGGAAGTCGGTGGGCGGGGCGCCCGCGCAGGCCGCGTGGAACACGTCCGGACGGCGCAGCACCGCCAGCGCCGCGAAGTAGCCGCCGTACGACCAGCCGCGCACGCCGACCCGCTCCAGGTCGAGGTCCGGGTGGGCGGCGGCGAGCGCCTGCAGGGCCGCCACCTGGTCGTCGATCGCCACCTGCGAGAAGCGGCGGAAGATCGCCCGGGTGAAGTCCGGCGAGACGAACGGGGTGCCCCGGTTGTCGACCGTCACCACGGCGAAGCCCTGGTCGGCCCACCACTGCTTGAACTGCCAGCGGCGCGGCTCGTTGGCGATCACCTGGAAGCCCGGGCCGCCGTACACGTCCAGCAGCACCGGCAGCTTCCGGCCCGCCGGGTGCCCGCTCGGGTACAGCACCGCGGCGGGCAGCCCGTGCTCGGTCACCCGGGACAGCAACGGCTGTGGCCGGTAGGGGAGTTCGGCCGCCAGGTCGGGGAAGTCGACGCTCCCGGCGGAGGTCCGCAGCTCGCGCCGGACGCCGTCCAGCGAGGCCGAGGTGAGCAGCAGCACGTCCTCGCCGTGCGCGGCCACCGCGTGCACGCCCCCGCCGCCGGTGAGCTTCTCCAGCGCGCCGGTGTGCGGGTCCAGCAGGAAGACGTCCTGGTCGGCCGGGTCGCCGTCGCCCGCCTCGATCAGCAGTCGGCCGTCCCGCCACGGGCCGACCACCCGGCGGACCTGGAGCCGCTCGTCGGTGAGGATCTTGCCGTCCAGTGCGACCCCGCGCGCGGCCGGGGTGTCGGCGGAGGTCAGCACCCGGCCGTCGGCCAGCCGCAGCGGCGTGCCGGGCAGCGGGTCCACCCAGAACTCGTCGACCGTGCGGCTCAGTTCGCGGGTGGCGCCGGTCGCCGGGTCGGCGGTCAGCAGCAGCACGTTCTGCTGCAGCCGGTCCGCGACGGTCAGCAGGATCTCGCCGTCGCCCTCCCAGCCCGCCGCCATCAGGTACGGGAACTCGACGGTGTCCCAGCGCAGTTCCGTCCGGGCGCCGTCCAGCCGCAGCACCCAGAGCCGGACGTCCGCGTTCGGGCCGCCCGCCTGCGGGTAGGCGAAGGACTCGGCCGGGCGCTCCGGGTGCTCCGGGTCGGCGAAGTGCCGCAGCGGCAGCGCCGACTCGTCCACCCGGGCGGCCAGCACCGCGGTGCCGTCCGGCGCCCACCAGTGGCCCCGGGTGCGGCCCAGCTCCTCCTGCGCGGCGAACTCGGCCACGCCCCAGAGCGCGCCGTCCGCCGGGCTGAGCCGGCCGCCCGGGGTCAGGTGCAGGGCGCCGTCCGCGACGTACGCGACGGTGTCGCCCGCCGGGTTCGGGCGCGGGTCGAACGCGGGCCCCGCGACCGGGAGCTCGGTGCTGGTGCCGGTCGCGGTGGCGCAGCTGAACACCCGGCCGTCGAGGGCGAAGACGGCGGTGCCCAGGTCCGCGGTCGCGGCGAAGGACCCGATGCCGGGCGCCCACAGCCTGATCCGCTCGCGCAGCCGGCGCTCCAGCGGCGGCAGTGCGGCGGCCGCCCCCGTGCGGGCCGGGTCGATCGCCACCGGGTCGGCGACCAGGCGCTCCTGATGGGTCGTCAGGTCGTACAGCCACAGGCGCTCGACCGGGTCGGTGGACCCCGTGGAGCGCAGGAACAGGGCGTGGCTCGCGTCGGCGGCGAGGGTGACGGCGCGGGGCGAGCCGTAGCTGAAGCGGCCGGTGGCGGCGCTCAGCGCGAGGTAGGGGTCGGTGTGAGTCACCCGCCGATGGTTGCCGTGCCGGGGGCCGTTCGGCTAGAAGTATGCAGTGTGAAATGTCACACAGCATGGAGAGGGTGGCGATGACGAATTCGGGGAACCGGGGCCCGACCGCACGGGCCGGGGCGGGCGCAGCGGGCACTGCGGGCACTGCGGGCACAGCGAGTACTGCGGGCCCGGTGGGTGGTTCGAGCGCGGTGGGCGGTGCGGCGGGGGCCGGGGGCTCGGCCGGTGCGGACCGGCTCGCGCCGCTGCGCGGCAGCAGCACGCTGTTCGGCCTCGACCCGGGCGTCGCGCACCTCAACCACGGCTCCTACGGGGCCGTCCCGGTGCCGGTCCAGCGCCTGCAGGGCCGGCTCCGCGCCGAACTGGAACGCGACCCGGACGGGTTCTTCCTGGAGGCGCCCGAGCGGGTCGGCCGGGCCCGCCAGGAGATCGCCGCCGCCCTCGGCGGCGACCCCAACCGGCTCGCGCTGATCACCAACGTCACCGAGGGCGTCGCGATCGCCCTCGACACCGTCCCGCTCGCCGAGGGCGACCAGGTCCTGGTCACCGACCACGGCTACGGCGTGGTCACCCGGGCCGCCGAGCGCCGGGCCGCCGAGAGCGGCGCGAGCGTGCACTGCGTGCGGCTCTCCCCGCACACCCCCGACGCGGAGTCGGTGGCCGAGCGCGTCCTGGCCGCCGTCACCCCGCGCACCAGGGTCGCGGTCCTCGACCTGGTCACCTCGCCCACCGCCCGGGCGATCGCCACCCCCGCGCTGCTCGCCGCCCTGCGCCAACGCGGCGTGACCACGGTGGTGGACGCCGCGCACGCGCCCGGCGCGCTGCCCGTCGACCTGGGCGGCGCGGCCGGCGGCGCCGACTTCTGGGTCGGCAACCTGCACAAGTGGGCGTTCGCCCCGCGCGCGACCGGCGTGCTGGCCGTCGACCGGCAGTGGCGGCCCCGGGTGCGGCCGCTGATGTTCTCCTGGGAGCACGACCGGGGCTTCCCCTGGCGGGTCGAGTGGCGCGGCACCTTCGACTACACCCCCTGGCTGGCCGCCCCGGCCGGGTTCGCCCTGCTCAAGCGGATCGGCGTCGAACAGCTCCGCGAGCACAACGACCGGCTCGCCGCGCACGGCCAGCAGCTGCTGGTCGAACGCGCCGGCCTGCGCGCGCTGCCCGCCCTCCGCGGCCTCGGCATGCGCACCGTCCGGCTCCCCCCGGGCGTCGCGGAGGACGAGCACGGGGCCAAGGCCCTGATGGTGGCCGTCCGCCGCACCCTGAACACCCGGATCGCCGTCCGCCCCTGGCCGGGCGGCGGCATCCTCCGGATCAGCGCCCAGCTCTACAACCGCCCCGCCGAGTACCTCCACCTCGCCGACGGCCTCGCCCACCTGATCACCCGTTAGCCCGCCGGGAGGCCGGGGGCACGGCGACGGGCACCACTCGGTCCGCGGGGGCGGGGGAGTGGTGCCCGTCGGGGGGCCGGGGTCACCGGGCCCGGGGGTCACCGGGCGGCGCGCAGCTCCTCGAGCAGCAGGTGCTGGTCGGCCAGGAGTTCGGTGAGGATGCGGCGGGCGGTGCGGAGCAGTTCGGCGACGTCCGCGCCGGCCAGGGCGTAGACCACGGTGGACCCTTCGCGGGTCGCGGTGACCAGGCCGGCCCGCCGGAGGACGGCCAACTGCTGGGAGAGACTGGACGGTTCGATGTCGAACTCGGGCAGCAGGTCGCGGACGGGCGTCGGTCCGGCCTGGAGCAGTTCGAGCACCCGGATACGCACCGGGTGGCCGAGCATCCGGAAGAACTCGGCCTTGGCCTGGTAGAGCGGTACGGGCATGCTTCCTCCCCTTCCCGGCGGCGGGCGGGCCGCCGACCCGCGCTCAGACCTCCAGCGTCGATTCGATCCGCTTCAACTGGTGCCGTGCCATGGCCAGGTTGGAGCGGTTGCGGGCCAGGGCCAGGTACAGGAACAGGCCGCGACCGCCGGCCGTGGTGAGCGGCCGGATCAGGTGGTACTGGCCGGTCAGGGTGACCAGGATGTCCTCGATGCCGTCGTCATGGAGGTTGAGCATTTCCATCGCCCGCATCTTGGCACGGACCAGGTCGGTGTTGGCGGCCGCGGCGACGTTCAGGTCGATGTCGCCCCCGTCGCCGAGGGTGCCCAGTGCCATGCCGCTGCCGTAGTCCACCAGGGCCACGCCGATGGCTCCCTCAATGGTCATGGCTTCCTTGAGCGAGGTCTCCAGATTGGCCATCGCCTGTGCTCCTGTCGTCGCGGGGTCGGTGGCACGACTGTAGGAACGGGATCGCAGCGCATCCGACTGTTGATCGAAATCCTTCGAAGATGACTGCTTTCCGATCGTTGCGTGCCGATCTGCCGACTACATGAAGACATTTGCAACTCGGGATGTGAACAGTTCACCTGTACGAGATTTCCGCCGGGCGCGCCGGGGAAGGCCGCCGGAACGTGACGGGGCCCGGGAGCGGTATCCAGCTCCCGGGCCCCTGGGTTGCCACCCAATTGCTCTGCACCGGCACGTTTAAGGACGGTGATCATGCTCACAGCGTTTGCTTTACCGTTGAAGCTACCGCGCCACGTAAGAGGCGCAGGAGGGAATCGAACCCCCATCCGACGCTACTGGCCCCGCCCGGTCGATCCGGCGCTCGGCGGCGAATGCTGAGACTTGAGCGAGAGTCTGAGTTTCACGGGATGCCTCTGCCTGCTTGGGCTACCCCGGCAGGTGGTGCCGGGGGAGGGATTCGAACCCCCACTGTCTCCGCCGTCAGCTTCAACCTCAGTGTCAGCTTGCGCTTTGCGCGCCACCCCCGGTCTCACCCGGGGGGATCATGGGGCTACCCGAACAGGTAGCCGAACACGGCGTCGCCGACCCTCCGGTCGGTGACCTCCGCCCCGTTGGCCTCCTCGCGGGCGAACTGCACGGCCTGCTGCAGCTTCTCCACCCGCTCCACCAACTCGTTGACCCGCCGGGCCGGCAGCGCACCCGAGAACTTGACGGTCGTCCAGTACCCGACCGCGATGTCCTCGTAGTACACCTCGACCTGCGCCGGGTGCTTCTCCGTCGCCTCCGCCTTCACGTGGTTGCGCGGCACCTTCTTGGTGCGGATCGTCCGCACCGCCTCGGTCTTCCACGCGTCCGTGGACGCGTCCAGCACCCAGGACTCCGCGGCGTCCAGCACCGGCAGCTTGCGGACGAAGGTCCGCAGGTCCGTCAGCTGCTTCTCCAGGAACAGCAGGTACGTCACCGGCGCGTCCGCCACCAGCGTCCGCCCGTCGACCACCACGTCGGCCCGGGCCTCGGTGTTCGCCCAGTCCTTGGTGGCGGTCACGTCGAACAGCCGGGTCAGCGTCGCCGCGGTCGTCCGCAGCACCTCCTCGGCCTTCACCTGCACCCGGGTCGACTCGGGCGGCAACTGCTCGCCCTCCTCGTCCTTGGGCTGGTACGTCCGGGACAGGCCGGCCAGCAACGGGGACTTCTGCAGGTCCTGGTGGGACTGCGTGAGCTCCTGGAAGGACTTCGACTTGACGCCCTTTTCGACGGCGATGATCTGGTTCAACTTGGCCACGGCACAGACGTTATCGGCACGCCCGTTCGACCGTCACCGGGTTTTCCACCAGCGGCGATCACCCGGCGGAACCGCCCGGTCACCGCCCGCGTCCCGTCCGCGCCCCGCGCTCCGCCGCCGCTCCCGAAGTGCCCCGAAAGTCTGATGTTGATGTCGGTCCTGGCGGGTAATCTCAGGCTGAGATGCTCGATCACCACACCCCACGCACCCGCTGCGCCCCGTCGCCCCCCGCGGCCACGGCCCCGCAGCCGCAGGCGTCGCCGTCTGCGCTTCCGTCCAGCCACACCCACGGGAAGAAAAGGTGACGCCAGTGCCCGGCACTCCCACGCCCGAAGAAGAGCAGCTCAGCCCCGCCGAGCGGTACGCGGCCGCGCGCGAGCGCGCCAAGCGCGAGGCCACCGCCCTGCACGGCTTCCAGCAGCTCTACGACTTCCCGCTCGACGACTTCCAGCTCAGGGCCTGCGAGACGCTGGAGAGCGGCAAGGGCGTCCTGGTCGCCGCGCCGACCGGCTCCGGCAAGACCATCGTCGGCGAGTTCGCCGTCCACCTCGCGCTGGCCTCCGGCCGCAAGTGCTTCTACACCACGCCGATCAAGGCGCTGTCCAACCAGAAGTACGGCGACCTGGTCAAGCGCTACGGCGCCGCCAAGGTCGGCCTGCTCACCGGCGACAACTCCGTCAACGGCGACGCGCCGGTGGTCGTGATGACCACCGAGGTGCTGCGCAACATGCTGTACGCGGGCTCCAGCGCCCTCGACGGCCTCGGCTACGTGGTGATGGACGAGGTGCACTACCTGGCGGACCGCTTCCGCGGCGCCGTCTGGGAGGAGGTCATCATCCACCTCCCCGAGTCGGTCACGCTGGTGTCGCTGTCCGCGACCGTCTCCAACGCCGAGGAGTTCGGCGACTGGCTGGACACCGTCCGCGGCGGCACCGAGGTGATCGTCTCCGAGCACCGCCCCGTCCCGCTCTGGCAGCACGTGATGGCCGGCAACCGGATGTACGACCTGTTCGCCAGCCCCGACCGGGACGGCCGCCCCAAGGGCAGCCTGAAGAACCCCGCCAAGGCCGTCAACCCCGAACTGGTGCGGCTCGCCCGCTCCGAGGCCGACCGCGGCCGGGACAGGTTCGCCCGCGGCCGCGGCCGCTCGATGCCCACCGGCCGCCCCGGCCGGGTCTGGACGCCGAGCCGGGTCGACGTCATCGACCGGCTCGACGCCGAGGGCCTGCTGCCCGCCATCACCTTCATCTTCAGCCGGGCCGGCTGCGAGGCCGCCGTCCAGCAGTGCCTCAACTCCGGCCTGCGCCTGAACCGGGAGGCCGACCGCCTGACGGTCCGCCAGTTCGTCCAGGAGCGCTGCCGCGACATCCCCGACGAGGACCTGAACGTCCTCGGCTACTTCGAGTGGCTGGACGGCCTGGAGCGCGGCATCGCCGCCCACCACGCCGGCATGCTGCCCCGGTTCAAGGAGGTCGTCGAGGAACTGTTCGTCAAGGGCCTGGTCAAGGCGGTCTTCGCCACCGAGACGCTCGCCCTCGGCATCAACATGCCCGCCCGCTCGGTGGTCATGGAGAAGCTGGTCAAGTGGAACGGCGAGACCCACGCCGACATCACGCCCGGCGAGTACACCCAGCTCACCGGCCGGGCCGGCCGCCGCGGCATCGACGTCGAGGGCCACGCCGTCGTGCTGTGGCAGCGCGGCCTCGACCCGGAGGCGCTGGCCGGCCTGGCCGGCACCCGCACCTACCCGCTCAAGTCCTCCTTCCGCCCGTCCTACAACATGGCCGTCAACCTGGTCGGCCAGTTCGGGCGGCACCGCTCCCGGGAACTGCTGGAGACCTCCTTCGCCCAGTTCCAGGCCGACCGCTCGGTGGTCGGCATCGCCCGCCAGGTCCAGCGCAACGAGGAGGGCCTCGACGGCTACCGCGAGTCGATGACCTGCCACCTCGGCGACTTCGACGAGTACATGTCGCTGCGCCGGCAGCTCAAGGACCGCGAGAACGAACTCGCCCGCGAGGGCTCCTCGCAGCGCCGGAACGCCGCCGTCGAATCGATGGAGCAGCTCAAGCCCGGCGACATCATCCACGTCCCGACCGGCAAGTTCGCCGGCCTCGCCCTCGTCCTCGACCCCGGCCTGCCGCCGGACAGTCGCAGCGGCCGCGGCGGCCACCACCGGCACCCCGACTTCCAGGACGGGCCGCGCCCCGTCGTGCTCACCGCCGAACGCCAGGTCAAGCGCCTCGCGATGATCGACTTCCCGCACCCCGTCGCCGCCATGGACCGGATGCGCATCCCCAAGTCCTTCAACCCGCGCAGCCCGCAGTCCCGCCGCGACCTCGCCTCCGCGCTGCGCACCAAGGCCGGACACCTCGAACCCGAGCGCTTCCGCAAGGGCCGGGCCGCCGCCGCCGACGACCCCGAGATCGGCCGGCTGCGCGCCGCCCTGCGCCAGCACCCCTGCCACGGCTGCGACGAGCGCGAGGACCACGCCCGCTGGTCCGAGCGCTACCACCGCCTGCACCGCGACACCGAACTCCTCGAACGCCGGATGCGCTCGCGCACCCACACCATCGCCCGCACCTTCGACCGGGTCTGCGGCCTGCTCACCGACCTCGGCTACCTCACCGGCGACACCGTCACCGACGACGGCAAGCGCCTCGCCCGGCTCTACGGCGAACTCGACCTGCTCGCCTCCGAGTGCATCCGCGAAGGCGTCTGGAACAACCTCGCCGCCGCCGAACTCGCCGCCTGCGCCTCCGCGTTGGTCTACGAGGCCCGGCAGTCCGACGACGCGGTCGCCCCGCGCGTCCCCGAGGGCGGGGCCAAGCAGGCGCTCGGCGACATGGTCCGGATCTGGAGCCGCCTCGACGACCTGGAGGAGCAGCACAAGATCTCCACCGCCGAGGGCGTCGGCCAGCGCGAACCCGACCTCGGCTTCGCCTGGACGGCCTACCGGTGGGCCCTCGGCCACGACCTCGACGCCGTCCTCCGCGACGCCGACATGCCCGCCGGCGACTTCGTCCGCTGGACCAAGCAGCTCATCGACGTCCTCGGCCAGATCCAGGACGCCGCCGGCGACAACACCGACCTCCGCAGGACCGCCCGCAAGGCGGTCGACGCCATGCGGCGCGGCATCATCGCCTACTCCTCCGTCGGCTAGGCGCTCTCCCGCCGCCCCGTGCTGTCGCAGTGCCGCGGTGTCGCAGCCTCGCGCCGAAGGGCCCGGCCGCTCCTGTACGGAGCGGCCGGGCCCTTCGGCGTCGGCGGGGCCGGTCAGGCCGCGAGCAGCCGGTGCAGCAGGTCGCGGTAGGCGCGCAGGGAGAGGCGCAGGTCCTCGGTGCGCGAGGAGGCGTCCGCGGCGCCCCGCTCGCCGCCGTTCCGCCAGGCGTCGCGCAGCGCGGTGCGGCGCTCCTGCAGGCGGTCGGTCAGCACCCGGACGGTCTCCTCCAGGGCCTCGTCCGCCTCCTGCACGGCCCGGTCCGGGTCGTCCACGAAGGTGCCCACGGCGTGGTCGAGTCGACCGGTCAGCCGGGAGGTGAGCTCCGGCGGCAGCAGCAGGTCGGCCTCGTCCGCCGCGGCCGGGTTCCCGGCGGTGGAGCGCGGGCGGGCGGGCTCGGCGGTCTTCGTCATGTCGGCGGGGTGCGGGGCGGTGTTCGTGCGGCCGGTGCCGGTGCCGGTGTCGGTGCCGGTGCTCGTGCGGTCGGCGCGGGGGTCGGGGTTCGTGCGGTCGCCGCGGGGGGCGGGGACGGTGCCGGTGGCGGTGCCGTTGGTGCGGTCGGCGCGGGGGGCGTCGGCGCGGTCGGTGCCGGGGACCGGCGGGGTGGTGGGGACGAAGCGGCCCCGGGTGGCGCCGGCCCCGTCGGCGGAGCCGATGCCCGTGGTGCGGTCGGTGTCGGTGGCACGCTCGGTGCTGGGGTTCTCGGTGGTCATGCTGTCCTCCTCGGGGAACGGTGGGGCGGCGGTGTCGCGCCGGGTCCGGTCGGCGCTCAGGCGTGACGGCCGTGCTGGGCCGGCACCCGCCCGGAGGGCGGGACCGCGGCCTTCGCCGTGCCGCGGGCGGAGGCGTGCTCCGGCCCGTCCCCGGTACCGACCAGGGCGGTGAACAGCTCCCGGGCCCGGACCAGGGCTGCGCGCTGCTCCTCGGTGGCCGAGGTCCGGCCGTCGGCGTTCGGCCGGGAGAGCGCGCGCAGCGTCCGGTAGGACTCGACGTGCTCGCCGTGGTCGACCGAGAGGGTGTCGATCTGCGCGTCCACGTCGGAGTCGGGGTAGCCGCGGTCGCGGGCCACCCGGGCCAGCAGCGCCTCCGCGTTGGCCAGGGCCTGCCGGGGATCGTCGACGAAGCGTGCCTTCACCTGCGCCCACTGCTCCTCGGCCCGGGCGCGCTCGGCCTCGCTCAGCGGAGTCAGGGTCAGCTCCCGGTGGCGCTCCACCCGCTGGGCGAGCTCGCGCTCGGCCGCGGCGGTGTCGCCGCCGTGGTGGGCGACCGTGCGTTCGTACTCGGGCCCGAACCGGCGGCTCAGGCTGGGGTGCTGCTGCCGGTGGCGGACGGCGAACGCGAGCGCCACCACCACGGCGATCACGACGATCGCCACGATCAGACCGCTGGACATGCTCTGCCTCCTGACACGGGGGCCGCCCGCTCGGGGCCGACCGGTTCGGTTCGCTCGCGGCCTCGGATGACCCGTCCGGGGATCGGCAAACCCCGCTGCTTCCTGACGGTCCGTCAGCGAGGTTCGCGTCGGACGTGGCACGGCGGTTCCCGCGTTGCTCGGGAGAAGCCGCGGGTGAGGGGCCGGAGCGCGACCAGGCTCGAAGCACTCGGCCCGGGTGGTGCCGATCGCCTGCCACCGTTCGGAGAGCGCCCGGTGCCATGCCCGCAGTACGGCTTCCTGGGCGGCGTCCTCGGCGTCCTGGCGGTTCGCCCCGCGCGGGTCCGCTCCGCTCGCCGACCTCGATCGGCACGCCGCGCCCGTGTGGTCACCGGCAGTGCGGTGCCGGGGTCCGTGCTCCTTCCTGACGGCCCGTCGGATCGGCCCGTCGGGAAGGAGCACGCCCGGGAAGCCGGCGGCAGGCTTTCTTCGCCCGCGGGGCGGGCTCAGCTGCCCGGCACCGGGCCGGTGGAGTCGCGGACGATGAGTTCGGTGGCGAGTTCGACGTGCAGGGCTTCGACCGCGGTGCCCTCGATCAGGCGCAGCAGCAGGCTGACGGCGAGGCCGCCGAGTTCCTCGAGGGGCTGGCGGACGGTGGTGAGGGTGGGGATGGAGGTGCGGCTGAGGTAGTCGTCGTCGAAGCCGGCGACGGAGAGGTCGGCGGGGACGCGCAGGCCGCGTTCGTGGGCGGCGCGGAGGGCGCCGATGGCGGCCTTGTCGTTGAAGGCGACCAGCGCGGTGGGGCGTTCGGGGAGGTCGAGGAGGCGGGCGGCGGCGGTGTGGCCCCAGTCGCTGGTGGGTTCGATGCTGGTGACGAGTTCCGGGGGGATCAGCACGCCGGCCTCGGCGAGGGCCGCGGTGTGGCCGGCGAAGCGGGAGGTGGAGGCGAGCCAGTCGGCGGGGCCGTTGATGAAGCCGATCCGGCGGTGGCCGAGGGCGACCAGGTGGGCGGTCAGGTTGCGGGCGCCGGTGAAGTGCGAGGCGGAGACGGCCGCGATGTCGCGGGGGACCGGGGTGCGGGGGTCGACCACCACGAACGGGACGTCCTGGCGGCGCAGTTGCTCGAGTTCGGCGCTCTCCTCGACGGGCAGGACCAGCAGCGCCCCGGCGAGGTCGCGGCGGCGGGGGAGCGCGGCGAGCGCCCCGTTGCGCTGCGCGGAGCTGCCCGCGCTGAGGATCAGCTCCCGGCCGTGCCGGTCGAGCGCCTCGGCGACGGCGGTGACGATGGTGCCGAAGTAGTCGGTGAGCAGGTACGGGCAGCGGACGAACACCGCGCCCGGCCGGGCGGTCCGCCGGGCGGCGGCGGACTCGGGGGAGCCGAGCCGTTCCATCGCGGTCCGGACGGCGGTCCGGGTCTCCTCGGCGACGGCGGCCTGCCCGGTCAGGACGCGGGAGACCGTCGCGGGGGAGACCCCGGCGGCGGCCGCGATCTCCCGGACGGTGACCCGGGTCGACTTCGGCCTACCCATGTGTTTCATCGTTTCGTTTCATGGTGGCGATCATACAACTCCCAATTCGCAAGGGGTGCAGGGATCTTGACATGGGGAAAGCCGGTGCCGTTTCCTGAACGCACGCAAGCATTGCAGAAATGTTTCATTTTGTTTCATGAAGGCGAGGAGGGGGTTCCCGATGCACCGACGCGCCCTCGGCACCGTCACGGCCACCGCCACGGCCGCCCTCCTGGCCCTCGGCCTGACCGGAGCGGCCCCCGCGCCCGCGCACCGGCCCGCCGAGGTCCAGGTCTGGGTCACCACCCCCGACGGCGCCGAACTCCTGCACCGGCGCCCCTCGGTGGCGTTCCACCCGGGCGGGTCCGACCGCACCACCATCACCGTCGACCCGACGCGGACCTTCCAGCGGATGGACGGCTTCGGCGCCTCGATCACCGACTCCTCCGCCGCCGTCCTGAGCACCCTCCCCCCGGCCGACCGGGACGCCGCACTGCGCCGGCTCTTCGACCCCGCGAGCGGGATCGGCATCAGCATGGTCCGCCAGCCGATCGGCTCCTCCGACTTCACGGCCGCCGCCGCGCACTACACCTACGACGACGTCCCGGCCGGGCAGAGCGACTTCGCGCTGGCGCACTTCTCGATCGCCCACGACGAGCGGCAGATCCTCCCGCTGCTGCGCCGGGCCCGGAGCCTGGACCCGGAGTTGACGGTGGTGGCGACGCCGTGGAGCCCGCCCGCCTGGATGAAGACCGGTGACTCGCTGCTGGAGGGCAGGCTCAAGGACGACCCGGCGGTCTACGACGCGTACGCCCGCTACCTGGTGAAGTTCGTGCAGGCGTACGCGGCGGCGGGCGTCCCGGTCGACTACCTGACGGTGCAGAACGAGCCGCAGAACCGCAAGCCCAACGCGTACCCGGGCACCGACCTGACCGCCGAGCAGGAGGAGAAGGTGATCGAGGCGCTCGGGCCGCTGCTGCGGAAGGCCAGCCCGCGCACGAAGATCCTCGGCTACGACCACAACTGGGTCACCCACCCCGACGACGTCCGCAACACCCCGCCCGGCGAGGACCCGGAGACCGACTACCCGTACCGGCTGCTGGACAGCGACGCCGCCGAGTGGCTGGCGGGGACGGCCTACCACTGCTACGCGGGCGACCCGTCCGCGCAGAGCGCGCTGCACGACGCGCACCCCGACAAGGGCATCTGGTTCACCGAGTGCTCCGGCTCGCACGGCCCCGACGACACCGCCGCGCAGACCTTCCGCGGGACGCTGACCTGGCACGCCCGCAACCTGACCGTCGGCGCGACCCGCAACTGGGCCAAGTCCGTGCTCAACTGGAACCTCGCGCTGGACGAGCACGACGGCCCGCACAACGGCGGCTGCGGCACCTGCACCGCCCTGCTGACCGTGCACGACGACCACAGCGTCACCACCGGCGCCGAGTACTACACCGTCGGCCACCTGTCGAAGTTCGTCCGCCCCGGCGCCGTCCGGATCGCCAGCACCAGCTTCGGCACGCCGGGCTGGAACGGGCAGCTGACCGACGTCGCGTTCACCGACCCGGACGGGTCGACCGTGCTGGTGGTGCACAACGAGAACGACGCGCCGCGCGACTTCGCCGTCGCGGTCGGCGGCCGGAGCTTCGAGTACACCCTGCCCGGCGGCGCGCTGGCCACCTTCAGCTGGCCGAAGTCCGGTGCGCCGAAGGCCGACCGGCGCGAGGTCCCGCTCACCGGCGCCACCGCCGACGCCCGGCCGGCCGCCGCCGACGCCCGCGCGGCGATCGACGCGGACGCCTCCACCCGGTGGTCCAGCGGCGCGGCCCAGGCCCCCGGCCAGTACCTGCGGATCGACCTGGGACGGCGCACCGCCTTCGACCGGATCGCCCTCGACAGCGGCGACAACCTCGGTGACTACGCCCGCGGTTGGCGGATCGAGGCGAGCGACGACGGCACCCGCTGGCGCCCCCTCGCCACCGGCGCCGGCACCGGCCAGCTCACCACCGTCGACCTGCCGCGCGACACCCGGGCCCGCTACCTGCGGATCACCGCCACCGCCGCCGCCCCCAACTGGTGGAGCCTCGCGGACGTCCGCCTCTACCGCTGACCCCGCCACCCCGCAGCACCCCACCCCACCCCCCCACGAGGAGCAGTCCCATGCCCGGACCGCACCGCTCCACCCGGATCGCCGTCGCCCTCGCCCTGGCCGCCGCCGGTCTCGCCACCGCCGGCGGGACGGCCGCCCGGGCCGCCGACACCACCGCCCAGGTGTGGATCACCACCGCCGACGGCAGCAGCCGCCTCGCCCAGGCCGCCTCCGTCCCGTTCTCCGCCACCACCCCGCAGGCGCAGGACATCGCCGTCAACGCGTCCGACGTGCAGCAGCCGCTGGTCGGCTTCGGGGCCGCGTTCACCGAGTCCTCCGCCCACCTGGTGGCCGGCCTGTCCGCCGGCACCCGGTCCGCCCTGATGAACGACCTGTTCTCCACCGCCGGCGGCGGCATCGGCCTGAACTACCTGCGCCAGCCGCTCGGCGCCTCCGACTTCGTCGCGCACCTGCCGTTCTACTCGTACGAGGACACCAAGGGGTCGTTCTCCGTCGCCCGCGACCAGCAGGAGATCCTGCCCGCGATCACCCAGGCCCGGGCGGTCAACCCGAACATCCGGATCATGGGCACCCCGTGGTCGCCGCCCGCCTGGATGAAGACCTCGAACTCGCTGAACGGCGGCAGCCTGAAGCCGGAGAACTACGGGGACTTCGCCGACTACCTGGTCAAGGCGATCCAGGCGTACGGCGCGGCCGGTGCCCCGATCGGCGACCTGACGGTGGCCAACGAGCCGGAGTTCCAGACCAGTTACCCGTCCACCGGGATGACGGCCGCCCAGCAGGCCGACTTCGTCAAGGTGCTGGACGCCAGGCTGACCGCCGCCGGACTGCCCACCGAGCTGTACGCCTACGACCACAACTGGGACGACCCGGGCTTCCCGCTGGGCGTGCTCGCCCAGGACGCCTCGGTGGCCCGGCTCAAGGGCGCGGCCTTCCACTGCTACGGCGGGCAGCCCGAGGCCGAGCAGCAGGTCGCGGACACCGGGAAGGCGGTGTTCTTCACCGAGTGCACCGGCAGCGACTCGGCCACCCCCGCGCAGACCTTCGCCGACACCCTGAAGTGGCAGACCGAGAACCTGATCGTCCGCAACCTGCGCAGCGGCGGCCGCACCGCCGTGCTGTGGAACGTCGCGCTGGACGCCAACGGCGGCCCGCAGTACGGGCACTGCTCCACCACCTGCAACGGCGTGCTGGAGATCGCGGACGGCACGTACCGCAAGAACGCCGAGTACTACGTGCTCGGCCACGTCTCGAAGTTCGTCAAGTCCGGTGCGCACCACATCGGTTCGACCGGCCAGGGCAGCGGCGGCCTGCAGAACGTCGCCTTCCTGAACCCGGACGGCTCGCGCGGCGGCGTGGTGCTCAACGCCACCGGCGGCCCCCAGCACTTCTCGATCAGCGACGGCGGGCGCTCCCTGGTCTACGACCTCCCGGCCGGGGCGGTCGCCACCTTCACCTGGCCCGGCGCGCCCACCGGCGGCGGCCCCGGCGGCCAGATCGACCCCGCCGCCTGGTACACGCTGGCCGACACCAACTCCGGCAAGTGCGTGGACGCCACCGGCTGGGGCACCGCCAACGGCACCGCCGTCCAGCAGTGGACCTGCGGCGCCGGCGCCAACCAGCAGTGGCAGTTCACCCCCACCGACAGCGGCTACTACCGGATCACCAACCGCAACGCCGCCGCGGCCGGACAGGTCCTGGACGTCACCGGGGCCGCGACCGCCGACGGCGCGAAGATCCAGACCTGGCAGTGGTCCGGCGGCGCCAACCAGCAGTTCCGGCCCGCCCGGCAGGCCGACGGCAGCTGGACGCTGGTGAACCGCGCGAGCGGCAAGTGCCTGGACGTCACCGGCGTCTCCACCGCCGACGGCGCCCGCCTCCAGCAGTGGACCTGCACCGGCGGCCCCGCCCAGACCTTCCGCCTCACCCCCGTCGGCTGACCGCCCCGTCTCCCGAACAACCCCCTGGCCGGGACGGCCGGTTGGTGGACCGGCCGTCCCTCGCGGGGCGCCCGCCCCGGTGTGCCTGAGCGCCGGGGCGGGCGTCCCGTCCCTCCGTCCACCCGCTCCTCCGGCGGCCCCGGGTGCCATGACCTCCCCTTGACCGGGTCAAGACTGACGCCCGATCAACTCGACGTGTTCCGTTCAAGTGCCGCTCACTCCATCATGGGACGGTGTCCCGCGCGACTACGCGCGTAGCGCACCGTCTGTGACGACACCCCACGGCACGAGGAGACCGACAGATGATCAGGGCACCGAGGACCCTCCGCCCCACCGGCCTGGCCACCGCCGCCCTGGTGGCGGCCGCGCTGGCCACCGCCGTCCCGCCGCACGCCCACGCCCTCGCCGCCGCGAGCGCCCCGACGGCCGGAAGCGCCACCGCCGCGAGCGCCCCGACGGCCGGAAGCGCCACCGCCGCGCAGGCCGCCACCACCCCCAAGCGGGTGCTGTTCGACAACACCAAGGGCGAGACCGCCGGAAACGCCGACTGGATCATCTCCACCAGCCAGCCCGACCCGCTGGCCCAGAACGCCAACCCCAGCACCGAGACCTCCTGGACGGGCGCGATCTCCGCCTGGGGCGTCGCGCTCCAGAAGACCGGCAACTACAGCCTGAAGACCCTCCCGGCCGGCAACACCATCACCTACGGCACCGGCGGCGCGCTCGACCTCGCCAACTTCGACGAGTTCGTGCTGCCCGAGCCGAACATCCGGCTGAGCGACGCCGAGAAGACCGCCGTGATGAAGTTCGTCCAGAACGGCGGCGGCCTGTTCCTGATCTCCGACCACACCCAGAGCGACCGCAACAACGACGGCTGGGACTCCCCGGCGATCATCAACGACCTGCTCACCACCAACAGCGTCGACAACACCGACCCGTTCGGCTTCTCCGTCGACCTGCTGAACATCACCACCGACAACCCGCGCGCCGTCACCGACGCCACCGACCCGGTGCTGAACGGCCCGTTCGGCAAGGTCACCGGCTCGATCATCCGCAACGGCACCACCTTCACCCTCAAGGCCGCCGACAACCCGAACGTCAAGGGCCTGCTCTACCGCACCGGCTACAGCGGCAGCACCGGCGCGGCCTTCGCCACCTCCGCCTTCGGCAGCGGCCGGGTCGCGATCTGGGGCGACTCCTCGCCGATCGACGACGGCACCGGCCAGTCCGGCAACACCCTCTACAACGGCTGGGACGACCCGGCCGGCACCGACGCCGCCCTCGCCCTGAACGCCACCGCGTGGCTCGCCCAGGGCAGCGGCGGCGGCAGCACCGGCGCCGTCGCGCTCACCGACCCCGGCACCCGCACCGCCACCGCCGGCACCGCCACCAGCCTGCAGCTCGCCGCCACCGACACCGCCGGCGGCACCCTCGCCTACTCCGCCACCGGCCTGCCCGCCGGACTGGCCGTCAACGCCACCACCGGCCTGATCAGCGGCACCCCCACCACCGCGGGCAGCTACGCCGTCACCGCCAAGGCCACCGACTCCACCGGCCCGTCCGCCACCGCCGCCTTCACCTGGACCGTCAACCCGGCCGGCGGCGGCACCGGCTGCACCGCCGCCCAGCTGATCACCAACCCGGGCTTCGAGACCGGCTCCACCTCCGGCTGGACCGAGACCAACAGCGGCGGCAGCAGCACCGTCAACTCCAGCAGCAGCGAGCCCGCCCACAGCGGCACGTACGACGCCTGGCTCGACGGCTACGGCGCCGCCAACACCGACAGCCTCGCCCAGACCGTCACCCTGCCCGCCGGCTGCGCCCACTACGCGCTGAGCTTCTGGCTGCACATCGACACCGCGTCCTCCGCCACCACCGTCTTCGACACCCTCGCCGTCACCGCCAACGGCACCACCCTCGCCACCTACTCCAACACCAACGCCGCCACCGGCTACCAGCAGCGCACCCTCGACCTCTCCGCCTACGCGGGCCGCAGCGTCACGCTGAAGTTCACCGGCACCGAGGACTACACCAAGCAGACCTCCTTCGTCCTCGACGACGTCAACGTCAACGTCTCCTGACCCGTCCGGCCCGCCGCGGCCCGGCTTCGCCCCCCCGCGCAGGGGGGCGAAGCCGGGCCGACCGTGCTTCCGTGCATCATGAGGAGATGAACCGAACGGACCGGCGCTTCCACGTCATCGTGCTGTCGAACTTCGCCCGCGGCTTCGACAAGTACGCGCTCGCCTACCGCAAGGCGGGCGTCCCGGAGAGCACCTTCCCCGACCGGTTCCACCTGCTCACCCGCGCCGAACTCGGCATCGGCGTCGACAAGGCCCGCCGCCTGCTGGACCGGCTGGCGATACCGGGCGACCGGCTGCTGGTGCTGGAGACCGAGGTCGACCCCGCCGACCTGCGCCCCAACACCCGCACCGGCCTCGGCGCGGAACTCCACCGCCCCGCGATCCGGCTCGCCGCTGTCCACGAACTCGACGGCGCCCGGGGCGGCGGCACGGAAGGCGGCGACGGGGCGGCGCTCCGCCCCACCACCGTCGAGGACGCCATGGCGGCCTCCCTGCACCTGCACGACGCCGTCCAGCGCCCGTACGCCGCCCTGCGGCCGCGCTCCGTCTCCGTGCTGCCGGTCGCCAACGCCTGCCAGGCCAAGTGCTCGTTCTGCTTCTCCGCCGCCTCGATCTCCGCCGACCAGCCCCCGGCCCGGGTGCCCTGGGACACCGTCGACGCCTGGCTGGAACGCGCCCGGCAGGCCGGCGCCGAACGCGCCGTCATCACCGGCGGCGGCGAACCCACCATCCTCCCGTTCGACCAGCAGCTGCGCCTGGTCGCCGCCTGCGCCGCGGTCTACCCCAGGACCGTCCTGATCACCAACGCCCACAACCTCGCCAAGGGCGGCCCCACCGACCGGGCCGACCGCCTCGCCGCCCTGCACGAGGCCGGCCTCGGCGTGCTGGCCGTCTCCCGGCACCACCAGGACGACGCCGTCAGCGGACGCCTGATGATGCTCGACACCCCCGTCGGCGACGTGATCGACAGCTGGCGCACCGGCCGCGACCGCTGGCCCGGCCTGCGGCTGCGCCTGATCTGCGTCCTCCAGCACGGCGGCGTCGCCGACGAGGCCGGGATCGCCGCCTACCTCTCCTGGGCCGCCGCCCGCGGCGTCGAAGAGGTCTGCTTCAAGGAGCTCTACGTCTCCACCAGCACCGAATCGCTCTACTTCGACCGGGCCGCCAACACCTGGAGCCGCGACCACCAGGTCCCGCTCGCCGTCCTCACCCGGTTCGCCGACCGGCACGGCTTCCGGACCGTCGACCGCCTCCCCTGGGGCGCCCCCGTCCTCGACGGCAACTGGGACGGCCACCCGATGCGGATCGCCGCCTACACCGAACCCAGCCTGTACTGGGAACGCGCCCACGGCGTCGCCCGCAGCTGGAACGTCCTCGCCGACGGCCGCTGCTACGCCTCGCTGGAGGACCGGGCCAGCGAGATCCTGCCGGAAGGAGCGGCCACCGCATGAAGTACGACGAGTTCCGGTCCTACCGGGAACGCCAACTCGCCGCCCACCCCGGCCTGCTGGACGCCGCCGAGACCAACGTCTACCGGGCGCTCGCCGCGCTGCGCCCCGCCGCCCCGTCCGACGGCCCGCCCGTCGCCGAGCCGGAGCGGACGGTCTACCGGTGCGACCTGGCCCGGACGTGGCTGCACCGCTACGGGCTGCCGCCCGAGTGGTCCCGCCGCGCCATGGTGAGCCGCGGCGTCCGGCACGGCCTCACCCTGATGTTCCGTCAACTCCACGCCGAAAAAGCCGAGTTGTGGATTCCGTCGGACGTCTACCCGGTCTACGGCGAGCTGGCCCGGGCGGCCGGCCTGACCCCCGGCGGCTACCCGACGCTGCCCGCCCCGGCCCTCCCGCAGGCCCCGCCGGGCCACCGCCCCGAGTACCTGCTGCTCGCCAACCCCAGCAAGCCGCTCGGCCGCTTCCTCACCGACCCCGAGTGCGCCGAACTCACCGCCTGGCTCGACGGATCGCCGCACCGCCACCTGCTGATCGACACCGTCTACGACCTCGGCACCCCCTTCGCCGCCGGCACCCGCCGCCTGCTGGAGACCGGCCGGGCCGTCCTGCTGCACTCCGTCACCAAGGGCTGGCTGTGGCCGCAGACCTTCGGCATCACGCTGCTCGGCCCCGACCGCTCCGGCGCCGCCGAAGCCTTCCGCGCCGACCCGCCCGACCAGAGCCGACTCCGGCTCGCCGAAAGCCTGCTCACCGAACACGCCGACACCCCGCAGCGGGTCGCCGCCGCCCTCGCCGAACGCGCCGAGCGCCTGTTCGCCCGGCTCCCGGCCGAGGTGCTCGCCGCGATCCCCGCCGCCGCCCGCACCAGCCCCGGCAACTACTTCTTCCCGGTCGGCCTCCCCGCCACCGCCCTCCGCGACGAGCACGACCTGCTCGCCCTCCCGCTCACCGCCTTCGGCACCAACCCCTGGCCCGGCTCCGTCCTCACCAGCCTCGCCGACACCTTCGGCCCGACCCCGGCGGTACCGCGATGAAACCCCTCACCGACCTGGCCGTCTACGACGACGCGGACTTCTACGACCGCGAGTTCGCCACCCGCACCCACGACATCCCGTTCTTCCTCGACCGGGCCGTCCGGGCCGGCGGCCCCGTCCTCGAAGTCGCCTGCGGCACCGGCCGGATCACCCTGCCGATCGCCCGCGCGGGCGTCGACATCACCGGCCTCGACGTGATGCCCTCCATGCTCGCCCGGGCCCGCCGCCGCTCCGAGGCCGAACACCTCCCCGTCGAATGGCTCGAACAGGACTGCCGCAGCATCCGCACCGAACGCCGCTTCGCCCTGGTCTTCTCCGCCACCAACGCCATGCAGCACCTGCACGACCTGGACTCCGTGCTCGCCTTCCTCGGCTCCGCCCGCGACGCGCTGCGCCCCGACGGCACGCTGATCCTGGACGTCTTCAACCCCGCCCCGGCCAAGCTCTCCCGGCTCCCCGACGCCCCCTACCACCACAAGTCCGTCGTCGACCTGGACGGCACCCCGCTCGACGTCCGCGCCGCCACCGGCTACGACGCCGCCACCCAGGTCCTCCACTTCACCCTCGACTACCTGCGCGAAGGCGAACGCGTCCGCACCAAGAAGGTCAGCATGCGCTGCTTCTTCCCCGAGGAGCTCCTCGCCCTCTGCCGCCTGGCCGGCCTCGACGTCCTCGACCGCCACGGCGACTACGACGCCTCGCCCTTCACCAGCACCTCCCCGAAGCAGATCCTGCTCTGCCGCCCCCGCCCCCGCGCCTGACCCGCGCCCGACCCGCACCGTCCCCGCCCCGGTGGCCGGGGCGCGGCTACTCGCGGGCCGCCGCCGCCTCGATCGCCCGCCCGCGGGTGGTGCGCCGGGCGGAGAGGACGGCCGCCGCCACCGCGACCGCCGCGCACAGGGCCGCCGCCCGCCCGACCGCCGCCCAGGGGACCGTGACCGCGTACCGGCCCACCAGGCGTTGCAGTGCGGTCGCCTGGGTGGCGGCGACCGCGGCGCCGGCCACGGCGGCGAGCAGACTGCCCACCAGTACGGCCAGCACGGACTCCGCCGCGATCAGCCGCAGGACGTGGGCCCTGGTCGCGCCCGCGAGGTTGAGCGCCGCGAGTTCGCGGCGGCGGCCGGCCGCGGCCATCACCAGGGTGTTGGCCACCGACAGCAGGGCGTAGCCGACCGAGATGCCGAGCACCACCACGCTCGCGTTCCGCGACTGCGCGCGCTGCTTGGCCGCCAGCCGGTCGAAGTAGCGGTCGGCCGGTCCGACGAGCACGGGCCGGCCGTCGAGCGCGGCCCGGGCCGCCGCCGCGTCCGCGGGGGTGCCGAGCCAGGCCAGCGCGGGCAGCCCGCCGGCCGCGTGCGTCGCCGCGAGGTAGGTGTCGTCGCCGCTCAGACCCGTCCGGACCACGGCCGCGACGCGCAGTTCGGTCCGCGAGCCGTCGGGCAGTCGGCAGCCGACGCTCTGGCCGACCGACAGGTCGTCGCTGCGGGCGGTGTGCTCGTCGACGACCAGGAAGTCGTCGCCCAGCCCGGCCAGCGAACCTGCGACCACGGTCGGGGTCAGCAGGGAGCCGAGCGCGGCGGGCGGGACAGCCTGCCCGGTGAGCGAGTCGAGTACCGTGCCGTCGGCGCCGGTGATCTCGATCCGGGTGGGGGTAACGGTGGTGGCCCGCAGGTCCGCGAGCGCGGCGACCGTCGGGCGGTCCAGCAGCCCCCCGTCCTCGGGCAGCACCACCGCGGCGGCGCGGGTCCGCCCCCGGGCCAGGTCGGCCCGGGCCTGGTCACCGGCGCCCTGCATGCTCATCATGGCCGCGACCAGCCCCACCGCCACCACCACCGGGGTGACCGTGGCGGCGGTCCGGCGCCTGGCGTTGAGGGTGTTCTGACGGACGATCAGCGCACCGGCGCCGAGCCGGCCCAGCGGCCAGGTGGCCAGCCGCGCGGCGGGCCGCAGCAGCACCGGCGCGAGCAGGGCGAGGCCGCCGACGAAGAGCAGCGGCACCGTGCCGTACTTGCGGGCGTTCACCGCGTACTCGGGCGAGGTCGAGGTGATCGTCCAGCCGGTGGCGACGGCGCCGGCCAGCAGGCCGAGGGCCAGCACCCAGCGCAGCGGCGTCATCGCCCGGGTGTTCGCGGCGGAGTCCCGCAGGGCCGCGACCGGGCGCACCCGGGCGGCCCGGACGGCCACGGCGGCGGCGCCCAGCAGCGCGGACGCGAGGCCGAGCAGCACGGCCGCCAGCAGCGCGAGCGGATCGACGCCGATGCCGAACCAGTCGGGTGCGACGCCGTGGCCGACCATCCACCCGCGCAGCGCCCCGGCGCCGAACACGCCGAGCACCGACCCGACCGACGACCCGGCCAGGCCGACCATTCCGGCCTCGGCCAGCACCAGGCCGGCCACCTGGCGCGGCGTGGCCCCGGTGAGCCGGAGCAGCGCCAGCTCGCGGCCGCGCTGCTCGACCGAGAAGGCGAAGGTCGCGATCACGATGAAGACCGCGACCGCGACCGCGATCCCGCTGGTGGTGGCCGCCATGGCCTGTGCGTTCAGCAGCTGGTCCGCGCCGCCGGACGGGTCGGGGTCGGCCTGGCGGCGGTCCGGCCCGGTGAGCAGCAGGACCCCGTCGGCCGCCGGCGGCGGGCCGGCCGGGCCGGTCGCCGCCAGGGCGTTGACCGGCGGCGAGATCCGGGCGGCGGCGGAGTCGGTGAGGAAGACGGCGTGCTCGAACCAGCGCTGCTCGGTGGCCCCGACCACGGTGAAGGCGGAGCGCCCGGCGGCGGTGGCGAGGTCGATCCGGCGGCCGACCAGCTCGGCGCCGCCGGTCAGCACGGCCTCGTCGTCGGCCGCCGGGGCCCGGCCGGCCGTCAGGCGGTACGGCGTCAGGGCGGCCGAGGACCAGCCGTGCCCGACCCCGTCGGACGGGCCGCCCGGCCACCGGGCCGGGAAGGTGCGGTCGGCGACGGCTCCGGGCGGCGCCGCGGCCAGCAGGGCGGCGGGCAGTCCGGCGGGGAGCCGGGCGGCCTCCCCGCGCGCGTCGACGGGCACGGCCACGGCGGTGGCGGCCGCGAACCGCTGGGGCTCGGGGTGCGGCGTGCCGAGGGTCGCGGCCAGGACGAGCGCCATCATCGAGATCAGCCCGGTGCCCAGGGTGAGGGCGACGAACGTCCCGACGAAACCGGTCCAGCGGCTGCGCAGGTTGGCCAGGGCCAGGTTCAGCACGTCGCCGCCTCCGCACGGTCGACCGGGGCGCGGTCGGCGGACCCGTCGGGCTCGGCGTCCAGCGGTTCCAGGGTGGCCATCCGGGCGGCGACGGCCTCGGCCGTGGGGTCGGCCAGCTCGTCCACCACCCGGCCGTCGGCCAGGAAGACCACGCGCCCGGCGTACGAGGCGGCCACCGGGTCGTGGGTCACCATGATGATCGTCTGCCCCTGCTCGGCGACGATCCGGCGCAGCAGCGCCAGCACCTCCCGCGAGGTGCGCGAGTCCAGCGCGCCGGTCGGCTCGTCGGCGAACAGCACCTGGGGGCGGGTCACCAGCGCGCGGGCGATCGCCACGCGCTGCTGCTGGCCGCCGGACAGTTCGCTCGGCAGGTGCCCCGCGCGCGCGGCCAGGCCCAGGTCGGCGAGCACCCGGTCGACCTCGGCGGGCCGGGGCGGCTTCTTCGCCAGCTTCAGCGGCAGCTCGACGTTCTGACGCGCGGTCAGGGTGGGCAGCAGGTTGAAGGACTGGAAGACGAAGCCGATCCGCTCCCGCCGCAACTTGGTCAGCGCGGTCTCCGACATCCCGCGCGGGTCCACCCCGGCCAGCCGGACCCGCCCCTCGTCCACCTGGTCCAGCCCGGCCGCACACTGCAGCAGCGTCGACTTCCCCGAGCCGGACGGCCCCATGATCGCGGTGAAGGTCCCCGCCGGGAACTCCAGGGTCACCCCGTCCAGGGCCGCGACCCGGCTCTCGCCGGCACCGTACGTTCTGCGGACTCCGGTCAGCGCGACGACCGCGCTGTCTTGCTGCATGCTGAACCGCCCCCGAGTTGATCAACGAATCGGGGGACAGTACTAGCAGATTCCGGTTCCGCCGACGACCTCAATTCCCCGCCCCGGACCCGCCCGGCCGCCCCTGCCCTCGCAACCCGGCCGCCCGGCCCGGTCTCAGCGGGTGGTCAGCACCTCCAGCACGCGGGTGAGGGAGGTGCCGAGCCCCCAGCGGTCGGCGAGGGACTCCAGGGCCATCGGGTCGCGGGCCTCGCGGGGGAGGGCCGGGTCGAAGGCGGGGAGCGGGACGTCCTTGGCGACCTGGACGACGGTGGGCGCGACGTCGAGGTACGGGGCGGCCTCGACGAGGTTCCTGCGGCGGGCCTGGGTGAGCCTGGAGGCCGGGTCGGCGGCGGCGGCGCGGACGCCCGCGAGGTCGCCGTACTCCTGGATCAGCTGGGTGGCGGTCTTCTCGCCGATGCCCTTGACGCCCGGCAGGCCGTCACTGGCGTCGCCGCGCAGCGCCGCGAGGTCCGCGTACGAGGAGCCGGGGACGCCGTACTTCTCGCGCAGCGCCGCGTCGTCCATGGTCTGCGCGGCGCCGACGCCCTTGGCCGGGTACAGCACCGTCACCGCGCGGGCGTCGTCGACCAGTTGGAAGAGGTCCCGGTCGCCGGTGACGATCTGGACCGGGCCGGTGGCGCGGGTGGCGAGGGTGCCGATCACGTCGTCGGCCTCGTAGTCGGGGACGCCGACCCGGGCGATGCCCAGGGCGTCCAGCACCTGCTCGATGACCGGGATCTGCGGGGCGAGGGTGTCCGGCACCTCCTCCTCGCCGTCCGCCGCGGCCTCGGCGACCCGGTGGGTCTTGTAGGTGGGGATCAGGTCGACCCGCCACTGCGGGCGCCAGTCGGCGTCCATGCAGGCGACCAGCTGGTCCGGGCCGTGGTCCTGGACCAGGCGGGAGATGAAGTCCAGCAGGCCGCGCACCGCGTTCACCGGCTCGCCCTGCGGCGAGCGCAGCGAATCCGGGACGCCGAAGTAGGCGCGGTAGTAGAGGCTGGCGGTGTCCAGCAGCATCAGGCGGGGCGCGGTGGGTGCGGTCGGTGCGGTCACGCTCCGATCATGCCGCATCCCGCCGACAGTCCGGTGCTGATGCACCGTCATGTGGGCGGGACGAGGGGGAGACGGGGCGGGCTCAGTGCTCGTGCGGGCCCGCGCGGTGCACCGGGCCGTGCGCGTCCGCGCAGTGCTCGCGGGCCCCGTCCTCGGCGGAGACCGCGGCCGCCGCGGCCGCGCTGCTCGGGGCGATCTGCAGCAGCCCGTCCGCGTCGCTCTCGCCGACGTGGTCGACCTGCAGGGTGGCGTGGGTGATCCGGTACTCCTCGCGCAGCCGCCGCTGCAGCTCGCGCTGCACCGCGTGGCAGTCGCCGCCCGGCGTCACCAGGATGTGCGCCGACAGGGCGGGCTGGTTCGAGGTGATCTCCCAGATGTGCAGGTCGTGGATCTCCTCGACCTGCTCGACCGCCACCAGCCGGTCCGCCACCCGGTCCGGGTCGATCCCGGCCGGCGCGGCCTCCAGGAAGATCCGCGCCGAGTCCCGGACCAGCCCGATCCCGGCCCGCAGCATCAGCGCCACCACCACCAGCGAGGCGATCGCGTCCGCCCGGACGAAGCCGGTGAACAGCACCACCGCGCCCGCCACCGCCGTCGCGATGAACGCGTACAGGTCGGTCAGGACGTGCTGGAAAGCGCCTTCCACGTTCAGTGAGGACCGGTTCGCCTTCGACATGCACCAGGCCGCCGCGACGTTCACCACCACGCCCACCAGCGCCGTGACCAGCACCAGCTTGCCCTCGACGGCCGGCGGCGAGATCAGCCGGGTCACCGCCTCGTAGCCCAGCCAGGCCGACAGCACCAGCAGCGTCACGCCGTTCGCCTGCGCCGACAGGATCTCCGCCCGCTTCAGCCCGTACGTGTAGCCGCCGCGGGCCGGCCGGGCCGCCAGCCGCATCGCCACCAGGGCCAGCGCGATCGAGGCGGCGTCGGTCAGCATGTGCGCCGCGTCCGAGATCAGGGCCAGCGACTGGGCGGCGAAACCGACCACCACCTCGCCCGCCATGAACACCACCAGCAGGACCAGCGCGCTCCACAGCCACTTGCGGTCCGCGTCCGCGGACACCGCGTGGCTGTGCCCGGCGTGCCCGCCGCCGCCGTGGCCGCCGCCCCCGTGGTCGTGGTCCTCGTGGTCGTGGTCGTGGTCGTGCGCGTGGTCCTGGTCGTGCGTGTGCCCGGCCATCGGTGTCCCTCCGCTTCTGGTGTCCGCACCGGAAGTGAACCCCACTTCGGAGGAAGATCCAAAGGCTGCACTGGTGACCGTTGTCGTTCCCCTGTAGGCCATCCGGGTCCGATAAGGTGCGCACCGCGTTCGCGCAGGTCGCGCAGGCTTTCGGAGGGGAAGAGGGGTAGCGGGATGGCGGAGCGGGTGCCGCTGGCGGTGATCGCCAGGGAGTGGGGCCGGATCGGCGTGCTGGGCTTCGGCGGGCCGCCCGCGCACATCCTGCTGCTGCGCCGGCTCTGCGTGGAGCGGCACGGCTGGATTGCCGCGAGCGAGTTCGAGGACGGCATCGCCGCCACCAACCTGCTGCCCGGCCCGGCCTCCACCCAGCTGGCGATCTTCACCGCCTGGCGGCTGCGCGGCACGGCCGGCGCCCTGGTCGGCGGCGCGGCGTTCATCCTCCCGGGCCTGCTGCTGATCCTGCTGCTCTCCGCGCTGTTCCTGGCCGTCGACCCGCCGCGCTGGGTGCTCGGCGCGGCCGCCGGGGCGGGCGCGGCGGTCGCCGCCGTCGCGCTCCAGGCCGCGAACAGCCTGGTCCCGGCCAGCCGGCAGCGCTCCGGCCCGGGCCGGGCCCGGGCGCGCTGGTACGCCTACCTGCTGTGCGGCGCGGCCGCCGCGGTCCTCACCGGGCCCTGGCTGGTGCTGGTCCTGATCGCCACCGGGGCCGCCGAGATCGCCTTCCGCCGCCGGAGCCGCGGAACCAGCCCAACGGATGACCCCGCGCTGGGCCGTCCGGACGCGGGGCCGGGCCACGGGGGCGGGGACGGTGCGGACGGCGGCGGCGAGGACGGCGGTGCGGGCGGAGGCGGCAAGGACGGGGGTGCGGACGGAGGCGGCCGCCGTCCGCGGTTCGGGCTGCCGCCGCTGCTCGCCCTCTCCACCGCCACCGGCGGGCTCGGCGCGCTCGCCTGGGTGGCGCTCAAGGTCGGCGCGCTGTCCTACGGCGGCGGCTTCGTGATCATCCCGCTGATGCAGCAGGACGCGGTGCACCGCTACCACTGGATGACGGACGGTCAGTTCCTGAACGCCGTCGCGCTCGGCCAGATCACCCCGGGGCCGGTGGTGCAGACCGTCGCGGTGGTCGGCTACGCGGCCGCGGGCGTCCTCGGCGGCCTGCTCGCCGCGTCCGTCGCCTTCGCCCCGTCCTTCCTGTTCGTGCTGCTCGGCGCGGCGCACTTCGACCGGCTGCGCGCCAACCCGGCCGTCCAGGACTTCCTGACCGGCGCGGGCCCGGCCGTGATCGGCGCGATCGCCGGCTCGGCCCTCCCGCTGGCGCTCGCCCTGCAACGGCCTTGGCAGTACGCCGTGTTGGCGCTGGCCGCCGGGTGGCTGCTGTGGCTGCGGCGCGGCGTGGTGCCGTGCCTGCTCGGCGCGGCCGGCCTCGGCGTCCTGCTCACCACGGCGGTCGGCCTGCCGCTCCCGTAGCGCGGGGCCGGGGCCTCAGACCACCGGGAGGGCGGCGGGGGTGGTGCCGAGCGGGGCCAGGCGGGTGGCGTTGACCAGGGCGCGGGCGATCCGCAGGTCCTCGCCCTGCTCGGGGTGCCACTGGACGCCGAGGGTGAACCCGGCGCCCTCGACCGCCTCGACGGTGCCGTCGGCCGCGTGCGCGCAGACCGTCAGGCCCTCACCGAGCCGGGCCACCGCCTGGTGGTGGAAGGTCGGGACGACCACCTCGGACTCCGGCAGCAGGTCGGCGAGCAGGGTGCCGGCCACCGGGCGGACGGCGTGCCGCCCGTACTCGTTGGGCCGCCCGGTGTGGCTCACCGCGCCGGGGTTCCCGTCGAGCACGTCCGGCAGGTGCTGGACCAGCGAGCCGCCGCAGACCACGTTCAGCAGCTGCATGCCGCGGCAGATGCCCAGCAGCGGGGTGCCGGCGGCCAGCGCGGCGCGGATCAGCGCGGCCTCCCACAGGTCGCGCTCGGGGGCGTTGGCCACCGTCTCCGGGTGGGCGGGCTCGCCGTACAGCGCGGGGGTGACGTCCTCGCCGCCCGAGATCACCAGGCCGTCCAGCCGGGCGACGACGGCGGCCGCGTGCTCGGGGGCGTCCGGCGGCAGCATGACGGCGATCGCACCGGCGGCCCGGAGCAGCGCCGGGTAGCGCTCGGACAGCAGTACGGAGCGCATGCTGTCCCACCGCCCCCAGGCGGCGTCGGTGAGACAGGTGCTGATGCCGATCACGGGGCGAGAGGTCCGAGAGGTCATGGCGGGCATTCTGCCGTGCCGTCCCGGCCGTTGCCGCGCGACCCACCAATCCCGCGCGCCCCGTACGGCGCGCGGTGCAGATTTCACGCCCCCGGGGGACGGGAGCGGCCCCGGCGGGGCACGGGCGTGCGATTCTCACCGGAATCTCATCGCCCGGGGCCGGTTTCCGGCCCCGCGCTGATTTCCCGCTTATCCGCGGCCCCCTAGGGTCGGGTGTGTGACCGAGCAGCAGATTCCCGCCGGGTGGTACCCGGACCCCGTCGACACCGACAGCGACCCCCGCCCCGAGCGCTGGTGGGACGGCAAGGGCTGGACGGCCACCACCCGCCCGGCCCCGGCGGCCGACGCCGCCCCGGGCGCGACCCCGGGCGCGACCCCGGGCGCGACCCAGGGCGCGACCCCGCCGACCGACGCGCCCCCCGCCGCGGCCGCCGAGCAGCCGACCGTCATCGAGGGCACCGTGCTGGACGCCTCCGGCCAGGCCGTCCACTACCCGCAGCTGCCCCCTTACGCCGACGGGGCGCCGCCCCGTCCGCCCCGTCCGCGCCCGTCCAAGCCGGTGCTGATCGCCGCCTCGGTGGCCGCGCTGATCGGCCTCGCGGTCGGCTCCGGCGTCACCTACCTGGCGATGGACGGCCGCCACGACCGCTCCGCCAGTGCCGCCCCCACCCCCGGCGAGCGCCACCGCGGCGGCAACGGCGGCAGCAACGGCGGCAGCAACGGCGACGGCATCCCCGGCTTCGGCAGCGGCGGCGGGACGGGCGGCAACGGCCAGGGCAAGAACGGCGGCTCCGGCAACGGCTCCGGCGGCACCGGCGGCAACAGCGGTGGCAACAGCAGCGGTGGCGGAACCGGCGGCGGAACGGGCGGCAGCGGCAAGGGCCTGGGTGCCAAGCAGGCCGTCGACCTGGTCAACGGCATCTCGCTGCCGATCCTGAACGGCTGGGACGGCGGCACCACCGCCGACGGCTACGCCACCGTCCTGACCGGCAAGTACACCTGCCCGGACGGCACCGACAAGTGCTCGCTGGCCGGGGCGAACACCAGCCAGGTCAAGGGCACCGACGCCAAGGCCGCCGCGCAGGGCGACATCGACGCCGCCGCCAAGGAGGCGTACCAGGGCATCACCGGGCACAAGGAGGTCAAGAGCGAGGCCGTCACGGTGGCCGGCCGCTCCGGCTACCTGGTGCGCTGGCAGGTCGACGTGTCGAAGGGCAACGGCGGCTACGTGGAGACGGTGGTGTTCCCGGCCGCGAACGGCAAGTCGCTGATCGCCGTGCACATGGGCTTCGACATCGCCGACAAGGCGCCCGGCACCGACCAGATGGACGCCCTGGTCGGCGGCATCGCCGACTTCACCGGCGGCGGGACCGGTGCCCCGGGCGGCGCCACCGGCGGCACCACCACCTGAGCCGCCGACCGGCCCCCGCAGGCTCGCTCCCGCAGGCTCGCTCCCGGCTCAACGCCCTTCGCCCAGAAGGGTGTTGAGCCGAGCCGCCTGCCGGACGAGGTGGTCCCGCTCGGCCGCCGCGCCGGCCTGCCGGGCCGCCTCCGCGTACAGCCCGGCCGCCGCCGACAGCTCGCCGGCCCGCTCGCGCAGGTACGCGGCCGCGGCCGTGTACCGGGGGAGCGCGGGGTCCAGCTCCGCGAGCGCGGCCAGCCCGGCCCGGGCGCCGTCCGCCTCGCCGACCGCCACCGCCCGGTTCAGCCGCACCACCGGACTGTCCGTCAGCGCCGCCAACTCGTCGTACCACTCGACGATCTGCACCCAGTCGGTCTCCGCCGCCACCCGCGCGTCCGCGTGCAGCGCCGCGATCGCCGCCTGCGCCTGGAACTCGCCCAGCCGGTCCCGGGCCAGCGCCCCCTGCAGCACCGCCACGCCCTCGGCGATCGCCGCGGTGTCCCAGCGCGAGCGGTCCTGCTCGGCCAGCGGCACCAGGCCGCCGTCCGGACCGATCCGCCCGGCCCGCCGGGCGTGGTGCAGCAGCATCAGCGCCAGCAGGCCCGACACCTCCGGGTGGTCGACCCGGGCGGCCAGCTGCCGGGTCAGCCGGATCGCCTCCGCCGCCAGGTCGACGTCCCCCGAGTAGCCCTCGTTGAACACCAGGTACAGCACCCGCAGCACCGTCGACACGTCGCCCGCCCGGTCCAGCCGGACCCCGGACACCGTCCGCTTGGCCCGGCTGATCCGCTGCGCCATCGTCGCCTCCGGCACCAGGTACGCCCGGGCGATCTGCCGGGTCGTCAGGCCGCCGACCGCGCGCAGCGTCAGCGCCACCGCCGAGGCCGGCGGCAACGACGGGTGCGCGCACAGGAAGTAGAGCCGCAGCGAGTCGTCCTCGTCCGGCACCGGCCCCGGCGCGGGCCGCTCCTCGACCAGGTCCTCCCGGCGGCGGCGCGAGGCGTCGGCCCGCGCCGCGTCCAGGAAGCGCCGCCAGGCGACGGTGACCAGCCAGCCCTTCGGGTCCCGCGGGACCTCCCGGGGCCAGGCCCGCAGCGCCTCCAGCAGCGCCTCCTGGACGGCGTCCTCGGCCGCCGCGAAGTCGCCCCCGCGGCGGACCAGCACGGCCAGCACCTCCGGGGTGAGCGCGCGCAGCAGCGCCTCGTCCACCGCGCCGGCCACCCCCGTCACTCCGTGACGGTCGGCGGTTCGGACATCAGCGGGCGCAGCTCCAGCCACTCGCGGATCGGCACGCCGCCCGCGCCCGGCGCCGCCGACAGCTCGCCGGCCAGCTCCAGGGCCCGCTCGTAGCTGTCCACGTCGATGATCATCCAGCCGGCGATCAGGTCCTTGGTCTCCGCGAACGGCCCGTCGGTCACCGGCGGCCGCCCCTCGCCGTCGTACCGCACCCAGGTGCCGGTCGGAGCCAGAGCCTGCGCGTCCACGAACTCGCCGGTCCCCTCCAGCTTCGCCGCGAAGTCCCGCATGTACTGGATGTGCGCGCCGACCTCCTCGGGCTTCCACCGGTCCATCGGCACGAAGCCCTCCGGCTCCGGCGACCCCTTGTAGTGCTTCAGCAGCAGGTACTTCGCCATCGTTCTCACTCCCCAGCTGTTCCGGCGGTCCCATTGTGGCCGCCCTCACCCCTGGGACGGAGCACCCCGCGGGTTCTCGACACGACCCACGACATTTCTCCGAAGATTTTTTCCGGGCTCCGGGGGCGGTCCGCTCCGGGCGGTCAGGCGAACGGGTCGTCGTCGCGCGGGGCGGACCCGAGCCGCTGGGCGTCCCGCAGCATCGGCAGGGCCGCCGAGCCCATCAGCAGCGTCCAGTTGGCGTCGTCCAGGACCTCCCGGCGCAGTTCGGCGCTGCCGCCGAAGCTCGCGGTCTCCAGGTCGGGCGCGGTCAGCAGCAGCCCGACCCCCTGCGGCCCGCCCTCGCGCAGGATGCGCAGGCAGAGCGGGACGGCCTCCGGGACGGCCCCGAACAGCCGGTGGGCGTCCTCGACGGCGACCAGCACCCCCGGCTCGGTCGGTGCGGGGGCCGCATGCTCCCCGGCCCGCCGGTGCTCGATCAGCCGCACCGCGCCCCGCAGTACGGCCAGCGCCTCCGACGGCCGGTCGCCGGCGTACCGGTCGGCCCGGTCGGCCTCCAGCAGCGCCCGGAAGTGCTTCTGCCCGGCGGACCAGTCGAGCAGCCACAGCACGAACCGGCCGCTGGCCAGCGCGCCGACCAGGAGCACCGTCAGGGTGTTGCTCTTGCCCACCCCCGGGCCGCCCACGACGGCGCCGTGGCACACGCCGGTACCGGGCCGGTGCAGCGGGACGCGGCTCTCCGCGCCGCCGCGGTCGTCGCCGAGCGCCACCGTGCCGCTCACGGGGTCGTACAGCGACTCCACCGATCCCAACGGAATCCGCTCGCTGTGGAACGGGTCCCGGGCCGCGACCCGGTTCCAGCGGGCGGCGGCCTCGGCCTCCCCCGCCTCCTCGTGGACGGCGGCCAGGTGGGCGGCGGCGCTGCCGTCGCCCGCCAGGGCGAGCGGGAGCCAGGCCGCGACCGCGTGCCCGGTCGCGCCCGCCAGGTAGGCGCTCATCCCGATCAGCAGGCGGTCCTCGTCGTCCGCGCCCAGCTCCAGCACCTCGTCCCGGACGGCCTCCGGCACCGCGGGCGCGTCCGGGCCGCGCCGGTTCAGCGCCTCCGGCAGGTAGTCGAAGGCCCGCCAGGTGTCGGGGTACTCGCCGGGCACCAGCAGCCCGGAGGCCCCGTACCGGACCTCGGTCGCCCAGGCCAGCGCCTCCGGCCAGCCCTCCGGGCGCAGCGCGACGTCGTCCAGGTAGCCCGCGTGCAGGTCCCGCAGCACCTCGACGTCGACGGCCGCCCGCAGCCCGGCCCGGGCGAGGTCCACGGCGGCCCGGACCAGCGCCGCGCCGCGCGGATTGCCGCCCACCCGGGACGCCTGCTCCCAGGACTGCAGCAGCGACGGCCCGGCCGCCAGGTACTCGGCGACCCCGTACGCCCCGGCGTGGGCGACCGCGTCGGCGAGCCGGGCCTCCCCGGCCGCGGCGGCCCGGTCCAGCTCGGCGGGGCTCCAGCGCCTGGGCACCCGGACCGGGTCCGCGCCGCGCAGCACGCGGTGCCCGAGCTCGCGGTCCGGGTGCGGGAGCCCGCCCGGCGCGTGCAGGGTGCGGTAGGTCTCGAACACCTCGTCCCGCAGGGTGGCGACGGTGGCGACCCCGAGCGCGGTGAGCGAGCCCAGCAGCGCCGGGTCGAGGCCGTCGGCGCCGAGGAAGCGCTCCAGGTCGTCCAGCCACAGCACCACCCGGCCGACCCCGGAGGACCGGAGCGCCCCGGGCAGCCGGGACAGCGCCGCACCCCGGGGCGGCGCGTACAGCCGGTGCTCCGGCATGCAGCGCCGCACCGCGTGCAGCGCCGACCGGGTCTTGCCCGCCGTGGAGTCGCCCACCAGCAGCACCAGCCCGCCGTGCGCCGCCGCGTGCTTCGCCCGGGCGGCCAGCCCGCGGTCCGAGTCGCGCAGCACGTACGGCGGCAGCGCCGCCCCGGCGTCCGACGCCCGGGCCGGGTGCACGCCGAGGACGAGCGCGTCCACCTCGCCGGCCAGGGGCCACGACAGCGGGTCGGGACCGTCCGAACCCCGCTCGGTGAGCCAGAAGTTGACCTGGTGGTTGGTCACCACCGGGCCGGTGATGTCCCGCCCGGCCGCGACCGAGGCGGCCCCGGACGCGACGGTCTCGTGCTGTTCCGCGAACGACATCCGGCGGTCGCACCTCCCCCGATCGGACCTGCCCGGGTCCGTGGCCACCCGTTTTCGTGATCAAGGGTAGCGCCGCGGCCAAGGGTGGCGCCGCGGCCGGTGCGCGCTGACGGCGCGTCAGAGGAAGGTGTGGCCCTCGCCGCGGTAGGTCGGGACGGCGGCGGTCACCGTCTCGCCCTCGATCAGGTGCAACTCCGGGAAGCGCTCGCAGAGTTCACCGGCCTTGGCGTGCCGGAACCAGACCCGGTCGCCGATCAGCAGGTCGTCCGCCGCCGAGCCCAGCAGCGGCGTCTGCACCTCGCCCGCGCCCTCCTGCGGGTCGTAGCGCAGGCCCGCCGGCAGGTACGGGACGGGGGAGCGGTCCGCGCCCGCCGGGCCGGACGCCGGGTAGCCGCCGCCGAGCACCGTCACCACGCCCACCCCGGGCCGCCGGACCACCGGCTGCGCGAACAGCGCCGCCGGACGCCCCCGGAACGCGCGGTAGTTGTCGAACAGCCGGGGCACGAACAGGCCCGAACCCGCCGCGACCTCGGTCACCGCGCGCTCCGCCACCGTCGACTCCACGCTGCCGGTGCCGCCGCCGTTCACGAACTCCAGGTCCGCGACCTGCCGCACCCGCCGGACCACCTCGGCCCTGCGCAGCGCCAGCTCGGTGCGGGCCCGGCCCTGCATCAGCCGCACCGCCGCCGAACGCAGCGGACGGCCCGGCACCGCGTCCCCGACCCCCGCCACGTGGCCCTCGTACGCCATCAGCCCGACCACCTCGAAACCCCGGCGGGCGTTGACCAGTTCGGCGAACCGGCCGAGCTGCTCGGGCGTCCGCAGCGGCGAGCGCCGCGCCCCCACCCGGACCCGGCCGCCGAGCAGGTGCAGCGCGGTGTCCAGCTCCAGGCAGACCCGGACCGCCGCCGAACCCTCCCGGGCCGCGTCGATCAGGTCCAGCTGCGCGACGTCGTCCACCACCACGCTGATCTGCCGGGCCAGTTCGGGGTCCGCCGTCAGCCGCCCGAACGCGGCCCGGTCCGCCGACGGGTACGCCAGCAGCACATCGGTGAACCCCGAGCGGACCAGCCAGATCGACTCCGCCAGCGTGAAGCTCATGACGCCCGCGAACCCGTCCCGGGCCAGCACCCGCTCCAGCAGCGCCCGGCAGCGCACCGACTTCGACGCCACCCGGATCGGCTTGCCCGCCGCCCGCCGCACCAGATCCGCCGCGTTGGCGTCGAACGCCGCCAGGTCCACGATCGCCACCGGCGCCTCCAGGTGCGCCGTCGCCCGGTCGTAACGGGCCCGGTCCGAGACAGTACCGCTGGTAGCGGCGGTTTCCGCGAGTGCCATGGCCGCAGACTGCCACATCCCCCTACCGGACGGTAGATCCCGACGGCCCCCAATCCGCCGCCGGGGCCCGGCCCGGCCGCGGGCGGTCGGAGGGGCCCGGGGTGTCGGGCGCGTCGGGGCGGCGCGAAGGTGGCATAGGCTCGCGGGGTGGAGCGCAAGAACATCCCCGATCCCGGGTTCGCCGCCGACGACGGCACGGCCGATCCCGTCCTCGCCGCGGCCCTCGCCGCGTGGCAGCAGGACCCGTCCGCCGAACCGGAGTTGCTGGCCGCGTTGACGCCGAGCCGGCTGATGGTGCCGATCGTGGCACTGCTCGGCGAGGTCGAGGTGGACGCGCACGGGCACAAGCACGAGAAGACCAGCGACATGGCGGTGCCGGTGCTGGAGGCCGCCGACGGGCGGCGCGCGCTGCCCGCGTTCACCTCCATGGAGAGCATGACGCGCTGGCGGGCCGACGCCCGGCCCGCGCCGGTGGTCGCCCCGCAGGCCGCGATGGTGGCGTACGCGGAACGCGCCGACATCCTGCTGATCGACCCGGCGGGCCCGGTCAGCTACCAGCTGTCCGGCGCCCGGCTGCGCGCCGTCGCCGAGAACCGGCCCTACCTGCGGCCGCACCTCGACCCGGAGGTGCACCGCGCGCTGCGCGAACTCCTCGCCGCCGTACCGGAGATCACCGCCGCGCACCTCGTCCCGGCCCCGGACGCGGACGCCACCCTGGCCCTCGTCCTCGCCGATCCGGCCACCGACCCCCGGGCCCTGGCCGCCCGCCTCGGCCCCGCCCTCGCGGCCGACGACGCGCTCCGGCTCCGCCTCGACCAGGGCCTCCAACTCGCCTTCCTCACCCAGCCGTTGGGGCAGCAGCCGTTCTACCTCAAGGACTGACGGAGACGCCCGCCGCCGGGGCCAGCAGCCGCAGCGACCGCTCGCTCGCGGAGCCGGGCTCGGCGGCGTACACGGTGAAGAACAGGTCCGGCTCGGCGGCCATCCGCAGGCCCTGGTAGGACAGGGTCAGGCCGCCGACCACCGGATGGTGGAAGTGCTTGGTGCCGCTGCCGTGGTGCCGCACGTCGTGCGCACCCCAGCGGACGCGGAACTCGTCGCTGCGGGTGGAGAGTTCACCGATCAGGTCGTGCAGGCCGCGGTCGTGCGGATCGCGCCCCGCCTCGGTCCGCAGGATCGCCACCGTGATGTCGGCGGCCGGACCCCACTCCGGGTAGAAGGCGCGCGAGGCCGGGTCGAGGAACTGGTAGCGCGCCAGGTTCGGCGGCTCCCCGGGCCCGCCGCCGCCCGGCTGCCGGAACAGGTCGCAGTAGAACGCCCGGGCCAGCGCGTTCGTCGCCACCAGGTCGGTCCGCCCGTTGCGGACGAACGCCGGCCCGCCGGTGACCGCGTCCAGCGTCCACTGCAGGCCCGGCGGCGGCGTCCACCCCCGGCCGGCCCGGCGGCGCGGCCGGGTCAGCGCGTCCGAGCCGTCCGCGGCCTGCGCCAGGTGCAGCAGGTGCGCCCGCTCCGCGTCGTCCAGCCGCAGCGCCCGGGCCACCGCCTCCAGCACCGCGGGGGAGACCCCGGCCAGATGCCCGCGCTCCAGCTTGGCGTAGTACTCGACGCTCACGTCGGCGAGCGCCGCGACCTCGCTGCGCCGCAGCCCCGGCACCCGCCGGCGCGGTCCGGCGGGCAGCCCGGCCAGCGCCGGGGTGATCCTGGCGCGCCGCGAGGTGAGGAACTCGCGGACCTCCTGACTGTTGTCCACCCTCCCGACCGTACGCGCCGCGCGCCCCCGGAGGGATGCACCACCGGTACACCCTTCGAGGGTGTCTCGCTCCCCGCCCCCGGCGGGCGTTTCCTGGAACGGACGAGACCACCCCCTTCCCCGGAGCACCACCATGCGCGGAGCAGTCATCCACGGCCCGGGCGACGTCCGGTTCGAGACCCTGGACGACCCGAAGATCCTCCACCCCACCGACGCGATCGTCCGGACCGCCGCCACCTGCGTCTGCGGCTCCGACCTGTGGCCCTGGCGCGGCCAGGACGCCACCGAGCACGCCCACCCGATCGGCCACGAGTACGTCGGCTTCGTCGAGGAGGTCGGCGCCGAGGTCACCGGCCTGCGCCCCGGCCAGTTCGTGGTCGGGTCCTTCGCCACCTCCGACAACACCTGCGCGCACTGCCGCCAGGGCTGGACCTCGCACTGCGAGCGGCGCGAGTTCATGAGCACCTGCCAGGCCGAGTACATCCGCGTCCCGCAGGCCGCCGGCACCCTGGTCGCCACCGACGGCGTCCCCGACGCCCGGCACTGGCCCGGCCTGCTCACCGCCTCCGACGTGCTCGGCACCGGCTGGTGGGCCGCCGAGGCCGCGCAGGTCCGGCCCGGCTCGACGGCCGTGGTGGTCGGCGACGGCGCGGTCGGCCTGTGCGCGGTGCTCGCCGCCCGGCACTCCGGCGCCGAGCGGATCATCGCGATGTCCCGGCACGAGCCCCGGCAGCGGCTGGCCCGCGCGTTCGGCGCCACCGACGTCGTCACCGAGCGCGGCGCCGAGGGCGTGGCCCGGATCATGGACCTGACCGACGGCCTCGGCGCCGACAGCGTCCTGGAGTGCGTCGGCACCGACGCGGCCATGGGCCAGGCCCTGCGCGGCGCCCGCCCCGGCGGCAGCGTCGGCTTCGTCGGCGTTCCGCACGGCGTCGCCGTCGACGGGCAGGAACTGTTCTTCTCGCACGTCGGCCTGCGCGGCGGCCCCGCCCCGGTCCGCCGCTACCTGCCCGAACTGATCGACCTGGTCCTCACCGACCGGATCGACCCCGGCCGGGTCTTCGACCTCGCCCTGCCGCTCGCCGACGTCGCCGAGGGCTACCGGGCGATGGACGAACGGCGCGCGATCAAGGCCCTGCTCACCCCCTGACCCACCGTCGACTCCGGTGCGAGGCAGATCCGGTGCGAAGCAAATCCGGTGCGAAGCAAAGGAGAACACCATGGAATTCGTCACCCCGCGGCCCACCGCGAAGGGCCCGGCCGAATGGTTCACCGGCGACGTCCGGTGGGACGTCCTCGCGGCCGGCGCCGCCCCGTCCCGGCTGCGCTTCAACCTGGTCCGGTTCGCCCCCGGCGCCCGCACCCACTGGCACGCCCACGCGGTCGGCCAGACCCTGCACGTGGTGTCCGGCACCGCGCTGATCGGCACCCGGGACGGCACCGTGTTCGAGGCCCAGCCGGGCGACACCGTCTCCTGCCCGCCCGGCGAGGAGCACTGGCACGGCGCCACCGCCGACCGCTTCATGGCGCACCACGCGCTCTGGGAGGCCACCGGCGACGGCACCCCCGAGACGACCTGGGCCGAACCCGTCACCGACGCCCAGTACGCGGAACCGGCCCGCACCCGCCGCCCGCCGCAGTAGCCGACCAGCCGACCAGCCGCCCGCCGACCGCCGCTCTAGCCGATCCCCTGCCCACCGCTCTGTCCGATCCCCCGCCCGCCGACCGCCGCGGCGGCCGACCCGTCCTCGCCACCGGCCGCGGCGGCCGACTCCCCTGCCGCGCGCCGCGGTTCGCGCGGCAGCAGCAGCGGCGTCGCCAGCGCGAGCAGCCCGGTGGCCAGCAGTGCGGCGCGCGGCCCGGCGGCGTCGGCGAGCAGCCCGGCCAGCGCCGTGCACAGGGCGATCGCCGCCTGCTGGCCGACCGACCAGGCCGTCAGGGTCCGCGCCACCAGGTGCGGCGGGGTGTGCTCCAGCCGGTGGGTGGCCAGCACCGGCGTGTACAGGCTCATGTGGACGACGATCGCGGCCTCCACCGCGATCACCGTCAGCAGCCCCACCGGGCCCGGCCGGACGAACGCCAGGCCGACCGGCCACAGCGCGCGCAGCGTCCCGACCACCCGGAACACCCACCACCGGCCGCGCCGCGCCACCACCCGGCGGGCCAGCCGGGAGCCGAGCAGCCCGCCCAGGCACGGGACGGCGAACGCCAGCCCGTACTGCCAGGCGGGGAAGCCGAGCCGGCCCAGCAGCAGGACGGCGAGCAGCGGCTCGGTCGCCATGACCAGGCCGGAGACGGCGAGGTTGTTGAGGTACAGCGCCCGCAGCACCGGATCGCCGAACAGGTGCCGCCAGCCGTCCCACAGCCCGCCCGCCCGGCGCCGTCCGCCCCCCGCCGAGGGGCGGACCGGGACGCGCTCCCGGTGCCCGACCGAACCGACCCCGAGCGCCGACAGCAGGTAGCTCACCGCGTCGGCGACCACCGTCGTGACCGGGCCGAACAGGCCGACCGCCGCCCCGCCGAGCGGCGGCCCGACCGCCAGGGAACTCCAGTTCGTGGACTCCAGGCGGGAGTTGGCGACCAGCAGGTCCTCGGGGCGGACCACCGACCTGAGCAGCGCCCCGGACGCCGCCCCGGACGCGATCCGGGCGGCCGCCAGCACCGCCGACACCGCCAGCAGCTGGGCGAACCCGAGCACCCCGCAGGCGTACGCGGCCGCGACGCCCGCCAGCGCCGCGCACCGCACCAGGTCCGCCGCGACCATCACCCGCCGCTTGCGCCGGAACTCCACCCACGGGCCCAGCGGCAGCGCCAGCAGCGCCCCCACCGCCGGGCCGACCGCCGCGAGCGCCGCCACCTGCCCCGCCCCCGCGCGCACCACCAGCACCGCCAGCAGCGGCAGCGCCCCGAACCCCAGCGCCGAGCCGTACGCGCTCACCGCGTACGCCGCCCACAGCCGGTCGAACGACCGTCCCAACGCCCTGCGCCGCACCCGTACCCTCCCCGGTTGTCCCGGGAGAGCCAAGCGCGCGGCCCAACCCCAGGTCAAACAACCGGTGGACCGGATCGGCACAACCACCGGTTGTTCACTAGGCTCGGTCGACGTGGACCTCGAAACCGTGCGCACCTGTGCCGCCGTCGCCGACGCGGGCCAGTTCCAGAAGGCCGCCGCCGAACTGTCGATCACCCAGCAGGCCGTCTCCAAACGGATCGCCGCGCTGGAACGTCAACTCGGCGTCCGCCTGTTCACCCGCACCCCGCGCGGCGTCGAACCGACCATCGACGGACAGGCGTTCCTGCCGCACGCCCGCGAACTGCTCCGGGCCGCCGACCGGGCCCTCGCCTCGGTGCGCGCCGACCGCCGCCCGCTCCGGGTCGACGTGATCAACTCGCGCGGCGCGGCGTCCGGGCTGCTGCGGGACTTCCACCGCGCCCACCCCGACGTCGACCTCGACGTGGTGATGCTGTTCGACGTCGACACCGCGGTGGCCGCGATCCGCTCCGGCGCCGTCGACGCCTCCTTCCGCGCCGTCCCCGCACCCGGGCACCCGCTCCCCGAGGACATCGCCGCCGTCCGGGTCCTCGACGAAGCGCTGCACCTGCTCACCGGCCCGGCCCACGCGCTCGCCGCCGCCCGCTCCGTCCCGCTCGCCGGCCTGGCCGGCCACCGGATCTGGATGCCCGGCATCGTCCCCGGCACCGAATGGGCCTGCTACTACGACGACCTGGTCGCCGAGTTCGGCCTCACCATCGAGGCCACCGGCCCCAACTTCGGCTCCGACGCCCTGCTCGACACCATCGCCGACACCCCCGCCCTCGCCACCTTCATGAGCGAACAGACCCGGCTGGTCTGGCCCGCCGGCCACGGCCTGCGCCGCGTCCCGATCACCGACCCCACCCCGGTCTACCCCCACTCCCTGCTCTGGCACCGCGACAACCCCCACCCCGCCCTCCCCGCCCTCCGCGCCCACCTCACCCCCCGCGCCCTCGACGCCCCCGGCACCTGGACCCCGCCCTGGACCCGCCCCGCCGAGCCCCCGCACCCGGGCCACTGACCGGCAGGTCAGGATGCCGCCCCCGGCGCGGCGACCGCCGCCCAGTAGGGTGGTGCACCGTGGCCAGTCGTAAAACATCCATCCTGGAAGCAGCCGCGCGCGTGATCGCCCGACGGGGGGTCCGCGGCCTGCGCGTCGAGGAGCTCGCCGCCGAGGCCGGCGTCTCCACCGCGCTGATCTACTACCACTTCAAGGACCGCACCGGCATCCTGCGCCGGACGCTGGAGTTCATCAACGACCGCGCGGGGCGCTACACCACCGAGCGCGACCCGGACGCGCCGCCGCTCACCCCGCGCGAGGAACTGGAGCAGACCCTCCTGCTGGAACTGCAGGACGTCCCGGAGGTGCGGGAGAACAGCACCGCGTGGGGCGAGCTGCGGGCGAGCGCGGTCTTCGACGACTCGCTGCGCGAGGACCTGGCCCGGGCGTCGCTGGGCTGGGTCCAGGAGGTCGCCCAACTGCTCGGCCAGGTGCACCCGATCAACTCGGCGACCGCGCTGGCGGCCGCCGCCGAGCGGCTGACCGCGCTGCTGGAGGGCCTGAGCATGCGCTGGCTGAGCGGAAGCCTGCCGCTGGGCCACGCCCGGACGCTGATGGGCGAGGCGATCGACGTGGAGCTGGAGCGGCTCGCCCGCTGACCGCCGGCTCCGTCCGTCCCGTCCGTCCCGTCGGGGAGCTCCCGTCCGCGCCCGGGCCGCCGTCGCACCGGCGCCCGGGCGTTCTGCTGCCCGCACCCGGGTTCACCTGCGGGCCTTTCCATGCTCATCGGCTTGACTGATTTTTCAGTCAGTGCCACGCTGTGGCCACCACGAGCGACACTGGACCCGGAGCACTTCATGAACCACCACAGCGAGGACCACGGCCCCTGGGTGCCTGCGGACGACGTGCCGCACGCCCGGACCTGGATGTCGTGGCCCTCCCGGAGATCGGTCTGGGGGCGGCAGCTCGGCGGCGTCCAGGAGGACATCGCGCTGATCGCGCGGACCGTCGCCGCCTTCGAACCGGTGGTGATGTGCGTCCCCGACGAGTACTCGGCCCGCCAGGCCCGCGGCCTGTGCGGAGCCGCCGTCGAGGTCACCACCGCCGTGCCCACCGACGACCTGTGGATGCGCGACACCGCCCCGGTCTTCCGCCGCGACGGCCGCGGCGGCCTGGAGGCCGCCGCGCTGAACTTCAACGGCTGGGGCAACAAGCAGGTCCACACCGACGACGCCCGGGCCGCCGAGCGGATCGCCCGCCACCGCGGCCTGCGCCTGCGGTGGGCCGACTTCGTCGGCGAGGGCGGCGCGGTGGAGACCGACGGCGACGGCACCGTGATGGCCACCGAGAGCAGCCTGGTCAACAAGAACCGCAACCGCGGCATGAGCCGCGACGAGATCGAGGACGCCGTCCTCGACGCCTACGGCGCGGACCGGATGATCTGGCTGCCCGGCATCAAGGGCAAGGACATCACCGACGACCACGTCGACGTCACCTCGCGGTTCGTCCGGCCCGGCGTGGTGATGGTCCAACTGCCGCCCCGGGACCGCGACGACGTGTGGGCGCGCGACGCCCGCGAGCAGTTCGCGATCCTCTCGCAGGCGGTCGACGCCCGCGGCCGCCGACTGCAGGTGATCCGGATCGACGGCCCCGAGACGGTCCGGTCACGGAAGTCCGCCTTCGTCGACTCGTACCTGAACTTCCACCTGGTCAACGGCGGTGTGGTCACCGCGCAGTTCGGCGACCCGGAGCGGGACGAGGCCGCCCGGGCGACCCTCGCCGCCGCCTTCCCCGGCCGCCGGGTCGTCCAGCTCGACGTCGACCGGCTGATGGGCGGGGGCGGCGGCATCCACTGCTCGACCATGCACGAGCCGCTGCCCTGACCGCGGCCCCCGATCCGACCGGCCCCGCCCCGCTGCTCGACAGCGCCCCTCGCTGCCCGGCAACGTCCGACAGCGCCCGACAGCGCTCCACAGCGCACAACGGAGGACTCCTTTGTCCGTCTCCGCCCTGCCCCGCCGCACCCTGCTGCGGGCCCTGGCCGGCACCGGCCTGCTCGCCCTCGGCCTGACCGCCTGCACCGACCTCGACCCCGTCCCCGGCGCCGATGCAGGCACCGGCACCGGCGGTGCGGGCGGCTCCCCGCCGACGGCCCCGCCCGGCGGCACCGGCCGCCGGTTCGGCGCCGAATGGGAGAAGCACAGCCGGACCTTCATGGCCTGGCCCGGCTCCGAGAACGTCTGGGGCGACCAACTGGGCGACGTCCGCAAGGACATCGCCGGCCTCGCCGCCGCGATCGGCGCCCACGAGGCGGTCACCCTGCTGGCCCGGCCCGAGCACGCGGACGCCGCCCGCCGGGCGTGCGGCAGCGGCGTCGAGGTCGTCCCCCTGGAGGTCGACGACCTGTGGGCCCGCGACACCCTCCCGGTCTTCGTCGAGGAGGGCGGCAAGGTCAAGGGCGTCGACTTCAACTTCAACGGCTGGGGCGGCAAGCAGCAGCACGGCCGCGACGGCAGGGTCGCCCGCACCCTGCTGGAGCAGCACGGCATCGAGCGGATCGAGACCCCGCTCGTCGCCGAGGGCGGCTCCTTCGAGACCGACGGCCTCGGCACCCTGGTGCTCACCGAGAGCTCGGTGGTCAACGCCAACCGCAACCCCGGGATGTCCCGCGACCGGGTCGAGCAGGAACTCAAGGCGGCGCTCGGCGTCAGCAAGGTGATCTGGCTGGCCGGGGTGAAGGGCCAGGACATCACCGACGCGCACGTGGACTGCCTGATGCGCTTCGTCGCCCCCGGCACCGTCCTGCTCGACCGGGCCTTCCCCGGCTCGCCCGCCGACGTCTGGTCGCGCTCGGCCGACCAGGCGAGGTCCGTCCTGGAGCAGGCCACCGACGCGCGCGGCAAACCGATCGAGGTGATCGACCTGCCGCAGCCCGACCCGGACCGGATCACCGGGCGCGGCGACGCCTTCGTCTCCTCGTACATGAACTTCTACCTCGGTGGGAAGGGCGTCTACCTGCCGAAGTTCGGCGACGACCGGGCCGACGACCGGGCCCGGCAGGTCCTGAAGGACCACTTCCCCGACCGCGAGATCGTCCAGGTCCGGATCGACGCGATCGCCGGCGGTGGCGGCGGCATCCACTGCGCCACCCACGACCTGCCCGCGCTGGGCGGGTGACCCGGCGATGCAGCTCACCCCCACCGAACGCGACCGCCTGCTGATCTTCACCGCCGCCGAACTGGCCCGCGCCCGGCGCGCCCGCGGCCTGCGGCTCAACCTGCCCGAGGCCACCGCGCTGATCGCCGACACCGTCTGCGAGGCGGCCCGCGACGGGCGGCGGCTCGCCGAGGCCGTCGCGCTCGGCCGCTCCGTGCTCGGCCCCGCGGACGTCCTGCCCGGCGTGGTCGACGTGCTGACCGAGATCAGCGTGGAGGCGGTCTTCGAGGACGGCACCCGCCTCGCCGTCGTCGCCGAACCCTTCGGCACCGCCGACGGCCTCGCCGACCGCGCCCCCGGCGCACTGCTGACCGGCCCCGGCACCGCCGTGGTGCCGGAGCCCGCGCTCACCCTCGGCGTGCGCAACACCGCGAGCGTCCCGGTCTCGGTGACCTCGCACTTCCACTTCTTCGAGGCCAACCCGCGCCTCGCCTTCGACCGGGCCGCCGCCTACGGCACCCGCCTCGCGGTGCCGGCCGGTTCCTCGGTGCGCTTCGACCCGGGGGCGACCGTCGAGGTCGGCCTGGTGCCGATCGGCGGGGCCCGGGTGGCGATCGGCTTCGCCGGCCTGGTGGACGGCCCGCTGGACGCCCCCGGCGCCCGGCAGGAGGCGCTGCGCCGCGCGGCGGCCTGCGGCTACCTGGGCGCCGAAAGCACCCGAGGCGCCGAAGACGCCCGAAGCACCGAAGGCACCGGAGACGCCGGAGACGCCGGAGACACCGAAGGCAGTGAGCAGGGGAGTACGCGATGAGCAGCGGCAGCGGCACGATCGACGCGCGCGAGTACGCCGCGGTGCACGGCCCGCGGGCCGGCGACCGGGTCAGGCTGGGCGACAGCGGCCTGGTGATCAGGGTGGAGTCGGACTCGCAGGCGCCGGGCGACGAGTTCCTGGCCGGGTTCGGCAAGACCGCGCGGGACGGCCTGCACCTGAAGGCCGCCGCCGTCCGGGACACCTGCGACGTGGTGGTCTCCAACGTGGTGGTGATCGACGCGGTGCAGGGCATCCGGAAGACGTCGATCGGCATCCGGGAAGGGCGGATCTCGGCGATCGGCCGGGCCGGGAACCCGGACACCCTGGCCGGGGTGGAGGTGGTGGTCGGCACGGGGACGACGATCGTCTCGGGGGAGGGCCTGATCGTCACCGCGGGCGCGATCGACACCCACGTCCACCTGATGTCGCCGCGGATCATGGAGGCGTCGCTGGCCTCCGGCGTCACCACGATCATCGGCCAGGAGATCGGGCCCGCGTGGGGGGTGGGCGTCAACTCGCCGTGGGCGCTGCGGCACGCGTTCAACGCCTTCGACGCCTGGCCGGTCAACATCGGGTTCCTGGGGCGGGGTTCGTCCTCGGACCCGGCGCCGCTGGTGGAGGCGCTGGCCGAGGGCGGCGCGTCCGGTTTCAAGGTGCACGAGGACATGGGCGCGCACACCCGGGCGCTGGACACCGCGCTCCGGGTCGCCGAGCAGTACGACGTCCAGGTCGCCCTGCACACCGACGGGTTGAACGAGTGCCTGTCGGTGGAGGACACCCTCGCGGTGCTGGAGGGAAGGACCATCCACGCCTTCCACATCGAGGGCTGCGGCGGCGGCCACGTCCCGAACGTGCTGAAGATGGCGGGCGTGCCGAACGTGATCGGCTCCTCCACCAACCCCACCCTGCCGTTCGGCCGGGACGCCGTCGCCGAGCACTACGGCATGATCGTGTCGGTCCACGCGCTGAAGACCGACCTGCCGGGCGACGCGGCGATGGCCCGGGACCGGATCCGGGCCGGGACGATGGGCGCGGAGGACGTGCTGCACGACCTGGGTGTCATCGGCATCACCTCCTCGGACGCCCAGGGCATGGGCCGGGCCGGCGAGACGGTGCGCCGCACCTTCGCGGTCGCGGACAAGATGAAGGCCGAACTCGGCCCGCTGGACGGCGACAACCCCGAGGACGACAACGAGCGGGTGCTGCGCTACATCGCCAAACTCACCATCAACCCCGCGATCGCGCACGGGCTCTCGCACGAGGTCGGCTCCATCGAGGTCGGCAAGCTCGCCGACCTGGTGCTCTGGCGCCCCGACCACTTCGGCGCCAAACCGCAGATGGTGCTCAAGGCCGGCTTCCCCGCCTACGGCGTCACCGGCGACCCCAACGCCGCCACGGAGTCCTGCCAGCCGCTGGTGATGGGACCGCTCTTCGGCGCGCACGGGGCCACCCCCGCCGACCTCTCGGTCGCCTTCGTCAGCGCGGCCGCCGCCGAGTCCGGCTCGCCCGGCCGCCCGTACGACGCGATGACCACCCGCCGCCGCCGGGTCGCCGTCCGCGGGACGCGCGGCATCGGGCCCCGCGACCTGCTCCGCAACGCCCGCACCGGACTGGTCGAGGTGGACCACCGCACGGGCGCCGTCTTCCTGGACGGCGACCCGCTGCGCTCCGAGCCCGCCGACACGGTCTCCCTCAGCCGCCTCTACTTCCTCTGACCGCCCCGCCCGCCGCCGTTTCCTGAAGGAAAGATCAGACCCGGACGCCGTCGAGTTCGGCCGCTATCGCCTCGCGGAGCAGGTGGCGGGCGTGCGGCAGCGGGAGGACGCCGCTGAGCCAGCGGACGCTGAGGCCCTCCAGCAGGGCGGTCAGGCGTTCGGCGGCGGCCGCGTGGGCGGGGGCGGTGCCCAGCGGGTCGGCCCGGCCGATGAGTTCGGCGATCTCGTGCACCCAGGTGTGGGTGGCCCGGGCCAACTCCTCGCGCAGGTCGGGTTCGAAGACCGCGCTCGCCCTCAACTCGCCCCAGGCGGTGCTGTTCTCGCGCACCTCGTCGAGGTCCTGGAGCTCCAGCAGCAGGACCTGTTCGAGGTCGGCGCGGGCGTCGTCCGGGCCGCCGTCGGACATCCGCCCGGCGGTGTACCGGTCGGCCCGGTCGTTGATGAACTCCAGCGTCCGGCGCAGGATGCCGGCCCGGTCGCCGAAGTGGTAGTAGATCAGCGAGGTCGACACCCCCGCCTCCGCCGCGAGCTCCTCCACGCGCAGCCCGCGCACCCCCCGACGTGCGATGACGCGGGTGGCGGCGGTGAGTATCCCTGTTCGACGGTCCGACATGGACGCTCACTCTACCCGCCCCAAGCCCATTGACTGAATTTTCAGTTCAATGAAGGATGTGCGGCACACCGCGCTCCCCGACCCAGACAGAGGAACCCGTCGTGAACTACCGCATGCCCGCCGAGTGGACCCAGCACCAGGGCTGCCTGATGGCGTGGCCCGTCCGCGCCGACCTGTGGGGCGCCGTGCTGACCGAGGCCCAGCAGGAGTACGCCGAGGTGGCCCGAGCCGTCGCCCGGTTCGAGCCGGTCACCATGGTGGCCCCGCCCGGCCACGGCGAACAGGCCGCCGCGATGTGCGGCGGCGAGGGCATCACGGTCCTCGAACTGCCACTGGACGACTCCTGGTTCCGCGACTCCGCGCCGATCTTCGTGCTCGACACGGACGGCAACCGGGCCGGCGTGGACTTCCGCTTCAACGCCTGGGGCCGCAAGCACACGCCGTGGGAGGGCGACGACCGGATCAGCGCGCTGCTCCTGGAGCGGCTCGGCGTCCCGGCGATCCGCTCCGAGATGGTCCTGGAGGGCGGCGCGATCACGGTGGACGGCGAAGGCACCCTGATCACCACCGAGCAGTGCCTGCTCCACCCCAACCGCAACCCGGACCTGACCCGCGAGGAGATCGAGGCCGAGCTGAAGGCCCGGCTCGGCGTCACCAAGGTGATCTGGCTGCCCTACGGCGGCCTGCTCGACACCGAGACCGACGGGCACGTCGACGGCGTCTGCGCCTTCGCCGCACCCGGCCGGGTGATCGTCCAGCTGCCCGACGACCCGGAGCACCCGGACTACGCGCGGATGCGGGCCAACCGCGCCGTGCTGGAGCACTCCACCGACGCGCAGGGCCGCCCGTTCGAGATCGTCGACGTCCCGCAGGCCGCGTTCGTCGAGGTCGACGGGCAGCGGACCGAGGTCGGCTACCTCAACCACTACCTGGCCAACGGCGGCGTGGTCGTGCCGGTCGCCGGCCACCCCGCGGACGAGGGCGCGCTGGCCGTACTCGCCGCCGCCCACCCCGGCCGCAAGGTCGTCGGCGTCCGGGCCCGGGCCCTCGCCTTCGGCGGCGGCGGCATCCACTGCATCACCCAGCAGATCCCCGCCGCCCGCGCCTGACATCCCCCCGAGGAGGAACCACCGTGCCCCCCACCGCACACCCCCGCCCCCGACGCGCCGCGGTCCTGACCGCCGCGGCCGTCACCTCCCTCAGCCTGCTGGCCGCCTGCTCCGGACCCCCCGCCGGGCCGTCCGGCGGCGGGGACGGGTTCCGGCTCTCCGCCGACACCCCCGCCGCCAAGGGCGGACTGGACTCCTTCACCTGGGCGCTGTACGCCGAACCGCCCACCCTCGACCCGACGATGGCGTTCGACTACCCGCAGAACACCATCCTCTCCAACGTCTGCGAGAGCCTGATGCGGTGGACGCCGCAGCTGACCCTCGCCCCGGGCCTGGCCGAGAAGGCGACCAACCCCGACCCGACCACCTGGGTCTACGACCTGCGCTCCGGCGTGCACTTCCACGACGGCTCGGTGATGACCGCCGAGGACGTGGTGTACAGCCTCGACCGGCAGCGCGACCCGGAGAACGCCGCCGCCTGGGCCCAGGTGTTCCAGAACGTCGACTCGATCACCGCGACCGGCCCGCTCCGGGTCACCGTGAAACTCAAGCAGCCCGACTCGCAGTTCCCGCAGTACATGGCCACCGCGGCCGGCACCGTCACCGCCAAGGCCGGCGTCGAGGCGGCCGGCAAGGACTACGGCACCTCCGGCAGTCTCGACTGCACCGGCCCCTTCACCCTCGGCGACTGGGCCAAGGGCCAGTCGATCGAACTCCGGCGCTTCGACGGCTACTGGGGGACGAAGGCGAAGTCCGCCAGAGCGGTGTTCCGCTTCCTCACCGACCCGTCGGCACGCACCAACGCGATGCTCAGCGGCGAGATCGACGGCGGCTACCTGATCCCCACCGAGAGCTACGACCGGCTGAAGAAGAGCGGCGTCGGCACCCTCTACTTCGGCGAGGGCCTGAGCACCGTCAACGTCAACATCACCAGCACCAAGGGCGCGCTCGGCGACGTCCGGGTCCGCAAGGCGCTCTCGCTCGCCCTGGACCGCTCCGGCTTCGTCAAGGCCGGCCTCGGCGGCGCGGGCACCGTCACCGGCTCGCTCACCACCAAGGCCGTCTGGGCCGGATACCCGGAGGCCGTGCGCACCGACGCCTTCGCCCACCTCACCCCGACCGACCAGGACATCCAGCAGGCCAGGGCCCTGGTCGAACAGGCCGGCGCCACCGGGAAGACCCTGACCGTCGCCACCAGCAGCATCGGCCAGGACGTCTCGCTGCTCGCCACCGCCGTCCAGAACGCGGGCGCCCGGATCGGCCTGGACGTCCAGCTGAAGACGATCGCCCCGAACGCCTTCACCGCGCTGTTCACCGACCCGCAGGCCCGCGAAGGGCTCGACATGTTCCCCGAGACCTACTACGACTCCGTCACCGACCCGCTCGACCTGCTGAGCAACTTCCGGACCGGCGCCTACCAGAACTACCCCGGCTTCAGCGACAAGGCGTACGACGACCTGGTCGACCGGGCCGCCGCCGCCTACGACCCGGCCGAACGCGGCGCGATCGAGGCGAAGCTCCAGCAGACCGCCTCCGAGCAGCTGTTCTGGATACCGGTCGCCGAATGGCCCACCGCGCTCTTCCTCAACAAGCGGATCACCGGCGCGCCCACCACCATCAGCTACCTCTACTACCCGTGGGCGGCCGACGTGGGCGCCGCCCGGTGAACTTCCTGAGATTCGCGGGACGGCGGCTGCTGGAAATGGCGGCCACCCTGCTCGGCGCCTCCTTCGTGGTGTACGGCGCGATGTACCTCGCGCCGGGCAGCCCGGCGAGCTTCCTCCTGTCGGGACGGTCGGCCTCCCCGGCCGCCCTGCGGGCGGTCAACGAGCAGTACCACCTGGACGACCCGTTCCTGGTCCGCTACCTGCGCTGGCTCGGCCAGGTGCTGCACGGCGACTTCGGCCGCTCGCTCACCTACCGCACCGACGTCTCCGCGCTGCTCGCCGACCGGCTGCCCGCCACCCTGCTGCTGGTCGCCATGGCCCTGGTGATCGTGCTGGCCGCCGGGCTGCTGCTCGGCCGGACCGGCGCGGTCCGCGGCGGCGCCGCCGACTCGACGATCCTGGTCGGCACCACCTTCGCCATCGGCACCCCGTCCTTCGTCGCCGCCGTCCTGCTGCAGGGCCTGTTCGCGGTCAAGCTCGGCTGGTTCCCCAGCAGCGGCGCCGGGGAGGGCCTCGGCGACATGCTGTGGCACCTCGCCCTGCCCGCCGTCGCCCTCGCGCTGTACCTGATCGGCCTGCTCGCCCGGGTCACCCGCTCGGCCATGCTGGAGGCCCTCGACAGCGAGCACGTCACCGTGGCCCGCAGCCGCGGCGTACCGGAACGGCAGGTGATCAACCGCCACGTCTTCCGCAACGCGCTCGGCACCGTGCTCACCACCGGCGGCCTGATCGTCTCCACCCTGCTGGTCTGCACCGTCCTGGTGGAGTCCGCGTTCTCGGTCGGCGGCCTCGGCCAACTGCTCGAACTGTCCACCACCACCAAGGACTTCCCGACCGTCCAGGCCATCTCGCTGATCATGGTCGCGCTGTTCATGACGGTGAACCTGGTCGTCGACCTGCTCCACCCGCTCGTCGACCCCCGGGTCGCCCTCGGAACCCGGAGGTCCACCGGATGAGCACCGCCCTCACCCGCCGGCCCGGCCTGGCCCGGATCAGAACCGGCCGGGCCCCGCTCCGGCTGGTCTGCCTCGCCCTCGTCGCCCTGGTCACCCTCGCCGCGCTGCTCGCCCCCTGGCTCGCCCCGTACGACCCCAACGAGGTCGACCTCGGCGCCGCCCTCGCCGGACCCTCCGCCGAGCACCTGCTCGGCGTGGACGCGGCCGGCCGCGACACCCTCTCCCGGCTGCTGCTCGGCGCCCGCACCTCCCTGCTCGGCCCGCTCGGCGTGGTCGCCTTCTCCACCGTGGCCGGCCTCGCCGTCGGCCTCGTCGCCGGATGGCGCGGAGGCTGGCTCGACTCGGTGCTCTCCCGCAGCACCGAACTGGTCTTCGCCTTCCCCGGCATGCTGCTCGCCATCCTGATCGTCTCCGTCAACGGCGAGGGCCTGCTCGCCCCCGTGCTCGCCCTCGCCGTCGCCTACCTCCCCTACGTCAGCCGGCTCACCCGCTCCCTGGTCCTGGCCGAACGGTCCCGCCCCTACGTCGCCGCCCACCAGGTCCAGGGCCACTCCGCCGCGCAGATCTGCCTGCGGCACGTCCTGCCCAACATCGCCCCCGTCGTCCTCGCCCAGTCCACCGTCAACTTCGGCTACGCCCTGATGGACCTCGCCGGACTCTCCTTCCTCGGACTCGGCGTCCCCGCCCTCACCCCCGACTGGGGCCGGATGGTCTTCGACGGCCAGACCGCCGTCCAGCGCGGCTACCCGCTCTCCGCGATCCTGCCCTGCGCCCTCATCGTGCTGACCGTCGTCGCCTTCAACGTCGTCGGCGAACGCTGGGCCGACCGCGTCGCCCGGAGGAACCCGTGAACGCCCTCGATATCCAGGACCTGCGCCTGACCCTCCCCGGCACCGCCCGGCCCGTCCTCGACGGCGTCCGCCTCACCGTCGCCGCCGGCGAGACCGTCGCCCTGGTCGGCGAGTCCGGCTCCGGCAAGACCCTCACCTCGCGCACCGCGCTGCGCCTGCTGCCCGGCGACGCCGCCGTCGAGGGCAAGGTCCTGGTCGACGGCGAGGACGTCCTCGCCATGACCCCCGCACACCTGCAGGACCTGCGCTCCCGCAAGGCCGCGATGATCTTCCAGGACCCGCGCGCCGCCACCAACCCGCTGCGCCGGGTCGGCGACTTCCTCACCGAGAGCGTGGTCCTCACCAAGGCCATGGGCCGGGCCGCCGCGCGGGAACGCGCCACCGGACTCCTGGACGCCGTCGGCCTCCCCGCCACCGTCCTGGACGCGTACCCCGGGCAGCTCTCCGGCGGCATGCTGCAACGCGTCATGATCGCCGCCGCGCTGATGGGCGACCCCGTCCTGCTGCTCGCCGACGAGGCCACCACCGCCCTCGACGTCACCAGCCAGGCCGAGGTGGTCGGCCTGCTCGACCGCCTGCGGACGCGCTTCGGCACCGGCCTGCTGTTCGTCACCCACGACCTCGGCCTCGCCGCCGCCATCAGCGACCGGGTCGCGGTGATGTACGCGGGCCGGATCGTCGAGACCGGCCCCGCCGGAGCGCTCTTCGCCCACCCCCGCCACCCCTACACCGCCGCACTGCTCGCCGCCACCCCCGCACTGTCCGGCCCGACCGGGCGGCTCACCGCGATCGACGGCCAACCACCGGACCTGCGGGAGGAGTTGACCGGCTGCCCGTTCGCCGCCCGGTGCCCGCTGGCCACCGGGCGGTGCCGCACCGAGACCCCCGCGGCGGAGACCGTCGGAGCCGGCCACCTGGCCGCCTGCCACCACAGCGACCGGCTCGAAGGGAGCACCGCCCGATGAGCGACCTGCTGGAAGTCACCGGCCTGTGCCGGTCGTTCGGCGCGGTCCGCGCCGTCGACGAGGTCTCCTTCACACTCGCCCCGGGCGGATCGCTCGGCATCGTCGGCGAGTCCGGCTCGGGCAAGACCACCACCGCCCGCATCCTGGTCGGCCTCGAACGGGCCGACGCCGGACAGGTCGCCGTCCTCGGCCGCCCCCGCACCGGCCGGGCCCGCGGCCGGACCGAACGCCTGGCCCGCGCCCGCGAGATCCAGATGGTCTTCCAGGACCCGTACCTCTCGCTCGACCCGCGGACCAGCGTCGAGGACGCCCTGCGCGAGACCCTGCGCCTGCACTTCCCGGACACCGACCACCCCCGGCGGATCGCCGAACTCCTCGACCGGGTCGGCCTCGGCACCCGCGCCGCGGGCGCGCTGCCCCGGCAGCTCTCCGGCGGCCAGCGCCAGCGCGTCGCCATCGCCCGGGCGCTCGCCGTGGAACCCGCGGTGATGGTGCTCGACGAGGCGGTCGCCGCGCTCGACGTCTCCGTCCAGGCCCAGGTGCTCAACCTGCTCGCCGACATCCGCGAACAGACCGGCATCGGCTACCTGTTCATCACCCACGACCTGGGCGTGGTGCGCTGCGTCACCGAGCAGGTCGTCGTGATGCGGCACGGCCGGATCGTCGAGTCCGGCCCCACCACCGCTGTCCTCGCCGCCCCCCGGCACCCCTACACCCGGCTGCTGCTCGACTCGGTGCCCCGCCCCGGCTGGGACCCCGACGCGATCGCCGCCGCCCGCCGCGCGCTGTAGCGCTCGCCCCGGCCCGTGGTCCGCGTCGGCCGCCCGATTCGCCCGGACGGCCGGGTGCGGCGGGGCGATCGCTGACGGTTTCGTCAGTATCGTCCCGAAATGACAGCAGCAGCAGTAGCGCCCGGAACGAGGCCGCCATGGACCCCCGCACACCGTCCCGCCGCTCCGTCCTGCGCTCCGGCGCGGCACTGGCGGCGCTCGCGCTGATCGAAGGCTGCTCGTCCGACGGGGGAGCGGAGCCCGCCACCGGCACCACCGGCACCACCGGCACCGCCGGGAGCACCGCCCCCGCGGCCTCCCCGGCGGCGCCGGGCGCGTCCGCCGCCGGGTGGGCGATGCCCGCCGAATCCGCCCCGCACACCCGCACCTTCATGGCCTGGCCCGCCCTGGAGGAGGTCTGGGGCGACCAACTCCCGGGCGTCCGCGCCGACATCGCGGGCCTCGCCCGGGCGATCGCCGGCCACGAACCGGTGGTCCTGATGGCCCGGCCCGACCAGGCCGACCAGGCCCGGCAGCAGGTCGGCTCCACCGTCGAGGTGCTCGAACTGCCGGTCGACGACCTGTGGGCCCGCGACAGCGGACCCACCTTCGTCACCGGACCCGGCGGCCTCGCCGGCGTCGACCTCAACTTCAACGGCTGGGGCAACAAGCAGACCCACGCCGAGGACAGCCAGGTCGCCCGCCGGCTCCTGGAGCACTACGGCACCACCCGGACCCGGGCCCCCGTCACCGGCGAGGGCGGCGCACTGGAGGTCGACGGCCAGGGCACCCTGCTGGCCACCGAGAGCTCCTGGGTCAACGCCAACCGCAACCCCGGCCAGTCCCGCGACCGGATCGAGGCGAGCCTCAAGGAACTCCTCGGCGTCTCCAAGGTCCTGTGGATCAAGGGCGTCGCGGGCCAGGACATCACCGACTGCCACATCGACGCGCTCGCCCGCTTCGCCGAACCCGGCACGGTCGTCCTGCACCGGCCCGGCGCCGGCGCCCCGCCCGACGTCTGGACCACCGCCTCCGACCAGGCCCTGGAGGTCCTCCGCTCCGCCACCGACGCCGAGGGCCGCGCCCTGCGGATCGTCGAACTCACCGAACCCGACCCCGAACAGATCCAGGGCTACGGCAAGGACTTCCTCGCCACCTACCTCAACTACTACGTGGTCAACGGCGGGGTGATCGTCCCGCGCTTCGGCGACCGGGCCGCCGACGACCGGGCCGCCGCCGTCATCGCCGAACTCCACCCCGGCAGGAAGGTCACCCAGGTGAGCATCGACCACATCGCCGCGGGCGGCGGCGGCATCCACTGCGCCACCCAGCAGCAGCCCGCCGCCGGAGCCCCGTGAACGCCCTCGCCCGGCTGCGCCGCAGCCGGTTCGCGCAGGCCGTCCTGCTGCTCGCGGTGCTGTGCGGCGCGGGCATCGCGCTGTACCTGGACGAGCGGGAGACCCGGCAGCAGACCCACGAACTCGCGGTGCCCGGCACGCCGGACTGGGTCGAACTCGACGTGACCACCCAGGAGGTCGATCCCGGGACCGGCAAGGTGACCCTGTACGTGGTGCCGGTCCCGCACGGGAACCTGGCGCAGCCCGGCGCCCCGGCGGCCTTCTCCCGGCAGGTGGAGATCACGGCGGAGTCGGCCACCGCGACGGTGTTCCGGACCGTCCCGGGCCGGGCGGGGCCGCCGCAGCAGGTCCCGTCCGAGATCTTCTCCGGGACGGAGACCGACTACCCCTTCGACCGGTACCGGGCCGAGACGGTGTTCTCCGCGCACGACGCCGCGGGGCCGGTGCCGGTCGGCCTGTTCTCCGGCGACAGCGACCCGTTCTTCTTCGTCACCCCGACCGGCACCGTCCTGCCGTCCGGCGCGACCCTGATGGAGATGAAGGCCACCAGGGCGCGCAGCACCTTCATCCTGGCCTGGTTCATGATCGCGGCGATGTGGGCGCTGGCGCTGGCCGTGCTGGCGGCCGTCGAGGTGCTGCACCGCAGCGGCCAGGGCCTGGTGTGGCCCTCGCTCGGCTGGATGGCGGCCACGCTGTTCGCGCTGATCGGCATGCGCAACGCCGCGCCCGGCGGCCCGCCGATCGGCTCGCTGATCGACTACGTGGCGTTCTTCTGGGCGGAGGGGATCATCGCGGCGAGCCTGACGGTGGCGGTGGTCACCGGCACCCGGGTGGAACGGCGCGCCCGGGAGGACGCGGTGCCGCCGTGACGGACGGTCAGGACGCGGTGGCGGCCAGGGCGGCCATCAGGGTGCCCAGGACGGCCGCCGCGTCCACCGAGGCGTCCAGCGACCGGATCGCGGCGAGCCCGTCCACCGCGGCCGCGAAGGACTCGCCGAGCAGGGCCGGGTCGACCGGCGCCTGCGGGTGCTCGTCCGCCAGCGTCCGGAAGAGCCGGACGAAGCAGGACCGCCAGCGCCGGTACTCGGCGTCCAGGCTCGCCCGCACCCGTTCGTCGTTGAGCGCCAGCCAGTGCAGGGCGGAGTGCAGCCGGGCGAGGTCCGGGCTCTCGGCGCGGGTGAGCAGGGCGACGGTCCGCCCGGCGCGCTCGTCGAAGCCGCCCGGCCCGTCCACGGCCGCCTCCAGCGGGGCGATCCACTCCGGGCGGATGTCCTCGACCACGGCCACGATCAGGTCGCTGCGGTCGGCGAAGTGGTAGTGGCACATGCCGTGCGAGACCCCGCACAGCGCGGCGACGTTGCGGGTGGTGAACCGGCCGGCGGTGTCCCCGGCCAGCAGCGTCCGGGCGGCGGCGATCAGCCGGGCCCGGGTCTGCTCGCCCTTGGCCGCGCGGCTGCGGGCGGGGGCGGCGGTGCTGCTCTGCTCGTTCGCGCGGGTCGCCATGGCGCAACTGTAACGGCCGGTCCGCGCACCGTCGTCGGTGATCGCGAACCGGGTGGAAGAAGACTTGCGCAGACAATTGACCGAGCGCTTGGTCAGTTTTACGCTTCAGCTCAACCCCGTTACCCCGACGGGCAGTTGACTGGAGACCCGCCGAATGAACCCCCACGCTTCGGACCGGCCCGAACTCGGTCGCCGCAGGTTCCTGACCGCCGCCGGAATCGTGGCCGCCGGTGCCGCCGTCACCGCCGCGACCGGCCCGACCGCCTTCGCCGCCCGCCCCCGGACCTCGTCGGCCGCCCCGCTCGCCGCCGGCGCGTACCGCGTCCCCGCCGAGGACGTCCGCCACACCCGGACCTGGATGGCCTGGCCGGACTCCACCGCGATCTGGAAGACCAAGCTCAGCGGCGTCCAGTCCAACATCGCGCTGATCGCCAGGACCGTCGCCAAGTACGAGCCGGTCGTCATGTGCGCCAACCCCGCCAGCGCCGCCAAGGCCCGCTCGATGTGCGGCTCCGCCGTCACCGTCATCGACACCGTCCCCGTCGACGACTGCTGGATGCGCGACACCGGCGCCGTGTTCCGCACCAACGGCGCCGGCGGCCTGGACGCCGTCGGCCTCAACTTCAACGGCTGGGGCAACCGGCAGACCCACGCCAAGGACGCGCTGGTCGCCCAGCGGATCGCCGCCTACGTCGGCGTCCCCTTCACCGCCGCGGCCGGCATCGTCGCCGAGGGCGGCGCCATCGAGCAGGACGGCGCCGGCACCCTGATGGCCACCCGCAGCAGCATCCTCAACGACAACCGCAACCCCGGCCGCACCCAGGCCCAGCTCGAAGCCGCCATGTGCACCGCCTACGGCGCGTCGAAGGTCGTCTGGTTCGCCGGCATCAAGGGCCAGGACATCACCGACGACCACGTCGACGCCACCTCCCGCTTCCTCGCCGGCGGCGGCCTGGTCCAGATGCCGCTCGCCTCCGACACCGACGCCTGGGCCCAGGACGCCCGGCAGCAGTACCAGATCCTGTCCACCGCGACCAACGCCGCGGGCAACACCGTCCCCGTCACCAAGCTCCAGGGCCCCGACTACTACAAGATCCGCTCCACCAGCGCCGACTTCGTCGCCGCCTACGCCAACTACTACGTCTGCAACGGTGCGGTCATCTCGGCCCAGTTCGGCGACACCGCCGCCGACAGCGCCGCCCGGGCCACCCTCGCCCGGCTCTTCCCCGGCCGGGTCGTCGAACAGCTCAACATCGACTACCTCGGCGCCGGTGGCGGCGGCATCCACTGCGTCACCCAGCAGCAGCCCGCCGCCTCCTAGGACTCCCGGCGGGGCGGCTCCCGGCGGGGCGGCGGGCGGAAAACCCGGTGCCGCCGCCCCACCCGGTGTGTAATACTCAAATTTGGAAAGAGACCATTACGCACCTCTGGAGAGTCACCCGTGCTCGACGACGCCACCGTCCCCGAACTCGTCCGGGCCTGGATCAGCGGCTGGGCGGTCTCCCGCGGCGCCGCCGAGCCCCTGCCCCGCCCCTGGGGCTGGACGATCGACGTCGGCCAGCCCCGCCACCCCTGGCGGCACGTCCTGCCCGCCCCCACCGAGCAGGACGTCCGCGAGGTCACCGGGGGCACCACCGTCCCCTGGACGTGGCTCAAGCTCTTCGACGCCGAGGACCGCGTCCTGCCCTGGGTCACCGGCCCCGGCTGGCACCAGGACGTCCCCGGCCACCTGATGACGCTCCCGCTGCGCCCCGAGCACCCCGCCGTCCCGGCCGGCTACCGGATCACCACCTGGAGCCGCGGCGGCGTCGTCCGCGCCCTGGTCCGCACCACCGACGGGGAGTTCGCCGCCCGCGGCCAGCTCGGCCTCGGCCCCGCGACGCCGCTCGCGGGCCGCACCGGCCCCGAACTCCTCGCCGTCGCCGACCAGATCGAGACCGCCCCCGCGCACCGCCGCCGCGGCCTCGGCTCCCTGCTGATGCGCACCCTCCAGCACGAGGCGCACGCCGCGGGCGCCCGCGCCGCCCTGCTGGTCGGCACCACCGAGGGCCACGCCCTCTACCGCCACCTCGGCTGGACGCTCCGCGCCCCCATGGCCAGCCTCTGGTACGACCCCGCGAGCCCCGCCGACCGCCCCGGGCAGGGCTCCTGACGCACCGCCGGAAGCGGCCCGGGAACGGCGGAGCCCGCCGGGAGGGCGCAACTCCCGGCGGGCCCAGGGGGAAGGGGGAACCGCGAAGGCTCAGGCAGCGATCAGCAGGGTGCGGCGCGGGGCGATGACCCGGCCGTCGGGCAGCAGTTCACCGGTGTCGTCGAACATCAGCACCCCGTTGCAGAGCAGGCTCCAGCCCTGCTCCGGGTGGCGGGCGACCGGCACGGCCGCCTCACGGTCGGCCGATTCCGCGCTCGGACAGTCGGTTCGGTGCTGGCACATCCTTGTACCTCGCTTCGCTCGGGTTCCCGGCGCCGTACGGCCACCCCCTCGGGCGCCGCCCCGTCGGCGGGCAGAAAAACAGTGCGCCGATTCTGGTGTGAAACGGCGTGGGCCGGGTAGGACAGTTGGTCCTCCACCCGACCGACACCAGTGTCCGACTCCACGGGCGCTCGCGCAGCCATTTGGTGACATGCGCCACAGATCAGTTGCCGAGATCACCCGACCGGGCGGCCGCCGATCGATTCCGGGCACGAACGGGCCATGCCGGGCTGATCCGATCGGATCAGCCCGGCATGGCCCGTTCAGGTGGGGTACGACCGGCCCGAGCGGCGGTCAGCCGATCAGCGCGGTGGGGCGCGCGGCGGGCGAACGCTCCAACCGGGCCAGCAACTCGGCGGCGGGCAGCACCTGGTGGCCCGCCACCCCGAGCGGCGCGGGCGCCAGCGGGATCATCAGGTCCTCGCCGGGGAGCGCGCTGCGCAGCCAGAGCGCCGAGGCGTAGTGCTCGGGCAGCGAGAGCAGCCGCGGCTCGAACCGGCCCGCCGCGCCGTGCGAGAGCTGCCGGGCCTGGCGCAGCGCCCGCACCGTGGAGTCCAGGTACGGCCCGGCGGTGACGTGCGAGAAGACCGGGCCGCCGGGGCCCTCGACCACCTCGGCGGCGGCCACCACCTCGTCCAGCCCCGCGGGGTCGAACCCGTCGGCCCCGTCGGCGAGTTCGACCACGTCCACCGCGCCCGGCGCACCCGCCGGGGGTGCCGGGCGCACGGAGGGGGAGGTCGACTCGTCGCGGCGCAGCAGGAACCGCCAGCCGGTCCGCTCGGCCCCGGCGGGCCGGGCCCCGGCGCCGCCGCGCAGGACGTGGACGGGCAGCGCGAGCAGCGGCCGGGGCCGCCCGGCGCCGAGGCGCAGCACGGCGGCCGCGGACGGCGGCAGTCCGCCCTCGGGGACGAGCGCGGCGAGCACGGCGTGCTGTGCGCCGGCCGGGGGCTGGGGCAGGTGCAAGGTCATGGCTGAGTCGCCTCTCCGTGCGTGATCGGCGTGCTGATGCGACATACCGGCACGGCGTCGACACGAAGGGCCTGGCCGGGTCCGGTTGGGCATGGGCGCCGAGGGGGTGGGCGGGTCGTCGACGAGCCCACCCGGGGAAAAGGAAGGGGTGTCTCGGACGGCCTTGTCCGGGCCTGAGCGGCGTGCGAATTTACTCGAACAGGTGCACAGGGTGACCTTCATATCACGTTCCGTGGTGCGATGCAAGTAGCGATGGAACTGATGTTCCGTCAGAAACCCTGTCTCGTCCGGGTGTTCGCATCGCGGACTACCGATCTTCGGTCTGGGCATGATGCACAGGCACTGTCGACCGAGGGGAGGGAAGGCACCCGTGGGCGAGAAGGTCGTGGCGACCCGGGCGGAGCTGTCCGACCGGCAGCTGTACCGCCGCAAGCTGCAGTCCTGTCTGGACGTGCTGGAGCGGATGCTCGCGGAGGGGAGGTTCGACCGGCCCAGAGCGATGATGGGGCTGGAGATCGAACTCAACCTGGCCGACGAGCAGGGCCTGCCGATGCTCGGCAACGAGCAGGTGCTGGACGCGATCTCCTCCGCGGACTTCCAGACCGAACTGGGCCGTTTCAACATCGAGGTGAACGTCGCCGCCCGCCGGCTCGGCGGCCACGTCTTCGAGGACCTGCGCGAGGAACTCGACACCTGCCTGCGCTACGCGGACCGGCGGGCCGCCGCCGCGGGCGCCCGACTGGTGATGGTCGGCATCCTGCCGACCCTCGACCTGGAGCACGCCGGGCTGGAGGCGATGAGCCGCAACGACCGCTACACCCTGCTCAGCGACCAGATCCGGGCCGCCCGCGGCGAGGACATCGCGCTCGACATCGACGGCGTCGAACGCCTCGCCATCGACTCGGTGTCGATGGTCGCCGAGGCCGCCGCCACCTCGCTGCAACTGCACCTCCAGGTCACCCCGGCCCGGTTCGCCTCGGTCTGGAACGCCGCCCAGGCGATCTGCGGCGTCCAGCTCGCGCTCGGCGCCAACTCGCCCTTCCTGTTCGGCCGCGAGCTGTGGCGCGAGACCCGCCCGGTGCTGTTCCAGCAGGCCTGCGACACCCGCTCGGCCGAACTCAAGGCCCAGGGCGTGCGCCCCATCACCTGGTTCGGCGAGCGCTGGGTCGACTCCGCGCTCGACCTGTTCGCCGAGAACCTGCGCTACTTCCCGGCCCTGCTGCCGATCTGCGACGACGAGGACCCGGTCAAGGTGCTGTCCTCCGGCGGCGTCCCGCGGCTCGGCGAGATGCGGCTGCACAACGGCACCGTCTACCGCTGGAACCGCCCGGTGTACGACGTCGCCGACGGCGTCGCCCACCTGCGGGTGGAGAACCGCTGCCTGCCGGCCGGCCCGACGGTCGCCGACACCCTCGCCAACGCCGCCTTCTACTACGGCCTGGTCCGGGTGCTGGCCGAACAGCCCCGCCCGATCTGGGGCCGGCTGCCCTTCGAACTGGCCGACCGGAACTTCCAGCAGGGCGCCCGGCACGGCATCGACGCCGTCCAGTGGTGGCCGCGCGGCGGCCGCGGCAACCGCGGCCCGGCCGAACTCCCCGCCACCGACCTGGTGCTGAACGAACTCCTCCCGCTGGCCCACCAGGGCCTCGACGAGTGGGGCATCGAGGCCCGCGACCGGGACCGCTACCTCGGCATCATCGAGCAGCGCTGCCTGCGCCGCACCAACGGCGCCGCCTGGCAGGCCGCCACCGTGCACCGGCTGCGCGAGCACCACAACCTCGACCCGAACGCCGCGATCGCCGCCATGACGCGCCGCTACATCGAGCACATGCGCAGCGGCGAACCGGTGCACACCTGGCCGGTGGACTGAGACTCCCGCCGGGCGTCCGGGAACCCCGCGGCCCGCTGTGGAAGGATGACCGGCCCGGGGCGGCAGCCGCCCCGGGCCGATCCACCGCCCTCGGGGAGACCAGTGACCACCGCCTCGGCCGAGCCCACCGACGTCAAGCCGCTCTCCCGCCGGCTGCTCGCCGTCGAACTGCTGATCGTCCTCGGGCTCTCGCTCGGCGCCAGCGGCATCGGCGCGCTGATCAGCTTCGCCGGCTCGCTCACCGAACCCGTCGCGCTCGGCAAGCAGGTCGCCACCCTGAACGCCTCCCGGGCGCCCGGCCGCCCCTGGCTCGACCTGGCCTGGCAGCTCTACTACGTCGCCCGCGGCCTGATGCCGGTCGTCCTGGTCGGCTACCTGCTGGTCCGCGAGGGCGCCGCGCTGCGCACCCTCGGGTTCGACCTGCGGCACAAGCTCTCCGACCTCGGCCGCGGCGCCCTGCTCGCGGCCGGCATCGGCGGCTCCGGCCTCGCCCTCTACCTCGGCGCGCAGGCCGCCGGGTTCAACCTCACCGTCGCCCCCTCCGGCCTGCCCGACGTCTGGTGGCGCATCCCCGTGCTGATCGCCTCCGCCTGGCAGAACGCGATCCTGGAGGAGGTGGTCGTGGTCGGCTACCTGTTGCGCCGCCTGCACCAGCTCGGCTGGGGGTGGCCCGCCGCGATCGCCGCCAGCTCGGTGCTGCGCGGCTCCTACCACCTGTACCAGGGCGTCGGCGGCCTGGTCGGCAACATGGTGATGGGCGTGGTCTTCTGCCTGCTGTACCGCCGCTGGCGGCGGGTCGGCCCGCTGGTCGCCGCGCACGCCCTGATCGACACCACCGCCTTCGTCGGCTACGCGCTGCTGGCGGGCCACGTGAGCTGGCTGCCCTCCTGACGGCCCGTCGCCCCCTGACGGCCCGTCGCGCGCCGACGGTCCGTCAGCAGGCCCACGGGTTCGGCCAGGCCCGGGACGGCGGGCGGCGCAGCAGCCGGTCCACGTGCTCGCGCTGCAGGCCCTGCGCCGGGTCGACCGGCAGCAGCAGCCGGTCGGCGCGCAGCACGCTGCGGCGCACCAGGCGGGGCGGGATGCAGTCGTCGACCCAGGCGAACGGGCGGCCCTGGGCGTGCCGCAGGATCGGCGCCCACTTGTGCGCCGAGAACAGCTCCATCAGCGGCACCTTCGGGTCGCCGGGCCGCGGGACGTACCCGCTGAACACCACCACCGGCAGCTGGGGCAGGCCGAGCAGCGGCGCGATGTGCGCGTTGGCCTTGTCCTCCCAGGTGGTGGCCCAGACGATCTCGTACCGGTCGGCGAGTTCGCGCAGCCAGTCGCCGTGCCGGGGCGACAGCAGGACGGAGTAGCCCAGCAGCTCGTGCGTGTCGAAGTCGTCGTCGGGGTGCGGGAACACCGGGTTCAGCACCCCGTCGACGTCAAGGAACAGCAGTGGTTTGTCCATTCGGCTTCCTCCCCGGGTCGGTGGCCGGTCACTTGGTCGGACGTGCCCCGGCCCCGGGAGGTTGCACACTGTCAGCGGCCGTCACCCGGACGTGACGGGCTCCGGCTCGCGGGCCCCGTCGGCCGCGGGCGCCGGGCGGCGCTCCAGCCGCCGGATGTCGGGCACCAGCAGCGCGGCCGCGGCCAGCGCCAGGCAGAGCAGCGCGCAGGCCCACAGCGCGCCCGTCAGCCCCAGCGCCCCCGCGACCGGACCGGCCAGCGCGGTGCCGGCCGGCAGCAGCGCGAAGGAGCCCAGCGAGTCGTACGCCGAGACCCGGGAGAGCAGTTCCTCCGGGATCTCCTGCTGCAGCGTCACCATCCAGTTGACGACGAACACCGAGGTGCCCACGCCCGCCAGGAACATCGCCGCCGCGACCGCCGCCAGCGGCAGGTGCAGCGCCAGCGCCAGCGCGGGCAGCCCGAACAGGAACACCCCGCCGTTGCCGACCAGCAGCACCCGGCGCGGCTGCCAACGGGCCATCAGCAGACCGCTGGAGACCATGCCGACGCTGAGCGCGGCCATCGCCAGGCCCCAGGCCCCGGCGCCGCCCATCCGCTCCTCGGCCGCCTTCGGCCCGTACACCGCCTCCACCGCCAGCACGCAGGCGTTCAGCACGCCGAACTGCAGCACCACCGCCCACAGCCACTGCCGGGAGCGGAACTCCCGCCAGCCGACCACCAGTTCGCGCACCAGGCCGGGGCCGGCGGCGACGCGCCCGGAGACGTCCTCCAGGCCGGTCCTGAGCAGCGCCGCGACCGCGAAGCAGGCGGCGTCCCCGGCCAGCACCCAGCCCGGCCCGACCACCGCGGTCAGCGCGCCGCCGAGCGCCGCGCCGCCGATCTGCGCGCCGTTCAGCGCCATCTTGAACACCGAGAACGCCTTCGCCGCGTGCTGCGCCGGCACCGCCTGCAGGATCACGCCCTCGGCGGCCGGCGCGTAGAACGCCTGCCCGGCGCCGCCCGCCGCGGACAGCAGCATCAGCGCCCACAGGCTCGGGTGCCCGGCCAGCACCAGCGCCGCCAGGACGGCCTGCGAACCGGCGTTGAACAGGTTCGCGCCGACCATCACCAGGTGCCGGGGCAGCCGGTCCGCCAGCGCGCCGCCGATCAGCAGCAGCACCACCAGCGGCGCCATCCGGGCGGCCGTCACCCAGCCGATCTCGGTGGCGCCCCAGGCGGGGTTCAGCTGCAGCACGGCGAAGGAGGTGGCGATCGGCGCGGCCGCGTTGCCCAGCCCGCTCACCACGTTGGCGGCGGTCTGGATCCGGTAGTTGCGGCCCGCCCAGGCGGGATCGAAGAGTGGCACCGCCCGACGATCCCCCCGCCGTACCCGCCCTGTCCAAGGGTTTTCCGCCGGGAGGGGAGGGCGCTCAGTCCGACCGGTCGCCGGCCAGCAGCCCGAGCACCACCTCGTCGACGAACCGGCCCGAGACCCAGGCGGCCCCGCGCAGCGTGCCGTCCAGCGCGAAGCCCGCGCGCTCGGCCGCGCCGATCATCGCCGCGTTGTCGGCCAGCGTCTCCAACTGGAGCCGGTGCAGCCCGCGGGTCTCGAACCCGTAGCGGCACAGCACGCGCACGGTGTCCACCCCGAGGCCGCGGCCGCGGCAGGACGGGCGCAGCGAGATCCCCAGGTGCGCCGACCGGTTGTGGGTGTCGATGCCCCAGAGCAGTGCCTCGCCGGCCAGCGCGCCGCCGGCCCGCTCGACCACCGAGAACACCGCGGCGTCCTCGCTCGGCGGCGAGACCCGGTACGGGGACTGCCCGGACTCCAGCGGCACGGGCTGCCAGGGGCGGGAGTCCGCCCGCGACCTGGTGGCCACGTCCCCGTACAACTCCTCGTGCAGCACCGGCACGTCGCTCTCGATCCGCGCCCGCAGCGCGACCTTCTCACCCAGTAGCATGTGACATTGCTAGCAGCCCGCCGGGGGAGCGGGCCACCGCTTTTCCACCGGGCTTTTCCACCGGGCGGCGTCAGCCCATCTCCTCCAGCGCCCGGCCCTTGGTCTCCTTGATGCAGTAGGCCACGAACGGGATCGACAGCAGCGCGAAGCAGGCGTAGACCACGTACGTCGCCGACAGGTTCCAGTCGGACAGGCTGGGGAAGCTGACGGTGATCGCCCAGTTGGCGATCCACTGCGCGGAGGCGGCCACCGACAGGGCGAGCGCCCGGATCTTGTTGGGGAACATCTCGCCGAGCAGCACCCAGACCACCACGCCCCAGGAGAAGGCGAAGCAGAACACGAACACGTGCGCGGCCACCAGCGCCACGGTGGCGTGGCCGTCGTCCAGCGTCGCGCTGTCGCCGGTGCCGTGCCGGAACGAGAACGCCCAGGCCGCCACGCCGAGGGCGACCGCCATGCCGGCCGAGCCGGCCAGCGCCAGCGGCTTGCGGCCGATCCGGTCCACCAGCAGCATCGCGACCACGGTGCCGACCACGTTGACGATCGAGGTGGAGAGCGAGATCAGCAGCGAGTTGGACTCGTCGATGCCCACCGACTGCCACAGGAACGACGAGTAGTAGAAGATCACGTTGATGCCGACGAACTGCTGGAACACCGAGGCGCCGATGCCGACCCAGACGATCGGCAGCAGCCCGAACCGGCCGCCCAGCAGGTCCTTCAGGCTCGGCTTGTGCTCGGTGTGCAGCACCTGCCGGATCTCGGCGACCCGGGCGTCCAGGTCGACGCCGCCGCCCTCGACCTCGGCCAGCACCTCGCGGGCCTGCGCCTCCCGGCCGACCGCGATCAGGTGGCGCGGCGACTCGGGGATGGACAGCGCCATCAGCCCGTAGACCACCGCGGGCACCACCTCCACGCCGAGCATCCACTGCCAGGCCTGCACGCCGCCCAGGTGGTTGGTCGACTCGCCGCCCGCGGCCTGGTTGAGGCCCCAGTTGGCGAGCTGCGAGACGGTGATGCCGAGCACGATCGCCATCTGCTGGAAGGACGCCAGCCGGCCCCGGTAGGCGGTCGGCGCGACCTCGGCGATGTACGTCGGCGCGATCACCGAGGCGATGCCGATCGCGATGCCGCCCAGCACCCGCCACAGGCCCAGCACCCCGATGCTCGGCGGGAACATCGACCCGACGCCGCTGACCGCGAACAGCACCGCGGCCAGCAGCATCGTCCGGACCCGGCCGAACCGGTCGGCCAGCCAGCCGGCCGCCACCGCGCCGGCCGCCGAGCCGAGCAGGGCGATCGCGACCACGAACGCGGTCTCGCCGTTGCCCACCCCGAAGTGCTTCTGGATGCCGGTGACCGCTCCGTTGATCACCGCGCTGTCGTAGCCGAACAGGAACCCGCCCATCGCGGCGGCGGCGGAGATGAACACCACATGGCCGAGGTGTTCGTCCCTGGCGGCGGAATGGGTAGCCAGTGGTCTCTCCCTACGTGACGATCCGTCCGGTTCCGGACGGAAATCTCCGGATCCGATTCGACCAGCGGCTACCCCCTGCGGCGCGTCCGACACGCCCGGAACCGATCACCCGTCAGTCCTACGATCCGTCAGCCGCCCGTTCCGCCTCCGCCGTTCGCCGCAACGCGCCCGCCCGGGTCAGCCCGCCAGCGCCGCCAGGTGCGCGGGCAGCGCGGCCCCGGTGTGCGGCGAGGGCTCGGGCGCGCCGTACGCCGGGGCGACCGGGACCACGCCCGCCCAGTACGGCAGGCCGAGGTCCTCCTCCTCGTCGTTGACGCCGCCGGTGCGGGTCTTGGCCGAGACCTCGTCCAGCTCCAGCCGGATCACCGCCGTCGCCGCCAGCTCCTTGGCGTTCGCGGGCCGGCAGCCGGCCGAGCGCCCCGCCACCACCTGCTCGACGATCGCGTCCAGCGCGGCGCGCAGCTCCGCCGGGTCGGTGACCTGGTGCGCGGTGCCGTGCGCCACCACCGAGCGGTAGTTGACGGAGTGGTGGAAGGCCGACTTGGCCAGCACCAGCCCGTCCAGGTGGGTGACCGTCACGCACACCGGCAGCCCCCGCTCGTCCTTCGCCCCGCGCAGCGGCCGGCTGCCCGTCGAGCCGTGGACGTACAGCACGTTCCCGACCCGGGCGTACAGCGTGGGCAGCACCACCGGCGCGCCGTCCCGGACGAAGCCCAGGTGGCAGAGGAAGCCGGCGTCCAGGACCGCGTGCACCGCGGCCTCGTCCCAGGCGGCGCGCTCCTTGCTCCGGGTCGGCGTGGTGCGATCGTTGCGGGTGTAGGTACCGTCCGACATGACAACCTCTATGTACTAGTGCATACTGTGTTTTGTGCTAGGAGAATATCGGATCAGTGGTCGGCGTGCCAGTGAGATCGCCGCCGACGTCGAACACGCCCTCACCACCGGCCGGCTCGCGCCCGGCGCCGCCCTGCCGCCGCTGCGCGACCTGGCCGCCGAACTCGGCGTCAACCCCAACACCGTCGCCGCCGCCTACCGCCTGCTGCGCGACCGCGGCGTCATCGAGACCGCCGGCCGGCGCGGCAGCCGCGTCCGCCCCCGCCCCGCCACCGCCCCCCGCGACCTGGCCCGCCTCCCCGTCCCGCCCGGCGCCCGCGACCTCGCCGCCGGCAACCCCGACCCGGCCCTGCTGCCCCCGCTCGGCCCCGCCCTGGCCGCCGCCGCGGCCGGCCCCACCGTCCTCTACGGCCACCCCGTCGCCGAGGCCGACCTGCTCGCCGACTACCGCGCCGAATTCCGCGCCGACGGCGCCCCCGAGGGCGAACTCGCCGTCTGCTCCGGCGCGTTGGACGCCATCGCCCGCGTCCTCACCGCCCGGCTGCGCCCCGGCGACGCCGTCGCCGTCGAGGACCCGGGCTGGGGCAGCCTGCTCGACCTGCTGCCCGCCCTCGGCCTGCGCCCCGCCCCCGTCCCGGTCGACGACGACGGCCCGCTGCCCGACGCCGTCGCCGCCGCGCTGGACGCCGGCGCCCGCGCCCTGATCGTCACCAGCCGCGCCCAGAACCCCACCGGCGCCGCCCTCACCGCCGACCGCGCCGCCGCCCTGCGCGCCGTCCTGGCCGAACGCCCCGCCACCCTGCTGATCGAGGACGATCACGGCCACGGCATGGTCGACCTGCCCTTCCACCCGCTGGCCGGCGGCACCGTCACGCACTGGACGCTGATCCGCTCCGCCGCCAAGGCGCTCGCCCCCGACCTGCGGGTCGCCGTCTGCGTCGGCGACCCCGACACCGTCGCCCGGCTGCTCGGCCGCCAGCGCCTGGACGCCGGCTGGGTCAGCCACCTGCTCCAGCGCGCCGTCCTCCACCTGCGCCGCGACCCCGCCACCCCCGCGCCCGCCGCCGTCTACCGGGCCCGCCGCGACGCCCTGCTGGCCGCCCTCGCCGCGCACGGCGTCCGCGGCCACGGCGCCAGCGGCCTCAACGTCTGGGTGCCCGTCGCCGACGAGACCGCCACCGCCGCCGCCCTGCTCCAGCGCGGCTGGGTGGTCGCCCCCGGCGCCCGGTTCCGGCTCGCCTCCCCGCCCGGCGTCCGGATCACCACCTCCACCCTCGACCCCGCCGACGCCCCCGCGGTCGCCGCCGACCTCGCCGAGGCCCTCGCCGCCCTGGAACGCCCCGCCCCCGGCGGCTCCCGCCTCACCTGACGCCGCGCACGCCGGAGGGCCCCGCCCGGTGGTGAACCGGACGGGGCCCTCCGCGGCGCGCGGGGCCGGTCAGCCCTTGGCCAGCAGCGCCTGCGCGTGCTCGCGGACCTGGTCCCGGGACAGGTACGCGTCGGTGTACTCGAAGTCCCGCAGCCGGGCGGGCTGCCGGGCCAGGAACCCGGTCCGCACGAAGTCGTCGCCCGCGGTGGCGTTCAGCAGCCAGTTCGCCGCCGTCCGGTACTTCGCCGCGTTCGTCCGCATCGCCATCACGTGATAGCCGCGCGCCACCGCCTGCGCCGGGGCGCCGTGCAGCTCGATCCCCATCGGCTTGGACACCGCGTCCTTGCCGCCGAGGTCCACGACCAGGCCGAGGTCCTTGTGGAAGTACGGCTGCAGCGGCTGGTTGCGCAGCGCCGCCACCAGGTTGTCGGCGACCTTCTTGCCCTGCCGGGCCGAGTGCTGCGCGGTCGGCGGGCAGACCGCGCCGTCGCCCTTCGCCAGGTCCGGCACCGCGGCCGCGTCGCCCAGCGCGAACACGCCCTCGAACTGCGGCACCCGCATCTCCGCCGTCACCGCGAGCCGCCCGCGCACCGTCTCCGCGTCCAGCGTGCCCACCAGCGGCGAGGCCGCCACGCCCGCCGTCCAGATCAGCGTCCGGCACGGCAGCGTCCGCCCGTCGGTGAACTTCACCGTCTCCGCGCCGACCTCCGCCACCGACACGCCCAGCGACACGTCGACCCCGCGCTTGCGCAGGATCTCCATCGCCGTGGTGCCCAGCTTGTCGCCCAGCTCCGGCATCAGCTTCGGCGCGATGTCGATCAGGTGCCACTTGATCAGCGCCGGGTCCAGCCGCGGGTAGCGCCGGGCCGCCGCCGTGGTCAGCCGCTGCAGGCAGGCCGCCGTCTCGGTGCCCGCGTAGCCGCCGCCGACCACCACGAACTGCAGCCGCGAGGCCCGCTCGTTCTCGTCCATCGAGGCCGACGCCAGGTCCAGCTGCGCGATCACGTGGTCGCGGATGTACGTCGCCTCGGCCAGCGTCTTCATGCCGCGCGCGTAGTCCGGCAGGCCCGGGATGTCGAAGGTCCGGGTCACGCTGCCCGGCGCCAGCACCAGGTGGTCGTACTTCACCGCGACCACCTCGTCGGTGATCTTGCGCACCACCGCGACCTTCGACCGCGGGTCGACGCCGATCGCCCCGCCCGGCACGATGTGGGTGCGCCGCAGCGTCCGGCGCAGCGAGATCGCCACCGACTGCGGGGTCAGCACACCCGCCGCGACGTGCGGCAGCAGCGGCAGGTACAGCTGGTACGAGAACGGGGTGACCAGGGAGATCTCCGCCTCGGAGGGGGCGAGCTTGCGCTCCAGGCGGCGGGCGCACTCGAGGCCGGCGAAGCCGCCGCCGACGATCAGAATCCTCGGTCGTTCCATCTTCATCCCCTACGTGTCCTGGGTGTACTGGTCCGTGGAGCTCCGTGGAGCGGCAGGCCGTCCGGGCAGGCCGAACGGCGAGGACGACTGCTGGCCACACTCGCACGGGGCACCGGAGGGTGCATCTCCAGCGGCTGTTCGGCGGATGCCCCCGCACCGCGGGGCCATGCGGCCGGGCCGCCGAAGCGGCGGGGGAGGGGACCGCTACGCTGTGCTGATGCTCTCCGAGGTGACGGCCGTCCGCTACGTGACGCCGCTGCGCGAAGGCGGCTCGATGCCCGGCCTGGTCGAGGCCGACGACCGCCGGCTGTACGTCCTGAAGTGGGTCGGCGCGGCCCAGGGCCGCAAGGCGCTGGTCGCCGAGGTGCTGGCCGGCGAACTCGCCCGCGGGCTCGGCCTGCCGGTCCCCGAACTCGCCCTGCTCGACCTCGACCCGGTGCTCGCCCGCAGCGAGCCCGAGACGCAGATCCAGGACCAGATGCGGGCCAGCGGCGGTGCCAACCTCGGCATGGCGTACGTCTCCGGGGCGCTCAACTTCGACCCGCTCTGCTTCGACACCGACCTCGACCTGGCCGCCCGGGTGCTCTGGTTCGACGCCCTGATCGGCAACGTCGACCGCTCCTGGCGCAACCCCAACCTGCTGGTCGCGGCCGGCGGCCTGCGGCTGATCGACCACGGCGCCAGCCTGATCTTCCACCACAGCTGGAAGAGCGCCGAGAACTGGCGCCGCAAGCCCTACGACGCCGCCGACCACGCCCTGCGGCACGCCGCCGGACACCTCCCCGAGGTCGACGCCGAACTCGCCGCCCTGGCCGCCGCCGCGCTCCCCGCGGCCGTCGCCGCGATCCCCGGCGTCTGGCTGGAGGACGAACCCGGCTTCGCCACCGCCGAGGACGTCCGCGCCGCCTACACCGCACAACTCACCGCCCGCCTCGCCGGGCCCCGCGACTGGCTCCCCGAGGCGGCCCCCTGATGCCCGATCCGATGCCCGGCACCCCCACCGGCCCCGGCACCCCCGCCGTCCCCGGCACCCCCGCCGTCCCCGGCACCCCCGCCGTCCCCGCCGAACTCCGCGACTACGAGTACGCGCTGATCCGCGCCGTGCCCCGGGTCGAACGCGGCGAGTGCGTCAACATCGGCGTGCTGCTGTACTGCCGCCACGCCGGCTTCCTCGGCGCCCGCACCCACCTCGACCAGGGGCGACTGCACGCCCTCGACCCGGTCGCCGACGTCGCCGGGGTGCGGCGGGCGCTGCGCGGCATCGAGGCGGTCTGCGCCGGCGGCGAGGCCGCCGGACCGGCCGCCCGCGACAGCGCCGGACAGCGCTTCCGCTGGCTCACCGCCCCGCGCAGCGCCGTCGTCCAGCCCGGCCCCGTGCACACCGGCCTCACCGCCGACGCCGAGGCGGAACTGCACCACCTCTTCGACCGCCTGGTGCTCTGACAGTGCTCCGGGAACCCGCACACCCCCCGCACGACACCCCCGAAATACTTGCCCCGTTCAATACTGGAGGCACTGAAGCGAATGGGCGTACCCTGACCGCCATGGGCAGCACCACGGGCACCGGCACCGCGACCGGCACCGCACCCTCCACCACCGAACTCATGGAACAGGTCGCCGCCGTCGGCGCCGCCTACTTCCACGACTTCGCCGCCGCCTCGGCCCGGCACGGACTCAACTCCTCCCAGGCCAAGGCGCTCAAAGCCGTCCTCGAACCCGTCCCGATGCGCGCCCTGGCCGGCCGCCTCGGCTGCGACGCCTCCAACGTCACCGGCATCGTCGACCGCCTCGAAGCACTCGGCTACGCCCACCGCGAGGCCGCCGCCGCCGACCGCCGCGTCAAGATCGTCACCATCACCGACGAGGGCCGCACCGTCCTCGACCGCATCCGCGCCGACATGGGCCGCGCCCGCGCCGCCTTCGACAGCCTCGACGCCGAACAGCGCGCCGCCCTCTCCCGGCTCTGCGACCAGGTCCTGCCCCTGCTGCAGCGCCCCTGACCCGCCGCGGGCGACGGTGACCGTCGGTGGCGTGCCGTACGCTCACCGGATGCACCAGGACCAGACCGGCGGGTGGACCGCCACCGGGCTGCGCTGGCAGGACGGCGCGCCGCAGCTCACCGCCACCGACGGCCGGCAGCGCCACGCCCGGCCGCTCACCGCCGGCCTCCCCGTCGCCTGGCGGATCACCGGGCCCCGGCGCTGCACCGGAGCCCACACCGAGCACGGCCACCGGGACTGCCCGCACCGCGCCACCGTCCCGCCCGAGGGCACCGGCAGCCAGTGCCCGAGCTGCCAGAACGCCGACCGCGGACTCCAGTTGGCCCGCGACCGGATCGTCGACGACGGCCGCACCTACCGCCTCTACCTCGCCTGGTTCGCCCCCGGCCTGCTCAAGGTCGGCCTCACCGCCGAGGAGCGCGGCACCGTCCGCCTGCTCGAACAGGCCGCCCTCACCTGGACGTTCCTCGCCCGCGGCCCGCTGCCCGCCGTCCGCCGCGCCGAACTCGCGGTCGCCCACGGCAAGTTGGCCCGCGAGCGGATTCCCGCCGCCGCCAAGTACCCGGGCTGGTGGAACCTCCCCGCCCCCGCCGAGCGGCACGCCGCGCTCACCGCCGCCCGTACCCGCGTGCACCGGCTGCTCGCCGACCACCCGCAGCTCACCCTGCTGCCCGACCACCCCGTCACCGACCAGGTCGAGCTCTACGGCCTCACCGACGGCGCCCCCGACCAGTACCGGCAGGTCAAGGCCGTCGCCGACGGCGCCCACCTGGCCGGCACCCTGCGCCGCCCCATCGGCGGCCACCTCTTCCTCGACCCGCCCGACGGCACCCCGCTGCTCCTCGACACCCGGCTGCTCACCGGCTGGACGCTGCAGCCCGCCCCGGCCGCCGCCTGCGACGGGCTCACCCTGCTGCCCCGGGCCCGCCCCACCGCCGAACAGGACGCCCTGTTCTGAGGGCGCCCTGTTCTGAGGGCGCCCTGTTCTGAGGGCGCCCGGTCCTGAGGGCGCCCGCCGAACTCCGCCTCCCCGGTGGGTGGTTCGGCCGTTCGGGCCGGGGCTTGCGTGGTCACCGACAGGCCGTTCCGGTCATTCGGTGGCCGATACCCGTGGAAGGGCGCCCGCTTCCCGGAAGCCCCTCCCCGGGGTGCGGGGGCACTGTCATGCTGACGCCATCGGAATGTGACATTTCACATTTCGCATGCCGTCCCATCCCCGCTCCCCGAGGAGAGGCACCCATGAAGGCCACCGTCGCCGCCGTCGCCACCGCCGCGGCCCTGACCGCCCTGACCACCCTGGCCACCGTCCAGGGCGCCGCCGCCGCGCCCGCCGGCCCGGCCGGACCGGTCGGCCCGGTCGTCACCTGCGGCGCCCCGGGCGCGCCCGGCCCGCTGCTGACCCGGGCCTGCGTCGAGATCTCCGGGAACCAGGTCCGCTTCTACGGGGTGGCCACCGCCAACGACCCGTCCTGGCAGCCCCAGTCCGTCGGCTTCACCGTCTCCGGCACCGTCGTCGGCGCCGCCCCGCTCGCCCCCGCCCACCCGACCGTCCTGGTCCAGCCCGGCGCGAACCCGGTCGGCAGCGTCCTCACCACCGCCGCGTGCGGCCGCACCGTCGGCACCACCTTCTCGGTGAACCAGCCCGGCCTGCCCGCCTCCACCGCCACCGTCTCCACCGTGGTGGCCTGCTGACACCGCCCCCGGCAGGTGCGCCCCGGCCCGCCCGGGGCGCACCCCCTTCCGGGCCCGTCAGCCCTTCCTGCGGGCCTCCTGCTTCTGCCGCGGCCCCACCGCCGCCAGGGACATGTCCTGGGCCTGGGACTTCAGGCCCTTGTAGCCGTAGCCGCGGTCGGTCAGCCACAGCTCCGCCGCCGTCTCGGCCCGGACCGAGGCCGCCACCACGTCCTCCTCGGCCTCGCCGTGCTCCAGGAAGCGGAAGGTGAAGAACGGGCGCGCCGCCAGGTCGTACGACAGGTGCCCCTCCTCGGTGAACCGCGCCTGCAGCAGGTCGTGCTCGGCGGCCTCGGCCTGCAGCGCGGCCCGCTGTCCGTCCGTCAGCGCGTCGAAGGAGCCGCGGACCGTGATCCGGAAAGTACGCTTCGTCATGCCCGGACCCTAACCCGCCGCCCGCCCGCCGCTCACGCCGATTTCCCGGCCCGTTCCCGCGGCCCGTTCCCGCCGCCCGGCGGGGCCGCCCGTCCGCCCGGCGGACGCGCTGCGGTTCCCGCTGACCTCGACTGTTAGGCTTGCGAAGCGTGAGCGCGAAGCCCAAGATCCCCAATGTCCTGGCCTCCCGGTACGCCTCGGCGACCCTGGCCCAGCTGTGGTCCCCCGAGCACAAGGTGGTCCTCGAACGCCAGCTGTGGCTGGCCGTCCTGAAGGCGCAGCAGGACCTCGGCATCGAGGTGCCGCCCACCGCGATCGCCGACTACGAGCGGGTGATCGACCAGGTCGACCTGGCGTCGATCGCCGAGCGCGAGAAGGTCACCCGGCACGACGTGAAGGCCCGGATCGAGGAGTTCTCCGAACTCGCCGGGCACGAGCAGATCCACAAGGGCATGACCTCGCGCGACCTCACCGAGAACGTCGAGCAGCTGCAGATCCGCCAGTCGCTGGAGCACGTCCGCGACCGCACGGTGGCCGTCCTGGTCCGCCTCGGCCGGCTCGCCGCCCAGTACGGCGAACTGGTCATGGCCGGCCGCTCGCACAACGTCGCCGCGCAGGCCACCACCCTCGGCAAGCGCTTCGCCACCGCCGCCGACGAGGTCCTGGTCGCCTTCGCCCGCCTGGAGGAGCTGATCGCGCGCTACCCGCTGCGCGGCGTCAAGGGCCCGGTCGGCACCTCGCAGGACATGCTGGACCTGTTGGGAGGGGGCAGTCGAGGCACGGACAAGCTCGCCGAGCTGGAGCGCCGGGTGGCCGGCCACCTCGGCTTCGAGAACGTCTTCACCTCGGTCGGCCAGGTCTACCCGCGCTCGCTCGACTACGACGTGGCCTCCGCGCTGGTCCAGCTCTCGGCCGGCCCGTCCAGCCTCGCCAAGACCATCCGCCTGATGGCCGGCCACGAGCTGGTCACCGAGGGCTTCAAGGCCGGGCAGGTCGGCTCCTCGGCGATGCCGCACAAGATGAACACCCGCTCCTGCGAGCGCGTCAACGGCCTCGCCGTCATCCTGCGCGGCTACGCCTCGATGACCGCCGAGCTGGGCGGCGACCAGTGGAACGAGGGCGACGTCTCCTGCTCCGTGGTCCGCCGGGTCGCGCTGCCGGACGCGTTCTTCGCCTTCGACGGCCTGCTGGAGACCTTCCTCACCGTCCTCGACGAGTTCGGCGCCTTCCCGGCCGTCGTCGAGGCCGAACTCGACCGCTACCTGCCGTTCCTGGCCACCACCAAGGTCCTGATGGCCGCGGTCCGGGCCGGCGTCGGCCGGGAGACCGCGCACGAGGTCATCAAGGAGCACGCGGTGGCCGCCGCGCTCGCCATGCGCGAGGGCGCCCGCGAGAACACCCTGGTCCCGGCGCTGGCCGCCGACCCGCGCATCCCGCTCGACCACGCCGCGCTCGACGCCCTGCTCGCCGACCGCCTCTCCTTCACGGGCGCCGCCTCGGCCCAGGTCGCCGAACTCGTCCGCCGCATCGAGGCCGTCGCCGACGCCCACCCCGAGGCCGCCAAGTACGCCCCGGGCGACATCCTCTGACACCCCGTCGGCCGACGTGCGGCCCGTCCCGGAACACCTCCGGGGCGGGCCGCCGCCGTCAGCGGCCCTCGTCCGGATGGATCTGCGGCGAGGTCGGGTCGCAGTGCCAGCCGCAGTCGGGCTCGGCGACCGGGTGGGGCGGGGCGAGGGCGTCCGAGCGGATGCTCAGCAGCGCGATCAGGGCGCCGGCGGCGAGCAGGCCCGCGCAGATCGGCATGGCGATCCGGAAAGCGCTGTCCACCTCGGCCGGGACGCGGTAGGCGTCGCCGCTCAGCCCGGCCAGCGGGGGGATCGCGGCGACCGCGAACAGGCCGGCCGCCCGGGCCGCGGCGTTGTTCACGCCCGAGGCGATGCCCGCCCGGCGGACGTCGACGGCGGCCAGCACCGTCGCGGTGAGCGGCGCGACCAGCAGCGTCATGCCCGCGCCCTGGACGGTCACGGCGGGCAGCACGTCCGTCCAGTAGTCCGCGTCCGGCCCGATCCGCAGCATCAGCAGCACGCCTGCCGCCACCACCAGCGGCCCCACCGTCAGCGGCAGCCGCGGCCCGACCGCCCGCCCCAGCCGCCCGGCCCGGCCGGAGAACAGCAGCATCAGCACCGTGATCGGCACCAGCGCCACCCCCGACAGCAGCGGCGTGAACCCGGAGACGATCTGCAACTGCACCGTCAGCAGCAGGAACACCCCACTGAACGCCCCGTACACGCACAGCGTCACCAGGTTGACCGAGGTGAACAGCCGCGAGCGGAACAGCGACAGCGGCAGCATCGGGTGCGCCGAGCGGTGCTCGACCACGACGAACGCCACCGCCAGCACCAGGCCCGCCAGGCCCGCCGCGACCCCGCCCGCCGACAGGCCCGACCCGGCCTCGGTCAGCGCGTACGTGATCCCCGCCAGGGACAGCGCCGCGAGGACCGCGCCCGGCACGTCGAAGCCGCCCGCCGCGTCCGGGTCGCGGCTCTCCGGCACGTGCCGGGCCGTCACCGCCACCACCACGGCCGCCAGCGGCAGGTTCAGCAGGAAGATCCACCGCCAGCCCGGCCCGTCCACCAGCCAGCCGCCCACGAACGGCCCGACCGCCGCCGCCACCCCGCCCAGCCCCGACCAGGCCCCCACCGCGCCCGCCCGGTCCTCCTCCGCGAACACCGCCTGCAGCATCGCCAGCGACCCCGGCGTCAGCAGCGCGCCCCCCACGCCCTGCAACGCCCGTGCCAGCACCAGCAGTTCGACGTTCGGCGCGGCCGCGCACCCCGCCGAGGCGAGCGCGAACCAGGCCACCCCCAGCAGGAACACCCGCCGCCGCCCGTACCGGTCGCCCAGCGACCCGCCCAGCAGGATCAGCGCCGCCAGCGTCAGCATGTACGCGTTGACCGTCCACTGCAGCGCCGCCAGCCCCGCGCCGAGGTCCGCGCCGATCCGCGGCAGCGCGACGTTCACCACCGTGCCGTCCAGCAGCGCCATGCCCGACCCGAGGGCCGTCGCCGCCACCACCCACCGGCCGCGCGCCGTACCGAGCCGGATCCCGCCGCCGTCCGCGCCGTCCGCGCCACTCATGCCGTTCACGTCGTTCACGTCGCTCACGGGGACGATCGTCCGCCACCCGGACCCCTCCCGTCACCACCGCCGCGCGGGAGGAGGGGTGACGGGACGCGCTCGCGGGGGCGGTGACGGGCCGTCAGGGCAGCAGCGCGCCGCGCCGCCAGCCGCGGACGGTGGCCGGGGTGACGATGCCGACCTCGGTGAAGAAGTCGAGCGCCTTGCGCGACCAGTCGACCCGGGCCTGCCGCCAGTGCGGGTTCGCCGCCGCCGCCCGCCGCGCCTCCACCGGATCCAGGCCCGCCAGCGCGTACACCCGGGGATGGACCAGCTCGGCCACCGCCTGCCGGGACAGCAGCGCCAGCGCCCGGCGGAACACCGCCCGGCGGGCCGGCGTCATCCGGGCCCAGCGGCGCTCCAGCTCCGGCTTGGCGTAGCCGATGTGCCGGGCCTCCTCGATCACGTGGATGCGCGCCACCGAGCGGGCCAGCGGCTGCAGGCTCTCGTCCCGGACCATCTCGCGCTGCATCGCGTCGGTGAACTCCTCCACGAAGATCGCCCCGGCGAAGGTCATCGTGGTGTCGTTCAGCAGGAAGTGCAGCCGCCCCAGCCGGTCCGCCCGCGCGGTCGGGCGCGCCGACGGGTAGCCGGTGGCGGTGATGTAGCGGGCGAACATCGTCGAGTGCCGGCACTCGTCCGCGACCTCGGTCAGCGCGTACTGGGCGTGCCGGGTCGTCAGGTCGCCCGCGTACACGTGCCGGATCAGGCCCTCCATCAGCACCAGCTCGAACCAGATCCCGGCCGCGGTGGTGGAGGCGAACTGGTGGACGCTCAGCTGCGCCCGCTGCCGCTCGTCCAGGCGCTCCCAGAGCGGGGTGCCGTAGAGCGCGACGCGGTGCGCGGGCAGCGCGTACTGGTCGGGGTCGAGCGGGGCGTCCCAGTCGATCTCGGTCAGCGGGTCGTAGGAGTGCTTGGCGGAGGCGCGCAGCAGCCGGGCCGCGTTCAGTTCGCGGTCGGCGTTGCGCTGCTGGGCGAGCGTCCCGGTGGCGGGGGCGGCGGTGTCGGGCACGGAGGTCTCCGGAGGGTGGGGCGGCAGGGGCTCCTGGAGGCAGTAAACCAATGAGACAGAGTGTCAACAAGGGGTTCGGGCAGATCAACGCCCGGACCGGGGTGGGGAAGGGGCGGGGAAGGGACGGGAAGGGGAGGGGAGGTGCGGGTCGGGCAGGGGCTGGGAGGTGGTTCGGGTGCGGCACTATGCTGCCCCGATGACTGATGATCACAAGAGCGGACGGATTCGGCCGGTGGCGTTCCACGCCGCCGAGGGCACCGGGGACTGGCGGGTCCTCGGCGAAGGGGCGTGCGCCTTCTTCCGCACCGGCTCCTTCGAGCACGGCGTCCGGCTGGTCGCGGCGCTCGGCGCCGCCCTCGCCGGCCACGGGGACGCCGCCGTCGACCTGCGCCCCGACGGCGTGACCGTCCGCCTCGTCGACAGCGGACCGGACTACTACGGACTCACCGAACGCCACCTCGTCCTGGCCCGGCTGGTCTCCGCCGCCGCCCGGGAGGCCGGCGCGACGCCCGAACCGGAGTCCGTGCAGACCGTGCAGGTGACGGTCGACGCCCTCGACCTGCCCGCCGTCACCGCCTTCTGGCGGGCCCTGCTCGGCTACGAGCACCGCTCCGGCAGCCCCGAGGACCTGATCGACCCGCGCCGCCGCGGCGCCCCGTTCTACTTCCAGCAGATGGACGCGCCCCGCCCCGAGCGCAACTGCGTCCACGTCGACGTGTGGGTTCCGCACGACCGCGCGAAGGACCGGGTGGCCGCCGCGCTCGCCGCCGGCGGCCGACTGGTCAACGACGCGGACGCCCCCGTGCTGTGGGTGCTCGCCGACCCCGAGGGCAACGAGGTCTGCGTCGGCGCGGCGGGCGCCACCGCCTGACGGGCCGTCGGGCCGGTGCCGGGCGGGCCAGCACTGCGCGCGGGGGTGCCAGGCGGGCGGGCGGGTGCCGGGCGGGCGTACGGGTACTGGACGGGTGTGCGGGTACTGGGCGGGCGGGTGTCAGGCGGCCTCGACCAGGCGCTCGCGCAGGCTCTCCAGGGTCTCGTCCTTCAGGCCGAGACCCGCCCGGGCGTAGCCCTCCGCGTCGCGCCAGTGCTCGGCCAGCGCCTCCAGCGCCGCGTCCAGGTACTCGCCGCGCACCGAGAACAGGGCGTCCGCGGCCGCCGGGTCGCCGCCCGCCGCCGCGAACCGCGCCAGCAGCGGCGCGTAGTGCTCGTGCACGGCCGGGCCGACCGACAGGTACTCGGTGCGCACCGTCGCCTCGTCCGCGCCCAGCAGGAGCAGCAGCAGGCTCGCGCCCCAGCCGGTCCGGTCCTTGCCCGCCGTGCAGTGGAACAGCACCGGCCCGCCGCCCCGGTGGGCGAGCACCGTGAGCAGCTGCCGGTACGCCCGGCGGGCGGCGGGGGAGGCGACGAAGGCCCGGTAGTCCTCGCGCAGCGCCGCCGCGGCCCGCCCACCGGCCAGCGCCCGCCCCGCCGCCACCGGATCGGCCAGCGCGGCGGCCAGTGCCCCGGCCGCGCCGCTCCCCTCCGGACCGGCCAGCACGTCCGCGACCAGCAGGTGGGCCCCGCCCGGCACCCGGTCCGGGAACGCGGCGCGCTCCGCCGCCGTGCGCAGGTCCACCACGGTGCGGACCCCCAGCGCGGCGAACAGCGGATCGCCCGCCGGGTCGAGCCGGTCCAACTGCCCCGAGCGGAAGGCCAGTCCGGGCCGCACCCGGGCACCGCCGGGCAGGTCGATGCCGCCGAGGTCGCGCAGGTTGGCGACGGTGGCGGACTCCACGGGGTGCGAGTGCTGCATGACGGCCTCCCTGCCGACGGACCTTGCCAGCACGCTAGGCGCGGCCCCGGGCGGGTCGCCTGCGGAGTACCGCCGCCCGGGCGGGCGCGACGGCACCCGGGGGGAGTGCCGCGGCGCGCGGGGGAGCGCACGCCCCGGTCGGCCGCAGTGCCGCGTGCGCCCCGTTGATTGACGACCCGTCAGCGGGCAGGGTGGGCAGCGCCCGGCCCCACCGGGGCCGGGACGCACCAGGCGTGACGAAGGGACGGAACCCCCGGATGGCAGCGAAGATCCTGATCATCACCGGCGACGCGGCCGAGTCGCTGGAGGTGTTCTACCCGTACCAGCGACTGCTGGAGGAGGGCTACCAGGTCGACATCGCCGCGCCCAGCAAGAAGACCCTGCAGTTCGTGGTGCACGACTTCGTCCCCGGCTACGACACCTACACCGAGAAGGCCGGCTACACCTGGCCCGCCGACCTGGCGTTCGCCGACGTCGACCCCGCCGAGTACGTCGCGCTGGTGCTGCCCGGCGGCCGCGCCCCCGAGTACCTGCGCAACGACCCCGAGGTGCAGCGGATCGTCGCGCACTTCACCGCCGAGGACAAGCCGCTCGCGCAGATCTGCCACGGCCCGCTGATCACCCTGCGGGCCGGCTCGCTGTCCGGCCGCCGCACCGCCGCCTACCCCGCGCTGGAGCCCGACGTGGCGGCCGGCGGCGCCGAGTTCGTGGACGGCGACGCGGTGGTCGACGGCACCGTGGTCTCCGCCCGGGCCTGGCCGGACCACCCGACCTGGATGCGCGCCTTCGTGCGGCTGCTGCGCGAGAAGGCCCCGGTGGAGTAGCGGCGGGCGGGTTGCTCGGGCTGTCCGTTCGGGCGGGTTGCTCGGGCGGGTGGGGCAGACGGGTCGATCCGGTGGCCGTCGGGGTGTCGGCTTGCCCTTCCGGGGGCCGGCGGGAAAGCGTGTTCCGCATGGCAGCACACCTCGACGGACCGGACCTGCTCGCCCTGCACGCCCGGGCGCTGGAGCACTTCGGCGACCTGGTCCGCGCCGTCCCCGCCGACGGCTGGCAGCGGCCCACGCCCTGCGCCGACTGGACGGTCCGTCAACTCGTCGGCCACCTGGTCTCGGAGCAGCTCTGGGTGCCCCCGCTGCTGTCCGGCGCGAGCGTCGCCGAGGTCGGCGACCGCTTCGACGGCGACGTGCTGGGCGCCGACCCGGTCGCCGCCTGGACGGCCGCCGCCGCGGCCGCCCGCGCCGCCTTCGCCGGACCCGGCGCCCTGGAACGCACCGTGCAGCTGTCCTACGGCCCGCGCCGCGCCGACGGGTACGCCCGCGAGATGACGGTGGACGCGATCGTGCACGCCTGGGACCTCGCGCAGGGCATCGGCGCCGACACCCGGATCGACCCGGCCGCCGCCGAGTTCGCGCTCGCCGAACTCGCCCCGCAGGCTGCGGGGTTGGCCTCCTCCGGCCTGTTCGCCACCCCCGTCCCGGTCCCGGCCGACGCGCCCGCCGGGGACCGGCTGCTCGGCCTGGTCGGCCGCGACCCCGCACACCCCTTCGGCGCCGCCCGCTGACCGATCGGCGGTGGGTGTGCCGAAGGGGTGTGCGTCAGCGGCGGGTGCGCACCCCGTCCAGGGCGATGTTGAGGACCCGGTCGCGCTGCTCCTCGCTCGGGTAGGCGACCGAGGTGATGCCGGAGACCATTCGCAGCAGGTCATCGATGCTCATGTCGGCGCGCACCTCGCCCGCCTGCTGTGCGCGCAGCAGCAGCGGGGTGCCCGCGTCGTACATCGACTGCAGGCAGGCCAGGAAGACCGTCGACTCCTCGCCCGCCAGCGCCTCCCGGATCGCCCGCTTGGTCATCGCGTACTCGACGAAGCGCCGCAGCCAGGCGGCCAGCGCGGGCCACGGCGGCTGGTCGGCGACCTCGGCGGAGACCCGTCCCAGGTCGTCGACCTCGTTGGCGTAGACCGTCTCGAAGAGGTGCCGGCGGGTCGGGAAGTTCCGGTACAGCGTGCCGATGCCGACGCCCGCCCGCCGGGCGATGTCCTCCAGCGACGCCTCGGCGCCGTGCTCCGCGAACGCCGCGCGGGCGGCGAGCAGGAGCGCGTCGAAGTTGCGCGCGGCGTCCGCGCGGCGCGGGCGCTGCGCGGCGACGAACTCGCTCACGACGATCTGGTCCGGTCGGTCCGGCACGGTGACCTCTTCTCGACGCATCCGGATTGAACCGGAGGTGTGCCTCCGCTAATCTGGAGGCATGCCTCGACTTTAGCACCGGGGCACGTTCCTCGGCCTGCCCGCGACGCGCCGGCCGTCCCCTTGTCGTCCGTCGTCCGTCGTCCGTCGTACCCGTGCCGCGGTGCCGCCGCGCCTTTCGCCGTTCCGCTGCCACTCCGCTGCCGTTCCGTTGCCGCTCCACCCCGATCCTGCCGCCGTTCGGCCCGGACCCGGCCACCGCTCGTCCACGGCCTGGTTCCCTGCCGACAGCCCCGCCGGGGCGCGCCCGCGATGCCGCGCGCCCCGACCCGAGTCCCGAGAGGGTCCGATGAACCGCCAGTCCCCCCGCCGCACCTTCGGCGTGCTCGCCACCGGAGCGGGCGTCTACGCCCTGCTCCAGTCGCTGATCACCCCCGCGCTGCCGATCGTCCAGGACGCGATGCACACCTCGCAGTCCACCGTCACCTGGGTGATGACCGCCTACCTGCTCTCCGCGTCCGTCTTCACCCCGATCCTCGGCCGGATCGGCGACCTCGTCGGCAAGAAGCGCACCCTGGTCGCCGCGCTGGTCGCGCTGCTGGTCGGCTGCCTGGTCGACGCCCTCGCCCCGAACATCACCGTGCTGATCCTCGGCCGTGTCCTCCAGGGCATCGGCGGCGCGCTGTTCCCGCTCTCCTTCGGCATCATCCGCGACGAGTTCCCCGCCGGGAAGGTCGCCGGGGGCATCAGCAACCTGTCCGCCGTGATCGCTGTCGGCAGCGGCCTCGGCATGGTCCTGGCCGGACCGATCGTCGGCGCCCTCGACTACCGCTGGCTGTTCTGGCTCCCCGTCGTCGTCCTGCTCGGCACCATCGCGCTCGCCCAGCGCTTCGTCCCCGAGTCGCCCGTCCGCGGCGAGGGCTCCGTCGACTGGCTCTCCGCCGTCCTGCTCTCCGGCTGGCTGGTCGCCCTGCTGCTCCCCGTCAGCCAGGCCGCCCGCTGGGGCTGGGGCTCCACCGGCGTGCTCGGCCTGCTCGCCCTCGCCGTCGTCCTGTTCGCCGCCTGGGTGCTGCACGAGGCCCGCTCCCGCGACCCGCTGATCGACCTGCGGGTGATGCGCCTGCCCGCCGTGTGGACCACCAACACCGCCGCCCTGCTGTTCGGCGCCGGCATGTACGCCCTGTGGGCCTTCCTGCCGGGCTTCCTGCAAACGCCGTCCAGCGCGGGCTACGGCTTCGGCTCCACCGTCACCGGCGCGGGCCTGCTGATGCTGCCGATGGTCGGCGCCATGTTCGTGGCCGGCCTGCTCGGCGGCCGGCTCGCCGGACGCTTCCCCGCCAAGGCCCAGCTCTCCGTCGGCGCGCTGCTCGGCGCCGTCGCCTGCGCGCTGCTCGCCGCCCGGCACGGCTCGCCCGCGGACGTCGCCCTCGCGGCCGGCGTCTTCGGCCTCGGCATCGGCCTGGCCTTCGCCTCGATGAGCAACCTCATCGTGCAGAGCGTCCCCGCCGCGCAGACCGGCGCCGCCACCGGCATGAACGCCAACATCCGCACCATCGGCGGCTCGATGGGCGCCGCGCTGATGACCGGCCTGGTCACCGGCCACCTCCAGCCCACCGGCCGCCCCTACGAGTCCGGCTACACCCAGGGCTTCGCCCTGCTCGCCGTCTTCTGCCTGGCCGCTGCGGGCGCCGCGCTCCTGGTCCCGGCCCGCCGGCCGACCGGCGTCGCGGTGGCGGGGACGGGCGCGGGCACCGTTCCGGGCGCGACTCCGAAGGTGGCTCCGGACTCGGTGGAGCCCGGGACGGTCCGGCGGGAGCCGGTCGGCGGCTGAGGCCCCTGCCCGTCCCCCTCTCCGTCCGTCCGCCCCGCCGTCCGGCCGCCCCGCCGTCCGGCCGCCCGTTCGCTGCCCGGGCTGGGACGGGGTGGGGCGGGGCCGTGACGGAAAACCGGTCGCCGGTGCGCCCGTGATGCGTGCAATATGACACTGCATCAGGGCGGCGACGGTGCCGCCCGTGACCGCCGGGGGAGCCGTGCCCGTACGCCACCAGGAGTTCCGCGTCGAAGTCCCTGGGGGCGTGCTGCACGCCGTCCGCTCGGGTCGCGGGCCGGACGTCGTGCTGCTGAACGCCGGGGCCACCGACGCCCGGATGTGGGCCGCCGAGGCCGAGGCCCTGGCCGGGCGCCACCGGGTCACCCGCTACGACGACCGCGGCACCGGCCCGCACTCCACCGCCCCCACCGGCCCCTGGACGTACACCGCCGACCTGCTCGCCGTCCTCGACGCCCTCGGCATCGGACGCGCCGTCCTGATCGGCGCCTCCGACGGCGGACGCAAAGCACTCGACGCCGCCCTCGCCCACCCCGAGCGGGTGGCCGGACTGGTCCTGGTCGGCGCCGCGATGCACCTGCCCGACCTCACCGAGGCCGAACAGCCGCTGTACGAGGAGCTGATCGCGGCGCTGCGCCCGCGGGCGGAGGCCGTGGAGCGGGGCGACCTGGAGGCCGCGATCGCCGTCGACCTCGACGTCTGGTGCCCGCGCGCCACGCCGGTGGTCCGCGCGGCGCTCACCGAGCTGTACCGGGCCTCGCCCGCCTTCCTGCTCGGCCTGCCACACCCGCCCGAGGAGCCCGCGCACACCGGCATCGCCCACCTCGACCGGATCGACGCCCCCGCGCTGGTGCTCACCGGCGAGCACGACACCCCCTTCACCCACCTCTGCCACCGCCGCCTGGCCGCCGGCCTGCCCCGGGTCCGCGCGGAGGTGGTTCCCGGGGCCGACCACCTGGTCAACCTGTCCCGGCCCGCCGAGTTCGCCCGGCGGGTGACGGCCTTCCTGGGCGGGCTCCGGGGCGGGGCCCTGGACGGGTCTGTGGACGGGTCTGTGGACGGATCGGGGGCGGGATGGGGGCTGCATCCGTGGCCGGTGGCGGGGCTCAGCAGTCCCGCAGCTCCGGGGACTGGTTCAGCAGCTGGGCCCGGGGCGAGGTGAACTTCCGGTAGGTGTCGGTGTGTTCGGCGTTCGGGTGGAAGACCGCCAGGCGGTGGCAGTTCTGGAACGCCAGCTTCACCGAGAAGTGCCGCTCCAGCGCCCCGCGGATCGAGTCGCTGGCCAGCGCGCGCAGCAACTGGGCGCGCTCGGCCTCGCTCGGGGCCACCGTGTTGTCGGCGAACTCGGCGTCGGTGATCTCCAGTTCGGCGGTCAGGTCGTTGACCAGGCGGTAGGCGTACGGCAGCGAGGTGCGGACGGTGGCGAGGAAGTCGGCGTCGGCGACCTCGTCGCGCTCGGCGAGGGCGAGCAGGGCGGGGGAGACGTCCAGCGACATGGCGCGGGCCTTTCGGAAGTAAGTGGAAGTGGAATTCGTTTTCAGTAAGTGATCCTGTCGTCCGGCCTGACGCACTGTCAATTCCGCTCCCTCGTTCGGGGCAACGGCGCGGTGCGCGATCCGTCCCGGCGGCCGGGCGGCGCGGCTGGCGTGCAGGGTGGCGTGCGGGGCGGTGTGCGGGGCGGTTCGGCTCGCGGCGGGCGGGCACCGTTCCTAGAGTTGACCGGGTGGGGGCGGTGGCGGCGGCGAGGAGGACCCGGTGACCGAACGGCGTGCGGAAGGCGGCGCGGACCGCCGCATCCTGGACCGGATCAGCGAAATGGTGGCAGCCGAACGCGACCTGCGCGCCGCGCTCGCCGAAGGGCGCATCGACCCGCTGACCGAGCATCGTGAGCTGAACGACCTCGAGGAGCAGCTCGACCAGTGCTGGGACCTGCTCCGCCAGCGCCGCGCCCGCGCCGACGCGGGCGAGGACCCGGACATGGCGGGCGTGCGCAGTATCGAGGAGGTCGAGCGTTACGAGTCGTAGCGCCCGCTAGAGCATAAAGCGCTAGTGAGAGCCTCTAGCTTCCGTTAGAGGCTCTCACTAGCGTGAATGGATGAAGCGTCCGGAATGCCGGGCCGACCGGGCCAGGCGGGCGGTGGCGGGCCTGGCGGGCTGGGTGCTTCCCGGCGGGTGGGGTGACGGGCGGTCAGGCCCCGTTGGTGGCGTCCAGGTTGGCGGTGACGCGGTCGAGGAGTGCGCGCAGGGTGCGCACATCCTCCAGGGGGAGGCCGGCGGCGGCCACGATGTGGCGGGGGACGGCCCGGGCGGGTTCGCGCAGGGCGCGGCCGGCGGGGGTGGGGGAGACCAGGACCGAGCGCTCGTCCTGCGGGCTGCGCTCGCGGGTGACCAGGCCCGCCGCCTCCAGGCGCTTCAGCAGGGGGGAGAGCGTGCCGGAGTCCAGCCGCAGGCGTTCGCCGAGCTGTTTGACCGGGATCTCGCCGTCCTCCCAGAGCACCAGCATCACCAGGTACTGCGGGTACGTCAGGCCCAGGTCCTTGAGCGCCGTGCGGTAGACGGTGCCGAAGGCCCGGGAGGCGGCGTTCAGGGAGAAGCAGATCTGCTGGTCGAGCAGGAGCAGGTCGCCCGCCCCGGCGAGATCGACGTCGACGTCGATGTCCGCCGCCGCAGGGGCTGCCGCGGTGGCGGTGGGTGCGTTCGCGGGCGGCTGGTGGTCGCCGTGCCAGGTCATGGGACCAGGGTAGCGCGCGGTCGATTAAGTTGTGCACAATTGAATTGTGTGCTGTAGTTATCGGCAGGACGGGGCAGGGCAGGGCGAGGCCCCCGGCGCCGGAGGAGGCGACGGGTGGCTGCACCGGGCGACCGGTCCGAAGAACGACGGCACGCACGAAGCCGAAGCCGCATCAGAAGACGAATGACGACGAAGGAGACGCAGGACATGGACGCGCTCTACACCGCTGTGGCCACCGCGAACGGCCGTGAGGGCCGCGCCGTCAGCTCCGACGGCCGGCTCGACCTCAAGCTGTCGCCGCCGCCCGCGCTCGGCGGCAGCGGCGAGGGCACCAACCCGGAGCAGCTGTTCGCGGCCGGTTACGCGGCCTGCTTCTCCAGCGCGCTCGGCGTGGTCGCCCGGCAGTCGAAGGTCGACGTCTCGGAGGTCTCGGTGACCGCCGAGGTCACCATCGGCAAGGACGAGAGCGGTTTCGGCCTCTCCGCCGTGATCCGGGTCGAGCTGCCGGACGAGCTGGCCGGCGAGACCGGTGAGCTGCTGGTCAAGCAGGCCCACCAGGTCTGCCCGTACTCCCGGGCGACCGCCGGGAACATTCCGGTGGAGCTGATCGTCGAATAAGGCGAGGCTGGGGTCTCGACCGGGGTCTGCGGGCCGCATCCGCGTGGGGGCGGAGCGGCCCGCAGTGCTGTCCGGGCCCGGCGGGCGAGTGGCCCAGCGGCAGCCCGGGGCCGCGGGTCAGAACGGGAGCAGTTCCGGGCGCTTGGCCTCGACGTGGTCGCCGGAGGATTCGCCGCGCAGGCGGCGGCCCACCCAGGGCAGCAGGAAGGTCCGGGCCCACTGCAGGTTCTCCCGCCGCTGGTCGGCGGGGCTGCTGACGGGCGCGGGCGGCCAGGCCGCCTCCGGGTCCGCCGTCACCGGCAGGCCGAGCGAGCGGGCCGCGAGCAGCGCCACCCGCTGGTGGCCCTCCGGCGACAGGTGCAGCCGGTCGTCGGACCAGGCCCGGCGGTCGTGCACCGCGCGCAGCGACCAGAGGTCGGCGACGGCCAGGTCGTTGCGGTCGGCGATCGCCCGCAGGTGCGCGTTGTAGGTGGCGATCTTGCCGCGCAGGTGGCGCAGCACCGGCACGTTGCGGGTGTCGAAGCCGGTACAGATCAGCACCGTCCCCGCGCTCTCGCGCAGTTGCAGCACGGCCGACTCGAAGTGCTCGGCGATCAGGTCCGGGTCGCTGCCCGGGCGCAGGATGTCGTTGCCGCCGGCGCACAGCGTCACCAGGTCGGGCCGCAACTCGCGGACCTTCGGGACCTGCTCGGCGACGACCTGGTCCAGCAGGCGACCCCGGACGGCCAGGTTGGCGTACCGGAAGTCGTGCTCCGGCCGCAGCCCGGCCAGCATCCCGGCCAGCCGGTCGGCCCAGCCGGCGAACTGGCCGTCCGGGCCGGGGTCGTTCAGGCCCTCGGTGAAGCTGTCCCCGAGAGCGGCGTAGGAAGTGAGGGCAAGGGTCTCCTGGTAGTCGGCCATGGAGGAGATAGTTCACCTTGTGAAGTGACTTACGCCACCGTAGGTGCCCCACCGCCCGGGTGATCTCCGCCACGGGCCCGCAACGGCTACCCTTCAGAGGGCCCGACGCCCCCGGGGCGGCCGGGCCGCGGTCGGGCGGAGACCAGGAGAGGAGCCCGGTGTGACCAGCGCAGCCGTGCGCGAGGAGAAGACGCGCCGCAAGCAGATGCTGATCCGGGCGTCCATCTACATCGCGGGCACCCACCTGTTCGCGGGCTTCGTCATCCTGCTGTTCGCCGTCGGCCACCACTGAGCCCGTAGCGCCGGGCCCGTGCCGCCCAGTCCGTCCAGTGTCCGGCCCCGCCCCGCGGGCGGGACGGGGCCGGATCAGGCGCGGCTCAGGCGCACTTGACCTGAATCTTGTGCCAGCCGCCGTGGTAGTAGACCTCGACGTAGCAGCCCCGCGGACGCTCGTCCGCCGAGGCGCTGCTCGCCGTCGCCACGCCGAGACCGACGAACGCGACCAGGCCGGCGAGTGCGACGGCCGCACGCCGCTTGCCGGGACGGGCGGTGGAGCTGGTGGTGCTGCTGCGAGTGGCCATGGACGGGCCCCTTCCTGACGGGCGGCCCCACTGGCGCGGGCCGCGCACTGCCCCGGCCGCCCCCGAGCGGGGGCGGCAGCACGAGAGTGGCCCACGGGAGGGGACGCCAGGGAGGTCACGATCCGACCTGGCAGAGCCGCGCGGACTGTGGCCGGGCCGAACTCGGTTGGTCTGGACGGGAGTTGTCGGTACCGAGACAATCGCGGGCATGGACCTGTCCGAGGCGCTCCGTGACTTCCTGCTCTCCCGGCGGGCGCGGCTGCGTCCCGACGAGGTCGGGCTCCCGGTCCACGGCACCCGCCGGGTCAGCGGGCTGCGCCGGGAGGAGGTCGCCCACCTCGCGGCGATGAGCGTGGAGCACTACACGCGACTGGAACGCGGCAACGCCTCACGCGTCTCCGACGCCGTCCTCGAAGCGGTCGGCGAGGCCCTGCGGCTCAGCCCGGGGGAGCGCCGCTACCTGCGCAGCCTCGCCCGGCCGGCGGGCGCCGACGGAACGCCGCTCCCGGCCGGGCGCCTGCCCGACCTGCAGGTGGTGCTCGACGCGATGGACCGCACGCCCGCCTACCTGGTCGGCCCGGGCGGCGCCATCCTCGGCTGGAACCGGCTCGCCGCCGCCGTCTTCCTCGACTTCGGCCGCCTGCCCCCCGAGGAGCGCACCATCGGCCGCCTGGTCTTCACCGACCCGCGCGTACGCCGTCTCTATGTCGACTGGGAGACCAAGTCCCGGGAGACCGTCGGCCTGCTGCGCACCGAGGTCGGCCGACGGCCCCGGGACGCCGCGTTCACCCGCGAGATCGCCGAACTGCGGGAGTGCAGCCCGGAGTTCCGGCAGCTCTGGGACGAGCAGGTGGTACTGGAGCAGCCCCACACGACGCTGCTGCTCGCCTCCCCGGGGGCCGCGCGGCCGCTGCGGCTGTCCCTGTCGACACTGCAGCCCGCCGGCCGTCCCGACCTGGTGATCCCGGTGTACACGGCGGAGCCGGGGTCGCGCTCCGAGGCCGAACTGCTCCGGCTGGCACGGGCCGTCGCACCGCCCGACACGCCCTGACGTCCGGGGACGTGGCGCGGGCGGTCAGGACGGCGGGTGGCCGTCGCCGTCCCGGCCGGGGTCGTCGAGCGGGGGCAGCACCCGGGCGGCGACCTTCGCCAGGTGGGCGTCGAACGCGGCCGCCGGGTCGGGGTGCACGCGGACGAGCGCCACCATCGCGGTGATCACCACGTCGCAGAGTTCGTCCGCCACGTCGTCCCAGGTGTGCGAGAACCCCTTGCGCGGGTTCTGGCCGAGCGCGCCGATCACCGCCTCGGCGACCTCCCCGGCCTCCTCGCCGAGCTTCAGGCACTGCAACACCCGCTGCATCTCCGCGGATTGGGTGCTGCCCTCGGCCAGCCAGTCCGCCAGCCGCCGCACCGTCGCCCACTGCCGCTCGCGCTCGTCCACGCGCCCGTTCCCTCCACCGTCGATGCCGTCGATGCCGTCGGTGCGCACGGAGCCGTCCGCGCCGGACGGGGCGGGCCCCGGTGTTCGGCTGGTGCGGTGCGGGCGCACGGGGCAACTCTAGTGCGGCCGGTGATCAGTTCAGGCGCTGCTGCCAGTCGACCGGGACGTGCCCGACCGGGCCCGGGGAGGGCTGGGCGGCCGGGTGGGCGGTCGGCCCGGCCAGCGGCGGGCCCTCGTAGAACTGTTCGGTCTCGGTGTTCCAGAACCAGTCCTCGCCGGACTCGAAGCTGGTCAGGAACGGATGCCCCGCCGTCCGGGCGTGCGCCGTGGCGTGCTGGGACGGCGAGGAGTCGCAGCAGCCGATGTGCCCGCACGCCGCGCACCTGCGCAGGTGGAACCACCAGCCCTGGCCGTCGCCCGCCAAACACTCCACGCAGCCGTCACCGCTCGGCGGCACGCTCGGATCGATCCCGGGGACCGTCGTGTCCTCGCTCATCGCGACACCTCCGCACCGAGCCTATGCCCGCAGGTCCGCGCCGTGCGGAAGGCCGGCGGAACCGGCGTGCCGGACGGGGGCGTCCCCCGGGGAGGCGGTCGGCGGGGCGGGGACGGCAGGCGGATTCCTAACCGATCTACAGTGCTGTAGATTCAAGGTCGGGGCCCGATCCCGACCACGCGGCCGGGTGACAGCCGCCGGGTCGAACTACCGGGCCCGGTACGGGGACACCACAGGAGGGCACACATGGGAGTCACGCTCGCCAAGGGCGGCAACGTCTCGCTGACCAAGGAGGCGCCCGGGCTCACCAGCGTCATCGTCGGCCTCGGCTGGGACGTCAGGGCCACCACGGGTGCCGACTTCGACCTGGACGCCAGCGCGCTGCTCTGCGGCGACGGCGGCCGGGTGCTCAGCGACCAGCACTTCGTCTTCTACAACAACCTGCGCAGCCCCGAGGGCTCGGTCGAGCACAGCGGTGACAACCTCACCGGTGGCGGCGACGGCGACGACGAGCAGATCAAGGTCGACCTGTCGGCCGTGCCGCCGCAGGTCGCCAAGGTGGTCTTCCCGGTGTCGATCTACGACGCCGAGAACCGCCACCAGAGCTTCGGCCAGGTCCGCAACGCCTTCATCCGGGTCCTCAACGAGGCCGACGGCACCGAGGTCGCCCGCTACGACCTCACCGAGGACGCCTCCACCGAGACCGCGATGGTCTTCGGCGAGCTCTACCGCTACGGCAACGAGTGGAAGTTCCGCGCCATCGGCCAGGGCTACGCCTCCGGCCTGCGCGGCATCGCCCTGGACTACGGCGTCAACGTCTGACGCCTTCCCGGGACTCTTCCGGGACGCTCCCGCGACGGGACGACCTGTCGCCCGGTCCTGCCCCGCCGCCCCGCTGCCCGCTCCGGCAGCGGGGCGGCGGGGCGGCGGTGCTTGCGCCCGCGCCGGGTGACCGGGCGCGGGCGGCCGTGCGTGTGCGCGTGCGGGCGGGCGGAGTGTCGGCGATCGGGGCGGGCGCGGTGCTGTGGCAGGCTCGGCCGCATGGAACAGCGTGTACTTGGCAGGACCGGGCGCCCGGTGTCGGTGATCGGCCTCGGGACGTGGCAGCTGGGCGCCGACTGGGGTGTAGTGCTGGAGGACGACGCACTCGCGGTCCTGAACGCCGCGGCGGACGCGGGCGTCACCTTCTTCGACACCGCCGACGTCTACGGGGACGGCCGCAGCGAGCAGCTGATCGGCCGTTTCCTGAAGGAACGGCAGGACCGGGACCTGACGGTCGCCACCAAGCTCGGCCGTCGGCTGCCGCAGCTGCCGGAGAACTACACCCTCGCCAACTTCCGCGAATGGACCGACCGTTCGCGCCGCAACCTCGGGGTCGAACGGCTCGACCTGGTGCAACTGCACTGCCCGCCCAGCTCGGTGTACTCCAGCGACGCGGTGTTCGACGGGCTCGACACCCTGGTCGAGGAGGGCCGCACGGCGGCCTACGGCGTCAGCGTCGAGACCTGCGAGGAGGCGCTGACCGCGATCGCCCGTCCCGGCGTGGCCAGCGTGCAGATCATCCTCAACCCGTTCCGCCTCAAGCCGCTGGACCGGGTGCTGCCCGCTGCCGCCGAGGCCGGCGTCGGCATCATCGCCCGGGTGCCGCTGGCCTCCGGCCTGCTCTCCGGCAAGTACACCAAGGACACCCTGTTCGGCGCGGACGACCACCGCACCTACAACCGGGACGGCTCCGCGTTCGACCAGGGCGAGACCTTCTCCGGCATCGACTTCGCCACCGGCGTCGAGGCCGCCGACGAGTTCGCCCGGCTGGCCCCGCCCGGCGCGACCTCCGCACAGACCGCGCTGCGCTGGATCGTCCAGCAGCCCGGCGTCAGCACCGTCATCCCCGGCGCCCGTACCCCCGCCCAGGCGCGGGCCAACGCGGAGACGATGGCCCTGCCGCCGCTGCCCGAGCAGACCCTGCGGGCCGTCCGGGAGCTGTACGACCGGCGGCTGCGGGCCCAGGTGCACTCGCGCTGGTGACGGTGGCGGTGACGGCGGCCCGGTAGGGCGCCCGGCACGGGAAAGGGACGGGAAAGCGCTTGCCGGTTCGGAACGGCAAGCGCTTTCCCGTCCGGTCGCGGAGGAGCCCGCTCGTCCGCTCGTCAGGACGTCCGCTCGTCCGGTCGTCAGTCGAGGGGTTCGGCGTGGACCGGTGTGCGGGGGTTCTGGTGGCCGCCGCTGGCCAGCATCCGGACCTCCCCGCGGTCGCTGATCTCGGCCTGCACGATTCCGGACGGGTCCGCGTAGACCGGATGTCCGCCGGGCCCCCGGGTTCCGGTGGCCTCCACGACCACCACGTCCTGCTCGGCGTGGCCGCCGGTCTCCCCGGGGAACGTGAGGGCGAAGCGTTGCACCATGATCGTTTCTCCTAACCGTTCCGTCCCCCCCCATCGTAGGCACGGCGGCCGGAGACCCGGGGACGGTCGGCCGCCGGGAGGAACGGTGTCGTGGCGGCTCCGCCCGGTCGGCGGCCGACGAGGGCCGTCTTCTCGGAGGCGCCGGTCGGGCGTCGGTGCAGGGGGCGCGGAGGCGCGGGGCGCGGGCCGGGTCAGACCAGCAGGTGCAGGCGCTGGGCGGCCGGGCCGACCTGGACGGTCTGGCCCCAGGTCAGCTGCAGGGCGTCCGCCTCGATGCCGTCGCCGAACGCGACCAGGCGCTCGGACTCGACGGTCAGGCTGAGCTGCTGCTCCGCGCCGAGCAGGCCCTCGACCCGGGAGGTGCCCGTCACCGGCGACGGCCAGGCCTCGCGGACGAACCAGGACAGGCCCGGGGCGGTCGGGGACGGCAGCTCCAGCCGGCTGGAGCGCTGCAGCCAGGCCGAACGGCACCAGCCGGTCGCACCGGTGCCCGTGCCCACCAGCACGCCCGAGGACGCCTGCGACTCGGTCTCGCCGCCCGGCGCCGCCAGCCGGTAGCGGGCGGTCTGGTGGCCGGGCTGCCCCAGGTAGATCTCGTTCAGCGCCAGCAGCCGCTGGGTGTCGTCCGCGACCGCCTCCACCATGGTCCGCAGCTCCAACCGCCGCTCCACGCCCGGCGCGACGGCCGCCCGGAGCAGCGGACCGGCCTGCGTCGGACGGTGCCGCACCAGCACGCCCGCGTTGCGGCCCGGCTCGGCGTCCACCCCGATCACCGGCTGCCCCGCCAGGTACTTCGCGGTGTTGGCGACCAACCCGTCCTGGCCGACCACCACGACCAGGTCCTCCGGGCCGAACAGGAAGCGGTCCAGGTCGGAGCGCTCCACCCGGGTCTGCCGCCAGTCCAGCGGCACCGCCGCCGACACCTCGGCCAGCGCGCCCCGGGCCAGGTGGTGCCGCTGCTCGGCCTCGGCCAGCGAACGGCCGCGCCGGGCGAGGAAGAACTCGGCCTGGCCCCGCGTCCCGTGGTGGGCGATCAACTCCTCGTACTCGGTGCGCCGGTGGACCAGCACCACGCGCGGGGCGAGACTCATCGACCCGGCACCTCGGCACCGCCCGCGCCCGCCGTGCCCGCGCCCGCCGCCGGGGTCGACAGTCGGGTGAGCAGGCCGGTCAGCACGTCCGGGGTGAGCGTGATGCTGTCGATCCGCGGCAGGTGCTCGGCCAGCCGGATCAGCGCCAGGGCCTGCAGGATCTCCGGGCCGACCTGCTGGTGCGCGGTCAGCCAGGCCGCCTCCGCGGCCGCCTTCGCCTCGCCCAACGCCCTTGCCGCCTCGGCCTGTTGCACCGCCATGGTGCCGGCCGCCTCGGCCTCCGCCACGGCCAGCCGGGTGCGGCGGGCCGCCTCGGAGTCGGTGCGCACGGCGTCGGCGGCGGCCTTCTGCTCCGCGTCGCGCCGCGCGTTGGTGCCCTTCTGCGCCACCAACTCCTCCTCGCGTCTGGCGAGTTCGATCTGACTGGCGAGTTCGTTCTCGGCGATCGCCCGCTCCCGCTCGACGGCGACGGCGCGCCGCTCGTAGGTCGCCCGGTCGGCCTCCTGCTGGACCAGCTCCCGGGCCGGGGTGCGCAGCGCCCGCTCCATCTCGGCCTCCGGGCGGACGGCGGTGACGCGGACCGCGAGCACCGTCAGCCCGATCTCGGCCAGCCGGGGTTCGGCGGACAGGCCCTCCGCGATCCGTTCCCGGACGGTGGTCACGCCGTCGACCAGGGTGTCGGCGAGCGGGCTGCGGGCGATCAGCTGGAGGGCGTGCTGCTGGGCGGTCTCGGTCAGCAGGGTGCCGAGCTGGGCGAGCGGCTCGGAGCGCCAGACGCCGGTGTCCGGGTCGATGCCGAAGTCGAGGCGGGTCGCCGCGACGGCCGGGTCGCTGATCCGGTAGGTGACGGTGGCCTGCACCGCGAGGTCCTGGAAGTCGGCCGTCCTGGCGTGGAACATCATCGCCAACTCACGGTCCTCCGCCGGTACTTCGGATATCGCGGCGGTGAGCGGGCGGAACCAGAAGGCGAGACCGGTGCCTTCGTGGGCGACCTGCCCGCCGCGCAGGTGGCGGATGTGGCTGGTGGGCGCGGAGCGCAGGTGCCGGAAGCCGAGGCGGCGCGTGATGTCGGCCATGGGAGTCGCGGTGTCCTCTCTTTTCGTCGTAATGACGATAATGGATGGCGCTGCTTGTCGTCAATACGACGAAAAGGGGGTGTGGGTGGAGAGTGCCGAGGGCGGCCCGAATTCACTGGCCGCGGCGGGTCGGTTCGTGCACGCTGGCCGGATGACGGGTGAGAGTCGTGGAACCGGGTCGGGTCGGGGAGTCGGGGCGGAGCCGGGGTCGGACGCCGACCGGGCGGCGATCGAGGCGATCCGCGGCCGCCCCCTGGCCCGGGTCTGGCCGGAGGGTGCGCTCGCCGCCGGAACCCGGGTGACGGTCGTCCGCGACCGCGAGTGGGGCGGTCCCTGGCGGGCGGAGTTCCGGGGCGTCGTCGACGCCATGGGGGCTCCGGAGCCGGTGACCGACTCCCGTGCGGAAGAAGGGGAGTTGGCCTACTGGGTGGCGTTCGACGAGCCGCAGTACGACAGCGACGGGGGCGGGCCGTACCGCAAGGCCCTGGTCCGGGCCCGCTACCTGCGCCCGCTCCGGTAGCCGCCCGCTCCGGTAGCCGCCCGCTCCGGTGGGGGCTACCGGAGCGGGCGGTCGGAGGTGTGGGTTGCGGCGGGCGGTGCGTCAGATGTTCGCCCGGGTGCGGGAGGTGGTGGAGATCGCGGCCAGGTCCTGCTCGCCGTGGCCGTGGGCGATCGCCTGGAGCAGGGTGTCGCGCAGCAGCGAGGCGAGCGGCAGCGGCACCCGGGAGGCGGTGCCGGTCGCCAGGGCGAGGTCGACGTCCTTCAGGCCCAGGGCGAGGCGGAACCCGGCCGGTTCGAAGGACTGCCGGGTGATCATCGCGCCGTAGCCCGCGTACACCGGCCCGGGGAAGAGCGATTCGGTGAGGACGCCGAGCAGTGCGGCCGGGTCCAGCCCGTTCGCCTCGGCCAGCACGGCGGCCTCGGAGAAGGCTTCGATCGCCGACACCAGCAGGAAGTTGGCGGAGACCTTGGCGACGTTCGCGGCCGCCGGGTCCTCGCCGAGCGGCCAGGTCCGGCGCCCCATCGCCTCGAACAGCGGTGCCAGCCGGTCGAGTTCGGCAGCCGGTCCGGCGGCCAGGATGTTCAGGTTCCCGGCCGCCGCGACGTCCGTCCGCCCCAGCACCGGTGCGGCGACGTACCCCAGGCCGTGCCGGGCGTGCAGTTCGGCCGCCCGGCGGGCCAGCGCGGGGGAGACCGTGGCCATGTTGACGTGCACCCCGGCCCGCGCCGAGGACAGCAACTCCTCGTCCAGCAGCAGCGCTTCGACCACGTGGTCGTCCGCGAGCATGGACACCACCACCGGCTGCTCGAACACCTCGGCGAGCGACCCGCCCGCCGAAGCGCCGTCCCGGACCAGCTCGGCGACCGGCTGCGGCGAACGGTTCCACACCCGCACCGCGTGCCCCTCGGCGAGCAGGCGGCGGGCCATCGCCCGCCCCATCGCCCCGAGGCCGACGAAACCGACATCCATGCTCAGTGCCTCCCAGCGGATCGTGGACGATCTCCGGGCCCGATGCTACGACGCCGCGCGCCCCGAACGGCACAACGATCCGTCAGAAGGCGGCGGGTCGACGGGTGTCGACGGTTCAGCGGGGCGGCGGGGCGGCGGGTCGGCGGGTGTCGACGGTTCAGCGGGGCGGCGGGTGTCGACGGTTCAGCGGGTCGGCGGGTCGGCGCGTGCGAGGATGCCGCCATGGTGACGGTGCGGACGGTGCACACGGCGGAACTGGACCCGGCGACCCGGCGGGCGGCGCGCGACCTGCTGTTCGAGGTGTTCGGCGCGGAGATGACCGAGGAGGACTGGGCGCACTGCCTCGGCGGCCTGCACGTCCTGGCCCGGGACGGGGCGGAGTTGATCGGCCACGCCGCCGTGGTCCAGCGGCGGCTGTCCAACGGCGGGCGGATTCTGCGGGCCGGCTACGTGGAGGGCGTGGTGGTCCGGGCCGACCGCCGGCGCCGGGGCGTCGGCGGCCTGCTGATGGCCGAGGTGGAGCGGATCGTGCGCGCCGCCCACGACCTCGGCGCGCTCGGCGCCAGCGAGGAGGGCGTCCCGCTCTACCTGGCCCGCGACTGGCGGCCGTGGCCCGGCCCGACCTGGGCGCTCGGCCCGCAGGGGCGGGTGCGCACCGCCGAGGAGGACGGCGGCATCTACCTGTTCGGCGGCGAAGGGGAGTTGGACCTGTCGGCCGACCTGACCGTGCTCGAATGGCGGGAGGGCGACGTCTGGTAGCACCCGGCGTCCCGCACGGACCGTCCGGCACCGGGGCCGATGCGGGGTCCGCTTCCGGGTTCGGTCCCACGCCGGTCCCATGCCAGTCCCATGCCAGTCCCATGCCAGTCCCACGCCGGACCGGTCCGGTGTGGCAGTCAGCCGGTCGCGGCCGGTCCCGTCCGGCGGCAGGACGCGACGAACTCCAGCAGCCGGGAGTTGACCAGTTCGGGCCGCTCCAGGGTGAGCCCGTGCCCGGCGCCCGGCACGATCTCCGCCCGGACGTCCGGGAGTCGGGCGGTGACCCGGTCCAGCACCCGGCGCGGCCGCAGCAGCGCGCTGCGCGCCCCCACCAGGACGAGGGCCGGGACGCGGACCGCGCGCAGCTCCTCGTCGGTGAACGGGCGGGCCGGCGGACGGGAGTTGGGCCGGTACGTCCGCATCGCCAGCATCAGCGGGGCGATCATCTCCGGCGGGGCGGCGAGCGCCGGGTTGGCGAGCAGCCGGCCGAGCGCGGGGCGCAGCCGACGCGGGGCGAGCAGGCCGAACAGCCCGGCGACCATGTGGAAGTAGAACCGGGCCGGGACCTTCTCGATCCCGCCGGGGTCCAGCGACGCCACCGACGCCAGCCGCTCCGGCCCGTGGACCGCCTGGTTGAGCGCGAGCCAGCCGCCGTACGACACCCCCACCAGGTGCACCCGCTCCAGGCCGAGCCCGGCCAGTACCTCGCCCAGCCACTGCGCGTTCTCCCGCGAACCGGCGGCGACGGCGCGCTGCACGCTCCGGCCCGGGTCGTCGAGGGTGTCGACCGCGTACACGGGGTGCTGCGCGCCGAGCGCGGCGATCTGCGGGTACCAGTTGGACGCGTGCCCGGCGTGGCCGTGCAGCAGCACGATCGGCTCGCCCGTCCGGGGCCCGTAGTGGTGCACGTGGACGGTCCCGTACGAGGTCTCGACGTCGAGCGCGCGGCGCGGGCCGGGCCACAGCTCCATCGCCCGGTCGTACGCGGCGAGGAACTCCGTCCGGGCGTCCTCGCTGACGAAATGTCCGATCTCGGTCCTGGTCATGGCATCCCCCGGGGACGAATCAGCAGCACTTGATGGTATGTTTGTACCATAAAAATGTTCGGGGAGTCCGGGCGGACGGGAACGGGAGGCCGAGGCCGATGCCGAAACTGGTGGACCACGAGGAGCGGCGCGCGCACATCGTCGACGCGCTGCTGCGGGCGGCCTCGGCCACCGGACTGCACGCCGTCACCATGCGCTCCGTGGCGGTCGAGGCCGGCGTCTCGGTGCGGCTCGTGCAGTACTACTTCGACACCAAGGAGCAGTTGCTGCTCGCCACCCTCACCCGGCTGGGCGAGCGGATGGGCGAGCGCATCCGCGACCGGGTCCGGGCCGCCGGAGCCTCGGCGGACCCGCGCGGCATCGTCGAGGCGATCCTGCTGGAGGCCGTCCCCACCGACGAGGAGAGCCGGACCTTCCACCTCGTCTACACCGAGTACGCGGTGCTGTCCGTCACCGACCCCGTCCTCGCCGGGCAGGCGTTCCGGGCCGCGCCCGACGAGATGGAGACCTTCCTGGCCGCCCAGCTCCGGGCCGCCGAGCAGGCCGGCCGCACCGCCCCCGGCCTGGACGCCCGACAGGAGGCGGTCCTGCTGCTCGCGGTCTCCGCCGGCCTGGGCCTCAGTGTCCTGCTGGGCCAGCGCCCGGCCGAGGAGGCCGTCGCCGTCCTGCACTACCACCTGGCGCGAATCTTCCCGCAACCATGAGCAGTTTCAAGTGAGTTGACGGACCGGCGGTCGGAGGGCGGGCCGACGCCGCTTCCCGTGCCGCGGCCGCGGTGCTCCCGCACGCCGGGCGTCGGGGCGTCGGGGCGTCCTCGGGGCGGACGTCCCGCTACTGTCCGCCGCCCGCGGCCGTCCGTGACCCGGTGTCGGGCGCCTGCCCGGCGGCACCGCTCACGGCCGGGGCGGTGGGCGGTGGCGCGGTCGGGGCCGGAGTCGGGGCGGTGCCCGTGGGGGCTTCGGCGGTGAGGCGGGCGACGAGTTCCGCGGTGGCGCGGGCCTCGGCCCGGTCGAGCTGCCGGGTGGAGCGGCGCAGCAGGTGGCGGGCCTCCAGGGCGGCGAGGGCCACCAGCCCGGGTAGCAGGTCGGTGGACCGGGCGGCGACCCAACGGGTGCCCCGGGTCAGCATCCACCACAGGTCGGCCCCCGGCCCCGGCGCGCCGACGGCCAACTCCTCCGGCGGTGCCCCCACCGGATGGCCGGCCTCGGCCAGCAGGGCGTGGAACCCGCGGGCGATCACCTGGTGCCCGGCGGCGCTGGGGTGCAGCCGGTCGACGCTCAACAGCGTGCGGTCCCGCGTCCACGGCAGGTCCGCCAGGTGCTGGTGGACCGCGCCGTAGTGCTCGGACAGCCCGTGCACCACCGCGTTCACGCCGCGCATCCGGCGCGCCAGCGGACGCGCCAACGGGGCCGGCAGCCCGAGCAGCCGACCGGGGTCGGGCAGGCAGGCGGTCAGCGGCACCGCACCCGCCGATGTCAACGAGGAGAGCGCGGCCGCGAAGTGACGGGCCGTCAGTTCAAGGTCGAACGAGGCGCGCAGCGTGTCGTTGCCGCCCACCACCACGGCCGCGTACCGGGGCCGGAACGCCAGTGCGACGGGGAGTTGGGAGACCAGCAGGTCGCGGCTGAGCGAGCCGCTGTCGGCGAGGTTGCGGAACTCCACGGCGCCCGGCGAGAGGCCGGGCGCCAGCAGCGCCGCCCACCCCCGCCACCCGCCGGGAACCGGGTCGCCGATCCCCTCGGTGAGGGAGTCGCCGAGCGCCGCGAACCGAACTGTCATGACGTCCCTCCGGTGGGGCGAAGCGGGAACGGGATGGGCCCTGCACGGGCGCTGCGCGGCCCCGGGGCGTGCCGGTGCACGCACCGGGCCCGGAGCCCGGGAAACGGAGGAGGGGAGGGGGAAGAGGGCGGGCGCGGTCAGCCGGTCATGGGGGCGGCGGTGGGGGCGGACGTGGACGCGGGGGCGGGGACGGAGGGTGCGTGGTGCGCGGTCAGGAAGGCGGTCGCGGCGGCGTCCCAGCCGAACTCCTCTGCGCGGGCGCGGGCCGCGGCGCGCCGCTCCGCCTCCGGCCGCTCCAGCAACTCCCGTACCGCCTCGGCGAATCCGGGACCGGAGTCGGCCGCGGCCCGACCGGCCCGACCGACCACCTGGGGCAGCGCGGACGAGCGGCTGACCGCCACGGGCGTCCCGCAGGCCAGGGTCTCCAGCGCGGCCAGCCCGAAGGTCTCCACCGGGCCGGGCGCGACCACCGCGTCCGCGGTGGCCAACAGGGCCGCCACCTGGGCGCGTTCGGCCAGGTGCCCCAGGAACCTTACCGGCAGCCGGAGTTCGGCGGCACGCCGCTCCAGCCGACCCCGCAGCGGGCCGGTGCCCGCCACCGCCAGCACCGCCGGGACACGGTGCCGCCGACGCAGCTCCGCCAGCGCGTCCAGGGCGCGTTCGGGCCGCTTCTCCGCCGACAGCCGCGAACACATCACCAGCAGCACCTGGTGCGGGTCGGCCAGCCGCTCGCGCAGCGCCGGGTCGTACCGGGAGGGGTGCATGGCGTCGAGGTCCACGCCCAGCGGGGCCTGGGCCAGGTTGGCCGCCCCGATCCGGTGGAACTCCTCGGCGGCCCACGCGGTGGTGCACAGCACCGTGTCGTAGGCCCGCGCGGTACGGGAGTTGAGCCGGTCGGCGAGGCGCCGCGCGACGGCCGGCGGCACCCCCCACGCGCCGATCACGCCGGTGGCGCTCTCGTGCGACACCATCATCGACCGCACCCCGTGCGCCCGCGCCCACTCGCCGGTCCAGCGCAGCGTGGTGCGGTCCGACACCTCCAGCCGGTCGGGCGCGAGTTCGGCCAGCACGGCCTCGACCGCGCGGCGGTCCCGGAGCACCCGGTAGCCGCCCGTCCCCGGCACCAGCGGGCCCGGCAGCGTCACCACCCGCCCCTGCTCCGTCCACTCGTCACCGCGGGCCGGTCCGGGCACCACCAGGACGGGCCGGTGCCCCGCCGCCAGGTAGCCCGCGCCGAGGTGCCGCAGCGCGGTGCGCAGACCGCCGGAGACCGGGGTGACGAAGTTCGCCACCCGGACGATGCGCAGCCCCTCGCTCATGCCGGCTGCTCCTCGACCAGGTCCGCCGGGGCGGGCTGCTCCGTGCCCTTCGCCGCAGGCTGCGCGGCCGCCGCGCCCGAGCCCGAGCCCGCGACCGCGACCGCGCCCGAGGGCTGACGGGGCGTCGGGACGCCCGGCGCCACCGGCGCCACCGGCGCCTCCGCCGGAACGCCGTCGGCCGGCGCGGTGAGGTCGGCGAGGTCGGGGAGACCGGCGAGCTCGGGGAGAGCAGGGAAGTCGGGGAAGGCGGTGAGATCGGTGAGGTTGCCGAGGTCGGCGGCCGGGCCGGTGGGGCGGCGGCGGTGCTCGGCGATGACGTCCTCGTAGTGCTGGACGAGCTGGTCGCCGACCGCCTCCCAGGTCCGGTCGGTGACCTCGGCCCGTCCGGCGGCGCCGTACTGGGTGCGCAGCTCGGGCGCGGCGGCGAGGGAGGCGACGGCGCGGGCGACGGCCTGCGGGTCGCGGGGGGCGACCAGCAGGCCGGTGCGGCGGTGGCCGACCAGGTCGAGCGGGCCGCCGACGGCGGGAGCGACCACCGGGACGCCGCTGGCCATCGCCTCCTGGATGGTCTGGCAGAACGTCTCCAGCGGGCCGGTGTGCACGAACAGGTCCAAGGTGGCGAAGCAGCGGGCGAGTTCGGCGCCGGTGCGGCGGCCGAGGAACACCGCGCCGGGCATCGCGGCCTTCAGGGCGGGGGCGCTCGGACCGTCGCCGATCACCACCACCCGCACGCCCGGCAGCCGGGACGCCTCGGCGAGCAGGTCGACGCGCTTCTCGGGGGCGAGCCGTCCGACGTAGCCGACCAGCACCTCGCCGCCGGGGGCGAGCGTGCGGTGCAGGGCCTCGTCGCGGTGGTCGGGGTGGAAGCGGACCGAGTCGACGCCGCGTGCCCAGATCCGCACCTGGCGGACCCCGTGCGCGGTCAGGTCCTGGGCGGCCGGGGTGGACGGGGCGAGGGTGCGGGCGGCGGCGCGGTGCACGGAGCGGATCCGGGCCCAGGCGATGGCCGAGCCGACGCCGCGCCCCATCCGGTACGCCTGCGCGTACCCGGCGAGGTCGGTCTGGTAGACGGCGACGGTGGGCAGGTCGAGGCGCTCGGTGAGCCGGGCGGCCCGCGCGCCGAGGATGAACGGGCTGGCCAGGTGCACCACGTCCGGCCGGTGGGCGGTCAGCGCGGCGGCCAGCTTGCGGCTGGGCAGCGCGATCCGGACCTGCGGGTAGCGGGGCAGCGGGATCGAGGGGACGCGCACCACCGGCAGCGGTTCCCGGTCCGGGCCGAAGGACTGCGGCGGGCAGTGCGCGCCCCGGGCCGGAGCGGGGGTGATCACCAGCGGCTGGTGACCCCGCCGGACGAGGTGTTCGGCGGCCCGCAGCACGCTGTGGGCCACGCCGTTGACCTCGGGCGGGAAGGACTCGGTGACGATGGCGACTCGCATGCCAACGTTGTTGCCAATCCGGGCGTGCGGCCAGCCAAAGGGATCTTTCGCGGAGACGAACGTCTGCCGCCAATTCCGCACAGGTGTGTGAACGGGGCGGCGGGTCGGGCGGGCGCTTCGCGCAACGCCGGTGCGCAGTTTGCGCAAAAGTGCTCGAAACTATGTCTGATCGAGCGCTTGACGTCATGTCGGGTTGCTGCTGCGATGTGTACCGGTCAACCGGCCGTGCGCCGCCACCCACCCAACCCCGGCCGTTCGCGCGGGAATTGACGGCCCGACCGGCACCTTCGACGCCCCGACCCCCGCCCGATCCCGCCGAGGAGGAACCCCGCCCATGCGCTCCGCCCCGCACACCCCCCACGCCCCGCACGACCCGCCACCACCCCGCCCCGGCGGCGACCGCCGCCGCCCCGGCGTGCTGACCGTCGTCCTGCTGACGCTCGCCGCCCTGCTGGCGGGCCTCGGCCCGGCCACCGCCGCGCACGCCAGCACCGCCGGCAACGTCACCGGCGTCACCCGCTCCGGCAACACCTTCACCGTCACCACCTCCGGCGGCGCCGCGGCCCGGGTCCAACTCGCCCGCGCCGACATCTTCCGGATCTGGCTCAGCCCCAACGGCGCGTTCACCAACGACCCCGCCGGCACCGACCTCGCCGCCACCACCGACTTCGGCACCGTCGCCGCCACCCTCACCGACGCCGGCGCCTACTGGCGGATCACCACCGGCGCGATCGCCCTGCGGATCAACAAGACTCCGCTGACCTTCGCGCTCTACCGCGCCGACAACACCACCCTGCTCTGGGCCGAGTCCCAGCCCACCAGTTGGACCAGCAGCCAGACCACCCAGTACCTCGCCCGGGGCGCCGACGAGCAGTTCTACGGCACCGGCCTGCACCTCGGCGACTGGGCACTGCGCGACAAGACCGTCCCCGTCGCCGTCTCCAACTCCTGGACCGAGAACAGCAACGCCAGCCCCGCGCCGTTCTACATGTCCACCAACGGCTACGGCGTCATGCGCAACACCTGGGCCCCCGGCAGCTACGCCTTCAACTCGCCCACCCAACTCACCCACAACGAGAGCCGGTTCGACGCCTGGTACTTCGCCGGCAACTCGCTCAAGGACGTCCTGAACGCCTACACCGACGTCTCCGGCAAGCCCTTCCTCGCCCCGATCTGGGGCCTCGAACTCGGCAACGCCGACTGCTTCAACGCCTCCAACTCCACCTACACCGGCGACCACAACCGGCTGCGCCACCAGACCACCCCCGACGTGGTCGGCTACGCCACCGACGCCCGCGCCGCCGACATGCCCTCCGGCTGGTTCCTGCCCAACGACGGCTACGGCTGCGGCTACACCGACCTGCCGACCGCCGTCAGCGGCCTGAACGCCAAGGGAATCCACACCGGCCTGTGGACCTCCACCGGCCTCAACAACATCAACTGGGAGGTCGGGACGGCCGGTTCGCGCGCCGTCAAGACCGACGTCGCATGGATCGGCGGCGGCTACAAGACCGCCTTCACCGGCGTCAACCAGGCCGTGGCCGGTATCGAGAACAACTCCGACGCCCGCCGCTTCGTCTGGACCGTCGACGGCTGGGCCGGCACCCAGCGCAACGCCGTCGTGTGGACCGGCGACACCCACGGCACCTGGGACGCCATGCGCTGGCACGTCCCGTCCATCGCGGGCGCGGGCCTGTCCGGCCTCAACTACGCCTCCGGCGACGTCGACGGCATCTACGACGGCAGCCCCAAGACGTACGTCCGCGACCTCCAGTGGAAGGCGTTCACCCCCGCCTTCATGACGATGTCCGGCTGGGGCGCGACCAACCCGTCCGCCGGCTACAACGACAAGCAGCCCTGGCGGTACGCCGACCCGTACCTGTCGATCAACCGCAAGTACCTGCAGCTCAAGATGCGGCTGATGCCGTACCTGTACACGATGAGCCGGGTCGCCACCGACACCGGCGTCCCCTCCACCCGCGCCATGGTCCTGGAGTACCCCGACGACCCCGTGGCGCGCGGAAACCTGACGAGCAGTCAGTTCATGGCCGGCGACTCCTTCCTGGTCGCCCCCGTGGTCAGCGACACCAGCGTCCGCGACGGCATCTACCTGCCCGCCGGCACCTGGACCGACTACTGGACCGGCAAGGCGTACACCGGCCCCGGCTGGCTCAACGGCTACAGCGCCCCGCTCGACACCCTCCCGCTGTTCGTCAAGTCCGGTGCGGCGGTGCCGATGTGGCCGCAGATGAACTACACCGGCGAGAAGCCCGTCTCCACCCTCACCTACGACGTCTACCCGCGCGGCAGCTCCTCCTTCACCCTGTACGAGGACGACGGCACCACCCGCGCCTACCGCAGCGGCGCCTCCTCCCGGCAGACCGTCAACGTCACCGCGCCGAACGCCGGTTCGGGCGACGTCACGCTCGCCGTCGGCGCCGCCAACGGCAGCTACACCGGGCAACTCGCCGCCCGTGACTACGAGTTCACCGTGCACGCCGCCGCCGCGCCGAGCACCGTCACCGCCGGGGGCACGGCACTGCCGCAGCTCGGCAGCAAGGCCGCGTACCAAACCGCCACCACCGGCTGGTACTTCGACGCAGCCGACCGCTCCGGAATGCTCTGGATCAAGGCCGGGAACCACGCCGTCAACACCGCCTTCAGCGTCACCGCCACCGGCCTGACCCTGCCCACCGGCACCCCCGTCACGGCCGGCGGCCCCATCCCGCAGGCCGGCTGGAAGGTCGTCTCCGCCGACAGCCAGGAGACCGCCAACGAGAACGGCGCCGCCGCCAACGCCATCGACGGCAGCGCCGCCACCATCTGGCACACCCAGTGGTCCGGCACTCCCGCCCCGCTCCCGCACGAGATCCAGATCGACCTCGGCGCCCGCTACTCCGTCGACAGCCTCGGCTACCTGCCCCGGCAGGACGGCGGCGTCAACGGCCGGATCGGCGGCTACGAGGTCTACGTCTCCGACAGCACCACCGCCTGGGGCAGCCCCGTCGCCACCGGCACCTTCGCCGACACCGCCACCGCGAAAACGGTGACGTTCACCGCGAAGGCCGGACGCTACCTGCGCCTGCGCGCCACCAGCGAGGCCGGCAACCGCGGGCCGTGGACCAGCGCTGCGGAGATCACCGCCACCGGCAGCCCCGCGCCGTAGCGCACCGCTGCCGTCGCGCACCGCTGTCACGCGTCGTCGGGCGCTGCGCAGGCGGCACCCCGCCCCGCCTCCCCGCCCCGTCCCCGGCCGGTCCTCGGTCGGGGGCAGGGCGAGGTAGGGCGGGGCGGGGGCGTTCGGGGAGTTCGTGAGTCGGAGGCGTTGTGCCGGAAATGTCCGGAAGGTGCGGATATTCTGGAGCGATGGAGGACTCGGGCGGGGAGGCGGAACGCACCGCCGACAGCCGCGGCGCGGCAGCGGCGGCACTCTGGCACGCCGTCCGCGACGACCCCGCACGGCTCCCCGAACACCTGGCCGAACTGGCGGTCCGTCAGGAGTCCGGCCCCGCCACCAAGGCTGTCGCCCGGCTCTCCGGCACCCTCGACGAACGCCGCGACGCGGTGATCACCCACGGCATCCGGCTCACCATGACCGAGGGCTGCGTGGTCGGCGGCCCGCTGATCCTGCTCGTCCCGGTCGCGTTCTGCGCGGGCATGCTCGCCCAGGCCCGGATGGTCCTGGAACTCGCCGAACTCGCCGGAGCCGACGGCGACCGCACCGACCGGGCCGCCGAACTCCTCGTCCTGCAAGGCGTCTACGACACCGCCGACGACGCGAAGGCAGCTCTGGCCGCGGCCCCCGCACCGCCCCCCTCGCCGACCGTCGAACCGCCGGCCGAGCCCTCCGCCGCCACCGACGGCGACGGGACGGCGGACACCGGCCGCCGCCGGTCCCTGGCCACCCGGTTCGACATGATCCGACGAATGGCCTACCTGCTCGGCCTGGTCGCCATCGAGGAGGAACAGCGCGGCCGACTGCGCCGCCTGCTCGGCTGGACCGGCATCGTCCTGCTGGTCGCCGTCGGACTGGCCCTCCCCGTGGTGTGGATCCCCGTGATGGGCCGCGCCAACGTCAAGGCCACCGGTGCCCTCGCCCGCCGCGCCACCGCCCACTACTGGCCCACCGGGGCGGGCGACCGACCGCGCGAGGCGTACGTCCGCACCGCGACCGTCGCCGTCCTCGGCCAGACCCTGATCGCCGTGCTGCTGCCCGCCGCCGCGTTCCTGCTGGTGCTCTTCCTCGGCCTCGACCTGGCCGGCGGACGGCTCGCCACCGCCCTCCTGGTCGGCCTCGCCGCCGGAGCCGCGTTCGCGGCCGACCGCGCCCGCCGCGCCCGGGGCACCCGCGCCCCCCTCCGCAGGACCCGCCGACCCGAACGCCGTACCCCGCCGCCGCCCACCGGCCCCGACGGCCCCGACGGCCCCTGAAGGGTCCTGGCGCGTCGTGGCGCGTTCTGGCCGGTGGAGCCGCTCGGGTCGGCAGCGGCACATCGGGCCGGGTGCGAACCGTGTGAGAGGGTGACCGGATGCGTGACGCACTGATCGCCCAGGCCCGCCGACTGGTGGCGGAACGATTCCCCGACGCGTCGGCCGTGCTGCTCGCCGGCTCCGCCGCCACCGAACGCGCCCGGCCGACCAGCGACCTCGACCTCGCCGTCCTGCTCCCCGACGGCCGGACGCCCTACCGCGAGACGCTGCGCCACGAGGACCGCCCGGTCGAGGTCTTCGCCCACACCCTGGACAGCCTGGCCGAGGTGCGGGCCTTCGACGCCGCCTCGCGCCGCGCCGTCGTCCAGCAGCTCTACGCGACCGGACTGGTCCTGCTGGACCGCGACGGCCACGCCGCCCGGCTGGTCGAGGAGGCCCGGGCCGAACTGCTCACCGGACCCCAGCCGCTCCCCGCCGCGCGCCGCGAGGACCTGCGGTACGCCCTGACCGACCTGCTGGACGACCTCGGCGACGCCCCCGACCGCTGGGAGGCCCAGGCCATCGCCGCCGAGACGCTCCGCACCGCCGCCGAACTGCTCGGCGACCACCACCGCGCCTGGATTGGCACCGGCAAGTGGTTTCCGCGCCGCCTGCTCGCCGCCGACCCCGAACGGGCCGCCCGTCTGCTGGAGGGCCAGCACCTCCTCGCCGGGACCGGCGACCCCGCCCCGCTGCTCGCCGCCGCCCGCGAAGTCCTCGACCTGGTCGGAGGCCCGCTGTCCGACGGCTACCGCCGCGAGTGGCCGGCCGCCCCCGGAACCGCAACAGGAAAGTGAACCCACCTGCACCGGAACGGTACTGACGCATCGTCAACTTTTGTTCCGGTCGGCAGACGGCCGTGCTCCTGCGGGCCCGCCGTGTTCAGGACTGCGGGTGCGGCAGCGGGCGCGCGAACCGGCGCACCTCCTCCAGCCGCGCCGGATCGGGCTCCTGCCGGACGAACAGGTCGTGCCCGACCACCGTCGACTCCCACGCGTCCGGGGCCTCCGCGGAGCGCGTCAGCAGCCACGCCGCCGAGATCCGCTCCACCTCCCCCTCCTGGTACTGACCGCTCCAGGACGTCACCGAACCGGCGGCACTGCTGTCGTTCGACCAGGCCACCGTCCAGCCCACCGCCGTTCCGTGACCCGCCTCGCGCGGCGGCGCCAACCGCCCCACCAGCGGATACGGGCCGCTCGCCCGCCCCGTCGCCGAGACGTACGCCCCCGTCAGCGAACCATCCGGACCCGCCGTCAACCGCATGTGCGAACCCAGTTCGCTGTACCAGTCGCCCGTGATGCCCATGCTGCTCCTCGCTGCTCCTCACGCCGTTCGGCCGGCCGTCACCGCGTCGCCGCGGACACTCCCGCCACCACTGTGCAGCCCCCGGGAGGCCGGACGTCGGCGGCGCGCGGAGCGGCCCGGAGAGCCGTGCGCGGACGTCGGCGCGGACGGGGCGGTGGCGGCCCTCCCCGGACCCGCGGGCGGGAGCAGCCCGGCGGGCAGGGACAATGGCGGGAGAACCGCACGCGCGGTCGGCGCCGACCTTCGTGCACGGTCCTCCGGGCCCGCGCTCGCGCGAGCACCGGAACCGGTGTCGGGACCGGTCCCGGGATCGGCCCCGGCCTCGGCTCCGATGTCCGTGCCGAGGCCGGTTCTGCCCGCCGCCCCACCCCGCCAGCAGGAGACCCCGCACCGTGACCGACCAGCAGCACCCCGCCCCGACCGGCCGTCGCCTCGATCTGCTCGCCGACTGCTCCGCCTGCTTCGGCCTGTGCTGCGTCGCCCTGCCCTTCGCCAAGTCCGCCGACTTCGCCGTCAACAAGAACGCCGGCACCCCCTGCCGCAACCTCCAGGCCGACTACCGGTGCGGCATCCACCCCGTCCTGCGCGACCGCGGCTACCAGGGCTGCACCGTGTTCGACTGCTTCGGCGCGGGCCAGAAGATCTCCCAGCACACCTTCGGCGGCCACAGCTGGCGCGAATCCCCCGACACCGCCCGGCAGATGTTCGAAGCCTTTCCGGTGATGCGCCAACTCCGCGAACTGATGAGCTACTTGGTCGAGGCCCTGGAACTCCCCGAAGCCCGGCCGGTGCACGCCGAACTGCGCCGCACCCTGGACTCCATCGAGCAGCTGACCGACCAGGACGCCGAAACGCTGATCGCCGCCGACGTCCCCGCGATCCGGGCCGGGGCCAGCGAACTGCTGCTCCGGGCAAGCGAACTGGCCCGGAGCGCGCTCCCCGGGAAGAAGCGCAACCACCGCGGCGCGGACCTCATCGGGGCCCGGCTCAAGGGCGCCGACCTGCGCGGGGCCAACCTGCGCGGTGCGTACCTGATCGCCGCCGACCTGTCCGGTGCCGACCTGCGCCGGGCCGACCTGATCGGCGCCGACCTGCGGGACGCCGACCTGCGCGGCGCCGACCTGACGGGCGCGCTCTTCCTGACCCAGGCTCAACTCAACGCCGCCAAGGGCGATTCCGGCACCCGGATCGGCGCGGCACTGACCCGGCCCGCGCACTGGTGAACATCCGGTCCGGGCGGGTCCGACCGCCGAAGCGGGGCGCGTAAGGGGGCGCACGGGGGCGCGCGTGGACCCGGGAAACGGGATTAATCACCTGCGGCCCGGACGGCCCCGGCGTATGGTCATGAACTCCCCGACGCGAGAGGAGGGTCATCCGCGATGGGAGTGTTCAAAGACGCCCCGCCCAGCGAGCACCCGGACTTCACCCAACTGCGTTTCATGGCGGCCGGTTCGCCGTCCTGGTGGAAACGCAACCGCCACAAGGCACTCGGTGTCGGCGGCCTGCTGATCGGCTTCTGGCTGGCAGGCCACCACGACACCCCCGCCCCCGCCGCATCCTGCACGCCCACCGCCACGTCCGGCGCCCAGGCGGGCGGCGGAGGCCGCTGACAACTGCCGATCGCTCCCGGCGGTGGCCGGCGGCCCCGTGAGGCGGGCCGGGTCGGTGCCGGTGCCGGTACTGAGGGCGGTGGGACGGTCGCGGCGCGCAGGCCCCCGCTGTCACCCGGGGTCAGGAACGGGTGGCACCGGGGGCCGCCGCCGCTGGTGGGACGGACCGGTCACCCGGCCCCGCGACCGCGCACGCGGCCGACCGCCCGCCCCACTGCCGGACTCCGGATCACCGACCGTCGTGCAGCGCGGCGAGCGTCGCCTCGAAAGCACCCGCCGAGTCGCGGGGGCGGTTGTACGGGAGCCGGCCGAGCATCGAACCCATCGCACAGGTGTTGGTGAGGGCCGAGAACAGCAGACCGCCGCCCACCGCGGCCGACACCCAGCGCACGCCGGGCACCAGCACGTCGATCAGCACGCCCGCCAGCACCAGCGAACCGGCCGCCAACCGGACCTGACGGTCCATCGCCCAGCGGACCCGCCGGCCCGGCACCCGGTCCAGCTCGCCGCCGTCGTCCGCCCAGGCGGCGGTACCGCCGTCGACCAGCAGTGCGGGCACCCCGGCCGCCGCCAACTGCTCGCAGGCGTTCAGCGCCCGGGCGCCGGAAGCGCAGACGACGGCCAGTTCGCCGCGCCCGGCGGCAGCGCGCAGCGCTGGCAGCGCCTGCGCGAGCCGGTCCAGCGGCACATTGCGGGCACCGGGAATGTGGCCGCCGCCGAACTCGCCGGGCGACCGGACATCGATCACGGTCAACCGCCCGAGCCGGGGACGGAGCTGGTCGACAGTCAGGGGAGTGGTCATGAGGGGGAGCCTTTCGAGCTGGGGAAGATGCCCGGCACACGGTCGCGGCCGGGCGGACGGAACAGGAAGGGGGCGGGACAGGACGGGGCGGGGTTCGGCGAGCGGCGCGATGGACGACGGGGCGTCAGAGCACGGCGTCCAGCAGCATCAGCGTGGCGACGGCGAGCAGCGCACCGGCGAAGATCCGCTGCAGGGCGCGGCCCGAGAGCTTCGCGGCGAGCCGCTTGCCGTCCCAGGCACCGAGAATCGCGGCGGCCGTGAACGGCCCGACCACGGACCACGGGATTCCGGCAGCCCCGTCGAGCCGGGGCAGCAACGCGGCCAAGGAATTCAGCGTGATCACCAGCAGACTGGTGCCGATCGCCTCGGCCATCGAGAACGCCAGGAATGACACCAACGCGGGCACCGCCAGAAACCCGCCGCCGACCCCCAGCACCCCCGTCGCCGCCCCCAGACCCGCCCCCGCAAGCGCCGAACGACGGGCGGACACCGACGTGGACACCGACGTGGACACCGGCATGGGCGCGGGAGCGGGCTCGGGGCGGGCGGTCGGAGGGGCGTCCGTCGCGCTGCGGGGCTCCGGCGCGAGGGTGCTGGGGCGCTCCAGCACGGTGGCAGTGGGCTGGGACGGGGAGGCACCGGCGGTCAGGGGGAAAGCGCTTCCCGGTTGCTCGGCGGGAACGGTCACTGCTTGGCCGGGGGCTGGCGGGAAAGCGCTTGCCGTTCGCTGGGTCGAGGAGTTCGCTGCTTGGCCGGAGGGCGAGGGGAAAGCGCTTGCCGTCCGGCTGGCCGTGCGGTTCGCGATCTGGTCGACGGGCGACGGGAAAGCGGTTTCCGATTGCTCAGCCGGAAGCGGTGCCGCTCGGGTGGCAATCGATGGGAAAGCGCTTGCCGCCCGCTCGGTCGAGGCGTTCGGTGCCCGGTCGACGACTGGGCGGAAAGCGTTTTCCGCCGACCCGGCAGGGCCGGTCGTCGCCCCGTCGGCAATCGGCGGGAAAGCGCTTGCCGGCGGTTCGGCGGCCTGTGGCGCGCGGTCCCGCGTCGGTCCGGGGGTGGCAGCGCGGCTGCGGCGGCCGGTGCTCAGCATGCGCCAGGCGGCCAGTGCGGCGAGGAGGGCGAAAGCGGCTGTCAGCGCGGGGCCGGGCAGGTGGCGGGAGAGTGAGCCGCCGAGGGCGGCGAGGGGGAGTCCGGCGGCGGCGAACAGGAGGCCGGTGCGCCAGCGGACCCGTCCTGCCCGGGCGTGCGCCACCAGGCCGGTGAGCGAGGTCGCGGCGACGATGAGCAGGCTGGCGGTGGTCGCGGTGCCGGGTGTCAGGCCGAGCAGGTAGATCAGGGCGGGGACGGCCAGCATGCTGCCGCCGCCACCGAGTCCGCCCAGGGCCAGTCCGACCACCGCGCCGGCGACGAGTGCGAGCAGGACGGCCGTCATATCGCGCCGCCGCAGCGACACGCGCCCGAGTGCATCGGCAGCCCGGCGAGCGACCAGGCCCGCATTCCGCCGGTCACGTTCATGGCCGGTACTCCGAGGGCGTCCAGCAGCCCGGCGGCGATCGCCGAACGGTTGCCCGAGCGGCACACCACGAGCACGGGCCGCCCGTCGGCGGCCGTCCGGACCGCCTCGACCGGGCTGCTCCCGGCCCCGGGGCCGGGAGCGGAGCCACTGGGACCGGTCGGCCCGGTGAGTCCGGCGAGTGCGGTGAGCGGGACGAGCAGGGCTCCCGGGGCGTGCACCTCGGCGTGCTCCCCGGCCTCCCGGACGTCGAGCAGCAGGGCCGCGCCGGCGGAGGCCAGGCGGTGCGCCTCGGTCGGGTCGATCTTGGCGGGGGAGTTCCGTACGGAGTCGCGCCGCGCGGGCGCGGGCGGTCGGGGAATCCGGGCCACGGTGTCCTCCTGGCAGTGGTGAGGGTGGGGTGGTGCTTGGGGGATTCCGCCGGCTCCCGGAGCGGTCCGTCAGCCCGGGAAGATACCGGCGGGGGTATATCGTTGAGTCCGAGCATATACCCCCACCGGTATTGTTCGACCGGCAAGGCGCAGAGAACTGCCTGGCCAGATACCCCCTAGGGCATCTGAAGGCCATGGGTCGACCGGCTCGGGCACGTTCGACCGGCTCGGCCGGGCCGGGCCCGTCAGGGCGCCGCGGACGACACCGGAACCGGTAACCGGCACTGGCGCTGACACCGATGGCGGCACCGATGGCGGCACCGATGGCGGCACCGAAACCGACACAGAGAAGAGGACCTCGTGTTCTTCGCCCAGTACTACCTCGACTGCCTCTCCCAGGCCTCGTACCTGATCGCGGACGAGCGCACCGGCCGCGCCGTGGTGGTCGATCCGCGCCGGGACGTGGACGAGTACCTCGCCGAGGCCGAGGCCCGCGGGTTCACCGTGGAAGGCGTCATCAACACCCACTTCCACGCCGACTTCCTCTCCGGCCACCTCGAACTGGCCGCCCGCACCGGCGCCTGGATCGGCTACGGGTGGCGCGCCGAGACCGAGTACCCGATCCGCAAACTGGTCGACGGCGAGCGGATCAGCCTCGGCGAGGTGGAGTTGGAGATCATGGAGACGCCCGGCCACACCCCCGAGTCGATCAGCGTCCTGGTCCGCGAACGCGCGCAGGACGCGGTCCCGTACGGGGTCCTCACCGGTGACGCCCTGTTCATCGGCGACGTCGGCCGCCCCGACCTGCTCGCCTCCGTCGGCGTCACCGCGGACGGGCTCGGCCGGATGCTCCATGACAGCGTCCAGCGCAAGCTGATGGCCCTGGACGACCGGGTCAGGGTGTTCCCCGCGCACGGCGCCGGCTCGGCCTGCGGCAAGAACCTGTCCACCGAACGGCAGTCCACCATCGGGGAGCAGCGCGCCACCAACTACGCCTGCGCGCCGATGTCGGAGGACGAGTTCGTGGCCATCGTCACCGCCGGACAGCCCACCGCCCCCGGCTACTTCGGCTACGACGCCGACCTCAACCGGCGCGAGCACGACCTGTTCGACGCCGCCGCGCTCGCCGCCCCGCTCGACGGCGCGGCCTTCCTCGGGCACCGCGCCGACGGCGCCGTCGTGGTCGACGCCCGCGACCCGCTGGAGTTCGCCGCCGGGCACCTGGCCGGCGCGGTCAACGTCCCTGCGGACGGCCGCTTCGCCGAACAGGCCGGCACCGTCCTCGACCCGGCCCGGCCGCTGCTGGTGGTCGCCCCCGAGGGCCGGGAGCGGGAGACCGTCACCCGCCTCGCCCGGATCGGCTTCGACCGGGTCGTCGGCCATCTCGCCGACCCCGAAGGGACGTTCCGCTCCGTGCCCGAGCAGATGCGCCAGGCACCCCGCCGCACCGTCGCCGACCTGCGGGTCGAACTCGCGGGCGCCGAACCGCCGTTGGTGGTCGACGTGCGGGACGGCGCCGAGCGCGCGGCCGGGGCCGTACCCGGCTCGGTGCACCTGCCGCTCGCCGAACTCCCGCACCGGCTGGCCGAGATACCCCAGGACCGCCCCGTCGTCGTGCACTGCGCGGGCGGCCACCGCTCCTCCATCGCCGCCAGCCTGCTGCGCCACCACGGCCACCCCCGGACCTCCGACCTGCTCGGTGGCTACGGCGCCTGGGAGGCCGCGCACTGACACGCGGAGGACGAGCGTCGACGAGGGGGCCGGGGCTTCCGGGAATGCGCCCCCGACACCCCCGGTTGATACCGGCGGGGGTATGAGTGGAAGCCCTGCCCGGCCCCCGTCCCGTCCCGCCGGTACGCCGGTCGGCCGGGGGGAACGCACGCGAAGACGAAGCCACACGTGAAGACGGACGACGAACGTCGGGCGGGCCGATCCGGACGGCCGCCCGCCGAGGACGAGGAGGACCCCATGCAGGTGGACGAGGAAGCCGTCGGTGCGGTGCTGAACCGGCTGCGCCGGGCCCAGGGCCAACTGGCCGGGGTGATCGCGATGATCGAGGCCGGCCGGGACTGCAAGGACGTGGTGACGCAGCTCGCCGCCGTCTCGCGCGCACTCGACCGGGCCGGCTTCAAGATCGTCGCCAGTGGCATGCGGCAGTGCATGGCGGGGGCCGAGGAGGGCGCCGCCCCGATGACCGAGGCCGAACTGGAGAAGCTCTTCCTCACCCTCGCGTGAGCCGGGACGGGTCGCGCCGGCGCTCCCGCCCCGCGTCGGCCGGGGTGGGGCGGGCACCGCTCTCGCGCGGCTCGGAACGGGGGACGGTGACGGTGACGGGTGAACGGGTAAGCGCTTTCCCGTTCGCTCCCCGGGCCCGGAGGGTCACGTGCACGTTGCCGCTTCGGTCCGGGACGGGCTCCGGGGCTGGCTCCGGGACGGGCAGGGCGTACTGCTCAGGCCAGGGTGAGGAACATCTTCTCGAGTTCCGCCTCGGTCATCGGCGGGGCGCCCTCGTCCCCGGAGGCGAGGCACTGGCGCATCCCGCTGGCCAGGATCTTGAACCCGGCCCGGTCGAGCGCGCGGGAGACGGCGGCGAGCTGCGTCACCACGTCCTTGCAGTCCCGGCCGGCCTCGATCATCGCGATCACGCCCGTCAGCTGGCCCTGCGCCCGGCGCAGCCGGTTCAGCACCGCGCCCACGGCTTCCTCGTCCACCTGCATCGAGCACCTCCTTGCCTTCTCCGAACCCGCCCGATCATACGGGAGCGGACCCGTCGGACCGCCCCGACCAGGAGCGGGGCGGAACGCGGTCCGGCGAACGGGCCCGGCGGCCGACCGGCCGCCGCGTCGAACGTGCACGGACGGCCCCGGCTCCGACCCCGGAGCCCCGGGCGGGCGCCCCGGGCGGGGCGTCACCGCAACGGCCGACCGCCGACCCCCGTTCCGACCGGCTGCCGGGAAGCGTCCGCCGTCGCGGTGCTGTCCGCTGCTGCTACCGCGGAGGGCGGGGCGGACACGGCGGCGGGCGTCCGGGCCGTGGCGTCGAGGGGGGATCGTCGGGGATCGTCGGGCGTGCGGGTCGGACGCTCGGCGGGGTGCGCGCCCGTCGAGCAGGCGGTGCAGTCGGGGAAGTCCGGCACACCGTCGGTGTAGCGCTGCCGGTCCACCACCCGCTGGGCGGCCGCCGCGAGTCGGCGGCGTCCCGGGAAGAGCGCGGGCGGCAACTGCGGCAGCAGCTCGACCTCGGCGGTCAGCCCGCGCACCGACACCACCCGCCACAGCGAGGCCAGCAGGCCGTCCTCGCCGACGAACGCCGGTGCCGTGCTCGGCCCGTCCGCGGTGCGGTAACGGAGCGTCAGCGGCTGGACGGGGACGTCCGCGCGGACCGCCGCCTCGAACAGGGCGGGCCGGAACCGCCCGCCGCCGCGGCCGCACCAGGTGCTGCCCTCGGGGAAGACCACCACGCGTTCGCCCCGGCGCAGCGCCGCGGCGATCTCCTCGACGGTGTCGGGCAGGGCCCGCAGGCGGTCCCGGTCGATGAAGATGGTGCCGCCCCAGGACGTCACCGGGCCGAGCACCGGCCAGCGCCCCACCTCGGTCTTGGCGAGCATCCGCCCCGGCCGGACGGCGGCGACCAGCAGGATGTCCAGCCAGGAGATGTGGTTGGCCACCACCAGCGAGCCGGTGCCCCGGTCGCCCTGAGCACCCCGGGCAGCCCGGACACCCCGGATGTCCCGGGCGGCCCGGGCACCCCGAGCGCTCCGCCCGGACCCGGTACGGGACTGCGGGCCCGCCTCCGGCCCGGGCGGCGCGGCGAGCGCCCGCACCCGGACGCCGAGCGTGGCCAGCAGCAGCCGCGCCCACCCGCGGACCAGGCGCTCGCCCGGCAGCCAGGCCAGTACGCGGACCAGCGGCACCGCCGCGATCCCGGCGGCCAGCACCAGCAGGCACCCGGCCAGCCGCAGCACCCGCTGCGGCAGCCCCACCCGCGGCCCGGCGACCGTCACGCAGTCACCGGGCGTGCACGGCGCGGCCGGCAACCAGGCACTCATGCCGCCGTCGCCGTTCCGACCTGGCGCCCGACCGGCATCCCGCCCTCGGCGGCGGAGCCGACGGAGGCCGGGCCGCCGATGATCGCGGAGACCGGCAGGTCGGCCGCGGCGGCCAGGAAGTGCCGCAGGTAGCGCGGGTCGGTGCGCTCCAGCGACAGCAGCACGTACAGGTCCGCGACGTTGAAGTCCGGGTCGTACGCGGGCTCGCCGCACACCCACGCGCCCAGCCGCAGATAGCCGCGCAGCAGCGCCGGGACGGGCGTGCGGCCCTGCCGGGCCACGCCCTCCGACGACCACGGGCGCAGCGGCGCGACCCGGTACTCCTGCGGCGCGAGGTGCTTCGCCGACACCGCGTCCCACACCCCGGCGGCCGTCGCCCCGCCGTCCGCCAGCGGCACCGAGCAGCAGCCCGCCAGCCAGGCGTTGCCGGTCGCCGTCATGTAGCGGGCGATGCCGCCCCACATCAGGTTGATGACCGCGCCGTTGCCGCGGTGCGCCTCGGAGACGCAGGACCGGCCGACCTCGACCATGCCGTCCCGCAGCCCGCCCAGCCGGGCCAGGTCGAACTCGGTGTCCGAGTACAACCGGCCCGCGCGGCGCGCCTGTTCGGGGCGGAGCAGCCGGTAGGTGCCGACCACCTCGCCGCCCGGCTGCTCGCGCACCAGCAGGTGGTCGCAGAACTCGTCGAACGGGTCGACGTCCAGGCCGGGCACCGGCGAATCCAGCACCGCGCCCATCTCGTCCGCGAACACCTGGTGGCGCAGCCGCTGCGCGGCCCGCACGTCCTCCGCCGAGCGGGCGAACGAGAGCTGGTACGAAGGCTGTTGGTCGACCGCGGGCGCGCCGGAGCGGCCCCGGGCCGAAGACGAAGCGGAGGGCGACGCGGACGACGGCACGGACGACACGGAGGACGCGGAGGACGACTTGGCGGGGCGGGCGGGGGCGGTGGTCATGGCGGACTCTCCGGGATCTCGGGGCGCGATACGGTGGCGACAGACGGCACGGGACGACACGCAACGACACGAACACTCGGGTCGGTCCGCCGGTCGGGCGGCCCGGCCACGGGCGGCACCCGTATGTCTCCCCTGTGCGACTGGCCCCCAGGTGGACGCCCGAGGGAGATCAGATGTGCACATGCTGAATGGCCGGTTCGGCCCTCCGGACACCCCCTGAACCCCCGCGCGCCGCAAGCACGGTGGCCGCCGAGCTCAGCCGGGTCGCGGCCCGATCCGGACGCCCCCCGGCCACCCGTCGGACGCGGGTTCTTCGCCCACGGGCCACCGCGCTCTGCCAGCGTTCCCGACATGCCGAACACGGGCGCGAACGCCTACCCGAGCCGGTACCGGTGGCTCGGACTCCTGGGCTCGCTCGCGCTCGCCGCCGGCGGACTCACCGCCGGTGCGCTGCCCGCCGCCAGCACCGGCCCCGCCCTGCGCGCCTCCGGCGGCGCCGGCACCGCCCTGGTCTTCGCCGGCCTGACCGTCCTGACCGCCGCCTGGTTGCTCCTCGGCCGCCCCGCCGACGGCCAACCACCGCCCCGACCGCGCTGGTTGGCCGCCACCCTGGCCTGGTGGGCGGCCCCACTGCTGCTCCTGCCGCCACTGTTCAGCCGCGACGTCTACAGCTACCTCGCCCAGGGCGCCCTGCTCCGGCACGGCTTCGACGTCTACACCGTCGGCCCCGCCGCCCTCGGCGGCCCCGTCGCCCAGCAGGTGCCGCACGTCTGGCAGGACACCCCCGCGCCCTACGGCCCCGGCTTCATGCTGCTCGCCCGCGCCACCGCCCCGCTGGCCGAACACCCCTACGCCGGAACACTGTTGCTGCGCCTGACCGCCGCCCTCGCGGTCGCCGCGCTGGCCGCCCTGCTGGTCCGGCTGGCCCGCGCCCTCGGCACCGACCCGGCCGCCGCACTGCGCATCGGCGCCCTCAACCCGCTGCTCCTGCTGCACCTGGTGGCCGGCGCCCACAACGACGCCCTGCCGCTCGCCCTGATGCTCGGCGGCCTGCTCGCCGCCACCCGCCGCCGCCCGCTGCTCGCCGCCGTCCTGGTCACCGCCGCCGCCCTGGTCAAGGCACCCGCCCTGCTGGCCCTGCCCGCCGTCTGGTGGCTGGCCGACCACGATCTGCCGCAGTCGCGGCCGCCCGGGGAGCCGCCCGGGGGGCCGACCGGGGCGCCCCGGCCGTTCGGAGCGCTCGGGCCGCGCCGACTGCGCACCGCCGCCCAGGTGGCGGCCGCCGCCGCCGTCACCACGGCCGCCGTCACCGCCGCCGCCGGCACCGGCTACGGGTGGATCGGCGCGCTCACCACCCCGGCCACCGCCACCAGTTGGTCGCTCACCAGCACCACCGGCCGGATGATCGCGCACCTCGCCGACAGCACCCCCGAAGTCCCGGTCACCGCCGTCCGCCTGCTCGGCCTGGCACTGGCCGCCGCGACGATCCTGCTGCTTGCCCGGCGGGTCGCCGACGGCCGGCACGAGACCGTGGCCGCCCTCGCGCTCGGATTCGGCGCCCTGGTCGCCCTCGGCCCGGCCTTCCGACCCTGGTACGCCCTGTGGTGCCTCGTCCCGGCCGCCCTCGCCGCCCGGACCGCCCGCACCCGCGGAATCGTCGAACTCGCCTGCGCCGTCCTGGCGTTCACCGTGATGCCGGACGGATTCGGACCCGACTCCGCCGAGCTGGTGCTCGCCGCGGGCGGCCTGGCCGCCGGAGCCGCCACCATTCTTCTGACCGAACGTCAGATGACTTTCCAGGAAAGGCAGCCGGCTTGCTGAAGCGGGGAAGCACCATCGCCAGGACCACGGTCCTCGCCCTCGCGGTGCTCGTCACCACCGTCGTCCTCGCCGTCATCCCCGGCCACCGGGGCTGGTTCGACATCGGCGTCTACTACGGCACCGTGCGGCACTGGACCGACACCGGGCAGCTCTACGACTACGTCCGGCCCGGCACCGTCTACGGGTTCACCTACCCGCCGTTCGCCGCGGTCTGCATGCTGCCGATGCGCCTGTTCGGCTGGCACCCGGCGATCGCCGTCGGCGTCGCCCTCTCCGCCGTCGCCACCGCCCTGCTGCTGTACTGGCTGGTCGACCCGATCGCCCGCCGCCACGGCTGGTGCCGCTGGTACGCGTTCGGACTCGCCGCCTGCCTGTGCGCGCTCACCAACCCCGTCCGCGACACCTTCAGCTTCGGCCAGGTCAACCTGCTGCTGGTCGCCCTGGTCTTCGCCGACCGCCGCCTCGCGGACAGCCGCCTCGCCCACGGCCGCTGGAAGTTCCTCATCGGAACCGGCACCGGACTGGCCGCCGCGATCAAACTCACCCCGGCCCTGTTCATCGTCCACCTGCTGATCACCCGCCAGTGGCGCGCCGCCCTCACCGCCACCGTCACCGCGCTCGGCGCCACCGGCCTCGGCTTCCTGATCGCCCCCGAAGTCTCCCGGCAGTTCTGGACCGTCACCCTCTGGGACACCAACCGGGTCGGCGGCTTCGCCAACATGTCCAACCAGTCCCTGCAGGGCCTGATCGCCCGCCTCGGACCCGAACTCCCCGGCCGCTCCCTGTGGGTGGCGTCCTCCCTCGTCGTCCTGGCGATCTGGGCCCACCGCCTGCGCCGCGCCACCAAGGCCCGCGACACCCTCGCCGCGTACAGCCTCACCGGCATCGCCTGCTGCCTGGTCAGCCCCATCACCTGGGTCCACCACCTGGTCTGGATGCTCCCCGCCCTCGTCGTCCTCGCCGACGCGACCCTGCGCCGCCCCCGCACCGGCCGCCGCCGTGCCCTGCTCACCCTCGGCTGGCTGCTCCAACTCGTGATCAGCAGCGGCATGGTGTGGCTGTGGCGGTCGGACGGCCGCGACCTCGGCACCCTGCTCGGCGGCAGCGTCTACGTGCTGGTCACCGTCGCCCTGCTGGTCGCCATGCCGATCCGGCGGCAGCCCGAAGGAGCCGACGGGCCGGGGGAGTTCGAGAGCGCCGCGGAGTCCGCGGAGCACAGCGGCCGGGACGTGATGGTGGGCGTGAATGCCGACCCGGGCCCGGACACCGACCCGGACCGCCGGCGACCCGCCCCCGCGACCGTCGGCTGAGCCCGCGCGGCACCGGCGGCACCGGCGGGTCCGACGGGACCGATGGGACCGGTGGCCGGGGTCGGGAGCCGGCCGGTCGATCGGGAAGTCAGCCGGTCGGGCCGTCGACCTTTTGCCGCTCCGCCAGTTCGGCGCCCGCCCGGAACAGCCAGCGGCCCGGCTCGGCCCGGGCGGCGGCGGAAGAACCCGCCAGCGCCGACAGCGTCAGCACCTCCGGTCCGGAAACGGCGGACTCGCCCGCCACCACCGCCGACCGCACCCCGACCGCCGCCGCGATCCGCACCACCTCGCCGACCGCCTTGCCCTGCAGGCTGGTGGCGTCGAACCGTCCCTCGCCCGTGATCAGCAGATCCGCCGGAGCCAACGCGCCGAGCAGGCCCAGCAGTTCGGCCACCGCCACCGCGCCGGGCTCGACCACCGCGCCCCACGCCGCGATCAGCCCGTACCCGGTGCCGCCGGCCGCCCCCGAGCCCGGCACGGCCGGATCGCCGCCGAGCAGCGCCGCAAGCCGCGTCAACCTTTCTTCCAGCAGTGGGAGTTCGCGCGCTCCCGCACCCTTCTGCGGCCCGTAGACCGCCGCCGCGCCGCGCTCCCCGAGCAGCGGATTGGTCACATCGGTCAGCAGGAACACCCCGCCGGGCGGAGCCGGGGGAAGAGCGGAGAGGTCGACCGAAGCGGCAACACCCAGCGAGAGGTCAAGATCTGACGGTACGTCGGAGAGCCGGTTCCCGTCCTCGTCCAGCAGCCGGGCACCCAGCGCGGACAGCAGGCCGAAGCCGCCGTCGGTCGACGCCGAGCCGCCCAACCCGATCAGCAGCCGGACCGGCCGGGCGGCCAGTGCAGCGGCGACAGTCTCGCCGGTGCCCCGGGTGGTGGCCGTCAGCGGACACAACTCGCCTCCCAGCAGCGGGAGTCCACTGGCCACCGCCAGCTCCACCACCGCCGTCCCGTCTGGCAGCAGGGCGAACCGCCCCGGCACCGGACGGCCGTCCGGACCGGTCACGTCCGGCACCTCGACCAGCTCGGCCCCCGGACTCGCCGAGACGACCGCCGCCAGGGTGCCCTCGCCGCCGTCCGCCATCGGCAGGCAGCACACCTCGTCCGCCGCCCGCACCGACCGCCACCCGGCAGCCAGCGCCGCCGCCGCGTCCGCCGCCTCGATCGTCCCCTTGAACGAATCCGGCGCCACCACGACCCGCACCCGCCCACCTCCACTCACTCGATACTCATCCGCTCCCGGCACCCGACCATCATCCGGCCCCGCCGCCGCTCCGCCCGACTGCCCCGCCCGGCCGCCCCGCGCCCGAACCCGTCGTCCGCCCGAAGCCGCCCCGTGCCCGAACCCGTCGGACGCTCCGAGCCCGTCGTGCGCCCGGTCCGGGCGTCCTACGGTCAGGACCGCACGATGTGCGCCCGGTGGCGTTCCTTCAGGACGGCCAGGGTCCGGTCGCCCGGCGTGTTCCAGACCTCCTCGTTGAACAGCTCCACCTCCACCCAGCCCCGGTAGCCCGCCGCCGCGACCCGGTCGGTCAGCCAGCCGAAGTCGATGCAGCCGTCACCGACGTGCCCCCGGCCCAGCAGCGCGTCCGCCGGGAGCGGGAGCGTCCAGTCGCAGACCTGGTACGCGGCGATCCGCCCACCCGCCCCCGCCCGGGCCAACTGGGACTCCAACTCCGGGTCCCACCAGACGTGGTAGCTGTCCACCACGACACCGACCCGGTCGGCCGGGTGCGGCTCGGCCAGATCGAGCGCCTGGCCCAGCGTGGACACCACCGCACGGTCGGCACAGAACATCGGGTGCAACGGCTCGATCGCCAACCGGACGCCGAAGTCACCCGCGTGCGGGGCGAGTTCACCGATCATGTCGGCGACCTGACGGCGCGCGCCGGCCAGGTCCCGGCTGCTGGCCGGAAGCCCGCCGACCACCAGCACCAGCGTGTCGGTGCCGAGCTCGGCCGCCTCCTCGATCGCCGCCAGGTTGTCCGCGAAAGCCGCCCGCCGCGCCGACTCGTCCCCGGCCGTCAGGAAACCGCCCCGGCACAGGCTGCTCACCACCAGCCCCGCGTCCCGGCACAGCCGGGCCGCCCGCGCCGGGCCCACCTCCGCGACCTTGTCCCGCCACAGCCCGATCGCCGGAATGCCGGCGTCCACGCACCCGCGCACCGCCTCCTCCAGGCTCCACCCCTTGGTGGTGATCTGGTTCAGCGACAGCCGCTCGCACCCCTCGGCGACCCGCCCGGCTCCCATGCCCGCACTCCCGCTCATACCCGTACTCCCGCTCATGCCCGCACTCCCGCCAGCGCCAGGAACTCCCGCATCCGACCGGCGGCCAACTCCGGATCGGCCAACACCCCTGCGGCGTCCGCCAGTCGGAACAGCTCCACCAGGTGGCTCACCGATCGGCCGCTCTGCGCGCCCGCCACCATCGTGAAGTGGTCCTGGTGTCCGCACAGCCAGGCCAGGAACACGATGCCCGTCTTGTAGTGGAACGTGGGCGCCGCGAACAGGTGCCGCGCCAGCGGCACCGTCGGGCCGAACAGCGCCTCGTAGCGGTCCGTGTCACCGGCGTCCAGCGCCTGCAGGGCCGCCGCCGCGACCGGCGCGATCGGATCGAACACCCCCAGCAGGGCATCGCTGTGCCCGGCCGCGTCGCCCCGGATCAGCTCCGGATAGTTGAAGTCGTCACCCGTGTACAGCCGCACCCCGTCCGGGAGTTCACGCCGCAGCGCGACCTCCCGACCCGCGTCCAGCAGCGACACCTTGATGCCGTCGATCCGCCCCGGACGGCTCCGGATCAACTCCAATACCGTCGCCGCGGCCGCGTCGAGGTCCGCCGAACCCCAGTAGCCCGCCAGCGCCGGATCGAACATCTCGCCCAACCAGTGCAGGATCACCGGCCGTTCGGACTGCTCGACCAGCCGCCCGTACACCGAGAGGTAGTCCTCCGGGCCGCGCGCCGTCGCGGCCAGCGCCCGGCTCGCCATCAGGATCGGCTGCGCCCCGGCCGCCTCCACCACCGCCAACTGCTCCTCGTACGCGGCCACCACCTCCGCCAACGACACCTCCGCAGAGACGAGTTGGTCGGTTCCCGCGCCACAGGCCAGCCGCCCGCCGACAGCCCGCGCCTCCGCCCCCGCCCGGGCGATCAGCTCCCGGGTCGCCGCCCAGTCCAGGCCCATGCCGCGCTGCGCGGTGTCCATCGCGTCGGCGACCCCGAGGCCCAGCGACCACAGGCGGTGGCGGAACGCCATCGTCGCCTCCCAGTCCACGGCCGCCGGCGCCCCCGGGGCGTTGCCGCCCAGCGGATCGGCCACCACGTGGGCGGCCGCGAACGCCACCCGGGAGGAGGACGGCCCCGGCGGGACGGGGAACTGCTGCGGGTCGCGCAGCCGGTACCGGCCGATGCCGGGAAGGTCGAGATGCGTCATGGTGTCAGACCTCGGAGGTCGGCCGATCGCACGGATCGCGGTCGGGGGAGGGGAGCAGGGGTCGGGAGGGAGTAGAGGTCGAGAAGGGGGAAGGGACGGCTCAGAGGGTGAGTTCGGGGACGTCCAGGCGGCGGCCCTCACGGGCCGAGCGCAGGCCCAGCTCGGCCAACTGCACGCCCTTGGCGCCCTCCAGCAGGTCCCACTGGTACGGCGAGTCCGTCACCACGTGCCGCAGGAACAGCTCCCACTGCACCTTGAACCCGTTGTCGAACTCGCCGTTGTCCGGCACCTGCTGCCACTGCGAACGGAACGGCTCGGTCGCCGGCAGGTCCGGGTTCCAGACCGGCTTCGGGGTCGTCGCACGGTGCTGCACCCGGCAGTTGCGCAGCCCGGCCACCGCGCTGCCCTCGGTGCCGTCCACCTGGAACTCCACCAGCTCGTCCCGGTCCACCCGCACCGCCCAGGAGGAGTTGACCTGCGCGACGATCCCGCCCTCCAGCTCGAACACCCCGTACGCGGCGTCGTCGGCCGTCGCCCGGTACGGACGGCCCCGCTCGTCGACCCGCTCCGGGACGTGCGTCGCCGCGTGCGCGTACACCGAACGGACCGGGGCGACGATCCCGTCCAGCACGTAGCGCCAGTGCGGGAACATGTCCAGGATCATGCCGCCGCCGTCCTCGGCCCGGTAGTTCCACGACGGGCGCTGCGCCTCCTGCCAGTCGCCCTCGAACACCCAGTAGCCGAACTCGCCGCGCACGGAGAGGATGCGGCCGAAGAACCCGCCGTCCACCAGCCGCTTGAGCTTCAGCAGGCCGGGCAGGAACAGCTTGTCCTGGACCGCTCCGTTGCGGACCCCGGCATCCCGGGCGAGCCGCGCCAACTCCAGTGCGGCGTCCAGGGACTCGGCGGTCGGCTTCTCGGTGTAGACGTGCTTCCCGGCGGCGATCGCGGCCTTGATCGCCCCCTCCCGGGCGGGGGTGACCTGGGCGTCGAAGTAGATCTCCGCCAGCGGGTGGGCCAGCGCCTCGTCCAGCGAGGTGGTCCAGTGCTCCAGGCCGTGCCGGGCCGCCAGCTCCGCCAACTTGGCGGCGCTGCGGCCGACCAGGATCGGCTCCGGCCACAGCACCTCGCCGTCGCCGAGCGGCAGCCCGCCCTGCTCGCGGATGGCCAGGATCGAGCGCACCAGGTGCTGGCGGTAGCCCATCCGGCCGGTGACGCCGTTCATGACGATGCCGATGACCCTGCGGGACATGAGGGAGGTCCTTTCGTGGACGGTGCCGGGGCGCGGCCCGCTGGCCGCTCGCCCCCGCACCTGACAGGTCGGCCTCGGACGATCGACGCCGGACGGGCAGGTTTGGAAAGCGCTTTCCGCACTGGCCCGAAGAAGCCCGGACGAGCCGGTCGGAAATCGCTTTCCGATCGGCTCGCCCGGGCGGTCGACCGACCCGGCGGAGGTGTTGCGAGACTTGATGGAAAGCGCTTTCCAAGGTGGCCGCGAAGAGCCCTCGGAAAGCGCTTTCCATCGCCGAGGCTAGGCCGCCGGATCGCTGCGGTCAAGGCAGTCCGGCCGGGCGGTAATCTGATGCCTCGATCAAGGGGCCTCGATCGTCGGGGCGCAGCGCGAGGGAACGAGGAGCATCGGTGGCTGTCACTCTCGGGGACGTAGCCCGGCACGCCGGGGTCTCGCTGGCCACTGCCTCGCGGGCGCTGAACGGCTCGGCCCGGTCGGTGACGGAGGAGCTGTCCGCGAAGGTCCGGGCCAGCGCGGAGGCGCTGGGCTACCTGCCCAACGCCCCGGCCCAGGCGCTGGCCCGCTCCACGGGTTCGACGATCGGAGTGCTGCTGCACGACGTCGCGGACCCGTACTTCGGCGGGATCGCCCGGGGGGTGGGCGACGCTGCCGCGCGGGCGGGCCTGCTGTCGCTGGTGGTCAGCACGGACGGCGATCCCCGGCGGGAGTTGGAGGCGATCCGGACGCTGCACGCGCACCGGGCCCGGGCGATCGTGCTGGCCGGCTCGGCGTACACCGATTTCGCCGCGCGGCGGCAGCTGGACGAGGCGCTGGCGGTCTATCAGGAGCAGGGCGGCCGGGTGGTGGCGATCACCGAGCACGGCGTCGAGTACGACACCGTGGACGTCCACAACGAGAGCGGCGCGACCTCCCTCACCTATGCCCTGCAGCAGCTCGGCCACCGCAGGTTCGCGGTGATCACCGGCCCGGAGCGGATGCAGGTGGCCGTGGACCGGCTCGACGGCGTCCTGACGGGGCTGCGCCAGACCGGTCTGGAGCTGGCGGAAGGGATGCTCCAGCGGGCCGAGTTCACCCGGGAGGGCGGTCAGGCCGCGATGGCGCGCATCCTGGACGTCGCCCGGGAGAGTGGAACTCCCTTGCCCACGGCGGTGATCGCGCTGTCCGACATCTGCGCGGCCGGTGCGCTGGCCGAACTGCGGGCGCGCGGGATCGCGGTGCCGGGCGAGATCTCGGTGGCGGGCTTCGACGACATCCCGTTGGCGACGGACCTGGCTCCGGCGCTCAGCACCGTCCGGCTGCCGCTGGTCGCGATGGGGGAGTCCGCGGTGCGCCTGGCGCTCCGCGAGCCGGGCGCCCGGCGGGACGTCAGCGAGGCTTTCGCGGAGGTGGTGCTGCGCGACAGCACGGCCGCCCCGAGGGTGGACTGACGGTCGGTCGGGCCCTACTGCCGGTCGACGTTCCCCAACTCCCTTCGGGGCGGGCTATTCGGGGGATTGCGGCCCGGTTGCCGGGTGGTGCGGTTATCGGTCGGGGTGCCGGGCCAGGTGGCGGCGGACGCGGGCGAGGCGGGCGGCGTTGCGTTCCGGGGCGTCGATGCCGAGGGCGACGCGCCGTTCCAGCCGGGCGGCGACCACTTCGGCGAGCGGGGTGTCGGGCGCTTTGCGCCACCGGCCGGTCGAGCGGCGGGTGAACAGGACCTCGGAGTCGTCGAGTTGGCCCTCGGAGGCGCGTACCCGGACCAGGGCGAGACGTGCGCGGTTGCGCACCGTGTGGTGGTCGGCCCGGCGGGAGCGGGCGATGTTCCGGCGGGAGCTCTTGTCGTTCTCGCCGTACGCGTTGCGGCGGTCCTTGAGGTAGCTGAGCCGCTTCTTCTCCTGCGGGGTCTTCCGTCTCATGCCGCCAGGGTGGCCGACCGGCGCCGTCCCCGCACCCGGTTTTCGGTCCGCCGTGCGCGGGCGCGGTCGGTCCGACGGGCTTTCCCGGGTGGGGAGTTGGAACGTCGGCTGGATGAGTGAGGAGAGGGCCGCGGGTGCGGGCGCCGGGCGGTTCGACCGGTCGCCAGGTGCTGGCGGTGCGGGTGGCCGGTGCGCGCGGCGTGCTGGACCTGGGGTGTGCGGACGGGCCGCTGCTGGAGGAACTGGGCGGCCGGGGTGCGCAGATGCTGGCGGGGATCGATTTGTCGGCGGCGGAGATCGGGTCGGCCCGCCACCGCCCGGCGCTCGCGGGCTCGGGTCTGCGGGTCGGGCGGGCACAGCAACGGCCTTTCGCGGACGGCGCGTTCGACGCGGTGGTGTCGTACCTGGCGTTGAGGCTGATGGCGGACGTGGAGCAGGTGGTGCGGGAGGCGGCGCGGGTGCTGCGGCCGGGTGGCACGTTCGCGGTCGCGGTGGGCGGCGGCGCGGTGGAGCTGTTCCTGGAGTTGGCCGGCCCGTACCCCGACGTGGCCCCGGCCGGGCGCCGGATGCCGCGGATCGGAGACCGGCGGACCCGCCGCCGGGAGGGCCTGGAAGGGCTGCTGGGGCCGGCCGGGTTCGGCCCGCTGTCCTGGACCGGTGGCGGTCGACCTCGGGGCCGGTGGCCCGGACCGGGTCCGGCGGGTCGTCACCGCGGGCTTCTACGACCTGGTGGCCCTGGACGGCGGCCAACTGTCCGCGTTGCGGGCCGAGTTCGAGTGGGAGTGCGGCCGGTTGGCGGGGGCGGACGGCCGGGTGCCGTGCGGCATGTGGATCAACTGCGCGACGGCGCGGCTGCTGCCTGCCGACAGTGATGGCGGCGGTGATGCTGGTGGTGCCGAGTGAGGCGGTGCCGGGGGCGGGCGGCTACGCCGGGCGCGGCTCCGGTTCGGCGGGGCGGCGGGTGGCGGCCGGTCCGGCGGCGGCCATCAGGGCGTGCCAGGGGGTGGCGTCGAAGATCAGGTCGATGCCGGTGATCCGTCCGTCCCGGAGCCGGAAGTGTTCGGCGGTGTGCTGGGTGCCGACGGGCGAGGCGGTGTGGACGTCGTACACCAGGGTGGCCCGGTCCTCAGCGTAGAACTCGCTGATCAGGTCGACCGAGGTGACGATGCGCAACAGGCCGTCGAGCCCGTCGAGGTGGCCGGTCGGGCTGTCGGAGCGGACGAAGGGACTGCGGAAGGCGAACCCGGGGCCGGTCTGAGCGGCGGCGGTGTCGACGTCGCCGCGGAAGCGGGCCTCGTGGTAGACGCGGACGGGGTGGTCGGCTGCGGGGCGGACGGGTCGGTCGGGAGCGGTGTTCGGTCGGTCGGTGCCGGTCATGGCGGGCCTCCGTGGGCCGGGGCGGCGGGGTGTGGTGGCGGGCGGGATGTGGTGGCGGGGGGCGACGGGCAGGTGCTCAGCGTCCGGCGTTCAAGTGCTGTTCGATCAGGTGCTGGTTGGCGACCAGGCGCAGGCAGAGATGGCGGAAAGCGGCGAGTTCCTCGGGCGTGAAGCCGCGGAAGACGGCGGACATGGCGCGTTGGGTGGGCTGCCGGAAGGCGTCGAGCCAGGCTTCGCCCTCGACGGTGAGCAGGACGCGGACCGAGCGCCGGTCGTCCGGGTCCTGGGCGCGGCGGACCAGGTGGTCGCGTTCGAGGGTGTCGACCAGGCCGGTGACGTTGCGGGAGCTGACGCCGGCGGCCCGGGCGAGTTCGCCGACGCTGAGGCCGCGGTCGCGGTCCTCGGCGGTGGCGAGGCGGGTGAGGATGTCGAGGGCGCCGGCGCTGAGGCCGCGGCCGCCCGCGCCGTGGGAGCGGAGCCGGTCGAGGGCCTGGGCGGCGGAGCGGACGGCGGCGGCGGCCTCCAGCGGGAGGATGTCGCCGCCCCGGGCGAACGCGTGCAGCGAGGTGCGCAGCGCGGGGTCGTAGAGGTGGCCGTTCGGGTCCTCGGCCGTGCCGGAATTATGTACGTCCTTCATCATGAAGCCCTACCCTAACTGCTGGCACCTCGTCGGGCCAGTGCCGAGCGGGCAGCCCCCGCAGCCCCCGTCTCCGCCCCCACAGTCCCCGTCCAGGCCCTCGCGCAGCTGCCCCGCGCCCCCGCAGTCGCCCACCCGGCCACCCGGTCACCCGGTCGCCGGGTCACCCGCCCCCCCCGCGCCGGGCGGCGCGCCGTCGGCTCGCCCGGACGGCCCAGTGGCGCGCCGCAGTCGGACCAGTGGTCGAGCGGACACGGAGGGTGATCACCTAAGGTCCGGGGCGGAGGGACGTCGCTGACGGGGCGTCAGTCCGATCAGCTCGTCGGACGCTAGCTAGGAGAGTGCGCGTGGCCGGGACACCGCCGCCCCCCGGGGACGGACCAGCCGGACCGGACCCGGCGGAACCGTCCGCCCTGCCGGGCGGCACCTCGACCGCGCTGCGCGCCTCGGGGGTGGCCGCCGGGGCGAGCGTGCTGCTGGTGGTGGCGATCGTGCTCGGCAGCCGGGGCCTGCGGGACTTCGACTCGGCGCTGGTGCCGTACGCGGTGGCGACGGTCTTCCTGACCTTCGGCGTGGTCTACCGGTACATGGTGTGGGTGTCCGCGCCCGCCGCCCGCCGACTGTTCACGGAGGGCTGGAAGGCGGCGCTGTCCTGGGAGAACCTGAAGCGCTCGCCCGCCGCGCTGCCGAAGATGATCGCCACCTACCTGGGTTTCCAGAAGTTCCTCGGCGCCCGCTCGCACGCCCGCTGGGCCGCCCACCAACTGATCTTCTGGGGCTGCCTGCTGGCGGCCGCGATCACCTTCCCGCTGACCTGGGGCTGGTTCACCTTCACCTCCTCCAGCGCGAACGGCCCGGGCTACGAGATGCGGCTGTGGGGCTTCAAGCTGTTCGGCTTCGACTCCGGCAGCCTGCTCGGCTGGGCGCTCTACCACGGCCTCGACCTGGCGGCCGTGATGGTGATCGGCGGCGCCGGCTACTTCCTGTGGCGCCGGATGCGGGACCGCGCCGCGACCACCGGCCAGCGCTTCGGCTACGACTTCGTGCCACTGCTCGCACTGCTCACCATCTCGGTGACCGGCCTGCTGCTGACCTTCTCCGAGATGTTCCTGCACGGCGGCGGCTACGAGTTCCTGGCGATCCTGCACATGGTGTCGGTGGTGCTGACCCTGGTCTACCTGCCGTTCGGGAAGTTCTTCCACATCGTGCAGCGCCCCGCCGCCGTCGGCATGCAGCTGTTCAAGTACACGGCCAGGCGCCGGGGAACGGACGAGCAGGAACTCCAGGCGTGCCGGCGCTGCGGGCAGCCGATCGACACCGTCGCCGCCGTGCAGAACCTGCGCGCCACCATGCGCGACCTCGACCTCGCCTTCGACGGGTGGGCCGAGTACTGCCCGCGCTGCAAGCGGGTGCTGCGCGGCACCGCCTACCTCTCCGACGTCAAGCGAGGCTTCAAGTGACCGCCGAACACGTCCCGTTGGACCCGAGCGTCGCCCCGCTCGGCACCCGCGGCTTCCGCGACGCGGGCGGTCTGCCCGCCGCCGCCTGGCGGGCCGACCAGACCGAGCAGACCCTGGTCCCCACCCACTGCTGCTTCTGCGGCGTGCAGTGCGGCATGTACCTGCGGGTGGACGGCCACGGCAAGGTGTTCGGGGTCGAGCCGCGCAACCACGACATCAACCGGATGCGCCTGTGCCCCAAGGGCATCAACGCCTACCAGCAGGTCAACCACCCGGACCGGCTGACCGCGCCGCTGCTGCGCCGCAGCCGCGACGAGCCGTTCCGCGAGGTGAGCTGGGAGGAGGCGCTGGACCACACGGTCGCCGAGGTCCGGCGCATCCAGCAGGAGAGCGGCCGGGACGCCTTCGGGATGCTCGGCGGCGCCAGCCTGTTCTCCGAGAAGACGTACCTGGTCGGCAAGTTCGCCCGGGTCGCGCTGAAGACCCGGCACGTCGACTACAACGGCCGGCTCTGCATGGTCAGCGCGGCGGGCGCCAACAAGCTGGCCTTCGGCATCGACCGGGCCGCCAACCCGTTCTCCGACATCCTGCAGACCGACTGCCTGCTGATCGCCGGCTCCAACGTCGGCGAGTGCTTCCCGGTGATGACCCAGTACGTGTGGGGCGCCCGCGACCGCGGCGCCACCCTGATCGTCGTCGACCCGCGGGAGACCGCCGTCGCCCGGACCGCCGACATCCACGTCGCCCTCAAGTCCGGTACGGACGCGGCGTTCTTCAACGCGGTGCTGCACGTCATCGTCGAGGAGGGCCTCACCGACGAGGCGTTCCTCGCCGCGCACACCACCGGCTGGGACGAGGTCAGGGCCACCGTCAAGGCGTACCCGCCCAGCCGCGCCGCCGAGATCTGCGGCATCCCGGAGGAGCAAGTCGTCCAGGTGGCCAGGGTGTTCGGCCGGGCGCGGCGGGCGATGGCCTGGCACGCGCGCGGCATCGAGCACCACACCCAGGGCGTCGAGAACTGCCTGACCGTCATCAACCTGTGCACCGCCACCGGCAACCTCGGCCGCCCGGGCGCCGGTTACGGCACCATCACCGGCCAGGGCAACGGCCAGGGCGGCCGCGAGCACGGCCAGAAGTCCGACCTGCTGCCCGGCGGCCGCTCCATCAACGACCCGGCGCACCGCCGCCAGGTCGCCGCGATCTGGGGCATCGAGGAGTCCGAACTCCCGCAGGCCGGAACGTCGATGATGGAAATGGTCTGGCAGATGCAGCGCGGCGAGATCCGCGGCCTGATCGGCGTCTGCAACAACCCCTTCGTCTCGCTGCCCAACTACGCGGTGGTGAAGGACGGTTACGACCAGTTGGAGTTCCACGCCCAGTTCGACTTCTTCCTCTCCGAGACTGCCGCCAACGCGCACGTGGTCTTCCCCGTCACGACCTGGGCCGAGGACGAGGGCGTGATGGCCAACGCCGAGGCCCGCGTGGTCAAGCACAACAAGGCGCAGGAGCCGCCCGAGGGCGTGCGCACCGACACCTGGGTGCTGTGCGAACTCGCCCGACGCCTCGGCCAGGGCAGCAAGTTCGCCTTCGAGGGCTCCCGCGAGGTCTTCGACGAGCTGCGCCGCGCCTCGGCCGGCACCGTCATCGACTACTACGGCATCACCTACGAGCGGCTGGAGCGGACCGGCGGCATCGCCTGGCCCTGCCCGAGCCTCGAACACCCGGGAACGCCGAGGCTGTTCGAGGGCGGCCGGACGTACCACCCGGACGGGAAGGTCCACCTGCAGGTGGTGGAGTGGCACCCGCCGGCCGACCCGTACAGCGACGACTTCCCGATGACGCTGACCACCGGGCGCACCGTCGCGCACTTCCTGTCCGGCAACCAGACCCGGCGGCTGGGCGGCCTGGTCGAGCAGACGCCGCGCCCCTGGGTCGAGGTCCACCCGTCGCACGGCTTCGCCAACGGCGACCCGGTGCGGGTGACGACCCGGCGCGGCACCTCGGTGCTGCCCGCGCTGGTGACCGAGGCGATCCGCCCCGACCACGTCTTCGTGCCCTACCACTGGCCGTACCCCGTCGCGGCCAACGAGTTGACGATCGACGCCCTGGACCCGCGCTCGAAGATCCCCGAGTACAAGGTGTGCGCGGTCCGGATCGAGCGCGCCGAGACGATCGACCCGGTGCCCGCGCCACCGGTGCCGCCGGGCCGGGAGGCCTACCCGGAGGCCCAGGTCTCGCGCACCGACCCGCTGCCGCCGACCTCGCCGCAGGGCCGCGGCACCGCCGAGAGGGGCTGACCGCCGATGCTGGGACGCACCATCTTCATCGACCCCGGCCGCTGCATCGGCTGCCAGGCCTGCGTGTCGGCGTGCCGCGAATGCGACTCGCACCGCGGCAAGTCGATGATCCACCTCGACTACCCGGACGAGGGCCGCTCGGTGGCCTCGCTGCCGACCGTCTGCATGCACTGCCAGGACCCGGTCGCGCCGTGCGCCGAGGTCTGCCCGGCCGAGGCGATCCTGATCACTGCGGACGGCGTCGTCCAGGAGGCCGACCCGACCCGCTGCATCGGCTGCGCGAACTGTGTCAGCGCCTGCCCGTTCGGCGTCCCCAAGATCGATCTGGAGGCCAAGCTCCAGATGAAGTGCAACCTCTGCTACGACCGCACCTCCTACGGGCTGGCGCCGATGTGCGCCACGGTCTGCCCGACCGGCGCGCTGTTCTACGGCACCGTCGAGGAGTTGCAGGCCGAGCGCCCCGGCGTGGACGTCTCCACGCTGTTCGCGTTCGGCGACACCACGGTCTCCACCGGCGTCGCCATGGTGGTGCCGGCCGAGCGCCGCACCCCCGTCCCCGGCGGGATGCTGAACCTGATCGAGGTCAACGGGCGGCCCACGCCCGGGAACGGAGTACCGGCGTGAGCGGCCCCGTCAACCCGCCCGAGCCGGACGGCGCCGAGGACGGCCGCCGGGCCGAACGGGCCGCGCTGCGCGAACGGATCAGCGCCGACCCGCTGACCACCCGCCGCGACTACCTGCGGATCGTCGCCACCGTCTCCGGCGGCCTGGTGGTCGGCTCCACCGTCGTCTCCGCCGGGGTGCTGCACCGCCACGGCGACGGCGAGGCGGGCGCGGTGAAGGTCGCCGACCGGCTGGAGCCCGGCCAGGCGATCAGCTTCGACTACCCCGGCGAGGACGACCGGGCGATGGCGATCCGGCTGCCCGACGGCACCCTGGTCGGCTACTCCACGGTCTGCACCCACCTCGCCTGCGGGGTGCTCTGGCGGCGCGACGAGGGCACCGACGGCGACCTCTACTGCCCCTGCCACGAAGGGAAGTTCGACTCCCGGACCGGCGAGGTCACCGGCGGCCCGCCGCCCCGCCCGCTGCCCAAGGTGGTGATGGTCGAGGATGCCCAGGGCGCGGTCTGGGCGGTCGGCACCGCCCGCTCCGGCGAGGACGAGCAGGAGGGCCTGTGCCGGGGTCTGCGCCAACGCGACCCGCAACTCGCCGACCGGGCGGGCTGCGCGAGCCGGAAGAGCGGCAAATGACCATCCCCGAAAGTGAATTGACGTGCCGTCAAGAAAGCTGCGGAGGTGGGCGATGAGCGTTCCCGAGGGCCACTACCCCGAGGACTACCACCCGGGCAGCGACGAGCCCCGGCTCAACCGGCCCGTCCACGAACGGTATCCGCAGATCCGGTCGACCTCCGGCTACGCCGACCCCCGCGTCACCGCGACCGGCCCCGGCCCCGGCGCGGGCACCGACCAGCAGCCGGAGCGCTCCGCGATCCTGTCCGCCCGGCTCGCCCTGGTCATCACCATCGTGATCGGCCAGCTGTGGGCCCTGACGGTCGCCACCGACGCCTGGATGCGCGGCCACGTCGCCACCGCCTGGTGGTGCACCGGATTCAGCGCCGCGTCCTTCCTGGTCGTCCTGCTGGCCTGGCGGATCTCGCCCAACGACCGCTGAACCGGGTGCCGTTGGCCGCCCCTTGCGCACCCCTCGCCGGGAGCGGCCGACGCCCCGTACGCTGTCCCCCGGCCGCCCGAGGCGAGCGCCGGGACAGAGCGCGGCACCGACCGGACCCGGTCCGTGCCGCGCGGGGGAACGCGCCGTGCGGGGCGCGGGAAGGGCACAGCGCATGAGCGAGCACATCGGCGTGATCGGACGGATCGGCACCGCCCCGGGACCGGGCGGGCCCACCATCACCCCGGGTCCGGACGGGACCGTCGCCGTCCCCTGGGCCACAACTGCCCTGCCGGACGCGGCCGTCCGGCCGGGTCAGGTGGTCCTGCCGGAGCAGGCCGCCCCGCCGAGGGCGGCGGTCGCCGACCCCGTCCAGCACCGGCCGTTCCCCGACCGGCAGGCCGTCCTGCGGGCCGCCGCCCTGGTGCCGGTGGCGCTCGGGCGGATGGACGCCGCCCACCCCGTCGGGCCGCTGCCGCTCGCCACCACCACCCCGGCCGAGGTTTCCACCGGCGGCCTGCACTGGGACGGCGCGGCCGGGAGGCTGGTCCTCCACCCGCGGCCGGACACCGTGGTCGCGGCCCGGATCGAGATCCTCACCGTCGCCGAACACCCGCTCGGCACCGCCGCGGTGGGCCCCGACGGCCGGATCGACTGGCCCGCCCGGGCCCGGCTCGGCGACACCCCCGTGGTCTGGGACGACCACACGGACCGCCCGGCCGAAGGCAGCCGGCACCCCTGCTTCCTCGCCGTCACCGGCGAGTCCCGGGCCGTGCTGATCCAGGCCGAGGGCGAGCACAGCCTCGACTTCAACGAGGCCCTGCTCCGCGTCACCGGGGCCCTCGCCGACGCCCTCGACCGCGTCCCGGCCGGCCTGGACCGTCCCGCGGCGATCGCCCGCCTGGTCGTCCTGCTGATCGACGCCGGCGCCCGCTACCTGGTCCCCGCCGACCCGTACGACCTCGCCGCCTGGGAACCCCGACTGGGCCGCGCCTACCTCGCGTTGAACGAGCAGGCCCGGCAGCGGCGGGACGGCACGCCGGACGGGGGACCGGCCCCGCACCGGCCGCTGCGCTACCGGGCCGCCCTGCGCGCCGACCCGCCCGGGATCGTGCTGACGCCGGTGCTCCCCAGGAACGGCCAGTGGCTGCCCGCGATGGACCCGGCCGCCCTGGACCTGCCCTGCTACGGGGCCACGGCGCGGTAGCGGGCCACGCCGGGCCGCCCCCCCCGGAACCCGGACGGGTGCCCGGGCGGGCCCGGCGGCGGGCGGCCCGTCAGGGCAGCGGGCGGGGGCGCTGGGCGAGGACGGCGCCCAACAGCAGGCCGACGGCGATCGCGACCACCGTGGTGACCATGGACAGCAGGTCGTGGAAGCCCCGCACGGGATGGCCGCCGGCCAGGCTGGTCAGGCCGCGCATGCCGAGCGAGCCCACGGTGAGGGTGAAGAAGCCGGGCAGGGCGAGCAGCAGCCGCGGCGGCGCGGCCGGCCGCCGGGCGAGCACGGTGGCGAGGGCCCCGAGGAAGGCCGCCGCGACGAAGGTGCCGCCGACCTCGCCGACCAGCTTCGTCGCCGCGGACTGCACCCCCACCGTCAGGTAGACCGTCGCCAGCAGCGGCAGCAGCAGCCGCCACGGGACCGCGAACGCCAGCACCGTGCCGACCGTGAACACCACCCAGGACAGGAACGTCGCCCAGCGCGGCAGGTCGGCGTGCGCGGCGAGGTCGAACAGCGCCGAGGTGTCGCCGCCGGTCGCGTAGACGCCCAGCATCACGCCCAGGTACAGCTGGAGCAGCAGGAACGCCGCGTACACCAGGCGGATCGCGCCGGTGGTGACGAACCCGGCGGCGAGTTCGGTGGCGGCGGCGGACAGCAGGTCGCCGGGCACGAAGTAGAACAGTGCGGGCAGCATCAGCAGCACCGCGCCGCCGTGCGCGGGCGTCCGGGCGAACACCTCCAGCACCAGCACCGACACGGCCGTCGCGGCGACCAGCGGCAGCACCTTCGCCAGCCGGGGCCACCGGCCCGCCGCGAGCGCCAGCGCGGCCGTGACCAGGGCCAGGGCGGCGGTGCTGCCGACCTCGTACCAGGTGGGCTGCATCAGCGGCGCGAACCCGACCGAGAACAGCACGATGCCCAGGCCCTTCAGCCACCACGGGTACGGCGCGGGCGAGCCGTCGATCGCGGCGAGGGTCCGCTCGGCCTCGGCGAGGGTGTACCGGCCCCGCCCGACGTCCCGGGTCCAGGGCTTCAGCGCGGCCACCTTGTCGAGCCGCGCGACGTCCGGGAAAGCCCTTACCGCGACGGTCCGGGTCTCGCCGCCGACCAGCACCGTCAGGGTCGCGCCGTCCGGCACCAGCACCATCGAGGTGCGGGCGCCGAAGCCCGCCGCGACCCCCGCCACCGCGTGCTCCAACTCCGACGCGCCCTCGCCGCTCGCGGCCAGCAGCATCCGGGTCAGTTCGGCCAGCAGCGCCGTCAGCCGGTCCGGCGTCACCTCGCCCGCCCCGGACGCCCGGACCGTTCGCGCGCCGTCCATCCGTGCCTCCCGGGCCGCCGAACCTGACACCTGGCCGCACCAGGCCACCTCGTCCGTCCCATCGTCGCCCGACCCGGACCGGGCCGCCCGCCGAAGTGCGACGCCCGAACGGCGGTGATACCACTCGTATGACCTGTGCAACGACCTGTGGAAGGGAGCCGGGCGATGGACGACTATCCGCTGCTCAACCTGTTCTGGACGATGCTCTGGCTGTTCCTCTGGATCCTCTGGTTCTTCCTGCTCTTCAAGGTGCTGACCGACATCTTCCGCAGCCACGACATGGGCGGATGGGGCAAGGCCGGCTGGACGATCTTCGTGATCCTCCTCCCGTACCTCGGCGTCCTGGTCTACCTGATCGCCCGCGGCAAGGAGATGGGCCAGCGCGACCGGGCACTCGCCGTGCAGGCGGAAAGCGATTTCCAGGACTACATCCGAAAAGCCGCCGGCACCGAGGACCGGAACGCCGGCCCCCGGCACGTCGACGAACTCGCCCGACTCGCCGACCTCAAGAACAGCGGCGCGATCTCCGAGGAGGAGTTCCGGCAGGCCAAGCAGAAGCTGCTCGCCTGACCGCAGAGGCACCGACACCGGCCCCGACGGCCCGGACCCGTGCGGAACCCCCGCACCGGCCCGGGCCGCAGGCATCGGAGCGACACCGACGCCCCGCCCCCGGGCGGGCGGGAGGAGGACCACCGGGTGTTGCCACCGCACCTGACACCCGAGGTGTTCGACCGCGCCATCGTCGCGATCGCCCTCACCGCCGGCCCCGACCACCGGCTGGTCTACTACAACGACGCCTTCCGCGACCTGTTCGGCGACCGCCCGCTCGACCGGCCCGCGCACCAGGTGTTCACCGAACCCGGCGCGGACCGCCTCCTCGCCACCCTGGACGCCGTCCTGGCCGACGGCACCGCCCGGCAGGTCACCGCGCACCGCACCCTCGGCTGCCGGGCCGGCCGCGCCACCCACCGGCACTTCGTGTACTCCTGCTCGCCCGCCGCGACCCGGCACGGCCCCGGCGTCCTCGCCGCCGCCATCGACACCACCGCCGAACTGCACTCCGCCCTGGAGGCGGAACGCCTCTCCGCCGAGCGCCTGCACGCCCTGCAGCGCTACGAGGCCCTGACGGCCGCCGCCGCCCGGATGGTCTGGGTCGTCGGCGCCGACGGCAGCACCAGCGAACTCGTGCCCGGCTGGCAGGACCTCACCGGCCGCCCCTTCCCCGCCACCGTCGACGCCGACTGGCTGGACGCCGTCCACCCCCGGGACCGCGCGGGCGTCGCCGCCCGCTGGGTCGCCGCCCTGGAACTGCCCGCCGTCTTCGAGCACACCTTCCGGGTCCGCTCCGCCGACGGCGGCTACCGGCACGTCCGCTCCCGCGCCGTCCCCGTGGTCCGCGACGGCGAAGGCACCGAATGGATCGGCACCACCGCCGACATCGAGGACCAGTGGCGCAACCGCCTGCGCGAACGCCTGCTCGCCCGGGCCGGCGCCGTCACCGAGGCCGACCGCGCCGAGGACGCCTTCGCCGCCCTCGCCGCCACCCTCGTCCCCGACCTCACCGACGTCTGCGCCGTCTACCTGCTGCCCGAACCCGACGCCGCCGCCGGCCGGGTCGTCGCCACCCGGATCGCCGCCGTCGCCCGCCCCGGACTGCCCCCGCTGCCCCCACTCGGACGGCAGACCTTCACCCTCGGCGAGCACGCCCGGAAAGCGGTTTCCGACCGCCGCCCCGCACAGTTCCGGTTCACCGCCGGAAAACTGCCCGACGGCACCGTCCCCGACATCTCCGCCCGGTGGCTGCGCGCCACCCGCGCCACCGCCCTCACCCTGCTGCCGATCGTCGTCGACGGCGCCGTCGTCGCCCTCGCCGCCACCGCGTGCTGCGAGGACGCCCCGCCGCCCGGACCCGCCGACATCGACCTCCAGCACGAAGTCCTGCAACGCGCCCAGGCCCCGCTGCGCCAGGCCCTCGCCCTGCAGCGCGCCCGGCACGCCGTCGTCGTCCTGCAGCGCGCCATGCTCACCACCCCGCCCGAGATCGGCGGCGCCGCGTTCGCCGCCCGCTACCAGCCCGGCAGCCGCAACGCCGAGGTCGGCGGCGACTGGTACGACGCCTTCGCGCTGCCCGACGGCTCGCTCGCGATGACCATCGGCGACGTGGCCGGCCACGACCTGGCCGCCGCCACCACCATGGGCCAGCTGCGCGCGATGCTGCGCTCCATCGCCTACACCCGCACCCACGCCCACACGCCCGCCGACACCCTGCGCGAACTCGACACCGCCGCCGAGGGGTTGGGCGTCGGCAGTTTCGCCACCGCGGTGCACGCCCGGCTGGTGCGGCGCGGCGCGGACGGCGGCTGGGAACTCCAGTGGGCCAACGCCGGCCACCCGCCGCCCGTCCTGGTCCCCGTCGACGGGCCGCCCCGGCTGCTGGCCGCCGAGGACGCCGATGTCCCGCTGTGCGTCGACCCGCGCCGCCCCCGGGTGACGCACCGCCACCCCGTCGCCCCCGGCGAGACCCTGCTGCTCTACACCGACGGCCTGGTCGAAGTCCCCGGCGAGGACCTCGGCGACGGCATCGCCCGACTCTGCGCGGCCGCCGCCGAAGCCCGCCACCGCCCGCTCGCCGACCTCTGCGACCACCTGGTCGGCCGGGTCGCCGACGTCCGCGACGACATCGCCGTCGTCGCCTTCCGCCCCGACCCGCCGCCTGCCCGGCCGCGGTGAACGCCGACCGGACAGGCAGCGGAGCAGGAGCAGGAGCAGGAGCAGGAGCAGGAGCAGGAGCAGGAGCAGGAGCGGGGCAGAGGGGTCAGAGCCCCGGGGCGGGGTCCGTCAGGGGCGGGCCTTCGGGGCGTTCTCGGCGGTCTTCGCCGGGTCGAACTCGGCGACGGGGGAGAGGATCTCGTCCATCCGGGCGAGCAGTGCGGGCTCCAGCTTCACCCCGGCGGCCTTGACGTTCTCGGTGACCTGTTCGGGCCGGGAGGCGCCGATGATCGCGGCCGACACGTTCGGGTTCTGCAGCACCCAGGCGACGGCGAGCTGGGCGAGCGAGAGCCCGGCCTCCTCGGCGAGCGGGCCCAACAGCTGGACGCGCTCCAGGACTTCGGGACGCAGCCAGCGGGCGACGAAGTTGGCGCCGCCCTTGTCATCGGTGGCCCGGGAGCCGGCCGGCGGTTCGGCGCCCGGCCGGTACTTGCCGGTGAGCACACCCTGTGCGATCGGCGACCAGACCACCTGGCCGATGCCCAACTCCTCGCAGGTGGGCACGACTTCGCCCTCGATGACGCGCCACAGCGCGCTGTACTGGGGCTGGCTGGAGACGAACGGCACCCGCAGTTCGCGGGCCAGCGCGTGCCCGGCCCGGATCTGCCCGGCCGTCCACTCGGAGACGCCGATGTAGAGCGCCTTGCCGGAGCGGACCACGTCGGCGAACGCCTCCATGGTCTCCTCCAGCGGGGTGGAGGGGTCGTAGCGGTGCGCCTGGTAGACGTCGACGTAGTCGGTCTGCAGGCGGCGCAGCGAGCCGTCGATGGACTCCATGACGTGCTTGCGGCCCAGGCCGCGGTCGTTGCGGCCGGGGCCGGTGGGCCAGAACACCTTGGTGAGGATCTCCAGGCCCTCGCGGCGCTCGCCCTTGAGGGCGCGGCCGAGCACCGATTCGGCGCGGGTCTCGGCGTACACGTCGGCGGTGTCGAAGGTGGTGATGCCCGCGTCGAGGGCGGCGCGGATGCACGCGGCCGCGGTGTCCTCCTCGACCTGCGAGCCGTGGGTGAGCCAGTTGCCGTAGGCGATCTCGCTGACGATCAGGCCGCTGCGGCCCAGGTGGCGGAATTCCATGGTCCGTACGGTACGTCAGGCGGGCCCGGTCGGCGGATACCATCGCCGTGCCGCGGGTGCCGGGTGCGGGCCGATGCCGGGCGGTGCGGGGCGCGTGCCTGGTGCGCGGCCCGGTCGTGGACGTTCAGTGGCGGCGCCGCCGGAGGGGCGGGCGGGGTCGCCGGAGCGGAGGATGAGGCCGTGGACCACCCGCAGGAACCGGAGCCCCGGCGGATCGGCGGGGTGCCGCCGGAGCCCGCCCGGTGGAGCCGGCAGCGGCTGCGCAGCAACAACGAGTGGCTGCTGCTGGAGCTGCTGCGCACCGGCGGCCCGTCCTCGCGGGCCCAACTGGCCCGGGACACCGGCCTGTCGAAGCCGACGGTGTCGGCGGCGCTGGGTTCGCTGGCGGCGGCCGGACTGGTCCGGGAGGCGGGCACGTTCGCGCCCGAGCGGGGCCGGACGGCGGTGCTGTACCGGGCGGACGCGGCGGCCGGGCACGTGCTCGGGGTGGACGTGGGCCGGGCCCGGCTGCGGGTCGCGGTCGCGGACCTGGCGGGCCGGGTGGTGGCACGCCGGGACGTGCCGAACCGGGGCCGGACGGGTGCGGCGGTCGCCGACGCGCTGGTCGCCACCGCGCGCGAGGCGGTCGCGGACGCCGGGTTGGCGGACGGGGCGGTGGTCCGGGCGGTGATCGGCAGCCCGGGGGTGTGGGACGCGCGCAGCCGGGTGGTGCGGCACGCCGCGCACCTGCCGGGCTGGGCCCGGCCCGGTCTGTTCGACCGGATCGGGGACGGCCTGGGCGTGCCGGTGGAGGTCGGCAACGACGCGAACCTGGCGGCCCTGGGCGAGTACACCTACGGTGCGGGGCGGGGGAGTTCGGTCTTCGCGTACCTGCTGGTCGGTACCGGCCTCGGTGTCGGTCTGGTCCGGGGCGGCGAGCTGTGGACGGGGGCGCGCGGTGCGGCCGGGGAGATCGGCATGCTGCAACTCCCCTGGCTAGGAGAAGGAGTGACGGAAGGTCAGGGCGCGGAGCTGGAGGGGCTGGTGGCCGCCGGGGCGGTGGTCCGGGACGCGCGGCGGCGCGGGCTGGCGGGGGCGTCGACGGCCGCGCAGGTGTTCGCGGCGGCCCGGGCCGGGGAGCCCGCGGCGCTGGCGGCGGTCGCCCGCGAGGCGGAGCAACTCGCCTTCGCCGTGGCGGTGGTGGCGGCGGTCGCCGATCCGGAGCTGGTGGTGCTGGGCGGCGGCCTGGGCCGCAGCGCGGACCTGCTGCTGCCGCCGCTGGAGGACGCGCTGCGGCGGGTCTGCGTGCTGCGGCCCCGGCTGGTGGCGAGCGAACTGGGCGAGGACGCGGTGCTGTTGGGCGCGGTGGCGACGGCGCTGGAGGCGGCCCGGCTGGAGGTGTTCGTCCGCCGGACCGCCGGTCCCTGAGCCGCGCCGCCGGGCCGGGAGCGTCGTAGGGCCGGGAGCGTCGTGGGGCCGGTCGGTCAGTCGGTCAGCAGGGCCTCGATCCGGGCGGCGTAGCGGCCGGCGGGCGCGGCGTCCTGCTGGAACAGGAACAGCTCGGGTTCGATCAGTTCGAGCTCCATCAGGCACGGCTCGCCCGCCGCGTCGAGGACCAGGTCGACCCGGGCGTACTCGATCTGACCGGCGTGCGGCGCGGCCGCCAACGCGGCCTCGGCGGCGGCGAGTTCGGCCCCGGACGGGTCGTGCGGGTGGACGGTGCCGCCGAGGTACTGGTGGATGCGGTAGTCGCCGGGCGCGGCGGCCTTGCGGACGGCGTGGCTGAACTCGCCGCCGAGGAAGACCAGCGAGGTCTCGCCACGGGTGAGGACCGACTCGGCGAGCGGCTGGACCAGGGCGTCGCGCCCCGACCCGGTCAGCTCCGCCAGGTGGGCGGCCGCGGCCGGGGCGTCGGCCGTGGTGCGGATGGTGTCGCGGGCGCCGACCGAGACGGCGGGCTTGACCACCAGGGCGGCGCCGGTGCCGAACGCGGCCAGCGCGTCGGCCTGTTGATCCCGGTCGGCGCCAGCCGGGACCAGGCGGGTGGGCAGCACGGGCACGCCGGCGGCGGCGAGTTCCAGCAGGTAGCCCTTGTGGCTGTTCCAGGCGACCAGGCCGACCGGGTTGCGGAGCTTCGTCCGCCCGCCGATCTCCCGCAGCGTGGCCAGGAACTCCTCGTGGCGCTGCGAGTAGTCCCAGGTGGTGCGGACCAGGGCCAGGCCGTACCCGGACCAGTCGGCGGGCTCGTCCCAGGGTACGAGGTCGGCGCTCAGGCCGCGGTCGGTCAGGGCCCGGAGCAGGAGTTCGTCCTCCGGCACGTCGAGGGGCATGGTGCGGCCGGTCAGCAGGGCTATGCGGGTGCTCATGCGGGTCACGTTACGTACCCGTAGCAGCCCGCTGTCAACGGGTTTGCCGGGCGGGCGGGTGCCGCCGGTGGGAGTGGGCGCGGACAGGGGCCGGTGGTCGTCCGGGGGCGGGCCTTTGGGCCCTACCGGCGGCGCGGGCCCGGGCGGAGGCTCGGAGCAGGAAGACCAGGCAGGACGGGCCCGAGGAGTGATCCGCGATGACCGGGGCGACAGCAGGGGCGGGGAAGGTACTGGACGCGGGCGAGCTGCGGGAGCTGGTCGCGGCGGCGGGCGCGGCGCCCTCGCTGCACAACAGCCAGCCCTGGCGGTTCCGTTCGGCCGAGGACGGCTCCGGCGTGCTGGTGTTCGCCGACCGGACGCGGGCGGTGCCGCTGGCCGACCCGGACGGGCGCGCGCTGCTGGTGTCGGTGGGCGCGGCGCTGTTCAACCTGCGGGCCGCCGCGGCCCGCAACGGCCTGCCCGTCGGGACGGAACTGCTGCCGGACCGGGCGGACCTGGCGGACCGGGCAGACGGGACGGACGGGGCGGGCGCGGAGGAGCGGCCCGTCGCGGTGCTGCGCTTCGGTCCGCGCGGAGTGCCGTACCCGCCGGCCGAGTTGGCGGACGCGATCGGGCGGCGGCACTCCAGTAGGGAGCCGTTCGGGAACCGGGACGTGCCGGAGGCGGTGGTCGGCGAGCTGATCGCCGCGGCCGCCGCGGAGGGCGCGGTGCTGGAGTTCCTGGAGGAGGCCGGGGCCCGCCGGGTGCTGGCGCTGACCGCGGAGGCGGAGGCGCGGATCGCCGGGGACGCGGCCCGCCGCGCGGAGACCGGGAGTTGGCTGCGCGAGGAGCCCGCCGCCGACGGCATCCCGGAGCGGGCGCTCGGCCCGCAGGACCCCGAATCCCGGGTTCCCGTCCGGGACTTCGCCGGGCACGGCCCCGACCACCCCGAGCGCTTCGAGGCGCTGCCGCAGGTGGCGACGGTCGCCACCGCGGGCGACACCCCCGCCGACTGGCTGCGGGCCGGGCAGGCGATGGAACGGGTCTGGCTGCTGGCGACCGCCCGCGGCCTGCGGGTGTCGGTCCTGCACCAGGCCGTCGAACTGCCCGACACCCGCGGCGCGTTGCGCGATCCCGACGGCGGCCCCGGCACCGGATCGATCCAGGTGGTGCTGCGGGTCGGCTACGGCCCGCCCGGAGCGGCCACCCCGCGCCGGGACGTCGAGGACCTGCTGGGTGGCCCGGTCGTCTGACCGGGCGGCCGCTGTCGGTGCCCCGGGGGATGATCGGTCCGGACACATCCCCGAACGGACGGAGCGGCCCGGTGGCGGTCACCGATGAGCGGATGGCGCAGTACGCCTTCCTGCGGGCGATGGCGGGCGACGGGTACTACCCCGCCCACCTGGTGGAGAAGGGCTGCGGCATCCTGCGCGCCCTCTGCGAGCGGATCGAGGCCGAACGGCCGCGCACGCTCGACGAGTTGTACGTGCTGACGCACGCCGCCACCGAGCGCTTCAACGACCTCGACGCCGAACTCCAGGACGCCGACAGCGAGATCGAGACCGTGGCCCGCGAACAGATCGGCGCGGACTTCCGGGAGATCGCCCGCGCCTACGGCTTCCCCGACGCCGACTCGGAGGACCTGATCGCCCCGCGCGACTGGTGACCGGCCCTGCCAGGCCCTGCCCGGCCCGGAGCAAGCCGTTCGGGAGCACGCGCGAAGGGCGCGACCGGAGCCGGTCGCGCCCTTCGGCTGCGGTGACGGGGTGTCAGCCGGTCTTGACCTGCTCGGTGAGTTGGGGGAGGACCTGGAAGAGGTCGCCGACGATGCCGTAGTCGACGAGGTCGAAGATGGGGGCTTCGGGGTCCTTGTTGACGGCGACGATGGTCTTGCTGGT